>PKRG01000025.1 GCA_017577575.1 Acidimicrobiia bacterium | reverse complement strand
GGGTTCGGGTCTTTCGTTTGTATGCCGATCATGTCGTGATGGTTCGACGTCGCCTGCTCGTCGGCATCGTGTCGACACTCTTGCTCGGCGCCTGCCTGGGTGCCGTCGAACTGGCTGCCCCCGCCTCGGGGCCGCCTCCGACCACCGAGCCCACCACCAGCTCCACCACGACGTCGACCACGGCCCCACCGACGACGTCGACGACCATCGACGTCCACCCGCCTCGGGCCCTGATCCAACCCTGTCCGCCCCAATCACCCACGCCCCCGCCGATCACCGGCGACCCCGTCACGGCTTCGGTCGAAACGGCCCACTCCCTGGTGTGCTCCGCCACCGACGTCGTCGTCGCTCCCGCCCACGGTGACGTGGTCACCGCCACCCGGGTGGCGGACGCCATCGGGGCACCGCTCGTCTACGCCACCGCCGATCAGCCCTACGACCCGACGCCGCTCGGTGCAGCCCGGGTGTGGACATCGGACGCCGACGTCGTCGTCGGGGGCATGCACTCGATCCTCCCTTACCCCGAAGACGAGGGCCAGGAGCCGAACCTGGTGCCGACCGCCGCCGACGGGGAGGTCGCCGACGAGGAGATCGTTGCGACGGTCGAGGCGGCCGAGCCCGCCGAGACCGTGGTGCTGGTTTCCGCCGAGGAGCCGCTGTTGGGTGTGGCGGTGTCGGCGACGGCGGAAGCCGTCGGCGGGGAGGCGCTGTGGGCGAAGCCGGGCGATCTGCGCCGGCGACGGCTCCTGCGGCCGGTCGTCAGGGAATCGACGAACCGCCGACTGGTCGGAGCCTTCTCGGAGGCGTCGCCCTGGCAGCTCGACGTCCTGGCGGATGCCCCCGAGCTACCGGGTGGGGGCCACGTCCTCTTCCCCGGTCGGCGCCTGGTGGCGATGTACGGCCACCCCCACACTGCCAGCCTGGGGGTGCTCGGAGAGCAACCGGTCGATGAGGCGGTCGCCCGGGCGGCCGAGATCGCCGCCGCCTACCAGACCGACGACACCCCGGTCCTCCCCACCTTCGAGATCATCGCCACCACCGCTACCGCGGGTGCCGGCGAGGACGGCGACTACTCGGCGGAGCTGTCGGTCGACGACCTCCGCCCGTGGGTGGAGGCGGCTGCCGAAGCGGGCTACTACGTCGTGCTCGACCTCCAGCCGGGACGAACCGACTTCCTCACCCAGGCCAAGCGCTACGAGGAGCTCCTGCGACTCCCCCACGTCGGGCTGGCGCTCGACCCCGAGTGGAGGCTGGGGCCCGACCAGCGCCACCTCCAGCAGATCGGATCGGTGTCGGCGAAGGAGATCAACACCGTCGTCGATTGGCTGGCCGGCATCGTCCGGGACGACCACCTCCCCCAGAAGCTCCTGGTGGTGCACCAGTTCCGGCTGTCGATGATCACCGAGCGAGAAGAGATTCGCACCCCGCCGGAACTGGCGGTGGTGATCCAGATGGACGGCCAGGGCCCGCTCCAGACGAAGTACGACACCTGGAACGCGTTGCTGGCGGCCGGCGAAGGCGGCTGGCGCTGGGGCTGGAAGAACTTCTACGACGAGGACCGGCCGATGGCCACCCCGGAGCAGGTGCTCGACCTGGAGCCCCAGCCGGTCTTCATCAGCTTTCAGTAGCGGCCGATGCGGCGGCGGGCATAGGGGCCGTAGCCGACGCCGCCGGTCGGGTCCCACCGGTCGACGTGGCGGTAGTCCCGCGTCCATGTGGCCCGCCGCAGACCCCGGTTGGCTCGAACCATCAACCCCACGATCACGCCGAAGATGAAACCCCCGACGTGAGCGGCCCAGGCGATGCCGCTGTTCGGCGAAGTGAAGAACTGGGAGACGAACCAGAAGCCGAGCAGCCACTTCGCCCGGATGTCGACGATCGATATGAAGAAGAAGAACACGGCCGTCCGCACGGGGGCGTCGGGGAACCACACGAGATACGCCCCCATGACAGCGGCGATCGCTCCCGACGCGCCGACCATGGGGATGGTCGAGTCGAGATTGAGGATCACGTGGGCGCCCGTGGCCACGACCCCGCCCAGCAGGTAGAAGACCAGGTACCGAAGGTGCCCCATGTGGTCTTCGATGTTGTTGCCGAAGATCCACAGGAAGAGCAGGTTCCCGAACAGGTGGGCGAGCCCGCCGTGGAGGAACATCGACGTCAGGATCGACAGCAAGACCGACTTCTCGGGGAAAACCGGCGGGGTGAAGGTCTCGCTGCCCCGACACGCCTCCGGGTCGATGGGAGGGCTGAAGGTCTCGACGACTTCCTCGACGGTGAGCGGCCGGCCGTTGACGATCTCGCACGGAATGGCGGCGTTCTCGAGGGTGAAGGCCGTCGGCTCGTCGAACGAAACGGTGCCCACGGGGGTGTCGACGCGAACGACCCCCTGCTGGCCGAACGTGGGCTGCCAGCCGAAGTACAGCCACAGGCAGGCCCCGATGATCAGCAGCGTGACGATCGGGGTGCGTCGGGTCGGGTTCTCGTCTCTGAGAGGCAGCACGGGAGAGACGTTAAGGCAGTCCGGGTGAGTGTGGCGATTCTCTAGAGTCCTCTCGTCCATTACCAAACCGGAGGTCGCCTTGACGAAGTTCGCCTACTTCTGCGGTCACGAGCAGTTCCAGCCCGAAGAACTGGTCCGTCACGCCGTACTCGCCGAGGAGGCGGGCTTCGACATGGTCATGGTCTCCGAGCACTTCCACCCCTGGGTGGACGACGAGTCGGCCGCCGGTTTCGCCTACGCCACCATCGGGGCGATGGCCCAAGCCACGGAGCGGATCGAGTTCGTCACCGGCGTCACGACTCCGCTGTTCCGTTTCCACCCGGGTGTCGTGGCCCAGGCGGCGGCGACCCTCGACCGCCTCTCGGGGGGCCGCTTCCGCCTCGGCGTGGGGACCGGCGAGAACATCAACGAGGGCCCGCTCGGTTACGAGTTCCCCGCCTACAAGGAGCGCAACGAGCGGATGACCGAAGCCCTCGAGATCATGCGGCGCCTCCTCGACGGCGAGAAACTCACATTCGAGGGCAAGTACTACCGGACCGACCGGGCGAAGCTGTACTCGCCTCCGGTACAGGACCATCTGCCCATCTACCTGGCGGCGGGAGGCCCCAAGTCGGCCACTCTCGCCGGCCAGCGCGCCGACGGGGTGATCACCTCGGTGAAGGTTCCCGAGGAGACGAAAGAGAAGGTGATCCAGCCGCTGAACGAGGCCGCCGAGAACGCCGGGCTCCCGCGCCCCACCGTCATCGCCACCCGCTGGTCGATCTGGGCGACCACCGAGAACGAGGCGTGGACGGCGCTGACGTCGTGGCGTGGCCTGCGCGCCCCGGGACGCCTCGAGGCGGTCGACCCCCAGGAGCTCCGGGAGAAGGCCGACCAGCTGCCCCGCGAGGAGGTGCTCGGCCGCTATTCGCTGGTTTCGACCCCGCAGGAAGTGGTCGACACCTACAAGCCGCTGATCACCGACCTGGGAGCCGACGTCGTCACGTTCCAGATGGCGGCGCTGGACCAGGAGGAGCTGATCACCACCCTCGGCCAGCAGGTGCTTCCCGCCCTGCGCAACTGAAGCCTCAGGTGGCTCTCGTCACCCTCTCGAGGAGGGCGATGAGCGCCTGGTGGGCCGCGAGGTCGAGATCGGGGTTCTGCGCCGCGACCTGCAGCGACGGCGCAGAGTCCCGCAACATGGCGATCAGCGTGGCGGCGTTCGTGTTGGCCGACGACAGGAGGGCTTCCACGCGGGGCACCAGCCGCTCGGCCAGGACATGGCCGAACGTCGCCATCAGGTCGATCCTCCACCCGTCGGCGTCGCGGAGATAGAACACCCGCTCGGACTCGGCGACGCCGCTCACGGTGACCGGCACCCAGACGCGGCCTTCGAGCTCGATCCGCTCTCCCGCCTGCAGGGCGACGGCGGACGGGTCGAGGTCGGGGTCGAGGGTCTGGGCGAACCCCGACCAGAAGTTGGCTGCCACGGCGTCGGGGTCCTCTTCCAACGCCTCGACTATCTCGGTGGCGTCGGCCCCTTCGGCGAGTGACACCAAGCTGGCCTGTTCGACGTCAGTGAAAGCGGGCGTGTCCTCGAATCGTCCTTCGTGGAGGGCGGTCAAGAGTGCGTCGACCACGTCGACCGGCTCCATCTGGGGAGGGAGCGTGGTCTCGACCGGTTCGGCGTCCCCGAAGCATGCCGCTACGAGAACCAGCGCGGGAACGAGCCACCAACGGAGGGAAGGCGAGGAGCGCATGCGCTTAGCCCGCCACACTCTACCCGGCGGCCAACACCTCAACCGAGGCGTCCGGTGGCGATGAGCCGCTCACGCGCCTTCCTGTCGCGCAGACCGCTGGCCGCGAACAGCCAGGCCAGATAGCCGAGCCCCACGAGCTCCAGGACCCACCGCCACGGATCGGACAGGGCGCGTTGCCAGGCCGCCGCCCAGAAGCCGCCGGTCGCCGGAATGACGATGTCCCAGCCGAAGAACGGCCAGAAGAGCACCGCCTCGTGGAGCCACATCTGGTCGACCACCAGGTGGAGCATCCAGGCGACCACCAGGGCCATCCACCCCCGCCGACGCCTCCCCCGCCGGGTGGTGAGGAGGATGCCGATCGCCAGCAAGGTGGGGAGGGCGAGGGTGTGGCCCCAGAGACGGGCGTACTCGGCGCCGAGAATGGTGGCGGCGAGGAGGTCGATCACGTCCGGGACCACGACGCCGAGCGCCAGGAAGCGCATGTCGACGATCGGATCCCGGAAGATCCACCTGAACAGGAAGGTGATCGCGCCGAGACGCCAGAACAGCACTGCTCAGATGATGAGGATTCGCCGGCAGTGGACGCAGCGGGGAGGGTCGCTCTCTTTGGCCTCGGCCACCTCCGCCGGCGACAGGCGGATGTGACACCCACCGCACGTGTCGTGTTCGAGCCGGCCGACGGCCACCCCCTCCTTGGTCTCCCTCAGCTTCTCGTAGAGCTCGACCAGATCGTCGGGTATCGGGGCGAGCGCCTCCCTCTTCCGCTCTTCCTTTCGAGCGATCTCGTTGTCGATCTGCCGCCATTCGGCCGAGATGACCGCCTCGAGCGAGTCCTTCTCCTCGGCGAGAGCCTGGCGCTCCTTCTGCAGCCTCTCCAGCTCCTCCCGCTTGGGATCGAGCTCGTCCAGCAAGCCGAGGATGCGCTCCTCGTAGGTCCCCTGCTGGTTCCGCAGAGCCTGGACCTCGAGGCGCATGTTCTCGGTCTCCCGGGCGGACATGCCGCCGGCGAACAGGCGGGTCTCCTGCTCCTGCAGCTTCGTCTCCAGCATCTCCAACTCCCCTTCGGCCTTATCCACCGACAGCTCGAGCTGACGGACCTCGTCGGAGAGCTTGGAGATCTGCTCGTCGAGGGCGTCGATCTGCTCCTGGGCGGCTCGGTAGCGCTCGAGCTCGGGGAGCGTGGCGCGCCTGTGGAGAAGCCGGTCGATCTCGAGATCGAGCTCCTGGACGTCCAGGAGATCAGCGAGGGCAGGTATCTCCATGCCCGGGTCAGGGTAGTTGTCCCGCGACGAGTGGCGTCCACGGCCCGCGGCCGTCTCCCGTCAGGTCGATCACCTCGACACCGAGGCCTTCCACCGTCCCCACGAGGCTCCGCATCCCGGGGAGCTCGGTGGCGGCGTGGCCCGGGTCGACCACGGCCAGGCCTCCGTCGAGGGCGGCGACGGCCCGATGGTGGTCGACGTCGCCGGTGACGATCGCGTCCGCCCCGGCACTGCGCGCCGCCGAGATGAAAGAGCTGCCCGAGCCGGGCACGACCGCCACACGCTCGGCGCGGGCGGAGAGGTCGCCGGCCACCCTGAGGCCGGAGCGGCCCAGCTTCTCGGCGACGACCTCCACCAAGTCCGCCAGCGAACCGCCGAACGTCCCCGCCCTTCCGATCAGACCGTGGTTCGAGCGGACCTCGTAGACGTCGAACGCCGGCTCCTCGTAGGGGTGGGCGGCCACGAGAGCGGCGATCACGGCGTCCTGTCGGGAGGCAGGGGCGATCATCTCCACTCTCATCTCGGGCTCGACGTTGAGGGCACCGGCTTCACCGACGACCGGAGAGGCGCCCTCGGCGGCGAGGAACGAGCCGAACCCCTCGGTGCGGTAGCTGCACCACTGGTAGTTGCCGATCCGCCCCGCCCCCGCCCTCGACATGGCCTCCACGATCGAGTCGACGTCCTGTTCCGGCACGAACGTCACCACCTTGACCTGCGGCGCTCCCGCCACCGGGCCGAACGGGACGACGTCTTCGAGCCCGAGTGCCTCGGCCAGGGAGTCGGCGGTTCCTCCCGGAGCGGCGTCGAAGTCGGTGTGGGTGACGCCGAGGGCGATCCCGGCCGAGATCAGCCGGTAGGCGCGTCCGGCGGGGGAACGTCCGGCGACGAGCCGGTTGGTGGGCCGGAACAGGAGGGGGTGATAGGAGACCACCATGTCGGGGCGTTCCGCCAGCAGGCGCTCGACCGTGGCCTCGCCCACTTCGTGGCAGACCGCCACCTTCTCGACCTCCTTGTCCGGATCGCCGAACTGGAGGCCGACCGGGTCCCATTCGGCCGCCCGATCGGGGCGGGTGCGACGTCCGAGCTCCTCGAGTAGCGACGCGACGGTGGCCATGACCTGACGGTAGACGACGAAGAGGAAGTTTCAGGTCGGCGGTGGGCGGACGGTGTAGGTGTGGCCGCGCGGGCTGGTCCACTCGAAGGCGCCGGGTGGGGTCTGGACGACCTTCCAGCCGGCTCGGTGTTTGGCTCGCAGGTGATGGCGGCCACAGAGCGGCCCCAGATTGTGGAGGGCCGTCGCACCGTTCTCGGAATAGGGAACGGTGTGATCCAGATGGCAGCCGACCGCCGGTCTGGTGCAGCCGGGAAACACGCAGGTGGGGTTGCGGGCCTCGACGAATCTCCGCTGGGCAGACGTGGGGCGCCTCCGGGTGATGCCGGTCCAGAACGGCTGGCCGGTCTCGGGGTCGACCACCGACGCTTCCCACGTGCCGGCTGTCTGCGCCTCGGCGATCTGGCGGGCCAGGTCGGCCACCACGGGCCCCCATCCCTCGATCTCTCCTGCCTTGTCGGCCATCCCCATCAGCGTCGGCAGGTCCACGGTCAGCCTGACCCCGCCTCTTGCTCCTGCCCGGTGATCCGTCCTCCCGTCGAGCAGGTCCAACAAGATGTCGGCGCGGATCTGGTCGAGGTTCCTCTCGTCGCCCATCCGGCGCAGGCTCTTGGCCATCGCGGTGATCCGCTGCCATGCCGCCGCCACCCGGTCGGCCGGCAACTGGCGGCCCCACAGCTCGGCGGTGCCGTCCGGGTTCGAACCCGTCTCCACCCGGCGCTCCTCCACACCCCTCTCGTAGCGACGCTTGGCAGCTTCGGGGTTCTTCTCGGTCACCAGGCGGCGCAGCCGCCGACCCAGTTGGACGGTGGTCAGGTTCGGGGCCTCTTCCACGATCTCGGCGGCCACCGCTTCGGCCTCCTCGTCGGAGAGGTGCGCCGTCTCCTCACAGATGACCCGCGCCCGGGCCAGGTCGATCTCGCCTAGATACAGCGCCTCCCACACCCTGGGAAGACGGGACAACCGCAGCGCCAGCGTCACCTGGGCGTCGGCCGCCCTCGCCGTCGACCGCAACGCCGCCGCCACCTCGTCCACCACGAACTCGTCGACGAATTCGGTCCTCTCGGGGGGTGAGTCCGGTCCGCCTTCGGGAGTGTGGGCCAGTTCGGCGATGTCCGCGCACAGCTCGGCTTGGAGATGGGAGATCAGGCGGGCCCGGGCCTTTATCACCTCCACCAACTGATGACCGTTCAGCCGCCTGCGGTCCACCTGGTCGAAAGCCAGGTATGCCAGGACTCCGGGGCCCAGGCGAGCGAGACCTGCGATCAGAGAAGCGATCTCGTCGGGGCCTCTCTCCCCCAAGCCCTTCTCTCGCACCCCACTCTCCGCCATGCCCCGACACTACGGGACGCCTGTGACAGATTCGGAGAGCGCGAGAGGTCGCGGTCAGGGCGTGCTTGCGGGCGCGAGGGTGACTGGTGGGCGTTGACGGACTCGAACCGCCGACCCCTGCCTTGTAAGGGCAGTGCTCTAGCCAACTGAGCTAAACGCCCGGGGAATCGACCGAAAGTCTAGGCGGGCTCCGGCCGGCTGACATCGGCCGGCGGACCGAACGGGCCCCTCGAGTCGGCGTGGCGAGAAGGAAGGACCGCCACGCCGACCCGCGGACCACACGACCCGACTCGTATGCACCCAAACGAGGAGGTCCCTCCCCAACCTAGGCAAACGCGTGCACTACTCCCACCGAAATAAGCACCCGGGAGCAGAGCACGGGCTCTCATCGCCTCCACTCGTACACTGGCCGCCACCACAAGGAGGGCCGAACTGGAAGACCACGTACCCAAATGGCTGCGTGAGACGGCCGCGATCTCGTGGCGGCTGCTGGTCATCGGCGCCACCGTCTACTTCGGGTGGCAGGTCCTCCAGGCCGTATCCGTCGTGGTCCTGTCGGTGGTGATCGGCCTCTTCCCCGCCGCCATCCTGTGGGGGCCGGTCCAGAGCCTGAAACGACGTGGATGGCCGCCCATCGTGGCCACGTGGACGGTGATCCTCGGGGCGGTGATGGCACTGGTGGGCGTCGCCCTGGTGGTCATCCCCCAGCTCGCCGCCGGGTTCGAGCCGCTGGGCGCCGACCTGGTGGAGGCGTACGAGGCGGTGCTCGCCTGGCTGAGCGACGGGCCATTCGGCCTGTCCCCCCAAGACGTCGAGCGCTACTCGCAGCAGCTGCTGGAACAGCTCCGGGAGCAAGCCGCCGGCTTGGGATCCGGCCTGCTCAGCGGGGCGGCGGCGGTGGTCGAGATCGTCACCGGGACGATCCTGGCCCTGATCGTCGCCTTCTTCGTGCTCAAGGACGGCGACAGGGTCGCCGCCCGCATCGCCGATCGCATGTCGCCCCGATCCGCCGACCGGTTCCGCCGGGGCGCCGCCGCGGCGTGGCGGACCCTGAACCGTTACGTGAAAGGCCTGGCGATCACCGGGATCGTCGACGCCACCGCGATCGCCATCGGCCTTCTCATCGTCGGAGTTCCGCTGGTGCTGCCGCTCGCCATCCTCGTGTTCCTCGGCGCCTTCTTTCCCCTGGTCGGCGCGTTCCTCTCGGGCCTCGTGGCGGTGGCGGTGGCTCTCGTCAACGGCGGGTGGACCGACGCCTTGATCGTCTTCGGCATCGTCCTCGGCGTCCAGCAGCTCGAGGGCGACATCGTGATGCCGCTGGTGTTCGGCCGGACCATGCAGCTCCACCCGCTGGTCGTGTTGCTGGTGATCGCAGTGGGCGGCGTCGCCTTCGGCATCCCCGGCGCCTTCCTCGCCGTCCCGATCACGGCGGTGGTCGTGGCCGTCGACGAGGAGCTCGCCACCGAGAAGGACAGGTCCTTCATCTCGGTGGCGAAGAACATGTAGCGGCCGTCCCAGCACGCTCTCGACGCCCACCCGGGAGTGACTAGCCCGCCCGGAACAAAGGCATTTGATCCGCCCGGCCGCTTCATATTCGGATGTATCGAGCCGATATCTCGAGCATCTGATGTGTTGGAGATATGGCAAGCACCCAGCGTGAAACCGACAGCGAGGCCATCCGTCGTTACCTGGATGGCATCGGCAAGTACCCGCTCCTGACAGCCGAGGACGAAGTCCGGCTGGCCAAGGTCATGGAGGAAGGCCGCAAGGCCGCCAAGGCCCTCGAGCACACCACCGATCCGAAAGAGCGCGTCCGCTTGAGACGCAAGGTGGCCGAAGGCGACCGGGCCCGCGGTGAGTTCATCCAGGCCAACCTGCGCCTGGTCGTCTCCATCGCCAAGCGGTATCCCGCATCGAACATGACGTTCCTGGACCTGATCCAGGAAGGCAACCTGGGTCTGATCCGGGCGGTGGAGAAGTTCGAGTACCGCAAGGGGTTCAAGTTCTCCACCTACGCCACCTGGTGGATCCGCCAGGCGATAACACGGGCCATCGCCGACAAGTCGCGGACCATCCGGGTACCCGTCCACATGATCGACACGATCTCGGCGGTGCAGACCGCCGAGAACAACCTCTTGAAGCGTCTCGGCCGCAACCCGACCGACGAGGAGATCGCCGCGGAATCGGGAGTGGCCCTCGCCAAGGTCCGCGACGCCAAGCGTCTCGCCCCCGAACCGGTCTCGATCTATCAGCCGGTCGGGGACGACACCGCCGTTCTCGGGGACTTCATCGAGGACACGGACGCCATCCCGGCGTTCGAACAGGTGATGAAACAGATCCACCTCGAGAGCCTCAAGATCGTCCTGCAGCGCCTCGACGACCGGGAACGGCGAATTCTCGAGATGCGCTTCGGGCTGAACGGCCAGGAGCCGGCGACCCTCGACGAGGTCGGCCGGGAGTTCAACGTCACCCGCGAGCGCATCCGCCAGATCGAGACTCGGGCCATTGAGAAGCTCCGCAAGGGAGACCTCGATGACCCGAAGTCACTCCAGCTGGAGCTGGCGGCCCGAACAGCGTCCTGACACCGCCGGTCTAAGCCGACTTGACGAGCTCGAACAGCTCTTCCCGGTCGGCTTCGACCGGCAGGTGGGCCTCCGAGTGACGAGGCCGGCCCCGACCCCGCTTCCGGTGGAAGGCCTGGCCTTCCCAGAAGATCACACCACCCCAGACGCCGTACTCCAATCCCTCCTCGAGGGCCAGAGCCAAGCACTTCAGCCGCACCGGGCACTCTGCGCAGATCGCCTGCGCCTTGGCCAGGTCCTTGGCGTCCTGGCTGAAGAACAGGTCGTGGTCGGCGCCGTCGCTGCAGCGACCCAATCTGTAGATGTCTCTCATGCGCAAACCTTTCGAAGTGATGCGGCCACGAAAAGAGCCGCCGATTTCTGAGGACCCGGCGGCTTCTAAACGGATTGAGGAGGTGATCGGTTCTAACGAAGCCGTCGGGGGGCAATGCCGATGAGCGGAACGACGAGAGTCGGTTGGGCGACGACCGAGTTCTTGCCGTGAAGAGGCTCGATCGGATTGCCGGAGAGCGAGAGCCACGCGCCGCTACCCGTCGCCGTCATTCGCGGGTTGTCGATGCGCCGTCTCTCCACCTGAGCCTCGCGGTTTGCGATCCTCGCAACCTACCGGCCCGGTTCGCGAAGTGTCAAGGTATTTTCGCGATACCCGCACAGATCCGACAGGCATGGGTTCCGGTTTCCGTCTCACCGCAGGTGAGACGACACCGAGCCGCCCGAATCATCGGTGGATGGCTCAGATGACGGGGGTGAGCCAGCGATCGCCCCTGCGGGCGAGGAGGTCGTCGGCACCCGGCGGGCCCCACGACCCGGCCGGATACGCCTCCGGCGCCTCGTCGGTGTCCAGCGCCGGCTCGACGATCCTCCACGCCTCCTCGACCTCGTCGGCCCTGACGAACAGCGTCTGGTCGCCGGTCATGACATCGGCGAGCAGCGTCTCGTAGGCGTCGGGCAGCTCGCCGAACACTTCGTCGTAGTCGAAGCGCAGCCGCTGGGTCTGGAGGACATAGCCCTCTCCCGGCACCTTCATCTCGAACGAGAGGGCGAAACCCTCCGACGGCTGCAGCCGGATCTCGAACACGTTGGGGTGCATCTCGCATTCGTCGACGACCGAGAACAGGCTCACCGGCGGCTCTTTGAACACGACCGAGACCTGCGTGACCCGTGTGGCCAGCCGTTTGCCGGCCCTGAGGTAGAAGGGGACGCCCTTCCACCGCCAGTTGTCGACGTGGAGGACCAGTGCGGCGTAGGTCTCGGTGAGGGAGTCGGGAGCGACGCCTGTCTCGTCCCGGTACCCGACGACGTCTTCGCCTCCGATCCTGCCGGCGGTGTACTGGCCGCGGACGAGATCGCTCCGACGCACCGCCGCGGTCGCCTTCAGCAGCTTCACCTTCTCGTCGCGGATGTGCTCGGCGGTCGCCTGCACCGGCGGCTCCATGGCCACGAGGCTGAAGATCTGGAGGGCGTGGTTCTGGATGATGTCGCGGACCGCCCCCGCCGAGTCGTAGTAGCGGGCCCGGGTGCCGATCCCGCCGTCCTCGGCCACCGTGATCTGCACGGAATCGATCCGGTCCCTCGTCCACGACGACTCGAAGATCGGGTTGGCGAAGCGGAGGGCCAGCAGGTTGCGGACCGTCTCCTTGGCGAGGTAGTGGTCGATCCGATAGATCTGCTCCTCGGCGAACCAACGGTGCAGCAACTGGTTGAGCCGGGATCCGGTCGCCCGGTCCACGCCGAACGGTTTCTCGACCACCACCCGCGTCCATCCGGCGCCGTCGACGACACCGACCTTGCCGAGGCCTTCTACCGTGTCCTCGAAGACATCGGGAGGGACGGCGAGGTAGAACGCCCGGTTGCCGCCGAGACCGGCGGCATCCTCGATCTGGCCGATCCGCGCCGCCAGCGCCTCGAAGCCGTGGCGCAGCGACTGGTAGTGGACGGCTCTGCCCAACCAATCGTCGTCGACGTCGTGACCGGCTTCGGACAGGGCATCTCTGACGAGGCGGCGGTACTCGTCGTCGGCGATGTCGCGGCTCGCCACCCCGAGCACCTGCACGGTGTCGGAGAAGTCCCGACTCCGGAGGAGCCGATACAGGGCGGGCAGCAACTTGGAGCGGGCCAGGTCGCCGGTACCGCCGAAGACGACGAAGAGATGGGGGTCGATCTCGACCGAGAGCGCCTCCGGCGTGTACCGGCCAGCCGTCATTCCAGAGCCTCGATCAAGGCTTCCATGCCGCCGTCGGTGACGTCCACGCGCAGCACGCGGCGGTCTACCTCCCGCAGTGCGGCGTAGTCGCCGGCCGCCTGGGCGGCGATGAGACGGCCGAAGGTGTAGTCGGTCTCCGGAACCGGGACGTCGTGGGAGGGGCGGTCCACCAGCTGGATGAACACCCCGGTGTTGGGCCCGCCCTTGTGGAGTTGTCCCGTGGAGTGCAAGAAGCGGGGCCCGTAGCCGAAAGTGGTGGCGCACTCGTAGCGTTCGGCCACGATTCGACGGATGCGGGAGGCAGCCGCCTCGATGTCGGGGTCGGGCGCCAGATACGCCTGCAGGGCCACGTAGTCACCGGGACGCACGTCGCGGAGGAACCGCTCCAGCCGCACCCGGAAAGTGTCGCCGACGGCGGGCACGGGAGCCACCGAGTCGTCGCCGCCCTCCCCCGACATCGCCCGCCGGGCGAGCTGCTTGGCGCGCTCGACGTCGGGCTGGTCGAAGGGATGCACGCCCAGCACCTGGCCGGCGGCGGCGGTGGCGACCTCGGCCCGCAGCATCTCGACGGCCAGGTCGAGGCCGTCGGCGAGCTCGAAGCGGGCGACGGGAAGGTCCTCGGGGAGTTCTTCCAGCTCTTCGCCGGCGAGGACGTAGTCGACGAAGATCCGGTCGTAGCCATACGTGGAGAGCGGCGGCTCACCGGCGATGGGCACGATGCCCTTCCCGTCCTTGCCGAGGCTCTCGGCGACGAGTTGCTCCAGCCACGCCGGGAATGCGGCGAGCCCGGGTGAGGTGCGGAACGTCAGCTTGTCGTGGCCGTTCATGGCGTGGGCGGCCCAGGCAAGCCCCAACGCGATTGCGGGATCCTCGGCGGCGGGCCGGCCGGCGGCGTCGGACGCGAACGCCGCGGCCCGCTCGAGGAGCGCTCGGGGGTCGATTCCCATCAGCGCGACGGGGAGCAACCCGAACGGGGTGAGGGCCGAATAGCGCCCACCGACGTCGGGCGGGGCGAGGACCACGGCGCGGAACCCGCGTTCGGCCCCCAGCTCGGCCAGGGGCGTGCCCGGGTCGGTGATGGCGATGAAACGGGAGCCGTCGCCTCCGGTGCGCTCCCAGAAGTAGCGGAAGAAGGAGAGCGTCTCCAGGGTCGTGCCGGACTTCGACGAGACGACGAATGCCGCCCTCTCGATGTCGATGGCGGAGGCCACGGTCTCGACGGCGGCCGGATGGGTGGAGTCGAGGACCGTGACCTTCGGGTAGGTGGCGGCGGAGCCGATGACGTGGGCGAAGACGTCGGGGGCGAGGCTGGAGCCGCCCATGCCGCAGACGACGACGTCGAGCACACCGTCGTCGACGAGGCTCTGGGCGATGGCGGTCATCTCCGGCACACGCGCCGGCATGGTCTCGTGGAGCTTCAGCCAACCCAAGCGGTCCGCCAGCTCCGGAATGGGGTCTTCCGACCACACGGTCGGGTCACCCGCCCACAACCTCTCGGGATACGCCTCGGCATCCCAGCGGATGGCAGCGGTGTCGAATCCAGCCACGGCGCTCAACGACTCGTACATTCCGAGGAGTATGGCAGCGAACGGGCGAACTCCCGATCCCTCCGGTGGCCCCGAACGGTGCCAAGATGAGGGAATGCTGCGACGACTCCTCAAGGCGTTCCTGGCCCTCGCCGTGCTCGCCGGCACCGCAGGCGCGGCGGCTCGCCTCCTGCTCAAGAGCCGCGGTGGCCCCCAGTCGGACGAGATCGACCTCGTGGCGGTTTTCGAGGGCATCCACATGCGTTCGACCGCGTCGTCCTTCCTCGGCGGCAAGATCTTCACCCTGTTCGGCGGTGTCGTCCTGGATCTGCGCCGGGCCCAGCTCGGGCCCACCGGCGCCGAGTTGATCGTCACGACGATCTTCGGAGGAACCAGCGTCGTGGTGCCGCCCGACTGGCGGGTCGACGTCGACGACCAGACGTGGCTGGGAGGTCTCGACCTGTCCAGCACCCAGCCCGGCGACCCCGACGCCCCGATGCTGAGGATCCGGGTCACGACGCTCCTCGGCGGCTTTCAGGTCGAGTCCCGCCCGCGCCTCCAGGCGGTATCGTGATGGCCGTCACCAGGATCGACGCCGACCGCCTCGTCCCGGGCGACGGCGATCCGGTACCGAACGCCACCGTCGTCTTCGACGGTCCCACCATCACCTATGCGGGGCCGACGGCCGGGGCGCCCGACGTGGCGGCCGACACCACCGTCCGCGCCGACACGGTCATGCCGGGGTTGTGGGACACCCACACCCACTTCATGGGCCTCCCCCGGGGGGTCGTGAACCTGGAGGCGCTGCTGACCCAGACTCCCCACATCGGCATACTCCGGGCCGCCAAGGACGCCGTCGCCGCGCTGGAGGCCGGGTTCACATCGGTCCGGGAGGTCGGCGGCTACGGAGCGCTGCTCTCCATCGCCATCGAAGAGGGCGTGACTCCCGGCCCCCACGTGTACGGGGCGGGAGCCGGGATCTCCCAGACCGCCGGGCACGGAGACTTCCACGGAGTCAGCCCTGCCGATGCGAACGCCCTGACCGAAAGGCATTGGGGCGCTCCGGCCCTCGCCGACGGGCCCGACGACTGCCGCAGGGTGGTGCGCCGCCAGCTGCGGCTGGGGGCGAAGGTGATCAAGGTGTGCGCCTCCGGCGGGGTGATGAGCCAGGTCGACCACCCGATCCACCAGCAGTTCACCGCCGAGGAGCTGTCGGCGATCGTGGAGGAGGCGGCCCGCGCCGACCGGGCCGTGGCCGCCCATTGCCACGGTAAACCCGGGATCATGGCTGCCATCGAAGCGGGCGTGCGCACCATCGAGCACGGCTCGTATCTCGACGAGGAAGCCGCGGCGGCGATGAAGGAAACCGGGACCATCCTGGTTCCCACCCGGTGGATCGTGGAGCATCTCGCCGCGGTCGGGCGGGCCCAGGGGATGCCGGAGTACGCCGCCGCCAAGCTCGACGCCATCGTGCAGCGCCACGCCGAGGCGGTCGCCACCGCCATCTCCGCCGGGGTGACCATCGCCTGCGGGACCGACATCTGGGGCGCCGGCATGTGGGGGCGCAACGGCGAAGAGTTGGCCCATCTCGTGGAGCTGGGCATGACCCCTCTCGAGGCGATCCGGGCGGCGACGGCGACCGGGCCGCTGACGCTGGGGCCCCAGGCTCCCCGATCGGGGGTCCTCGCCGCCGGCTACGACGCCGACGTGATCACGGTGGCGGGCGACCCGACGACCGACATCCGGGTGCTGGCCGATCCCTCCCGCATCGTCGACGTGTGGAAGGCGGGTGTCCGCGTCAAGGGCGGGTGAGCCTCACGGCAACCGGGCCGCGACGTCGTCGGTGAGCCATCGGGGAAAGCCTCCGGCCCTCCCCAGGCGGACGAGGGACTGACGATCGAGGCGGGCGCGGTCCGCCGCGTCCATGGCTGCTGCCCACCGCCGCAGCAGCGCGGCGTCGGCACCGTGCAGCAGCCGGATCTCCTCTGTGGCGATCCGGGCCGGCGGGGGGAACAGGCGGCCGAGCCCCCAGGGCTCCAGTCCGGGGACTTCCTCGCCGAAGGACCCGACCAGGGCGGCGAGGCCTTCCGTCGGGTCGTGCCCGGTGCGGAGCAGGATGGAGCGGACCCCGACCTCGAACGGGTCCCAGGTACCCGGCAGGTCAGGGGCAGCGTCTCCGCAGACGGAGTCCCCGCTCCCGTCGTGGGCGTGGTCGTCGAGGCGGAATATCCGCCTCGCCCTGCGGACCAGGTGGATCAGCCCTTCCCAGTGCGGGAGATGCAGGCGGGCGACCATGTGTGAGCCGTCGCCGGGGGCTATCTCCAGCACGCCCGGCGCACCTTCCACTTCGATGGTCCGCCGGTAGACGTCGGCCTGCACCGATTCGACGCCGGGGATGGCCTGCTCTCCCAGGAGCGCCAGGAAGACGTCGGCGGGTACCTCCCGGGTGACCGGCAAGCGGAGAGCCAGGCCCCCGTCGGCGGCGAGCCGGTCGGCCTTGCGCCGCCGTGCCCGCAGCTCTCGGGGGGTTTCCCGGAAGATCTCCCGCATCGTTCGGTTGAACTGGCGGACGCTCCCGAACCCGGCGGCGAACGCGATCTCAGTGATGGAAAGGTCGGTGTCGTCCAACAGCCGGCGGGCGAAGTGAGCCCGGCTCGACCGCGCCAGCTGCACCGGGGTGGTTCCCACTTCTTCCAGGAAGCGCCGGCGCAGATGACGGGCCGAGACCCCCAGTGCCCGGGCGAGGTCCTCTTCGGTGCCGCCGTGGAGAGCCCCGTCGAGGATCACGCGAACCGCCCGGCATATCAGCTCCGTACCCACCCAGGTGCTCATCGGTTCCCGTCGGTAGGGTCGGCACAGGTGGCAGGCACGCAGACCCGCCGCCTCGGCTGCGACCGCGTTGGTGAAACGGCGGACGTTGGACAGCTTCGGCCGCCCGCCGCACACACCCTCCAGGCAGTAGATGCCCGTGGTGACGACCCCCACGATCGGATCCATGCGTCTAGTTTTCGACGAAGCCATGATGACCGCCGGTCACATCCGGACAGGATGGCGAGGCTTGTCCGGATACGTCCAGCGCGAGCCCAGGAGAGGAACTAGCAGTGGAGGACATGAGGGAAGCACCGGTCCTCCTCGAGAGGGAGGAGCATTTCGAGGTCCTGGAGCGCCGGTTCCGGGAGGCGCGTGAGGGAAACGGGCGTCTGGTGCTGGTCACCGGCGCGGCCGGAACGGGAAAGACGGCTCTCGTCAAGCACTTCACCGACGGCCTCACGGACTGCCGGGTGTTGTGGGGGATGTGCGACGACCTGGTCGTCCCCCGGCCACTCGGCCCGTTCCGCGACATGGCGTCCGCCGCGCCGGCCCTCGGCGCAGCGATAGCCAGCGGCGACCACGGGGCGGTCCTGGATGCCGTGATGGAAGAGATCGGACGCCCGCCGCGGCCGTCCGTGCTCGTGGTCGAGGACGCCCATTGGGCCGACCAAACCACCCTCGACGTCATCGCCTTCGTGGGACGGCGCATCGACCGGCTGCCGGCGCTGTTGGTCGTCACCCACCGCGACCCCGGGATACCGTCCGACCACCTCCTCAGGAAGACGATCGGGTCGGTGCCGGCGACCAACCTCGTCCGGCTGGAGGTGGGGCCGCTCTCGCCGGAGGCCGTCGCCGAGCTGGCAGGGCCCGAAGACGCCGCCCAGATCTTCCGGCTCACGGGCGGAAACCCGTTCTTCGTCACCGAGCTCCTCCGCACGGGCGACCTGATGCCCGCCACCGTGCAGGATGCGGTGGTGGCCCGGCTCGGGGAGCTGACAGCCATCGGCCGGGAGTGCGTGGAGCTGGCTTCGATCGTCCCCCACGGCGTCGAAGACTGGCTGTTGGAGGGATGCGGCGTCGGAAAGGGACTGGCCGAGGCCATCGACGCCGGCCACCTGCTCGTCGACGACGGCAAGTACCACTTCTCCCACGAGCTGGCTCGCCGCGCCGTCGAAGACCAGCTCGCCCGGGACCGATTCATCGACTTCCACCATCGCGTCCTCAACGTCCTCGCCGCCCGCGACGCCGAACCGGCCCGGCTCGCCCACCATGCCTTCCAGGCCGGGGACGCCTCGGCGGTGGCGCGGTTCGCGCCGCTCGCCGCCCGCCAGGCGATCGAGCTCCACAGCCATCGCGAGGCCCTGGAGCACCTGCGCCAGGCTCTCTCCGTCAGATCGGCGTTCTCCGCCCGGGAGCAGGCCGAGCTGTTGGAGGAGTACGCCCAGGAGTGCCTGTTGGCATCCCACTTGGAGGATGCGGCATCGGCGCTGGAGGAGGCCATCTCCCTGCGGGGCGACGAGGACCGGGAGCGGGTCGGATCGGACCTGGTCCTGTTGTCAGAGGTCCGCTGGGCGCAGGCGCGCGGCCCCGAGTCCGAGAAGGCGGCGCGGCAGGCCGTCGAGCTACTCCAGGACATGACGGACAGCCCTGCTCTGGCGGCGGCGTATGCCGCGCTGGCGAAGCTGGCGATGGTCGACGTCCGCAACGACGACGTGGTCGCCTGGGGCGAGAGGGCGGTCGAGATCGCCCGGCGGATCGGCGATTCCAAGACCCTCGCCCACGCCCTCAACAGCCTGGGCTCGGCCCGCTTGCGCGTCGATCCCGCCGACGACTCGCTCCTCGTCGAGAGCCTCCGGGTGGGCATCGAGAACGACCTGCACGACGAGACCATCGCCCGTGCCTACCTCAACCTCGCCGCCTGCCACCTGGAGAACATGCAGTACGAGCCGGCGTCCCGCTACATCGAGGAGGGCCTCGAGTACTGCGACCGCCACGACGTCCACATCTACACCCGGTTCCTGCTCTCCATCCGCTCGTGGCTGCACATGGAGCTGGGCCGCTGGCCGGCGGCGGAGGCGGACGTGGCCGACCTGGTCGGCGAAGAGTCGGTCGTGGCGATCCGCGCCCTGCGGGTCCTGGGCCACATCCAGGCCCGCCGCGGTGATCCCGCCGCCCCCCAGACGTTGGAGAGGGCGCGTGATCTGGCGGACCGGCTCGGCGAGTCGCAGGGCCTGATCCCGATCACCGCCGCCCTGGCCGAGTGGCATTGGCTCCAGGGGACGTTGGAGCACCACGTCGACGACCTGGAGGAGATGTACCGGCGGGCCCTGGCCACCCGGGTGCCGCGCTGGATCGGCGAGACGGGTGTGTGGCTGGCACGAGCCGGCGTCGAGATCCAGCCGCCCGAGGGCACCTCACTCCCCTACCTGTACGAGGTGCGGGGCCAGTGGCGGGAGGCGGCGGCGGCGGGGGGGGGGCTCGGCCGCCCCCACGAGCAGGGGAGCGCTCTCGCCGAGTGCGACGACCCGGATGCCGTGCTGGCGGCCTTGGCGATCCTCGACCGGCTCGACGCCGCTCCCCGGGCCGCCCAGGCCCGCAGGAAGCTCACCGACATGGGGGTCACGAGGATCCCGCGAGGGCCCAACCGGCACACCCGCCGCAACCCGGCCGGCCTGACCCGGCGCCAGACCGAGGTGCTGCGGCTCCTCGCCCACGGCCTGACCTACCGTCAGATCGCCGACCGCATGTACATATCCGCCAAGACGGTGGATCATCACGTGACGGCGATACGCGCCAAGCTCGGTGTGTCGAGCCGCGAGGAAGCCGTGACGGAGGCGTCTCGCATGGGGTTGATCGACCCCTGATATCGGGGAACGCACCCCAGAATTGGGGAGTCCTGCCCGATGCAGCCCTGCATGGCCGGTCCGTAGTTTCGGTGCGTCCTTTCGGGCACCGAAACAGGAGGACCACCAGTGACACCGAAACGCGGAGGGCGCCCACTCCGGTGGGTAGCGCTGATCGCGGCCCTGAGTGTGTTGGCGGCCGCGTGCGCAGGAAACAGCGAATCGGCCACCGGCACGGCCAGCGAGACGATACCGGCGACGGAAGGAGGAGACGCCACCACCGCGCCGGACGAGACGACACCCGCCGGCACGGATTCCACAGGCGGCACCGCCACCGCCACGGGACCCGCTGACACGTACCGGCTGGGCATCTTCCAGGACCCGATCACCGACAACCCCTGGGCCGACAGCGACACGTGCTGCAACTCCGTCTGGAACCGGTACGTCCTGAACACGACCTACGGGTTCCTCTACGACCTGTCGTACCCGGGGCTCGAGCCGCGGGCGTCGCTGGCGGCGATCGAGGAGGTGCCGGAACCAGTGCAGGAAGGCGACGTGTGGGTGGCCCAGATCCCGATGAAGGAAGACGTGCTGTGGAGCGATGGAGAGCCTGTGACAGCCCACGACGTGGCCTTCACCTGGGAGACGGCGTACGAGTTCTGCCTCTCCGGGAACTGGACCCAGATGGTCTCGGCTGCTCAGCCCCACCCCAACTGCGGCGGTGGGAACGCCGAACAAGGAGCTGAGACTGGATCGGTCGGTGTCCTCTCCGTTGAAGCCAAAGACGACTACACGGTCGAGGTCACGTTCAACGGCAAGCCCGGCCTGGCGATCTGGGGCCTCGGCAATGGCGTGTGGAACATGTTCGTCTTCCCTCGACACCACTGGGAGCCCATCGTCGAGGAAGCGCGCAACAGCGACGACCCGAAGGACGCCCTCCTGAATGCTTCCGGCGAGGGAGTTCCAGCACTCGGCCCGACGGTCTTCGAGGAACACGTCAAAGGGAGTCACGCCCGCACGGTGAAGAACCCGAACCACCACGAGACCGGCACCACGGTCTCCAGCGGTGGAGTCGAATACGAGACCGGACCGTTCGTGGACGGGGTCGACTTCACGCTGTACGGGAGCCAGGACGCCGCCGTCCTCGGTTTGGCTGCCGGCGAGGTCGACCTGCTCCTCAACTCCCAGGGAATGGCGGTGGGCCTCCAAGACCAGGTGTCCGACAACCCGTCGCTGGCCGCGGTCATCAACCCCCAGAACGGGTTCCGTTACCTCGGCTTCAACCTGATGCGGGAGCCGATGAGCGACCTGGCCTTCCGCCGGGCGATGGCGGTGATCATCGACAAGGAGTACATCACCGACAACCTCCTGCAGGGAGTCCCCTACCCGGTCTACTCGGCCATCCCGAAGGGCAACCTCGCCTGGCACGACGAAGAGGTGGAAGAGGAGATCAAGGCCGACGAGATGGGCGGCGCGTCCCACCAGGAGCGAGTCGAAGAGGCGGTTCGGATCCTGAAGGAAGCCGGATACAGCTGGGAAGTGGAGCCGCACTACGACGAGAAGGGCAACTTCGTTCCCGGCGAGACGCTCATCGGGCCCGACGGCGAGCCGATCCGCCAGCTCGAGCTGTTGTCCCCCACCCCGGGCTACGACCCGTTCCGGGCCACCTTCGGACAGCAGATCGCGGCGTCGGCACTCGAGATGGGCATCCCTGTCGCCAATCTCCCGACCGACTTCAACCGGATCATCGACATCGTCTACAACGAGGTCGTCGACGGCGAGCTCCAGTACGACATGGTGGTCCTGGGCTGGCAGCTGGGGAACCCCGCCTTCCCGACGTTCATGCGGTCGTTCTTCGGAGCGGAGAACCTGACGGTCGTGACGGGAGGCAACAACAACACCGGCTTCAACAACCCCGAGTTCGAGGCGCTGCTCGACGAGTTCGACCAGGCCACCTCGCTCGAGGAAGCGAAGCCGATCATGTCCGAGCTCCAGCGGATCATCGGACGGGAGAAGCCGTACGTGCTCCTGTTCGAGTCCGGGATCCTCGAGTTCTACAACGAGGAACGGATCGATCTTCCATTCACGGAGCTCCTCGGGGGCATCCAGACGCTCGACGGCATGCAGGCCTACGTAGCGGTTCGCTGACGACGACATCGAGGGGGCGCCTTTCCGGGCGCCCCCTCGTGACCGACAGTCATGTCTCGGTACCTACTACGTCGATTCGCCCAGATGGCAGGGGTGTTCTTCGTCTTCCTCACTCTCCTCTTCACCCTGCTCCACGCCATGCCCGGCGACATCACCAACAACCTGATCGGCAACCCCAACATCCCGGCTTCGGCGCGTGAGCAGCTGAGGCAGGAACTGGGCCTCGATCTCCCGCTTTGGCAGCAGTACCTGCGCTATATCACCAACTTCTTCCGAGGGAACCTCGGCATGAGCTTCAGCCGGGCGCCGAACTCCGTCGCGTCGATCCTGGCTGACGCCATCCCCCGCACGGTGTTCCTCATCGCCTCGGCGACGATCCTGGCGTACTGGCTCGGGTTCAAGACCGGCAAGATCGTCGCATGGCGCAGGGGGTCGCGCTCCGAGCACGTCCTGGTGACCGCCGGGGTGTTCTTCCAGACGGTCTTCTACCCGTGGTTCGCCATCGTCATGTTGTGGCTCTTCGGCCTGATCCTCGGCTGGTTCCCCCTGGGGAGGTTCATCACCTCCTCGCTGTGGAACGCGACGCCTTTCACCCCTCGCGAGATGTTCACGTGGATGATCCTCTCGGCGGTGGCGGCGCTCGCCGTCTACGCCGCGGCCACGATGGTCATACGCCGGATCACCAGGCGGCCCACGACCCGGGCGACGGCCCAGCGAGTCGCCGGCGGCGCCGTGGTGGCGGTGCTGGTCGCCGCCTGGTGGGCGTCGCCGGCCCGGGTCTACGCCGCCGACATCGTCCACCACACCATCCTCCCGGTGATCACCCTCGCCATCGTCAACTACGCGGCGGTGATGCTCCTCACCCGCAGCTCGATGCTGGAGACCATGAAAGAGGACTACATCCTCACCGCCCGGGCCAAGGGCCTCGACGAGAAGACCATCCGGGACCGCCACGCCGCCCGCAACGCCTTGCTGCCGGTGACCACGTCGATGGTCCTGGCTCTCGCCACGGTGGTCGGCGGCGCCATCGTCACCGAAACGATCTTCTCGTGGCCGGGCGTCGGCCTGCTCATCCTCGACGGGATCACGATGAACGACACCCCGCTCGTAATGGGCGGCCTGGCCATCATCGGAGTCCTCGCCCTCATCGGCCATCTCGTGGCCGACGTCCTCTACGCCGTCCTCGACCCCCGGATAAGGCTGGCCTGACATGCTCACCGAGCCCACCCGTCCCACCGAAGCCGAACGAGCCCCGGCCGTCGTCGTCTCCCAGCCCTACTGGCGGGTCCGGCTCTCCCTCGCCTGGCGGGGTCTCAGGCGGACGTGGGCCCTGTTCCGCCAGAACTCGGTGGGGATGATCGGTCTCGGGATCATCCTCCTCTTCCTCCTCGGGGCCATCGCCCATCCGATCCTGATGGCGACGGTGTGGGACCCCGCCGTCTACCACCCGGTGCACGGATACGACGCGGTGGTGATCGAAAAGGAGGTCGTCGAAGAGGTCACCGACGAGCTCACCCAGATCGAAGTGAACGAGGCACGGCTGCGCACCGACCCCTTCGTCCAGGTGGGCGACACCCTGCGGATGCCCCAGCAGCCGGCACCGCCGTCTCTCCGCGGCGAGCACCCGCATCTCCTCGGCACCGACCCGCAGGGCCGCGACATCCTCTCCCAGCTCCTGTACTCGATCCGGGCCGCCTTCATACTCGGGGCCTTGGCGGCGGTGATGAGCGTGGTGGTGGCCACCACCGTCGGCTCGGTGGCCGCCTACTTCGGAGGCCGCACCGACAGCGTCCTGATGCGCTTCTCCGACCTGATCCTCCTGTTGCCGATCCTGCCGGTGCTGATCGTCATCGGCGCGTACTTCCAGATGAACATGCCGATCCTGGCCGTCACGATCGGGCTCTTCGAGGGCTTCGGGGCCACCGCCATCGTGTTGAAGTCCCAGGCCCTCCAGGTCTCCGTCAAGCCGTTCATCGACGCCGCCCGGGTGGCGGGAGGGGGCCACGCCCACATCATCTTCCGCCACCTCGTCCCGAACGTGATGCCGCTGTCCCTGCTCTACATGATGTTCGGGGTCGCCGGGGCGATCGCCCTCGAGTCGGTGCTGTCGTTCCTGGGCCTGCTCGACATCGAGATGAGCTGGGGGGTGATGCTCAACGTCGCCCAGCGCCAGGGGTACCTGCTGTCCGGCACCCGCTACTGGTGGCTGCTGTTCCCCGCCGGCCTGGCGGTCACGTTCCTGGCGTTCGCCTTCTTCCTGGTCGGGCGGGGAATGGACGAGGTGATCAACCCCCGGCTCCGATCCCGCTGACCGACGAATCCTCCCGGACGCGCCTGGGGCGACGTGGCGGGAGGGAAGCAACCGCCGCGTCGCCCCAGCCTGCATGCCGAGCGGCTCTCACTCGCCCGTCAACGTATCAGTCGCCGTGCTCGCTGTCGTCGGGAGCCCCACCCCATATCGGGCCGATCGGGCTCCCTATCCCGGGACGGTCGGCACCCGATGCGTCAGACGATGCGGCGGTCCGACGCCCAGCGGGTCAGCTCGTAGCGGTTGGAGAGCTGCAACTTCCGCAGGACCGAGGACACGTGGGTCTCGACCGTCTTGATGGAGATCGACAGGCGCCGCGCCACCTGCTTGTACGGGTAGCCCCGGGCGATGAGCCGCAGGACTTCCTTCTCCCGCGGTGTGAGCTGGTCCAGCTCCGGGTCGGCGGGCTGGGGAAGGCCGTGGGCGAAGGCGTCGAGGACGAACCCGGCGAGGCGCGGGGAGAACACGGCGTCCCCGCCGTGGACCCGTTCGATCGCCTCGGCCAGCTCCTCGGAGCCGATCGACTTGGTGACATAGCCCCGGGCCCCGGCGCGGATCATGGCGATGACGTCCTCGGCGGCGTCGGACACCGACAGGGCGAGGAAGGTGACGTCGGGGTTGGTCTCGGTGACGCTGTTGATCACGGCGAGGCCGCCGCCTCCCGGCATGTGGACGTCGATGAGCACCACGTCGGGATCGGTCTCCCGGATGCCTTCGATGGCGTCGTCGACGTCGGAGGCGGTGCCCACGATCTCGAAGCGGTCGGCCATGTCTTCGAACTCGGCCTTGACACCGGACAGGAACAGGGCGTGATCGTCGACGAGAAACAAGCGGATCATCGGGATTCTCCTTCTTCCCCAGCCAGCGGTGCCCACACGTGGACCTCGGTGCCTTCCCCGGGGCGGGCGTCGATCTCGGCTCCCCCACCCGCCCGGGCCATCCGGCCCCGGATCGAATCCTGGAGGCCGCGACGGTCCGGGGGCACGGAACCCGAATCGAAGCCTTTGCCCTGGTCGGCCACCCACACGTCCACCCGCCCGTCGGCGACCTCGGCGTAGACCGACACCTCCGCGGCTCCCGAGTGCTTGGCGGCGTTGACCATCGCCTCGCCGGCGGCGGCGACCACGGCGCGGGTGGTGTCGTCGAGAGCGGTGTCGCCCACGGTCACGACCTCGACGGGCAGGTCGAAATCCGCTTCCACCCGGGAGGCGGCCTCCTCCAGGGCGGCGGCGAAGCGCTGCCCGTTGGGGCCCGTGTCGGCGCCGTACAGCCAGGCCCGCAGCTCCCGCTCCTGCTGGCGGGCGAGCGTGACGATGCGCTTGGGATCGTCGGTGCGCTGCATCAGCGCCAGCGTCTGGAGCACGGAGTCGTGGAGGTGGGCGGCCATCTCGGCCCTCTCCTCCTGGCGGATCCGCTCCCGGCGCTCGGTGGTGAGCGCCCGGCCCAGGCTGACCAGCCACGGCCCGAACACCATCACGACCCCGGCGAGGGTGATCAGCACGGCGAGGGTCACGCCGCCCAGCGTCCGCAGCTGCGACAGCGCACCGGCCAGGGCCACCAGGCCGGCGAGGAGCATCACGACCCCGAACCCGACCCGCAGCTTCGACGGGCGGGCAGCGTGCGGGTCGAAGAGGCGGCTCAGCCAGTCGAAGTCGGAAAGCACCGCCAGGCCGAAAGCCAGGGTGGTGACGATGACCATCGGCAGATCCCCCGGCCACCACCCGACCGTCCGGAACAGGAGGAGGCCTCCCACGAACATCATCCCCAGGCCGAGCTGCCGCGGGTTGTCGATCAGCCGGGGCGGGCGGTCTTCCACCTTCTCGAACGTCGCCATCCACAGGGCCACGTACGCCACCAGGCCCAGGCCCCAGAGGAGAGAGAGCACGACGAACCCGGCCCGGACGTAACCAGTGGGGACTCCGAGCCGGTTGGCGATTCCTCCGGCCACTCCGGCGACCACCCGGTCGGTGGCGTGGCGAAAGAGATCGATCTCCCGACGGGGCGCGGCGACGGTGTTCATCTGCATGTGATGTTGCCACCGTCCCCGTGTCGTCGACAATGGGGTGGCACCCTGAGGAAACCCCTGACCCCTAGGGACACCCAAGGGGTAAGTCCCGATAGACGGCGGTTGCCGCATGTCCGACGATCGGAACATGGAAACGAACACCACTTCCATGCAAACGCCGCGCACCCCTGCGGCGCCTCGCCGCGAGCTGGTGAGGCCGGTGACAGGGCGCGTGTTCGCCGGCGTCGCCGCCGGTCTGGCCGGGTACCTCGGCGTCTCCGCCGGCATGGTCCGGTTCGCCTTCGTGCTCGCCACCGTGCTGGGCGGGGCCGGCGTCGCCTTCTACATCGCCGGCTGGCTCCTGATCCGCGACGAGACCGAACGCGAGTCGATCGCCCAACGGCTGTTCGCCAACATCGGCTCCGGCGCGTCCTGGGTCGGGGTCGTCCTGCTGGTGCTCGGGGCCGTGATAGTGCTGGACGTCTTCACGTTCCTGCCCAGCTCCCTGATCTGGGCGGTGGCACTGATCACGGTGGGCTACCTCCTCTACCGGGGAGACATCGGCGGCAACCCGCCGTCGCAGCCGTCGCCGAAGCCTCCGGCGGAGACGCCCGTCCCGCCGGTCACGCAGTCCGACGAGGGCGACTCAGAGCTGCCCCCTCCCCCGCCCCCGGTCGGTCCGCTGCCCGACGAGCCGGCGCCGATGGGACCTCCCCCTCCCACGCAGCCGCCCTCGATCCTGGGCCGCCTGACGGTGGGCGTGGGTCTGTTGGCGCTGGGCGTGCTGGCGGTGCTCGACAACGTCACCCCGCTGATCGACCCCCGGCCCCGCCACTACCTGGCCCTGGCGACGGTCGTCGTCGGCGTGGGGCTGTTGGTGGGCTCCGTCGTGGGCCGGGCCCGGTGGATGATCCTCCTGGGGTTCTTCCTGGTCCCGTCGCTCCTCGTCTCGCCGATCGCCGAGGTCGAATGGGAGCGGGAGCTGGTGCACCAGTACACGCCGACGGACCTGGCCGACCTGCCCACCACGTTCACCGCCGACGTGGGCAGCTACCAGTTCGACCTGACCGAGGCGGACTGGAACGGAGAGACGGTCGAGTTGGACATCGACCTGACCGCCGGCGAGATCATCATCGAGGTGCCGGAAGGTGTCGCCATCACCGGGATCGCCACTGTCGATGTGGGCGCCCTCGAAACACCCGGCGGCGAGAAAGCCGGGATCGGCGGCATCGGCCAGGAGTTCGACATCGATGGTGACCTGGGCACGCTCCATCTCGACCTCGACGTCGGAGCGGGTGTGATCGAGGTCCACCAGGGAAAGCGCATCCGCCGCTCGTCGATCTCCTCGGAATCGTGGAACGTCGAGTTCGGGCCGGGAAGGGTCCGTGTAGAGGAAAGGAACCGCTGATGGAACGCCACAGGTTCGACCCGCTCTCTTTCGCTTTCGGTTTGGTCTACGCGGTGCTCGGGATCATCTTCCTGGTCCCGTTCTCGCCCGGCGAGCTCGTCGACTGGGTGATGGTGTCGACGCGTTGGGTGTGGCCGCTGACGATCCTGATCATCGGCGCCGCCATCCTCGTGCCTCTGATCCGCCCCCGGGCGGACCAGGCGAACGCCGAAGACGACCTCTGACAGGAGAGCCCTCCTGCAACTGATGGGGCCGCCCGGGAGGGCGGCCCCATCACATGTCCCGGCGCATCTCCTCGATGATCTCCTGCTTGAGCTCGTGGGAAGCCTGGCTCAGCGAGACGTGATAGACGTGGGGGTTGACGAGACGCCGGACGCCGATGTCGAGGCGCTCGAGGTCGGCGATCCGCCGCTCCCGGGCTGCCTCGATCGCCTCTCGCTCGTCGACCGGCGACCAAGGGTCGACCTTCTCGAGCAGTTGCTCGCTGCCCGAGACGTCGGCCTCGGACAGACGACGCTCCACCCCTTCTTCGGTCGGATGGAAGAGGCGCAACGGGGGTACGAGCTGCTCGCCTGCCTGGGCGACCACGTCGGCGGTGGCGAAGCCGCGGGAGTCGTAGATGCGGTGGACTTCCTTGCGGCCCGGGTTGACGATCTTGGCGGGGGTGTCGGACAGCTTGATGGCGGGCCGCCACCCGCCCTCGCCGTCGATGGCGACCAGCTTGTAGACGCCGTCGAGGCTGGGGTCGCCCTCGCTGGTGGCGAGCTTGGTCCCCACCCCGTAGACCAGGCGCCGGATCACCGAATCGGGGGCGACTCCGTAGCGGGGCGCCTCGATGGCGATCTGGTTGAGGATCTGGAAGATCGTGATCTCGTCCAGGCCGGAGGAGAGCACGATCTTCTGGTCGGTGAAGCCCGCTTCGTCGAGCATCTTCGCCGACTGCACCGCCAGGTGAGCGAGGTCGCCGGAGTCGAGCCGGATGCCGACCGGCTCGTGGCCCTTTGCCCGCAGTTCCCGGAACACCTCGATGGCGTTGGGCACGCCTGATTCGAGGGTGTCGATGGTGTCCACCAACAGGATGCATTCGTCGGGGTAGACGTCGGCGTAGGCGCGGAAGGCGCCGAGCTCGCCTTCCCCCAGCGCCACGAACACCTGCACCATGGAATGGGCGTGGGTTCCCTTGGGCGGGAAACCGACGGCATGCGAGAGGCCGACGTTCGAGGTGAAGTCGGCGCCGCCGACCAGCGACGCCCGCGAGGCGGCGTTGGTGCCGCGTTCGGGCCCACGCCGCATGCCGAACTCCAACACGGACCCGCCGCGGGCCGCCTCCACCACCCGCGAGGCCTTGGTGGCGATCAGGGTCTGGAAGTTGATGTGGTTGAGGAGCGGGGTCTCGACGATCTGGGCGAGGGCGAGCGGCCCTTCCACGACGGTGAGAGGCACGTTGGGGTGGACCACGCGACCCTCGGGGATCGCCTCTATGCGGAGCGCCGACAGGTCGCCGACGTCCGAGAGCCAGCCCAGGAAGTCGTCTCCGAACACCCGGGCGCCGGTGTCGGTGGTGTGGCTGGCGAGAGCCTCGAGCGACTCGTCGTCGAATCTCGCCTCTCGGACCCATTGGCTGAACCAGGCGAGCCCGGCGCTGATGCAATACCCGGCCTGGTGCTGGCCGTAGTCGGGGTACCGGCGGAAGAAGTGCTCGAAGCGGGCTTCCCTCTCGGCGAGCCCCATGCGGTAGTACAGCTGGGCCATGCTCAGCTGGTACTGGTCGGTGAAGAGGATTCCCTCGGCGAGGTCGCGGCGCATGCCCACAGCGTAAGGCCGCTCGGGCGGATCGGGGAGCAGACTGCCTACCCTTTGGGCATGGAGTTCGATGCCCGTACCGCCCTGGTCGTCGTCGACGTCCAAAACGACTTCGCCGACCCCAAAGGATCCCTGTACGTGTCGGGCGGGGAGGAGGTGGTGGCGACAGTCAACCGCCACATCGTCTCTGCCATCGCCGCCGGGGCGCCAGTCGTGTACACGCAGGACTGGCATCCGGAATCGACCCCCCATTTCGAGAAGGACGGCGGGATCTGGCCGGTTCACTGCGTGATGGACACGTGGGGAGCCGACTTCCATCCGCGCCTGTTGGTGGCGGGCCCTTCGGTGAAGAAGGGGTCACATGGCGAGGACGGCTATTCGGGCTTCACCATGCGCGACCCCGAGACCGGCGAGGAGAAGCCGACCGAGCTCGACGCCACGCTGAGGGAGATGGGGGCGGAGCGGGTCGTGGTCGTGGGCCTGGCCCTCGACTACTGCGTGAAGGCCACGGCACTCGACGCCCGCCGGCTCGGCTACGACACGTTCCTGCCGGTCGAGGCGACGGCGGCGGTGAACCTCTCCCCCGGCGACGGCGACGCCGCCCTGGAGGAGGCCCGGTCGGCAGGCGTCGTGGTCGTCTGAGTCAGCCGGTCCAGCCGAGCAGCCGCTCGCCGGCGGTCAGGTAGAGGAACCAGAACGCCGCCGCCAGCGGCGCCGCGGCCAGCACCCACCAGGACCAGGCGCGGAACAGCCGGGCGACCAGCCACAGGCCCGCCAGCCACGCCACCCACAGCACGGCCAGCCAGGGCATGGGCACCACCAGGCCCGACGTGAGGTAGACGAAACCGGTGGCGAGGTAGGCGACCAGGCCGACGACCACGACCGCCTTCTGCAGACCGCCGGGGCCGGCGTCTCCGCTCATATCTTGGGGAGGCGGAAGCCGGACTTCTCGATCACGTAGTCCCGGGACTCCTCGACGAGCCGGCGCATCGTCGACCAGTCGACGTGCAGGAGCCGCCCGTTGCGCTTGAGGACGTGGCCGCCGACGATCACGGTGTCGACGTTGCTGGTGTCCATCCCCACCACGACCGCGGCCACGGGGTCGTTGAGGGGGGTGACGTTCATCCGGTCGGTCCGCAGCATGACGATGTCTGCCTGCTTGCCGGGGGTGAGCGTGCCGACCTTGTCCTCGAGGCCGTTGGCCTTGGCGCCTTCGATCGTCGCCCACTCGAGGACGTCCCGCATCGACACGGGATCGTGGCCGTTGGCGCCCGCCAGTGACCGCTGCAGTCCGAGCACCGACCGCATCTGGTTGAACATGTCGGAGGGGACGTTGGTCTCCACGTCCACGCTCAGGCTGGGAGCGAGGCCACGGTCGAGGAACTTCTGGACCGGGGGCATGCCGTGGCCCATCATCATCTCCACCGGGCAGGCGATCGAGACGGTGCCCCCGGTGTCGACGATCATCTGGATCTCGGTGTCGTTGAGCGTCGTGCAGTGGATGTACGTCGTGTCCGGCCCCAGCAGCCCCGCTTCTCCCATCTCCTGCAGCTTCCCGTCGAGGCCGTAGCTGCCGACGCCCACGTGGGTGGTGATCCGGGCGTCGGCCTCCCGGGCCAGCTTCCAGTGGTCGCGGGACACCTCGAAGTCGGTGAACTCCGGGCCGGGCGCGGCCAGGGCCAAGGTGAGCTTCTGGTCCTTGGTCGAGAAGTGCTCGGTGGCGGTCCGCATGAACCAGGACGGCTGGCGCTCCTCCCACTTGCCCCACCAGGGGAAGCCGTAGGCGAACACGGACCGCATCCCCGAGTCGCGCAGGGCCTGGACGACGGCGTCGGTGTGGGCAGGAGACCCCTGGATGTGGGACCAGTCGAGCAGCGTGGTGATGCCGGCGTCGATCGCGCCCAGTGCCGAGACGAGGTTGCCGATGTAGGCGTCCTCTGGGCGTAGAGCGGGCGCCAGCTTGTGGAGCACGAACGTGATGTAGGAGGTGCGGCCTTCGAGGGGCACGTCGGTGCCGATGTTGCGGAGGATGCCCTCCCAGATGTGGCGGTGGGTGTCGACGAACCCGGGCATCACGATCATGCCCCGGGCGTCGATCACCTCCGCCTCGTCCACCGCCAGGTTGGGTCGGATCTCGCGGATCACCTCGCCTTCGATGAGGACGTCGGCGGTGGCGAAGTCGCCGATCTGGCGGTCGAGGGTGAGGACCGTGCCGCCCTGTATGAGGATGCGGCTGGTCGGGGCGACGCTGAAGTCGGTGCCCTCCGGGTAGACGGCGGGAACGGTCGCCTCTTTCATCTTGCGGCTGCCCAGCACGATGCGGCGCGCCCGCCGGTAGTTGCGTTTGATGAGCTCTTTCAGGTCGCCGGCCTGGAAGAGGACGATGCCGACGAGGACCAGGACGCCGATGATCATCGAGCCGTCGGTCGGGGTGAGCCCGAGGAAGGGAAGCACCGTGATGATCAGGGCGAGCAGCACCGACGCCACCGTCGAGCCGACGAAGGTGGCCCGTCCTCCGGCCAGGGAAGCGCCTCCCAGCACGGCGGCGGTGATGCTGTTGAGGGCGAACGCCGAGCCGATCGTGGCGTTGCCGATCGGCGAGCGGGCCATCACGAAGAAGGAGGCCACCGCGGCGAGCAGGCCGGCGAGGAGGAGGGCACGGACCCGCACCCAGGTGGTCCGGATGCCTCCCCTCTTCGCCGACTTCTCGTCGTAGCCGACCGCCCGAACGGCGAGCCCCGACCCGGAGGCGTGGAGCCACAGGTCAAGGGCCCCTGCACCCAAGACGATCACGATGAAAGCGATCGGGATCGGCCCGGCGGTGGCCGTGAGGACCTTCACGAGGTTCTGGCTGATCTGTCCCTGGGCGGTGGGCCGCAGCGTCAGGGAGATGCCGTCGAGGATCGACAGCGTGGCGAGTGTCGCCACGATCGAGGGGATCTTGATGCCGCGGACCAGTCCGGCGTTGACGAGGCCCAGGAGCATTCCTGCCCCCAAGACGGCTGCCACGCCCACGAGGATCTGTCCGATGGTGGCGTCAGCGCCGATCAGGTAGGAGGCCACCACCACGCCGAAGCTGATCATCGCCCCCACCGAGAGGTCGAGGTAGCCGACGAGGATGGCGTGGGTCTGGCCGATGGCGGCGACGGCCAGCGGCATCGCCAGCAGCAGGATGTTGTAGATGTTCGTGGAGTTGAGGAAGCCCTCGAAGCGGGAGTTCGTGTAGAGCAACAGCCCGGCGACGAGCAGGATCTGGAGGGCGACCGGCATCCACAGCCGGAACTTGATCACCTTGCGCCACTTGTTCTTGTCCCGGGCGTTGCGGATGACCTTCCGCACCAACTGGCGGGCGGCGTCGACCCGGGTGGTGGTGATCGGCTCGATCATGCCGACCCCTCCACGCTGGAGCCGTTCGACGACGACGGCGCCTTGGGCATGGCCGCTCCCAGCGGCGACCGGGCCGACTTCGACATCCCGGGACCGCGGACGATCGCCTCGACGATGCGGACCTCACTCAGCTCGTCGCCGGGGATCTCTTCGACGATGGTGCCGCGGGACATCACGAGCACCCGGTCACAGAGCCCGGAGAGCTCGATCGGGTCGGACGACTTGACGAGGATGGCGGCGCCAGCGTCGGCCCGACTGCGCAGGGCGGCGTAGATGTCGAAGCGGGCGCCGATGTCGACGCCCTGGGTGGGCTCGTAGGCCATGATGACCGCCGGCTCCCGGAGGAAGGAACGGGCGACTGAGACCTTCTGCTGGTTGCCACCGGAGAGGAACTCGACCGGCTGGTCGATCGAGGGGGTGCGGATCTCGAGCTGCTCGACGAGTCGTTGAACCGCTCTCCGCTCGGCGCGGCGGCGCAGTATCCCGAAGGTCGTGAACTTGTCGAGCGACTGGATCGTGGCGTTGACCCGCACGCCCAGCACGCCCATCAGCGCCTCGGTCTTGCGGTTGCCGGGCAGGAGCATCAGCCCGGCGGCGACCGGCTCGTGGGTGGAGATGAGGCTCAGCTCCTTGCCGTCGCACACGACTCTCCCCGCTCGCGGCGGGGTGCGGCCGGCGAGGCAGTCGAAGAGCTGGGGCTGTCCGTTGCCTTCGGCGCCGGCGATACCGACGATCTCGCCGCTCTGGAGGATGAAGCTCACGGGGCCGAACGACTGGCCCTGGAGACCGTCGACGATCAGCACCTCGCGGGGTTCTTCCTTGCGGGGGGTCGGGGGCGGGAAGGCGGCGTCGAAGGGCCGACCCACGATCCTCTCGACCAGCTCGGCTTCGCTGGTGGCGCGAGCATCGAAGGTGCCCTGGGTCTTGCCGTCGCGGAGCACGGTGATCCGGTCGGCGACCTCGAGGACCTCGGGGAGGCGGTGGCTCACGTACACCACCCCCACGCCCTTGCGCTTGCAGGCGAGGATGGTGCGGTGCAGAGCCTCGACCTCGTCGGGGCCGAGGGCGGTGGTGGGTTCGTCGAGCAACAGCACCTTGGGGTCGGTGACGAGCGCCTTGGCGACCTCGAAGAGCTGACGTTCGGCCATGGTGAGGTACCCGGCGGGCACGTCGGGGAAGAGCTCCATCTCGAGGTCGAACTCGGCGAGGAGCTTGCGGGCCCACTTCTTCCTGCGCCAGTACGGCGGGCGCTTGTCGGGGGGCGCGGCCATGTAGAAGTTGTTCTTGACCGGCTCGGCTCCCACCGACGACCCGTCCTGGTAGGCCATCGCCAGGCCCAGCTTGCGGGCCAGCGCCGGCGAATCCGTCCTCAGCTCCTTGCCGCCGATGCGGACGGTGCCGGTGTCGGGCTCGACGAACCCGGACGCGATCCCGAGCAGGGTCGACTTGCCGGAGCCGTTCTCGCCGACGAGGGCGTGTATCTCGCCGGCGCGGCACTCGAAGCTGACGTCGCTCAGGGCCCGGACGGCCCCGAACTGACGGGACACGCCCGTCAGTTCGAGGACCGTCGGTGCCGTCTCTTTCGAGACTTCGCTCATGCTCCTCCGAACATGGCCTGCAGGATGCCGTCCGGCACGAGCGAGGTGCCCGAGACCACCGGGTTGGGGCGGTCCGGGTCGCAGTCGTCGGCCGTGACCTCCCGCATGACGTGAGGAACGGTGATCTCACCGGGGATGTCGAAGCCCTTCAGGTGCAGCAGAGCCGCCGTGACTCCCACCCGGGACTGGAAGGTCCCGCCGGCCGAGTAGAAGATCTTGTAGGTCGGCTCGTCGCGCTCCACCCAGTCACAGAACAGGCTCTGCTCGTCGGTGCGCAGGGCCAGTACGAGGTTCTCGACCGGGATCCCCAGCTCTTCGTAGGCCTGGAGGCCCGACAGGACGCCGTCGGCGTACTCGTAGGCGTAGCCGCGGATGTCGGGGTCGGCCGTCAGCAGGCCGCGGAAGATGTCGGGGATGATCGGGTTGTACCAGTTGGTGTCGCCGGTGGTGCTGTTCTCGTCGGCCGGCGGGTTCACCAGCTCGATCCCGTCACCCAGCGCGGCGATGGCGCAGCGCTGCCAGCCCAGCGACAGGGCGTTGCCGGGGGTGCCGCCCAGCATCGCCACCTTGCCCTCGCCGACGTGCTCGTTGAGGGTCTGGGCGAAGCTCTCGCCGAGGGCGCAGAGGTCCTCGCCGACGACGGCGGTGTAGTCCTCACCGGGGGTGAGGGCACCTTCCTGGCCGGGCAGCCCGACGTATCCGGCGGAGAACGAGATGTAGGGGATGCCCGCTGCCTCGGCCTCCTGGATCACCGTGGCGAGCAGCGGGCCCATGTCGGGGTAGCCGACGATGAAGTCGACGTTGCTCTGGATCAGGAAGCGGATGTCGTTCTCGTGGACCGCCGGGTCGGCGTCGAAGTTGGCGGCCGTGGAGATGATCGTGCCGATCTCCGGGTAGGTGAGCGCCTGGAGGATGGCCTCCATGTGGGCGACCGACCGCCACACGTTGACGTCGTTGCCGCCGCCGTCGGCGTAGCCCATCACCAGCTCGCCGCCGGTTCCGGTGTCGCACTGCTGGTTGGACCAGCATTCGAGCGCCTTGTCGATGGTGGCCTGGTCGAGGTCCTGGCCGGCGCGGGCCACCGCGGCGAGGATGATGTCCCAGCTCTCGGGGTCCGAGGGGTCGACCGGGCCGAGGGCCTCTTCGATCAGCGCCATGTCCGCCGCCGACGGGTCTTCGCCGTATTCGGCGAGGGGGTTGTCTCCGTCGCCGCCGGCCGTCGCCGGGGGTGTGGTGTCGGTGGGTCCTTCCGTGGTCGGTGCCGCCGCCTCCGTGGTCGCCGGAGCTTCGGTAGGCGCCGGGGCCTCGTCGGTGGTGGCCGGCGAATCGGCGCCGCCTCCGCTACAGGCGGCAGCGATGATCGCCAGTACCAGGAGCAGACACAGGGTCTGGATCCGTCTCGTCATGTCCTCCTCCAAGGGGTGCTTTCGCTGTCGAGTCGTTGGGTGTGTTCCGTGGTCGTCGGGATCTCCTTTCGCAACGACCTATGCCTCCGTCGTTTCGGCTTTCAGGCGACTCGGCCGTCTTCGCTCGCGAAGCACCCGCTCCACGGCTTTGATGATCCGGTCCCCTGAAACCAGCATCCCCCCGATGATCACGAGGCCGAAGACCACGTTCTGGATGGCGGTCGGCAGCCCGAGCGTGAGGAGCATCTGATTGAGGCCCGTGAGGAAGATGGCGGCGGCGAACGTCGACATCGACGACGCCAGACCACCGGTGAGGGAGGCGCCGCCGATCACCACCGCGGCGATGGGCCCGAGCAGGTACTGGGAGGCGACCGACACGCCCGGCGTCTTGAGGAGGCCGGCGAGGGCGACCCCGGTGAGGGCGTAGAGCACCGCCGCCACCACGTAAACGAGGATCCGGTTGAGGTTGACCCGGATGCCCACCACGTGGGAGGCGACGGGGTTGGCGCCCACCACCTGGAAGCGACGCCCGACGGACGTGTAACGGAATCCGAGGATCAGAAGCAGCGTGATCGCCAGCCCCAGCCAGAACACCGGGCTGATGCCCATGATCCGGGTGAACGTCCACGACGACCACCCTTCGGGGACCGGGCTCTGGACGGGGAACGTCCGCCCGTAGCGGTTGACGACGCCGATCACCACCTGGCCCATGGCCAGGGTGACGATCAGCGGGTTGAGGTTTATGCCACCGATCAGGAGGCCGTTCACCAACCCGATGAGGGCGGCGACGCCGACGGCCGTGAGGATGGCGATCCCGATCCTCTCGTCGGAGCCCTGCCCGACTCCCACCATGATGGCGGCGGCGAGGGTCACCGTCCCCGGCGTGGACAAATCGATGCCCCCGGTCATGACGACGAGCATCTGGCCGAGGGCGGCGACACCCAGGAGGGCGCCGTAGGGGGCGATGGCGCGCAACGACACGCTGCTCAGGGTCTCCGGCGCCCAGATCGCCGCCACCCCGATCAGGAGGAGCAGGGCGAGGTAGACGGGGACGTAGCGGGAGGCGACGACGAACGAGCTGACCGCCGCCGAGGAGAGGCGAGGCGTGGTCATGCCTCCGCTCCCGTCAGGATCCCGGCCGACCGTGCCACCCGGGCCCGGGCCTCGAGCGCCAGGTCGCTGGCGCGGGCGATGTCCGCTTCGAGGCGGCCTTCCCGCATCAGGATCGCCCCGCCTGCGACCACCCAGTCGAGGTTGGAGGTGTCCATCCCCCACACCACCGCGCCGATCGGGTCGTTGATCGGGGCGATGTTGGGGCGGTCGGCCCGCAGCACGATGAGGTCGGCCTGCTTGCCGGGCGACAGGGTCCCGGTGATGCCGTCGACGCCGACGGCGCGGGCGCCGTCGATCGTGGCGTAACGGATCACCTCGCGGGTGGTGAGCAGATTGGGCAGCCCGCCTTTGCCGGCGAGCTTGAGATCGAAGTAGGTGGCGTGCTGGACGGAGATCGCTGCCCGCATGGGGGCGAAGATGTCTCCCGGCCCGAGCCGTTCCGTCTCGGTGGCCAGGCCGGGACGAATCCCCCGGTCGATCATCCGCTGCATCGGCGGGGGTTCGTGGCCCATCACCATCTCCGCCGCCGGAGCGATCACGACGCCGGCCTTGGCGGCGGCGATGGCGTCGAAGTCGGCGTCACCGAGGCTCGAGCAGTGCACGAGCGTGACGTCCGGCCCCAGCAGGCCAGCCGAGCCGAGAGCCGCGGCGGCTCCCTGCTCGGAGCGGGAGGCGCCGATGTGGGCGTGCACCCGGAGCCCGAGGCTGCGGGCGTGGCCCCACTCGGAGGCAGCGCGCTCGACGTCCCCCGTCCCGGCAGGGGGTGCGACGTCGAAGCGGATGTGCGGGTGTGCGGGACGGGCGACGAGGCTGCCGGCAGCCGCCGTCCAGTTCTCGTCCGCCCACGCCGGCAGGGCGTGGACCAGCACCGCCCGCAGCCCGGCGTCGATGTGTGCCTGGATGGCGGCGTCGAGGTGTTCGGAGCGGACCTGGGCCCAATCGACGACGGTGGTGATGCCGGCTTCGATGGCGCCCAACAGCCCGGCGAGAGTCGCCGCATAGACGTCGTCGGCCGAGTAGTGCGCCCCCAAGGCGGTGGGGTCGCCGATGCCGTCGTGGCGGCGGAACAGGGACTCCCACAGATGCCGGTGGGTGTCGACGAAGCCCGGCATGACGATGCAGTCGGTGGCGTCGATCACCTCGGCGTTGCGGGCCCGCAGGTTCGGGCCGATCTCGGTGATCACGCCGTCTTCGACCAACAGGTCGGCCTGCCGGTGGTTTCCGATCTTGTTGTCGAGCGTGAGGACGCATCCGTCGCGGATCAGGAGACGGCTCATGGCGCGCCTCCGCCGACCCCCAGGCCCGTCCCCTCCGGGACCCAACCCGCCATCTGGTTCCGTCGCAAGATTCAGCGACACTACACGCGCCCTTCAAACGTTTGTCGTCGCGAGCGGGGTTTTTTCCGAGAACGATCAGTTCTGCTGGACACCGTCGCTGCGCGGAGGTCTATGCTCGCCCGGTGGGAGACCCACGCGACGGCCTCAAGGGCATCGGCGAGCGACTGCGGGAGGAGCGGGTCAAGGCGGGCATCAGCCAGAGGGAGCTGGCCCGCCGACTGGGCGTGTCGCCCAGCCTCATCTCCCAGCTGGAGTCGGGCCAGTCCAATCCTTCGGTGGGGACGCTGTATGCCATCGTGACCGAGCTCGACGTCTCGTTGGACCGCCTGATCCGCGGCTCGGACTACGTCGACAACGGCAAGGAGAGGGCCGAACAGCAGGACGGCTCCGCTCCCCTGGTGCATCCGGAGCAGCGGAAGGTGATCGAGCTCGACTCCGGAGTGCGCTGGGAGCAGCTCGTCCCCGGCAACAGCGACGACGTCGACTTTCTGCTCGCCGTATACGAGGTCGGCGGCGCCTCCACCTCCGACAACTCCCTGATGCGCCACCACGGGCGGGAGTACGGGTACGTGTTGAAGGGCACCTTGGGTGTTCAAGTGGGCTTCGACGAGTACGAGCTCAACCCCGGGGATGCCATCGCCTTCGACTCCACGGTCCCCCACCGCCTGTTCAACAAGGGATCGGAGCCGGTCGAGGCGGTGTGGTTCGTGGTGGGCCGGGGCTCACACGACGTCGCCCACAGCTGACGCAACCGGCACCCCTGACCGGACGGGTGCTCCGCCTCGTCTCTTCCCGGCCGGAGGCCCCGAGTCGCGTTGGCCAGCGATGTCGGGACGGCGCCAGTCGCGACCGGGTCGGGATCTGTAGCGTTCATCGTGAAGAGGAAGGAGCCTCCATGTCCGGAGGAACGATCCCGGCGCCGTCCCTGGCGACCCCGGTGCAGACTTCGGTCGCCGTCTCGGTCCCCGAATCTGCAGACGCAGTGGGCCGGCTGGTCCCGTCAGAGGGTCCGGTGCCCGACGACATCGGCCTCGATCGGGACCGCCTCGCCGCTTTCGGTTTCACCGCTGACACCGCCTCCACGTTCGTCGTGCCTTCCGCCGAGGGGCCCGCCGTGGTGGCGGTCGGGATCGGAGAAGGTGGCGCCGACCTGCGGCAGGTCGGTGCAGCGTTCGCCCGCGCCTGCGGCAACTTCGAGTCGCTGTGCCTGGTCCTAGACGGAGCGTTCGACGATGCCGACACGATCAGCCGGGCGGCGGAAGCCCTGGTGGAGGGAGCACTGCTCGCCCGATACAGCTATCCGGCGCTGAAGTCGGGCGACCCGCCGGTCCCAGTCCGCGAACTCACCCTCGTCGTGGATCCCGCCTTCGTCGATGCAACTCGGGAGGGCACGGAGACAGGGCGCGTCCTGGCCTCCGCCACCGCCCTGGCCCGGGACCTGGCCAACACGCCCCACAATCACCTGTCGGCGGCCGACTTCGCCGATTTCGCCGCTCGGATAGGGCCCGAACGCGGCCTCCAGGTCGAGGTGTTCGGGATGGAAGAGATCGAGGGGATGGGCCTCGCCGGCCTGCTGTGCGTCAACGCCGGAAGCGTGCAGGAGGCGCGGATGATCAAGCTCTCCTACCGCCCCGCCGATCCGGCCCGGTCGCTGGCGATGGTCGGCAAAGGGATCATGTACGACTCGGGGGGCATCAGCCTGAAGCCGTCGGACGCGATCCACGCCCAGATGAAGAACGACATGTCGGGGGCGGCCGCGATCTTGGCGGCGATGTGCTCGCTCGAGACGCTGGGCTGCCGGACGGCGGTGACCGGGTACCTCATGTGCACCGACAACGTCCCCTCGGGGACGGCGACGGCTCTCGGAGATGTCATCACCTATCAGAACGGGACGACAGTCGAGATCCTCGACTCGGACGCCGAGGGCCGGGTGGTGATGGCCGACGGGCTGATCCTCGCCGCCGAGGAGGGCCACGACGCCGTGGTCGACATCGCCACCCTCACGGGCTCGGCCCTGAGGGCGCTGGGATCGGACATGGCGGCGCTGTTCGGAAACGACGCGGATCTGATCGAGCGGGCGAAGTCGGCTGCCGCCCACAGCGGTGAGGAGGTGTGGCAGATGCCCCTGCATCGCCCGTACAAGAAGGAGCTGGACTCGCTCACCGCCGACATGATGAACTGCGCCCCGGTCGGAAAGCCCGACGCCATCATCGCCGCCCTGTTCCTGGAGCACTTCACCGGCGGCATGCCCTGGGCGCACCTCGACATGGCCGGGCCCGCTCAGGCGGGGACGGCGTCGGGACCGGTGATGCCCGGCTGCACCGGTTGGGGAGCCCGCCTGCTCGCCCATCTAGCGGTGGGCTTCAGTGCCGCCTGATCCCGGCGCGGGCGACGTGTCCGCTCGACCCGGGCGGTCGACGAAGGGAGAGAAGATGTCCGACCGACCCTCAGACGGCACGTCTGCCGACGCCGTCACCCACCGTACAGAAGCCACCCCCGCCGAGAGGGTCGCCGATCCGGTCGCTCCGGCGCCGGTGGCGGCACGCCGCAAGCGAGGCTTCCCCTCCGCGCTCACCATCCTCATCTGGGTGATCGTCGGAGTGTGGCTGGTCGCCCTGGTCATCCCATCCGGCCAGTACCAGCTCGACGACAGCGGTCATCCCGTCCCCGGCTCGTTCCAGGAGATCGACTCGCCCCTCACCTTCGGTGAGAGCGTCCGCGAGCTCCTGCTGTCTCCGATCAACGGCCTCTACGGGATCCAGGATCCGGAGACGGGCCAGGTGGGCCCGTTCAACGCCGGGGTCCTGTTCGGGTCGGCCCAGGTGTTCTTGTTCATCCTCGCCATCGGTGGCTTCATGACCGTGGTCTTCAAGACCGGGGCGCTCGACACCGGGATCGCTCACCTCGCCCACCGCTTCAAGACTCGAGGAGCCCTGTTGATCGTCGTGCTGAGCGTCCTCTTCGGGGTGCTCGGCTCGGTCATCTCGTGGAGCGACGAGACACTCGGCTTCTACGCCCTGATGATCCCGCTGTTCCTCGCGCTCGGCTACGACCGGATGGTCGTCGTGTCGGTGGTGACGGTGGCGCCGTTCGTCGGCTCGATCGGCGCCACCGTGAACCCATTCCGCATAGGTATCGCTTCCGATGCCGCCGGGGTGTCGATGGGCGACGGCCTGGGATTGCGAGCGATCCTCCTGGTGGCGGTCATGGCGGTCACGATCGCCTACACGCTGCGTTACGCCGCTCGGGTCAAGGCCAATCCCCACCTGGCGCTCGTCCCCCACGACCCCGAAGACTTCGAACTGGTCGAGGAAGCCGAACGTGACGACCTGGAGACGCTGACGGGACGCCACAGGCTCGTCTTGGGGATCCTGGTTTTCACCTTCCTCCTGATGATCTTCTCGATAGTCCCTTGGGGCCGCGATCCTCGACAACACGCTCGCAGACCCGATCACCCACCAGACGATCAGCGCCCCGTTCGCCTGGGAGCTGGGTTGGTGGCTGCCCGAGCTCTCGGCTCTTTTCCTGGTCATGGCCCTCGTCGTCGGGATCGCAGCGCGACTCGGCGAAGCGGCCACCTCCAAGGCATTCATCCAGGGCGTCGTCGACTTCACCGGCCCCGCCGTCCTCGTGGTGTTCGCCCGGGCGGTGTCGGTGATCCTCACCAACACCAAGACGATCGACACGGTTCTGAGT
>PKRG01000024.1 GCA_017577575.1 Acidimicrobiia bacterium | reverse complement strand
GCCTTGTCCATGGTCTCCTGGTACTCGGCTTCGGGGTCCGAGTCGGCGACGATCCCCGCCCCGGCCTGGATCCAGGCGGTGTCGCCGGCCTGGACGACGGTCCGCAGGCAGATGGCGGTGTCGACGTTCCCGGAGAAGTCGATGTAGCCGGCGGCACCGGCGTACGGCCCGCGGGCGACGGGCTCCAGCCGGTCGATGATCTCGATCGCCGCCACCTTCGGGGCGCCGGAGACGGTGCCGTGGGGGAAGGTGGCCCGCAGCACGTCGACGGGGCCGACGCCCGGTCGGAGCCGCCCCGACACGCCGGAGACGATGTGCATGACGTGGGAGTAGCGCTCGATGACCATCAAGTCGTCGACTGTGACGGTGCCGAACTCGCAGACCCTGCCCAGGTCGTTGCGGGCCAGATCGACGAGCATCACGTGCTCGGCGCGCTCTTTCGGATCGGCGAGCAGCTCCTTGGCGAGCTGGGCGTCCTCTTCCGGGGTGGCGCCTCTCGGCCGGGTCCCGGCGATCGGACGCGAGTAGGCCACGCCGTCGCGGACCCGGGTCATCAGCTCGGGCGACGAGCCCGCCACCGACACTTCCGGATGGCGGATGAAGAAGAGGAAAGGCGACGGGTTGATCAGCCGCAGCGCCCGGTACACGTCGAAGCAGTCGTCGGGCGCCTCGGTGGCGAGCCGCTGGGAGAGGACGATCTGGAAGGCGTCACCGGCGCGGATGCGGTCCTTGGCCTCCTCGACGGCGGCGACGAAGTCCTCCCGGGTGAACGTGGACGTCCACGGCGGCGGCTCCGGGGCGGGGCCGACCGGCGTGGGCGTGTACGGCGACCCGGCGCCGAGGCGGGCCACCGCCTCCTCCAAGGCGGCGACGGCGTCGTCGTAGGTCCCGCCCTGGTCGACGAACACGTTGCGGACGAGGGTGATCGTCTGGTCGACCCGGTCGAAAGCGGCGAGCGACCCGACGAAGTGCCACACCATCTCGGGCAGCCCCCGGTCGTCGGGCGGGCGGTCGGGCAGGTGCTCGACGTAGCGGACGACGTCGAATGCCATGTAGCCGACGAGGCCGGAGTGGAGCGGGGGGAGACCGTCGATCGCCGGGACCGAATGGCGGGCCACCAGGTCCTCCAGCACCGACAGCGGGTCGTCGCCTCTCAGCTCCAGGCCGGGCCGGTCGACGGCGACGCTGCCCTCCCGGGAGGTGACGGTGAAGGCGGGATCCCAGCCGACGAACGACCAGCGGCCCCAGTTCTCCCCGCCTTCCACGGACTCGAGGAGGAAACCGGGCTGGGTTCCGGCGAGCTTCTCGAACGCCGACACGGGCGTCTCCCGGTCGGCCACGAAAGTGGTCGACACCGGGACCACGGTGTGGTCGGCGACGAGTCGCTCGAACTCGGAGCGGCTGGGACGCACCTGCATGCGCGAAGGGTACCGGCGCTTCCTCTGTGAAGATCCGCGCGGCGATTCGCCGCGCGGATCTTCACAGAAGGCCGAGGAAGCGGCGGATCTCTTCAACCACCGCCTTCGGGTTGCGGCGGATCTGGCGGCCGGTGAACCGGCGGAGCTCGATGCCGGCGGCGAGCAGGTCGTTCTGGCGGGCCAGATCCCGCTCCAGCTGCTCGGCGCTCGAATGGGCGCCGACGCCATCGACCTCGACTCCCTTGTTCCGATCCGGCCAGCCGAAATCCACGCGATAGGTCCTGCCCGACGGGCAGGTGACCTCCCACTGCGGCACCGGCGGGGGGATGCCGGAGTCGTCCATGTGCCGCCGCAGCTCGGCCTCGGCAGGGCTTCCGGTGGGGCCCCGCATCTCGAGCAGGTCGATCGCCCGCTCGACCTTTCTCACGCCCCTGACTCCCGGGCCGCCCTTGTCCGCCACGACTCTCATCAGCCGGAGCGGATCGGTGAGGCCCGACCGGACGGCAGAGTCGACCCCCTTGGCGATCACCTCCTGGGGGACGACCGCAGCGGCATCGAGGATCGTTCTCTCCACCGAGGTCGTGGGCAGGCCCTGGACGGTCACCGCTTCGACCGGGCGGCGGGTTCGATGCCGGATGACGCCCTCGGGCACGGGTGCATGCTCGTACGGCACGGTGATCTCGACCAGTTGCGTGCGGAGGCCGTCGAGGCCCCACAACACGAACGCCGACCGATGCGACACCACCGCCCCCTCCCCTGCGGCCAGCACCGCCGCCCGCAGGCGTTCCAGCCACCGGTTCGAGCGCGGCCCGATCCGGTAGACGCCGGGGTGCAGCCGCGTCCACCAGCCGGCGCGGACCCGGCTGGCGATCATCGCGTCGGTGCCGCCGGAGGCCAGGACCATTTCCCGGCTGACGATTTCGAATCCCCTGAGACGCTGATCCAGTTCCCCCATGACCCGCATCATGCGGGACGGGACCGACATCCACGTTCTGTGAAGATCTACAGCGCTATTCGCCGCACAGATCTTCACAGACGTTCGTAGCGGACGAAGGAGAAGCCGTCGCCCGGAGCCCTGGCCACTTCGCGCCAGTCGGCGGGGTCGATCTCGGGAAAGAACGTGTCGCCTTCCGGCTCGGCGTCGACCTCCGTGATCTCGAGGGCGTCGGCGAGGCCCATCGCCTGGCGGTATATCTCCCCGCCTCCGACCACGTATACCTCTCCGTCGCCGGCCCGGGCCAGCGCCTCCTCCAGCGACGCCGCCACCTCCACCCCGTCGATCCGCAGGTCGGGGTTGCGGCTGACGACGATGGTCCGCCTCCCCGGAAGCGGGCGGCCGATCGACTCGTAGGTCCGCCTTCCCATCACCAGCACCCCGCCCATCGTCAACTGCTTGAAACGGCGCAGGTCCTCGGGGAGGCGCCACGGCAGGTCGTTGTCCCGGCCGATGACCCCGTTTCGGGCCACCGCCGCCACGATCGTGACGGGCATCAGACGGCGATCGGCGCCTTGATCGCCGGGTGCGGGTCGTAGCCGACCACTTCGATGTCGTCGAGGTCGAAGTCGTCGATCTTCCTGACGCTGGGGTCGAGACGCAGCGTCGGCAGCGGCCGCGGCTCCCGCTGCAGCTGCAGCTTCGCCTGCTCGATGTGGTTGGCGTACAGGTGGGCGTCGCCCAGCGTGTGGACGAACTCCCCCACCTCCAGGTCGGTCACCTGGGCGACCATGTGGGTGAGCAGGGCGTAGGAGGCGATGTTGAAAGGCACGCCCAGGAACACGTCGGCGGACCGCTGGTAGAGCTGGCACGACAGCCTGCCCTCGGCGACGTAGAACTGGAACAGGGTGTGGCACGGCGGAAGCGCCATGTCGTCGATGTCCGCCACGTTCCACGCCGACACGATGTGGCGCCGGGAGTCGGGGTTCTCGCGGATCGACCGGATCACCCGTTCGATCTGGTCGATGTGCCGACCGTCGGGCGCCGGCCACGACCGCCACTGGTACCCGTAGATCGGCCCCAGCTCACCCGACTCGTCGGCCCACTCGTCCCAGATCGTCACGCCCCGCTCCTGGAGCCACCGGACGTTGGTGGAGCCGCGCAGGAACCAGAGCAGCTCGACGATCACCGACTTGAGGTGCACCTTCTTGGTGGTGACCACGGGGAACCCGGCCCGGAGGTCGAAGCGCATCTGGTGGCCGAAGATGGAGTAGGTCCCCGTCCCGGTGCGGTCCGATTTGTAGACGCCTTCGTCGAGGATCCGGGTGAGGAGGTCGTGGTACTGGCGCACCTTCGCATCGTAGACCGGGGGCGGCGGCGACCGGCAGCAATCAGATGTTGGCCAGGTCCTCGAGGAACGGGATCTCGCTGAAGACCCTGGAGAGAGCCGCCGACCAGGCCGACAGGTTGCCGGTGAGCATCACCACGCCGAAGGCGGCGAGGATCACCCCGGAGGCGATGTTGATCGGCTTCAGCCACCGCCGCAGCCGCCCGAACAGCTTCACCAGGCCCAGCCCGGCGAGCAGGAACGGCACCCCGAGGCCCAGTGAGTAGGCGACCAGCAGCCCGATTCCCCGCCCGACCGTGTCCTGGGTGGCGGCGGTGGCGAGCACGACGGTGAGGATGGGTCCGATGCACGGCGTCCACCCGAAAGCGAACGCCATGCCCATCACCGGCGCCGCCCAACGGCCCAGCCGCGACGGCCGGACCTCGAATCGCCGCTCCCGTTGGAGCAGGCCGAGGATGCCCCGGTTGGACACCGCCATCGCCACGATCAGCACGCCCATCACCACGATCACCGCTCCCGCCACGACGGTGAGCTGCGGCAGGTTGCGGCGGATCACCTGCGACAAGGACGTCGCCGACGCCCCCAGGGCGGCGAACACGACGGTGAACCCGGCGATGAACATGCCGATCCGACCCAGCATGGTGCGCATCGGCACCTGGCCGGCGGCGACGTCTGCGGTCGAGTAACCCGACATCATCGCCAGGTACCCGGGCAGGAGGGGCAGGACACAAGGGGAAACGAAAGACAGGATCCCGCCGCCGAAGGCGACCACCGCCTGGAGGAGGAATCCCGACTCCGCCAGACCTTCAGTCATGCCGACAGTGTCCCACGAAAACCCGAGAACTCCGCATCGCCTACTCTCCGCCGATCGATGCGCGCCCCCGCCGTCCTCCGCCCGTTTCTCCCCACCGCCCCGCTGACGGGAGACGACAAGTGGATGATCTTCCTCCTGTGGGTGACGGGCGTGGCCATGGGCTGGTCACAGGGGGAGCCATCGAGCCTCGTCCCCTTCACCCGGGCCGACCTCGGCGTCACCCAGGGCGGGATGAGCCTCATCCTGGCGATCGCCCGGTTCGCCGCCTTCTTCGCCGTGTTCGTCGGCGCCCTCGCCGACCGCATCGGCCGTCGACGGCCGCTGATCGGCTCGCTCGCTTTGCTGCTGGTCGCCACCGGCCTCAGCGCCCTCGCCCCCGACCCCGTGACCTACGGGGCGGCCCAGGCCCTCGCCCGGGTGGGGGCGGCGGCGACGTCGGCGCTGGCGGTGGTGGCGATGGCCGAAGGCGTGTCACCGCCGGTGCGGGCGTATGCCATCAGCTTCTTCGGGGCCGCCGCCAGCCTCGGGTCGGGGATCTCGGTGATGACGCTGCCTCTCGCCGAGTCGGCCAGCTGGCGGCTCCCCCACGGCCTGCCGGCCGTGCTCGTGGTCGTCCTGCCGTTCCTGTGGCGGCGCCTGCCCGAGTCCCCGCTGCTCGGCGAAGATCTCGTCGTGCTCCCCCGCATCGAGCTGTTCCGGGGCGAGTGGGCCCGCCGTCTGGCGCTGGTCGGCGCCATCGGCCTCCTGTCGTCGGCTTTCACCGCGGTGGGCCTGGCTTTCACCACCGAGCGCCTGATCGGTGACCTCGGGTACCCGGCCACCACCACGATCCTCGTCACCGTCGGCGGCGGCACCCTCGGCGGGCTCGGGTTCTTCGTGGGCGGGCGGCTCGCCGACGCGTGGGGGCGCCGGCCCACCTCGATCCTCGCCCTGTCCCTGGCCCTCGCCGGCGGGCTGGGGCTGTATGCCGTCACCGACCTGTGGATGCTGTGGCTGGCGGCGTTCGCCTCGTCGTTCGGCGCCTTCGCCTACATCCCCTCCGGCGGGGCCCACCGCTCGGAGCTGTTCCCGACGTCACTGCGCGGGTACGCCAACACCGCCGCCAACTACTTCGCCACCGTCGGCTCGGCTCTGGGGCTGCTGTTCGGGAGCGTCACGATCGACCGCCTGGGGCTCTTCGACACGCTGGCGCTGCTCGGCGTCGGCCTGCTCGTGGCGACCGTCCTCACCGCCCTACTCCCCGAGACCCTGGGCACCAGCCTGGACGACGTCTAGGCGGCCCGGGCGAGGGCCCGGGGGAAAGCGACGACCAGCACGGCGAGACGGGCACCGATCATCGCCGTCACCGCCCACCACACCGCCTCCAGGCCCCAGCCCCGGGCCACCACCGCCCCGAGCACCACACCGGCCGCGGCCGCCCCCGCCGCGGTGGAGTACACGAGGTAGCTCACCCGCAAAAGCCCCATGTAGACACCGTCGGCGACGAACACCAGCGCCGCCAACGGCTGCATCAACGCCGCCACCACCGCCGCCGCCTCGATGAGCCGGGCCACCTCCGGGTCGGGGCCGAACCAGCCGGCCAGCAGGCCGCGGGTCGCCAACAGGACCAGCATCAGGACGACCCCCGCCCCGAGGCCCCATCGGGCGAGCCGCATCGACACCGAGCGGGCGGCGGGCCTGTCGCCCCTCCCGATCTCGTCGGCGACCATCGCCTGGGCGGCGATCGCCAGGGCATCCACGGCCATCGCCAGCAGCAGCCACACCTGGGCCAGCACCTGGTGGGCAGCGACGGCGGCCGACCCGATCCGCGCCGCCACCGCCGTCGCCCCGGTCAGCGTGAGCTGGAGGAACAGGGTCCGGATCGTGAGGACGCTCCCGGTGGCGAGCATCGGCACCAGCTCCCCGAGGCGCGGCAAGCGCCAACTCCAGCCCGCCCGCCGGCCGTGACGGCCCAGCAGCCGGACGAAGGCCGCCGCCGCCCCCCACTGCGCCACCACCGTCGCCGCCGCCGCCCCTTCGATGCCCCAGCCCAGCCCGAAGATCAGAACCGGGTCCAAGACGGCGTTGGCCACGTTGGCGGCGAAGGTGACCCCGAGTGGCGTGCGGGTGTCGTGCATGCCCCGGAAGGCACCGTGGCCGGCGGTGACGACCAGCATCGCCGGGGCGGCCAGCGCCCGGATCCGGAGATAGGAGACCGCCGGTTCGACCACCTCCCCGGACGCCTGCATCAGCCGGACGAGACCGGGAGCGAACACGATCAGAGCCGTGGCGGTGACCACCCCCAGGCCGAGCGCCAGGTAGACCGCCTGGGCCACCACCCGCCCCGCCCCGGTGTCGTCGCCGGCGCCGAGGCGGCGGGCGACCATCGGCGTGGTGGCGTAGGCGAGGAAGTTGAAGGCGAAGAAGGCGAACGAGAAGAGGGCGGTGTCGACTCCCAGCGCCGCCAGCGGGACCGTTCCCAGCCGGGACACGAAGGCGGTGTCGACGAGCGAGAGCAGCGGGTCGGCGGCGAGCGTGCCGAGGGCCGGGACCGCCAGCGCCAGGATGCGCCGGTCGACGGGGCTCAGGCCTGCTTGTCGGGCCATGGGCAGTACAGGCGCAGCTCGCACGACCCGCACTTGGGGTTGCGGGCCGTGCACACGTCGCGCCCGAACTGGATGAACCGCATCGAGATACCCGCCCACTCCTCGGTGGGGAACAGCGCCTTCAGGTCCTGTTCGATCTTGTCGGGGTCGGTGTTGTGGGTGAGCTCCAGCCGACCGGCGACCCGCTTCACGTGGGTGTCGACGGCGATCGCCGGCTTGTTCCACGCCTCAGCGAGCAGCACCGAGGCGGTCTTGCGGCCCACCCCCGGCAGCTTCACCAGCTCCTCGATCGTGTCGGGGACGACGCCGTCGTACATCTCCTCGACCGCGGCGGCCAGGGCGATGATCGACTTCGTCTTCTGCCGGTAGAACCCGGTGGAGAAGATGATCCGCTCCACGTCTTCGGGGTTCGCCTCCGCCAGCTCGGCGGGGCCGGGGTACTTCTCGAAGAGGACCGGCGCCACCCGGTTCACGTTCTCGTCGGTGGTCTGGGCGGAGAGGACGGTCGCCACCAACAGCTCCCACGGGTTCCGGTAGTCGAGCGCCGTCCGGATGGTGGGATATCTCTTCTTCAGCCGGTTGAGGATGGCCCGCGCCCGCCCCCTCTCGGTGGCGGTGGGACGGGTACCGTCTGCTCGCAATCCAGGCACAGGCCGACGATGGTAGAGCCGACCGTCTGAAGGGAGTGCAGCTTTGCTAGACGCCGAGACCGCCGCATTCGTGGATGGGATCCGGGCCGAATACCCGGGATGTTTCGCCTGCGGGCCCGACAACCCGATCGGCCTGCATCTGGAGCCGGCGGCCATGGACGGCGACGAGGCGGTGGCGACCTTCCGGCCGATCGCCCATCACGGCGGCGCCGGCGAGACGCTCCACGGCGGCCTGGCGGCGACGGTGCTCGACGAGATCATGGTGTGGGCGGGGATCCTCGCCGAGAGGGTGCTGACGGTGACCGGGACGATGGAGCTGCGCTTCCTCCGCCCGATCACGGTGACCGACGAGGTGGAGGTGAGAGGGAAGGTCGATGAGCGGCGGGGCCGGAGGCTGCGCTGCTCGGGGTCGCTCCTGGTACGGGGCGAGCCGGCGGTCACCGGCAAGGGCCTCTACCTGGTGGTGCGGTCGTTCGACTGAGCCTCGGCGGCCGCCGAAGGAGGCGAGCTGACCTTGTACTCCTCGGACTGCAGCTTGCGGGCGTACCGGGTGATGATGCGGATGGCCGCCACGATGACGAGCAGCGCCACCGTCAGGAACATGGTCAGCTCGGGGGCGGCGGTGTAGGGGTTGCGGCAGCTGGTGATCCCCTCGGGGCACAGCCCGAACCCGCTCCCTCCCTGCACCAGGCTGAGGAGGACGAGCAGGGGCACGGCTGCGATCAGGAGCGCCGCGCCGATGAGGATGTAGACGATGAGCCGGAGCAGGTGGACTGTTTTCACTTACCCTGGCAACGGTAATCGGTGGTGGCCGGGACTCCGGTCATCGCCGGGGGCCGTGATACGTTGAGACGACCGACCGAACGGGGTTTGTTGGATGGCTGAGTTCGACGTCGATGCGATGATCGCCCGCTTCGCGGAGCGGGCCGAAGCCGTGAAGGACCGGCCGCTGCCGCCGGTGGCCGGGCCGGAGCGGAGGATGTTCCTGGAGCAGAAGGAGATCGACTTCACCGACTTCTCCCTCATCGCCGCCGCCAAGTGGTCGGTGGAAGACGATCACCTGGTTCTCCGCATCCCTCTCCGTCCCAACGGATGATGTGAGCAGCCGGCTCGTTCTGGTCTCCGGCAAGGGAGGAGTCGGCAAGTCGGCGGTAGCGGCCGCATACGCCCTGGCGGCCCGCCGCCGCGGGGAGAGGGTCCTCGCCATCGACATGCTCGACGGCGGCGGTCTCGGCGCCCACCTCGGGGAGCCCGACCTCGCCTTCCAGCCCCGGCCGATCGGAGAAGGGCTGGAGGCCTCGACGATCGACCGGGCCGAGGCCCTCATCGAGTACCTGCGGGTCCAGGTCGGCATACCCGCCCTGGCCACGATCGGCCCGGCCGCACGAGCCTTCGACACGCTGGCCTCCACCGCCCCCGCCATCCGGGAGGTGGTCACCATCGGCAAGGTGCTGTGGGAGGTCAAACGCGGGGTGTGGGACCTCGTCGTCGCCGACGCCGCCCCCACCGGCCAGATCGGGAGCTACCTGCGGGCAGCGCGGACGGTGCGGGAGCTGGTGGCCAGCGGACGGATCCTCGACCAGGTCGAGTGGATGGAACAGATCCTCTCGGACCCCGACCGGACACGGCTCGTGCTGGTGACCCTCCCCGAGGAGCTTCCGGTGGTGGAGACGGAGGAGACGATCGCCTGGGTCGAAGCCGAACAGCTCGTCGGGTCGCTGTCCGTCGTCGCCAACCGGGTGCTGCCGCCGCTGGATGCGGAGGTGCCGGGCCGGGACGGCCCGGTGGCGGAGGCGGCCGCTCTGCACCAGTCGCTGTGGGAGGAACAGCAGCAGTGGCTCGGGCACCTGCCGGTCGAACTGGCCCTCCCTTACCTGTTCGGCACCCACACCCCGGCGGAAGTGGCGGAGCGCCTCGCCGATGTGCTGGAGGAGAGCTCGTGACCCGGGCGCTGGTGGTCACCGGCGCCGGAGGCGTCGGCAAGACCACGATCTCGGCGGCGCTGGCGGTCACCGCCGCCCGCTCGGGGCTGCGCACCCTCGTCCTCACCGTCGACCCGGCGCAGCGGCTCAGCACGGCGCTCGGCATCGCCATCGGCAACGAGCCCGAGCCGCACCCCGAGGAAGAAGGCCTGTGGGTGGCGATGCTCGACGCCACCGCCTCCTGGCAGGAGGTGGTGCGGCGCCACACCGACCCGGAGGTGGCCGAGCGGCTGATCGGCAACGAGTTCTTCGAAGCCGCCACCTCCCACTTCCCGGCATCGCAGTCGTTCGCCGCCGCCGAGCAGGCCGCTACCTACATCGACGCCCGGGCGTGGGACCTGGTCGTCATCGACACCCCGCCCGCCGCCGGCGGCATCGACTTCTTCACCGCCCCGGCCAAGATGGCCGACCTGGTGGGCGGCCGGCTGCTGCGGTGGCTCACCGGAGCCCGGCTCCCGGGCCGCCGGTTCCTCTTCGACCGGACCGCCAAGCCGGTGCTGCGCCTCGCCGACCAGGTCCTGGGGTCCAATCTCCTGGAGCGGATCGCCGAGTTCTTCATGGACCTTCGCACCACCTACGACGGAGTGGCGAAGCGGGGCCGCCAGATCGAACGTCACATGAAGCGGGCCACGACCGTCGTGGTGACCACGTCGGATCCGGCGCCGATGCGGGAGGCGGTGCGGTTCTTCCACGCCCTCCCCGAGGTGGCGTCCCGACCGGCGGCGGTGTTCTTCAACCGCAGCCTCCCGGAGTCGTGGATCGACGCCAAGCCTCCCCGCGGCACCGACGCCGCCCTCGCCACCAACCTGATCCGCTGGGGAGTGGAGGCGCAGAAGCAGAGGTCGGCGCGCCGGGAGCTCGGGGAGCGCTACCGGGTGGCGATCGTCACGGTGCCCTGGCAGCGGCGTCCGCCCACGGACCTGGATTCCCTGGCGGAGCTGATCGAATCCGCCGACGGGCTCCCCCGGCTGTGGTGATCAGCTGACGAGCGGCATCGCCAGGGCGTGCTGGCCCACCACGAACACCGGAAGCGGGGCGGGCGGCTCGGCTTCGCCACGTCCGAGCCAGTCCTCGACCACGGCGAGGGCCTCGGGCGTGACCCGATGCCGGCTCTGCTCGCCGAGGGCCATGGCGACAGCGTTGGCGAAGTACTCGGCGGGCCAGGTGACCGGGTCGCCGTCCTTCCACCAGGGCTTGGCGGCGGCGATGCCCTGGGCGGCGCGGAACTCCTCGCCGAGGACCTCGGAGGCTCCGCAGGTGAAGTCGAGGTGGTGGGCCAGCTCGTGGAACACCACCAGGCGGGGCAGGTCTCCTGGCTTCACGTACAGCGTCGCCGACGAGGGGGCGTAGGCGGCCCGGGGGCCCATGTCCGGTTTGGCGACGATCCGGGGCGGCGACGCCAACAGGCAGGAGGCGTGGGCGGGGATGCCGGCGACGAACTCGCTCCACAGCTCCTCGACCTGGGCGGCGTCGGTGTGGGACAGGCCGACGACCTCGATGTTCGCCGGCCAGCGCATGACCGATACGTGGTCGGAGACCGCCAGTCCGGCTGCCGGCGCGGCCAACGAGAAGAAGGTGAGGACCAAGCCCGCAACGATTCGCACTCCCCGCACCTACCCCCTATCGGTAGAAGTGACTACGAAACTTGAAGAAAAAATCTACCGAAGGGACTAGTCACTCGCGGGGTCGCGGCGATCGGCTGGGGATGTCAGCGGCTCAGATGACGGCCTTCTGGCCGAGCAGCTCCTTGAGCTCGGCGAAGAGAGCCGACCGGGGCTCCACCCGATGCTGGTCGGACAGCTTCAGCACCTTGTGGCCGTTCTCGCTCGTCATGTGCAGGTACACCGGCGCCGGGCCGGGATGGTTGGAGAGGATCTGCTTGAGGCGGCTGACGACGTCGGGCGACAGGCGCACGGCCGGCACCCGCAGGCGCACGGACTGGTCCTCGCGGATGTCGAGCTCGCGGATGTCCTTGACGACGATCTTGATCTCGTCGCCCCGGTGGTCGAGGTGCCCGTCGACGACGACGATGGCGTCCTCCACCACCAGGTGGCCGACTTCCTGGACGGTGCGGGGGAAGCACAGCGCCTCCACCGACCCTTCCAGCGTCTCGAGCTGGAAGAAGATCATCGGCTCGCCGTTCTTGGTCCACCGCCGGGTGATCCCCGTCACCAGGCCGCCGAGGCGCACCGGCGCCCGATCCTTCATGTCCTCGAGGTCCGAGATCGACGTCGGGGCCACCGAGGCGAGGGTGTTGCGGGCCTGGAGCAGCGGATGGTCGGAGATGTAGAGGCCGAGCATCTCCTTCTCGAAGGCGAGCTTCGTCTTGGTCTTCCACTCCTCGTCGGGGATCTCGAGGTGGCCGTTGGCGGCCGCCACCTCCTCCCCTCCGAACAGCGAGAACTGGCCCATGTCCTCGTTGCGGCGGCGCTCCAAGGTGGCGTCGAGCATGTTCTCGGCCACCAGGAACAGGCCCTTCCGCGGATGGCCGAGCCCGTCGAAGGCCCCCGCCTTGATGAGCGACTCCACGGTCCGCTTGTTGAGGACGATCGGGTCGACCCGGTCGATGAAGTCGTTGAAGTCCTCGAACGGGCCGTCCTTTCGGGCCTCGAGGATCTTCTCGACGACGCCTTCGCCGACGTTGCGGATGGCCGACAGGCCGAAGCGGATCCGCCCGTCGTGGACCGTGAAGTCCATGCCCGACTCGTTGACGTCGGGCACGAGGACCTCGATGCCCATCTGGCGGCACTCGTTGAGGTAGACGGCGGTGCGGTCCTTGTCGCGTTTGGTGGCGGTGAGGAGCGCCGCCATGTACTCGGCCGGGTAGTGGGCCTTGAGGTAGGCGGTCTGGTAGGCGAGGAGGCCGTAGGCGGCCGAGTGCGAGCGGTTGAAGCCGTAGCCGGCGAAGTGGGCGATCAGGTCGAACAGCTCGGCGCCTTCCTGCTCCGAGTAGCCGTTGGCGACACAGCCGGCGACGAACTTGGCCTTCTCGGCGTCCATCACCGACTTGATCTTCTTGCCCATCGCCTTCCGCAGGTTGTCGGCTTCGGCCATCGTGTAGCCGGCCATCGCCTGGGCTACCTGCATGACCTGCTCCTGGTACACCATGATCTGGTAGGTGTCCTCGAGCAGCGGGGCGATCGCCGGGTGCAGCGGCTCGATGGGCTTACGGCCGTTCTTGCGGTCGGCGTACAGGTAGTGCATGTTCGCCCCCATCGGCCCGGGCCGGTAGAGGGCGTTGATGGCGACGATGTCCTCGAACTGGTCGGGCTGGAGGGCGCGGATCAGTGCCCGCATGGCGGCACCCTCCAGCTGGAACACGCCGACGGTGTCGCCTCGCCGCAGCAGCTCGAAGGTCTTCTCGTCGTCGAGCGGGACGTTGTCGATGTCGATCCGCTCGCCGTGGGTCTCTTCGATCAGCTCCAGCGTCCGCTCGATGATGGACAGGTTGCGCAGGCCCAGGAAGTCCATCTTCAGCAGGCCGAGCGCCTCCACGGCCCCCATCTCGTACTGGGTGACGATCTCGGCGCCTTCGCCCTTCTGCTGGACGGGGACGAGGTCGGTGAGCGGCTGCGGTGAGATCACCACCGCGGCGGCGTGGATGGAGTCCTGGCGGCGCAGGCCCTCCAGCTCGCGGGCGGCGTCGATCACCTCCCGCACCGCCGGGTCGCTCTGGTAGAGGTTGCGCAGCTCCTGGCCGTTGGCGTACCAGTCGCGGACGATGTCGTCGGCGTTCTCGTCCGGCGGGTCGAGGACCTGGTCGATGCTGGCTTCCTTGCCGAGGATCGCCGGGGGCATCGCCTTGGCGATCTTGTCGCCGAGGCTGTAGGGATGGCCGAGGACCCGGGCGGCGTCGCGGATCGCCTGCTTGCCCTTGATCGTCGAGAAGGTGATGATCTGCGCCACGTGGTCCGAGCCGTACTTCTCGGCGGCGTAACGGATCATCTCGCCCCGGTACCGCTCGTCGAAGTCCATGTCGATGTCGGGCATCTGGCGACGGCCCGGGTTGAGGAACCGCTCGAAGATCAGCTTGTAGCGGATCGGGTCGAGGTTGGTGATGCCCAGGCAGTAGGCCACGATCGACCCGGCGGCCGAGCCCCGGCCCGGCCCGGTGCGGATCCCCTTCTCCTTGGCGAAGCGGATGAGGTCCCACACGATCAGGAAGTAGGCGGGGAACCCCATCTCGTCGATGATCTTCAGCTCGTGCTGGATCCGCTCCCGCACCTCCTCGGGGAGCGGGTCGCCGTAGCGCTCCTTGGCCCCCTTGTAGACGAGCTCCTCTAGGTACGACAGCTCGGTGTGGCCCTGGGGGACGGGGAATTGGGGCAGGAGGATCTTGCCGAACTCGAGGTCCACGCTGGCCCGCTCGACGATCCACAGCGTGTTGTCGCAGGCGCCGGGGAACTCGTCGTCGGGGAACAGCCGCCGCATCTCGGCGGCGGACTTCACGTAGAAGTCGTTGCCGTGGAACTTGAGGCGGTTCTCGTCGGACTTGAGGGAGCCGGTCTGGATGCAGAGGAGGACGTCGTGGGCGGCCGCGTCCTCGGGCCGGGAGTAGTGGGCGTCGTTGGTGGCGAGGAGCGGGGCCTTGAGCCGCCGGGAGATCTCGAGCAGGTCGCCCATGATCTTCTGCTGGGCGGGGATGCCGTGGTTCTGGATCTCGATGAAGAAGTTGTCCCGCCCGAAGATGTCCTGGAACTTGGCGGCCGCCTCGAGGGCGGCGTCGAAGTCGCGGGGCTTGGCGTTGGAGTTGTCCTCCAGCCCGTAGTCGGGGCCGAGCAGCTGCGGCACGAGCCCGCCCAGGCAACCGGAGGTGGCGATGATGCCCTCCGAGTGCTCGGCGAGCAGCTCGAAGTCCATCCGCGGCTTGTAGTAGTAGCCCTCGAGGAACGCCCGCGAGGACAGCTTCATCAGGTTCTTGTAGCCGGTCTCGTTCTCGGCGTAGAGGAGCAGGTGGTAGCGCTGGTTGGCCGCCCCCACCGGGCGGTCGAACCGCGACCCCTCGGTGAAGTACGCCTCGATGCCGATCACCGGAGTCAGGTCGTGGCTCTTGGCCGCCTTCACGAAGTCGACGACGCCGTAGAGGACGCCGTGATCCGTGATCCCCACTCCCGGCTGCCCGTCCTCGGCGGCGATCCGGACCACGTCCTTGATCCGCGCCGCACCGTCCAACATCGAGTACTCGGTATGGAGGTGGAGGTGGGCGAATGACATGGCTGTCATTCGGATCGTAGTCGCGCGGCGGAGCCGGTTGGCGACCCCCAGCGCGACCTCCCCCGCCTGCCGGGAGTAGGGTGGCAGGCGTGCCCGAACTGGCCGCCCGCGAGGTCGCCGACGACGACAACGGATCCTGGACGAGCCACGTTCGGCCCCTCCACCCTGCGCTGGCTAGATACGTCGCCTCGTACCACGGCTACACCCAGCGGGTGCCGTCTCCGGGTGGGTTCTGGGCTACTGCCACTCACGTGCTCCCCCTCGTCGTCAGCCTGGAAGGCCACCATTCCATCTCGCCTCCCGGCGCCCGCCCGACCGTAGTGGATTCCTTCCTGGCCGGGATCCACCGCCGGGTGGTGCGGGTGGAGGCGACGGCGTTCTGTGGGATCCAGGTCAACCTGACGCCGTTGGGGGCGTTCGGGCTCCTCGGCGGCGGCGTCGGCGAGCTCGCCGGGCGCGCCGAGTCGCTCGATGCCACGCTCGACGGGCGTGGCCGCCGGCTCGTCGAGCGAGTCGGCAACGCCTCCTCGTGGGAGGAGAGGCTGGAGCAGGCAGAGCAGGTCCTGCTGGCGTGGTTCGACGACGCCCCCCGCCCGAGCCCCGAGGTGGAGATGGCCTGGGAGTCGATCGTGGCGGGACGGGGACGGTCGCCCGTCGAGGATCTCGCCCGAGAATGCGGCTGGAGCCGTCACCATCTCGGCCGGCGCATGCGAGAGGAGCTGGGCGCCTCCCCCAAGCTCCTGTCCCGCATGGTGCGCTTCCGCCTCGCCCTCGACATGGTGAGACGGTCAGGACGGCCGTTGGCGGAGATCGCCGCGGCCGCCGGCTATTCCGACCAAGCCCACATGAACTGCGACTTCCGGGAGTTCACCGGGCGCAGCCCTGGCTCGTTCGCGCCCGGTTGATCACATTCTTCCAAGACGGATCGCCCTGGCTCCCGTAGGTTCGATGCCATCCGACCGAAGGAGACCCCCTTGGGCAACGTCATACCCACGATTCGCTATGCAGACGCCGGCGCCGCCGTCGAGTTCCTGACGAAGGCATTCGGATTCGAGCCCCGCTCCGTCTACGAGACCGACGGGCGCCTCACCTACGCCGAGCTCGCCCTCGGGGAGGGGCTCGTGATGATCGGCACCAGCTCCGACGACGCCTACGGGCGGCTGTTCGGTGCTCCCGAGGAGGGTGCCCTCCCGACGTCGGGCACCTACGTCGTCGTCGAGGACCCGCTGGCCCACGCCGAGCGGGCTCGGGCCGCCGGGGCGGAGATCGTCATGGAGCCTGCCGAGCAGGACTACGGAGGCATCACCTACGTGGCCAAGGACCCGTTCGGGTTCGTGTGGAGCTTCGGCTCGTACGACCCGCGGGAGCGGTGACGGCCCCGAAGGCCTCAGACGACGAGGACGATTGCCGCCGCGACTACCGCCACCGCCGCCGCGATCAGAGCGCGGGCCGCCTCGGCTCGCGGGCCTTTCACCCGGGACCACAGCTCTCCGATGAGGAAACCGGCGATGAACCCGCCGAGGTGGGCCTGCCAGGAGATGCGGGGGAAGAGGATCGGCAGCGCCGCGTTGACGAGCAGGATCAGGCCGAGCTGGCTGAGGAGCGACCTCCCCCACGCCGTGTTGCGGCGCCGCACCGCCAGGTTGAGCCACACGCCGAACAGGCCGAATATCGCCCCGGACGCCCCCACCGCGGTGAAAACGCCGGGTGTGAGCAGTTGGGCGGCGACACCCCCCATGCCCGCCGAGGCCAGGTAGAGGGCGAGGAACGCCTTCGAGCCCACCCCTCTCTCCACCTGCGGGCCGAGGACGTACAGCGCCCACATGTTCAAGGCGATGTGGGTGAACGAGGCGTGCAGGAGGGCGGTGGTGAAGATCCGCCAGAACTCGCCGCGGGCGACCAGGCCGCTGTGATGGACGAGGAGATCGCCCACGCTCCCCTGCAGGAAGTACGTGAGGACGGTGACGACGAGGATCCCCCGCGTGACCGGAGGGAGGCCGAGGCCGGCCCTCCGCGCCCGCGGGCGCGGAGGCGGCACCGGTATCTCGGCCTGGCGCCCCAGCTCACCTACGCACTGGGGGCAGCGCTGGCCGACGGCGGCGTCGATCGAACACGATGCACAGATCGGCCGACCGCATCGGGAGCACGAGAGACGGGTCTCCCGCTCCGGGTGCCGGTAGCAGACCCGGGTGGCGGGCTCGACGGGCGAGTCGGGGGTCACCCCCTGCACGGTAATGGCCGTGCGGATCCACGAGAAGGCGGGTCAGCGGATCCGCTCGAGGGCGGCGGCGAGGTCGGCGGGGAGCGGTGACTCGAACGCCATCTCCTCCCCCGTCCGGGGATGGGAGAAGGCCAGGCGGGTGGCGTGGAGGAACAGGCGGGGGACCTTCACCCGGTCGGGCCCGGGCCGGTAGGTCCGGTCACCGGCCAGCGGATGGCCGATGGCCGCCAGGTGGACCCGGATCTGGTGGGTGCGGCCGGTCTCCAGGCGGACGGCGAGGAGCGACATCCTCGACTCCGGGAACGCCCGCTCCACCCGGTAGTGGGTGCGGGCGGGGCGCCCGGCCGGGTCGACGCGGCGGCGTGTGGGCCGGTTGGGGTCGCGGGCGATCGGGGCGTCGATGGTCCCGGTGGGGACCTCGAAGAGCCCGTCGACCAGCGCCAGGTACTCGCGTTCCATCGTCCGCTCGGACACCTGCCGGCGCAGGCCTTCGTATCCGGTCGCCGAGAGAGCGGCCACCAGCAGCCCCGACGTGTCGCGGTCGAGGCGGTGGACGATGCCCGGCCGCGCCGGAACGCCGACGTCTGCGATCTCGGGGTGTCGCTGCAGGAGGCCGGCGACGAGCGTCCCGCGGTCGTGTCCCGCCCCGGGGTGGACGACGAGGCCGGCGGGCTTGTCGACGACGATCACGTCGTCGTCCTCGTAGACGACGGCGAAGTCGACCTCCTCGGGTTGGATCCCTTCCGCCTCCGGCGGGGCCGGGAACGACAGGACCTGGCCGGCGCTGACCCGGTGACGGGCGGGAGGGGTCTCGCCGTCCAGGACCGCCTGCTTGTCGTCGATGATCTGCCGGGCCACCGCCCGCGACATCTCGCCGAGGACCGACACGGCCTTGTCGAGGCGTTCCCCGTCGAGGGAGTCGGGGATCGTGAAGGTCAGTCGTTCACCCATGAGCCGATCAGCAGCACCACCACCGCCACCGTTATAGATGCGTCGGCGACGTTGAAGGTGGGGATGAACCACAGGTCGATCCAGTCGATCACCGGCCCGTCGAACAGCCCCGGGCCGCGGGCCAACCGGTCGACGAGGTTGCCGGCGGCTCCTCCCATCACCAACCCGATCCCGACCACCTCGAGGGTCCCGTGGGGCCTGCGCAGAAGCCAGAGAATGAGACATATGGCGGCGATGGCCGCCACCCCGAAAAACGACCCGGCGCCCTGGAACATCGAGAACGCCGCGCCGGTGTTCTCGACGAACCGGAACTGCAGAAAATCGCCGATGACGCTGGTGGGTTCGGCCGTGAATGTGGCGGACGCCCAGCGTTTTGTGAGTGCGTCGACGACGACCACCGCCGCCGCAATGGCGACGGCGGTGGTGTAGCCGTTTCTCACGGAGAGCCGGCGTCGCTCCCCCGCCTCGGTCATCGACGCGAGGCGCAGTTCACACAGAACGTGGCGTAGGGAAGGACGTCGAGCCGGGCGGTGGGGATGTCCTGGCCGCACGACTCGCACACGCCGTACTCCCCGCTCTCTATCCGTTCGAGAGCGTGCTCGACTTTGTGGAGCAGATCGATGGCGTTTTGCTGCATCGACAGCTCCTTCTCGTACTCGAATTTCATCGAACCGGCTTCGGCGTTGCCGGGATCAGGGCTCCGCTCGGCCGACGCTTCGGTTTGGCGGGCCTGCTCCAGGGCCTGGGCCGCCTCATCGATCAACTCGGTGAGACGCTGGCGTTCTTCTTCTAGCCGGGTTCGATACTTCTCGAGTGTCGACTGGGCCAGCTTGCGGGCCATCAAACCTCCATTCGGGCGCGAGGACGATAGCAAACGCCCATAGACACCGGACCATTCCCGAACGGCGGAGCGGCCGCTTTTTCGGTGTGAGCGCCCGACGGCCACCTCGGTACCATTCGGGAGGTGACTCGATCAGACTTCCAGCGGGTCTCGGCCCAGGTCGACTTCCCCTCCCTCGAGATGGAGGTGCTCGACCTGTGGGACCGTATCGACGCCTTCCATCGCAGCGTCGCCGAGCGACCCCTCGACAAGGAGTACGTGTTCTACGACGGCCCGCCGTTCGCCAACGGCAGCCCTCACTACGGCCACCTCCTCGCCTCGGTCGTCAAAGACGTCGTCCCCCGCTACTGGACGATGCGCGGCTACCGGGTGGAGCGGCGCTGGGGATGGGACACCCACGGGCTCCCGGTGGAGATGGAGGTGCAGAAGCAGCTCGGCCTCTCCGGGCCCCGCGACATCGAGGAATACGGCATCGACCGATTCATCGCCGCCTGCCGGGCCCTCGTCGACGAGACCGCCGACGAGTGGGAGTTCATCGTCCGCCGGCTGGGCCGGTGGGTCGACATGGAGAACGACTACCGCACCCTCGACCTCACCTTCATGGAGAGCGTGTGGTGGGTGTTCAAGCAGCTGTGGGACCAGGGCCGCATCTACCGGTCGGTCAAGGTCCTCCCCTACTCGTGGGGGGCGACCACCCCGCTGGCCAACTTCGAGGCGAACCTCGACTACCGCGACGTCGAGGATCCGTCGATCACGGTCCGGCTCCTCGTCACCGATCCCAACGGCCCGGTCGAAGCCGGCGACTACCTGCTGATCTGGACGACGACGCCGTGGACGCTGCCCGCCAACCTGGCGGTGGCGGTCGGCGAGGACATCACCTACGCCCGCGTGGCGGTCGACGGCGAGCACTACTGGGTCGCCGAGTCGCTGGTCACCACCGTCTTCGACGAAGAGGCCCTGGTCGTGGCCACCGGCTCCGGCGCGGACCTCGTCGGAGTCGGCTACGAGCCGCCGTTCGACTACTTCGCCGACAAGCGGGAAGCCGGCGCCTTCCGGGTCATCCCCTCCGCCGACGTCACGACGGAAGAAGGGACGGGCCTGGTCCACATGGCCCCCGCCTTCGGTGAGGCCGACTTCGAGGCGTTCCAGGCGGTGGGCCTGGACGTCCTCGTCGACCCGGTCGACGCCCAGGGCAACTTCACCGACGCCGTCCCCGACGTCGCCGGCGTCAACGTCAAGGAGGCCGACGCCAAGCTCATCGAGCTGCTGGAGGCGTCCGGCAAGCTGGTGAAGGCGTCGACGATCGTCCACTCGTACCCGTTCTGTTACCGCACCGGCACCCCCCTCATCTACAAGGCGATCCCCACCTGGTTCGTCGACGTGTCGTCCATGTCCGACCGGCTGGCCGAGCTGAACAAGGGCATCCACTGGGTGCCGAAATACGTCGGCGAGGGACGGTTCGGCAACTGGCTGGAGAACGCCCGCGACTGGGCGATCAGCCGCAACCGCTACTGGGGCTCGTGCCTGCCGATCTGGGAGTGCGAGTCGTGCTCGCATCAGCTCTGCGTCGGCTCGATCGACGAGCTGGAGCGGCTCTCGGGGGTGCGGCCCGACGACCTCCACAAGCACGTCGTCGACCAGATCACGATCCCCTGCCCGGAGTGCGACGGGACCATGAAGCGGGTGCCCGAGGTGCTCGACTGCTGGTTCGAGTCGGGCTCGATGCCGTACGGGCAGATCCACTACCCGTTCGAGAACAAGGAGCGGTTCGAGGCGACCTTCCCCGCCCAGTTCATCTCCGAGGGCCTCGACCAGACGCGGGGCTGGTTCTACACGCTGCACGTGCTGGCGACGGCGCTCTTCGACCGCCCCGCTTTCCAGAACTGCGTGGTGTCCGGCCTGATCCTGGCCGAGGACGGCCGGAAGATGTCGAAGAGCCTGCGCAACTACCCCGACCCCGAGCAGGTCTTCGCCGAGTTCGGCGCCGACGCCCTCCGCGCCTACCTCCTCAACTCGCCGGTGCTGCGGGCCGAGCCGATCCGGTTCTCCAACGAGGGGATCCGCCACGTCGTCCGCACGGTGCTGCTTCCCCTGTGGAACACGCATTCGTTCTTCACGACGTACGCGGTCGCCGACGACCTCACGCTGGAGGACCTGGCCAAAGCCCCCGCGCCACAGGACCGGCCGCTCCTCGACCGCTGGATCCTGTCGGTGCTGCAGAGCCTGATCGCGGCGGTGAACGAGCAGATGGAGGGCTACTACCTCTACAACGTCATCGGCCCGGTCCTCGGGTTCATCGACGACCTCACCAACTGGTACGTGCGCCGTTCCCGGCGCCGCTTCTGGACGGCGCGAGGCGAAGACGACGAGGACAAGCTGGCGGCGTTCGCCACCCTCTACGAGGTGCTCACGACGTTCATCCGGGTTTTGGCGCCGGTGCTGCCGTTCATCACCGAGCGCCTCTACCAGGACCTGGTCGTCAGGCCGGGCGCCGACGGCCCCGACTCGGTGCATCTCGCCGACTTCCCCACCGCCGACGAGTCGCTGATCGACCGGGACCTCGAAGAGGCCATCGCCGTCGTCCGCCGCGTGGTGTCGGCGGGGCACGCCCTCCGCAAGCGGCATTCGCTGCGGGTGCGCCAGCCGCTCTCTCGGCTCACGGTCATCACCCACGACGACAGGGCCGCCGCCGCGGTGCGTCAGCACGCCGACCTCATCGCCGACGAGCTCAACGTCCGGGCGGTGGAGACCTCACGTGACGACGCCGGCCTGGCGGACCTGTCGGCCAAGGCGGACTTCCGCCGCCTCGGCCCCCGGCTGGGCGCCGACGTGAAGGCCTGCGCCGCCGGCATCGCCGCCCTCGGCAACGAGGAGATCGCCCGCCTGCTCGCCGGCGAGACGCTGGAGGTGGCGGGGTTCCCGATCACCGCCGAGGACGTCGTGGTGACCCGCACCCCCCGGGAGGGCACGGTGGTCGAGACCGACGGCGAGCTGGCCGTGGCCCTCGACACCCGCCTCGACGACGACCTGATCGCCGAGGGCCTCGCCCGCGACGTCGTCAACCGGATCCAGCAGGTGCGCCGCGGCGCCGGGCTGGACGTGGCCGACCGGATCCGGCTGCGGTGGACGACCGACGACGAGCGGCTCCGGCGGGCGGTGGAGCGGCACCGCGACTACATCGCCCGCGAGACGCTGGCGACGGAGTTCGTCCAGGCGGACGGCCTCGAGGGCCAGTCGGTGGAGGTCGACGGCGCCGCCCTGGTGGTGGCGGTCGAGAAGGCCTGAGGGCTCAGACCGAGCCGCGCTCCCAGGGGCGGCGACCCGACGGAGTGTCTTCGCTGCCCAGGTTCGCCCGGGACGCCTCCCGCGCCATCCGCTCGGCGAGGGTGCCGAAGTCGCCCTGGTCCTCTTCAGCGACCGCCGCGTCCGGGTCCGTCGCCGGCGCCTGCTCGGCGGCGAGCTCTGCGGTCGGCTCCTCGTAGGCGTCCCCGTCGACGGTGTCCCCGTCGTCGGCCTGCTCCGGCCCGAAAGGCTCGCCGGGCTCGTCCTCGGGGCTGTCGTCGCCAGGAGCGTCTGCCGGCACGTCGGCGTAGTCGCCGTATCCGCCCCAGCCTTCCTCCGCGGCCTCCGCCGCCTCTTCCTCCCAGTCGGACTCGGGCTCGGCGTAGTCGTCGGAGGTAGCTCCCCAGTCGCCGATCTCCGCCGCTTCCTCGGGCTCGCCGGCCTCGGCCGGTTCCGACCCGGCTCCAACCGCGGCTGCCTCTTCGGCCTCGTCGTCGAAGACGGGAGTGGCCGCGCCGATGTCGGTGGTGGCCTCGGCGATGGCGGCGTCCATCGAGTCGAGGTTCGCCTCGGCGGCGGCAGCGAGATCCACGATGCGTCGCTTCAGGTCGGCCACGGTCGCCCGCATGCGGGCGATCTCCTGGGTGAGCCGCTGGCGTTCGGCGTCACGCTCGGCGCGGAGGCGGTCGGCCTCGCCCTGAGCGCTCTGGCGGATGCGCTCGGCTTCGGCCTGTGCCTCGGCGATGATGGCGTCGGCCTGCTTCTGGGCGGCCACCAGCGCCCGGGAGATGGCGGTCTCCTCCTCGCCTCGTGAAGCCAGCTCGGCTTCCAGCGCCCGGATCCGGTCCTGGGCGTCGCGCATCCGCTGGTCGTAGTCCTTCAAGGTGGCGACGACCTCGTCGAGGAAGTCGTCGACCTCGTCCATGTTGTAGCCCCGCAGCTCGGGCCCGAATGTCTTCTGCTGTACGTCTATCGGTGTCAGAGGCATGAAGGGGCTTCTCCCTGAAGCGGCTTACGGAACTTTGGCTGGAGGATACGCCCCCGCAGGGGCCTACCCAAGCATCAACAGACGATGCGCTGCAGGAACGACAACCCGATCAGGAGCACGACCGGCGACAGGTCCAGGGCGCCGGCTCCCAGCCTCAACGGGGGGATGATGCGGCGCAGGGGGAGGATCACCGGGTAGATGATCCGGTCGAGGAAAACCGTCACCCGCGCCAGCGGGTGGGTGGCCGGGACCTGGATCCAAGAGAGGATCACCCAGCCGAGCACGGCGATGCTGTAGAGCCGGACGGCGGCGCAGAGGATTCCCACGTCAGTCGACGTCGTCGAGCTGGTACACGCCCAGGTCGGCGAGACGCCGCTTCTCGTCGCGGGACAGCGTCACCCGCGGCGGCAGCACCAGCACGAGGCCGTCGCCCACCTTGCGCATGGTGCCGTCGAGGGCGTAGATGAGGCCACTGGAGAAGTCGATGACCCGGCGCACCAGCTCCGAGGAGGCGCGGCGCAGGTCGAGCACGACCGGGACCTGGTCACGGACCCGGTCGGCGAGGATCTTGGCGTCGCCGAACTCCTCCACGACGAGGACGTCGGACTGCACCTCCACCGGGCGCACCGGGCGGACCGTCTGCTGGCTGCTCGGCGGCATCGTGGTCCGGGTCGGAGGCTCGACGCGGCGGCCTTCGACACTGCCCAATCCTTCGACCCGCCGGGGGCCGCTCGGCGGAGGCGTGCGGCGCTCTTCGTAGACGGGCTCGGGCCGCGGCGCCCGGGGCCGCGGCTCCTGCGGCTCCACGTCGTAAGCGGCCTGGTCCTCGTCGACCAGCCCGAGATATACGAGCGCCTTGGAGAGCAATGACGACATTGGTTCCTCTATCCGGCCGTGCTGTGCACGTCAAAGATAGCCCGTCCCACGCGTATAACGGTGGCACCTTCTTCCACCGCCACTTCGAAGTCATCGGTCATGCCCATCGACAAGCCGACGGCGGTCGGGACCTTCTCTGCCACCCGGTCCCGGATGTCTGCCATTCGCCGGAAATAGGGGCGGGCGTCTTCGGGGTCCTCGACGATGGGGAGGATCGCCATGACGCCTGCGATCGGGATGCCCAGCCCCGAGAACGCCACCGCGGCGTCGACGGCGTCGTCGGGATCCACTCCGTGTTTCTGGGGCTCCCGGCCGATGTTGACCTGGAGATACGCCGGAGGCGGGGCGCCGGCGCCTTTCAGCCAGGCGTAGGCCAGCGACTCCCGGTCGAGGGAGTGCAGCACCGAGGCGATGGGACGCACGATCCGGGCCTTGTTGGACTGGAGGTGGCCGACGAAGTGCCACCGGATGTCGTCGGGCAGCTCGGCTGCCTTGGCCTGGAGCTCGTCGGCCCGGTTCTCTCCGAAGTCGCGGTGGCCCGCCTCGTAGAGGGCGGCGATGGCCTCCTTCGTCTGGCCCTTGCTGACCGCCACCACCGTGACCTCCGCCGGGTCGCGTCCCACCCGCCGGCAGGCGGCGGCGACCCGGTCGAGCACCGAAGCGAGGCTCACTGCAACCACCCCAAGGCCGCCATCCGCTGGGAGGTGCCGCTGGCCCGGTGGCTGAAGCCTCCCCCGCAGGCGGTGCAGCGGTCGTCGATCCAGACGTCGAGGCCGCGCAGCCGCCGGGCGGCGGCGGCGCGCAGGTCGACCGAGCGGGTCCCCCACGTAGTCACCGAGACGTCTTCGGGGAAAGCCTCGGCGACCTCGTCGCCGACTTCGAAACAGCAGGGGCCGATGCCGGGGCCGATCCCGGCGCGGGTGGGTGCCGTTCCTGTCTGCCGCATGAGGTCGATGGTGCTCTCGATGACCCCGGCCGCCAAACCACGCCAGCCGGCGTGGGCCACACCCACCGTCCCGGGCCCGTGGAGGACCACGCCGAGGCAGTCGGCGGTGAACACCGCCAGCGGGAGGCCGGGGACGGCCGTCACCAGCGCGTCGGCTTCGCCGGCCGGGCCGGGGCGGTCGACGGCGACGGCCACGGCGCCGTGCACCTGCTCGACCGTCGCCCACTCCTCGGCGATCCCGAGCCGGGCCGACACCCGCCGGCGGACCTCCCGGTCACCCCGGGCATCACCGTCGTCGGGCGAGGTGAAGGCAACGCCCTCGAGGGTCATCCCTGCACGAACGAGGGGATGTCGAGGTCGTCTTCCTCTTCCTTGGGCTGCGGCCGGCTGGGCTCGGTCGACGGCCGCTCGCGTTCCTGGCTCCTCTGGGCGGGGCGACGCGCCCGTCCCTTGTCGAACCCGGCGGCGATGACCGTCACCTTCATCTCCTCGCCGAGATCGTCGTCGATGATGGCCCCGAAGATGATCTCCGCCTCGGGGTCGGCGTGGTCGGCGACGACCTGGGCGGCCGAGGTCGCCTCGTGCAGCGTCATCGACGAGGGGCCGGCGATGGACAACAGCACGCCCTTGGCGCCGTCCATCGACGTCTCGAGCATGGGGCTGTTGATCGCCCGCTGGGCGGCCTGCTCGGCGCGGTTCTCGCCGGTGGCCCGCCCGATGCCCATCACCGCCGAACCGGCGTTGGCCATGATCGTCTTCACGTCGGCGAAGTCGACGTTGATGAGGCCGGGGGTGGTGATGAGGTCGGTGATGCCGGCGACGCCGTTCATCAGCACCTCGTCGGCGAGGCGGAAGGTCTCGGTGATCGGCGCCGATGGGTCGCCGACGTCGAGCAGCCGGTCGTTGGGGATGATGATCAGGGTGTCGACCGCCTCCCTCAACGCCTGGATGCCCTCTTCGGCGTTGATGGCGCGCCGGCGACCTTCGAAGCCGAACGGACGGGTGACCACCCCGACGGTGAGGGCGCCCAGGTTGCGGGCGACCTCGGCGACCACCGGCGCTCCGCCGGTGCCGGTGCCACCGCCCTCCCCGGCGGTGATGAACACCATGTCGGCGCCCTTGAGGACCTCTTCCAGCTCCTCACGGTGAGCCTCGGCGGCGGCTCGCCCCACCTCGGGGTTGGCGCCTGCTCCGAGGCCGCGAGTCACCTCGCGCCCCAGGTCGAGCTTGACGTCGGCGTCGGACATGAGCAGGGCCTGGGCGTCGGTGTTGAGAGCGATGAACTCCACTCCACGGACGCCGGCTTCGACCATGCGATTGACGGCGTTGACGCCGCCTCCTCCGACCCCGACGACCTTTATGACCGCCAGGTAACTACCGGTCGATCCGGCGCGGTTGTTCATGTCAAACCTCCAAGTTGAGCTCCGGTGCTCTCAACCTTTACACGAGGTTGAGAGATTCGTAAACCCCGAGAGTTTTACCTTCAAGTAGAGGTTTAGGGTTCGGTCTCGGGCTCGCCCTCGCCGGCGTCGTCTCCATCGGTCGTCTCCTCCCCCGCCCCCGGCGGGAGGACGGCGGGGTTGGCCGGCGCCATCACGGTTATCACCGACCCCTCTTCGACACCCTGTTCGAGGATGGCTGCCGTCACCCGGGCCTTCTCGGCGGTGTCGAAGGGCCGGCCGATCCTCACCCGGAAACCGGCGACCGTTCCCTCCAGCCCTTCATCCCCCGACACGACCAGGGCATCTGCCCGATATTCGGGCGGCAAGGCGGCCAGGTATTCGATCGCTCCGGCCACGTCGAGATCCTCTGCGACCTCCTCGGAGGGCACGTCGGCGAAGTCGGCCGCCGGCAGGCCGTCGGGACGTTGCTCGGCTCGCTCCAACAGCACTCCGTCGGCCGCCGCCGACCACCAGCCGTCGGCGAGACGGACGGCGACGGCTGGCTCCCGCTCCACCACCTCCACGAGGACGGTCGTGGGCCAGTCCCGGGCGACGGTCGCCTCCGCCACCCAGGGGTCCTCCAGAAGGGCCGCTTCGGCGCTGGCCACGTCGAGGAAGAGGAGCGGCCGGCCCTCGTAGATGCCGTGTTGGGCGAGCACCGCCTCCACGTCGACCTGGCGCGCTCCGTCGACGACGATCCGGCCCACCGACATGAACGGGGAGTGCATGAACCAGACCACCGCCCCGGCGACTCCCAGGGCGATCAGCAGCCGCAGGAGGCGGCCGAGGTTGGAGCGAGCCCTCTCTTCCGCCACCCGGCGACGGCGCTCGGCCAGGCGGCGATCCATCTCAATCCCCATCCTCGAATCCCACGAACTGGATCTCCGGTTCGAGGCGGATCCCGGTCTCCTCTTCCACCCTCCTCTGCACCGCCTCGATGAGACGACGCACGGCCTCGGCGGTCGCCTCCGCCTCCGCTTCGATGAAGTTGGCGTGCCGGGGCGACACCCGCACCGGGCCGAGGGCGAATCCTTTCAGGCCCAGCCGGTCGATGATGGCGCCTGCGGCGTCGCCCGGGGGGTTCTTGAACACCGACCCGGCGTTGAGGGTGCCGCCCGGCTGATGCTCTTTCCGCCACCGGGTGATCCGGCGCATCTCGGCGGCGGCCTCGGCGGGGTCCACCCCGCTGGTGTGGAAACGGGCGGAGACGACCACGTCGGTGGAGGCGATGGCGGAGTGGCGGTAGCTCAGGTCGAGCGCGTCGGCCGCCGCCCAGCGGTCGGTGCCGTCGGCGAGCGAGACCACGCGGGCCTCGACGAGCACGTCGACGACCTCCCGCCCGAAGCAGCCGGCGTTCTGGCGGACCGCGCCCCCGACGGAGCCGGGGATCCCCACCCCCCATTCGAGCCCTCCCCTGCCTTCGGCGGCGATTCCGCGGGCCAGACGGGGAAGCGAGACGGCGCCGCCGGCTTCCACGATCCCCTCCGGGTCGATGCTCACCCGAGAGAACCCCTCGCCCAGCCTGACGACCACCCCCCGGAAGCCCTCGTCGGCGATGAGGAGGTTGGAGCCCCGCCCCAGCACGAGGACCGGCATCGGCTCGGCGCGGAGGGCCTCTCCCACCTCCTGGAGGGTGTCGATCGTGTCGACGACCACGTAGAGGTCGGCGGGGCCGCCCAGCTTGTAGGTGGTCATCGGGGCGAGCTCCACGTGGCGGCGGGCGCGCCCGGAGGCGACGAGGCGCTCCCAGGTGGTCACACCGGCCCCTCCGCCATCTGCTGCTGAAGGGCCTGGGCCAGCTCGGAAGCCGTGAGGGTGATGTCGCCGGCGCCCATCACCACGACCATGTCACCCGGCTCGGCCATCCGCGCCACCCGGGCAGCGACGTCGGCCCGGTGGGGAAGGTACTGGACCCAGGCGGCGCCGGCGCGGCGGGCGGCGGAGGCGACCAGCTGGCCGGTGACCCCGGGGATGGGGTCCTCCCGGGCGCCGTAGACGTCGGTGACGACCACCCGGTCGGCGAGCGCCAGGGCGGCTCCGAACTCCCGGTGGAGGTCCCGGGTGCGCGAGTACAGGTGGGGTTGGAACACGGCCCACAGCCGCGCCGGCCCGTATTCGGCGGCCTCGCGGAGGGTGGCGGCCACCTCGGTCGGGTGGTGGGCGTAGTCGTCGATCACCCTCACGCCGGCGATCGTTCCCTTCGCCTCGAAGCGCCGTCGCACCCCGGCGAACTGCTCCATGCCGGCGGCCGCCGCCTCCACGTCGTAGCCGAGCTCGCCGAGGAGGGCGAGGGCGCCGGCGGCGTTGCGGGCCACGTGGATGCCGGGCCGGGGGAGCTCCACCGCCACTTCTCCTTTCGGCCCGACGAGCCGGAACCGGCCGACCCCGTCGGCGGAGGAGAAGTCGCGGATCCTCCAGGTGGCGTCCGGGGAGGTTCCGTAGGTGGCGGCCCCCACCCGGGCGGCGACCCCGGCGGACCCCGGGTCGTCCAGGCAGGCGACGACAGGGCCTTCGACGGCACGCGCCACCCGCACGAAGGCCTCCTCCAGCTCGTCGGGGGAACCGAAGTGGTCCATGTGGTCCTGTTCGACGTTGGTGACCACGAGCCCCTTCAGGCGGACGTGCTCGAAAGTCCCGAACGCCTCGTCGACCTCGAGGACCAGCAGGTCGTCGGAGCCGAGGTGGCCGTTGGTCCCGAAGGCGACCAGCTCTCCCCCGGCCACGAACGACGGGTCGGCGCCGGCGGCGCGGATCCCGGTGACCAGCAGCGCCGTGGTGGTGGTCTTGCCGTGGGTCCCGGTCGGGCCGATGACGGGCCACTGGGCGGTGATCACCTCGAGCAGCTCGGGCCGCCGCCACACCGGGACCCCGGCGCGGCGGGCGGCTTCCAGCTCGGGGTCGTGGTCGGGCACCGCCGACGACGCCACGACCAGCTCCGCCTCGCCGACCCGGTCGGGACGGCTCCCCTCCCACACTTCGATGCCCAGCGCCGACAGGAGGTCCATGGTGGTGCCGGCTCGCAGATCGGAGCCGCTGACGCGGTGGCCTCTCCCGGCGAGGATCTTCGCCAGGGCGCTCATGCCGGCTCCGCCGATGCCGACGACGTGGACTCGCTCGGGGATTCGGGTCATGCGGATGCCATCTCGATCATGGCGCGGGCGATGACCATCGCCGCGTCGGGTTTGGCGATCTTCGTGGCGGCCTCGGCCATGCGCCGGCGCGCCTGGGGGTCGCCGATGAGGGATTTCACCACCGCCGGGAGCTCTCCGATGCGGTCCTCGGCGACGACGACCGCCGCCCCGGCGTCACGCAGTGCGGCGGCGTTGAGGTCCTGGTGGCGGCCCGAACCGAAGCCGCCGGGGACGAGCACCGCGGGGGTGGCGGTGGCGGTCAGCTCGGCGACCGAGCCTCCGGCCCGGGCGACCACGAGGTCGCAGGCGGCGAAGAACGCTTCCATCTCGGTGATGAAGTCCAGCACCACCCATCGGTGAGGGGAAACCGATGCGGCGGCCGCCACCTCGTCGTGCCCTTGGCCGGCGAGGTGGAGGACCTGGATCGCGGGCCCGTCCCACGTCTCCAGCATCGCCATCACCGCCCGGTTGATCACCCCCGCCCCGAGTGACCCTCCGAACACGCCGAGGACCGGGACGTCTGGTTCGAGGCCGAAGCGGCGGAGGGCGTCGGGCCGTAGCCGGTCGCGGTCGAAGTCGGCGAGGGACCGGCGGATGGGGTTTCCCACCCATTCGGCTCTCGGCAGCCTGTGGGTGGTGGGAAAGGACCCGAACACCCTGGTGGCGAACCGGGACACGATCCGGTTGGCCAGCCCCGCCTCGGCGTTCTGTTCGGCCACCGCCACGGGGATGCCCGCCCGCCGGGCCGCCAGGCCGGCGGGGACCGTGACGTACCCGCCCATGCCGAGCAGGGCCCTCACCCGGCGGGCGACCAGCTCGGTGCGGATGACGCGGACGGCGGCGAGGACCACCCGGGGTATCCCCAGGTTGCGCACCGTGAGCTGGCGGGACAGCCCCCGCAGTTCCACGGAGAGGAACGGGAACCCCGCCGCCGGGTAGACGTCGGCCTCCAGTCGGCGGCCGCCGATGTAGAGGATGTCCTCGCGGGGGACGCCGAGGTCGACGAGCGCCTCCCCCACCGCCAGCCCCGGGTAGACGTGGCCCCCGGTGCCGGCGGCTGCGATGGCGAAGCTCACCCTTTCCCGCCTTGCTGGCTGACGTTGACGAGCACGCCCAGCGCCGCCATGGACGTCACCAGCGCGGTGCTGCCGAAGCTGACGAACGGCAAGGCGATGCCGGTGATGGGGAGCACGCCGAGGACCCCACCGATGTTGATGAGCGCCTGGAAGGAGATCCAGGCGGTGATTCCGGTGGCCAGCATCTTGCCGAAGAGGTCGGGCGCCCGGGAGGCGACCGCCCACCCGGCGACGGCGAGGGCGATGAACAGGCCGATCACGGTCATGGCGCCGATCAGTCCCGTCTCCTCGCCGATGATGGCGAAGATGAAGTCGGTGTGGGCGTTGGGGAGGTAGAACCACCGGGCGCGGCTGGCGCCGAGGCCGACCCCGAAGATGCCCCCGTCGCCGAGGGCGTAGTAGCCCTGGATGAGCTGGTATCCCTCGGCGGACGCGTTCGACCACGGGTCGAGGAAGCCGGTGATGCGGTCCATCCGGTAGTCGGCGACGAGGGCGAGGGCGACGGCGGCGATGGCGCCGGCGACGCCCAGGAGGATCACCCGGTGCCCGGGAGCGGGGCTCACCCACAGCACCGCCATCACCACCAGCCCGATGAGCACGGTGGTGCCGAGGTCGGGCTGTTTCATGATGAGCACGGCCACCGTCCCGGCCACAAAGGTCACGGGCGCCAGCAGATGCCCCCAGGTCTGGAGGTTGCGGGCCTTGCGCTCGAGGAGCGCCGCCAGGAGGACGATCACCGCGAACTTGGCCAGCTCCGACGGCTGGAAGTTGACGGGCCCGAGCACCAGCCACCGGCGGGCGCCGCCCTCTTCGAGGCCCATCACCAGCACGGCGATCAGCCCGGCGACCGTGGCCCCGAACAGCGGGAGGGCGATCCGCCGGTAGAACGTGTACGGGACCCGGCTGGCCACCACCAGGGCGACCAGCCCGAGACCGACCCCCAGCAGCTGGCGCTTGAAGAAGTAGAAGCGGTCGGCGGCCTGGTTGATGCCGACGGTCGATGACGCCGACATCGTCTCACCGAGGCCGATGACGACCAGCACCATCGCCACGAGCAGCAGCACGGTGGTGGTGCGGTTGTTGGATTTCGCTCGCTCGGCACGTGCCCGGGCCGCGGTCCGGATCCGGGCGATCGAGGTGACGTTGCTCGTCATGAGCGGAGCTCCTCCTTGTCGAGGCGGGCGACGGCTTCGGCGAATGCCTCGCCTCGCGCCGCGTAGGACTGGAACTGGTCGAAGCTGGCGGCACCCGGGGCGAGCAGCACGGTGTCGCCCGGTTCGGCGAGCCGGGAGGCGACTCGGACCGCTTCGTCGAGTGTCCCTGCCAGGTGGCCGCGCTCCCCGGCTTCGGCGACGAGGTCGGGCCCGGCGGTGCCGATGCCGACTACGGCCTTGACGTTGGCGGCGCGGGCGAGGGGCCGCAGGTCGAGCCCCTTGGCCAGGCCGCCGGCGATCAGCACCACCGACGGGTAGGCGGCGATGGCGGCCAGGGCGGCGTGGGGGTTGGTGGCCTTCGAGTCGTCGACGTAGTCGACCCCGCCGATGGTGGCGACGACCTGGCGGCGGTGAGAGCCGGGACGGAAGGAACGGAGGACCGACTCCACCCCTTCGGGGACCGCACCGCGGTCGAGAGCGAGGACGGCGGCGGCGGCCATGTCGACGATGTGGGCGGGGTCGGCGGAGCCGAGGTCTTCCAGCGGCACCGAGAATCCCGGCAGGTGCAGGCGCCCGCCTTCCACCCCGGACCCGCCTTCGGGGAGATGGGAGGCGGACACCGGGTGGAGCACCGAGCGGGCGGAGCGGACCAGATCCGACGCCCCTTCGTCGTCGGCGTCGTAGACGAGGAGGTCGTCTTCTCCCTGGCGCTCGAAGATGCGCGCCTTGGCGGCGGCGTAGGCCTGCGGGGTGCCGTGCCAGTCGAGGTGGTCCTCTGCCACGTTGAGGAGGGCGGCGGCCACGGGATGGAAGCGGTCGACGAAGCGGAGCTGGAAGCTCGACACCTCGACGACGGCCACCTCCCAGTCGCCGTCGGCTGCGTCGGCCAGCGGCGTGCCGATGTTTCCGACGGCCACGGCCCTGATCCCCGACTCCTCCAGCATGCGGGCGCACAGCGCGGTGACGGTGGTCTTCCCGTTGGTCCCGGTCACCGCCACCACCGGCCGGCCACCCAGCGCCCTCCAGCTGTACTCGATCTCGCTCCACACGGGAACGCCCGACTCCAGCGTCTCGACGATGGGAAGGGACCTCTCGGGGAAGCCGGGGCTGGCGACCACGAGGTCGACCCCGTCCAACAGCCCGGCGTCCCAGGCACCGGTGACGACGCCGGCTCCCATGCCGATGATCCTCCCCGGCTCGACCGGCGACTCGTCGTAGATGGTGACCGAATGCCCCTGGGCGCGAGCCAGCCGGCACACGGCCATCCCGGAGACACCGGCACCGAGCACGAGCAGCCTCATTGCAGGATCCCTTCGACGGCGAGGAAGTCCCCGTAGAACAGCCCCAGGCCGAGGGCGACACCCAGGGCGGTCAGGATCCAGAAGCGGATCACGACGGTGGTCTCCGGCCAGCCCTTCAGGTCGAAGTGGAAATGGATCGGCGCCATGCGGAAGATGCGCTTGCCCGTGAGCCGGAAGCTGGCCACCTGGAGCATCACCGACAGCGTCTCGGCCACGAAGATCCCGCCGACGATCACCAGGAGCAGGTGGGTGTTGGTGAGGAGGGCCAGGGCGGCGAGGAGCCCGCCGATGGCCTGGGAGCCGACGTCGCCCATGAAGATCTTCGCCGGCGGCGCGTTCCACCACAGGAACCCGAGCAGGGCGGCGAACATCGCCGCCGACAGCGTGGCCAGCTCGAGGGGGTCGACGGCCTCGTAGATGCCGTTCGGGGCGGCGTTGCGGAACTGCCAGAAGGCGATGATCGTGTACGCCCCGACGACGAGCGCTCCCGAGCCGCTGGCGAGCCCGTCCATCCCGTCGGCGAGGTTCACGCCGTTGGCGGCGCCGGTCAGCATGATCAGCACCCAGATGAAGAAGAAGGCGCCGAGGTCGATGCCCAACGGGCGGACGAAGGACACCTCGGTCACCACGTCGGCGTTGGCGGCGCCGATGGCGAAGAGGATGGCGATCCCGAGCTGGGCGCCGAACTTGGCGCCCTTGCTGAGGCCGAGGGACCGGCGGTTCGTGAACTTGATGTAGTCGTCGACGAACCCGACGATCGCCATCCCGACCAGAGCCATCACCGCCAGGAGCCCTCCGGCTCCGAACGGGATCAACTGGAGCCGGAACCCGCCGGAGGGGGTCCAGACCCGGACGTGGGCGACGAAGTAGCCGATGAGGCAGGCGAGGACGAACACGACGCCGCCCATCGTGGGGGTCCCCTGCTTGTGGGCGTGCTGGCGCTGGATGTCGTCCTGGATGAACTGGCCGATCTGGCGCCGGCGCAAGAGGCGGATGGCGTACGGCGTGCCGAAGATCGACACGACGAGCGACACCGCGGCGGCGACGAGGAGGGAGATCACCCTTCGAGCCTCCCCTGTTCGATGAGGGCCTCCCGGGCCACCAGCCGGTCGTCGAAGGGCAGGATGCGGCCCTGCACCTCCTGGCCCCGCTCGTGGCCCCGGCCGAGGATGAGGACGACGTCGCCGTCGCGGGCCATGGCGATGGCCGCGGTGATGGCCTCTCGCCGGTCGACGATGCGGCGCACCCGCGACGTGTCGTCGATCCCGGCGACCACCTCGTCGATGATCGCCTCGGGCGGCTCGCTGCGCGGGTTGTCGGAGGTCACGATCACCTCGTCGGCGGCCATCGCCTCCCGGCCCATCTGCGGCCGCTTGGCCCGGTCGCGGTCGCCACCCGCTCCGAACACGACGATCAGGCGGCGGTGGCCGCCATCCGACACCCACTCCCCCCGGCCGGTGCGCCGCACCGAGGCGATGGCGTTGGCGATGCTCGCCGGCGTGTGGGCGTAGTCGACGAGCACCGTCACCGGGGCGTCGGCGGAGATGACCTCGAATCGGCCCGGCACCCCCCGGAAGTCCCTGAGGCCGGAGGCGATCGACTCGAGGGGGATGGAGAGGGACAGGGCACAGCCGGCGGCGACGAGGGCGTTGTCGATGTTGAAGTCGCCGCCGAGGGGCAGGGCGACGTCCACTTCCCCTTCGGGGGTGACGAGGACGAACCGGGAACCTTCCACCCCGACGCGCCGCTCGCGGGCGGTGACGTCGGCGTCGGTGCCGACCGTCAGATACGGGATGCGGGTCATGGCGGCGAGGCGCCGGCCGGCCGGGTCGTCGATCCAGATCACCGCTCGCTCGGACAGGTCGGGCTCGAAGAGCCGGGCCTTGGCGAGGAAGTAGCTCTCCATGTCGCCGTGGAAGTCGAGGTGGTCCTGGGACAGGTTGGTGAAGGCGGCGACGGCGAAACGCGCCGCGTCGACCCGGTGCATGGCGAGGGCGTGAGAGGACACTTCCGTGGAGACGATCTCGGCTCCCATCCGCACCATGGTGGCGAGGAGCCGCTGGAAATCGGTAGCTTCGGGCGTGGTGCGGGTGTTGGGGATGCTGGTGGAGCCGATCCGGGTGTGGACGGTCCCGATGAGCCCCACCTTCTTGCCGTCGGCGTTGCCGATCGACTCGACCATGTGGGTGACGGTCGTCTTCCCGTTCGTTCCGGTCACCCCCACCAGGGCGAGGCGGCGGCTGGGGTGGCCGTGGATCTGGGCCGCCACCGGACCCATCGCCCGGCGCACGTCGTCGACGAGGAGCTGAGTGGCGCCCGTGGGGCACTCCCGCTGGACGAGGACGGCGGGGCTGCCTGCCGCCACCGCCGCCTCCACGAAGTCGTGGCCGTCGACACGGCTTCCCACCACGGCGGCGAACATCGTCCCCGGCCCGGCCTGACGGCTGTCGTGGGTCACGTCGCGCACCGTCACGGAGGGGTCGCCGAGGATGCGGCCACCCACCACTTCGGCGAGCTCGGCGACGGAGCTATTCCTCGAGGCCATCGGGGGTCACTCCGAGACGGTGGAGGGCCTGTTGCATGATCTCGGCGAACACCGGCGCCGCTGCCTGCCCGCCGGTGCGGTACTCCCATGCGGGCTCGTCGACCATGACGGCCACTACGAGCCGGGGGTCGTCGATGGGCGCCAGGCCGACGAAGCTGGCCCGGGTCACGTCGGTGTAGTTGCCGTTCTCGTCCAGTTTGTCGGCGGTGCCGGTCTTTCCGCCGACGCGGTAGCCGGGCACGCTGGCGTTGCCGCCCGTCCCCGATTCGACCACGCCCGCCAGCAGCTCGCGCATGATCCTGGCGGTCTCCGGGGAGACGACCTCCCGCGTCTCCGGCTCGTTCTCGGTCTCGTTGCCGTCGACGTCGATGATCGACGACACGAGCCGGGGCTGGATCCACACCCCGTCGTTGGCGATGGCGCCGTAGGCGGCGGCCATCTGCAGCGGCGACACCGCCAGCGAGTAGCCGATCGCCGCCGACAGCGGGCAGGTGGAGCATCCCGCCGGCATGTTGAGCAATCCGCCCGACTCTCCCGTGTAGTCGATCCCGGTGGGCGCGGTGAGGCCGAACCGCTCGATGTAGCTCTTGAGCAGCTCGGGGGGCATCTTCTGGGCGATGCGGATGATTCCGACGTTCGACGACACGGTGAAGATGTCCCGCACGGTCATGTCCCGGGTCTCGTGCTCGTCGAAGTCCTGGTAGCAGCCGTAGATGTCGTCGGTGTCCGACTCGCAAGCGCCGGGATGCAGCTCGATGCGGTCGGCGACGGCCCCGAACACGGTCCCCACGTCGACTATCCCCTCTTCGATCGCCGCCGCCACGGTGACGGTCTTTTGGATCGAGCCAGGCTCGTAGGGCTCCCGGACCACGGCGTTGGAGAACGGGGAGCCGTCGGTGGTGGTCCGCTTCACGGGGTCGAACACCGGCGCCCCGGCCATGGCCAGCACGTTGCCGGTCTCCGCTTCGAGCACCACCGCCCAGCAGCCCTTGGCACCGGTCCTCTCCAGGGCGGCGACGCAGGCGTCCTGGGTGGCGTACTGGAGGGGCAGGTCGATGGTGGTGACCAGATCGGCTCCGGGGACGGCGGGGATCTCCTCCCGCCGGCCCTGCGGGATCGGGGTGCCCGACGGCGACTTCTCGAAGATCTGGCGGCCCGGGGTCCCCCGCAGCAGCTCGTCGTAGTACAGCTCGAGGCCCTCGAGGCCGTTTCCGTCGATGTCGACGAACCCGACGACGTGGGCGGCGACGGCGTCGGCGGGATAGCTGCGGGTCATCTCCGACTCGAAGAACACGCCGTCGAGGCCGAGTTGGCGCACCTTCTCGGCGGTCTCATGGTCGACCTGGCGCTTGATGTAGACGAAGTCCGAGTCGGACTCGAGCGCGGCGAGCAGCTTCTCCTGGTCGACCCCCAGCATGCCCCCCACCTGCTGGGCGATGTAGAGGGGCTCGGTGACGAGGTCGGGGACGGCATAGATCGTCTCGGCTTCGACGGTCATCGCCAGCAGGTCCCCGTTGCGGTCGTAGATCCGGCCGCGGTCGGGGGCCAGCTCCCTCTCGACGAGCCGCTGGTCGAGGCCGCGCTCGCGCAGCTCGGCTGCCTGGACGACCTGGACCTGCACGAGGCGGTAGGCCATTCCCAGCCAGGCCAGGACCAGGAACAGGCCGAGGGCCGCCAGTCTCAACCTGCCGGGTGCGAACCGTCTGCCAGCACGACGGGGCGCCACCGGGTCACCTCCCGGCGGGTGTCATGAAGACGGCCCCGGCGTGTCGGCGGCGACGGTGGCGGCGTAGTCCGGGTCGATGATGCCGTCGTCGCGGCCGACTCCCTCCACCAGCAACTGCTCCCGCTCCTTGGGGATCACCAGCCCCATCTCCTCGGCCAGCGGCGCGATGCGCGCCGGGCTCTCGAGCTCGGCGATCTCCACCCGGAGCTTCTGGTTGATGGACTTCTCCTCGGCGATGGCGGCGTTCAGCTCGGCGAGCTCGAAGGCGGCTCGGTCGAGGGCGGTCCGCGCCAGGACCAGCGCCAGGAAGGCGGCGATGGTCACGAGCGACACCGCCAGCCAAGGCGCCATCGACGGGCGCTTGGCGCGCTTTCCGACGATGACCCGCAGGCCGGGGGTGCGAGCCGGGGAACGGAGTGGGCGTGCGGTCACGAGGCCCTCCTCTCGAGCTTCTCGGCGGCACGGAGCCGGGCCGACCGCGCCCGGGGGTTCCGCTCGATCTCTTCGGGGGACGGCTCGATGGGGCGGCGGGTGAGGATGCGCAGCTCGGCTGCCTCCCCGCACACGCACACCGGCAGGTCGGGCGGGCACACGCAGCCACCCGCCCCGAGGGCGAACCGCCGCTTGACGATACGGTCCTCGAGCGAGTGGTACGAGATGACCGCGCACCGTCCGCCGGGGGCGAGCACCTCGATCGCCTGGTCGAGCCCGCTGCGGAGCGCCTCGAGCTCCTGGTTGACCGCGATCCGCAGCGCCTGGAAGGTGCGGCGGGCGGGATGTCCCTTGCGGCGGGCGGCGGCCGGAACCGCCTGGGCCACCACCTCGGCGAGCTGGGTGGTGGTCTCGATCGGACGGTTGGCGACGATGGCGTCGGCGATGCGGTTGGCGTAGCGCTCCTCGCCGTAGCGGCGGATCACGGCCGCCAGCTCGCCACGGTCCCAACGGTTGACGATCTCGGCGGCCGACAGCTCGGCGTCGGGGCCCATCCGCATGTCGATCGGGCCTTCGCGGTGATACGAGAAGCCCCGGCCCGCTTCGTCGAGCTGGTGGGAGGAGACCCCGAGGTCGAAGAGCACGCCGACGGGTGCGGGTACCCCGGCCTCGTCGAGCAGGCGGCCGAGGTCGGCGAAATTGCCCTGGAGGACGGTCACGTCGGGATGGCCGGCCAGGTCGGAATGGGCGAGCGCGTCGGGATCACGGTCGATGCCTATGAATCGTGTTCCTTCTCGCATCTCGTCCATCAATCTCCTCGTGTGCCCCCCACCGCCGAACGTGGCGTCGACCACCACGCCGACGGGGAGGGGCTTGAACACCTCCGCGACCTCGGAAGCGAGGACCGGCTCGTGGTAGCTGCGCTCTCCCCGATCGGTGCTCGGTCCCTGGGTCATGGTCAGCCCCCCGGGCGCTGGCACCAATAGGAAGCGGGCGGAGTCAGGGGCCTTCCTTTGGTAACCGGGGGGCTGACCATGAGCCAGCCGTTGTCACGTCGGGGTCTCTAGAAGCCGGGTGTCTCCTCGCTCTCGCGGTACAGGGCGTCGGCTGCGGCCTGCTCCTGCTCGAAGGCGGCCACATCCCAGATCTCGATCCGGTCGAACACTCCGACCACGGCGACCTCCGAGGCGCTCTGGATGCCGGCGTACTCCCGCAGGCGGGGCTTGATGGCGATCCGCCCCTGGGAGTCCATCTTTTGGAGGTCGGCGGCGGCGAACTTGGCGCGGATGTCCCGGCGGGTCTCCCGGACCCGGGGACGGGCCATCTCCTCTTGGGCCACCTCACGGAACTTCTCCTCGGTGAACACGACGAGGTTCCCGTCGGGCCCCTTGGTGACGACCACGTTGCCGCCCTCCTCCTTGATGACGGCGCGGAACGGGGCCGGCATCACGACCCGGCCTTTCTCGTCCAGCGTGTGGATGTAGTCACCAAGGAACACTCGCTCGCTCGCATGGTCAGTTGCTCGTCCTTCCGCCCCACTCGGGGTGGTTGCGCGCCACTATGCCCCACATCTCCCCACTTTGTCAACCTTTCGCCCCACATCGAGGTCGCGAGACCCACTCCGCGCCCGCGGCGGACGCGTCGAATCAGGGCTCAGGAGAGGGGGGAATCGGTCAGCCGGCGGCTTTCAGGTACGGCTGCCAGGCCGGGTCGAGCGAGTAGCCGGCCGAGGCGTAGATCCAGGCGTAGTTGCGGGGCGGCTGGGGCTTGGCCTGGAGGACGAGGCCCGCTTCGTGGGGCAGGCGGTCTCCTTTGCGCATGTTGCAGGCACGGCAGCACGCCACCACGTTCTCCCAGGTGTGCTCGCCGCCGCGGGAGCGGGGCAGGACGTGGTCGATGCTCTCGGCCTGGCCCCCGCAGTACTGGCAGGTGTATCCGTCGCGGCCGAACACGGCGCGGCGGGTGACGGGCACGCTGTGGCGGTACGGGACCTTGACGTAGTAGGTGAGGCGGACCACCGACGGCACGGTGATGGTGGTCTTCTCCGACGACCAGCTGATGTCGCGCTCGACGACCGAGACTGCTCGGCCACGCATCACGAGGACCACTGCCCGTCGACTCGGTACGACCGACAGCGGCTCGTAGGTGGCGTTGAGGACTAGCGCCCTGGCCATCGGCTACCTATCTTCGTCGGTAGCCGCAGACTACCGCCTATCGGCGCTTCTGAGGACGTTCTTCGAGCATCTGCGACGCCACTTCCAGGAGCGCCGCCGGCCAGTTCTTCTCCACCACGCTCACGGTCGACACCCGCGGCGTGGTCCCCTCGTTGCCGGCGATGACCGTTAGGACGCGGACGCCTTCGATCGCCGACAGGTTGAGGCCGATGACGCTCAGCGGCTCCCGCCCGGAGGTCTCGGCGGCCATGTCGAGCACGGCCTGCACGATCGCCCGCGCCGAGCTCGGCACCTGCCGGGTGGCCATGCGAGCCCCCTTGGTGAGGACCACCTTGGCGACCGCCGAGTCACCCGCCGGGGTCACGCTCAGCTCCACCCTCTCCCCCGCCGCGGTCATGAGCGCCGCCGAGGTGGCCCCCGACGACACGACCCTCATCGGCGCCGGGGCCGAGACGATCTCGGAAGGCGACTGGTCGACGTCGAGGACCTGGTGGCGAGGCGCCGTCCGGGCGGACGAGCCGTTCGCCGTGGCGGACGACGAAGTGGTCACACCGGCGGCGGTGGCCAGCACCCGGGGCGAGCGGGTGCCGTAGGCGACGAGCAGGCGGCGGACACCTTCGAGGACCGTGAGCTCGTCGGCGTCGTCGGCGAGGCGGACCGTGATCGCCTCCAGTCCCTCGTCGCCGAGCTCGAGCTCGATGCTCTCCACCCCGGGGACGGACTCGAGGCGGGACTTGAAGCCGTTCATCTGGCCCTCCGCCGGGCGGCGCGGAACTGCCGCCGCCACTCGAGGAACCGGACGAGGTCTTCGGTTTGCACCGGTGCGTCAGGAGAGCCGTAGGCCGTGGCGATCCGCCACCGGAGCAGAGTCCGTGAAGGGAGGATTCCCCGGCGGGCACGGAACGCCCACGCCGTTCGCGCCGCCTCCGCCAGCAGCAGAGGACGCGCGGCCAGCTCGACCCATTTCACCTGCGCCTCCTTTCATGCAGCCACCCCCGAGGACCATCACCCTACCCCCGGATTGCGATCTGTCGACGGTAAAGTCGAGGGACGTTCGTCCTATCGGGAGTGAGGTTTGTCCGGCGCCGAAATCGACTGGTTCTCCCGGCGTTTCCACGAGATCGCGTCGAACGTCGAACGCGTCATCCAAGGCAAGCGCACGGTGATCGACCTGGTGCTGGCTTGCCTCCTCGCCGAGGGGCACGTGATCGTCGAGGACGTGCCGGGGGTGGGCAAGACGCTCCTCGCCAAGTCGCTCGCCCGCTCCATCGAATGCGAGTCCTCCCGGATCCAGTTCACCCCCGACCTCCTCCCCTCCGACGTCACCGGGGTGTCGGTGTGGGACCGCCAGCGGGGCGAGTTCACCTTCAAGCCGGGCCCGATCTTCTCGAACATCGTGATCGGCGACGAGATCAACCGCGCCAGCCCCAAGACCCAGGCGGCGATGCTCGAGGCGATGGAGGAGCGCCAGGTCACCTACGACGGCGTCACCCGCCCCCTCGAGACCCCCTTCATGGTGATCGCCACCCAGAACCCGCTCGAGCACGAAGGGACCTACCCGCTCCCGGAGGCGCAGCTCGACCGGTTCATGATGAGGGTCGAGCTCGGCTACCCGTCGCACGCCACCACGCTCGAGATCCTCGACACCCACGGTGTCCGCTCGACCTACCTGGACCTGATGCCGGTGGCGACCGCCAAGGACGTGCTGGCGATGGTCGAGGTCGCCCAGACCGTCGGCGTGTCCGAGCCCGTCAAGCACTACATCATCGACATCGTCGAAGCCACTCGCAGCCATCCCGACATCCTTCTGGGGGCGTCGACCCGCGCCGCCTTGTTCCTGCTGCGGCTCTCCCGGGTGTGGGCGGCAGCGGCCGGCCGCGACTTCGTCCTCCCCGATGACGTCAAGCAGCTGGCGGTCCCCGTGCTGGCCCATCGGATGGCGCTTCGACCCGAGGCCGTGATCAGGGGATCGGAGATGTCCCAGGTGATCGCCGAGATCCTCGACCACCTCGAAGTCCCCGGGACCGTCTCGCGCTCCACCGCCAGCTGATGCTCACCCAACGCGGCTGGGCGACGGCCGGGGCAGGCACGGCACTGGCGCTCCTGTGGTTCCTCTTCGGCGAGCCGGAGCTGGGCGTGGCGGCGCTGCTCTTGCTCACCGCCGTCGTCGCCGCCCTCGTCTGGATCCGCCGGGGCCGCCCCCGGCTGGAGATCCGGCGCCAGACCTCCCCGTCGGCGGTCCACGACGGCGACCACGCCTCGGTGACGCTCCACATCACCAACGAGGGCGTGCCGCTCCGCCAGCTGACGATCACCGACGAGGTGGCGGGCCTCGGCACGGCCGAGTTCGCCACCGCCAGCCTCCCTCGCCGGGCCACTTACAAGGCGACGTATCGGGTGCTGTGCCGGCCGCGGGGCGTCTACCGGATCGGCCCCACCGCGCTCACCGTGTCCGACCCACTCGGCCTGGCGTCCGTGTCGACCCGGGCAGGCCGCGTCGACACGCTGGTCGTGTACCCGGCGGTCGAGGACCTGGTCGGCCTCCCCGATGTGCTGGGCCGGAACATGGCCGTCAAGGCGCGGCGCCCCGAGCACAGCCAGCGGGGCGGAGAGGACTTCTACACGTTGCGGGAGTACCAGCAAGGCGACGACCTGCGCCGCATCCACTGGCCGTCGTCGGCTCGCCACGACCGCCTCATGATCCGCCAGCTCGAGATCCCCTGGCAGGCCCGCTCCCTCGTGGTGCTCGACGTGCGGGCCGAGGCGTACTCGAACCCGGCGGCGTTCGAGGCCGCGGTGTCGGGGGCGGCCTCGGTGATCCGCCACCTGATGCACCACGGGTTCGAGACGCAGGTGTGGATGGGAGGCCCCACGGTCACCGTGGGGGGTGGCGACTCGGGATATGCGGTGGCGATGGAGCGTCTCGCCCGGGTTCGCACCCAGCCGGGCGTGGAGCTGGCGGCGGCGGCGTCGCGGCTGCGCTACCAGGGCGGCGGCGGGATGCTCGTGATGGCCACCGGGGCCCCCGACCCGTCGCTGCTGGGGCTGGCCCGCGTGCTCTCCCCCGAATACCCCACCGCCGCCCTGCTGGTGGCCGAGAACGGCTCCGGCTCGTCGGTCGGCGACTTCCAGCGGGCGGGTGTGACGACCGTCACATTCGACAACGGGAGCTGGGCACGATCCTGGAACCGGGCGATGAGGACGACATGGCACGCCGCCTCGGCTGGCTCGTAGGCGCCGCCGCCATCCTCCTGGTCCTGGCCCGGCTGACCCAGGTGCTGGCCGCTATAAAACACTCAACGCCGC
>PKRG01000023.1 GCA_017577575.1 Acidimicrobiia bacterium | reverse complement strand
TGGTTGGAGATTTGTATAAAAGGCAGAGATCATCCGCACCACGCCCAAGGCGCGACGGGACCCGGCACTGACCCACCTCACCAGAGGCGTCGCCGCCTTCGCCGACGAGCGCTATGCGGCAGCCTACGAGCAGCTCAAACGCGCCAAAGACCTCGCACCCCAGTCCGCCACCGTCCGCGAGCTGCTGGGCCTCTCGGCGTACTACCTGGAGAAGTGGGAGGAGGCGCTGCGGGAGCTGCGCACCTTCCGGCGGATCAGCGGCGAGCCCACCCAGGTGCCGGTGGAGATCGACTGCCTGCGGGCCCTCGGCCGCACGGACGACGCCGAGAAGACGTTCCGCATGCTCGAGGACCTCGACCCGCGCCCCGAGACCGACGACGAGGCCCGGGTCGTCTTCGCCTCGTCGCTGCTCGACCGGGGACTGGTCGCCGAGGCCTGGAAGGTGATCAAGCCCGGCCGCCTGGTCGCCAATCCCCGGCCGAGCGCCTTGCGCCGCTGGTACGTGGCCGCCCGCGTGGCCCACGCCGCCGGCGACTCCGACGCCGCCCGACGGTTCGTCGACGCCATCGCCAAGGTCGACACCGACTTCCCCGGGCTGGCCGAACTGCGGGCGGAGATCGGCGGCTGACCGGTCAGGATCTGGCACCCCAGAACCCTTGCGGTACGGGGGTTCTGGCGACTTGACAGCGGGGGTATGGTGAGGCAGTCGACGCTCGGTCGACGTCCCTTGCCCGCCCGCGAGAGTGAGGAGCTTCGATGCCCTGGTACTGGACCGACGACCTCGCCCGACTCCTGATCGACGCCGGAAAGGTGGACGAACGAGCAGTGGCGGACTGGCTGTCGGCGCCGGTGGCGATCCGAAGCGAGGAGGAGGATTCGCTCCGGGTGGCGGCTTCGCTGCTCCCCGATGAGGGGGAGGAGGCGGAGCCTCCCAGTCTCGCCCTGGCGGCCTGAGCCATGCGGCGGCTGCTGTCGCCCCGGTGGGTCGCGGCGCACGTGTTCGTGCTCGCGGTGTGCGTCACCTGTGTGCTCTTGGGGTTCTGGCAGCTGAGCCGCCTGCAGGAGCGCCGGCTGGAGAATCGGATCTTCTCGGCCCGTCTGGAGGCGGAGCCGTTGCCGCTGGAAGAGATGCTCGCCGGCGCCGGCGATGACATCGACTCCCTCGAGTATCGCCGAACGGTCGTCACCGGCACGTATCTGTCCGACCGCGAGGTGCTGATCCGCTCGCAGGTCTTCGACGGCCAGGCCGGCTTCGACGTCGTCACGCCTCTCGCCCTCCCGAGCGGCCGAGCCGTGGCCGTCGACCGGGGCTGGGTGCCCCTCGAGTTCGACCAAGTCCCGGTGAGGGCGGCGGCGCCACCCGCCGGGGAGGTCACGGTGGAGGGCATCGTCCGCATCTCCCGAGAGGGCCGCGGCGACGAACGAGCCGGGCCGATCTTCACCCGCGTCGACCTCGACCAGATCGGCCGCTACGCCGGTCTCGACCTGGGCCGGGTCTACGTCGAGGTCGTCGGCGACCCCGACCCGACCGCACTTCCCGTCGTCAACCCGCTCCCGGACCTCACCGACGAGGGGCCCCACCTGAGCTATGCGATCCAGTGGTTCGCGTTCGCCGTCGTGGGAGCGATCGGATACGGGTTCCTGCTCCGCCGAGCGGCCCGCCGCTCAGGCGAGAGGGACGGCGAGACCGGGGACGACCTCGGCGCCGGGTAGCCGGGCCAGGTCGGCTCCCCGCAGCCGGATCTTGGCGGACCGGGTCCCCGCTCCGATCACGACCGATTCGACGCCCACCACCGCCTGGTCCACCCAGATCGGTATTCCATCTGGCAGACCCGGCGGAGTGACTCCGCCGATCTCCATCCCTGTCAGCTCCACCGTCAGATCCGCCGGCGCGAACGACACCTTCTTCACCCCCAGGCGGCGCCTCACCGTACCGTTGACGTCCACCTTGGTCGTCGCCAGGGCAACGCAGGCGGCGTGGTGGCCGGCAGGGCGCCTCGACGCCACGAGGATGGTGTTGGCGGATTCGCCCGGGTCGACGCCGTATGCCTCGCAGAACGCGGCGGTGTCGGCGAGGTCCGGGTCGCAGTCCATGATCTCGTAGGGGATCTCCGCTCGTTCGAGCGCGTCTATCACCTTCGGGTCGGCGGACATGGCAGTGACTCTAGGTCGGCCGCCATGGGTTACTCTCCGGCCGGGATGCCAACGGTCACAGTCGTCGGAAGCATCAACCTCGACCTGGTCGCCACCTGCCCGCGTCTGCCCCGGCCGGGCGAGACCGTGCTCGCCACCGACCTGGCCCGCTACCCGGGCGGGAAGGGGGCCAACCAGGCCCTGGCCGCCTCCCGGGCCGGCGCCGCCGTCACCCTGCTCGGGGCGGTGGGAGACGACCCGGAAGCCGACGCCGCCCTCTCCTTGCTTCGGGATTCCGACGTTGACCTCTCCCGCCTGATCACCTCGCCGGCTCCGACCGGAACTGCCTTGATCACGGTCGACGAGAGAGGGGAGAACCAGATCGTGGTCGTCCCCGGCGCCAACGCCACCCTGGTCGCCGATCAGGTCGACGCCTCGGGCGCAGACGTGGTGCTGTGCCAGCTCGAGATACCCCACGAGGCGGTGGTGGCCGCGTGTCGCACCGCCACCGGCCTGTTCTGTGTCAACGCCGCCCCGGCCCGGCCGCTAGGCGCCGAAGTGCTGGATCGAGCCGACGTGATCATCGTCAACGAGAGCGAACGAGAGGCCCTCTCCGACGAGCTGGCCGAGACCTCCGCCCTCGTCGTCGTGACTCTCGGAGCGGCGGGAGCGAAGGCCTACCGCTCCGGGCGCCTGGCCGCCGAGGCCGCTCCGCCGGACGTGGACCCGGTCGACACCGTCGGGGCAGGCGACGCGTTCTGCGGCGCCTTCGTGACCGCCTTGGGCCGGGGTAGCGGTGTCGCCACCGCCCTCAGCTGGGGCTGTGCCGCCGGGGCGCTGGCCACGACTCGTCCCGGAGCCCAGCCGTCGCTTCCCACTGCCGCCGACATCGAAGGGATCCTGAACCGATGAGCACACCGATCATCATCGATTGCGACCCAGGACACGACGACGCCATCGCCATCCTCCTGGCCCTCGCCAGTCCCGAGGTGCAAGTGCTCGGCATCACGACGGTCGGGGGCAACTCCGACCTGGAGAACACCACCCGCAACGCCCTCACCGTCCTCGAGGTGGCCGAGCGGACCGACGTGCCCGTGGCCGCTGGTTGCGACCATCCGCTCGTCCGCCCTCTCCAGGTCGCCGACCACGTCCACGGCAAGTCGGGCATGGACGGCCCGCGCCTCGACCCGCCGACCACCCGGCCGGTCGACGCCCACGCCGTCGACTTCATCGCCGAGACAATCGCCGCCAGCACCGAGCCGGTGACCCTGGTCCCGACCGGGCCCTTGACCAACATCGCCTTGCTGCTGCGGCATTTCCCCGACGTGAAAGAGAACATCGGCCGGCTCGTGCTCATGGGAGGTGCCATCGGCCTCGGCAACCGCACCCCGGCGGCCGAGTTCAACATCTGGGCCGACCCGGAAGCGGCCTCCATCGTCTTCGAGTCCGGCCTGGACGTCACGATGGTGGGCTTGGACGTCACCCACCAGGCTCTCATGGGGAGGGAGCACGGCGAGCGCCTGCGGCCGACGGGCCGGTGCGGTGCCTTCGTCGCCGACCTCCTCGACTTCTTCGTGCAGTTCCACGAGCGGGTCTACGGCCTCGACGCCTCACCCATCCACGACGCAGTGGCCGTGGCCGACGTGATCTGGCCCGACCTGATGGAAGCGGACCGGTTCCACGTCGCCGTGGAGACCGACTCGGACCTGACACTGGGCCGCACCGTCGTCGACCGCTGGAGGGTCACGGGCCGAGAGCCCAACGCCCGGGTCGGCTTGGCCATCGACGGGAGGGAGTTCGGCGAGCGGGTAGTGGAGAGGATCTCCCGGCTTCCCTGACTCGCCCGAACGCGCCGCGTCGCCCGACGATGCGGGCGACGCAGACGCGTAGGTGGTCGTCGTTCAGCCGGCAGCCCAGAGCGCCTGGTCGATGTCCTCTTTGATGTCGTCGATGTGCTCGATACCGACCGAGACCCGCACCAGGTCCTCGGTGACGCCCGCCGACTCCTGCTCCTCCCGGGAGAGTTGCTGGTGGGTCGTCGACGATGGGTGGATGACCAGCGTCTTGGCGTCCCCCACGTTGGCGAGGTGCGAGGCGAGCTGGACGGCGTCGATGAACCGCTTGCCGGCCTCGTAGCCGCCTTTGATCCCGAACGACAGCACCGCCCCGAACCCGTTCCGCAGGTACTTCTTGGCGAGCTCGTGGTACGGATGGGATTCGAGGCCGGGGTAACTGACCCAGCTGACCTGCGGGTGCTGTTCGAGCCAACGGGCGAGCTCCAAGGCGTTGTCGCAGTGCCGCTGCACCCTGAGGCTGAGGGTCTCGAGCCCCTGGAGGAACAGGAAGGCATTGAACGGCGACGGCGCCGCGCCGAGATCACGCAGCCCCTCGACCCGGGCGCGGATGGCGAAGGCGATGTTGCCCAGCTCCGACTCGGGGTTGAAGACGTCGGTGAACACCAGCCCGTGGTAGCCGGGGGCCGGTTCGGTGAACAACGGGAACTTGCCGTTGCGCCAGTCGAACTTCCCGGAGTCGACGATCACGCCTCCGATGGAGGTGCCGTGTCCGCCGATCCACTTGGTCGCCGACTGGACGACGATGTCGGCGCCCCAGTCGATCGGCCGGCACAGGTAGCCGGCGGCGCCGAACGTGTTGTCCACCACCAGGGGGATGCCGTTGCGGTGAGCGACGTCGGCGAGGGCCTCGAGGTCGGGGACGTTGTACTTGGGGTTGCCGATCGACTCCACGTAAATGGCTTTCGTGTTCTCGCGGATCTCCTTCTCGAAGTCGGCGGGGTCGTCGCCGTTGACGAAGGTGACGTCCCATCCGAAGCGGGGGAAGGCGACCTTGAACTGGTTGTACGTGCCTCCGTACAGGTAGGAGGTGGAAACCAGGTGGTCACCGGCCTGCATGAGGGTGCTGAACGTCAACAGCTGGGCGGACTGGCCGGAGGAGGTGGCGACCGCCGCCGCTCCGCCCTCGAGAGCGGCGATCCGCTGCTCGAAGACGTCCGTCGTCGGGTTCATGATCCGGGTGTAGATGTTCCCGAACTCCTTGAGCCCGAACAGGCGGGCGGCGTGGTCGGAGTCCTTGAAGACGTACGACGTCGTCTGGAAGATCGGGACGGCCCGCGAGCCGGTGCCCGGGTCGGGCTGCTGTCCGGCGTGGACCTGGAGTGTCTCGAATCGGTAGTTGCTCATGCTTCTCCTTTCAGGCTGGGACGACTTCGACCGGGATCTCCCGGGCGAGCGTGTGACCGACTGGTGACGTGTTGGACACGTACTGGACGAGATCGGAGATCTCCTCGGGGCCGGCGTCGGAGTCGACCCGGATCCGGGCGGTGATCGACTGGAACCCGGCGTGGCCGGGCGCCAGCCCGAGGAACGTCGAGAGGTCCAGGTCGCCTTCGACCTCGATCGAGAGGCTCCGCAGCGTGATGTTCCGGGCGGTGGCGTTGGCGGCCACTCCCACCGCCAGGCAGTTGCCCAGTGCGGCGAGCAGCTGCTCGACCGGGTTGGGGGCCGTGTCGGTGCCGCCGAGGGCGACCGGCTCGTCGGAGGGGACGGGGTCGAACTCCCGGATGCGGCCTTCGCTCCGGAACCCTCCCTTCCAGTGGACTTCGGCCCGCCACGTCGTCGCAGCCTTGGTGGCGTCCTCCTTGCAAGTGTCGACGAGGGTGGCGACGGCGTCGATGTCGACGTCGTTCAATCGGCTGATGGTGGTCATGTCTGTTCTCCTGTCTCGGCGCTGTGGGTACACGTGACCCGCCGCAGGGCTCGGGATCTCTCGAGCAGGCGGCGGGTCAGCGCATACAGCGCATGCCTGCCCGAGAGCCGGGCATGGGCAGGAAGGAACAGACAGGGGAGGGGAGCGGGTTCGGCTCGGTCGACATGAGTGCGGTTCTTCTCCTTGTTCTCTCTTCGCGCTCGGAAGAGCGCTTCGAGCGGAGGACCGCCGAAGCAACTCATCGATCAGGCATTGGCACCGTGCTCCAGCGAGGCTGGCCGGTTGCCGCGGCGTCACAGGGCCTGTCCCTCAGCCGCTCTTGATGAGCGCGTTGTCGGCGCAAGTACAGCAGACCGCGCCGAGATGTCAAAGACGTTCGGGCCCGGAGTGGATGCCGGGGGTCGACGCAGTGTGGCGATAATATTTCGTCACTGTGACGGATTACGGTGACGCAGAGGAGAGGTGCGCCTGGTGTGGGCGGAGGTTCGCCCAGAGCCCCGGCCCGGGAAGGAAGCGCCGCTACTGCCGCCCCTCGCATCGTCAGCGCGCCTACGAGGCCCGGGCCCTGGCCAAGACCCACGCGCTGGCCGAGGGCCAGGTCCTCATGGCGGCCGAGCGCCTCGATGCGATCCGCGACCTGCTGTACCGGATCGAAGCGGCGATGGACGACGTCGACGCCGACCTCGCCAGCGACGACAGCCCGGACGGCACCCGCCAGGCACTGTGGCATCTGTACCGAGCCTGCGCCGAGGTGCGCACCATCTCCCTCGAGCCTCTCGCCGTCGGGACGAGACGCTGACCACCCGCACCGCCAGCCACACATACCGCCCACATTTCATCACAGTGACGTAATCGGCGCCGACCCCCAGGGAGGCGGGGACGGAAGATCGGAGGACGCCTGGGGCCGACCGATGGCTCGGCCGGCCAGCGCATCCGGCGGAGGGCCGGAGCGTGCCTCGAGCCGGCGCCAGATCCCAGCGCGAGCGAACTCGGCTTCGCGCGGCCTGGCAGACTTCGCGCCCGCCGACCGCGAGCGATGGGGGCCGTCCCCGTCGCTCAGGCCCAGGCATCCGTGGATGCCGCGACTTTCCCCGCTCCACCCCACCTGGATAATCCGGATAATCTGTATTATCCTGACTTTCTGATTTGCCCCTCCCGGACCCGTCCAGCTCCTACCCTCGTGCCCATGTCCGAGTCGTTGGCCACCCTGGCCCAGCAGTGGCTGGCGTGGAAGAACACCGCCAAGCCGTCACCAGCCACGCTCAAGGCGCGGCGGGCGGACCTGGCCACGCTCGGCGAGATCATCGCCCGCCAGCTCGGGCTGGAGCCGGCGCCCGCCGACGACCCCTTCGAGCGGTGGCTGAGCGTTCTGCAGCCCGCCCACCTCGGCCGGGACGCGATGATCTCTGCCTTCGCCACCTACGCCACCGACCACGCCGCGGCCTCGATCCGCCGCTGCCGCTCCACGTGGACCGGTTTCTGCCAGTGGCTGGTCGTCCACCGCCAGTTGCTCGAGACGAACCCCGTCGAGTTCGTCGAGCCCCCCAAGGCCCGCAAGTGGCGGCCCCGGCCCATCTCCGAGGAAGACCTTGCACGGATCGTGCAAGCGGCCCAGCGCCCGTACGAGAAGGCCCGCAACCCCTGGCCGGAGCTGGAACAGGCCCTGTGCGCCCTGTTCGTCGGCGCCGGCGTGCGGGTCTCGGAGGCGATCTCGGTGCGGGTGGGGGACGTGCGCCGCTCCCCCACCGAGCACACCAAGTTGTTCGTGACCGGCAAAGGCGGCGTCACCCGCACCGTCCCCTTGCCTCCGGAGATCGTGGATGTGCTCGACCGCTACCTCGAGTCCCGCAAGGAGCGGGTGGGCCCCTACAAGCCGACCGATCCTCTCATCGTGCGCCCGAACGGCCAGCCGCTCACCGCCAACGTCGTCGACCATCTGGTGCGGGGCTGGTTCCGACGGGCGGGGGTCGCTCCCCCACCGGGCGCCCTCGCCCACTCGCTGAGGCACACCTACGCCACCCTGCTGGTCGAGAACTCCGGGTCGGTGCCGGAGGTGCAGCGCCTCCTCGGCCACGCCGACATGGCCACCACCCAGGCGTACATCGACGTCACCGCCCGCGGGGTCGAAGAGACGGCCATGGCGAACCCGGCCCGCCGCTTGCTGAGGAACGACTGATCGCCCTCACTCCTCGAGCGGGATCCCCCAGTCCTCTGCGATGATGCGGAAGGTGTGCTCCGCCAGGCGGATCGCACCCGCGGTCGTGTAGTGGACTCCGTCGTCGAGGCGCATGTCGACCAGGTTGCCGTCGGCGTCGGGCAGGTACTCGCTGTAGCCGCCGTCCGGGCCCGTGAACAGCGACCAGGCCTCGACGAACGTCACCCGGGGATGGGCCTCGGCGAGCTCCTCGTAGATGCCGTTCATGAGCCTGACCCGCTCCTGGAAGGACTCGGAGGAGACGATCGGCATGCCCATCCAGTAGACCCAGTGGCCGCGCTCCTCGAGCATCGTCATCACCTCGTCGACCCGGCGCCGATACTCCTCCTCCCACTCGGGGGTGCCGAAGTCGATCCAGGACCCGTCGGGCATGTAGATGGCCTGGGCGTCGTTGCCCCCGAAGTAGAGGACGAACACGTCGGGGTCGAGCTCTTCGCTCACCTGGCCCAGCCGCTGCGGCCAGTCGATGAAATCGGGACGGGACAGCCCCGACTCGAACTCGTAGACGACCTCCGACTCCACCAGGCCGGTGCGGGAAGCCCGGTTGTCCAGCATGGGACCGAACTGGCCCACCATCGAGTCGCCGCCGATGTACATGACGAGGGGATCCTCGGCGGTCACCTCCCTGCGGGTGTCCGAAGGCGGCGTCGTTGCGGGGACGGTCGTAGCCGGCGCCGAGGTGGGAGGCGGGGCCGTCGTCGGGGGCGCTGCCTCCTGCGGCTCGGGGCGCTCCCGGCCGAGCATCGAATCGATCAGCATCCGCGGCCGATCGAGGAACAGGAAATGGGAGACCGAGGCGATCGGCTCCATCAGCGCCACCCCCACGGTCCGCTGCCATCCCGGCTCCTGGCGCTGGGCGGTGCGGAGGATGTCGGGGGCGTTCAGCAGCAGCCCGATGAGGAGCGACGTGACGACGATGAGGATCACGATCCCGGCGGGGATCGTGGCCCTCTCCTCGGTCGGCCGCTCGGTCGGTGGTGCTTCTTCGACAGCCATCAGAACTGGAAGTAGATGAACGGTGCCACGCCCTCCGGGCCCAGCCCGTCGAGCAACAGGAGCGCCAGGGCCAGCGCGGCGGTCATCGCCGCCGGGCGCAGCCGGCTGAACGAGTCGACGAGCGAGACGCGGAGGTCGGACGGGATGAACTGGACGCCGATCCCGCCGATGACGAGGGCCAGCACCGCCGGCGTCACCGACGGCGCCGGCCCCCAGTCGAGGAGGCGGCTGAGGATCTCCCCCACGCGCCCCATGGAGTCGGCGCGGAAGAGGATCCAGCCCAGGCAGACTAGGTGGAAGGTGGCGAGGCGGCGCAGCGTGCGCCTGCCGGGAGTGTCGGGCTCGGGCCTGGCGCGGGTCTCTGTCCGCCACCGTTCCCAGGCGAGCAGGGCGCCGTGGTAGCCGCCCCAGATGACGAACGTCCAGGCGGCGCCGTGCCACAGCCCCCCGAGCAGCATGGTGAGCATGAGGTTGCGGTACGTCGTCGCTCTGCTGCCACGATTACCGCCCAGCGGGATGTACAGGTAGTCCCGCAGCCACCGGCTCAGCGTCATGTGCCACCGGCGCCAGAAGTCCTGGATCGACAGGGCGGTGTAGGGGTTGTCGAAGTTGTGGGGGAACCGGAAGCCCATCAGCCTCGCCACCCCGATGGCGATGTCGGTGTATCCCGAGAAGTCGGCGTAGATCTGGACGGCGTACCCGTAGACGCCCACCAGCACCTCCAGGGCGGTGAACTGGGACGGGCTGGCGAACATCGGGTCGACGATCGCCCCGGCCAGGGTGTTGGCCACCACCACCTTCTTGAACAGCCCGCCGACTATGAGGGCGAAACCGCCGGCGGCGTCCACCCGCCGGGGGTCCTTGCGGGTGTACATCTGGGGAATGAACTCGGTGGAGCGGACGATCGGGCCCGCCACGAGCTGCGGGAAGAACGCCAGGTAGACGGCGAAGTCGAGCAGCGGGGCCGGCGTCTCTCTCCCCCGGTACACGTCGATCACATACGACATCGCCTGGAACGTGAAGAACGAGATCCCCACCGGGAGGGTGATCTCCAGCAGCGGGAGGGGGACGTCGATCCCGAAGGTGCGGAAGAAGTTGATGATCGACGTGACGAAGAAGCCGTAGTACTTGAACCAGGCGATGATCCCGAGGTTGGCGGCCACCGCCCCGGCCAGCACGAGGCGGCGTGACCGCTCGTCTCTCGACCGGTCCATCAGCACGGCCGCCGCCTGGTTGAGGAGCGTGGAGGCGATGATCAGGAACACGAAACGCCAGTTCCACGACCCGTAGAAGAACCAGCTGGCCCCGAGCATGAACAGCTTCCACTGCCGGCGGTGAGGCAGCAGCAGCCAGTTCGCCGTCAGGACGACGACGAAGAAGATCGCGAACTGGATGGTGGGGAACAGCATTTGAAGGGGGCGACGCGATGCTACAGAGGTCGGGCTACAAGGCTCGGCAACCGCCGTCCACTAACCTCAATCGATCGCGAAGACCGCCTTCCCCATTCGATGACCCAAGCCGACGCCGACTACGAGCTGCCCTCCAGTCCCGGGCCGCGCCCTCGATATCGCCTCACCCGTCGGGGCAAGGTCGTCTTCACCGTCCTTCCCCTCGCCATCCTCGCCTCTATCTGGCTCCTGACCAGCGGCGGGGGCGGTGTCCAGATCGCCGGGCTGGAGAACGGCGCGGTGATAGGGCCGCCGCAGGCGAACGTCACGATCGAGCTGGCCAAGGAGACCGACCCGGCCGCAGTGACGGTGACCGTCGACGACGAGGAGCTCGAGGCGGCGCAGTCCGCTCCCAACGCCTTCGTCGTCGACCTGAGCGGGCTGCCCGACGGGGAGCATCGTCTCACCGTCGTCGTGGACCGCAGTTTCCCGTTCCGGTCGCTGCGGGCCGCCCGGGAGTTCGTGCTCGACACCACACCCCCTTCGATCGAGGTCCTCTCCCCCACCGACCCGGTCCCCGTGAACCAGGAGGTGACCGTGTCGGTCCGGGTCGCCGCCGACGACATCGCCGCCGTCACCATCGACGGGGAGCAGGCGGCCCCCGACGAGAACGGGACCATCTCGAAGACGTACCCGGAGCCCCCCGACGCCGGCGTGGTCATAACCGCCACCGATGCCGTGGGCAACACCGCCGAAGAGCTGGTGCCGATAGAGCTGGCCCTCGCCGGCGCTCCCGGTGCCCCACCGATGATCGGCGTCCACGCCACGGGCTGGACCTGGGCGACGCCCGAGCTGAAGGACCCGATCATGGAGATGATCGACGCCGGGCTGATAAACACCGTGGAGCTCGACTTGAAGGACGAGGGCGGCGACGTGTGGTACGACACCGGGGTCGAGCTCGCCCACGAGATCGGCGCCGTCACCGAGTTGTACGACCTCGAGCAGGCCGTCGAGGAGCTCCACGCCAAGGGCGTGCGGGTGGTAGGGCGGATCGTCAACTTCCGCGATCCCCGGCTGGCCAACTACGCGGTGGAGAACGGGCACCTGGACTGGGTCATCCAGAATCCCGACGGCTCCGCCTACGGCCAGTACGGCGGCTTCACGAACCCCTTCGATCCCGACGTCCGGGAGTACAACATGGCGCTGGCCGAAGAGGCGGCCCGCCTCGGCGTCGACGACATCATGTACGACTACGTCCGCCGGCCGGACACGCTCCAGGAGATCGTCTACCCGGGCCAGGACGGGGAGCCGGAAGACGCCATCGTCAGCTTCCTCGCCGAGAGCCGGGAGCGGGTCCACGCCGCCGGCGCCCGGCTGGCGGCCGCCGTGTTCGGCATCGCCGCCACCCGCCCCCACGAGGTCGCCCAGGACATCCCTCGCATGGCCGCCGAGGTCGACTACATCGCCCCGATGATCTACCCGTCCCACTGGGGACCGGGCGAGTACGGCGTGGAGAACCCCAACGCCCAGCCCTACGACATCACGTTCCGGTCGCTGTCCGACTTCGTGCAGCAGGTCGAGGGCACCGGGGCCTTCATCGTCGCCTGGGTGCAGGACTTCTCCCTGGGGATCGAGTACGGCGAGGCCGAGGTCCGAGCGCAGATCGACGCCGCCCGCGACGCCGGCGTCGAGCACATCCTGCTCTGGGACGCGGCCACGACCTACACGCGGGCCGCCCTCGACCCCATCGGGGAATGACCTCAGCCGACCGGCAGGGTCCAGCCGTGGACGTCTTCGGCCCGTCCGACCTGGGTGTCGATCAGCGCCTGGCGTAGCTCGAGGGTGTGACGCCCCGCCGCGCCGTCCCCCACGGTGATCTCGGCTCCGTCGACGATCAAGGTGCCCACCGGTGCCAGCACCGCCGCCGTCCCCGACAGCGCCACCTCTCCCTTCTCGCACCAGGAGACGAGCTCGTCGACGGTGACCGGCCGCTCCTCTACCCGCAGCCCCCGGTCGGAGGCCAGGATGAGAATCGACTCCCGGGTGACCCCTTCGAGGATCGACCCGTCGGCCGGTGGGGTGATCACGCGGTCGGAGGAGATGAGCATGACGTTCGAGGCGCCGGTCTCCTGGACCCGGCCGTCGGGGGCGAACAGCACCTGGGCGACGTCGTAGGCCGCCCGCGCCTCCATCGTCACACCCAGGGCCATGGCGTAGTTGGCACCCGTCTTGACCGCGCCGAACTGCTCGGTGGTGCGGCGGCGCTTCTGCTCCACTGCGATCCGCAGCGGACTCACCCCGTCGGCGAAGTAGTCGCCTACGGGACTGGCGAGCACGTACAGCAAGGCCTCGGTGGTGGGTGATCCGGCGGCGCCGATGTTCGCCGCGGTGCCGATCAAGGTCGGGCGGAGATAGAGCGACCCCGGCGTCGGCGGGACCTGGTCGAGGTTCGCCTCGACTGCGTCCACGATCATGCCGAGCACCAGGTCGGCAGGAGGAACCGGCAGCCACAGACGCTCAGCGCTCGCCCGGAGCCGGTCGACGTGGCGCTCGGGCCGGAAGATCCTCACCACGTCGTCGATTCCCCGGTGCGCCTTCAACCCCTCGAAGCATGCGCTGCCGTAGTGGAGCACGTGAGCCCCGGGGTGGAGCGAGAGCGGCCCGGTCGGCCGGCGGTGCGGTTCCGACCACTCCCCGTTCTCCCAGCGGGCTACGGTCATCGTCTCCCCGAAGGCGGTTCCGAACGGGGGCAAGGCGGGCTTCTCGTGCGCAGTCACCCCGAAAGGATGCCACGGCCGCGACCTCCCCCGGACAGGATTTCGGCCGTCACCGGAGGCGGCCCCACCCCATACAATGGGCAGGCCATGCCCTCTCCCATCCGCGACGCCTCCGTGTCCGATTTCGCCCAGACCGTCTTGGAGCGTTCCCACGACGTCCCGGTGGTGGTCGACTTCTGGGCGGCTTGGTGCGGGCCGTGCCGGGTGCTCGGACCGGTCCTCGAACGACTCGCCCACGAATCCGGCGGCCAGTGGGAGCTGGTCAAGGTCGACGTCGACCGCAACCAGGCCCTGGCGCTGCAGTTCGGCGTGCAGGGGATCCCCACCGTCATCGGCTTCCGCGATGGCCAGCCGGTGGCCCGGTTCACCGGCGCCCTCCCCGAGGAGTCGGTCAGGCAGTGGCTGCGGGGCCTGGTCCCCACCGCCGCCGACCGGGCGGCCGCCGAAGGCAACGTGGCCCTGCAGGCGGGGAGGCTGGAGGAGGCCGAGGCCGCATTCCGGCGGGCGCTCGAGTCCGACCCGGCCCACCAGGGTGCGGCGGTGGGCCTGGCGACCCTCCTGATCGACAGGGGCGAGCTGGACGCCGCCGAAGCGGTGCTGGCGCCGGTCCCTGACGGCGACGAGGTCCGCCGTCTCCGCTCGACGATCAGGACCAAGCGCGGAGCAGGCGACTTGGCGGAACTGCGCCGACAGCTCGAGGCCGATCCGTCGAACCCCCGGGCCCGCCTCGCCTACGCCCGCGGCCTCGCCGCCGACGGCCAGGCGGAGGCGGCGATGGACGAGTACCTGCTGGTCATCGGCGACGGCGACCCGGAAGCGGCCGAGGAGGCCCGCAAGGCCATGCTCGATCTCTTCCAGACGATCGACGACCCCGAGCTCGTCTCGACGTATCGGCGCAGGCTGGCCTCGGCGCTGTTCTGATCAGGCCCTTCCCAGGCGGCTGTCTACCGCCTGGATCTCCTCCGGGCTGAGCGGCCCTCTCTCCGCTGCGGCGACGCATTCGGCCAGCTCCTCGCGGTTCTTCACCCCGAGGACGACCGTGTCGACTCCCTCGATGGACAGGGCGTAGCGGTGGGCCAGGGACGCGGTCGACTCTCCCATCTCGGCGGCGAGCCGGCGCAACGGCGCCGCCCGCTCGAAGTCGATCTTGGCCGGATGGTCGTCGTCGAGCGGGCGGTCGATCGCATCGGTGAGAGCCCCGGCCTGCACCGCCCGGATGCCCATGACCGCCGTCCCTCGTTGCCGGACCCGCCGGATCATCGCCCGGCGGTCGAACTCCTCGCCGGTCCAGTCCATGTCCCCGGGGGCATCGAGGGCGTTGGCGATCATCTGCGCGACCTGGGGGCGAGGCGACTCCGAGAACACGGTTGCGAGCACCCCGGGGAACTGGACGGCGGTGATGCCCCACGCCCCGATCCGGCCACGTGCCACCAGGTCATCCAGGGCCGACCGCACCTCGTCGAGGTACAGGTCGAGTGAGACCGTCCAGCCGGTCCGCTCCGGGTCGGGTTGGGGGGTGATCTGGCTGTGGAGCAGGAACACGTCCACGAAGTCCAGGCGGAGGCGCCGCAAGCTGTCGTCGAGGCCTTCTTCGAGCACCCTGGCGACGTCGCCACGGTCGTCGTTGCCGACGTGGCGCTTGGTGAGGACCCTCACCCTGTCCGGGAGGCGGCCGTCGAACGCCTCTCCAACGACCGTCTCGGCTTCGCCGTCCCCGTAGGTGGGAGCGACGTCGATGAGGGTGATGCCCGACTCGACTGCCCGGCGGACGGTGGCGACGGATTCCTCGCGGCTCGTGGCGCCCCAGACCTGTCCGATGCCCCCTCCTCCCATCGTCAAGGCGCTCACCGGCCACAGGCCGCCGAACATCCGCATCTCCATCCCGGGCCCCTCCTCAGCGCCGCTCGATCAGCTGGGCTTGGTTGATGTGGCCGAAGCGGCCTTTCAGGTCGTACACGGCGCTCTCGTTGACTCCGATCCCCGTGGATACCTGATCCACCCATGATCGCATGCCGATCCACTCCCCGTCGGGGAGACGGTGGATGTACAGCGTGGTGTCGGGATTCACGTACAGCCAGCGCTTCGGGTCCAAGGCCTGGGAGTTGCCGTTCGACAGGTCGGACATGATCGCCGCCCGCTGGAAGGGCGATACGGTCTCGCCTTCCACCAGGTCGACTGTCAGGCGGAACCACGACTCCCCCACCACGGGTCGCACGAAAGACTCTTCGGCGCTGCGGATCTCGATGGCGTCCGTGTGGAAGCGAAGCAGGCTCTCGTCGCCGCCGAAGAAGCTCCTCAGGTCGAGGAGCGGAAGGTCCTCGGGATGATCCGCCGGAAGCGGGTCCTCGCCTCGGGTGCCACGGAGCTCGTCGGCATCCTGTTCGGACACCCGGATCTTCAACGCCGTCGCCCTTCCCAACTCCCGGCCGTCGGAGAGGAGCCGCGCTTCGACCACCTGGATGCGCCGGCCGTCGCGGATCACGTCGGTTTCGATGTGCAGCGGGGCGAGCGGTACCTCCCGGAACAGGTCGATGGTCAGACGCACCACCTGCATCGGAGCCGCGGTGGGCACCGTCTCGATGGCTCGTGCCAGGATCCCGGCCGGCGGGCTGCCGTGCTGGGCTTCGTCGGACCATCCTCCCCGGGTGAGCTCGGTGGGGATCAGGGCGTCCCCGTCGAGGACGAACAGGCTTCGGGTCATCGCCGGGATCTTACGGGCCTGGAGGCGGCGTCACGGTACCCTCCGCGGCGCCGTAGGATGCGGAGCATGTTCGGTCCCCTGAACGGTGTGCGGACGGCGCTCGTGATCGGAGCGGGGCTGGCGGCGGTGGTCGGGGCGATCCTCGGCCATTGGGCGGTCACCGCGGTGCTCGGTCTCGCCGTCGCCATCCACGGCCTCGGCTGGCTGTACTTGTACCGGCGCCACCAGCAAGAGCTCAGAGGCCAATGAACTCGGCCGTGGCGGCGGCGATACGGTCGGCAGCCGCCCGGGTCTCGCTCTCCTGGCGGACGATGTCGCCTTCGGCCTCTCCGGGCAGGTCCACGTAGATCTTCAGCTTCGGCTCGGTTCCCGAGGGCCGCACCAGCACCCGGCCCCCGCCTTCCAGGGTCATCTCGACCAAGTCGGCTGCCGGCAGCCAGCGGGGACGCTCTTCCGCCCCGGTCCGGAAGTCCCTCACGGAGACCACTTCCCGCCCATCCAGGTGGGTGGGAGTCGTCTCACCCAAGCGGCGCATGGCGGCGGCGATCTCGGCCACACCCTCCGTTCCCGGACGCACCAGGCTCAGCTGCGTCGAGACCCACAGGCCGGCTCGCCGGTACAGGTCGGCCATCCGGTCGGACACCGTTGCGCCCTCGTCCCGCAGAGACGCCGCCAGGTCCATGAACACGAGGCCGGCCGACAGCCCGTCCTTGTCCCGGACGTGGCCCCCGACCGTGTAACCCAGCGCCTCCTCGTAGCCGAAGACGAACGTGCCGACGCCCTGTGCCTCCAGGTCCAGCGCGGCGTTGGCGATCCACTTGAAACCGGTGAGCGTCTGCTCGAAGTGGGCTCCGTAGACGTCGGCGACCGTCCGGAGCATGGGAGACGACACGATGGAGTTGATCACGATGGGCCGGTCGGTGCCCGACCAGTTCTGGAGCAGGTAGTCCGCCAACAGCACGCCGATCTGGTTGCCGGTCAGCGGTTTCCAGCTCCCATCGCCCGCCGGCATCGAAACCGCCAGCCGGTCGGCGTCCGGGTCGTTGGCGAGCACGAGGTCGGCGCCGATGCGGCTTCCCAGGTCCTGGACCAGGTCCATCGCCCCCGGCTCCTCGGGGTTGGGGAATGCCACCGTGGGGAAGGCGCCGTCGGGATCTCGCTGCTCGGCCACCGCCTCGACGTTCGGGTAACCGGCGTCGGAGACGAGCCGCTGGAACGTCTTCCATCCCACGCCGTGGATGGGGGTGTAGGCGACCACCATGGAAGAGCCCTCCCGGCGCGGGCGCACCGCATCCACGTCGCGCCGGTAGGCGGCGTATACCTCGTCGTAATCGAGCCTCCGTGCCGGGCTGTCGGGGCCGGTGGCCTCCTCCACCCGGGGCACGTCCTTGGCCGGTCCCACCCGGGCGATGGCGTCGGCTATGGCCCGATCGACGGGTGGGATGATCTGGGCCCCGTTGCTGTCGTAGACCTTGTACCCGTTGTCGGCCGGCGGGTTGTGGCTGGCGGTGATGACCACGGCGGCCGCCGCCCCTGTCCGCCGGGCCGTGTAGGCGACGATCGGAGTGGGGACCGGTTCGGGGAAATAGCTGACCTCGATCCCCGCCGCCAGGAGCACCCCCACCGTGTCGGCGGCGAACTGCGGTGAGGAGGGACGGGCGTCGAAACCGACCACCACGTGGCCCGATCGCTCCCGTCGGAGGAAGTCGGCGAGACCGGCCGTCGTGCGGATGACGACCGCCCGGTTCATGCGGTTGGAGCCGGCCTCCACTGCCCCGCGGATCCCGGCGGTCCCGAACTCGAGCACTCCCCCCATCCGCTCTTTCAGCTCCTCCCACTGCTCCTTCTCGAGCAGTTCGGTCAACTCCTGGCGGGTGGCGGGGTCGGGATCACCTTCGATCCATTCGCGGGTCCGTTGCGCCAATTCGCTGTGGTCCAACATCGGTTCCACGGTATCGCGGCCGCGCCGGACAAGGCGCACGAGCCGCGGTATCTTGCCCGCATGCGCCTGCACAGCCCCAACTTCGCAGACGGTGAACGCATCCCGGCAGAGTGCGCGTTCGCGGTCCCCGACCCCGACGAGCACATCGCCTTCTCCGACAACCGCAACCCCGGACTGGAATGGGACGACGTTCCCGAGGGAACCCGCTCGTTCGCCCTCCTGTGCGTCGACCGCGACGTCCCGTCGGTGCCCGACGACGTCAACAAGGAGGGCAGGGTCGTTCCCGCCGACCTGCCCCGGGTCGAGTTCGTCCACTGGGTCCTCGTCGACATCCCCGCCGACGTGCGCAGGATCGAAGAAGGGGCCTTCTCACGCGGCGGACCCGTTCCCCGCGGCAAGGAAGGCCGCCACGACGGGCCACGCGAGGGCGTCAACGACTACACCGGCTGGTTCGCCGGCGACCCCGACATGGAGGGAACCTATCGGGGATACGACGGACCGTGCCCGCCGTGGAACGACAGCATCGTCCACCACTACACGTTCACTCTCTACGCACTCGATGTCGAGTCGTTGCCGGTGGCGGGCAACTTCACCGCCGCCGACGTGCGGAAGGCGATGGAGGGACACGTCCTCGCCGAGGCGTCGCTCACGGGCACGTACTCGCTCAACCCGGACGTCGCCTGACAGTCAGCCGGCGTACTCGGAGCGCTGCCAGCGCCACATGTCGGCGCACATGTCCTCGATGCTGAGCTTGGCGCGCCATCCGAGGTCGCGGGCGGCCTTGTCGACGGCGGCCCATGTCTCGGCCACGTCTCCGGGTCGGCGCCCGACGATCTCGTAGGGGATGGTCACCCCGGTGGCGGTCTCGAACGCCCTGATGAGCTCCAACACCGACGTGCCCCGGCCCGTTCCGAGGTTGTAGACGAGGAACGCCCCCGGGTCGGTCATCGCCTCGAGGGCGGCGACATGGCCCTCGGCGAGGTCGACGACGTGGACGTAGTCGCGGACGCCGGTGCCGTCGACGGTCGGGTAGTCGTCGCCGTAGACGGGGAGCCGGTCTAGCTTGCCGGCCGCCACCTGGGCGATGTAGGGCATGAGGTTGTTGGGGATCCCGGCGGGGTCCTCTCCGATGAGCCCGCTGGGGTGGGCGCCGCACGGGTTGAAGTAGCGGAGCAGGGCGACGCTCCAGCGCCCGTCGGCGGCATGCAGGTCGGTCATGACCTGCTCCATCATCACCTTCGTCCACCCGTAGGGGTTGGTGGCCCGGCCGACAGGTGAGTCCTCGGTGACCGGGACGGTCTCGGGGTCCCCGTAGACGGTCGCCGACGACGAGAAGACGATGCGGCGGACGTCGTGGCGGTCCATGACCCGCAGCAGGCTGATGGTGCCGCCGACGTTGTTGTCGTAGTAGTCGAGGGGCTTCTCGACCGACTCGCCGACCGCTTTGAGAGCGGCGCAGTGGATCACCGCGTCGTACGGGTTGCCGGCGAACACGGCGCTGAGGCGGGCGACGTCGCGCACATCGACCTCGTGCACTTCGATGTCGGTGCCGACGATGCGGCCGATCCGTTCGGGGACGTCGTGTTTGGCGTTGACGAAGTTGTCGACGATGACGGGCTCGTGGCCCGCTTCCGCCAGCGCCACGCAGACGTGGCTGCCGACGAAACCGGCCCCGCCGGTGACCATGACTCGCATCGGCACGATGCTACGCCTCGAGGGACGGAACCGACACGTTCTCGACGGCCGGCACGGTCAGCCGGAACGTGGCCCAGCCGTCCTCGTAGAGGTAGTCGAGGTCGCCTCCCATCAGGCGGGCGAGACGCCTGGCCACGGCCAGGCCCAGTCCCACCGACCCCTGCTTGACCGGCGTGTCCGAGGCACGCCCATACGGCTCGAAGATGCGCTCCACGTCGGCGGGCGGCACCCCGTCGCCGTCGTCCTGGACGACGACCCGCACCCATCCGTTCTGCTGGCTCACGCCGACCCTGACGTTGGCGCCTCCGTGCCGCTCGGCGTTGCTCAAGAGGTTGCGGACGATCTGGCGGAACCGCTGGGGGTCGACCCACGCCGCCACTTTCTCGTTGGGCAGGTCCCAGGTGGCGTTCGTCGAGTAGATGGCGGCGAGGTCGGCGAGCTGGGCGACGACGTCGACGTTTTCGGGCACCACCGCCACTTCGCCGACGTCGGAGCGGACCGCCACGAGGAGGTCCTCGACCAGCGCCGTCATCTCGGCGGCCTGGTGGGCGATGAGGGTGATCAGGTCGTGCCGCTCCTGCTCACCGAACTCCTGGTAGCCGTCCCGCAGCTCTTCTGCCAGGCCGACGATCCCCGTGAGCGGGTTGCGCAGCTCGTGGGACACGGTGGCGACGAAGACGTCTTTGGCGGTGATCAGCTCCTCGAGCCGGCGCTGGGTCTCCTTCACCTGGGTGAGGTCACGGGCGATCGTCGCCAGGTACGTCTCGCCGTCCCGGCCCAGGTGGGTCGTGATGACCGCCCACAGAGGCGTCGCCCGGCCGTGCCAGTCCTGGATCGTCACCTCCCCCGACCAGCCCCGTGACCCGAGCAGGGATCGGGCCCATTCCGGGTCGATGCCGGGCAGCACCTCGGAGAAGTGCGGACGCTGCCTCACCCGATCCCTGGACAACCCCAGGAAGCTGCGGGCGGCGCCGTTGGCGTAGCGGAGGCGCTCGTGGTCGTCGAAGACGACGACCAGGTCGGTGGTGGACTCCAGCACCCCCGAGAGGATCGACGACGACAGCGAAGCGGAGACTTCGGCGGTGATGTCGATGAGGACGCCTTCGTAGTAGAGCACGGCACCGTCTGCGTCGTACACGGCCCGGGCCGTGTCCCTCACCCACACGATCGACCCGTCGCGCCGTCGGAGCCGGGCTTCGAAGTCGCGGGAGATCCCCTTTTCCTCCACTTCCCGGCGCCATTGCAGGCGACGCTCCGGGTCGGCGTAGGCGAGAACGGCGGCGTTGTCGCTGGCGAGGAGCTCCTCGGGGCTCGAGTATCCGAGGAGGTCGGCGGTCGCCTGGTTGGCGGCGAGGATCCTGCCGTCAGCGGTCGACCGATAGAGGGCGACGGGGAGACGCTGGAACAGGTCGTTCAGCTCTCCGCTGGGCGTTGACACGTGCATTCCTCCCTCTTATCGGCATTCAGCCGTGCATTTCTGAACTAATCGTATGACCAACTTCTCGAACGGCCCCGGGCAAAACCTCCGCAAAGCGAAAAGCCGCCACGCGTTCGTACCGGTCCGCGTCCACCACGACGACGGGCATGGCGCGCCCGTACAGCTCTCGTGCCACCACTGCCCCCAGCACGATCACCGGGTCCCGGTCGAGCAACACTACTGCAGCCGGCGCCGTCTCTGCCCTTACCATCTCGGCGATCACCGACGACGTCGACGACGACCCCCGGGAATGGGCCATCACCAATACCTTTGCGGTCACCGTCTCACCGGCCTGCGGGTGGTGCCGGTCGACGATGACACCGGTGGCGGTGTCGACCCCGCCCCAGAACGAGAGCGGCTCGTCGAGGCGGAGGACGGGGCCGCGGCCGTAGCCGGCGACGAGGGTCGTCACCATGTGATCACCGCTTCCCCGGCGACCGCGCTCTCCACGCAGTCTTTGGTCGACCCGAACACCACCCGCACCCCGAGGTTGGCCGGGGCGTAGTACGCCCACTTGGCCGAGTCGGTCATCACCACCTCTGTCCCGGGAGCGAGGATCGGGGTTATGTACGTGCAGGTGTCGGTGACGATGCGGACGCCGCAGGCCTCGAGCTCCGGTCCCCGCCCGAAGTCGTCGAGGGCGGCTCGGGAGGTGTTGACGTAAAGCGGCAGCCGGCAGCGCCGCCCGTCCAGCAGCGACCGGAGTCGTTCCAGCTCCCGGCTCGAGTAGTGCGGCGTGCCGACGCAGACCGCGTCGATCTCCGCCCCATCGGCTCCCCCCAGCTCGATGCGGGCCTGTTCGAGCATGGCTGCGGTCACGGTCACGGCCTCCAGGTCGGCCAGTTCGTCGAGTGTTGGAGCCTCCGGCGTCGAGCCGACCGCGTGGAACATGGCCACCGACCCGGCCGAGGCCGCCGCCGCTCCCAGCGCCTTCAGATGGTCCTCGCCCGTGGAAGGCGGCAGCCCGGTGATGGCGGCGACGCGGGTGTCGGCGACTCGCCCGAGGACGTGGCCCAGCAACGGGTAGAGCGCTTCGTTGGCGGCGAGGGCGTCCGTGAGCCCGTCGGCCCTCACGACCAGGCTGGCGCGGCGCCCTTCGTCGGTGTGCAGCCCCACCTCGGGAGCCCGTCCGGTCACCGCCGCGCATATGTCGAGGAAGTCTCCGTAGCGTTCGGTGCGGGCGCCCAGCACGGAGTTGGCGAACACGATGGCGTTGGATTCGCCCCAGGCGATCTGGGAGCCCAGCCGGGGGCGCTCCGGCAACTGATAGGGGGCGCACGTCCAGGTGGGCCGGCACCCGAGCGCCACGTAGGCGTCCATCAGCGCCTTCGCCTCGTCCGCCGCGCGGCGGTCGAGCCGCACCAGCTCCGGGTGGAGGAGGTCCAGGGACGACACGTTGAGCGTGGTGGGAACTCTCACCCGGGCTCCCCCGTCGACCAGCGCCCGGGCGAAGTCGAGGCCGGAGGGCCCGTGGTAGAGGCAGCCGTCGACGTGAGCGGACTCGATGTCGAGCAGGCGCCCGGCACCCATCGCTTCGGCGGTGGCGACGAGCACCCGCATCGCCAACGCCACCCCCTCTCCTTCCTCCCCCGCCAGCATCGCACGGTCCGCCGCGGTGAGCTGGAGGCCCATCGTCGTTCAGAACCCGAAGTCGAGCTGGTCGCCGGGCCGGCGATGACGCTCGATGCCGTTCCAGACGAGATGGTCCATGAAGACCCAGCTCCGGCGGTGGACGGAGCTCGGCCCCCACGCCTGGAGGGCCGCCTTGTGGACCGGGCAGGGATACCCCTTGTTGGCTTCGAAGTTGTAGTAGGGGAACTCGGATGCGAGCCGGCGCATGAGCCGGTCCCGGGTGACCTTGGCCAGCACCGAGGCCGCCGCGATCGACAGCGACAGCCGGTCGCCGCCGACGATCTTTTGGGCACCGCCCACGAAGTCCCAGTTGCCGTCAACGAGGACGGCGTCGGGAGTGAGCCCCAGCCCGGCGATGGCCCGCCGGGCGGCGAGACGCTGAGCCTCCGACATCCCCAGCTCGTCGCATTCGGCCGGGCTGGCGTGGCCCACCGACCAGGCCCGCACCCAGCCGGCCACCCTCTCGAAGAGGGCTTCGCGTTCGGCCTCGGTGAGGAGCTTCGAGTCGCGGACCTTGTAGACGCGGCGGTCGGGCGGGATCACCGCCGCCCCCACCGATATGGGCCCCGCCCATGCTCCGCGCCCCACCTCGTCGACTCCCACCACGACTTCCGCGCCCGCTTCCCACAGCCCGCGCTCGTACGCCAGGCCCGGTGCCTTGGCGCGGATCGCCCGGCGCAGCTTGGGGACGGTCACCCGCCACAGGGTAGAGAACCGCGCCGACGGGGGTGGTAACCGTCAGTTGAGCCGGGGGTCGATCGGGTGGGTGGACCAGATCGCCGCCTGTCCCCCTTCCCGTCGCAGGAGCTTCCGCCACAGGTCGCGGGGAAACGGCCCCAGGATGTCTTCTGCCGGGGCGTCGGTCACCAGCCAGGCCCCTTCGGCGATCTCGCCCTCCAGCTGGCCGGGCCCCCACCCCGACTGGCCGACGAACAGGCGGGCGCGCACCGGTCCGTCGGGGGGCGTCATGTCGGTGGCGACCTCGACCCGCCCGCCGGCGTCGATCAGCACCACGCCGCTGTCCTGGGCCACGGGACCGCCCCAGAAGACCGTGGGAGGAGCGGCGAGGACGGAGCGCCACTCGGGAAGATGGGCGACGGTGGGCTCGTCGGTGGGCCGGTTGAGGATCACACCGGCCGCTCCCTCTTCCGGCTCGTGGGCGTAGATGTAGACGACTGTGTGGATGAAGTTCGGATCCCTGATCAGAGGTGTCGCGATCAGCAGTCGACCACTGAATGACATCGTCCAATAGTCGCATACCATCGCAGCACGATGCTTCGGGTCCTGACCTCGAACCTGTACAACGGCGGCGCCGACCCCTCCGGCTACGCTCGCCTGCTCGAGCGCGTCGACCCCGACGTCGTGGCCGCCCAGGAGCTGTCCTCCGACCTCGCCGAGGTCATCGGCTCCAGGTTCGATCACGGCCTCCTCGCCCCCGCCGACGACTTCAAGGGAATGGGCCTCGCTTCGCGTCACCCGATCGAGGTGGCGCGGGTGCCCCTCCCCCACCGCGACGCCCTCGTCGGTTCCAACGGGATCACGATCTGGTGTGTCCACCTCGCCAACCCGGTCGACCGCCCTCCTCCCATCCGGGCGAGGCGCCAGCAGGTCCGCCGGATAACGGACGAGATCGCTGCCACCGACGGCCCCACCCTCTTGGTGGGCGACCTCAACGCCACCCCGTTGTGGCCGGCCTACCGGCGCCTGCGCACCCAGTTGGACGACGGGGTCGCCGACTGGGCCCGGCGCAACGGCCGCCGCCCGAGCCGGACGTGGGGGCTGCGTCCGTGGTGGCCGGCGGTCTTGCGGATCGACCACGCCCTGGTCCGCGGCCTCGTCGTGCTGAACACTTTCACCGTGCGCGTGCCCGGCTCCGATCACCGGGCACTGGTGGTCGACGTGGCCTGATCGGGAGAGCCGAGGCGGTCCCGTATCCATTGGGCGACCTCGGCGAGGATCTCCGGTCCTTCCGGTTCGTTGAACAGCTCGTGCCGGAGACCCGGGTAGAGCCGGCGCTCCACTCCGGCCACTCCCTCCAGGATCTCGCTCGCCGACGGCGGGACGATCGTGTCGTCGCCGCCGTGGAGCACCAGGGTCGGCACGCGGAGGCGGTCCACCGCGTCCCGGACGCGGGCCATGGCGGTGAACAGCTGGTGGCCCATCCGGGCGGTGGCGGACGTGTAGACGAGCGGGTCGGAGAAGTAGGCCTCCCCCACCGACGGGTCCCTCGACAATTGCTCTCCCTTCAGGGCGTTGGGCACCGGAAGGACGGGGGCGATGCGGGCGAGGACCGGAGCGAGCTTGTGCTGCCACGGCGCCCCGCCCCGAAGCGCCGGGGCCGACAGGACCAGCAGGTCGGGCCGCGGCCGCTCGGCGATGGCGTACTCGAGCGCGATCAGCCCGCCCATCGAATGCCCCAGCAGCACGACTGGCCGCCCCTTCGCCGCTTCGATCTGCTCCTGGACCTGGTCCAGGTAGAGAGCCCAGTCGGCGACGTCGCCGCGGCGGCCTCCGGTGGCGCCGTAGCCGATCAGATCCATGGCTCTCACGCCGTAGCCGTGATCGGCGAGGATGCCGCCGGTCCGCTCGTATCGGCCGCTGTGCTCGGCGATGCCGTGGACGATCACCACCTCGGCCGTCGGCTCCCCGTCGGGCGTCCACGTCCGCACGAGCTGCGTCCCCACCACGGGATGGGGGACCGGGACGGCGACGCTGGGACGGGGCATGGGCGGACTCTATCCGATCACCGCTTCGGCGAGCGCCTCGACGACCCGGTCATGGTCGCCGGCCGTGTGCTCCTCCCGCACCGTGACCACGATCCCCCCGCCGACGCCGGCCAGCGCCCTCATCCCCCGAATCCCAGCAGCGGCGCACCGGGCGACGATGGCCGACGCCTCCCGCGGCGTGACCAGGGGTATGGAGCGGGCGAATGGGCGGGCGAAGACCACGACGCCGGGAATCTGGGTGAGGCGGTTGGCCAGGCGGGCCGCCCCTCGCATCAGCTCCGTGGCCGACCGTCCGAAGTCTTCCGGCCCGATCGGGCGGTGCGCCCGGTCGACGAAGCCGACCGTCTCGGCGGGCAGCGGCAGCTCGGCGATCACCTCCGGGTCGCATTCGACCAGGCAGGGGACGTCGGGGAAGCAGCTCTCCACCACTCCCCACCGGTTGGGCTGGGCCACGATCACCGGCGGCTGGAACGGGCCGACCCAGAACGTGTGGCCGCCGACGACCAGCCGGTCGTGGGCGGGCAGGTCGGGCCAGAGGTGGGGGTCGATTCCTTCCGAGATGTCTACGGTCACCGGTGGAACGGCGGAGACGCCACCCGGGCGGGGACCCAGCGGCCCCGTATCTCCACCTCTGCCGGCTCCCCCACCGCCACCGGGGGCGACAGGTACGCCAAGGCGATTCCGGTGTCGCGGGCGGGGCTGATGTTTCCCGACGTCACCTCCCCCACGGACGAACCGCTCCGCACCGCATACCCGTGGCGGGGAATGCCCCGGCCCTCCATCACCAGCCCGGTGAGGCGACGGGACGGGCCGGTTTGGCGCTGGCATTCGAGGGCGGTCTTTCCCGGGAAGTCGTGGTCCCAGTCCACCGCGAAATCGAGACCGGCTTCGAGCGGAGTGGTGGTCTCGTCGATGTCGGAGCCCCACAGGGCGAGCCCGGCTTCCAGCCGGAGCGTGTCGCGGGCGCCGAGGCCGCACGGCACGGCGCCGGCTTCCAGCAGCTCCTCCAGGACGGGCCCGGCGGCTTCGATCGGCAGGCACACCTCTCCGCCTCGCTCGCCGGTGTAGCCGGTGCCGGCCATGCGGACGCCGTCGACTTCGAGGGTCCTGAAGCGCGCGGGTGCCTGCCCGAACGTCTCCTCGATCAGCCTGGGGGCGGCCGGGCCCTGGACGGCGAGCAGACAGGTGGAAGGCCGCAGATCGACGACGTGAGCTCCCCGGTCCTCGAGCGTGGCGCGGACCCGGTCGGCGTTGGCGGCGTTGGGCATCACCCAGTAGTGGTCCTCGTCCCATCGCCACACGACGATGTCGTCGACGATGCCGCCGTCGTCGTTGAGCAGCATCGTGTAGTGGGTGCGACCCGGCTCGTACTTGGCGACGTCGTTGGTGAAGAGGTTGCGCAGGATCTCGGTGCTGTTCGGACCGGTGACCTCCAGCCTCCCGAGGTGGGAGACGTCGAACACCCCCACGCCCTGGCGGACGGCACGATGCTCCTCGAGGACGGACTCGTATTGCACCGGCATCTCCCAGCCGCCGAAGTCGACGAAGCGGGCGCCGAGGCGGACGTGGAGGTCGTGGAGCGGAGACCTGGTCATCCGGCTCTGGAACCGCGATCCTCGAGTCGGGTGACGACGGGTTTTCCGGGCATGCGGGTCGGCGGTGGCAGCGCTTCGAGATGGTCGGGGTGGTCGAGCCCGTACTTCACGACGAGCTGGATGTAGTCCCGCTGGTAGAGGACCTTGCACCGGATGTCCGGGTACAGCTCCCGCAGGAGGCGCACCTTCCGGTTCTTCTTGGTGACGAGCTTCTGGCTCATCGTGGTGATCTCGATGTACAGGTCCTCTTCGGGCAGATAGAAGTCCGGGGTGAAGAACTGGCGCGGGTTGCCCTCCCGGTCCCAGGCGATGGGGAACGACCGCGGCTCGTACTCCCACGGGATCCCGTAGAAGTCCAGCAGGAGTGCGAACTGTCGTTCGCTGTTGTGAGCGAACTCGACCTCTTCGGCGCGGGGTCGTTCTTCGATGCTCAGTTGGCCCCTGCCTGGACGCTCGGGATGGCCGGCTCGGCCGCCTGGTGCTCGTCCGGGAACAGCTCGTGGATGGCGCCCGCCACCTCGTCCTGGACCGGGCCGACGGCGATGCCGAACACGCCCTGGCCGCGCCGCAGCACGTCCATCACCTCGTCGGCGCTGGTGGCGGCGTAGATGGTGCGGCCGTCGGAGAGCAACGTCACGTCGGTCAGCGGCTGGTCGCTGGCGAGCTGCTCTTTGAGGATCTCGACTGCCGAGCGGATCTTCTTCAGCGACATCCCGGCGTCGAGCAGCTGCTTGATGACCTTGAGCTGGACGACGTCGGTGAACGAGTAGAGCCGTTGGGACCCCGACCCGGAAGCCTGGCGCAGGGACGGCTCGAGGAGGCCGGTGCGGGCCCAGTAGTCGAGCTGACGATAGGTGATCCCGACGAGCTTGCAGACCTGCGGGGCGCGGTAGCCGAGCTCCTCCGCCCGGGCGGACTCAACGTTCTTGGTCGCTGTCTTGTCGGACACGTCCTCTCCTCTGCAGCAGCGGCCCGCCGCATCACGGCGCGCCGCGGGAAGCTCCGGTTTCCCTTCGGACCGCTGCTTACAGCAGCGTAATTCCGCGAGTGGAATCACGCTAACCCGACGCCGGGCGAGTTGTCAACAACCCCTGTGGAAAACTCGGTGGAACGGGGTGTCGACGGTCAGATGTCGCCTTCTTCGCGGAGGAAGTCCTCCACGGTGACGTCCTCGAGGAACTCCCGGAAGCGCTGGATCTGCTGCTCTTCGGATTCGTCCTCGATCTCGATCCCCGCCTCGGCGAGGACGGCGGGGTCGGCATACACCGGCGCTCCGGTGCGAACGGCGAGGGCGATGGAGTCGGACGGACGGGCGGACAGGTGGATCTCGCCGTTGGGGGTGTCGAGCACGAGGTCGGCGTAGAACACGCTGTCGCGCATCTCCGAGACGACGACTCGCGCCATCCTGGCGCCCAGTTCCTCGATGGCCATGACCATCAGGTCGTGGGTCTGGGGGCGCGGCGGCTCCACGTTCTCCATGGCGGTGGCGATGGCCGTCGCCTCCGCCGCCCCGATCCAGATCGGCAGATAACGCGGGCCGTCCTGTTCGCGCAGGAGGACGATCGGGGTGTTGGACGGCAACTCGACCCGGACCCCGACCACGGTCATCGCAACGGCATCGCCGGACATGACCTTCAGGTTATCAGTGGCGACGCTCAACCTGCGTTGGATAGAACTGGTCGTGGAGGGCGGCGGGGTCTTCGACGAGCCGCTCCATGTCGAGGACGGCCCACAAGGAATCCAGGTTGCGATAGTGGCCCTTCCAGTCGAGGCCGTAGCCGATCAGGTACTCGTCTCCGACCTCGAATCCGCGGTATTCGATCGGGACGTCGACCAGCCGCCGGCGGGTCTTGTCGACGAGGGTCGCCGTCGCCACGCTGGCCGCTCCCCTCTCTTCGAGCATACGACGCAGCACCGTGAGGGTGAGGCCGGTGTCGATTATGTCCTCGACGATGACCACGTGGCGACCCTCCACCGACTCGGCGGTGTCCAAGGCGATGCGGATGCGTCCCCCTTCCCCGAACCTGGAGAGGCCGAGGAAGTCGACTTCGATGGGGATGTCGATGGCTCGCACCAGGTCCGACAGGAACGGCAGCGAACCCACGAGGACCGCCACCAGGAGGGGCCTCCTGCCCTCGTAGTCGCGGGACAGGGCCGCCCCCAGCTCCGACACCCGGGCCGCGATCTCGTCGGCGGGGACCACCAGCGTGGCCGGTTCGTCAGCCACCGGTGCGGCGCTCCAGGACGTTGGCGATCCACCCGAACGCCTCCAGCAGCTGCGGCGGCTGGGAGTCGACCCGGCGGACGTTGGTCACCACGACCGGCTCCGGTTCGGGCTCGGGCTCCTCTTCGACCAGGCGGACCGGCTCGGGCGGTTCGTAGGTGCCGCTCGAGACCATCGCCACGGGCTTGAAGCGCTCGAACCCCCAGTCGAGGAGGCGGCTGGCGTCGGCGAAGTGGGCCCGCTCGCCCTCCGAGCCCATCACCACGGCGAACAGGGTGCGCCCGTCCCGGACGGCCCCGGTCACGAACACCAGCCCGGCCCGGCCGGTGAAGCCGGTCTTGATCCCGATGGTCCCGGGATACGTGTCGAGCATGATGTTGGTCGTCTGCAGGTACCGCTCGGTGCCGTCGGGGGCGTCGGGGAAGTCCATCTCCTTGGTCGTCGCCCACTCCCGGAACTCCGGGTAGCTCATCGCCGCCAGCCCCATCCGCAGCAGGTCCGATGCCGACGAGTAGTGGTTCTCTCCGTCGAGCCCGTGGGGGTTCTCGAAGTGGGTGTGCTCCAGGCCCATCGCCTTCGCCTCGGCGTTCATCATCTCGACGAACGCCTCGACGGTGCCGCCGACGTGCTCGGCCACCGCCATGGCGGCGTCGTTGGCGGAGCGGATGACCAGTGCCTGCAGCAGAAGGCGCATCGGCAGCTCCTCTCCCGGCACCAGGCCCACCTCTGCCTCTCCGACGTCCGCTGCCCGCTGGCTGACGGTGACCAGGTCGTCGAGGTCGCCGTACTTCAGCGCCACGAGGGCGGTCATGATCTTCGTCGTGGAAGCCATCGGCCGTTCGGCGTCCGGGTCGGAGGCCGCCAACACCAGCTCGGCGTCGGCGTCGTAGAGGATCCACGAGGCCGCGCTCACCGTCGGCTCGGGTGGCGTGAGCAGGCCGGCTTCCCGGGGCGGGTTGGGCACCTGGAGTGGTGCCGCTTCCGCCGCGGTGCCGACCCAGGCGCTGAGCAAGGCCGCCACCGCCAGGATGGCGGCGATTCTGCGTGATCTCATTCGTTCAGGAGGGCGCGGACTTCGGCCGCCAGGATCGCGCGATGCAGCGCCTGTACCGAATCAGTGCACGCCGCCAGCAGGTCCCTGGCCCGGGAACGGGCCTCCGCCGAGCCGGAGGCCAGGAGGTGGGCGGTGAGCTGGCGCAGCAGCTCGGACTCCCGCTGGGCGGCGAGCCGCACCGCCCGGAGGTGGCGGGGCTCGAGGCCCGCCTCGATGAGCCGGCGGCATTCGATGGCGATGGTCAGGGCGTCAGGGGGGAACACGCTGGAGTCCCCCACCGGCGCCAGGATCCCGTGGTCGACGAGCTGGTCGAGGTGCTCTTCTGTGAGCCCGGACCGTCGCACCAGGTCGCTGCGGGTCAGCGGCTCGCCTTCGGGCTCGAGCGGGTCGTCGACCGACTTGCCGCTGTCGGGGTCGGGCTCTTCTCCCCGCTCCCACAGCGTCAGCTTCGACTTGATGACCTTGAGGGGAAGGAAGTGGTCGCGCTGCTGGGTGAGGATGAAGCGGATCCGCTTCAGGTCCTGTTCGTCGAACTGCCGGTAGCCGCTCTCGGCGCGGGCGGGCGAGACGAGCCCCTGGGATTCGAGGAAACGCAACTTCGACACCGAGATGTCTGGAAACTCGTCCCGCAACAACTCGATGACTTCGCCAATGCTCAGCGTCTCCTCAGGCATTGCCGTGAACTACGAGGAAGTGGAATCGTCCTACCAGTACTTCGTCGCCTGCCTTCAGCTCGGCCGAGTCGACCCGCGACTCGTTGACGTAGGTGCCGTTGGTCGAGCCCGAGTCCTCCACCATCAGTCTGCCTTCCTGGACGATGAACCGGCAGTGGTGACGGGACACGGTGACGTCGTCCAGGAAGATGTCGCTGTCGGGGTGGCGGCCCACGGTGGTGATCCCGGGGTTGAGGACGAACGTCATCCCCGCCCTCGGGCCCTGCTCGACGACCAGGGCGAAACCTCGGATCCCTTCGACCGCCGCCGCCTCGGCCGGGGTGAGCGGGTGCTCCTTGCGATCCTCCAGAGGCAGGTAGACGACCGTCGGATCGTTGTCGAGCTCCGTGCCGCAGTTGGGGCAGAAGTTGGCGTCGTCCGAGACCGTGGCCTGGCAGTTCGGGCAGGTCATCGCCGCAAGTCTAGAAGGGCCCGTCAGATCGCATCATTCGATCAGACGGGTGTAAGCGGCGGCGTCCAGCAGTTGCTCGGGATCGAAGCCGTCGGAGGGGGTCATGGTCACGAACCAGCCCTCCCCGTAGGGATCCCGGTTGACGAGGTCGGGCGAGTCGACGAGCTGAGAGTTGACGGCCGTCACGGTTCCGGTGAGCGGCGCATACACCTCGGCCACCGACTTGGTCGATTCGACCTCGGCGACCATCGCCCCCTTCTCGAACTCCGTGCCCGGCTCGGGCAACTCGACGTAGACGACGTCGCCCAACTGGTCCTGGGCGTAGTCGGTGATGCCGACCCTGACCTGGCCGTCGTCGAGCACTTCGACCCACTCGTGCTCTTCGGTGTACCGGAGATGCTCCGGGACGTTCACTCAGACCTCCTGATCACTGGACGAGGACTCTAACGAACCGAGACGGCCACGCACCTCGATCAGGTATTCGAAGGCCACCCACCAGTAGAGGACCAGGCCCACGATCCCGGCGAGCCACGCCGGCGGGAGGAACATCCAGACGAGGATCTCGGCGGCGACGAAGTAGAAGGAGGCGATGGCACCGTAGAGGAGGAAGGTCGCCACCTTCCCCATGGTCTTGACCTCGAGGGCCTGGTGGCCCCGAGCGACGAGCAGGACCGACGCCCCGCCGACGAGCGCCTCCCGGGCGAGCAGCGGCCACCCGATCACGTATGGCACCACCCCGGCTATGAGCCCTCCGATCAAAGCCGAGGCGATCATCAGCCGGTCGGCGACGGGGTCGAGGATCTTTCCGAGCTTCGAAACCTGGTCGAGGCGGCGGGCGAGATAGCCGTCGACCCAGTCGGTGCCCCCGATGAGAAAGATCAGCCCGGCTGCCAGCCCCACCCGCCGCTCGCCCAACAGCACCCACCAGAAGTAAGGGATGGCGAGGAGCCGGACGAACGAGACCAGGTTGGGAACCGTGAGGATGCGTCCGTCCACCCCGCCAGCGTAGTGAGCGCTCCCCCGCCGGCCTCCCCCTTCGGCTCTGCGTGTCCGCGTCGGCTCACGGGCGGCGGGGGGTAACATGGGTCATCACGGGCCGTGGCGCAGCTTGGTAGCGCGCTTGACTGGGGGTCAAGAGGTCGTGGGTTCAAATCCCGCCGGCCCGACCAGAAACCCGCTCATTCGAGCGGGTTTCACTCTTTCTCGGGCTCGAACCATCACACCTAGTGCCTCCCCAGGGGCCGAGGGTTCAGGCGGCCTTAAGGAGACCCCATACGTTGCAGCTGGCCCACTCCGGGCTCGAGCGACGAAGGAGTCTCGATGAAGTCCAACGGACACCGCTCCACTAGCGCCGTTTTCGCCGTAGCCGTCTTCCTGCTCGCCGTCACCCCGCTGGCGGTGGTGGCGGCAGACCGGTTCACGGACGTGGGAGACGACAACGTCTTCCACGACGACATCAAGTGGTTGGCGGACGCCGACGTCACCCGGGGGTGCAACCCGCCCTCGAACACCCGGTACTGCCCGAAAGACAGTGTCACCCGCGAGCAGATGGCAGCGTTCATGCGCCGCCTCGCCGAGAACCAGGTGGTGGACGCCGGGTCCCTGGAGGGCCTCTCGGCCGACGAGCTTCGATCGGGGTCGGCCGGCGTCCAGATCACCGACTTCTCCCAGGACGTCACCATCACCTCGACGGCTTGGACGGAGATCCTTTCTGTCGAGGCTGCCGTCAGCACCGAGTCCAACGTCGTCCTCGCCGCCCACGTCTACGCCGAGAGGCTGGCGAGCGGAAACGCCCGGTACAAGTTCAAGATCGCCCGCGACGACTGCGAGTCAGGCCCGGTCGGAGAGACGTGGTGGCGCCCCTTCGCCAACGTCGGCGGCTTCCAGGCCGAGGCGATCGCCTTGACCGGCTTCGATACGGTCGCCGAGCCGACCACCTACGTGTTCTGCGCCACCAAGCACGACGCAGGAGGCTCGGACTTGATCGCCGAAAAGCGCGGCCTGACCGCCACGTGGACGCCGACGCAGTGAGTCGAGAGGCGTCGGAGACGAGTCGGCACTGACCGAGAGAGGACGCCTGTCACTGTGGGGCAGGCGTCCTCTGATCCCGAACGCGAGCGCCCGCGAGCGACGACCCCCAAACGACGACCGCCCCGTGACCCGAAGGCCCCAGGGCGGTATCGGGAACCGAACGAATCGGTTCCATCGGGAAAGCTAGACGCCCGGTGACCTGCGCGCCACCGGAAGTGGAACTTTCTTTTCGCGCTCTCCGAAATGGCGGGCGGGCACCGGCTTGGGTGATACTTCCCCCATGACCCAGGCCGTCGCCCGCACCGTCGTGTTCGCCACCTCGGCGGCTGTCCTGGTCATCGAGATACTCGCCCAGCGCCTCCTCGCCCCCTACCTCGGGGTGAGCCTCGAGGTCGTCACCGGTGTCATCGGCGTCGTCCTCGCCGGCATCGCCGTGGGAGCTTGGGCCGGGGGCCGGGCCGCCGACCGGATGGACCCGGCCAAGCTGTTGGGCCCGCTCCTGATCGCCGGAGGGCTCAGCGCCCTCGCCTCTCCCCTGATCGTCGACATAGCGGGGCCGGCGATCTCGTCGGCCGGCCCGCTCGGCATCGTCGTGCTCACGACGGTCGGGTTCTTCCTCCCGGCGGCGATCCTGTCGGCGGTCCCGCCGGTGGTGGTGAAGCTCCGTCTCGCCACCCTCGAGCAGACCGGCACCGTCGTCGGCTCCTACTCGGCGGTCGGGACCGCCGGGGGGATATTCGGGACGTTCTTCACCGGGTTCGTGCTGATCGCCGCCTTCCCCACCCGGCCGATCGTGATCGCCGTCGGCACCGCCCTGGTTATCGGCGGGCTGGCACTGTGGGGACGCTTCGGCCGGGCCGGACTGAACGCCACCGCCGCCGGGCTGGTCCTCATCGGAGGGATGTTCGCCCTCCCCGGCCCGTGCGATTTCGAGACGACCTACAGCTGCGCGGTGATCCGAGCCGACCTGGATCGCCCCGGAGGCCGCACGCTGATACTCGACCAGGTGTCCAACAGCTACGTGGACCTCGAAGACCCCACCCATCTCGAGTTCCGTTACGCCAAGGTGGTGGCCGACGTGATCGACACGATGCTTCCGGACGGGCCGATCACGGCCACCTCGATCGGCGGCGGCGGGTTCACCTTCGATGCGTATCTGAAGGCGACCCGTCCGGGTACCCGCCACGTGACGTTGGAGATCGACCGCGAGCTCGTCGCGATCGGACACCGGTATCTCGGGTTGGCCGGGGACGCCGAGGTCGTCGTCGACGACGCCCGCCGCTCCCTTCCGAGACTCGGGCGGGGTGTCGCCGACTTCGTCCTGGGAGACGCCTTCAGCGGCCTGTCGGTGCCGTGGCATCTGACCACCGTCGAGTTCGTTACCGACATCGCCGACCACCTGGCCCCCCACGGGATCTACGTGATGAACGTCATCGACTACGGCGACCTCGATTTCGTCCGCTCGGAGGCGGCGACGCTGCGGGACGTCTTCGCCCACGTAGCGGTGTTCGCCCCGCCCACCTACCTGGCGGCGCAAGCAGGAGGGAACTTCGTCCTGGTCGCCTCCCGGGTCCCGATCCCGGTCGGCGCGGTCGAAGAGGCGATCCGGGCCCGCGGCGGGGTCGAGATCGGGATCACCGGGGAGGCGCTCGACGCGTTCGTCGGCGACGCCCGGCCGCTCACCGACGACTACGCCCCGGTCGACCAGATGATCGACCGTCCCTGAGAGCAGGTCAGAAGAGCCGGTCGATCAACCACATCACGCCCTGCACCAGCCGCCACCCGAGGTACAGGACGGCCAGCGCCACCATGATCTTGAAGCTCCACGGCGCCGGCGGGATCTCGTCGTCGGGGTCGCGGGACCCGTCTGCGGGCTCTCGGGGCGGCTCACTCGTCACGGCGGCTCCTCAGGCGCGGCACCACGCGGATCGGCGTGCCCGTGAAGTCCTCCACCTCGCGCAGGCGGTTCTCGATGAAACGCAGGTAGTCGTCGCCGAGCTCCCCGCCCGAGACGAAGAGGACCACCGTGGGCGGGGCGACGGCCGCCTGGACGGCGTAGTGGATCTTGGGGCGGCGGCCCTTGCGCACCGGAGGCGGATGGGCGGCGATCCACGAGCGGACCAGCCGGTTCAGCACGCCGGTGGAGATCCGCCGATAGCGGGCCTCCAGCACCGTCTCGACCGCTTCGCCGAGGCGGCCGAGCCGGGCGCCGGTCAGCGCCGACACCCGCAACATCGGCGCCCAGCCCATGAACCCGAGCCGCTGGGCGATGTCCCGCTCCAGCAGCGGGCGGTCCTCGGCGTCGACCGTGTCCCACTTGTTGATGAGGATCACCACGGACGTGCCGGCCTGGATGATCTCGTCGGCGATGCGCTGGTCCTGGCGGGTGACGCCTTCGGAGGCGTCCACCAGGAGCAGCGCCACGTCGGCTTCGGCCAGGGCCTGGCGTGCTCGCAGGACGGCGTAGAAGTCGGCGTCTTCTGTGATCTGGGGTTTGCGTCGGATCCCGGCGGTGTCGACGAGGACGTATCGCCTTCCGTCGATCTCGACCTCCACGTCCACCGGGTCCCGGGTGGTGCCGGGCACGTCGGAGACGATCACCCTCTCTTCGCCGACGAGGCGGTTGAGGAGGGTCGACTTGCCGACGTTGGGCCGCCCGACGATGGCCAGCCTGGGAATGTCGGACCTCTCGGGCTCTTCGACGTCTTCGGGGAAGTGGGAGACCACCCGGTCCAGCAACTCGCCCACCCCCCGGCCATGGAAGGCGGAGACCGGCATGGGCTCGCCGAGACCGAGCCCCCACAGCTCCGCCACGTCCGGCTCCTGGGAAGGAGAGTCGACCTTGTTGGCGGCGAGGACGACAGGCAGGTCGGCGCGGCGCAGCATCTCCACCACTTCCCGGTCCTCTTCCACGGTGGGGGTGGTGGCGTCGACCACCAGGACCACCACGTCGGCCGACGCCAGCGCCGCCTCCACCTGCTGGCGGATGGCCTCTTCGATGGAGTCCTTGGGGTTCATTTCCCACCCGCCGGTGTCGACCAGGACGAAGCGGCGTCCCGCCCAGTCGGCGTCGAATTGGCGGCGGTCGCGGGTTACCCCCGGCTGCTCCTCGACGACGGCGAGTCGCTTGCCGACTATCCGGTTGACGAGCGTCGACTTGCCGACGTTGGGCCGTCCGACGACGGCGACGATCGGCAGGCGGCCGGTGGGCACGGCGGCTTCCATCACCAGAACGCTAGACCGTCAGGTGGCGATCGAAGCCAGCGCTTCCGTGGCCGTCCACTCCCGGTCACGGTCGAGCCATCCGGGCTCGGCGGGCGGCTTGGCCGTGACCCCGGCCTCCACCAACGCCCCGAGGGTGGTGACGAAGGCCCGCAGCTGGGGAGGCAGCGGGAAGTACTCCCCTTCTTCGGTGACCCTCCACAGCTCGAAGCCTTGAGCCGGGTCGATCCGGTCGATCACCCCCTGCACGAGGTGGTCCGGGGCGGAGGCGCCGGCGGTGAGACCCACCACCTCGGCGCCTTCGAGCCACGCCGGGTCGATGTCGGCGGCCGAGTCGATGCGGTAGGCGGGCGTCCCGTGCTCCCGGCTGTAGCGGACGAGAGCCTGGGTGTTGGAGGAGTTCTCCGAGCCGACCACCAGGATGACGTCGCATTGGCCGGCGAGCTGGGCCACCGCCTCCTGCCGGTTGGTGGTGGCGTAACAGAGATCGGAACGGCGGGCGGTCTGGAGGTTGGGATAGCGTCGCTGCGCCTCCTCGAGCACCTGGGCCCACTCGTGCATCCCCAGGGTGGTCTGGGCGACGAGGGCGACGCGGTCGGGGTCCGCCGGCCGGAAGCCGTCGAGGCCCCATTCCGGCTCGACGAGGGTGATGGCGTGCGGCGCTTCGGCGACGGTGCCCACGGCTTCGTCGTGGCCCTGGTGGCCGACGTAGATGATGTCGTAGCCCTTGGCCGCCATCCGCTTGACCTCGTGGTGGACCTTGGTGACGAGGGGGCAGACGGCGTCTATCACGACGCCCGCCCGCGCTTCGGCCCCGCTGACGACCTCGGGGGCCGACCCATGGGCGGAGAGCATCACCGGGGCGCCTTCGGGCACCTCGGAGATGTCATCGACGAAGACGACGCCGACCCGCTCGAACGCCTTTACGACCCACTCGTTGTGGACGATCTCGTGGTAGCAGTAGACGGGCGGCTCGAAGATCCTCACCATCCAGGTGAGAGCCTTGATCGCCATCTCCACGCCGGCGCAGAAGCCGCGGGGTTCGGCCAGGAGCACGCGTTGGACCATCGAGGTCATGGTAGGGATCGAACCCCCGAACCGGGAAAGCCTTCCCTAGGCCTGGGTGAGCAGGCCGGTGATGTGGTCGACGACCTCGTCGATGCCGAGGTGGGTGGTGTCGATCACGACGGCATCGGGGGCGGGGCGCAACGGCGAGGTCGGCCGGGTGGAGTCGAGACGGTCGCGGCGGTCGAGCGCCGCTTTCCCCTCGCTCACCGCCGATCCGATCTCCCCCGAGCGGCGGGCTGCCCTGACCGCCGGGTCGGCGTCCAGGAAGACCTTGAGGTCGGCGTCGGGGAACACCACCGTGCCGATGTCCCTGCCCTCCACGACCGCCCGGTCGCCCGCTCGCCTGACCCATTGCCGCTGCGCCTCGACCAGCCGCCTGCGCAGCTCCGGGTGGGCCGACACCGTCGACACCGCGCCGGTCACCTCCTCGGAGCGGATCTCCTTCGACACGTCGCGGCCGTCGAGGAGCGTCCGCCCGTCGACCTGGTCGATCGTCCGGCCGTCGATCGCCTCCAGTACCGACGCCTCGTCTTCGGGGTCGGCACCCGCCTCCAGGACGGCCAGGGTCGCCGCCCGGTAGAAGGCGCCGGTGTCGAGATGGGCCGCCCCGAGCCGCCGGGCGAGGAGGCGGCTCACCGTGGACTTGCCGGCGCCGCCGGGGCCGTCGACCGCCACGATCAGCCTCACAGCGCCTCCAGCATCCGGAAGTAGTCCGGCCACGTCTTGTCCACCACCCCGGGGTCGGCGATGGACACCCCTTCGACCACCAGCCCGACGAGGGCGAACGCCATCGCCATCCGATGGTCGCCGTATGTGGCGATCTCGGCGCCGTGGAGCTCGCCCGGCGTCACGACGAGGGTGTCGCCCTGCACCTCTGCTCCCCCGCCCAGCCGGCGCAGCTCGTTCTCCAGGGCGGAGAGGCGATCCGTCTCCTTGTGGCGCAGGGTGGAGAGGCCGTGGATCCGCGACGGGCCGTCGGCGAACAGCGCCGCCACGGCGACCGCCATCGCCCCGTCGGGCGCGTCCGCCATGTCGACCTCGACGGCAGCCAGCCTCCCGGTGGGCCCCTCCACGCGGATCGTGTCGTCGCGGCGCACGACGGTCGCCCCCATCAGGCTGAGGACGTCGAGGACGGCCAGGTCGGGCTGGCTGGACTCGGGGGGTATGCCCGGGATCTCGACCACTCCCCCGGTGATCGCCGCCGCCACTGCCGGATACACCGCCGCCGATGCGTCCGGCTCGATGTCGATGTGGGCTTTGTGGTAGCCGGTGGGCTGGACGACGAAGCGGTTGCCGTCGGCGGCCACCTCGGCGCCGAAGCGGCGCATGATCTCCACAGTGCCGTCGAGGTAGGAGCGGGAGGCGACTCGCTCGCCGAGCTCGATCGTGGTGGGCCCCTCGGCGAGCGGCGCTACGAGCAACAACGCCGAGGCGAACTGGGACGACTGCGACGAGTCGACGAAGACCTCTCCTCCCCGCAGCCCGCCGGAGCCGTCGATCTCGACCGGCGGGAACCCGTCCGTGTCGGTCGCTCGCCCACCCAGGGCCCGGATCGCCTCCACCAGGGGGCCGATGGGCCGCTCCCGCATGCGGGGGACGCCATCGACGACGACCCTCCCTCTGGCCAGCGCGGCGACGGCTGTGATGAACCGCGCCGTCGTCCCCGAAGCCCGGACATCGATGCGGACGTCGGAGGCCTCGAGCTCGCCCCCGGTGCCGAGCACCAGCCACGGATCGTCGTTGTCGTCGATGAGCACCCCGAGCGACCGCAGCGCCTCGCGCATCGCCTCGGTGTCGTCGGCTTCGAGAGGGCGGTAGAGGCGGCTGACACCGGTGCGGGCGAGAGCCGCCGTCACCAACGCCCGGTTGGTGAGCGACTTGGATCCCGGGACCGCCACGCGGGCGGCCACGGGTCTTCTGAGGGGTTCCACGGCCAGCACAGGGTGCAAGCTACCTGCCACTTCCGGCCCGCCTCAAAACGACGCCGCGGCGTAGAGGGCCGCCACCTCTTCCGGCTCGAGATGCCGCCACGTCCCCGGTTTCAGCTGCCGGTCCGAGATGGGCCCGATGGCGGTCCGCACCAACCGCACCACCTCGTGGCCGAGCGCCGAGCACATGCGTCGGATCTCCCGCTTGCGGCCCTCGATCATGACGATCTCGACCATGGTCCGGCCCTTCAGGGTGTCGACGACACGGGCACGTCGGGCGGCGGCCATGCCGTCGTCCAGCTCCACGCCTCCGGTGAGCTGGTCTACCCACTTCCCCGGCCGTCCCTCGACCAGGACCAGATAGGTCTTCTCCACCCCGTAACGGGGATGGGTCAGGTAGTTCGCCAGCCGCCCGTCGTTGGTGAGGACGATCAGCCCCTCCGAGTCTGCATCGAGCCGCCCCACCGGGTAGACCCGTGGCTCGGAGGGGACCAGGTCGACGACGGTGCGCCGGCCCTGGGGGTCGTCGGCGGTGGAGATCACCCCGACCGGCTTGTACAGGAGGTACCAGACCAGCCCGGGGCGGATCGGGATCGGCTTGCCGTCGACCGCCACCTCCTGGGTCTCTGGGTCGACGCGTTGTCCGATGCGGGCGGGCCGGCCGTCCACGGTGACCCGTCCCTGGGCGATCAGCTCCTCGGCGGCCCGCCGCGACATCAGGCCGCTGTGGGCGATCGCCTTCTGCAGCTTCGGCCTCTCGTCCATCGGCGCTCAGGCGCCCTCTGCCACCCCCGGCCGGAACGTCTCTTCCAGCGCCCCCACGACCTCGGCGGGCGGGACGTGATCGGCCAGCGGCGGCAGTTCGGCGAGCGAGCCGAGCCCCAGCTTCTCGAGGAACAGAGGCGTGGTCCGGTACACGGCGGGGTTGCCGGGAAGCGACAGGCGGCCCGCTTCCTCGATCAGCCCCAGCCGCAGGAGGGACCGGATCGCCGAGTCGGAGTCGACGCCGCGGATCTCGGCGATCTGGGTTCGCGACACCGGCTGCTTGTAGGCGACGACGGCCAGCACCTCCAGCGCCGCCGAAGACAGGCGGCGGGCGGTGGCCGACGACGAGAATCGCTCGAGGTAGGGGTACGCCTCGGGACGCGAGTAGAGCCGCCACCCACCGGCGGTGGAGCGCGCCACGAGGCCGGAGTCGCGGGCCTCGAGGTTGGCGTTGAGCTCTTCGATCAGCCGCTCGACCTCTTCCGGTGTCACTTCCAGCACCTCGGCCAGCTCGCTCGTGGGCACGGGCGCTTCGGTGACGAACAGGATGGCTTCGAGGGCGGCGAGAGGGCTCATGACGCTGCCCATTCGGAGGTGAGGTCGCCGGCGTCCTTGCCGGTGTGGCGGACGACGATCTCCGACATCCAGTCTTCCTGGCTCACCTCGACGAGCCCCCAGCGGGCGAGCTCGAGGAGGGCCAGGAAGTAGGCGGCGATCTCGACGGGTCGCCGGCAGTGGGCGACGAGGTCGTCGAACCCGGCGGTCACCTCCTCGGCGATACGAACCCGGAGCTCGTCGATCGCCGCCTGCACGGAGGGCAGGTCGAAGTCGAGGTGGTCGAGGTCCGGCTCGTCTTTGGGGCGGGCGAGCACGGCGGCGGCGATGCGGGCCAGGCCCACGGCGTCGGTGGGGATCACCACCTCCGGCGCCGGCACGGCGATCTCCTGGTCGATCCCGCTGACCCGCGGGACGTAGCGGTTGGCTTCCTGCATGCGGTGACGGATGACCACCGCCACGTCCTTGAAGGTGACGCACGTGAGCAGCCGGGCGAGCAGCCGGTCCCGCTCCTCCATCAGCGCCAGCTCCTCGTCGAGGTCGATCTCGGCGTCGGCGGGCAGCAAAGCGTGGGCCTTGAGCTGGATCAGGGTGGCGGCGATGAGCAGGAACTCGGAGGTCACGTCGAGGTCGAGCCGACGCATCTCCTCCAGGTACGCCAGGTACTCGGTGACGATGTCGGACAGCCGGACCGCGGTCACGTCCACCTGGTGGCGGGTGATCAACTGGAGGAGCAGGTCGAGGGGGCCCTCGAATACCGCCGTGGACACGTGGTAGGTCATGGTCTCAGGAGACAAGAAGGCGCTCGCGGTTCGGCATCGGCGGTCATGCTGGTCGATGGCGTCGGCCCATTCAACGATCTCGGCGTCCGACGTGGAGGCGGGCCCGGTCGGCGGAGGCGAGGATATCCCAGTCGGCGGCCGGGATTGTAGGGGGCCTGCCGATCTGGTGATGACGGGCGAACTCGATCACGACCGGCTCCTCGTCGCCCAGCTCCGCCGCCGCCAGCCGGCCGTGGTCACGGTAGAGCCGCCAGCGGGGGGTGAGGGGGAGCCGGAGCCGGATGGCCAGCGTGGCCAGCACCCTCCCCACCGCTCCCAGGTTGGCGTGTCGCTTGCCCACGTCGTGGAGCAGGGCCGCCCGCACGAGGTCGGGGCGGCCGGGTGCGGCTTCGGCGACGCTCACGGCGGCCTCGTAGGCATGGCGTTGGTCCGCGCGGGGCTGGCCGAAGAACGCCCGCAGGGCCGACGGGCGCCCGGCGAGCCACTCCTCGACGCGGGCGACCTCGTCGGGACGCAGGCCGGGGGATGTGATGAAGTCGAAGAATCGCGCGGCGAGATGTGACCACGCCCCCGGCATCGGCTTCAGCCGAGACGCGACTTGCAGTCGACGCACAGCGTCGACTCGGGTCGAGCTTCCAGGCGGGCGGGCGGGATCTCCTTGCCGCATTCGGCGCAGATGCCGTAGGTGCCCTGCTCGATCCGTTCCAGGGCCTTCTCGACCTCCCGGAGCTGACCCACGAGGGCGTCGACCAGGCCCAGGCGTTCGGTGCGCTCGGCGGTGACCGCCCCGGCGTCGGCGAAGCTGTCGCCGTAGTCGACGTCGGAGCGCAGGTCCCCGGACGGCGTCGCGCCGAGCTCGTCGAGCTGGTCGACGAGCCGGTCTCGTGCCTTCTCCAGATCCTGTCGGATTGCTTCGATGTCGAGGGTGTTCATGATCCAGCTCGGGTAGGTGTGAGTCCCGGGGGGTTCGCGTGGGTAGGCGCAACCAGAGGTCCAGGTGGGGGCTTTCCCGGGATCGATCCCATGATAGCCGGTTGTCCCGGCGATCCCCGGAACATTCCGCCTAGTTTCGGCCGAGGGCTTCCTGCGGGGGCACGTAGCCGACGCCGAGGCTGGAGGCCACGGCCGGGTGGCAGATCTGGTCGCCGACGATGTTGAACCCGTGCACCAGTTCGGGATGCCTGATCATCGCCTCTGCCGGCCCCATGTCGGCGAGGGCCAGGACATAGGGCAGGGTGGCGTTGGTGAGCGCATAGGTGGAGGTGTGGGGCACGGCGCCGGGGATGTTCCCGACCGCGTAATGGACGACGCCGTGTTTCTCGTACACGGGATCGTCGTGGGTGGTCTCGCGGCTGGTCTCGAAGCATCCGCCCTGGTCGATGGCGACGTCGACGACCACCGCTCCCCTCTTCATGGCCCGCACCATGTCCTCGGTGACGAGCTTGGGGGCGGACGCCCCCGGCACCAACACGGTGCCCACCACCAGGTCGGCGGTGGTGACCTGCTCTTCCACGTTGAGGCGGTTGGACGCCCGCGTCACCCCCCCCCCGCCGTTTTGGTTGTCGATGCGGCGCAGCTTGTCGACCGCCCCCTCGAGCACCGCCACCTCTGCTTTCATTCCGGCGGCGATCTTCGTGGCGTTGGTGCCGGCCCTGCCCCCCCCCCGCACGACGACCTTGGCGGGCCGCACCCCGGCGACTCCGCCCCGGAGGGTGCCCCTGG
>PKRG01000022.1 GCA_017577575.1 Acidimicrobiia bacterium | reverse complement strand
GTGCGGCGCTTCATCGAAGCGGCTCGTCAGGCGGAGAGCTGAGCCAAGACGTCGCTCACCAGAGCTTCTGGATCGGCGCCGGTGCCTTCCTGCCAGGCCGACGCGTACGACTCGGCGTCGACGGACAGGGAGCGCAGATGCGCATCGATGTCGGCGGCGACGTCGAGGGGCGGAGAATCGCTTTCGCGGATCCGCCTGGCGGCGGCGACGAGCCGGACGGCGTCTTCGTCGTCCACGTGGAGCGCCAGCACCGAGAGATTCTCGGCCATCCCCCGTGGATCGGGGACCGAGGAAGCCAACGACCAGCCCTTCTCGACTGCTTCGAGCGAGGCCTGGATTCTCCCGCGGCGGAAATGGAGCAGCGCCTGCTCGGCGAAACCCCTTCCCGCGCAACGAACGTCACCGGTGCTCATCAGGACGGGGATGGCCTTCGAATAGTGCTCCTCGGCTGACTCGAGATCGTTGCGGCGCAGCGCGACCCGTCCCAAGGATCGAATCGCTTCGGCTTCCTCGTGTCGGTTGGCCAGCCGCCGGGCGAGCTGCCGCGCCTCGACCGCGAAGCTCTCGGCGCCATCGATGTCTCCCTCCAGCAGGGCGACCGAGGTCAGAAAACGGGTCGCCGCGAGGTAGAGATGCATGTCGCCCAGGGCCCGCAGGAGGCTCCGCGCTCTGGCGGCGTCGGATCTCCCGTTGGGGACCAGGTCACTCCGGCGGAGCAAGGCCAGTGCTTGCCACCAGCGGTCGCCGCTCCTCTCGAAGAAGGTGATCGCCTCCGAGAGGAGGCCGACGGCGGTCGCGATGTCCGAGTGCAGTGTCACCCACGCCAGCATCACCTGGGCGCGGTGGAATCCGGCGTCATCCCCCAGCCGGCGCGCCTTCTCCATCGCCTGTTGTGCCTCGGCAGCGACGAGCGGAGCATCGTGGGATACGGCGAGCCAACCGGCCATCGTCGCCGCCCGAACGGCCAGCCCCGACTCGACACCCTCCACCAGGCCGAAGACCTTGCGTGCCCAGTCCACACCCTCCCAGCGCCGCCCGGCGTACTCCCAGAACGCGCGACCGAGACGAACAGCTCCAATGCCAGATCTGGCTCGTTGGCCACCGACCATTCGAACGCCGCCTGCAGGTCCTCGACCTCCGCCTGGATGAGGCCGATCCATTCCTGCTGTGCTCGTCCCCGAAGGTGGCTCGCCGCCTCGGCGGTGAGATCGACGAAGTAGGCGGCATGCTCCGCCGACAGATCCACGGTGCCACGCTCACGAGCGAACGCACGAATGGGCTCGAGAAGGCGGTACCGGCGGCCCCGCCCCAGATCGACAGGGGTGACGAGGGAATGGTCGACGAGCCGGCTCAGGCCCTCTGCTACGAGGCGCTCGTCCAACTCCCCGCCGGTGCAGATCGACTGGGCGGCGGGGAGCGTGAACGAGCCGGCGAAGATGCTCAGCCGGGTGAACAGGAGCCGGTCGGGCGGCTCGAGCAGCCGATAGCTCCAGTAGATGGCGCCGTCGAGGGTGGCATGCCGAGAGTCGGGTCGCGGAGCGGCGAGAACGTCGACGCCGGTTTCGAGTTGGTTCAGCAAGTCGACGAGATCGAAGGTCCTGGTCCGCGACGCCGCCAGCTCGAGGGCGAGCGGGATCCCGTCGAGACGCCTCACCACATCCCCGATGGTCGCCAGTTGGTCGTCCGGGTGGAAGCCGGGCGAGGCGGCTGCCGCTCGGTCGGTGAACAGTCGGATCGCCGGGTTTCGGCCGACGTCGCCGTCTGTCGAGGGCAACGGGAGTGGGTCGACCGCAAAGACGACCTCGCCGCTCACTCCGAGAGGAACACGACTCGTGGCGAGAATCGTCACGTCTTCGGCCGCGGAGACGACCCGCTGAGCCATGGCCGAGACGGCCTGCTGCACGTGCTCACAGTTGTCGAGAACGAGCAGGCATTGCTGCTGGCGCAGGGCTTCGATGAGGGCAGCGGTCGGGTCAGCGCCTGGCGCCGCGGCTCCTCCCACGACGGCGAGCGTGTGGAGCGGCACGAGATCGGGGTTGCTGAGGCCGGCCAGTTCGACCATCCAGGCTCCGTCCCGGAATCGGTCTATCGACGATGCCGCCGCCTCGATCGCCAGCCGAGTCTTCCCGATTCCGGGCGGCCCCAACAGCGTGATCGGGTGATCGCTCTCGATCAAGCGGTGGAGGTCCGCGATCTCGGCCTCACGGCCGTGGAAGGAGTCACGGCGGACCGGTAGGTTGTGACGGGGGCGCCGCAGGCTCAGACCGGCAGCCAATGCCGCGAGTTGGCGTCGGTTCTCCGCTCCGAGTTTGGTGAGCAGCGCCGACACGTGGCTCTCCACCGTGCGCACCGAGATGTAGAGGCGGTCGGCGATCTCCCGGTTGGTGAGGCGGTCTCCCAGAAGGGCCAAGACCTCCTGTTCGCGTCCCGTGAGCGGTGGGAGGCCCCCGACGGGCCCGGATCGGAGATCCGTGGTTTCCACGGATGACATCTTCGCCGTCGATGGCGGATGCTGCCAGTGAGTCGAGTCGAAGGAGGAACCGATGCGGACCGTCGCCGAGATGGTCGCCGAAGCGAAGTCCCGGGTGAGGAGCTTGAGCCCCAGCGAGGTGGCTGCCGCCCGCGACGGCGGAACCCTGCTCGTCGACCTGCGGGAGCCGGAGGAACGGGCGGCGAAGGGCACCATCGCCGGAGCAGTGTTCGCTCCGCGAGGAATGCTCGAGTTCTGGGCAGATCCCTCGAGCCCATATCACCGCCCCGAGTTCGACCCAGAGGCACCTCTCATCCTGTACTGCGCGTCGGGCGGCCGTTCGGCTCTGGCGGCGACGTTGTTGGAAGAGATGGGTTACCGCCAGGTCGCCCACCTCGAGGGCGGGCTGGCCCATTGGGTCGAAGAAGGCATGCCGGTCGAGGTCGAGGACGCGTCGTGAACCGACGCGTCCTCGATCACGCCTGCGACGTCTTCTCGACTTCCTCTTCCACGCTGGCGACGAGCTCGTTCCAGGAGTCGACGAACTTCTCGACCCCCTCGCGCTCGAGCACCTCCATCACGTCGTCGTAGTCGACGCCGACCGCACCCATCCGCTCTATGGTCTCCTCGGCCTGGGCGATCTCCTCGGGGCCGAAGGCGACCGGCTCGGGCCCGTGGTCCTGGTAGGCGTCGATGGTCTCGAGCGGCATCGTGTTGACCGTGTGAGGGGCCACCAGCTCGTCGACGTACAGGGTGTCCCTGTACTCGGGGTTCTTCGTCGACGTCGAAGCCCACAGCGGCCGCTGGATGCGTGCTCCCGAGGCCACGAGCTTGCGCCACCGCTCCCCGGTGAACGTGTCGAGGAAGGCCCGGTAGGCGAGGCGGGCATTGGCGACCGCGGTCTCGCCGCGCAGCGCCAACGCCTCGTCGGTGCCGATCTCCTCCAGGCGGCGGTCCACTTCAGTGTCCATGCGGGACACGAAGAACGACGCGACCGAGGCGACCCGGGAGGGGTCTCCGCCCTGGGAGATGTACTCCTCGATGCCGTCGAGGTAGGCCTGCATGACCTGGCGGTAACGCTCCAGCGAGAAGATCAGAGTCACGTTGATGGAGATGCCCTCGGCGATGAGGCGGCGGATCGCCGGAAGCCCTTCGATCGTCGCCGGGACTTTCACCAGCAGGTTGGGGCGGTCGATCCGCTTCACCCACTCCCGGGCCTCGGCGACGGTGCCTTCGGTGTCGTGGGCCAGCGTCGGTGTCACCTCGACGGACACGAACCCGTCCCGGCCGTCGGTGCTGTCGTACACACCGCGGAGGGCGTCACAAGCGCGCTGGATGTCGCTCGCCATCAGCTGAGCGATGATCTCGGCGGTGGCGGCGCCGCGGGCCGCCATGTCCCGCACCTCTTCGTCGTAGTCCCCGGTGCCGACGATGGCCTTGGCGAAGATCGACGGGTTGGAGGTGACCCCGGTGACGGCGTCCTCTTCGATGCGCCGGGACAGCTCACCGCTGTCCAGCATCCGGCGGGATATCTGATCGGACCAGGGGGAGACGCCGGCCAGACGGAGGCGGTGGAGGTTGGAAAGGCTCATACGTCAACCCTACCCGGCTGCGGGGCCCGGCCCGGAGCCAAACCCGCCACCGATGTCCCTGACTTCGGGCAAGATGGGTGGCGTGAGTGGGGCTCACATCCTCCACGCCGACCTGGATGCGTTCTACGCCTCGGTCGAGCAGCTCCTCGACCCGTCGCTGCGCGGGATTCCCATGGCGGTCGGGGCGGGGGTGATCCTCGCCGCCAGCTACGAGGCGCGCGCCTTCGGCGTGCGGTCGGCGATGCCCACCAGCCAAGCCCGCCGCCTCTGCCCGCAGCTGCGGATCGTCCCCGGCAGCTTCGAGCGCTACCTGGACTACTCCGACCGGGTGATGGAGATCTTCGAGCGCTTCACCCCCGACATCGAGCAGATCTCCGTCGACGAGGCGTTCCTCGACGTGCGCGGCTCCGAGCACCTGTTCGGCCCGGCACCCGAGATCGCCCGGGAGATCCGGAGGCTGGTGCGGGAGGAGATCGGCCTCCCCGTCTCGATCGGGGTGGCGACCACCAAGCACCTCGCCAAGGTCGCCTCCCAGGTGGCCAAACCCGACGGCCTGGTCCACGTGGAGGCGGGAACCGAAGCCGAGTTCCTCGCCCCGCTCCCCATCGAGGTGCTGTGGGGTGTCGGCCCCAAGACCGCCAAGAAGCTCCACGACGCCGGGGTCGCCACCGTCGGCGACCTGGCCTCGACGCCGATCGAGTCGCTCGTCGCCTGGCTGGGGCAGGGCCAGGCCCACCATCTGTGGGCGCTCTCCCACAACCAGGACCCCCGGCCGGTGCGACGACGGGCCCGCGCCAAGTCGGTGGGATCCCAGCAGGCCCTCGGCCGGGGGCTCACCGACCTCGGCGAGCTGGACCGGGTGGTGCTGTCCCTGGCCGAGCGGATAGGACGCCGCCTGCGAGCCAAGAACCGAAAGGGCCGCACGATCCATGTGAGGGTCAGGTTCCCCGGCGGCCGCATCGTCACCCGGGCCCACACCCTCGACACGGCCACGGCCGCCACCGACGCCATCGACCGGGTCGCCCGCCGTCTGCTGCGTCAGGCGATCGACGATCCCGCCGAGCCGATCACGCTGGTCGGCATCTCGGTGTCGCAGCTGACCGACGACACCGCCCAGCAGCTCGAGCTGTGGCTCGACGAAGGGGCGGTGGAGCGCACCGGGAGCGCCGCCGCCGAAGCCGCCGCCGCCGTGGACCGCCAGGTCGACGAGATCCGCCGCCGGTTCGGCAAGGGAGCCGTCACTCGCGCCGCATTGCTGGGACGCGAGGACCGCGACGCACCCGAGGAATTCCGCCGCCTCGCCGAAAAGGACTGATCTACCTTCCCTACGTGGCTCACCGGCTTGAGCACCTCGAACCCGCCGAGCGGGAATGCCTCGACCGCTATCTGGTGACCCTGCGGGAGCGGCTCGGAGCGAAGCTCCGCCGGGTGGTGCTGTTCGGCAGCGCCGCCCGCGGCGACATGTGGAGAGCGATGCCGATCCGCTCCGACATCGACCTGCTCGTTCTCACCGAAGGGGACGTCGACGAAGCCGACCAGGAAGAGCTGGCCAACGCCACCTTCCCTCTCTTCCTCGAATGCGGTCGCCAGATCGCCCCGCAGTTCCGGACCGTCGGCTGGTTCGCGTCACCACCGGACCGTCATCAGGAGTTCGTGGCCCGGATCCACGCCGAGGGGGTCGACCTGATCGTCGGTGATGGCTCCGGGTAGGGTCCCCGACATGACGTTCGCCATCACCGGTGACACCGAAGCCGACCATTTGCTCAACACCGACGGCACCGCCCTCCTCATCGGGATGCTCCTCGACCAGCAGGTCCCGATGGAGTGGGCATTCCGCGGCCCGAAGACGCTGGCGGAGCGGCTCGGCCACCTCGACGCGACCCGGATCGCCGCCATGTCCGAGGACGAGGTCGTCGAAGTGTGTGCCGCCAAGCCTGCGATCCATCGCTTCCCCAAGGCGATGGGCCGGCGGATCCACGCCCTCTGCGTCCATCTGGCCGAGCACTACGGAGGCGACGGCGCCGCCATCTGGAGCGACGACCCCGACGCCGCCACCCTGTACCGGAGGATCTCGGCGCTGCCGGGGTTCGGGGAGGAGAAGTCGATGATCTTCCTCGCCCTGTTGGCCAAACGGTTCGGCATCCGGCCCGAAGGCTGGGAGGAGTACGCCGGGCCGTTCGCCGACGACCAACCCCGCTCGGCCGCCGACGTCGATGGCCCCGAGACCCTCGCCCGGGTCCGGGAGTGGAAGCGGATGCAGAAGGCGGCCGGCAGGACCAAGCGCGACTGATCAGCCGTTCTGTGGGTCGGAAATGACGCCGCCGGCGTCATTTCCGACCCACAGAACGCACCCACGCGCGCCGGCGGGCGGCGAGGACCGTCGCCACCACCCCGTCGGGATCCCTCCACAGGTCACGGTCCCAGATGTCCACGATCTCGAAGTGTCCCGCCAGCTCCTTCTCCTGGCGGGCGTCGTCCCGGGCGTGGCTGACCGCGCCGTGCCAGCGGGCGGATTGGATCCGGTACACGAGGTGGGGGTAGGCGACGTCCTGGAAGTCGACCCGGGTGACGAAGTGGTCTTCGGTGCCGATCTCCACCTGGCGGCGCACCCGTATCCCGTGGCGCTCGCACAGCCACTGGAAGCGGGCCTCGTTGCCCGACTCGGGAGGTCGGTAGTCGGGCGGCCGCTCCGAGAGTATCCGGCGCATGATCCGGATCCCGTTGCGTCCCCGCTGCGCCAACACCCTGAGCAGATCGTGGAAGGCCTTGGGCTTGGCCAGCCCCATCGCCAGGACGTTGTCGACGGCCCGTTCGGTGCGGAGCAGCGACATGGTGGCCGCCGCGACCTGGAAACAGGTCAGCACCGGCGACCCGACCGGGATGCCGTCCACCTCTCCGAGGTGGTCTGGCGGGACGCCGCGCAGGTTGTGGACCCGGGCGAGCCCCGACGGCCTCCTGGTCCCCTCGTAGCGTCGCGCCACGTGGATCGGCCGCAGGTCGAATCCCGGGATGCCCCACAGCCACGCCGCCGACGTGTGGCTCAGGTAGGCGTCGCCCCTGACGTCGAGCACCGCGGCCATCGCCATCGCCCGGTCCGTCAGCGGCACCCCCGCGAGCACGTAGGCGCGGGAGCCGATCTTCTCCCACGCCCCCGAGCGGAGGCGTGTCATCCGGTGCCTCGCACCCAGTCCGAGGGCGTCCGCCTGCCGGTCGCCGACGACTCCGTGCTGGCGGCGGGCGAGATCCCGGGCGGCTCGATCGTCGGGCATGCGTCCTTCATGCCACCCGGGCGCCCCGAAGTGAAGGGGGTCGGGCGCCGTCGCCCGTTTTGTGGTCCGGATCACGCGCCCGCGCCATCCATTCCGGCCCACAGAACGGTCTAACCTCGCCCGTGTGCGACGGATCCTCATCGCCAAGCCCGGTCTGGACGGCCACGACCGGGGCGCCAAGGTGATCGCCCGGGCGCTGCGCGACGCCGGCCACGAGGTGATCTACTCAGGCCTCCATCAGACCCCCGCCCAGATCGCCGAGACCGCCGTGCAGGAAGACGTCGACGCCGTCGGGTTGTCTTCTCTCTCCGGGGCGCACATGGCCCTCTTCCCCAAGGTGGTCGAGGAGCTGGCCGCCCGCGGCGCTTCCGACATCGTCGTCTTCGGCGGCGGCGTCATCCCCGAAGAGGACATCGAGCCCCTGAAAGAGGCGGGGATCGCCGAAGTGTTCACCCCGGGCACGCCGCTCGACACCATCACCGCCTGGGTCGCCGACCACGTCCCCTCCCGCGTATGACCGACCGCGAGATGCTCGAGGTCGCCAAGGAGGAAGCCCGCCGGGGGCGGGACTCCGGAGGCATCCCCATCGGGGCGGCCCTGTTCGGGCCCGGCGGGGAGCTGTGGGGAAAGGGCCACAACCGCCGGGTCCAGGACGGCGACCCCACCATCCACGGCGAGACCGCCGCCTTCCGCGCCGCCGGGCGGCGTCGCTCCTACCGGGGCACGACGATGGCGACGACGCTGTCGCCGTGCTGGTACTGCTCCGGACTCGTCCGCCAGTTCGGCATCTCCCGGGTCGTGATCGGCGAGGCCCGCACCTTCTCCGGTGGTCACGAGTGGCTGGCCGAGAACGGGGTCGAGGTGGTGGTGCTCGACGACCCCGAGTGCGTGGCGATGATGGAGCTGTTCATCGCCGAACACCCCGAGCTCTGGTACGAGGACATCGGCGCCGACGGCTGACGAAGGGCCAGTCGCGGGGCGCTACCGTCAACCGTCATGAAAATCCACGAGTACCAGGCCAAGGAGCTGATGGCCGCTCGGGGGATCGCCGTGCCGCAGGGCCGGGTGGCGACCACGGTCGACGAGGCAGTGGCGGCGGTGCGGCCGCTGATCGAAGCGACCGGCAATCCCGTGGTGGTGGTCAAGTCCCAGATACATGCCGGCGGGCGGGGAAAAGGCACCTTCAAGGAGCATCCCGACGTCCACGGCGTCAACGTCGTCACCGCCGGGATCGAAGGCGGGCCGGAGGCGGCCGAGGCGGAGGTGCGCCGTCTCGCCGAGAAGATGCTCGGCTCCACCCTCGTCACCGTCCAGACAGGTGAGGAGGGCAAGCAGGTCAACCGCCTCTACATCGAGCAGGGCATCGACATCGCCCGCGAGCTGTACCTGTCGATCCTCCTCGACCGCTCGGTCGGCCGGAACCTCGTCATGGCCTCCACCGAAGGCGGCATGGAGATCGAGAAGGTCGCCGAGGAGACCCCCGAGAAGATCCTCCGCCAGGTCATCGACCCGGCCATCGGCCTCGCCGACTTCCAGGCCAACGCGTTGGCCCGGGGCCTGGGGCTCGAAGGCGACGCCGCCAAGAACTTCGTCCGCTTCGTCAAGGCGCTCTCCGAGGCGGCGATGGAGCTCGACACCGACCTGATCGAGATCAACCCGCTGGTGGTGACCGGCGACGGCCAGGTGATGGCCCTCGACGGGAAGATGGCCTTCGACGACAACGCCCTGTTCCGTCATCCCGACATCGCCGCCATGCGCGACGAGACCGAAGAGGACCCGGCGGAGCTGGAGGCCAAGGAGGCCGGCCTCTCCTACATCAACCTCGACGGCAACATCGGCTGCCTGGTCAACGGGGCCGGGCTCGCCATGGCGACCATGGACACCATCAAGCACGTCGGGGGAGAGCCCGCCAACTTCCTCGACGTGGGCGGTGGAGCCAGCGCCGAGCAGGTCGCCAAGGCGTTCACCATCATCACCAAGGACCCGAAGGTGAAGGGCATCTTCGTCAACATCTTCGGGGGCATCATGCGCTGCGACACCCTCGCCACGGGCATCGTCGAGGCGGTGAAACAGGTCGGTCTCGAGGTGCCGCTCGTGGTGCGGCTCGAGGGCACCAACGTCGAGCAGGGAAAGAGGATCCTCGCCGAGTCGGGCCTCGACGTCATCACCGCCGACGACATGAAAGACGGCGCCGAGAAGATCGTGAGCCTCGCCTCATGACCCGGGCATCCGATCTCCGTCACCTGACTTCCGACTGCGAACCGGAGGTTCGTTCGTGAGCATCCTCGTCGACCGCGACACCAAGGTCATCGTCCAGGGCCTGGGCTCCACCGGCCGCTTCCACACCGACAAGGCCATCGCCTACGGCACCCAGATGGTCGCCGCCGTCCACCCCACCAAGGCCGGCACGACCGAGGTGTTCGAAGGAGAGACCGACCACTCCGGGGTGCCGGGCCGTCCCGACACCTACCGGGTCGAACTCCCGATCTTCGCCTCCGTCGCCGAGGCGGTCGAAGCCACCGGCGCCACCGCTTCGGTCATCTACGTGCCGCCGGCGTTCGCCGCTGACGCCATCATCGAGGCTGCCGCGTCCGATCTCGAGCTGGTCGTGGCCATCACCGAAGGCATCCCGGTGGCGGACATGATCCGCGTCAAGCGGTACCTCGAATGCCGCCGCACCCGCCTGGTAGGCCCCAACTGCCCGGGGGTGATCACCCCCGGGGAATGCAAGATCGGGATCATGCCCGGCTACATCCACAAGCCCGGCAAGATCGGGGTCGTGTCCCGCTCGGGCACGCTCACCTACGAGGCCGTCTATCAGCTCACCAAGCTCGGCCTGGGCCAGACCACCGCGGTCGGCATCGGCGGCGACCCGGTGAACGGGACGAACTTCGTCGACGTGCTGCGCATGTTCGAGGAGGACCCCGCCACAGAGGGCGTGATCATGATCGGCGAGATCGGCGGCACCGCCGAGGAGGAAGCCGCCGAGTTCGTGGCCAACGAGATGAGCAAGCCGGTCGCGGGGTTCATCGCCGGCACCACCGCCCCTCCCGGAAAGCGGATGGGCCACGCCGGAGCGATCATCTCCGGCGGACGCGGGACCGCCGACGCCAAGATCTCCGCCATGCGCGACGCCGGCATCGTCGTCGCCTCCACGCCCAGCGACATGGGGGCGGCGATGGTGGAGGCGCTGGGCTGATCCGGCGGCCGGCGCCCGGGCCGGTTACCCTGCTCCCGCTGAAGCGAACAGGAGTCGGGTGAGGATGATCTGGGTGATCGTGGCGGTGGCGGCAGTGCTGCTCCTCGTGGTGCTGCTCTACAACCGCCTGGTACAGCTGCGGAACCGGGTCGACAACTCGTGGGCGCAGGTCGACGTGCAGTTGAAGCGGCGCTACGACCTGATCCCCAACGTGGTCGAGACGGTGAAAGGTTACGCCGCCCACGAGCAACAGACGTTCGAGCGGGTCGTGCAGGCCCGGAACGCCGCCCAGGCGGCGCAGGGGCCCGAGGAGCAGGCCCAGGCCGAGAACGCCCTCACCGCCGCCCTGCGGCAGTTGTTCGCCCTCGCCGAGAGCTATCCGGAGCTGCGAGCCGCCCCCAACTTCGCCGCGTTGCAACAGGAGCTGTCGGAGACCGAGAACCGCATCGCCGTGGCTCGCCAGATCTACAACGACTCGGTCCTGTCCTACAACAACGCGGTCCAGTCCATCCCGACCAACATCGTGGCGGCTATAGGCGGGTTCAAGACACGGCCCTTCTTCGAGGCCGAGGTCGAAGCCGACACGCCGCCGGTCGTCGACTTCTGACCCGATGAGACGCCTGTCGGCGGCTCTCGTCTTCTTCGCCCTGCTGGCCGCGGGGGCTCTCCCCGCCTACGGCCGCGGCTACACCCTGCCCGAGGCGGAGGTCGAGGTCAGGGTGCAGCCGAACGGCGCCGTCGAGGTGGTCGAGCGGATCACTTATTCCTTCGAAGGCTCGTTCTCGGGCGCTTACCGGGAGATTCCGCTCGCCGCCGGCGAGTCGCTGAGCGGGGTGTCGGTCGCCGAGGGCTCCCAGGTGTACGTCGACGGCGGGTGCACCGACCTGGGCTGCGAGTCGCCTCCCGGCACGTTCGGGGTCCGCGACCTGGGCGGCCGGGTGCGGATCGTGTGGCACTACTCCGCCGCCGACGAGCAGCGGACGTTCGAGATCCGCTACGTGCTCGAAGGGCTGGCCAAGGTCTACGACGACTACGTCGACGTGTACCTGCAAGTGTGGGGGCCGGAGTGGCCGGTCGAGCTGCAACGGCTCACCGCCTCCATGGCCATCCCCTCCGGCGCAACGGAAGGGGAGGTCTACGTGTGGGGTCACCCCTATTGGGTGTCCGGGGAGACCAGCCTCGGTGAGAGCGGGGTCGAGCCGACCCTCGAGGCCCGGGGCATCCCGCCCGGCGAGTACGTGGAGTTCCGGGTCGCCTTCCCGCGCCGTCTGCTGGCATCGAGCGACGGCGCCACGCCGATCGCCGGTCAAGGCCTGCCGATCATCCTCGAAGAGGAGCGGCGGGACGCGGAGGCTGCCGAGCTGCGGAACGCCCGCATCAGGGCGGCCGTGCTCTGGGGGCTCTTCTTCGCTGTCGTGCCCGGTCTCCTGGCCGCCCTGGCCGTGTACCTCAGGTACGGGAAGGAGCCGCGTACGACCTTCGACCGGGAGTACGTGCAGGAACCGCCCGACGGCCTGCCGCCGGCAGAGGTGGCCGCCCTCCTCAGCCAGGGCAAGGTGGACGAGCGCGCCTTCACCGCCACCGTCTTCGACTTCATCAGCCGTGGCATCGTCCAGGCCCGGCCCATCCAGACGACGCGGTCGACCTTCCTGGGGCTGCGCCAGGAACAGATCAGCGACCTCGAGCTGGAGCTCGGCGATGACCCGGGTCAGCTCCTCGACTACGAACGCAACGTCTACACGATCCTGAGGAGGGTCCTCGACGACGGGCCGCAACCCCTCCACGAGTTCCGTCGCCTGATCCGGGAGGACGCCGCCGCCAACGCCGCCACGTATCAGTCGTTCGTCAAGGCGGTGGTGGGCAAGCTCGAGAGCCGCAAGCTCCTGGAGCGGACGGGGCGCAAGGTGATGGTCTGGGTGGCGGTCGGGTTCTTCCTGCTCGGCGCCCTCGGCATCTTCGCCACCTCGCGGATGTCGTCGTCGACTACCTACTCGGGGGCGATCCCGTTGGCGATCTCGATCGGCTTGATCTTCAGCGGGATGGTGTTCCTCTTCCTCGTCCTGCCCCGGCGGGTGACCGTGAAGAGGACCAGGGCCGGGGCCGACGTGGCCGCGGCCTGGGGGGCGTTCCGCCGATACCTCCGGGACTTCTCCCGTCTCGAAGAGGCGCCGGCGATCTCCCTCGAGCTGTGGGACAAGTACCTCATCTACGCCGTGGCGTTCGGTGTCGCCACCGAGGTGTTGGAGCACGCCCGCCTCCACGCCCCGCCCGAACTGGTCGAACAGTCCCACATCTACTGGTACGGCTCCCACGGCTACGCCGGAGGCGGTAGCGAGAACGCCTTCGCCGGCCTGGAGTCGGCTCTCGCCGGTGCGTTCCGCCCGCCCAGCTCGAGTGGTGCCGGCGGAGGCGGCGGAGGCTTCTCCGGCGGCGGGGGAGGCGGAGGCGGCGGAGGCGGCGGAGGCGCCTGGTAGCCCATTCTCAATCCGGGGATAGACTGGCCGACAGGGGTTCTGTTTCCCCTGATCCCCAGAAGGAGAAAATCCCTTGAAACGACGCTTGTTGATCAGTGCTGTCCTGGCCGTCGTCGTCGCTGCCTGCGGTGGACAGGCAGAAGACACCACGACGAGCGCGGCCGACACCACGGCAGCGACCACACCAGAGACCACGGTGGCCACGACGGTGGACACCACCGCCGCTCCGGACACCACCAGCGCGCCGTCCACCACCGAGTCCTCCGGCGGAGGCCTCAGCGGCGACCTCGCAGCTCTCCAGGCAGCCTTGGCGACCAGCGCCGAAGCCACCCCCGCCCGGGTGGAAGGCGTCATGATCTTCGAGGGGGATGGCGAGACCGCCGAGATGCCCTTCACGGTGCTCACCGACGCCGCCACCGGGAACATGGCCATGACCATGGACTTCTCGGCCTTGGGCGCCGGGGCCGACGACGAGATGGCTGGTATGGCCGGGATGCTCGGAGAGATCGAGATGCGCCAGATCGGCGACACCGTCTACCTCAAGTTCCCGTTCTTCACGGCGCTGATGGGTGCGGAGACCGAATGGGTGTCGATGCCCGCCGAGGAAGGCTCCGACCTCGCCGAGATGGGCTCCGAAGCCGCCCCCAGCAATCCCTCCAGCTTCCTCGAGGCGTTCTCGAAGGCCGAGGGAACCGTCGAAGAGCTCGGCACGGAGGAAATCCGCGGCATCTCCACCACCCATTTCCGGGTGACCGTCGAGGAGGGCTGGCAGGAAGCCCTCTCGCCCGAGGAGCTCGCCGAGCTGGAAGAGCAGGGCGGGCTGCCCGACGAGTCGTTCCCCCTCGACCTGTGGGTCGACGGCGACGGCCTCGTCCAGCGGATGGCGATCACCGGCGAGGAGACAGACGACGCCACCGGCACCACCGGCGTGATGACGATGATCTTCGACTTCTTCGACTTCGGCCAGTCGGTCACCATCGAGCCGCCGCCCGCCGATCAGGTGACGTCGATGGAGGAACTGGAGCAAGCCTTCGGCATGCCCCCGGCCACGGCTCCCTGAGGCCACGCGATTCGGGGTGGGAGGGCGCTGGCGTCCTCCCACCCCCTCTCTTTTTTTGGGGGTCTTCGGGAATGTCGGGGCGCCTCCCTGCGTTCGTTGCCCTGTGGCCCGCCCACCGCGGTGTCGAGCCGGAGGGGGAGCGAACGACCTTTCCGCTCCGAGATAGTCGTCGAAGGAGCTGACCCACGCAGACCACCACGATCGACCGCCCGCCGACTGAGCGTCCGATTCGTCCACGTCGGCGTCACTCCATCGCCGAGAAGATCTCCTCGATGTCCGAGGCCCGTCTCGGCGCCCTGCTCTTGCTCGTAGCCACCCTGGCGGCGATCGCCTGGGCCAACCTGTCCTACGAGACCTACCAGCGGCTCTGGGAGACCCACCTCGTTTTCGGAGTCGAGGACCTCACCCTGGAGTTCACCCTCCATGCCCTCGTCAACGACGCCCTCATGGCGATCTTCTTCTTCACCGTGGGGCTGGAGGTGCGCCGCGAGTTCGCCATCGGCGAGCTGACGAGCTGGTCCCGTTCCCTCGTGCCAGTCACCGCCGCGGTGGCGGGGCTGGTGGTGCCCGCCGTCGTCTTCCTGGCCATCGCCGCCGGCACCGGCCACGAGCACGCCTGGGGGGTCGTGATCTCCACCGACACCGCCTTCCTCGTCGGCGCCCTGGCGATCATCGGCCCGCGGGCACCGGGTCGTCTGCGGGTCTTCCTGCTCCCCCTCGCCGTCGTCGACGACATCGGCGCCTTGAGCATCATCGCTCTCTTCTACACCGACAACTTCCGTGTCGTCCCGCTCCTCGTCGGCGCGGCGGGCCTGGCCGGTGTGTACCTCACCCGCTACGTGCCCCGGGGTCGGGCGCCGATCTACGGCACCTTCGCGATCGTGGTGTGGCTGGCGTTCCTCGCCTCCGGTGTCCATCCGACGCTGGCCGGCGTCGGCATCGCCCTCCTCGTCCCCGTCTATCGGCCCAACCGCCGCGACGTCGAGCACGCCCTGGAGATGGCCCGCATCTTCCGGCAGTCGCCCAACAGCGAATACGCCCGCCGCGCCGCCAACAGCCTCCGGGAGTCGATATCGGTCAACGAGCGTCTCCAATCCGCCTACTCGCCCTACGTCGCCTACGTGATCCTGCCTCTCTTCGCCCTGGCAAATGCCGGCGTGCAGCTGGACGGCGAGATCCTCCGGGACGCCCTCGCCTCACCCATCATGTGGGCGGTGCTCGCCGGCCTGGTGGTCGGCAAGGCGCTCGGCATCTTCGGTGCCTCCGGGATCCTGTGGCGGCTCGGGATCGGGGAGTTCGGGCCCGGACTGACCCTCGACCGGCTGGCCGGCGGCAGCGTGTTGTGCGGCATCGGGTTCACCATCTCCCTGTTCATCGTCGAGCTGGCGATCGACGACCCGGCCGTCCAGAACGAAGCTCGGGTCGGTGTGCTCGCCGCCAGCGTGATCGCCTTCCTGGCCGCGGCCGTGATCTTCCGTGTCTCCGATCGCCGCCACCCCCGAGAGGAGGCAGGCATGTTCCTCGCCCGCCCGGTCGACCCGGCGCGGGACCGCATCTGGGGCCGGCCCGACGCTCCTCTCACGCTCGTCGAGTACGGCGACTACCAGTGCCCCTTCTGCCTGAAGGTCTCCGGGGCGATCGAAGAAGTCAAGGCCGAGCTGGGCGATCGGCTCTGCTACGTGTGGCGGCATGCCCCGCTCGAGCGAGTGCACCCGAACGCCGTCGCCGCGGCGGAGGCGGTCGAGGCGGCGGCGCTGCAGGGCAAAGGCGCCGAGTTCGCCAAGAGCCTCCTCGCCGACCAGGAGCACCAGCGGCCGTCGGACATCCTCCGCAGGGCCGAGGAGCTGGGACTCGACATGGAGCGCTTCGAGCGTGACCTCCGCTCACCGGAGGTCGCCGCCCGGGTCCGCGACGACATGCTCGACGCCGAGGCGATGGACATAACGTCGGTGCCGACCTTCTTCGTCAACGGCCGCCGCCACGTGGGGCCGTTCGACGCTCAGACGCTGATCCGCGCCCTGCTCGAGACGGAGCCCGTTCGGTAGCCCCCCGTTTCCTGTTACCGTGGTCACATCTTCCACCGGACGGCTGCCCGTCGGCCGCGTCCGAGTCGGATGTCGGTCCCCGCGTTGTACGGAGTGCGAAGGATCGAGACCAGCCGTACAACGAGCGCCCCCTCGTAGCCGCGGGGCCAGGAGACATCCATGACCACTTTCACAGACCTGGGCGTTCCGCGCCCTCTCGTCGCCAGCCTCGAAGCTCGCGGCATCGACACCCCGTTCCCCATCCAGGCCGCCTCCATCCCCGATGCCCTCTCCGGACGGGACATCCTCGGCAAGGCCCCCACCGGGTCGGGCAAGACCCTCGCCTACGGCATCCCGGTCCTCGCCCGGGTGGAGAAGGCGGAGCCGTGCCGTCCCCGAGCCCTGATCCTCGCTCCCACCCGGGAGCTCGCCGCCCAGATCGGAGCCGACCTGGTGCCGATGGCCAAGACGGTCCGTCGCTGGGTGCTGGTCGTCCACGGAGGGGTGGGCTACGAACGCCAGCGCCGTCAGCTGCGTCGGGGAATCGACGTCCTCGTCGCCACCCCGGGCCGGCTCGCCGACCTCATCGAGGAGGGCTCGGTGTCGCTCCGTGACGTCGACCTGGTCGTCGTCGACGAGGCGGACCGCATGGCCGACATGGGGTTCATGCCCCAGGTCCGCCGTCTCCTCGACCAGACTTCCTCGCCCCGCCAGACCCTGCTGTTCTCGGCGACCCTCGACGGCGAAGTGGCGGAGCTGACCCGCCGCTATCAGCACGACCCGGTGCGTCACGAGGTGGCCGACGCCGACGACCACGGCGACGCCGCCCACTACTTCTGGATGGTCGACCGCCAGGACCGGATCGGGTTGGCGGCCGAGGTGATCGCGTCTTCGACGCCGGCGATCGTGTTCACCCGGACCCGCAGCGGCGCGGAGCGACTCGCCCGCCAGCTCGCTCGGGCGGGCGTCCACACCGAGTCGATCCACGGCGGCCGCAGCCAGGCGCAGCGGAGCCGGGCCCTGGCGGCCTTCGCCCAGGGGCGGGTGGCCGCCCTGGTTGCCACCGACGTCGCCGCCCGCGGCATCCACGTCGACCGCGTCGCCAGCGTCATCCACTTCGACCTCCCCGCCGACCCCAAGGACTACCTCCACCGCTCGGGGCGGACGGCCCGCGCCGGAGCCGACGGCGTGGTGGTGTCGTTCGTTCTTCCCGACCAGCGCCGAGAGGCTTCGTCACTCCAGCGTTCGGTCGGCCTCACCCAGCGGATGCACGACCCGGCCGCCGACTGGCTGACCGGAGAGTTGGGAAGCCGCCTGGGTGCGGTGGAGCCGGCCCGGCCCGTGCGCCGGTCCCGCCCCGGAGGACGACGCCGCCGCCGCTGACCCCTAGGTCCCGGTCACAACAACTCGTCGAAGGCGCCGTTTTCGATCAGACCGGTGACCGCCTCGATGTCGAAAGACACGGGGCGGTCCTCGGCGAGTGGCGGCACGACGGAACGGATGATCTCGATCGCCCGCCCGGTGGCCGGCGCCGGTCGCAGCGGAGCCCGCAGCTCGACGCCCTGGGCGGCGCACACCATCTCCACCGCCAGGACCCGGGTGGTGTTGTCGACCACCTCGCCCAGCTTGCGGGCCGCGCCCCACCCCATGGAGACGTGGTCCTCCTGGAGGCCCGACGTGGGGATCGACTCCACCGACGCCGGGTGTGACAGGACCCGGTTCTCGGCCACCAGAGCCGCCGCCGTGTACTGGGCGAGCATGTACCCGGAGTTGAGCCCAGGACGCGACGACAGGAACGCCGGGAGGCCGCTCGAGCGGTCGGGATCGAGGATCCGGTCGGTGCGGCGTTCGGAGATCGAGCCCAGTTCGGTGGCGGCGATGGTGAGGAAATCGGCGGCGAAGGCCAGCGGCTGGCCGTGGAAGTTCCCCGCCGACAACACCTCTCCGGTGTCGGGGAACACGATCGGGTTGTCCACCACCGAGCCGAGCTCCGTCTCGACGACTCGGCGGGCGTGGTCGATCGTGTCCAGCACCGCGCCGTGGACCTGGGGCGCGCAGCGGAGCGAATAGGCGTCCTGTACGGCATGCGTGAAGTCGTCGGAGTGGCTGGCACCGATCTCCGAGCCCTCGATCAGCCGGGCGATGCGCTCCGCCGACTTCTTCTGCCCGGGATGTGGCCGCAGGCGATGTATCTCCGGGCGGAACGGACGCGCCGAGCCCATCAGCGCCTCGATCGAGAGAGCCGTCGCCAGGTCGGCGACTGCCGCCAGCCGCTCCATGCGGGACACCGCCAGGCACAGCATCGCCGCCATCCCCTCGGTGCCGTTGAGGAGGCTGAGCCCCTCCTTGGCCTCGAGCGTCAACGGCTCGAGCCCGACCTGGGACAGGGCGGCTGCGGCCGGCAGCACGCGGCCTTCCAGCCGGACTTCGCCCTCGCCGATCAGGGGCAAGGCGAGATGGGCGAAAGGGGCGAGGTCCCCGCTCGCCCCCACCGAGCCGTATCCGGGCACGATGGGGAGCACGTCGGCCTCCAGCATCTCGAGCAGCCGACGCACCACCACCGGACGCACCCCGGAGTGCCCCTGGGCGAGGGTGCGGGCGCGGAGCAGCAGCATCGCCCGCACCACCTCGTCGGGGAGCGGATCACCCACCCCGGCGGCGTGGCTCCGCAGCAGATTCACCTGGAGCCGGGAGGCCTCCGAAGGGTCGATCCGGGTCGTGGCGAGCGCGCCGAAACCCGTCGTGATCCCATAGACCACCCGATCCTCGGAGACGGCCCGCTCGACCACTCCACGAGCCGGAGTCATCCGCTCGTCGAGGCCGGGCCCGGGCCTGGCCTTCGCTTCCCCCTTCGCCACCGCCACCACCTCCTCGATGGTGAGTGGCTCCCCGCTGACGACGACTTCCATGCCCGGCATTGTGGCACCGTTCCTGCCACGGCCCCGGTGGCGGTACCGTTTCGGAATGGATTGGCCCGTCACGTACCGGCGCAAAGTCCGCTACTCCGACACCGACGCCCAGGGCATCGTCTTCAACGGGAACTACGCCCGCTACTTCGACGACACCCTCACCGACTTCTTCGATGCCGTCGGCTACGAGTTCGGCGAAGTCGAGGTGGTGCTCGCCCGGCTCGAGATCGACTTCCGGTCGCCGGCGCGGCTCGGCGAGACGCTCGTCACCGGTGCCCGTGTGGAGAGCTTCGGCAACACCTCGTTCGTCGTCCGGCTCACCACGTGGGAGGAGGCGTCGGGGAGGGTCGTCGCCGAAGGCAGACAGATCCAGGTAACGGTCGACGGGAAGGATTTCCGGCCCGTTCCGGTTCCACCTGAGTTGAAGGCGGCGGTCGAAGCCGTCCAGGGAGAGATCGGAGACTGAGGGGCGCCGATGGAATCACTCGACGAGATGCTCAAGAAGCCCGACGCCACGATCGCCGTGGTCGGGGCGACCGACGACGAGAAGAAGTACGGCTACGTCATCTATCGAGATCTGAAGCGGAAGGGATACCGCGTGTACCCGGTCAACCCCTACCGAGACACCGTGGACGGAGACCAGGCCTACGCCACGGTTGCCGATCTGCCCGTCACGCCGGACATCATCGACATGGTCGTCCCGCCCGAGGTGGGCGTGAAAGTGGTCCGCCAGGCCCTCGACATCGGCTACGACCGGATATGGCTGCAGCCCGGCGCCGAGAGCCCCGAGCTGCTGCGCATCCTCCAGGAAGCCGACGCAGACTACATCGCCAACGCCTGCATCATGGTGCGATCCCGCCTCGCCCGTCCGGCGGCGGGCGGTCCCTCAGAGGAGACGCCCGAGGCGTAGCTGACGGGCGATGATCTCTCGCTGGATCTCGCTCGTGCCCTCGTAGATCCGGGGCGCCCTCACGTCCCTGTACAGTCCGGCGAGAGGGTGGGTCGCCTCCAAGGCCTGGGCGCCGAGCACCTGCACCGCCCCGTCGACGACGTACTGGGCCGTCTCGGTGGCGTACAGCTTCGCCATCGCCGCCGCTCCCTTGAGCCGGTCCCGGTCCCCCTCGTCGTAGGCCCGCGCCGCCTCGTAGACCAGCAGGCGGGCGGCGTTGACCCTGGTCGCCATCTCGGCGAGGCGATGGGAGACGGCCTGGAACTCGAAGATCGGCCGTCCGAACGCCTCCCGCCGGCGGGCGTGCTCGGCGGCGATCCGGAGGGCCGCCTCCGCCATCCCCACGGCGAAAGCGCCGACCGACGGACGGAACAGGTCCAGGGTGGCCATCGCCACCGCGAAGCCGGCGTCCACCTCCCCCAGGAGGTGCTCGACCGGCACCGGAACGCCGTCGAAGGTCAGGTGGCCGATCGGATGCGGTGACAGCATGTCGACGGCCACTCCGGTGAGGCCCGGGCTGTCGCCGGGCACCAGGAACGCCGACACGCCACGAGAGCCGGCCTCGGGAGTGGTGCGAGCGAACACCACGTAGACGTCGGCGTCGGGGGCGTTGGAGATCCACGCCTTTTCCCCGCTCAGCCGCCACCCCGTGCCGTCCCTCTCGGCGGCGAGGCTCAGGGCGGCGGCATCGGAGCCCGCCTCGGGCTCGGTGAGCGCGAAAGCCGGCACCACCTCGCCCCGGCTCACCGCCGGGATCCAACGGTCTCTCACCTCCGGTCGGGCCGACTGGTAGATGGGGTACGAGCCCAGGCCCTGCATGGCGAACGCCGTCTCCGCTTCCGTGTTGGCACGGGCCAGGCCCTGGCGGATGAGGCACAGATCCATGGCCGACAAGCCCTCCGGCGGGTACAGGCGGGGAAGGAGCCCGGCGTCGGCGAGGGCGGCAACGAGCTCGCGGTCCACCCGCCCGCTGTGGCGGCTGACCGATGCGAGGTCGCGGCCGACCGCTTCCGCCTCCTCGAGCAGAGCCGCTTGTGGGGGAGTCAGCATCCCCCGGAAGGTAACAGCCGGCGCCGGCGCCGACGCCCCGCGGCGACGGGTGGTTCCACTACCTTTCCCCCATGACCACTTCCGGCTTGTGCGTAGTGACGGGAGGAAGCCGCGGCATCGGCCGGGCGATCGTCCACCGGATGGCCGCCGACGGCTACCGGGTGATCGCCACCGGCCGCGACGAGGCCGCCCTCGCCGAGACCGCATCGACTGCCCCCGCCCCGGTGGAGACGGCGACGCTCGACGTCACCGACCCCGTCCAGGTAGAGGAGTTCTTCGCCGGAAAGGAGGTCACGGTCCTCGTCAACAACGCCGGGATCGCTCCCTCGGCTCCCGTCCACAGGCTCACGCTGGAAGAGTGGGAGCACACCATGTCGGTCAACGCCACCGGTCCGTTCCTGTGCACCAAGGCGGTGCTCCCCGGCATGAGGGAACGGGACTACGGCCGGATCGTCACGGTCGCCTCGATCGCGTCCCACGTCGGCTCCCGCTACACCGCCGCCTACACCGCCTCCAAGCACGCCGCACTGGGCTTCATCCGGGCCGTGGCCGCCGAGGTGGCCGGCACCGGGGTGACCGCCAACGCCGTGTGCCCCGCCTACGTGGACAGCCCGATGACCGACGCCTCCGTGGCGCGGATGGCGGAGAAGACCGGCCGGAGCCCAGAAGACATCCGCAGGACCCTCGCCGACTTCACGCCGCTCGGACGCCTCCTCCAGCCCGAGGAGATCGCCAATGCCGTGGCGTTCCTGGCCTCGCCGGAGTCGGCCGCCATCAACGGCCACAGCATCGTCCTCGACGGCGGCGGGTTGCAGCGATGAGCCCGTTCCGCGCCTCGGCCGGGTTCACCCAGTCGTGGGACCACTTCGACTTCAGCGTCGCCGACGGCGTCGCCACCGTGACCTTCGACCGGCCCGACCGTCTCAACGCCCTCACCTTCGACGTGTACGCCGACCTGCGGGACCTCCTCTCCGAGCTGCCGCATCGGGACGACGTCTCCGTCCTCGTCATCACCGGCAAGGGCAGGGGGTTCTGCTCGGGAGGCGACGTCGACGACATCATCGGCGAGCTGCTGGAGATGGACGCCCGGTCCCTGCTCGACTTCACCCGCATGACCGGCGCTGTCGTCGAGGGCATCCGCCAGGCGCCGATCCCGGTGATCGCCGCCGTGAACGGGGTCGCCGCCGGGGCCGGGGCGGTCATCGCCTTGGCCTCCGACTTCCGCGTGCTCGCCCGCTCCGCCCGTTTCCACTTCCTGTTCACGAAGGTGGGCCTGGCGGGAGCCGACATGGGCTCCGCCTACCTCCTGCCCCGCGTGGTGGGCCTCGGCCGGGCCACGGAGCTGCTGATGCTGGGGGAGAGGGTCGATGCCGACCGCGCCCTCGAGATCGGGCTCGCCAGCCAGGTGGTCGACGACGACGCCCTGGCCGAGGCGGCTGGGGCCCTCGCCCGGCGGCTGGCGGAAGGCCCCACGTTCGCCTACGCAGCGACGAAGAAGCTCCTCACCGCCGAGCAGGACATGAGCCTGTCGGCGGCCCTGGAGATGGAAGCAGTCACCCAGGCGCTGCTGATGACCACCGAGGACCACGCCGAGTTCCACCGGGCGTTCAAGGAAAAGCGCGAGCCGAGATGGAGAGGGAGATGACCGCGGCAGCCCATGTCCTCCACGAGGGATACGCCCGCTCCGACGGCGTGGCGTCGACCGTAGGCCTCGTCCGCGACGGCGACCAGGTGATCGTCGTCGACCCGGGCATGGTCGCCAACCGGTCGCTGATCCTCGAGCCGATGGAACGGCTCGGCGTGCCGCCCCAGTCGGTGACCGACATCGTGATCTCCCATCACCATCCGGACCACACCGTCAACATCGCCCTCTTCCCGCCGGTGCGGGTACACGACCACTGGGCCGTCTACGAGGGGGACCGATGGACGGATCGCCCGGCGGAGAACGCCCAGGTCTCCCCGCACGTGCGGCTGGTGGAGACACCCGGCCACACTCCCCAGGACACCACCACGCTGGTCGACACGCCCGACGGCGTGGTGGCCTTCACCCATCTGTGGTGGTTCGAGGGGATCGAGGGAGACCCCCGCGCCGCGGACCTGGAGGCGCTTTTCCGCCAGCGGGAGCGGGTGTTGGAGATCGCCGACCTGATCGTGCCCGGCCACGGGCCAGCCTTCGAGGTGAGCAAATGAATCGCATCGTCAACCCCGAGGGCCTTCCCGAGCCGATCGGGTTCAGCCATGCCGTCGAATCGGAAGGGCGCCGGACCCTGTACGTGGCGGGCCAGATCGGCGAGACCGCCGACGGCGAGATCGCGGCGGACCTCGTGGGCCAGTTCCGGCAGGCGCTCCGCAACGTCGCCGCCTGCCTCGAAGACGCCGGGTACCCGGTCGAGGCCCTGGTGCGGTTGGAGATCTACACCACCGACGTGCCCGGTTACCGCCAGAACCTGAAGGAACTGGGCGCGGTGTGGCGCGAGGTGTTCGGGCGCCACTACCCGGCGATCGCCCTCTTCGGCGTCACCGAGCTGTTCGATCCCCGCGCTCTCATCGAGGTGGTCGCCACCGCCAGTCTGTGAAGATCCCTGCGGGAGATCGCCCATATTTCCTTCACAGACGGCCCGGCCGGCGGCGGCGCTGGTAGCTTCGGGTCGCCCAGAGACGACAGGAGGCAGCCATGGCGGACGTGACGAAGGTTCTGTTGGACGAGTCCGAGATCCCGACGGCATGGTACAACCTCGTCCCCGACCTGCCGGCTCCGCCTCCGCCGCCCCTCCATCCCGGAACGCTCGAACCCGTCGGTCCCGACGACCTCGCTCCACTGTTCCCGCCGGACCTCATCGCCCAGGAAGTCACCTCCGAGCGGTACGTGGACATCCCCGGCGAGGTCCTCGACGTGTACAAGCTGTGGAGGCCCACCCCGCTATACCGGGCCCGGCGCCTGGAGAAGGCCCTCGACACCCCCGCCCGCATCTACTTCAAGTACGAGGGGACCAGCCCGGCCGGCTCCCACAAGCCCAACACCGCCGTCCCCCAGGCCTACTACAACGCCAAGGCGGGCGTCCGCAAGCTGACCACCGAGACGGGTGCGGGCCAATGGGGGTCGGCGCTGGCGCTGGCCACCAGCATGTTCGGCCTCGAATGCGAGGTGTGGCAGGTCCGCGCCAGCTACGACCAGAAGCCCTACCGGCGCCTGATGATGGAGACCTGGGGGGCCACCGTCCACCCGTCTCCGTCGAACCTGACCGAGGCGGGACGGGCGATCCTCGAAGCCGATCCCGACAGCACCGGCAGCCTCGGCATCGCCATCTCCGAAGCGGTCGAGGTCGCCGCCAAGAACCCCGACACCAACTATTCACTCGGGTCGGTGCTCAACCACGTGTTGATGCACCAGACGATCATCGGCGAGGAGGCCCTGATCCAGCTGGAGAAGATCGGCGAGCAGCCCGACGTCCTCATCGGCTGCACCGGCGGCGGCTCCAACTTCGGCGGCCTCGCCTTCCCCTTCCTGCGGGAGAAGCTGGCGGGGAGGATGGACCCGGTGATCCGCTGCGTCGAGCCGGCGGCCTGCCCTTCGCTGACCAAGGGCGTCTACGCCTACGACTTCGGCGACACCGCCGGGATGACGCCGCTGCTCAAGATGCACACCCTGGGGCACGACTTCGTCCCCGACCCGATCCACGCCGGCGGTCTCCGCTACCACGGCATGGCTCCGCTCATCAGCCACGTCTACGAGCTGGGGCTGGTCGAGGCAGAGGCGATCGGCCAGGTCGAGTGCTTCGAGCGGGCCGTCCAGTTCGCCCGCAGCGAGGGCATCATCCCCGCACCGGAGCCGACCCACGCCATTGCCTCGGCAGCCCGCGAGGCGATCGCCGCCCGGGAGTCGGGCGAGGAGAAGGTGATCCTCACGGCGCTGTGCGGCCACGGCCACTTCGACATGGCCGCCTACGACGCCTTCCTCCGCGGCGAGCTCGTCGACTACGAGTACCCGGAGGAGAAGGTGGCGGAGGCGCTGGAGAAGATCCCGGCCGTCGGCGTCTGACCTAGTCGTCGACGATCCGGGCGTCCCTCACCTCCTCCATCGCCAGGAGGGCGTGGAGGATGGTCCCGGACGAGCGCGACAGGGCGTCGATGACCAGCACAGCGGCGTCGTCTTCGGCCCGGACGTCGACGAGGTCGACTTCGGGGTCGATGTGGGAGATCCTCGACCGCACTTCGAGGAAGTCGCGGGGCGGGACCACCCGCGCCTCGATGGTCACCGTCGGCCGCAACAGGTCCATCACCGGGTCGAGCAGGCGGAACCCGACGAGGACGACCAATGCCAGGGCGGCGGCTATGACGGCCCACAGCAGCTGGCCGGTGCCGGCGGCCATGCCGACTGCCGCCGCCGCCCACAGCCCGGCGGCGGTGGTCAGGCCCTTGACGAGCGGGCCGGAACGGAAGATGGCGCCGGCGCCGAGGAAGCCGATCCCGCTGACGATCTGGGCGGCCACCCGGGACCTGTCGGCGGTGTCGAACGCCTCCATCGACACGACCGTGAAGACGGCCGACCCCAACCCGACCATGGCGTAGGTGCGCAGCCCGGCGGCCTTTCCTGCCGCCTCCCGCTCCACGCCGAGCACCGCCGCCAGGGCCGTGCCGGCGGCGAGGCGGACGGCGAGGTCGATCAGGTCCATCGGGTGGCTCGGGGGTCAGCGGACGGCATGGATCTCCTTGGCGAGGCGGTCGACGTCGTCTTCGTCGTGGTAGATGCCCAGACCCACCCGCCACCGGTCTCCCCGGTAGTCGGTGATCACGCCGCGGGCGTGCAGCCGCTCGTAGAGGTCGCGGGCCTCGGCCAGGCGGAAGGTGAGGAAGTGGCCGCGCTCGGGGGCGTCCCGGCCGGGGATCAGGGAGGCGGCGAGGGCGGGATCGACGAGGCCCAACAGCCGTTCCTGCAGGTCCGAGACGTGGCGATGGATCTCGGCGACGGTGATGCCTGCCTCCTCGAGCCAGCCGAGTACCGCGTCCATCCGGTAGAGGCCCGACGGGTCGAACGTGGCGCCGGCGTAGCGCTGGCCGCCGGGGGAGTAGGCGACGGCGGTCGGTGTCTCGGTCAGCGCCCCGAACCCGGCGAACCATCCTGTGTCGACGGGCCGGGCGGGAGCGGACGGGGGGACGTGGAGGAAGCAGGCGCCCTCGCCGGACATGGCGTACTTGTAGCCACCCGCCACGTAGAACGCCCGGTCGGCGATCGGCCCCAGGTCGGTGGGCAAGGCCATGAAGCCGTGGTACCCGTCGACCACGACCAGCGGGTCGGCAGGGAACGCCCGGACGACGGCGGCCAGGTCGGGAGTCACGTACCCGGAGTTGAAGTGGACGTGGCTGAAGAACACGAGGTCGTGGTCCCGGTAGGCGGACACGAACCTCTCGGGGAAGGTCTCGAACGGCTCCGCCGGCACCCGGTCCGCCACCGCCACGCCCGCCTCCTCCCAGCGGCTGAGCTGGCGGGCGAACGAGTGGAACTCGCTGTCGGTGGTGAGCACCCGGAAGGGCCGGGGGAGGTCGGCGGCGATCCGCACCACGAACTCGTGGGTGTTGGGAGCGAATGTCAGCGTGGCAGGGTCGGGGAGGCCCAGAACCGCCGCCACCTTGCGGCGGACCGAGGGGATCAGTACCTCGAACACCCGGTCCCATTTGTCGTCGGCCAGCTCGGCGGCGTGCTCCCAGGCGCGCAGGTGGGCCTCGAAGGTCACATCCGGCCAGGGGTGGTGGGAGTGGGCAGCCGCGTGCAGCCGGTTCGGCGCCGCGGACAAGAAGCGGGAGAAGGCAGCTTTCAACTCTGGTACCGGAATCGCATCTTCTCGATCAGCCTCGCCGGCAGCTCCGGGCGCACCGAGCGGGGGACCAGGAACGTGGGCAGCAGCAGGAGGTCGGGGAACGCCCGGTTGCGCTCCGCCAGCCGCAACAGGTACTTGGCGCCCGCCGACCCGCCGGTGCCGATCTTGGCGCCGATCATCCGTTGCACCATCAAGGCGTGCCGGTACCGCCAGGTGGTGAACCCCTCGTCGACGTCGACGAGCAGCTCGATCAGCCGGTAGGGCTCCTGGAGGGCGGGCTCGTCCCGGTAGAGGGAGATGAACAGAGCCCCCTGGAAGGCGCGGTGGGAGAAGCGGCGCGAGCCCGCCGCCACCATCTCGGCGTGGCGCTGGGCGTCGAACGCCGCCTCGAACTGCTCGATGGTCTTCTCGAACGAGCGCAGTTGTTCGGCGCGCTCGTCCTCGCCCAGGTTGGGGTTCGTGGCGATCACCTCCCGGTCGGCGTCGAGCATCGACCGGACGGCGCGGGCGTACTCGTCCCAGAAGTCGTACTCGTCCAGGAAAGGCGTGCGGGCCAGCCAGGCGTCGACGGCGTCGTGGAGGGTGGGGCCCTTCTCCGCTCTCTCGACGACGGCCCGGTGCTCCGGTCGGAGACGGTGCGTGTAGGGGGCGCCCTCGAACAGCAGCCGGTCCTCGGGGCGGACACCGAGCTTGTTCTCGATCAGTCGGAACTGCCACGACTGGAACCCCGACGCCGGCACCAGGTAGTTGCGGAAGTCGAGGAAGTCGATGGGAGTCATCGTCTCCAGCACGTCGATCTGCTCGAGCAGCAGCCGCTGGATGGCGACTATGCGCTGGAGGCGGGACACGACCCGGCCCTGGTCGTCCTCGTCGAGGACGTCGCCTTCGAAGGCGCGGAGGACGTCGTCGAGCTCCCACAGGATCTGCTTGAACCACAACTCGTAGGCCTGGTGCACGGTGATGAACAGCAGTTCGTCGTGCACCGCTTTGCCGTGTTTGGCGCTCTCCAGTTCCTGGAGCGCCAGCAGGCCGTCGAGTTGCAAATAGTCGTGGTAGTAGAGCCCCGGGTCCTTGTCGGCGTCCATGCCTCAAGACTAGGAGCCGGAGCGGCGCCGAGTCTTCCCGGTGAGGCGGGCGTGGCGGTCGGCATGGGCGAGACGCCGCATCGCCAGGATGATCGGCTCGAACAGGAGCGTCCCCAGCACGGCGTAGGCGACGGCGTTCTCCCCTGCTTGGCCGGGGTCCCAGTCGTCGGGGATCTCGAAGGCCGCCAGCCGCTCGGCGACTTCCGCGTAGCGGTCGAGGGTCTCATCGGTGTAAGGGCGGACCCAGTGCCTCTCCAGGGCGGTGAGTGCCGCCGCCAGCGCCCGGTACGAGGCGAAGTCGGGCTCCACCTGCCATCCCCTGCGGTCGACGAGGGCGGCGACGGCCCGTTCCGCGCTCTCCGAGACTTCCGCCTCGGTCGAACCGATGGCTCGCAGCGCAGCGCTGACCGGACGTCCCCGCGCCGCTTCCTCCGGTTCCTCCAGGGCGGCGACCACTTCTGCGATCACCGACATGGGCAGGTCCGCCACCTCCCGCAGCGCCCTGATCAGCCTCAGGCGCTCGACGTGTGTGTCGCCGTAACGGGCCTGGTTGGCGGCGGTCCGCTCGCCGCGGGGGAGCAGCCCTTCCCGGATGTAGTACTTGATCGTCGGAACCGGCACGCCGGTCACCGAGCTCAGCTCGGAAATCCTCATTGACACAGATAGTATCGCTATCCATAATGGATACTGATGCTATCCATTCAGGAGGAGTCATGTCACATGCATCACGACGGCTGGCGGGAATCCTCCTCGTCGTCTTTCCCACGGTGATCTTCGGCGGGGTGAGCCTGCTGTCGTTCCTCGTCAACGACCCGGCCTACCAGGAGAACGCGCTGCGCCAGGACCTGTGGCGTGCCGGGCACGCCCACGCCGGCGTGCTGCTCGTGCTCTCCCTGGTGCTCCTGCGCTACGTCGACGAGGCACGGCTCGGCACGGTCGCCAAAGAGATCGCCCGCCACGCCGTGCCGGCGGCCGCCATCCTGATACCGGCGGCGTTCTTCCTGTCGGTCCCGACTCCGGCCTCGACCGAACCCAACGCCCTGATCTGGCTGGCGCCGCTCGGCGCGGTCTCGCTGGTGACGGGCCTGGTCACTCTCGGTGTCGGGCTGCTGCGGGCCCGCCTCGAGGAATCCGTCACTGTCGCCTGAGGGTCGCTAGGTTGTACCGCCGCGATGTCGGCGGTCGAACTTCCAACCCAGCTCAACATCGACGAACGATTCCTGGGCGCCCGCATCGCCGAGGGGCAGGGCGACCGGGAGGCCCTGCGCCTCGACACCGGTTCCCTGACCTACGGCGAAGTCGACGACCTCGTGCGGAGATACGGGAATGCGTTCCGTTCCCTCGGGGTGCTCCCCGAACAAAGGGTGCTCGTCGCCCTGCGGGACGGGGCCGACTACGTCGGCGCGCTGTTCGGGATCCTCCGCATCGGGGCGGTGGCGGTGATGGTCAACCCCGACCTGCCCCTGGAGCAGATGCGCTCGATGGTCGAGCGGTCCCGGGCAGCGTCTGCCGTGGTCCACGCCGACCGTGTCGGGCTGATGGAGGAGGCGGTGGCGGCGGCCGGCTGGCCCACCCGGCTGCTCGTGGCTGGAGGGGAAGCCGAGGGTCATCCCGCCCTGGGCGACCTCGACACCTCGGGCCCGTGCGAGCGGTTCCCCACCCATCGTGACGACCCGGCGATATGGCTCTTCTCGGGCGGGACCACCGGCTTGCCCAAAGCGGTGCCGCAGACACACCGTTCGTTCGCCAACACCACCGCTCTGTACACCGCGGCCGTCGGCTACCGGCCCGACGACGTGACGATGGCCGTGCCGAAGCTCTACTTCGGCTACGCGACCGGCGCCAACCTGTTCTTCCCCTTCTCCGTGGGAGCGACGAGCGTCCTGTTCCCGGAACGGCCCACACCCGACGTCCTCTACGACAAGATCGAGCGCCACCGGCCCACGATCCTCGTCCACGTGCCGTCGGCCATCAACCAGATGCTCGGCCACCCGAAGGCCGACACCGCCGACCTGTCCAGCCTGCGGTTCGTGACGTCCGCAGGCGAGGCCCTCCCCGAGAGCCTGTACCACGCCTGGAAGGACCGCTTCGGCGTCGAGATCCTCGACGGCCTGGGCACCGCCGAGATGTGGCACATCTTCGTCACCAACGTCCCCGGGGACGTGCGCCCCGGAACCCTCGGCAAGCCGGTGCCGGGCTTCGATGTGCGGGTGCGCGACGACGAAGGCAACGACCTGCCCGACGGGGAAGTCGGGCGGCTGTGGGTGCGAGGCGATTCCCGAGGGCTCGGCTATTGGCAGGACCTCGATGCCACCGCCGAGGCGTTCAGGGGCGAGTGGGTCGTCACGGGTGACCTGGTGTCCCGGGACCCCGACGGCTACTTCGTCCATCGGGGCCGGGCCGACGACGCCGTCAAGGTCAAAGGGAAGTGGTTCCGCCCCCAGGAGCTCGAGAGCTGCCTGCTCGAACATCCCTCGGTCGCCGAAGCCGCCGCCGTCCCCATCGAGGACGAGGCGGGACTCTTGCGGCCGGTCGCCTTCGTGGTCGCCAAGGAAGACGTGACCGAAGCCGAGCTCAAGCAGTTCGTGCTGGAGCGGCTCGAGCCCTACAAGCATCCCCGCCGGGTGGTCTTCGTCGACTCGATGCCTCTGACCCACCTCGGAAAGATCGACCGGGGCGCCCTGCGTCGCCTCGTCTGAAGGCGTCCCGTCCCCTCCCGAATGTAGGTTGGGAGGGGCCATGCAGTCGCACGAGCCGGACGAGCGGGGCCCGGTCCCACCGGAGGAATTCGTCGAGCTCCGCGTCCACGGAGTGGGCGGAACGCCACCCGAGGAGATCCTCGACGTGCCGGCCACCCGGCTCGTCGCCGGTGACGAGAGCGCCGGCTTCTTCCGCCCCTACGGGACGGAGGATGGTGCCGAGGTCCGGCGTGAGGCGTACTCGTGGGGTGGTCTCACCTCGGCCTCGCGGCTGCGGGCGCTGTGGGTGCTCCTCTTCCCCTTCGCCATCGCCAACCTGGCCGGCTGGATGCTGCGCCACGGCGGCGAGCCGCTGGACGTCGAGCGCCGGCGGCGCCGCGCGATCGAGAGGCTGGCGGCGGCGGTCGTGCGAGGTTTCGGCGTCGTCCTCACCGTCGCGCTCGCTGCCTACGTCTCCATCGGCGCCGTCGATCTGGTCGGCTACCAATGCGGGGCCCGCCTCCCGTGTGTCGCCGATCGCTGGTGGCTGTGGCCATGGGGCAACCGCTTCGTCGCCGGCCAGCCGAACCGGTCCGTCGTCGTCGGGATGGCCGCGGCGGTGGCGACGATGCTCGGGGTCGCCTGGTTGGCGCGGAGGTCTCAGATCGCCATCCACGATCTCCGCCGGGAGGCTTTCGCCGGCACCGACGATCCCGCCTTCGAGGTGAACCTCAACCATCGAGTGCTGTGGCGCTCTCCCCACGTGGCCCACCGTCTGGGCCTCACCCACTCCGCCGCCGCCCTCACCGTCGTCGGCCTGGTGGCGGCCGGCGCCGGGTTCGAGACGGGAGCCTTCCCGGAGACGGCGGTGCTCGTGGGCTGGCTGGTCCTTGCCGGGTGCCTGGCCGCCGTCGTGCGGCTGAACGGGGTCCCCGCGTTCGTGCACGCGGCGTTGCTGTTCGTCGGCGCCTTCTACGTCGGGGCCGTCGCCGTCGGGCTGCTGTTCGGCGGGGACCTGCCACCGGCCAACGGTCCTCTCCCGCGCTCGGGGGACGTCGTCGGGGTGTTGCTCCCTATCTACGCCGCCGGTGGCCTGGTGGCCGGATGGCTGGCATTCGTGCTGTGGCGGCGCAACCCCACCGGCCCCGTCCGCACGGCCCTCGCCGGCCCGGTGCTGCTCTTGGTGGCGGCGGGCACGGTCAACGCCTTCGGCTCCGGGCTCCTCATCCGGTTGGCCGACCTGCTCGGGAGGGGAGCGGCCGCCTCGGATCACTCCGGCGGGATCATCCGTCCCCAGATCGTCTACGCCGACTGGGTGGCCGATGTGGCAGTGGTCACCGTCTTCGCGGTGGCCGTGTTCGTCGTCACCGCCGCGGTCGCCTGGTTCCGGGCCGGGGAGCGCCCCACCTGCGCCGAGCTGGCGGAGCGATACCGCGACAGGGGCGGGCTGGACTGCTCGGATCCCGACGACCAGGCTTGGGCGGCCCAGGTCGGCCGCGCCCATGCCGTGGCCCGGGTGACCGACCGGCTGGCACATGTCACGACGGTGGCGAGCGTGGTGGTCCTGGTGGCGCTGGCGCTGGCCGTGAGCACCTCCGACGATCCCTCGGGCCTGGGGATCGGGTCGTGGGCCGATCCGCTGGGAGCGCCCGCTTCGGTCGTCCTCGGGCTGATGCCGATCCTGGCCGTGGTGGCGATCTCCCAGATGTACCGGAACCGCTCCGTGCGGCGCCTGGCGGGTGTCGTCTGGGACGTGGCCACGTTCTGGCCGCGTTGGTTCCATCCGTGGTCGCCTCCCGCCTACGGCGAGCGTGCCGTGCCCCAACTGGGAAGCCGACTCGACCACCTGGGGGCGCGCACAGTGCTGTCGGCGCATTCCCAGGGGTCGGTCCTGGCCGTGGCCACTCTCGCCACCGCGGCGCCGGCGACCCGGCCCCGAGTGGCGCTCCTCACCCACGGCTCGCCCCTCAGCCGTCTCTACTCCCATTTCTTCCCCGAGTACTTCTCGCCCGAGCTGTCCTCCCGGGTGGCCCAGGAGTCGGCGGGGTGGGTGAACCTGTGGCGGCCGACCGATTTCATCGGTGGCCCGATCGAAGCGGAGGGAGTCGACGATCGGGAGGTGGTCGACCCCCCGTCGAGCCGGCCGCCGTATCCGGGAGAGCGCCGCCCCGTGCCCTTGCGTCACTCCGGCTACGAGCAGACCGACGAGTACGCCGCCGCCCTGGGCGACCTATTGGAGCGATTGCGCGAGGAATAGCCACCCGCCGCTAGGTTGCGGTCAGATGCGTCGCCGTATACGGGTCGTCGAGATCGCCGAAGTGTTCGAGGCGATCAGAAGGCGGTCCGATCTGCCGGACCCCTTCCCTCCGGACGTCCTGGGGGAAGCCGAGCGCGCCCGGCCGGTGGGCGGCTCCCGGGAGGACCTGCGAGACATCCCGTTCGTCACGATCGACCCGCCCGACGCCCTCGACCTCGACCAGGCGATCCACCTGGAGCCCCGGGCGGGAGGAGGCATCCGGCTGCGCTACGCCATCGCCGATGTGCCCGCCTTCGTCACTCCCGGTGGCGCCCTCGACTCGGAAGCCCGCCGACGCGGGACCACCGTCTATTGCCCCGACCGCCGCATCCCCCTCCACCCGCCGGTGCTGTCGGAAGGCCGGGCCAGCCTCCTCCCCGGCGAAGACCGGGCCGCCGTCGTCTTCGACGTCGACCTCGACTCCACGGGCGATGTCGAACGGTTCGACCTCGTGAGGGCGACGATCCGGGTCCGGGAGCGGTTCGACTACGCCACCGTGCAGTCGGCTTTCGACGCCGGGGACCCACCCGAGCCCATATCGCTCCTCCGTCGGTTCGGGGAGACGCGGATCGCCCGGGGAATCGAAAGGGGAGCGCTGTCGGTACGTCTCCCCGAACAGGAAGTGGTGAGGGTCGGGGACCGCTGGACGATCGTGAGCCGGCCCGAGCTGCCCGCCGAGAGGTGGAACGCCGAGGCGTCGCTCCTCGCCGGGATGATCGGGGCCGAGATCATGCTCGACGCCGGGACCGGGATCCTCCGCACCCTCCCTCCCGCCACCGAGGACGCCACCTCCACGCTCCGGGCCGTGGCCGCCAGGCTCGGCGTCGACGGAGCGGACGCAGTGACCCCGGCCGAGTTGTTGTCGGGACTCGACCCGGCTCTTCCCCGGCATCTCGCGGTGTTCGAAGCCGCCACCCGGCTCCTGCGCGAATCCGGCTACGTCGGTTTCGCCGGCGGGTCGCCCGCAGGGGACGTGCAACACGCCGGAGTCGCCGCCCCCTACGCCCACGTCACCGCCCCGCTGCGGAGGCTGGCCGACCGCTTCGCCCTCGCCGCCTGCGTCGCCGCCGCCTCGGGCCGGCCCGTCCCCGACTGGGTGACAGAAGCCGTGGAGGAGATCGCCGCCACGATGGAGAAGACCGAGGGGCGCGCCGGCCAGGTGGAGGCGCAGTGCCTCAACGCCACCGAGGCGTGGGTGATGGGAGAGCGGATCGGCGACCGCTTTTTGGCCGTGGTCCTGGCCCGCGACGACAAGGCCACCGAGATCTGGATCGACGACCCTCCCGTTCTCGCCCGCGCCGCCGGCATCGAAGCCGAGCCGGGCGAGGTGATCGAGGTGGAGGTCGAGGCAATCGAGGTCGACTCTGGCAACATCCGCTTCTCACGAACCGATTGACCATGTGGCTGCTCGATCCCGATGTGACCCATCTCAACCACGGCGCCTACGGGGCGACACCCATCCGCGTCCTCGAGGACCAAAACGACTGGAGGCGCCGCATGGAGGCGAACCCGGTCCGGTTCTTCGACGAGGAGTACTACCCGGCGCTGGTGGAGGCGCGGCGGCGCCTGTGCGAGTTCGTCGGCGCCGAAGAGGAGAACACCGTCTTCGTCACCAACGCCACCAGCGGGGTCAACATCGTCCTTTCGTCGGTGCCGCTCGGCCCCGGCGATGAGATCGTCATCACCGACCACGAGTACGAGACGTGCCGCAACGCCGCCCATGCGTGGGCGGCCCGCACCGGGGCGAGGGTGGTCGAGGTGCCGATCCCGTTCCCGCCCACCTCCCCGAAAGTCGTGGTGGAACAGATCGTGTCGGCGGTCGGCGCCAACACCCGCCTGGTGATCGTGGACCACGTCACCTCGCCGACGGCGCTGGTCTTCCCGGTCGAGGCGATCGTCGCCGCGCTGGAGCCGGAGGTGCCGGTCCTGATCGACGGTGCGCACGCCCCCGGCATGCTCCCTCTCCGGGTGGGGGACCTCGGAGCCTCCTTCTACGTCGGGAACCTCCACAAGTGGGTGTGCGCCCCCAAGGGGGCGGCTTTCCTCCACGTCGCCGACCGCCACGTCGACACGATCCAACCCCTCGTCGTCAGCCGGGCGTGGGGTGTGGAGGCGGCGACCGCCCCGCGCCTGCACACCCTGTTCGACTGGACGGCGACCGAAGACCCCTCGGCCCGCCTCGCCGTGCCCGTCGCGCTCGACACGATGAGCAACGCCCACCCGGACGGCTGGGACGGAGTGCGCTCCGCCAACCGGACGCTCGTCATCGAGGGGCGCCGCATCGTCACCGAAGCCCTCGGGCTCGATCCCGGAGCCGGGGAAGCGTGGATCGGGTCGATGGCCTCGGTGGTGCTGCCCGGCGAGCCCGAACAGGGGGTCCTGTTGGACGAGTTGACCGTGCGGTTGCGGCACAACCACGCCATCGAAGTGCCGGTCTACGCCTGGCGCGGGCGGCGTCTCCTGCGGCTGTCGGCGCAGAGGTACAACCGCCTCGACGACTACCGGAGGCTCGTCGACGCCCTCATCGACGAGCTCGACTAGGAGGTCAGCCCGACTGGGCCTCGCTTCCCAGGCGGGCGAAGGGCCGCAGCGAGAACACCACCTCGACGGGCACGTCGAAGTACTCGGCGATCTTGAGGGCGAGGTGGAGGCTGGGGGAGTACTCCCCACGCTCCAGATATCCGATCGTCTGGTAGTGGACCCCCAGCGCTTCGGCCAGCTCCCGTCGGGAGATGCCGCGCTCTGCCCGCAGCATGGCGATCCGGTTGTAGACGACTTCGCTCATCGGACCCACTGCTGCAGCGCGCGGTCCCTGGCTTCCTGGACCTGCGATCCGGACTGTCGTTCGGCCATGCGACGCAGCACTCTAGGAGCCAGCGTCAGGCCCACCACGGCCCAGGTGGCGAGGACCAGCACCGTCTCGAGCGTCCTCCACGAGCCGCCGATCTCGAGGGCGGCAGCCGCATCCGGCAGGAAAGCCGAACGCATCCCCAGCCCGAGCCAGTACATGGGAAAGACCTGGGCCAGCGCCTGCACCCATCCCCACAGGTTGCTGATCGGGAAGAAGATCCCCGAGATGCCGAAGAGCACCATGATCGGCAGCATCCCCCAGGTGCCGCCTTTCTGGGATCCGGGGATGAGGGAGCCCACGATGAGCCCGAACGGCAGCACGGCGAGGATCCCGAGCGCCGTCACCGCCAGCATCGTCAGCCACCCGCGCAATCCCAGCGGCCCGACGCCGTCGAACAGCAGCATGCTCGGGACGAGGATCACGGCCACCGACGGGACCACCTGGGCGGTCTGGTACACGGCCTGGCTGGCGACGTATCCGACCATGCCGTGCGGGGCCGCCTTGTAGCGGAGCAGGGTCCCGTCCTCCCGTTCCAACGCCAGCGTGGACAGGGGCCCGACGTAGAGGCCGAAGACGAGCAGCGCTCCGAGGATGCTGGGAAGCGTCACCTGGGTGTAGAGGAGCTCGGTGCCTTCGATCGGGTTGTTGCGGTTGAACCACAGGAACCCGACGGCCAGAGTCGAGGTGAACAGATAGAACCAGACGTCCTGCGGGCTCCTGAGGCTGAGGAGGAACTCGGTCCAGCCTCGGCGGAGCCCGATGCGTAGCGCCTGTGAGCGTGGGTTGGTCATCCTGCCTCCGCGAATGCGTCGATGGGTCCGGTTCCCACCCCGCTCTCGACGCTGTGGACGAGAGCGATGTAGGTGTCTTCGAGTGTCGCTCGCCGCACCTCCAGGTCCTCGATGTTCGGGTTGGCGGCGAGCAGCTCCCGAACGAACGCGGTGGCGTCGGTGGTGGCGTGGACGAAGTGCTGGCCGTCCACGGTCCATTTCACCTGTGCGCCCTTGTTGACCCGACGGGCGAGCTCGTCGGCGCTGCCGTCGGCAACGATCCTGCCGGCAGCCAGGATCAGGATGCGGTCGGCGATCTTCTCCGCCTCGTCGAGGTCGTGGGTGGTCATGAGGACGGTCGTGTCCTCCATGTCGGTCAGGCGATGGATCAGGTCGTGGAACTCCCGCCTCGCCTCGGGATCGAACCCGGCGGTCGGCTCGTCGAGGAACAGCAGCTCGGGCCGGCCGACGATGCCGATCGCCACGTCGAGGCGGCGGCGCTGCCCGCCGGAGAGGGTGCGGATCTTCTGGTCGGCGAGGTCCTGGAGGCCGACCATCGCCAGCAGCTCGTCGACGTCGTAGGGCCGGGGCCGCTCGGGAGTCGAGTAGGGCCGGTAGTAGGTGCCCAGGTGGGAGAGGAGCATGCGCGGCGTCCAGCGGGCGTGGTCGCGCCACGACTGGAGGACGACGCCGATGCGGGCCCGCCAGTCCTCGTCGGCGCGTTCGGGATCGGATCCCAGGACCGACACCTCGCCGGCCGAGCGCCTCCTGAACCCCTCCAGTATCTCGATCGTCGTCGTCTTGCCGGCGCCGTTGGGTCCGAGCAGGGCGACGACCTCGCCCCTTCGCACCTCGAAGTCGACTCCGGTCAGGACGTCCTTGTCCCCGTAGCGCATACGGAGCCCGCGGACTCCGATCACATCCTCGGCCATATCCACCTCGTATCGTTTCCGATACGGATCGTAGTAGGTGTGCTACATACGGTGCAAGAGGTTATATCGGCGCCTTGAACTCGGGGTCGTCAGGCGTAGAGCTTTTCGATCTCGTCCCGGTAGCGGGCCGCCACCACGTTGCGCTTCACCTTCAGCGTCGGGGTCAGCTCGTCGCCTTCGATGGTGAAGTCGTTGGGCAGGATCCGGAACCGGCGGATCGCCTCCGCCCGGGAGACGGCCCGGTTGGCGTCGTCGACCGCCTCCTGGATCGTCTCGAGGAGCTTCGGATGCTCGAGCGCCTGTTCGAGGGGGAGGCCTATCTCCTCCCGCTCGGCCCAGCGGGGATATTCCTCGGCATCGATGGTGATCAACGCCGCGATGTAGGGACGGTCGTCGCCCACCACCATTGCCTGGCTGATGAGCGGGTGGGCTCGCAAGCGGTCCTCCAGCACGGCGGGCGCCACGTTCTTGCCGCCCGCCGTGACGATGATTTCCTTCTTGCGGCCGGTGATGCGGATGTAGCCGTCCTCGTCCATGGTGCCGACGTCGCCGGTGGCGAACCACCCGTCCTCCAACAGGACCTCGTCGGTGGCCTCCGGGTTGTTCCAGTAGCCGCGGAACACCATGTCGCCCTTGAGGAGGATCTCACCGTCCTCGGCGATGGCGGCCGACGCCCCGGGGACGGGCTGGCCGACAGTGCCGATCTTCACCCGCCCCGGCGGGTTCACCGCCGAAGCCGCCGACGTCTCGGTGAGCCCGTAGCCTTCGAGGACGGTCACGCCGATGCCGCTGAAGAAGTAGCCGAGTCGCTCACCCAGCCCGGCGCCGCCGCTGATGCAGTACTCCACGCGGCCGCCGAGGGCATCGCGCAGCTTCTTGTAGACCAGCTTGTCGAAGACGCCGTGGAGGAGGCGGGTCCCGAGACGCACCTTGCCCTGCTCGCGCTGGCGGGCGTAGCCGCCGGCCACCTTGGCGGCCAGGTCGAAGATCCGCCCTTTGCCTTCGTCGGCGGCCTTCTGGGCGGCGGTGTTGTACACCTTCTCGAAGACCCGGGGAACGGAGAACAGCCACGTCGGGCGGACGATCTGCAGCTCTTCGGTGAGCTTGTCGAGCCCGGTGGAGTAGGCGATCTTGGCGCCGGTGGCGACCGAGCCCACCTGGACGATGCGGGCGAAGCTGTGGGCCAGCGGCAGGAACATGAGCGTGATGGCGTCCGGGTTGAGGACCTCGGTGAGGATGGAACGCGCCTGGGTGACGGTCCACACGAAGTTCCGCACCGTCAGCTCGCATCCCTTGGGCATCCCCGTCGTGCCCGAGGTGTAGACCAGGGTGGCCAGGTCCTGCTGGGTCACCGACTGGGCCCTCTCCATCACCTGCTCGTCGGTGATGTGCTCGCCACGGGCGATCAGCTCGTCGAGCCCACCCCCGTCCATCACGAACACCACGGGGTCGGCGTCGACGTCGGCGAGGGCGCTCTCGAGCACCTTCCGCCGATCGTCGTCGCCGCATATCACGACCGCGGCGCCGGAGTCGGTGACGATCCACTTCACCTGCTCGGCCGACGACGTCTCGTAGATGGTGACGGTGGCGCACCCCGCCGCCCAGATGGCGTAGTCGAGCAGAGTGAACTCGTAGCGGGTGGGCGAGAACAGGCAAACGCGGGTTCCGGGCTCGAGACCCATGCCCATGAGGCCGGCGGCCAGGCGGCGGACGCGGGCGGCCATCTCGCCGTACGTGATGGGCACGAACTCGTCGCCCTGGCGGTAGAGAAGGATCGGCTCGTTGGGAGTGTCCTTCTCCCTCCGCCAGAGCTCGGTGGTGAGGTTCTCGTTGGGATCGGGCTGTATCTCGCCGGGAGTCGTGAACTGGCGCGTCAGGGTGGGCATGCTCTGAGCCTAGGAGAAAAGCGGCCGCCGCGACCAGGGAAGTTGGGCCCTGTGCCTAGGATCCGCCGAATGGAGCGTGTCGGGTTCATCGGCATCGGACTGATGGGGTCGGGCATGGCGCGCAACCTGGTCGCCGCCGGCCACGACGTGGTCGTCTGGAACCGGACGAGGTCCAAGGCGGAGGCCGTCGCCGGGGCGACCGTCGCCGACTCTCCCGCCGATGTGGCGGCGTCGGCGGGGGTGGTGATGATCTGTGTGTCCGACACCCCCGATGTCAGGGCGGTCGTCGAAGGTGACGACGGCCTGCTCGCCGGTGCGAGCGAGGGCCTCCTGATCGTAGACCACTCGACGATCAGCCCGTCGGCGACCGTCGAGCTGGCCTCGCGGTGCGCCGAGAGGGGAGTGGCTTGGGTCGACGCTCCCGTCTCGGGCGGGCCGGAGGGCGCCGAACGCGGCACCCTCTCGGTTATGGTGGGCGGTGACCCCGCCGACGTGGAGCGCGCCCGCCGATACATGGACGCGTACTCGGGGGCGATCGTCCACATCGGCCCGGTGGGCTCGGGACAGGTCGTCAAGCTGGTCAACCAGGTCCTGGTGGTGATCAACCAGCTCGCCTCCTCGGAGGCATTGCTCCTGGCACAGGCCGCCGGCGTTGACCTCGAGGCGACGCTGCGGGCGGTCGAGGGCGGGGCGGCCGGCTCGTGGATGCTCTCCAACCGGGGCCCGCAGATGATCGAGCGCGATTGGCGCCCCGGTTTCACCATCGACCTGCAGCAGAAGGACCTGCGGCTCGTGCTCGACATGGCCGACGAGCTGGGCGTGGCCCTCCCCGGCACCGCTCTCGTCTTCCAGCTCTACCGGACGCTCCAGCGCCGCGGGCTCGGCGGTGAAGGAAACCACGCCCTGGTCAAGGCGCTGGAGGAGCTGAACGGCATCAGGCTCGGGGACTGAGTCAGCCGGCGGCGTCGGTCCCGGCCATCGCCGTGACGCGATTGCGGTCGGTGGTGACGTAGATCACCCGGTCGCCGGCCCGGACGTCGCCCGTGAACGGTTTCACCTCGCCGGTGCGGATCACGGCCAGCGGCAGGACCTCCCGGTTGGCGCGCGTGAGCCATTCGGTGTCCTCGCCTTCTTCGACGACGTGCTCGCGTTTGGTGGCGGTGCCGGTGGCGAGCTGGTGGTCCCAGGCCATGATGTCGACCTCGCCGGGGAAGAGGCGGTCGACGCCGTCTTCTTCCAGGATGTCGCCGAACGAGTTCGCCTCGGCGTCGGTGACGAGCATCGCCACCTCGCTGACGCCCTGGCCGTTGGCGAGTTGGGCGGCGAGGACGTTCACCTCGTTGTTGGGGGTGAGGGCGATCAGGGCGGCGGCGTTCTCGATGCCGGCGGCCATCAGCGTCTGCTCCTCGATCGCCGACCCGAACACGGTCCGGAGGCCGTCGGCCCTCGCGGCAGCCAGGTTGGCGCGGTTGGTGTCGACGACGGTGACCGGCTCGTGCTCGACCAGGATCCGCCCCAGCTCGCGGGCGACGGGCCCGGCGCCGATGATGATGGTCCCCTCCCGGCTCCCGGCCTTCACCAGCTCGCCTCGGCGCCGCAGCCACTGGACACCCTTGGTGAGGAGGACCGGCACGGTGGCGGTGGTGATGATCGCCATGAAGACGAGGATCGAGAAGGTCTCCTGGTCGATGATCCCCTGGACGAGGGCGATCTCGGCGACGATGATCTCCACGGCTCCGCGTCCGTTCATCCCCCCGCCGACGACTACTCCCTCCCGCCACGGCTGGCGCCCCAGTACGTAGAAGAGCGTGGTGCCGACGATCTTGCCGAGTGTGGCGACGACGATCACGGCGAGGACGAGGAGGAGGTCGGTCCGGAACACGCTGAACCGCACCTGGAAACCGGCGGTGACGAAGAAGATGGGCGCCAGCAGTCCGACCGAGACCGTCGAGAGCATCCTCTGCACGTCCCGGCTCAGGCGGATGCCCATCGCCCGTTCCGACAGGAACAGCCCGGCGATGAACGCCCCCAGCACCGAATGGAGCCCGGCGAGCTCGGCGGCCCAGCCGAACACCACGCCGACGATCACGACGGCGAGGAAGGCGCTGCCGCGTTCCAGCTTCCCCAAGAGGGTCGACAGGCGGGGAACCAGATTGAGGCCCACGAGCGCGGCGACCAGCCCGAATGCGACCGCCTTCAGCCCTGCGACGCCGGCGCTGGCCCAGGTGAGGGTCCCGCCTTCGGTCCCGATCACGGCGGCGAACACGACGAGGACGGTGAGGTCGGAGATGAGGGCCGCCGCCATGAGGACGTAGGCCACCCGGGTGTCGAGGATGCGCAGGTCGACGAGGATCCGGGACTTCGTCGCCAGCGACGTGACCCCCATGGCCAGGCCGACGAACAAGGCCTCGAGGACGGTGTGGCCGGTCCCGTACATCAGGAGGAAACCGAGCCCGGCCGGCACGATGAACCCTCCGATCGCCGCCATCAGGCCGGGCAGGGAGGCGCGGCGCAGGTCCGAGAGGTCGAGGTGCATCCCGATGTAGAGCATCATCAGGAGCACGCCGACCTCGCCGAGGACGGCCAGCAGCTCGTTGTTGTCGATCCAGCCGAGAGCCGGAGGGCCGATGACCATGCCGGCGATCAACTCCCCGAGGATCGCGGGGTAGCCGAGCCGGTTCGCCAGCCTTCCACCGGCCAGCGCCGCCGCCAGGACGATGGCGAGGGAGAACAGTTCTCCGAGCAAGTGGGCGCCCCTTTCCGTGTCGACGCCGTGGGAGGCGCGAGAACACGCTAGTTGCGTTGCGTTCGGCTTTTGAAGGTCACCGACCGGTGGCGGAGAAGTGCTGGTAGTCCTTCAGCGAGGACCACCGGCCTCCCCACTCCCATCCGATCCGGTCGAACGCCTGGGTGACGGCGTCTCCCTCGGTGATCATCCCCGGGAGGCCACGGTCCCGGTCCACGTAGTCCCGGGCGAGCTCGGGCAGCACCAGGTCCCCGCGGACGTACGGGTTGTGGAACGGGTTGATGTCGATCGCCAGCCCGCGGGCGTGCTCCGACCAGCTCTGCCCGCCGGTGACCGGGCGGCACACGAACATGGTGGTGGAGTTGCCGTCGCCGGTCGGCGGGGCGTCCAGGTCCGCCCGGGAGGCGATGCGCATCTCCTCTATCGGAAAACGCGCCTCGTACAGCGTGCGGAACACCTCGACGATGTCGTCGGCCACCTCGGCCGCCATGAGCAGCTCGCCGGTGTGGTCGCGCCCGTCGAAGCCGACGAAGGTGACCGTGACGTAGGCGAGGCCTTCGACACCCACCGGGCACTCCTCGGACCACGTCGAGCGCTCGAGCACGTCGCCGGGAACCGGCCCGATGGTGGCGTGGAAACCCGGCTCCTCGGGAGGGGGAAGGAGGTCTTCGGTGACGAACCTCCGGTCCGACAGCTCCGGCGGGGTCTCGGCCGGGAGCGGGTTTCCGTTTTCGTCCGTTTCGAGCGGGCGGGTGCCGAGCCACTCGGGTGGCTCGGTCACTCCTTCCGGAAGGGGAGCGGTGGTCGTCGGGGTCGCCGTCGTCGACGTGGGCACCGTGGTGGGGCTGGAAGGCGGAGCCGCGGTGCTGGTGGTTGTCGTGGTGCTGGTGCTGCTCGTGGTGTCAGCGGCGGTCGTCGACGTGGTGGAGGGCGCCTCGGTGGTGGGCCCGGAGGTGGCGGGGGATGGCACGGCCGGGGTGGTCGCCGGTGGGGACGAGACGGATGTGCAGGCGGCTAGGAAGGCCAACAGGACGATCGGGCGGCGCACGGGCCCCAGGTTGGCAGCTGTCGCCGGATAGTGGGGGAGCCGGGAGCCCATCCAGGCTCCCAGCCCCGGGTTCAGCCTTCGACCACTTCGCCGGAGGGGTCGATGACGAACCAGTTCTCCCCCACTCCCTGCCCGTTGAGGTCGCCCGGGGCGGTGTCGGCGGCGAAGTAGTAGAGCGGCCAGCCGCCGTACGTGGTCTGGGTGCTGCCGTCGTCTCGCTCCACGGTTCCCAGGAGGCTCTCGTCGATGCCCTCCCCGGCTGTCGCCTCGGCCACCAGCGGCGGCCAGTTGGCGGCGCAGTCGTCGTAGCAGGTGCTCTCTCCTCCGGCGTCGGGCAGGAACACGTACAGGGTCATGCCTTCGGAGTCGACTAGGATCGGGCCGAGCTCGGTGTCGGCCACCTCGACCGTGACTACGTCGCCGGCCGCCTCGGTGGTGGGCATGTCGTAGCCGCCGACGCCGACGGAGCCCGAGGTGTCGGGTGCGGCGGTCGTCGCCCGCGTCGTCTCCCGCGGTGACGGCGGCGTGGCGGCCGGCCGCCCCGGGGCGGCGGCCTCCGGCCGCTCGGGGGGTGTGGGGCCCCCCCCTCCCTCCCCCCCGCGGCAGGTCCCCCAAACGCG
>PKRG01000021.1 GCA_017577575.1 Acidimicrobiia bacterium | reverse complement strand
TTCCACGCCGCGGGGCGGCTGGGTGCGGTGGGGGGGGGGGTGGGCGGGGTGGGTGTGGGTGGGCCTCGGGTCGATGGTCGGCACCGGGGTGTTCGTCAGCCTCTCCCTGGCCGTCGACATCGCCGGCTCGGCGGTGCTGTGGGCGGTGGCGGCGGCGGCGGTGGTCGCGCTGTGCAACGGGCTCTCTTCCGCCCAACTCGCCGCCGCCCACCCCGTGGCCGGAGGGACCTACGAGTACGGCTACCGGTACCTGCACCCCGTGGCGGGGCTGGTGGCGGGATGGATGTTCGTCCTCGCCAAGTCGGCGTCGGCGGCGACCGCCGCCTTGGGCATCGCCGCCTACGTCGGCCTGGGCGCCCGGCGACTTCCGGCGCTGGCAGCCGTCTTGGTCCTCACCCTCCTCGTCGTGGCCGGGCTCCGGAGATCGAACCAGGCCAACGCCGCCGTCGTCGTGGTCTCGGTGGGATCACTCGTGGCGGTGTGCATCGCCGGCTGGGAGGCGGCCGCTTCGGTGCCAGGCCCGCCGGCAGGCGGCCTTCCCGAGATCGCCGAAGCCGCCGCTCTCGTCTTCGTCGCCTTCACCGGATACGGCAGGGTCGCCACCCTCGGTGAGGAGATCCGCGACCCCCGCTCGTCGATCCCCAAGGCGGTGGTCGCCACCGTCGCGGTGGCCGCCCTTCTCTATCTGGGGGTGGCCTTCGTTCTCTCCCGGTTGGGCGGGACGGACGACGCGTCGCCGTTGATCGGGGTCGCAGCCTCGGCCGGAGGGCGGGCGCTGGAGGTGTCCGTGCGGGTGGGCGCCCTGGCCGCCATGGTCGGCGTCCTTCTCAACCTGCTCCTCGGGCTGTCACGTGTCGTCCTGGCGATGGGGCGGAGAGGCGACCTGCCCGCCGCCACCGCGGTCGTGCACCGCCAGGGACGCAGCCCCACGGTGGCGGTGGTGGTGGCCGCGGCGGTCGTGGCGGCTTTCGTGCTCGTGGGAAGCATCCGGCTCACGTGGTCGTTCTCGGCGCTCACCGTGCTCGTCTACTACGCCATCACCAACATCGCCGCGTTGCGCCAGCCCGCCGAGCAGAGGAGGGTTCCCCTCGTCGTCCAGATCGTGGGGCTCTCGGGCTGTGTGGCGCTCGCCGTGTTCCTGGACCCGGTGATGTGGCTGTGGGCGGCGGCGGTGGTCGTCCTGGGCGTGACCTGGCGCAGCATCAGGAGCTGAGCCGGCCGACCTCGCCACCGCGCCGCGTCCCTACCCTGTGTGCCGATGATCCTCCTGGCCGTTCCCGCCGTGGCGTTGACGCTCTTTTCGGTCGCCGCCTTCTTCGGGAGGTGGTCGTGGTTCCTCGACGTCGCCGCCAACTTCCGCGTCCAGTACGCGGCGGTGCTGACGCTGCTCGCGGTGTGGCTGCTGGCGGCGCGGTGGACCAGGACCGGTTCGGTGGTCCTCGTGGGGGCGCTCGTCAACGCCGCCGTCGTCGCCCCGCTCTATCTGGGCGGGCCACCGGAGGCCGCCGGTGGCGGGGAGACGATCCGGATCATGTCGTTCAACCTCCTCGCCAGCAACGAGAGCTTCGGCGAGGTCATCAACTACATCCGCCAGGAGGACCCCGACATCGCCTTCCTCCACGAGGCGTCCCGGCCCTGGGAGCTGGCCATCGAGGCGGCGGACCTCGAGTACGAGGTCACCCGCTCCCGCTCCGAGGAGCTGATCTTCGGCACCTTGGTGCTCTCCCGCCCCGGAGACCCGGTCACCAGCTACGGGTTCACGACCGGAGGGGCCCGGGCCGTCGAGGTGGTCCACGACGGCGTCGCCGTGCTCGGCATCCATCCCCTGGCGCCGACGACGTCCCGGCGGTCGGCACTGCGCAACGCCCAGATCGACTTCGCGGCGGCGTGGTCGGCGAGCCAGGAGGGGCCGAACGTGGTGACCGGCGACTTCAACGCCACCCCCTGGTCGTACCCGTTCCGCAAGCTCCTCGCCGAAACCGACCTCGTCAACTCCCAGAGGGGCTTCGGGATCTCGGCGACGTTCCCCGCCACCGGCGGGCTGTGGAGCCTCTTGCTCCGCGTGCCGATCGACCACCTAGTCCACACCCCCGACCTGGTCGTGGTGGACCGCCGCCTGGGGCCGCCCCTCGGCTCGGACCACTTCCCGCTCGTGGTCGACCTGGCGGTGGCGGGTTAGCGTATGGCCATGGCTGACCGATTCGCCGACCACCGCCGGCAACTCGCAGAAGCGATCGGCACCGACGGCATCGCCGTGGTCCCCGCCGCCGTGGAGGTGGTCCGCAACGACGACGTCCACCACCCGTTCCGCCAGGATTCCAACTTCGTCTACCTCACCGGCTTCGAGGAGCCGGACGCCGTCTGTGTCATCGCCCCCGGGCACCCGGATGGCGAGTTCGTCCTCTTCGTGCGGCCCCGCGACCCGGAGATGGAGGCGTGGACCGGTTACCGGGTCGGGGTGGAAGGGGCCAAGGAGCGTTTCGGCGCCGACGCCGCCTACGAGATCGACCGCCTCGACGAGATCCTGCCCCGGCTGATGGTCGGACGCTCCGTGCTGTGGTACCAGATGGGCGACCCCAACCACGACAGCCGCGTCGTCGGCCTCCTCCACAAGGCCCGCTCCTACCGCGAGCGGTACGGCCGGCCCGTCCCCGAAGCGGTGCGAGACATATCGGTGCCGCTGGCCGCCCAGAGGCTGATCAAGTCCGACGAGGAGCTCGAGTCGATGCGCGCCGCCTGCCTGCTGTCCGCCGAGGGGCATCGGGAAGCGATGCGGTTCGCCCGCCCCGGCCTGTACGAGTACCAGGTGCAGGCGGCGATGGAGTACGTGTGGCGAGAAGCGGGCTCACCCCGCAACGGATACCCGTCGATCGTCGCCTCCGGCCCCAACGCCTGCATCCTCCACTACGTCGAGAACGACCGGGAGATGGAAGAGGGCGACCTGCTGCTCATCGACGCCGCCGCCGAAGTCGACTACTACTCGGCCGACATCACCCGAACGTTCCCGATCAACGGCACGTTCACCGCGCCCCAGCGCGCCCTCTACGAAGTGGTCCTCGCCGCCCAACGGGCCGCCATCGAGAAAGTCGAGCCCGGCACGAAGTGGCACGACCTCCACGACACCGCGGTGCGGGTCCTGACCGAAGGTCTCGTCGACCTGGGGTTGCTCCCCCTCGGGATCGAAGAGTCGCTGCGGATGCACCACTACCGCCAGTACTACTTCCACGGCACCGGCCACTGGCTCGGCCTCGACGTCCACGACCGGGGCTTCTACCGAGTCGACGGCGAGAGCCGGCTCCTCGAGCCCGGGATGGTGTTCACCGTCGAACCGGGCCTGTACTTCGACCTCACGAAGCCGAAGCGATCGTTCGCCCTCCTCGAATACGACCTCGACCGATGGACCGAGGAGCGGATCCTGGAGGGAAACGCCGCCAGGAAGCGGCAGGAGCAGGCGCTCGAGGAGGCCGAGAAGGTCGAGTTCGAGGTGCCGGAGGAGTTCGTGGGGCTGGGGGTCCGGATCGAAGACGACATCGTCGTGGTCGATGGCGGGCACGAGAACCTCACCGCCCACGTCCCGGTCGACCCCGACGAAGTCCAGGACCTCTGCCGCGAAGAATCGTGGCTGCTCCGGCGCTGACCGGGCTCGTCGCCAGCACCGTCAGGGCCACCACCACCGCGGCCACGCCCAGCCACGCCCGCCCCGGCGGGCGTTCGCCGATCAGCAGCACACCGAGCAGCGTCGCCGTGGCGGGCTCGGCCAGCCCCGCCGTCGCCGCCTGACCCACGGTGGCGAAACGCAGCCCGCGGGCGAACGCCACATAGGCGGCAGTGGTGGCGCCCAGGCCCAGCCACAACGCGGCGGCTGCCCCGGCGGGACGTCCCAGCCAGCGGAGGTCGGCAGTCGGCAGGAGGGGCGCGAGGAGGATGGCGGCGACGCCGAACATCGCCGCCATCGCCGTCGTCGGGGGCACCACCTCGACCAGGTACTTGGAGGCCAAGGTGGCGACGGCGTAGGCGACACCCGCCGCCACCGCCAGCGCCACTCCGCCCGCGTCCACCGCCTCTGGTTGCCCGGCGATGAGGGCCACGCCGGTCACGGCCAGGGCCGTGGCCGCCCACCAGCGCCGGGTCGGCGGCTCGCTCCGAACGGCCCAGTCGGCGATGCCGGCGACCACGGGGGCGCTGCCGATGGCCACCACGGTGCCCAAGGCGACACCCGCTCGCGCTACCCCGGCGAAGAACGCCACCTGGTATCCGGCCATAGCCGCCGCGCCCACGGCCAACCAGCGGAGGGGGGTCCGGCGGAGGTGCCTCCATCCGAGGACGAGCAGCCCGGCGGCCCCGATCGCCAGTCGCACCGCCCCCACCGACAGGGGCGACCCTTCCGCCTCGCCGAGGGCCTGCGCGGTCCCGGTGGTCCCCCACAGGACGGCGGCGCCCAGCAACCAGACCAGGGCTCGCCGTTCCATGGCGCCGTACGTTACGGGCTCAGATGACTCCTTGGGCCAGCATGGCGTCCGCCACCCGCATGAACCCGGCGATGTTGGCGCCCAGCACGTAGTCGCCCGGTCGTCCGTAGCGCTCGGCGGCGGTGGCGCAACGCTCGTGGACGCCCTCCATGATCTCGGCGAGGCGCTGCTCGGTGTACTCGAACGACCACGAGTCGCGGGACGCGTTCTGTTGCATCTCCAGGGCGCTGGTGGCGACACCGCCGGCGTTGGCGGCCTTGCCGGGCCCGAACAGCACTCCCGCCTCCTGGAACAGGTCGATCGCCGCCGGCGTGGTCGGCATGTTGGCGCCCTCGGCGACTGCCACGACGCCGTTCTCGATCAGCTGCTTGGCGTCTTCGACGTCGAGCTCGTTCTCGGTGGCACAGGGGAGGGCCACCTCCGCCGGGACATTCCACACACGACCGCCTTCGACGTACTCGACGCCTCTGCCCCGGCGGCGGGCGTACTCGGAGAGGCGCTGCCGCTCGTGCTCTTTCACCTGGAAGAGCAGGTCGAGGTCGAGGCCCTTCGGCTCGTGCACGTAGCCCGTCGAGTCCGAGCAGGCGACCACCGTCGCCCCCATCTGGGTGGCCTTCTGGATGGCGTACAGGGCGACGTTGCCGGACCCCGACACCACGACCCGGCATCCGTCGAGCGTCTTGTTGCGGGTGGCGAGCATGTGCTCGGTGAACATCACCACCCCGTATCCGGTCGCTTCCTTGCGGACGGTGGAGCCGGACAGAGACAGCCCCTTGCCGGTGAGGACGCCGGACTCGAAGCGGTTCGTTATCCGCTTGTACTGGCCGAACAGGTAGCCGATCTCGCGCTCGCCGACTCCGATGTCCCCGGCGGGCACGTCGGTGTGCTCGCCGAGATAGCGGTACAGCTCCGTCATCAGCGACTGGCAGAAGCGCATGATCTCGCCTTCGCTCTTGCCTTTGGGATCGAAGTCGGAGCCGCCTTTGGCGCCCCCGATCGGCAGGCCGGTGAGGGCGTTCTTGAACGTCTGCTCGAAGGCGAGGAACTTGATCACCCCGAGATACACCGAGGGGTGGAAGCGCATCCCTCCCTTGAAGGGGCCGAGCGCCGAGTTGAACTCGACGCGGAAACCCCGGTTGATCCTCACCTTCCCGGAGTCGTCGACCCACGGGATCCGGAAGATGATCTGCCGCTCGGGCTCACAGATCCGCTCGATGATGCCGCTCTCGAGGTACTCCGGATGCCTCATCGTGACCAGGTCGAGCGACTCCAGCACTTCGTGGACGGCCTGGTGGAACTCCGCCTCGCCCGGGTTGCGGCGGAGAACCCGGCCGTAGAGAGCCTGGAGCGCCGAGTTCAATCGAGGCATTCGCTCAGGGTAGAGACCTCGAAGAGGCTCCCCGTCAGGCAACCACCGCTGCGATCGCCCAGTAGTGGAGGCCGGCGCCGCCGATGACGAGCACGTGGAACAGCTCGTGGTAGCCGAACGTCCGCGGGAACAGCCGGGGACGCCGGAGGGCGTACACGATCGTCCCCACCGTGTAACACAGCCCGCCGGCCAGGATCAGCGCCACCGCGTTCCATCCCAGCCGTTCGGTGAACCACGGCATCCACACCAGCGCGCTCCAGCCCATCGCCAGCTGCAGCCCCACCGACACCGCGGTGCGCGGCTCGCGGAGGGCGAACTTGAGGACGATGCCGACGATGGCGATCCCCCACACCAGGGTCAGCCCGGCGACGAGGGCCACTCCGTCGAGGGCGGCGAGGGCGAGGGGGGTGAACGTCGCCGCCACCACCACGAAGATCGCCGAGTGGTCGAGCCGCTGCATCCGGCGCTTCCACGTCTCGCTCCACGGCACCGAGTGGTAGAGGGCCGACACCGAGAACATCGTCACCAGAGCCAGGCCGAACAGAGCCGCCCCCGGCAGGAGGATGCGGTCGTCGGCGGCCCACACCACCAGGAAGGCGCAGCCCACGGCCGCCACCAGGGCAGCCGAGCCGTGCAGCACCCCCCGAATCGGGTTCTGCATCCTGCCCCAGGTGACTCGCTCGATCTCCACGAGCCGATGCTAGGACCGGCGGGTGGAATAAGGGGCCCTCGGGTACGGTTCGCAGGCGAGTCGAGACCAACGGAGGGAATGTGAGCTTGGGTTTCGGGCTCCTGACCGGACAGATCCGGCCGGGGGAGGACGACTGGCAACGCGCCTACGACGAGACCATCGCCGTGGCCCGCGAGGCGGAGAGGCTGGGGTTCTCGTCGGTGTGGACCTCCGAGCACCACTTCGTCGACGACGGCTACATGCCGTCACTGGCGGTGGTGAGCGGAGCCCTCGCCGCGGCCACCTCCACGATCGAGATCGGGACCGGGGTGATCCTCGCCCCTCTCCACGACCCGCTGCGCCTCGCCGAGGACGCCGCCACCGTCAGCCTCCTCAGCCATGGCCGGTTCACTCTCGGCCTGGGGCTGGGATGGGTCGACGTCGAGTTCGAGGCGTTCGGTGCCGACATCTCCCGGCGGGGAAGGGCGATGGAAGAGATCCTCCAGATCCTGCCCCGGGCCTGGTCGGGTGAGCCGTTCCGCCACGAAGGATCCGTCTACTCCTTGCCGGAGTTGGCGGTGCGGCCCAAGCCGTCGGCCCCGATCCCGGTCCTGATCGGCGGCGGCGCCGAGCCGGCGATCCGGCGGGCGGCCCGTCTCGCCGACGGCATCTTCTCCAACGCCCCCGCTCACAAGTTCCTCGAACAGGTCCAATGGCTGCGCGACGAATGCGAGAGGATCGGACGCGACCCCTCCGGGCTGCGCATCGTCCACTACTCGGTGATGCTTCCCGCCGACTCCTACGAGAAGGCCCGGGAGGTCTACGGCGGCCACGTCTGGCACATGCGGTGGAAGTACTCGGACATGTCCGCGTCGGCTCGCCGCTCCGGGCCGCCTCCGGCCGCCCCTCGACCCACCGAGGAGCAGCTATCGAAGGTGTTCGACCGCGAGGTGATCGCCGGGCCGAGCGATCAGATCGTCGAGACGCTCCTGGGCATCCGCGAGAAGGCCGGCGTCCACGTCGAGTTCGTCACCCGCAGCTACTTCTCGACGCTCGAGCTCGAGCCCCAGATCGAGCTGATGGGCCGGCTGGCCGAAGAGGTGGCGCCGCACCTGTGAGCGTCAGCGGCCGAACCGGCGCTCCCGGCGGCTGAAATCGCGGATCGCCCGCAGGAAGTCGACCCGGCGGAACGCCGGCCAGTAGACGTCGACGAACACGAACTCGGCGTAGGCAGACTGCCACAGGAGGAAGCCCGACAGCCGCGACTCGCCGGAGGTGCGGATCAGCAGGTCCGGGTCGGGCAGGTCGGCCGAGTACATGTGCTGGGCGAGCGCGTCGGCGTCGATGTGGTTGGGCATCTCCTCGGGGGGGATGCCTTTCGCCGCCAGCTCGCCGATCAGGTCGCGGACGGCATCGACGATCTCCTGACGTCCCCCGTAACCCATGGCGATGTTGAGGCGGTGCCGGCCGTCGGGCCGGGCCGCTTCGGCCGCCTTCGCCGCGGCCACGACGTCATCGGGGAGCAGGTCCAGCGATCCGATGAACCGGATCGACATGTCGTAGCGTTCGCAGATGTCCGGGAGGCGCCCGAACAGCTCGATGAGGACGTCGAAGTAGGGGTCGAGCTCCTCGCGGGGTCGGGCCAGGTTCTCCCGGGACAGGACCCATGCGGTCACCGCCGGGATGCTCAGCTCTTCCGCCCAGCCGAGGAACTCCTCGAAGCGCCGCATCCCCGCCCGGTAGGAGTCCGTGTAGCTGGGGAGGCCCTCTTGGCGGGCGTAGCGGCGGTGCCCGTCGAGCACGATTCCCAGGTGCCGGGGCAGGCGCGTCGGGTCGAGCGAACGGACCAGCCGGTCTTCGTACAGCTTGTAGAGGAGGTCGGAGGGGCGCTTCACCGACCGGAAATGGTAACGACCGTCGCCGGATTTGCCTGTGCTCCGCACGACTCATACTCGGCGACGGAGCTCCGCCGGCATCGGGATCCGCTTCGACCTGAGGTATTCGCCGAGCGACTTCGCCTGCGGATCGACCCGGGGATTGGCGGCCGCGCCCTGGCCCAAGAGCCCTCTCACCACGAAGTTGAGGGCGCCGAGGTTGGGGAAGACGTGCCGTTCGACCTCGAGCGCGGAGGCTTCCGGGACGAGCCGGCGGAACTCCTCGACCGTGAGGGTGTGGGCCAGCCACGGGAACGCCTCCGGGTCGCGTGCCCACACGCCGACGTTGGCGTCGCTTCCCTTGTCGCCGGAGCGGGCGCCGACGACTTCGCCCAGCGGCGCCACCACCGTCTCGCCCTCCGGTGCCGGTTCGGGGACGTCTACCGGCTCGTCTCCACCCAGCCTGCGGGTGGCGGGGACCTCGCTCGAGACCGTGAACGTCTCCCCGCCCACCGTCACCGTCATCGGGACGTCGCGGCGGGAAACCACTCCGGGCTCGAAGATCGTGTAGGGGGAGGCTTCGGCAGGGGGCGAGGTGAGGAACAGGCCGGGGTAGTGGGCGAGCGCCATCTCGACGGCGGCGTTGGAGAACGCCCGTCCGACCTTCTCGGCGTCGGGGTCGTACACGGTGATGCGCAGGTACGCCATCGCCTCGGCGTTGGTGGGGGGGTCCTCCCGGTCGCTCCGGATCAGGTCCACGTGGGCGGCCGAGAAACGCTCCCGCCCGCCGACGGCGTGCCAGAGGGCGCGTTCTGCGGCCTCGGCTTTGGCTTCGACGTCGAGGCCGGTGAGGACGAAGGTCACCTGGTTGCGGTAGCCGCCCAGCCGGGTCACGGCCACCTTCAGCTCCGGGGGAGGGGGCTCACCGACCACGCCGTTCACCTCCACCCGGTCGGGCCCGGCCTGGCGGAGGCGGATCGTGTCGAAGCGGGCGGTCACGTCGGGGTTGGCGTAGCGGTGCCCGCCGATCTCGTAGAGCAGCTGGGCGGTGACGGTCTCGGTAGTGACCGTCCCCCCGGTCCCGGGGTGCTTGGTGACGACGAAGCTGCCGTCGGGACGAAGCTCCGCCAGGGGGAAGCCGACGTGCTCGAGGCCGGGGACCTCCCGGAAGAACGAGAAGTTGCCGCCGGTCGTCTGGGCGCCGCACTCCAGGACGTGGCCGGCGACGAGGGCCGAGGCGAGGCGGTCCCAGTCGTCGGGTCGCCAACCGAAGGCGTGGACGGCGGGGCCCATCACCAAGGCGGCGTCGGTGACCCGTCCGCACACGACGATGTCGGCCCCCCGGTCGAGGGCGGCGACGATCCCGGCGCAGCCGAGGTAGGCGTTGGCGGTGAGGATCCCGGCGGGGTCGACGGGTGCCCGGTCGCGGGGCGACAGGATCTCCAGCTCGGCGACTCGGCCGGTGAGGTCGTCGCCCGTCACGGTGGCGATGGTCGGCGACAGGCCGAGCCGGGCGGCGAGATCCTCCAGTTCCCCTCCGAGCCGGTCGGGGGCGAGCCCGCCGGCGTTCGTCACGACCCTGATGCCGCGGTCCAGGCAGGTGCCGATCACCTCCTCCATCTGGCGGAGGAACGTGTGGGCGTAGCCCCGGGACGGGTCGCGGCGGCGGCTGCGCCACAGGAGCGCCATCGTCAGCTCGGCCAGGTAGTCACCGGTGAGGAAGTCGATGGGGCCACCCTCGACCATCTCCCGGGCCGCGCTCAGGCGGTCGCCGAAGAATCCCGAGCAGTTCGCGATCCGGACCACGTCCATTCCGTCCCGACGATAGAGATCCGGGCTGCCGCATTCCCTGCGGCTTCTACCATTCGTCGGCCATGGCCCCTCGTCAGGCATTGATCGACCATCTCCGCGCTCACTCCCTGCGCACCGACGGCCCCTTCCGGCTGGCGTCCGGAGCCGTGGCCGACTGGTACATGGACGCCCGCCAGACCACCTTCTCAGGGACGGGCTCGGTGCTGGTCGCCCAGGCCGTGTTGGAGGTGCTAGACCCCCAGGTGGAAGCGGTGGGGGGAATGACGATGGGCGCCGACCCCATCGCCGTGGCGACGGCCACCCATTCAGGGGGTCGCCTGGACGCGTTCTCGATCCGCAAGGCCGAGAAGGACCACGGGGCCGGAGGGCGGCTCGTCGGCCCGGTCGGCCCGGGAAGGCGCGTCGCCGTGCTTGAGGACACCACGACCACGGGCCGCGCCTTCCTGGAGGCGATCGACGTCGCCGAGTCGGCCGGCCTGGTAGTGGTGCAGGCGATCTCTCTGTTCGACCGGTCCGGGGGTACCGTTGGAACCTCGATGGCGTCCCGTTCCATCCCCTACGTGGCTTTGGTCCTGCCCGAGGACCTCGGAGTCGAACTGTGACCAGCGAGCCGATGGCTCCGCCCCGAACCTCCCCGGAGCCCCTGTTCGAGCCGCTGGTGGTCCATCGGTCCACTCTCAAGACGTGGCTGGCCTCCCTGGCTGCCATCCCCGCCGTGGTGGTGGGGGTGGACGTGCTGTGGCACCAGCGGATCATCGGCTGGGTGAGCGACTTCGTGTTCGATTCCGACCCCCAGAGCCTCGACATGCGCGACACCATCTGGGCGTGGGCGCTGGTGGTCGTGGGCGGCGTCGTCCTGGCGTGGGGTCTCAAAGAGCTGTTCTTTCCCGCCCCGTTGCTGGTCACCACCGAGGAAGGGCTCCACGTGCGGATGAATGGGCCATTCCGGCCGATGACCGTCCTGCCTTGGTTCTCCCTCTACGACATCGACGCCGGCACCCTCGAAGACGACGAGGAGGACGTCGAGGTCCTGATCATCGAGGTCAAAGAGCCCGACCTCCTTCCCGACAACCCCTGGTCGGGGCGGCGCTTCGACGAGCGAACGGTGGCGCTGTTCGCCACCGACTGGGACCGCCGCCCCGACGACGTCGTGAAGACGATCGTCGATCACGCCATCACGGTCGCCCGGCATCGTCCGCCGCAGCCATGAGACGGATCGGAGCCCACGTGCCGGCCGCCGACCCGCTGGGGGAAGCCCGAGCGCGCGGGGCGGACGTCGTACAGATCTTCCTCTCGAACCCGCAGTCGTGGAGGAAGCCGGTGCCCCGCTCCGACGCCGCCGATCTGGCGTCGGCCGACATCCCGATCTACGTGCACGCCCCGTATCTGATCAACCTGTGCGCCGACAACAACCGGGTCCGGATCCCGAGTCGCCGCATCCTCCAGGAAACGTGCGACGCGGCGGCCGAGATCGGAGCCGCCGGGGTGGTGGTCCACGGCGGGCACGTCACCGGCGACGGCGACGTGTCCGAGGGCTACGACCGCTGGAAGAAGGCGCTCGACCAGCTCGAGACCAGCGTGCCGGTCCTGATCGAGAACACCGCCGGCGGCGACAAGGCGGTGGCCCGCCGCCTCGAGCAGCTGGCGGGCCTGTGGGCGGCGGTCGGCGATCGGGGAGTGGGGTTCGTGCTCGACACCTGCCACGCCTGGGCGGGAGGCGAGCCGCTCGACGAGCTGGTGGGAAAGGTCCTCGACATCACCGGCCGGATCGACCTCGTCCACCTCAACGACTCCCGGGATCCCTTCGCCTCCCGCCGGGACCGTCACGCCAACATCGGGGACGGTGAGATCCCCGAGGATCTCCTCGCCGCGGTGGTGGCGGCGGTCGACTGCCCCGTCGTCGTCGAGACGCCGGGGGGCGCGGAGGAGCAGGCTGCCGACATCGCCTGGGCGCGGCGGGTCGCGATGGCCTCCCGCTGACCTCAGTCCCCGCGCAAGGCCTCCAGGTGACGGCGTAGCGTCGCCACGACCGCTTCCGTGGTCGTCGCATCCGGCTGCATCGCCCGGTGGAGTGCCAGCCCGTCGACGAGGGCGTAGAGCCGTTCGGTCTCGAGGCGGATCCTTTCGTCTTCGGCGTCCCCGCAGAACCAGCGCACCACGCGTTCGCACAGCCGGCGGATGTCGGTGTCGGACTGCTCCCGGACCTCCGCCAAGGCCGGATTGACCAGGGAACGCCCCGACAGCGCCAGCCACACCTCGAACTCCGCCATCCGATCCCTGTCGAGCGGGATCAGCTCGGAAAGGAGGGTGGTGGCGGCGGCCACGGGGTCGTCTGGAGGCAGGTCGAGTTTCTGGATGCGGTCTCGCACCCGGTCGCGGATCAGCCTCATCGTGTAGACGATCAGCTCGTCCTGGGACCGGAAATAGTGGCGGAGCGACCCCATCGACAGCCCTGCCTCGTCGGCGATCCTCCGCACCGATGCTGCCTGCAGGCCATCGGCGGCCACGAGGCGCATGGTGGCTTCGGCGATCAGTCGACGGCGAGCCGTCTCGTCCACGTACCGCGGCATGTACACGTTGTAGCACAACTGTGCTAAAACAGGCGACGTGGAAGCAGGATTGTTGATCCCGTTGGCCGTGCTGGCCCTGATCGACAGCACCAGCTTCGGGACCCTCTTGATCCCTCTCTGGCTGCTGCTGTCCCCGGGCCGGCCTTCGCCCCACCGTGTGCTCCTGTTCTTGGGCACCGTGGCCGCGTTCTACTTCGCCCTGGGAGTCGCCCTCCTGTCGGGCCTCGACTGGTTCACCTCCACCTTCGACCGTCTGCTCGCCTTGCGGCCGGTGCGGTTCGCTCAACTGGGGCTGGCCATCGTGCTGGTCGTGCTGGGGATCACGATCGAGCCGTGGACGAAGGAGGGGAAGGCGAAGAAGGCCGCCCGCCGCGCTGCCCGGGGGCCGAGCCGCATGCAGCGATGGCGCGACCGAGCCGTCAGCGCCGAGGGCTCGGCGGCCGGGGTGGTGACGCTGGCGCTCACCGCCACCTCGGTGGAGGCAGCCTCGATGGTGCCGTACCTGGGGGCGATCGGGCTCCTCACCGCTTCCGGCCTCGGGCTCGGGGGATCGGCGCTGGTCCTGGCCGGCTATTGCGTCGTGATGGTGCTCCCCGCCCTCGTGCTGGCCGTGATCCGCTTCCTGTGGCACGACCGGATCGCCCCGTTCCTCCACAGGGTGGAAGGGTGGATGAGCCGCAACTCGGGGGAGATGACGGCCTGGGTGCTGTTCCTCGTCGGCGTCTACGTCCTCGGAGACGCCGTCCAGGCACTCGACCTGGGCTGAGCAGGCGAGGAGGGGTCGATAGACTGGGGTCGTTCCGTCGATCCGGACACGGGCGACCCCGAGGGCGGCCGAGGTCCTCTCAGGCGACGGTCGGACGCAACCGACAGCGACGACATCCCCCAACCAGGCGCGGTGGGGAGAGAGGAGTCCTCATGGGTGACAAGATCACCGTCCCCGACGTACGGGCCCGCAAGGGCGGGCCGAAGCTCACGATGGTCACCGCCTACGACTATCCGTCGGCGCGCATGGCCTCCGAGGCGGGCGTCGACATCATCCTGGTGGGCGACTCGGTCGCCAACGTCGTCCACGGCATGGACGACACGCTGGGAGTCGACATCGACATCATGGTCCTCCACGCCCAGGCGGTGCGGCGCGCCGAGCCCGACCCGCTGGTGGTGGTGGACATGCCTTGGCTCAGCTTCCACATCTCGAGAGAGGACACGCTGCGCAACGCCGGCCGTCTGGTCAGGGAGGGGGGAGCGGAGGCGGTGAAGCTGGAAGGCGGCCACCGCCGCGTGCCGATGATCGACGCCCTGATCTCGGCCGAGATCCCGGTGATGGGCCATCTCGGCCTCACCCCCCAGTCCGTGCACGCCATGGGCGGCTACCGGGTCCAGGGACGGGAGATCGAAGCCGCCCGAGCGCTCGTCCAAGAGGCGAAGGAACTGGAAGCCGCCGGAGTGTTCGCCATCGTCCTCGAAGGGGTTCCCGACGTGGTCGCCCGCATGGTGACCGAGCAGGTGTCGGTGCCGACGATCGGGATCGGGGCGGGCCCGCACACCGACGGGCAGGTGCTGGTCTACACCGACCTGTTGGGCCTCGGTTTCGGGCGGTACCCCAAGTTCGTGCGCAAGTACGAGGAGTTCGCCGAACGCGGCGTCGCTGCCATGTCCACCTTCGTGGCCGACGTCCGCTCGGGGGCGTTCCCCGGCGAAGCGGAGAGCTACCACCTGCCCGACGACGTCGCCCGGGAGCTGGAGGGCCGGCTTTCCGACGACTGAGCCTCCTCCTGGCCGCGGCGCTGGCGGCGTGCGTCGTCGCCTCCGACGACCCGCGCCCCCTGCCGAGCGTGACCGTCTCGCCCGTCACGGTGGAGCCACCGACCGAGGCGACGGACCCGCCGGCCACCACCGGCGAGATCGATGCGGGGGATCTCGTCGACCCCGAAGTGATCTCGGTGACGATCGATGGACGGGTGCTGCTCGTGGCTCTAGCCGACACTCCCCAGACCCGGTCCCGGGGATTGATGGGGGTCGAGAACCTCGGGGACCTGGACGGGATGCTCTTCGACCTCGGCTCGCAGAGGTCGGTGGCGTTCACCATGCGCAACACCCTCATCCCGCTCGACATCTACTTCTTCGACGAGACCGGCGCCGGGGTGGGGCGGCTCGAGATGGTGCCCTGCGAGGAGGAGCCGTGCCCGACGTACTCGATCGACGCTCCCGCTCGCTATGCCCTGGAGGTGCCGGCCGGGTCCCTGGATCTGGGGGAGGACCCGACGCTCTCGCTCCCGTGACCTTTGGGTGGGGAAGCCGGATCCAGTTACACTCACAGGAACTCCGGCGTCGGCGTTCCGCGCCGTCGGCGTCGCCGTACCCCTGCTCCACCATCGACGGTGGGGCCTTCCGCAGAGGATGTCCACAGGAGGTGACACATTGCGCGTCTACGAAGTCATGACCATCCATCGGCCGGAGCTGGCCGAGTCTGACGTGCAGGCGAAGGTGAAGGAAGTCGAGACGTTCCTCACCAGCCGGGGCGCCGAGATCCAGAACACGGACCTGTGGGGCAAGCGGCGCTTCGCCTACGAGATCGACCACATCAACGAGGGTTTCTACTCGGTGGTCAAGTTCGCCGCCGGGACCGAGGCGATCGACGATCTCGACCGGGTGCTCTCGCTCTCCGACGACGTCGTCCGCCACAAGATCGTCCGCGTCGACTGACATTCCTATGGACGGCGTCCCTGCCCTGCGGCATAGTCGGGGAGGCAGGAGAGCCAGGGAAGGAGACCCCAGATGTCCAATACCGTGACGCTCGTCGGCAACCTGGTCGATGACCCCGAGCTCCGCTTCACCCCCTCCGGTGTGGCGATGGCGAAGCTGCGCGTCGCCGTCAACCGCCGTTGGCGGGATCGTCAGACCGGCGACTGGCAGGAAGACACCAGCTTCTTCACCGCCACGTGCTGGCGTGAGCAGGCCGAGGCGGTCGCCGAGTCGCTCCAGAAGGGGACCCGTGTGATCATCACCGGTCGCCTGGAGCAGCGCACCTGGGAGACCGAGCAAGGCGAGCGTCGCTCCGTCGTCGAGATCCAGATCGACGAGATCGGCCCGAGCCTGCGCTGGGCCACCGCATCCGTGACCAAGACGGCCCGCGCCGGGGGTGGTGACTGGGAGGCCGACTCGGCTCCTCGCAGCGTTCCCCCCGGTCCCGTCGCCCGCGACGACTACGGGCCCGACGAAGCACCTTTCTGACGACCACAGGAGAACCGAACGAAGATGGCAAAGAAAGCCAAGGAACGACGCAAGCGGCGCGGATCAGCCGCCGAGACCCGGCGCACCAAGAAGAAGGTGTGCCAGTTCTGCAAGGACCCCAACACCGTCATCGACTGGAAGGACGTGGCCTTGCTCCGCAAGTTCATGTCCGACCGAGCGAAGATCCGCTCCCGTCGTGTGACCGGTAACTGCCCGTACCACCAGCGTCAGGTCGCCCGGGCGATCAAGAACGCCCGGGAGATGGCGCTCCTCCCCTACGTCGCGACGAAATGAAGCTGATACTCACTTCCGACGTTCCGCCGCTCGGCAAGAAGGGGGACGTCGTCGACGTGGCCGACGGCTACGCCCGCAACTTCCTGCTGCCGAAGAAGAAGGCCGTCAAGGCCACCGAAGGAGCCATCCGCACCGCCGAGGCCCTGCGCCGCGCCCGTGAGGAGGCCGAGCGCCAGGCCAAGGAGGAGGCCGAGCGGATCGCCACCCAGCTGGTCGGCACTCGTGTCGTCATCGCCGCCCAGGCCGGCGACGAGGGCAAGCTCTACGGCTCCGTCGGCGTCGCCGACATCGTCGAGGGCATCAAGAAGTTCACCGGTGTCGAGCTCGACCGCAAGGCGATCCACCTCGAGAATCCGATCCGAGAGATCGGGCTCCACGACGTCCAGGTGGTGCTGCACCCCGAGGTCCAGTTCCCCATCACCCTGGACGTGATCCCCGCCTGATAGGCGGTTTCTTCGACCGTCCGGGAGCCCCGGCGAGGGCGCCCCGGGCGGTCGTTCGCGTCGGTGGAGAGACTCGCGAAACCCCACCTGCAGGATGGTTTTCCCGACCCGCGGACGGTGGGGTAGGTTCGGATCACTTCCCCTCACGTCACCCGAAACCTGACCCACCTGACGTGTAAGAACCCTTCACAACGGACGGAAGAGAGACGTGAACGGCGAAGTACCCCGCTCTGCTCAGCGTGTGCCCCCGCACTCCCGGGAGGCCGAAGAGTCACTCCTCGGAGCGGTGCTCCTGTCCCCGGACGCGGCCAACGACGTCATGGATCGGGTCCATCCGGAGGACTTCTACGTCCCCGCTCACCAGTCCATCTTCGAGGCGATGCGCCGCCTCTACGACAACAACCAGGCGATCGACGCCGTCACCTTGGCCGAAGAGCTGCGACGCACGGGCGAGCTGGAGAAGGTGGGGGGCGTTCCCTACCTCACCCGGCTCGTCGACGTTGTGCCGGTCACTTCGAACATCGACCACTACGCCGACATCGTCGAGGAGAACGCCCGGCGCCGCGAGCTGATCCGGGCAGGAGCGGCGATCACCAACATCGCCTTCGACCTCGACGAGGAGATCCACACGGTGATGGACCGCGCCGAGCAGTCGGTGCTGAGCGTCGCCGAGCGCCGGGCGTCGCAGAGCATGATCGAGGTCGGTCCCCTGTTCGCCGAAGTCCTCGAGCGGATCGAGCAGCTCGAACAGCAGGGCAGCGAAGTGACCGGGTTGGCGACCGGGTTCCGGGACCTGGACAAGAAGCTGGCCGGGCTCCAGCCCGCCAACCTCGTGATCATCGCCGCCCGCCCGGCGATGGGAAAAAGCGCCCTGACGATGAACATCGCCACCAACGTCGCCCTCCAGCAGAAGCCGGTGGCGCTGTTCAGCCTCGAGATGTCGAAGGAGGAGATCGTCCAGCGGATCCTGGCGTCGGTCGGCCGCGTCGACTCGATGAAGCTGCGCTCGGGCCAGCTCGGCCCTCTGTGGCAGAGGGTGGTCGATGCCGCCTCCCGGATGTACCAGGCGCCGATCTACATCGACGATTCCCCGATCGTCACCGTCACCGACATCCGCGCCAAGTGCCGCCGGCTCAAGCGCAAGAAGGGACTGGCTCTGGTGATCGTCGACTACCTGCAGCTGATGCAGGGCACGGCCCGGGAGAACCGACAGCAGGAGATCGCCGAGATCAGCCGCAGCCTCAAGAACCTGGCCCGGGAGCTGGACGTCCCGGTCATCGGGCTGTCCCAGCTCAACCGCTCGTTGGAGGCGAGGGAGGACAAGCGGCCTCGCCTCTCGGACCTGCGGGAGAGCGGCAGCCTCGAACAGGACGCCGACGTGGTGATGTTCATCTACCGCCACGAGTACTACCACCCCGAGGACCAGGAGAACAAGGGCCTGGCCGAGATCATCATCGCCAAGCACCGCTCGGGGTCTACGGGCACGGTCAAGATGACCTTCCTCCCCGAGTTCACGCGATTCGCCGACCTGGGCCGCGACATCACCTGAGATCTGGTCGGGTCGACACCGCAGGTAGTGGTCACACAGAGGTCGGCCCCGGGCGTGCGCCCGGGGCCGGTCGTGCCCACGGATCCTGGAGGGTCGGAGGAGGAAGGGAGCTCCGATGGGAGGGAGAGGGAGAGGGAGAGAAATCCGTGGATTGTCTTGGTTCTTGTCGGCCGATCCCCGCAGGGGTTTAGGAGAAATCGCGATGAGCCCGGCTCGGTGTCGGGCCGGTCTGTCCCTGGTACTTCGAGCCCAGCTCGGGCGATCCGTAGGGGTGGTCGGCGGGGGTCGACAGCTGATAGAAGGAGATCTGGCCGATCTTCATCCCCGGATAGATGGCGATCGGAAGGGTCGCCACGTTCGACAGCTCCAGGGTGATGGCGCCCTCGAAGCCGGGGTCGATGAAGCCGGCGGTGGAGTGGATCAGCAGCCCGAGGCGCCCCAGCGAAGACTTCCCCTCCAGCCGAGCCACGACGTCCAGCCCGAGCCGCACCCGCTCCAGCGTGGCGCCGAGCACGAACTCTCCGGGGTGGAGCATGAACGGCTCGTCCTCGTCGACTTCGATCAGCTTGGTGATGTCCTCTTGGGGCGAACGGGGATCGATCGCCGGGTGGCGGTGGTTCTCGAACACCCGGAAACGACGATCCACCCGCAGGTCGACGCTGGAGGGCTGGATGTAGCTCGGCTCGAGCGGGTCGATGCCGATGCGGCCTTCGGCGAGCGCTTCTCTGATGGTCCGATCCGAAAAGATCACGGGCGGGATGCTAACCAGCCGTGGATCCGTCGGGCAGAGCGGAGGCCGAATCGGAGGCGCGGCCGGTGAGTCGTTCCACCAGCGACCGCAACTCGGCGGGGGAGAAGGGCTTGGTCATCCACGCCGACACACCCGGGGGCATGGTGCCGGGCGCGTCGTAGCCCGACAGGATCACCACCGGGTAGGAGGCTCCGGCGCTCCTCCACGTCTCCGCCAGCTCGAGCCCGGAGATGTGCGGCATCGACAGATCGACGATCGCCAGGTCCCATTCCGCCGACGTGCCCATCTCCCGGGCGGCGGCGGCCTTGGAGCAGGTGGTGACTTCGGCGATCCCGCCGAGGGCGATCTGAAGCAGGCGGGCGATCACGGGCGAGTCGTCTACGGCGAGCACCCTGAGTGGAGCCATGGAGAACCGATCGGCCGGTTCCGGCACGTGTCAAGGCCCATCCACGAAGAAACCCCCAGGCCGATGTCCCGGGGGCTCCGAGCGGGTGACGGGAATCGAACCCGCGTTCCGAGCTTGGGAAGCTCGTGTTCTACCATTGAACTACACCCGCATTCCGAGGGCTCGCGCCCTCGAAAGCGCCGTTCATTGTAGGACGCCTCCGTTCGACGCAGGCAAGCGACGTGGCCCCGAACCTCGCTCGGTGACGGCGCCACGCACCCCGACGCCGACCTCTCAGGGGAGGTTCGTGATGTGCACTTTGATGTGTTCGTCCCGCTGCTGGGCCGCCTCGTAGGCGTCCAGCGCCTTCTCGAAGGGGAACGTGGCCGTCACTATCGGCGACAGGTCGATCCCGGAGGCGGCGATGAAGCGGATCGTCTCCGGCCAGATGTCGGGCGATCCGATGGAGCCGACGATTCGCAGCCCCTTGGACTGGATCTGCCCCAGCTTCGCCGGGGCCGAGTCGCCGATGTTGATCCCGATGAACACGATGCGCCCCCGGTGTGCCGCCAGGTCGAAGGCGCTGGCCATCACCTTCGGGTTGCCCGACGCTTCGACGACGACGTCGGCGAGCCGGCCGCCGGTCAGGTCGGCGAGCGCCTCCTGCGGATCGGCCGACGAAGGGTCGATCGTGGAGTCGGCCCCGAGAGAGAGGGCGATGGAGCGCCGATGCTCCATCGGTTCGACGAGGATCACCCGGGCGCCCATCGCCGCCGCCGCGGCCACGGCGCTCAGACCTATCGTCCCGCCCCCGAGCACGACCACGGTGTCGGAGGCGTTGGGCCTGCCGATCTGGCCCAGGGCGTAGTAGGCGCAGCTGAATGGCTCGATCAGCGCTCCTTGCTGGTAGGACACCTCGTCGGCGAGCTTGTGGACCCAGTCCCACCGCACCTTGAACACCTCGGCCAACGCCCCGTCGATCGAGAAGCCGAAATGGTCGACCCCTCCGTTCACGTTGCATTCGCCGATGACCCGGTCGCCCGGGCGGAACCCCCGGACCTCCGAGCCGACCGCCACCACTTCTCCCGACCATTCGTGGCCGGGGACGACGGGGAAGGTGACGGGGATGATGTAGCTGCCGGCGAGAAGGTCGAAGTCCGAGTGACAGATGCCCACGTGGCGAGGAGCGACCAGCAGGTCGTTGGGGCCGAGCTCGGGTTCGTCGACCTCCCGGATCACGATCTCTCCGGGCTTCTCGAACACGACAGCCTTCACGCCACGGACCTCCTTTCTCTCCTGCCGGTCGCAAGGTAGCGCCCGCGACGGCAGAGAGGCCTTCAGCGACGGGCCCTGGCCCGCTCTCTCTGCTGGCGGGCCCGCCGTTGCGCCGGCGTCTCGGGCTCCGGCTCGGGACGGGGAAACCGCTCTTCCAGCGCCAGGGCCACCGGAGTGGCGGTGAACACCGACGAGTAGGTGCCGACCACGATCCCCACCAGGAGGGCGAGGGCGAAGTCGCTCAGCGTGTCGCCGCCCAGCACCAGCAGGGCGGCGAGGATCAGGATCGCCCCGAGGCCGGTGTTGATCGTGCGGGGCACCGTCTGCAGGCACGCTTCGTTGGCGATCTCGGGCAGCGGCCTCTCCGGCTCCAAGCCCATGCGCTCACGGATGCGGTCGAAGATCACCACCGAGTCGTTGACCGAGTAGCCGATCACGGTGAGCAGAGCGGCCAGGAACACCCCGTCGAAGGTCTTGCCCATCCAGGCGAACAAGCCGATGAGGATCACCACGTCGTGGAACAGCGACGCCACCGACGCCAGGCCGATGGTCCAGCGGAAGCGGATCGCCAGGTAGGCGAGCTGGACGACCAGAGCCAAACCCAGGGCGATGAGCGCCCGGTTGCGGAGCTCCGCTCCCAGGGTGGGGCCGACGAATTGGTCCCGGACGATCTCGGCTCCTCCGCCGAGAGCCGCCACCGCCTCGGCCATCGCCGTCTCTTCCGCTTCGGTCAGCTGCTCCGTGCGGACCACGATGTTTCCCTCGCCGGTCTCCTGGATCAGCGGGCGGTCGATCCCCGACTGGGCCAGCTCGCCGCGCAACTCGTCCAGGTCGATCTCCTGGCCGACGGAGAACTCGATCAGGCGGCCGCCCTCGAACTCGAGGCCGAACCGCGTACCGCGCACCACGATGCCGGCGACCGCGACCACCACGGCGACCGCGGAGACGACCAGCCACTTCTTCCACCCGCCCAGCAGGTCGGGGTTGCGTTCCTCGAGCCAGGTGAGGAAACGGTGACCCACCGTCATCCCCATCACCCGCGGGTTCTCGCCCAGCGCCGACCAGCGCGTCAGCAGCTCCAGGATCACCCGCGTCACCACCAGCGCAGAGAACATCGAGACGACCACGCCGATGGAGACGGTGACACCGAACCCGCGGACCGCCCCGGAGGCGTAGAAGATGAGGAGGATCGCCGCCAGCAGCGTCGTGATGTTGGCATCGGCGATCGCCGACCAGGCACGCTTGAACCCGGCCACCAGGGCGTTGCCGACGTCGCTGCCGGCGGCGTGCTCTTCCTTGGCCCGCTCGTAGACCAGCACGTTGGCGTCGACCGCCATGCCGATGGCGAGCACGAAACCGGCGATGCCCGGCAAGGTGAGGGTCGCTCCCAGGGTGGCGAGGGCTGCATACGACAGGAGCCCGTAGACCACCAGGGAGATGGCGGCGACCAGGCCCATCACCCGATAGAAGAAGATCATGTAGAGGATGGTGAGGGTGGCGCCGATGATCGCCGCCTCGATGCTGGCGTTCACTGCCGCCTCGCCGAGGCTCGGCCCCACCGTCCCCTGTTCGACGACCTCGACGGGAACGGGCAGGGCGCCGGCGCGGATCAGCAGCGCCAGGTCCTCGGCCTCCTCTTCGGTGAACCCACCGGTGATCACCGTGTTGCCGCCGGTGATCCCCACGCCGCACGGCACGTCGGCTGCCACCTCCGGGCTGGAGATGACCTGGTCGTCGAGGACGATGGCGATCCGCCGGGTGGGCGACCCGGCGGGCTCACAGGCGGCGTCGGAAGTGAGCTGGGCCCACTCACGCTCCCCCTCGCGGTTGAACTCGATGGAGACCACCCACCGCAGACCGTCGAAGATGCCACCGGCGCCGGTGACCTGGTCGCCGGACACGGCGGCCGGGCCCAGTACCAGCTCCGCTCCGGACTCGTCGGGGAGGACGCGGCCGTCGACGTCGTCTGGCCCCTCACCCGGCGGGTAGGAGGCGAGGACCGGATGGAACGTGAGCTGGGCGGTGCGGCCGATCACCTCGAGCGCTTCGTCGGGGTCGGTCACGCCGGGGAGCTCGACGATGATGCGCCGTTCCCCGGACACCTGCAGTGTCGGCTCGGCCACGCCGAACTGATCCACGCGGCGGCGCAGCACTTCGAGGGCACGGCCGGTGACCTCGGCGTCGACCTGCACTTCGGGGGTGTCCTGTGCCTCGAGGACGATCTGGGTGCCGCCGCGCAGGTCCAGGCCCAACTGGATCGGGGTCTGCAAGACGGTGTAGATGCCCGCCCCCAACGCCACGACGGTCAGGAACAGGCGCCACTTGGAGATCTGAGGCATGGGCGGATCCACTTCGAGCGAGCGGCGACAGCGCAAACTACCACAGGACCGGCGCCGCTCGTGCCGGTCAGGTAGTGAGCATCGAGACGCTCCCCCAGACGGCCATCACCACGCCGACCACGAGGAGGAAGGCGACCCGTCCGGCGCGAAACTCGCCTTCCACTCCCTCGGGCTTTTGGCCCTTTCGGTGGCGGTACCAGGCGTAGCCGTTGCCGGCGATCAGGGCCAGGCCCAGCCCGAGGATCAGTTCTGCGAGGATCTCGTCGAGGCCGAGCAGTTCGCTCATCGGCGAAACCGTAGCCCCGTGGCGGGGCGGGCCGATACGTCTACGATCCCGCCATGACCGCCGAGCGGAGCGAACGCGACGCCGCTGCCTTCTTCGACCTGGACCGGACCCTCATCGCCGGGGCGTCCACCTTCGTGTTCGGGTGGGTGGCGTGGCGGAAGGGGATGGTCTCGACGCGGGAGCTGTTGAGCGATGCGGCTGCCGCTCTCAGCTTTCGGCTCACCGGAGGGAGCGACGACCAACCGGACCGGGTGAGGGACCGGATCCTCGAAGCCGTTCGGGGACGTCGCCGGGAAGAGCTCACCTCCCTCAACGACGACATCCTCCCCCGACTGCTCGCCTCCGTCCGCCCCGAGACCCGCCAGGTCGTGGAGCGGCACCACGAGATGGGCCGAGACACCTACATCGTCTCCGCGTCGCCGGTCGAGATCGTCGGGCCCCTGGGGGCTGCCCTGGGGATGACGGGTGTGATCGCCACGGAATCGGAGGTGGTCGACGGCGTGTACACCGGCCGGCTCCTCTCCGAGTTCTGTTACGGGCCCGGCAAGGTCGGCCGGGTGCGGCGCCTGGCCGAGGAGAAGGGCTACGACCTGCGGCTCTGCTACGCCTACTCGGATTCACGCAGCGACCTCCCCCTCCTCGAGATGGTGGGCCATCCGGTGGCGGTCAACCCCGACGCCACACTGCGCCGGATCGCCCGGGAACGGAACTGGCCGGTGGTCAGCTTCGCCCGCAAGGCGAAGCTCACGGCGACGGCCGTCGGCTCGGGCGTCGCCGTCGCCGGGCTGGGAGCGGGTCTGTATGCCCTCGGTCGGGTGCACGGCCGCCGTCAGGCGGGGTGATCCCGGAATAGGCGACCGACGGGTCAGACGGATACTCTGAGACGATGGATACCTCAACGGCGGACTGTCCGGGGTGTTGCCGTGGCTGAGGCGTCGGCTCCCGCCTCCTCGGCCAACCTCGGCCCGGGATTCGACGTCCTGGCCCTCGCCCTCGGGCTGCGTTGTCGTGTCGTGGCCGACATCTCCGACACCTGGTCCATAGACCACGGGGAGGGCCAAGCACCGGATGCCGACTCCGACGACGCGGTGCTGGCGGCGGCCCGCGCCGCGGTCGGAGAGGACCGCCCGCTGGCTCTGAAGGTCGACAACGAGATCCCCATCGGGCGCGGGCTCGGATCGTCGGCGGCGGCGATCGTCGCGGGGGCGGCCGCGGCCCTGGCCGCCACCGCCGGAAGCGTGGACCGCGACCGGGTCTTCGAGTTGGCCGCCTCCATGGAGGGCCATCCCGACAACGCCGCGGCGGCGGTGTACGGCGGGCTGGTGATCGTTCCCCCGGAGGGGCGTCCGCTGCGGCTCCCCATCCATCCCGGCATCCGGCCGGTCGTCGCCGTCCCCAAAGACATCTTCCTCACCGCGGAGGCCCGTCAGGTCCTCGAGCCCAAGGTGCCGCTGGCGACGACGACCCGCACCGTGGCGAGGGCGTCGGCGCTCGTCGCCGGTTTCCTCACCGGTGACGCCCAGTTGTTCGCCGCCGCCCACGGCGACGAGCTCCACGAGGAGCCGCGGTCGCGGGCGCGTCCGCGCACCGCGGAGCTGGTCAAGCGGGCCAGGGATGCGGGAGCCCTCCACGCCGCCTGGTCGGGATCGGGCCCGTCGGTGCTGGCCATCGTCACACCCGAGACGGAGGCGAGCGTGATCGCCGCCTTGAGCTCGGAGGACACGAGGGTGCTGGCGGTGGACGTCGCCACCGAAGGGCTAGACGTCTCGGCTTGACCTAGACCGGCCGAGCCACGATTCTTTCTCCCGTCGAATCCCCTTCACACACGGAGTTTGCATGGGTTCTCTGATCAAGAAGCGTCGGAAGAAAATGTCGAAGCACAAGTACCGCAAGCGCCTCAAGGCGAACCGCCACAAGCGCAAGTGATCCCGGACGGCCGCTGGCCACGGCGGCCTCCGTCACACGTCGCGCAGATACCTCTCGATCTCGTCCACCAGGTCCTCGCCCGAGTCGGGCTCGTCCATGCCTTCCGCTTCCAGCTCGCGGACGTAGTCGGCCAGCTCCTCTGACTCGTCCAGTGCCGCCTCGATGCGGCGCCGGAACGAAGCCGACCGCGCCTGGAGGTTGCCCAGTTCGAGATCCAGACCGGCGATCTCGGCCGCCTTGCGGACCAGAGCCTCGACGCCGGGCGGATAGGTCTGGTTCGCCAGATAGTGGGGCACGGCGGCCCACAGGCTGATCGTGTCGAACCCGGCGTCGGTCAGTGCCTCGGTGAGCACGCCCACGATCCCGGTGGGGCCCTCGTAGCGGGAGGGGAGCAGGCCGTACTTGGCGACCACGCCGGCCGAAGCGGACGAGCCGATCACCGGGACCGGGATCGTGTGGGCGACCTGGCCGGCGAAGGCGCCGAGGGCGATGGCCGTGTCGACGCCGAGCTCGGCGAGCACGTCGCACAGCTCGTCGACGAACCGCCGCCAGTTGTAGTTCGGTTCGTCCCCCAGGACGACGACCACGTCGCGCCCGCCCAGCCTGACGGCCGACACTTCGATGGTCGGCCACGTGATCGAGCGCGTCCCGTCGTCGTCGAGGGACACCACCGGCCGGTTCACCTGGAAGTCGAAGAACGGGTCCGGGTCGAAGTAGCCGATCTCTTCGGTTTCGTGCTCCGAGAGGAGGAAGCGAGCGGCATCACTCGAGGCATCACCAGCGTCGCCCCACCCCGAGAAGGCGATGATCGCCACCGGATCACGCAGCTCGGGGCGACTGGCCCATTCGAAGTACGTCATCACCTCCAAGCTACCCCGCCTCGCCGTATATCTGTGACCGGCCGGACCGAGCCGGTGAGCCGGAGCCCTAGAGTTCCGGCATGACCTGGTGGGTCGTCACCGGCGGGATCGGTTGTGGCAAGAGCACTGTCACGCGTCTCGCCGCGGCCGCCGGTTACACCACCATCGACGCCGACCTGGTGGGACACGACGTCCTGGCCGGCCCGGCGCGGGCGGCGGTGGCGGCCCGGTGGCCGGAGGTGGTGGTGGAGAACGGCCAGATCGACCGCAAGGCCCTGGGCGCGATCGTCTTCTCCGACCGTTCCCAACTGAAGGAGCTGGAGGCGATCACCCATCCGCTCATCTCCGAAGAGCTGCGGCACCGGATGGCCGCGACGACCCGCGGCGTGCTGGAGCTGTCGGTTCCCATCCCTCTCGCCGGCAACCTCCCCACGGTGGTGGTCGACGCCCCCGATCACATCCGGCGTGAGCGGCTGAGGAAGAGAGGGCTCACCGACGAACAGATCGAGGCACGGATGAACAACCAGCCCTCCCGTCAGGAGTGGCTGGCGATGGCCACGATCGTCATCGACAACTCCGGCACCCCCGAGCAGCTGCACCGGGCGGTCACTCGGTGTCTTCGTCAGATCTTCCAAGAAGAGTCTTGAGCTGCGGCGGGGAGAACCGCCGCAGGCGGAGGCTGTTGGTGACGACCGACACCGACGAGAACGCCATGGCCGCGGCGGCGATCATCGGGTCCAGGTAGCCGAGGGCGGCGAGAGGGATGGCGGCGACGTTGTAGCCGAACGCCCAGAACAGGTTCTGGCGGATCACCCGGAAGGTTGCTGCCGCCAGATCCAGCGCCACCGGCACCAGGCCGGGGTTGGACGACATCAGCACCACGCCTCCCGCCTCGCGGGCGACGTCGGTCCCGGACGCCACGGCGATGCCCAGATCGGCGGTCGTCAGGGCGGGAGCGTCGTTGACGCCGTCGCCCACGAACGCGACCTTCTTGCCCTGCTCCTGGAAGCGGCGCACTTCGGCGGCCTTGTCGCCGGGCAGCACCTCCGACAGGACGTGGCTGATCGCGACCGTCTCGGCGATCCGCCGGGCCGTGCGGTCGTTGTCGCCGGTGATCAACGCGGTGTCGACCGAGCGGCGTCGCAGCTCTTCGACCGCGGCCCGTGACTCGGGTCGAAGCACGTCGGAGACGGCGATGACCCCGCGCACCTCTCCGTCCCAGCCGGCGAGGAAGGCGGTCTTGCCGGCCTCCTCCAGCTCCTCGAGCAATTCGCTCCATCGCCCGGGCACGCTCAGGCCCTGGTCGACGACCAGCTTCTCCTTGCCGACGACCACCCGCGTCCCCGACACCTCCCCGATCACGCCCATGCCGGCCAGTGACTCGACGCTCTCGGGTGTGAGGAGGGTCAAGCCTCGTTCTTCGGCTCCGTCGGCTACCGCTCGACCGATCGGATGCCCGGAGGCGGCCTCCACCGAAGCGACGCGCAGGAGGAAGTCCGCCGGGTCCTCGTCGGTGAAGACGTCGGTCAGGGTCATCACTCCCGTGGTGAGCGTGCCGGTCTTGTCGAACATCACCATGTCCACGGTGTGGGCCCGTTCGAACACCTCCGGGTTCTTGAACAGGATCCCCAGCTCGGCGCCCCGGCCGCTTCCCACCATGACCGCCGTCGGAGTGGCGAGGCCGAGGGCGCATGGGCAGGCGATGATCAGCACCGCCACCGCCGCCCGCATCGCCGTCGTCACGTCGTATCCCAGCGCCAGCCACACGCCGGCAGTGACCACGGCGACTCCGATCACCGTCGGCACGAACACCGCCGAGATCCGGTCGGCGAGCCGCTGGATCGGGGCTTTGTTGGCCTGAGCCTCCTCGACGAGGCGAACCATCTGGGCGAGGGCCGTGTCTGCCCCGACCTTGGTGGCGCGGACCGTGATGCGGCCGTGCTGGTTGACCGTCGCCCCGAACACCTCGTCACCGGGGCCGCGGTCGACCGGTTTCGACTCCCCGGTCAGCATCGACTCGTCGACCGAGGTGCGTCCCTGGACGATCACCCCGTCGGTCGGGATCGTCTCGCCGGGGAGCACGACCATCACGTCGCCGGGGACGAGCTCGTCCACGTCGATCATGCGCGCCTTGCCGTCGACCAGGATCCTCGCCTCCCGCGCCCCGAGCTCGGCGAGCCGCTGGATGGCGTCCGTCGCCCGGCCCTTGGCCCGGGCCTCGAGCGCCCGGCCCAGGGTGATGAGGGTGACGATCATCGCCGCCGTCTCGAAGTACGGCATCGCCGGGGTGAAGAGGGTCCAGATCGAATACCCGTAGGCGACGAGCGAGCCCATCGAGATGAGCGTGTCCATGCTCGTCGTGGCGCGCAGCAGCTGCTTGCCGGCGACCGCGTGGAACGGCCATCCCACCCACAACACGACCGGGGTGGCGAGGAGGAACTGGACCAGTTCGTTCCACATCGCATCCGGCCCCAGCATCGCCAGCGCCATGAGCGGGGCCGACAGCGCTGCCGCCACCCAGAACCGTCGCCACAGCCGGCGGGCTTCGTCGTCGTAGGCGTCCGCCAACGGGCGGGACGACTCGTCGGGACGGCGGAGCGACATGTCGTAGCCGATCTTGCGAACCGCCTCTTCCAACGTCTCCGGCTCGACGGGGCCGCTGACACGGACGATCGCCGACCGGTTCGCCAGGTTCACCGCGGCGGCCTCCACTCCCGGCTGGCGGGACAGGACCCGCTCGATCCGGCTGGCGCAGGAGGCACACGTCATGCCCTCCACGGCGAAATCGAGCACCGCCGTGGAGCCGAGCCGGGAGTCAGACGTGGCCGGGGACGTCATAGCCCACCTCCTCGATGGCGCGCACGATCTGGCCGAGGTCGACCTCGGCCTCGTCGTATTCGAGGGTCACCGTCTTGGGCTCGATGTCCACCTCCACCGATCGCACCCCGGGGAGGGCGGAGACGGCGCCTTCGATGCTCTGCTTGCAGTGGGCACAGGAGATGTCAGGGACGGTGAGCGTGGTGGTGGTCATGTCGCGGACTCCTCACTGATCGGCGCCGGTCCGGTGACCGCCGCCGTGTACTTCATGGTCTCCATCAGCTCTTCGACGATCTCGGCGGTCCTGCCCTCGGCCACCGCCGAAGCCACACACGTCTCCAGGTGGTTCTGGAGCAGGATGCGGTTGACCTTCTCGAGCGAGGCCTGGAGCGCCGAGACCTGCTTCATCACGTCGGGGCAGTAGCGCTCTTCTTCGACCATGCCGAGGACGGCATCCAGATGGCCGCGCACGGTCTTGAGCCGGTTGATCGCCGAGCGCTTGTGTTCGGGCTTCACGGTACCCACGATAGCCGGTTCAGATGCCTACCCCACCGGGGGTGGGGTCACGAGCGGCTGGGCCCAAAGACTGGAGGCCCCGGCCGGGGGGACCGGGGCCTCCGTAGGATGTCGCGGCGTCGGGGGAGGGGGAGAGAACCTGAGACCGCGACACCCAAGTGGGGCGCAGATTAGCAGATCGCGCAAACGTTTGTCATCCCGAGCCTTCCGGCAAGATCCGGCCCCGAACCCGGGGGAACTTGACCGGGGCGTGGAGATGGCAGTACTCACGCTTGTTGTAGATGCTCAGCTTCGTGTCACATTCGGGATGGGCGCAGACACGGCCCTCGGAATACCGGCGTGAGGCTCGGGTGATTCCTTTGATTGCCTTGCCCTTGAGGGTCTCGCTCACGGGCCCTCCTTTCTTCCGGTACGTAACTGGAGAACTCCTGAGGGGCGGGAACTATTCCCTGTTGACGTCTGGGAGTTGCCTGGGAGGGATCTCCCCCTGTTCGTCGATTCCAGGATCGCTCGACGGAGATAAAGCCTCCGTAAAGCCGTCACTGGATAGACGCCGCCCGGGCCAGGAAGGTTCCTAGGCGATCCCCAGTTTCCGGAGGAAGGCCTCGTTGGAAGGTTGCCGACCCAGGAACTCGACGAGCAAGTCCATGCCGTCCCGCGACCCACCGGATTCCAGGACGATGCGCCGGTACTCGGCGCCCACCTTGGGGTTGGTGACACCCTCGGCCTCGAAGCGGCTGAACATGTCGTCCCCGTAGACCTCCGACCACAGGTAGCCGTAGTAACCGGCGTCGTATCCGCCCAGCATGTGCCCGAAGCTCGCCGGGAAGAACGTGCCCTCGTGGAAGGGGAGCAACGACACCTCGGTGGCCCTGCGGTTCGCCTCCTCGATGTCGATGGTGGCGGCACCGGGGCCGTGGATCAGCAAGTCGAAGATGCCGAACTGGGCCTGGCGGAGAGTCTGCAGAGCGATGTTCAGGTTCCGGGCCTCCACCATGGCCTCGACGAGGGACTCGGGAATGGGCTCGCCGGTCTCGTAGTGGCGGGCGAACGTGGCGAGGACCTCTGGCCGCCACGTCCAGTGCTCCATGATCTGCGACGGCGCCTCGACGAAGTCGCGCTCCGTCGAGGAGCCCGAGAAGCGCACCAACTCGGCCTTGGTGAGCACCTGGTGCAACACGTGGCCGAACTCGTGGAAGAGCGTCTCCACCTCCTGGTGCTGCAACAGCGAGGGGCGATCGCCCGATGGCTTGGTGAAGTTCGCCACGATCGCCGACATCGGCTTCTGATACGACCCGTCGGGGAGCCGGCGGCCGGGGATCAGAGTGAAAGCGGCGGCGTGGCTGTACTTCCCTTCCCGGGGGAAGAGGTCCATGTGGAAGTGGCCTATGAGCTCCTTCGACTCCTTGTCGTGGACGGCGTAGGTGCGCACGTCGGGATGCCAGGTGGCGACGTCGGCCGGTCGATATTCGAGGCCGAACACCTCACCGGTGATGGCGAACATGCCGTCGAGCACCTGCTCCAGGGGGAAGTACTCGGCGACTTCGTTGGGGTCCACGCCGTGTCGCTCCCGGCGCAGACGGGTGTGGTAGTAGCGCCAGTCCCACACCTCCAGGCGAGCCTGCGGGTCGCCAGTGTCCTCGCGCAGCATCGCCTCCATCTCGGCGATCTCACGCCTCCCGGCCTCGGTCAGAGGGGGGAGCAGCTCGTCGTAGAACCGCTGCACGGCATCGGGGTCCTTCGCCATCCGTTCCTCGAGCTGGTAGTGAGCCCACGAGGGATGGCCGAACAGCTCGGCGATCCTGGCCCGGATCCTCACCGCTTCCTCGAGGATCGGCTTGTTCTTCTCCGCCGCCCGGGTGTTGAACTTGAAGGACAGCTGTTCCCGGAGGTCCCGTCGACGGGCGTTCTCCAGGAAGGGAATCACGTCCGGGTAGGCCATCGACACCTTGAACGTCCCCTCTTCGTCGCCGGGCGCCAGGTTCTGGATGTACGACTCGGGCAGGCCGTCGAGGTCCTCGCGGGTGACAATCAGGTGGTCCTTTTGCTCGGCGATGTTCTGTTCGAACTCGACGCCGAGCTGGACCAGGCGCGAGGTGAGCTCTCTGACTTCCTGGCGGACTTCGGGCGGGAGCTCGTGCCCGGCGCGACGAAGGTCTCGCAGCGTGAACTCGAGCAGACGCGCCCGCTCGCTGGAGAGGGAGCCGGCGGAGCCGGTGGAGGCGAACTCCGACACCGCCTGGTACAGGTCCTCCCGGAAGACGAGGTCCACCGCCCACTGCTGGATCCGTGCCTCGGCGACGCGTGCGGCGTTGCGGACGTCTTCGTCCTCGTGGACGTACCCCATGAATGCCCCCGAGCCGAAGGCACGCTCGATCCGGTCGGAGATCTCGTCGAGGGGGGCGAGAGTCGTCTCCCACGACCGCTCCGTGGCGGAGACGAGCCGGTCGACCAGCTCGTCGGCCTCGGTGATCGCGTCGTCGGTGATCCGGTTGACTTCTTCGGCGGAGGAGGCGAAACGCATCGTCAAAGCATCCCCGTCCCCAGAGGCAATCGCAACCTGGATGTCAGCCCGGCCAGTCGATGGGGCGGAACGAGGCGGGGACGCCCTCTCGGTAGACCGTCTCGACCCGAGCCTCGGGAGAGCCGACCTCGCCGGCGACGACCACCATGTCGGCGGGGGCGCCGGGACCCAGCGGCGGCGGGGCTGCGAAGTGGTCCGCTGGCCAACTCGTGTACAGGGCCAGTGCCTCTTCCACGGTCAGGCCCTGGCCGTCGTCCCATCCGGGGCGGTGGACGGCGGCGGCGATCGCCGGCAGGGGATCGGGCGGCTCGACCGGGCAATCGGAGCCGCCGATCATCCGCACCCCCGCGTCCAGCATGGAGCGCAACGGATAGGCGGCCCGGCCGGGCCCGAGACGCGCCGGCACCCACTCCGGTTCGGAGACGAGGAAACTCGGCTGCACCGATGCGACCACTCCCATCGAGGCGAGGCGGGAGATTGCCGCCTCCGACGGGACCGACACGTGCTCGAGCCGCAGCCGGGACGGGTCCGCGCCCGCCCGGATCGCCTCGTCGAACAGGTCGAGGGTGGAGTCGATGGCCCGGTCGCCGATGGCGTGGACCGCGGCCACCCCTCCGAGGTCGAACGAGGCCCGGGCCATCTCACGGAAACGCTCGGGCGCCAACCGGAGAGTGCCGACCGCTCCGCCGTCGGCGAACGGTTCGTGCATCGCCGCGGTGTGACCACCCAGGCTGCCGTCGGCGAATTCCTTCCACCCCCAGAACCGCACCTTCCCGCCGGCCGCTTCCAGTCGGCGGGCGGCGGCGCGGAGATCCTCGGGTGTGTCGGCGACGACCATGGCGTCGACTGCGATGGGGAGGTCCCGAGCCACCGAGCAGATTCCCTCCACCTCGTCGCCCACCCCCGCCCACAGCGGGCGGCCGACCGAGACCATCGCCCCGATGCGGACGATCCCCACCGCCGCCAGGGCATCCATCGCGGCGAGGACCTGATCGGGCCGGGGAGGCGGGGTGAGCGGATCGAGAGCGCGGGAGACGACGTCGATGGCCGTCTCCCGGAGCACCCCGGTGGGGGCGCCCTCGGCATCGCGGCCGAAAGAGCCTCCCGCCGGGTCGGAGGTGCCCGAAGAGACCCCGGCCGCGGCCAGGGCGGCGGTGTTGGCGACGGCGACGTGGCCGCAGTACCGGTAGACCAGGACGGGCCGGTCGGCGACGGCTCGGTCGAGGTCGTGGCGGGTCGGCAGCCGGCCGAGGCGGGTGTCGTCGAGACGCTGGGCAACCAATGCGCCGCCCGCAGGGAGGGCGGCGGCGGCCTCGGCCAGCATCTCCTGCAGCTCACCCACGTCGGCGGCCCGGTTGACCGAGGTGCCGGTCACCAACGCCGTGTAGCCGAGCGGGTGGAGGTGGGAATCGATCAGCCCCGGCAGGATCACCGCCCCGTCGTGGCGGTACGTCGGGTCGGTGCCTACCTGGTCCCGCCACGTCACCGCCACCACGCGGCCGTCTTCGATCACGACCGCGTCGCCCGGCGTGGGAGCGCCGAGGACGGCGTCGGCGACCACGACCGTGGCCGTCATCGCAGATGTTCGGGCAGGTGGGTGGCGACGATCTCGGCCAGGCGCGAGTGGATGCGCCCGTTGCTGGCGACGAGAACCGGCGATCCCAGGACGTAGGGACGCTCGAGATGGTCCGTGACCTTCCCGCCCGCCTCCTGGAGGACGAGCACGCCGGCGGCCATGTCCCAAGGGGCGAGGGAGAACTCCCAGTAGCCGTCGAAGCGGCCGCACGCCACCCAGCAGATGTCGAGCGCGGCAGAACCGATCCGCCGCATGCCCTGCGCCTCCCTGAGCACGCCCGCCACGACCTCGACATAGGCGTCGGCTCTCTGCTGGCGGTCGTACGGGAAGCCGGTGGCGACCAGGGCGTCGCTCATCTGCTCGCAGGGAGACACGCGGATGGGCTCGCCGTCCAGCGTGGCTCCGGCGCCGCGGGCGGCGGCGAACTCCTCTCCCCGGCTCACGTCGACGACGGCGCCCGCCACGGGCTCGCCGTTCTCCCACACGGCCACGGAGACGGCGACCTGGGGCAGCCCATGGATGAAGTTCACGGTGCCGTCGAGTGGGTCCACGATCCACACCCGGTCCGAATCCCACCCGGCGCCACCGGACTCCTCTCCCAGGACCTGGTCGTCCGGTCGTAGCCGGCAGATGACGTCGAAGATCGCCTCCTCCGCCTGCTTGTCGACGACGGTGACCGGATCGACGGCGCCCTTCAACTCGACATCGAAGCGGGTGGTGAAGCCGCGGCGCACGACTTCGGCGCCGGCGCGTGCTGCTCGGAGTGCGACATCGAGGTCCGAAGTCATGGGCAGTCACTCTAAGGGATCCCCGACACCGAACTTCGGGGCGGCATCGGCCAGACTGTGGGTCCGCATGTCGTACGTGATGGCCGCCGTCGGTGCCGCCCTGGCCGTGCTCGCCTTCCCGCCCTTCGACCTGTGGCCGTTGACGGTCGTCGGCCCGGCGGTGTGGCTGGCGGGGATGCGCCGTCTCGAGCGGCCCCGCGATGGATTCGCCGTCGCCGCCGTCTACGGGGTCGTCTTCTACTTCGCCCTGATGTGGTGGATGTCCGAGCTCGCCCTGGAGGCCATCGTCGCCCTCGGCCTGTGCCAGGCGTTGTACGTGGCCCTGTTCGGCTGGGCGATCACGAAGTGGGGCGGCCACCTCCGCGATGCGGCGTGGTGGGTGGCGGTGACGGGCTTCTGGATGGTGGCGGAATGGATCCGGTATCGCTTCCCGGTCGGCGGGCTCGAATGGGGCGCCTTCGGGTACGGCGTCTCATCGGTGGCGGCCGCCCGGGGGGTCGCCCGCTGGATCGGGACCACCGGGCTCACCGCGGTGCTGATGGCGGCCGCCGCCGGGCTGGCGACGCGGCGCTGGAGGGTGGCGGCCGTCCCGGTGTCCGCCGTCGTCGGAGTCCTCGTCGCCGGGGCGCTCCTGCCCCCGCTCGCCACCGACGGTGTGGTGCGAGTCGCCGTGGTCCAGGGCTCTACGCCGTGTCCGTTCGTCCATTGCGAGAACGAGCGCTACGGGACCTACCAGCAGCACCTCGCGCTCACCCGCACCATCGAGCCGGGATCGGTCGATCTCGTCGTGTGGTCGGAGGGCTCGACGGGATCCTGGAACGCCGATCCGATCAACAGCCCGGAGGTGGGTGAGGCGATCGCCGCCGAAGCGGCCCGGATCGGGGCGTGGATGGTGGTGGGAGGCGACCGCCCGGTCAGCGACACACATTGGGTGAACGCCAACGTGTTCTTCTCGCCGGAGGGCGAGATCGTCGGCGAATACCGCAAGCAGCATCCGGTCCCGTTCGGCGAGTACATCCCCGCCCGGCCTCTGTTCGAGTGGATACCGGTCCTCTCCCGGGTCCCCCGGGACATGATCCCCGGCGACGGGCCTGTGGTGTTCGACCTCGGCGACTACGACCTCGGCACCGTCATCAGCTTCGAGGGCGGGTTCGCCGCCTACGCCCGGGAAGTCGCCCGCGCCGGCGCCGACGTCCTGGCCGTGCTCACCAACGAAGGCTCCTACGGCTACACACCGGCTTCCGACCAGTTCATCGGCATGACGCGGATGCGATCGGCCGAGACCGGCCTCGACCTCATCCACGCCGCCGTGACCGGCAAGTCGGTCATCGTCACCGACGGCGGGGTGCTGGGAGAGACGACCGGGCTGGCTACCCAGGAGATCCTCTATGGGCAAGTGCGGCCGCGGCCGGGGCTGGAAACCGTGTACGTGCGCTTCGGCGACTGGGTGATGGTCGCCGCCATGCTCGGCAGCCTGGTGGCGCTCACCCAGCGCCGGCGGACAGGCCCCCGCCCGGAGGCGAGGGCCTGAGCCCGGACGGCTCGGATCAGTCGGAGAGAGGCAGTTCGAGGGGATCCTCGGACTGCAGATCCGCCGAGACGGCCGCGTTCTTCAAGAACACGGCCACGATGTTCGGACCGAAGACGGAAGCCGGTCCCTGGGTGTTGTATCCGCACAACGTGACCGTGTGCGTCCCGCGGGTCACGGCCACCATGCCCTGAGCGGACGCGGTGTCCACGATCGAGTTGTCGTCGTTGCCCGCGGTGGAGGCATATCCGAAGCCGATCCGGGCGGCGTCCTCCGGCGATGCCTCACAGGTGGTCTTGTCGAGCTGGAGCCAGACCAGCATCGACCCGCCGTCGTCGTCCCGAAACGACGCCGCGCCGCTGAGCTGGAGATAGCCGTCGGCGGGCACCGTGATCCGGATCTCCTCGAGCTTTCTCACCCCGTTCAGGCTCCCGGCTTCGGTCGCTCCCTTCCGTGCGTACCCGTGGGCTATCTCGCCGGGGGTCAGACCCGCCACCGTCGCCGCGTCGACCACCCGCTTCTCGGCCAGGCGGCGCATGAACGACGCCATCTCCTGGCGCAGCACGGGCTCGTCGGGGCAGAACTCGGTGTTGGCCGGCGGGTTGCATCCCCGGGTGACGCCCGCGTTCTGCAGCCAGGTGATGTCGTCGTGATGGACGTTGGAGTCGCTCACGTCGACGAAGGTGTGGGAGGCCGTCACCGCCGACGGGACGGCCAGCATGGCCACAACGGCCGCGAGCGCGGCGAGTCGATAGCGGTTGGACATGAGAAATTCCCCCTTCTCTGTGTCTGCGGAGAGGCTGGCGCCTCCCAGGAAGTGATAGTCGGCGAGGATCGCCGACTCCAGCATCCACGCGCCCGGGCCTCCGCCCGGAGGCGGAGGCCCGAAGCGGTGCACGTGCGGGATCACTCGCCGATCGAGGAGGCTCCTCTCTTCTCCTCCGCAGGCCCAGGACAGGCCCACGTAGCAGAGTCCCGAGAGGAGCCCCTGATGCGTCCTCAGTGGGGATCGAGGATTCGGTACTCCGTCGTGTCGACGAGCTCCAGATGCACGGGCTCGGGCCTGCCGAGCGGTATGCCCCGCCAGGTGGCGGGTCTCAGCAAGCCGGCGTCGAGAGCAGACAGCAGCGGCCCCACACCCAGAGCCAACACGACTGTGCCGATGCCGACCGGGCCGGAGCCGATCCAGGCGATGGCGACGCAGGCCAAATCGAAGAGCGTGCGGACCGCTCCTGGATGCCAGCCGTGACGGTCGACCAGCGTCTCGAACAGCGTGTCGACCATCCCCGCCACGAACTTGGCTCCGAGGTACAGCCACAGCCCGAAAGCGATGCCCGTGACGGCGGCGGCCAGGTACAGGACCGACATCAGCGTCGACGTCGGCTCCGGCACCATGCCGAGCATCACGGACATGATCGGGCCGAACGAGAGCGAGTGGAGCAGCGTGCCGATGTCGAACCTCCCACCCTCTCTCGAGATCCACGCGATCCACACGGCCTGCAGCAGCCACGCCGACGCCCAGAACGGCATGCCGGTGTGGTCGGTGATCGTGGCCAACAGCGCGTCGTAGGGCGCGGCGCCGAGCTGTGACTTGATGCCGAGGGTTGCCCCCGTCGACACGACGACGATGCCAACCAGGTAGCGCGCGAGTTGAGCCAGAGACGGACGTTTGAGGGTGAGATTCATGGTCGGTGGTGGACCGGAAGACCTGGAAAAAGTATCGGGCGGGCCGGGTCCAATCGGTAGCCGAAGGTCTCATCGGCAGATCGGAGCGCGATCTGGAGTCCTCGCAGGCAAGCTCGTCGAATCGGTCATAGGATGCAAGGAGAAGTCACGCGGAAGGAGCTCCATGACCCAGGCGATCGAGAACCTGCTCAGCGAAGACCGCAGCTTCCCGCCTTCGCCAGACTTCACGGCCCAGGCCAACGCCAAGCCCGGCATCCACGAGCAGGCCGCGGCCGACTTCGAAGCGTATTGGCTGGAGCAGGCAAAGACGCGCCTCACGTGGTTCAAGGAACCGACCCAGGCTCTCGACGATTCGAACCCGCCCTTCTTCAAGTGGTTCACCGACGGCGAGATCAACGTGTCGTACAACTGCCTCGATCGGCACCTTCCCGATCACGCCGACCAGGTCGCCTACCACTGGGTGGGTGAGCCGGGTGACAAGCGCACCATCACCTACGGAGAGCTCGCCTCGGAGGTGCGTCGGTTCGCCAACGCCCTGAAGTCGCTCGGCCTGCAGAAGGGCGACCGGGTGGCCATCTACATGGGCATGGTCCCGGAGCTGCCGGTGGCCATGCTGGCCTGTGCCCGGCTCGGGATCGTGCACTCGGTGGTGTTCGGGGGCTTCTCCTCCGACGCCCTCGCCAGCCGCATCTCGGATGCCGACGCCCGGGTCGTCATCACCCAGGACGCGGCGTGGCGCGGCGGCAAGCAGGTGCCGCTCAAGGCGAACACCGACCTCGCCCTCGCCCAGACCTCCGGCGTGGAGAAGGTCATAGTCCTGCGGCGGGCCGGGGCGGACGTCCACATGGAGGAAGGCCGCGACATCTGGTGGCACGACCTGGTCGAAGACCAGACCGACGAGTGCGAGGCAGTGCCGCTCGCCGCCGAGGATTCGCTGTACATCCTCTACACGTCGGGAACGACCGGGAAGCCGAAGGGGATCGTCCACACCCAGGGCGGCTACCTGACCCAGGTCGTGACCACCCACTCCGATGTCTTCGACATCAAGCCGGACACCGACGTCTACTGGTGCGCGGCGGACATCGGCTGGGTGACCGGCCACAGCTACATCGTCTACGGCCCTCTCTCCAACCGGACCACGAGCGTCATCTACGAGGGCGCTCCCAACTACCCGGCCCCGGACCGGCTGTGGCAGATCATCGAGGAATACGGGGTCACGATCTTCTACACCGCCCCCACCGCCATCCGGGCGTTCATGAAGTGGGGCGACGAGCATCCCGCCAAGCACGACCTGTCGTCGCTCCGGCTGCTCGGGACGGTGGGCGAGCCCATCAACCCCGAGGCCTGGATCTGGTACCACGAGAACATCGGGCGCAAGAACTGCCCGATCGTCGACACGTGGTGGCAGACCGAGACCGGGGCGATCATGATCTCGCCGCTGCCGGGGGTGACGACCACCAAGCCGGGGTCGGCGACCATGCCGCTCCCGGGGATCGCCGCCGAGGTCGTCGACGACGAGGGCAAGCCCGTGAACCCGGGCGGGGGCGGATTCCTCGCCATCACCCGGCCCTGGCCGTCGATGGCCCGCACCATCTGGGGCGACGACCAGCGGTTCATCGACACATACTGGTCGCGGTTCCCCGGCCTCTACTTCCCCGGCGATGGGGCCAAGAAGGACGAAGACGGATACTTCTGGCTGCTGGGCCGCGTCGACGATGTGATGCTCGTGTCGGGCCACAACATCTCCACGATGGAGGTGGAGTCGGCTTTGGTGGCGCATCCGGCGGTGGCCGAAGCCGCCGTCATCGGGCGCAAGGACGAGCTGACGGGCCAGGCGATCGCCGCCTTCGTCACCCTGCGACAGGGCGTCGTCGGCGACCAGGCTCTCATCGACGAGCTGCGCCAGCACGTGGCCGACCACATCGGGCCGATCGCCAAGCCGAAGTCGATCGTCTTCACCGACGACCTGCCGAAGACACGCTCGGGCAAGATCATGCGCCGGTTGCTGAGAGACATCTCCGAGAACCGCCAGCTCGGAGACGTCACGACCCTCGCCAACCAGGACGTGGTCGAAGAGATCGCCCAGAAGGCGGCTCTCCAGACCGAAGACTGAGCCTCCGGGCCGTATGCGTCGAAAGCGGGGCGGGACCGCCCCGCTTTCTCGTTGCGAGCCTGCGGTGGGAACCGGGAGCCGGCGGGCAGCGTCGCAGTTCCATGCACAGACTCGTCCCCGCCGCCGTTTCGTTGCTGTTGGTCGCCGCCTGTGGAAGCGGTGGCGCCCGGCTCGCCCTCACGCTGCCGGATGATCCCCGAGCCGTCGTCCTCACCGTCACCTCCGAGGGCGGGTTCTTGCCCGTGGAGGCGAACCTGGACCGGATGCCGCGGTTCGTGCTGACCGCGGACCGCAGCCTGGTGTTCGCCGGCCCGACGACCCTGGAGTTCCCGGGACCGCTCCTTCCCAACGTCCTGGTCACCACGATCTCGGAGGAGGCGCTGGCGGAGGTGATCGAACTGGTGTCGGAGCTCGGATTGCCCGACATCGACGAGCACATCGACGAGTCGGGGGCGGAGATGGTCGCCGACGCCCCCACCGACTTCATCACCTACTACGACGAGTCGGGGCCCCACCGCTTCGGGGTCGTGGGACTGGGCATGGTCGAAGGCGGCTCCACCGATCGTCTGCTGGCCGAAGAGATCGTCCAGACCCTCGACCAGGCGGCCGCCGCAGGCGACAGCCGCCCCTACGAGCCCGACCGCCTCCAGGTGGCGGCCGGGCCACCCATCCCCATGGACGGCGCCGGCGGAGCCGTCGAGGACTGGCCCCTCGAGGTGCCTTTCGACGAGATGCCGGACTGGGCCTTGGGCTGGAGGTGCATCGCTGTGGAGGGCGCCGACGTCAACCGGCTCCTCGACATCTTCGGTGCCGCCGACGCTGCCACGCGATGGGCGTGGGACGGCGACGAGCTGGGCATCAAGGCCCGGCCGCTGTTCCCCGGAGAGGAGGCCTGTGCCGGCGCTCCGGTGGGCGGCTGACGTACCATCCACCCGTGGATCCGATCGGCGAGGTCGTCATCGGGCTCGTGATCCTGGTGGGCCTCGCCGGGATCTTGATCCCCGTCCTGCCCGGGCTGATACTCGAGGTGGCGGCCGTTTTGCTCTGGGCGGGGCTGACCGGAGGCGCCAGGGCATGGGCCGTCGCCATCGGCGCCGTGTTGGTGGCCGCGATCGCTCAGGTCGTCAAGTTCCTGATCCCCGGCAGGCGGCTCCGGACCGCCGGCATCCCCAAGGCGACGCTCTATGTCGCCGGGGCGCTGGCCATCGTCGGCTTCTTCGTGGTCCCGCTGATCGGCGCCCCCATCGGGTTCGTGGCAGGCACCTACCTCGCCGAGCGACGCCGGGTGGGCCACGACCGGGCTTGGCCGTCGACGAAGGCATCGCTCGGAGCGGTCGGGTTGTCGATCGGCATCGAGCTGGCGGCCGGGCTGCTCGTCGCCGCCGCCTGGCTCGTCGCCGTCATCTGGCTGACGTGACGTTCAGCGAGTGGCTTCCCAATCGGTGAGGCCGGCGTCGATCAGGTCGATCGCCCAGTCCAGCTCCTCGGAGGTCGTGATCAACGGCGGGATGAAGCGGATGATGTTGCCGTCGGGCCCGCACTCGATGATGATCAGCTCCCGGTCGAAGCAGTACTTCTGGACGTGCTTGAACGCTGCCTTGTCCGGTGTGCGCTGCTCGCGATCCGACACCAGCTCGACGCCGATCATCAGGCCCAAGCCGCGCACGTCGCCGATGGTGGGATGACGCTGGGCCAGCTCCTCGAAGCGGTCGAACGCCTGCTTCGACAGCTGACGGGCGTGGGGGAGCAGATCCCCCATCGTGTCCATCACCGCCACGGCAGCGGCGCAGCTGACGGGGTTGCCCCCGAAGGTCGTGCCGTGCGCTCCTACCGGCCATCCGTCGATCACCTCCCGGGACGCCCCGTAGGCGGAGAGGGGAAGTCCGTTGGCGATGCCCTTCCCGATGGCGATCACGTCGGGATCGACGGAGAAGTGGTCGGCGGCGAACCATTCGGCCGTGCGGCCGAAGCCCGTCTGGACCTCGTCGAAGACGAGCATGATCCCGTGCTCGTCGCAGATGGCGCGCAGTTCCTCGAGGAAGGCGGCAGGCGCGGGGTAGTAGCCGCCTTCGCCCTGCACCGGCTCGATGAGCATGGCGCCGATGTTCTCGGGCGTCACGACGTGCTTGAACAGGAGCCGCAGCTCGTGGAGGGACCGCTCGACGGCCTCCTGCTCGGAGACGCCCCACCGGTACGGGTGCGGGAACGGCACGACGAACGTCGATCCCAGGACCGGGTGGTAGCCGTCGCGGTACTTGGCGTTGGAGGTCGTGTAGGACACCGAGCCCATGGTGCGGCCGTGGAAGGCGCCGCGGAAGGTGATGACCCCCTGGCGCTTCGTGTGGTAGCGGGCGAGCTTGACGGCCGCCTCGACGGCCTCGGCGCCTGAGTTGGCGAAACCGAACTTCTCGATCCCCGGCGGGGTGATCTTGGCGAGGCGCTCGGCGGCTTCGACCACCGAGTCGTAGCGGAAGATGCAGCCGGAGTGCATGACGCGGTCGAGCTGGTCGTGGGCGGCGGAGACCACCGCGGGATGGTTGTGGCCCAGATTGGTGACGGCGGTGCCGCAGGCGAAGTCGGCCCAGCGGTTGCCGTTCACGTCGGTCACCCACAAGCCTTCGGCGCGTTCGGCGATCACTTCGGTGTCGAAGGCGATGACCGGGGCGATGATGTTCTCGTGGCGGGCAAGAAGGTCGCTCATGGTTTACCTCCATCGGGTGAGCAGGCGTGCAGGAACTGGCGCGTGGCGCAGGCGTGATGGAGGGCGACCTATGGAGCTGCGTACAGGCCCCGGCGGCACTGCATCGGGATCAACGGGACCATGCTCCGATCCTAACGTATCCATGCACGCATGAAGCCGCCCGGCTGCGTCCCCGGCGGTTAGGTTGCGACTCATGCCCACCCTGCGCAGCCGTCGAGTGGTCGTCGACGGAGAGGTTCGTCCCGCCACCATCCGACACGAGGGCGGCTCGATCGTCGAGGTCGGTGATGGCCCCGCCGACGTCGACTTCGGTGACCTGGTCGTCCTCCCCGGCCTCGTCGACGGCCACGTCCACGTCAACGAGCCGGGACGGGCGGAGTGGGAGGGTTTCGCCACCGCCACCCGAGCCGCGGTCGCCGGCGGCACGACAACGATCGTCGACATGCCCCTCAACTCGATCCCTCCGACCGTCGACGTCGCCGCCCTGCACCAAAAGCGGGACGCGGCGCGGCCTGCCGTTGCATGTGACGTGGCGTTCTGGGGCGGGGTGGTACCCGGGTCGGAACAGCACGTGGACGGGCTGGTCGCCGAGGGCGTCTGCGGTTTCAAGGCCTTCATGGTCGACTCGGGAGTCGAAGAGTTCTCCCCGCTCCCGGCGGCGGCGTTGGGCCGAGTCGCTTCCGTGCTGGCAGCGGCGGGCGTGCCGCTTCTCGTCCACGCCGAAGACCCCGACCACCTCCTCGCTCCCGCCGGCGACCCTCGTCGCTACGCCACGTACCTGGCGACCCGCCCGCCGGAGGCGGAAGCGAGCGCTATCCGACAGGTCGCCGGCATCGCCTCCCGCACCGGAGTGACGGCCCACGTCCTCCACGTGTCGAGCGCCGCCGCCGTCGAGGCGTTGGCCGAGAGCGGGCTCTCCGGCGAGACCTGTCCCCACTACCTGACCTTCGACGCCGCCGAGATCCCCGACGGCGCCACCGCCTTCAAGTGCGCCCCTCCCATCCGGGGCGCCGGTGACCGGGAGCGGTTGTGGGAGGCGTTGCGGGAAGGAGTCCTGACGATGGTCGTCTCCGACCACTCCCCGGCGCCTCCGGAGGTGAAGGAGTCGAGCACCGGAGACTTCCTCGCCGCCTGGGGCGGGATCGCCTCGCTCGAGTTGCGGCTGGCCGCCACCTGGGACGGCGCCCGTCGGCGTGGCTTCGGTCTCGTCGACCTGGCCCGGTGGCTGGCATCGGCTCCCGCCGACCTGGCGGGGCTGGGCCACCGCAAAGGCCGGATCGCGCCGGGCCAGGACGCCGACTTCGTCGTCTTCGACCCCGATGGCGTCACCGAGGTCGACCAGTCACGGCTCCGGCAACGCCACCCGCTCACTCCATATCATGGGATGAGCCTGGCGGGATGCGTCGTCGCCACCTACCTCAGAGGGGTCCAGGTCCACGGCGACGGGGCCGGAGGGCCCCGGCCAGGCGTCTTGCTGCGAAGGGGTGACTGACCTTGGTGGATCTCGCATCCGCTCGCTACGGCGGCGAAGTCGTCTGGTGCAACGACGAGTTCTTCGCCCCGGCGTCGAATCTGATCAACCCCGCCGCGCCCGTGTGGAAGGAAGGGGTGTTCACGGACCGCGGCAAGTGGATGGACGGCTGGGAGACGCGCCGGCGCAGGACCCCCGGGTTCGACTGGTGCCTGGTGCGGCTCGGGCTGCCCGGGATCGTTCGGGGGATCATCGTCGACACGGCGTTCTTCCGCGGCAATTACCCGGAGAGCTGCTCGATCGAGGCGTGCGCGGCGCGCCCCGACGCGCGGGTCGAGGAGCTGCTCGATCCGCAGGTCCACTGGGTGGAGATCGTGCCGCGCGCGCCGCTCATGGGCGATGCGCAGAACGCGTTCGCGGTGAGCTGCCCGCTGCGGTTCCC
>PKRG01000020.1 GCA_017577575.1 Acidimicrobiia bacterium | reverse complement strand
GGTCAGCAGAGCTCGGCTGGAGGAGGGCTGGAAAACGAGCCAGGGGAAGAAAGCAGAGGACGCCGGAGAAGGGGGGGAGGGGACGGTGTTGCGAGCCCCAGAAGACCGGATCCGCACCCAGGTACACGTGCCGGGCGAAGGGTGGCTGCCGTTCCAGAACTACTTCGTCGACCGCCAGCACATGTCTCCCGTCGACGACGTGCGCTTCGTCGGCGTGGAGTCCGCCCGTCCCGCTCCCGGGGTCCTGGAGGCGATCGAAGACGCCGATCTGGTCGTGATCGGCCCTTCCAACCCACCGCTTTCGATATGGCCCATTCTCGCCATCCCCGACGTGGCCGACGCGGTGATGGAGGCTCGACGCGTGGTGGCAGTCAGCCCGCTCATCGGCGGCCGGGCACTGAAGGGGCCCGCCGACAAGGTCATGGAAGGGCTGGGCCTGCCTTCGGGCACGGCAGGGGTGATCGCCGCCTACGAGGGCCTCCTCGACGAGATCGTGATCGACCCGGTGGACGCCGCCGACACCGAGCTGGATCTGGGAGTGGAGATCCGCGTCCTGCCCACCCGGATCACCGACCCGGAAGCCGCCGCCACCCTGGCGTCGCGCCTACTCGAAGAATGAGCCTCCTGATCGAGCCCGTCGAAGGCATCGGGGAGGTCGCACCAGGCGACGACCTCGCTTCGATGCTGGCCGAGGCCCTCCGCCCCATGGCCCCCGCCGACACCGATGTGCTGGTCGTCACCCACAAAGTGGTGTCGAAAGCGGAAGGCGCCGTCGTCGAGCTGGCCGACGACGGGCCGGACGCGCACCGGGCGCTGGTGGAGGAGCAGGCGGTCAGGGTGCTGAGGCGGCGGGGGAATCTGGTGATCGCCGAGACCCGTCATGGCTTCGTGTGCGCCAACGCCGGCGTCGACCGGTCGAATGCCCGTCCCGGCACTGCGGTGCTCCTTCCCGAGGATCCCGACCGGTCCGCTCGCCGGATCCGCGATCGCATCGGCGCGGTGCTCGGGGTGCGCCCGGCGGTCATCATCAGCGACACTTTCGGACGGCCCTGGCGCCGCGGCCTGGTCGATGTCGCCATCGGCGTGGCAGGCATGCACCCGATCCAGGACCTACGCGGCACGCCCGACAGCTACGGGCGCATCCTCGACGTCACCGAGGTCAACGTGGCAGACGAGATCGCCGCCGCAGCCGACCTGGTGATGGGAAAAGCCTCGGGCCTGTGCGCCGCCCTGGTGCGGGGGTTCGTCCCGCCCCCGGGGCCCGGATCGGTCGCCCAGGACGTGGTCCGCCCGCCCGAAGAGGACCTGTTCCGCTAGACACTCCGCCGCCGTGCCGGACGGCTCAGGCCAGCGGGCGCCCGATCCCCACGTAGTCGAAGCCGGCGGCGCGCACCTTGGCAGGGTCGAGGAGGTTGCGGGCATCGACGATGCGATGCCCTCGCATCAGCTTCCTCACCTGGGTCATGTCCACCTTGGCGAACTCGGGCCATTCGGTGGCGACGACCAGGACGTCGGCTCCCCGGACCGCCTCGAGCGCCGAGTCGGCGCGGGCGAGATCGGGCGACTTGGCCTCGGGGTCGTAGTAGACCACGTCGGCGCCTTCCCGGGTGAGCGACTGGGCGATGCGCAGGGCCGGGGACTCGCGGATGTCGTCGGTGCCCGCCTTGAAGGCCAGGCCCCACAGGGCGATCCTCCGTCCCCGCAGACCGCCACCGGCCGCCTGGCGGATCTTCTCCACGACTCTCTCCCGCTGCATCGAGTCGGCTTCGATCACCGCCTTGAGGAGCTTGAAGTCGTAGCCGGCGTCCTCGGCGACACCGATGAGCGCTTCGGTGTCCTTGGGGAAACAGGACCCGCCGTACCCCGGGCCCGGCTTGAGGAAGTGCGGCCCGATCCGGTGGTCGCGGCCCATGCCGTCGATCACGTCGACGATGTCGGCTCCGACCGCCTCGCACAGGTTGGCGAGCGTGTTCACGAACGTCAGCCGCGCCGCCAGGTACGAGTTCGAGGCGTACTTGATCATCTCCGCCGAGGTCGGGTCGGTGACCACTGCCGGCGTCGAAGGGTCGTACAGCGAGGTGACGGCGTGAGCGACTTCTTCGGTGAAGGCGCCGACCACGATCCGGTCGGGGTTCATGAAGTCCTCCACCGCCCTGCCCTCGCGCAGGAACTCGGGATGGGAGGCGATGGCCGCACCGCTGCCCAGCTCGGTGAGCCGCTTGGCGAAGCGCGCCACCGAACCGGGAGGGACCGTGGACTTCACGACGAAGATGGCGCTGTCGTCCACCACCGGCGCCAGCTCGTCGATGACACCTTCCACGTAGCTGAGGTCGGCCCGACCGTCGGGGCCGGGGGGCGTGGGCAGGCACAGGAAGACGAACTCTGCACCCTCGGCGGCTTCCTTGTTGTCTGCGTGGAACGTGAGACGGCCACTCGAGCGGCCTTCCGCCAACAGCTCTTCCAGGCCGACCTCGTAGATCGGGACCCCTCCCGCCTCCAGGGTGGCGAGCTTCGCCTCGTCGCGTTCGGCGAGCCGGACGCGATGGCCGAGATGGGCGAGCCCGGCGCCGGTGACCAGGCCGACGTACCCGGCTCCGATGACTGCGATCTCTCTCATGGATCTCCTTCAGGACACTGGGTCGCCGGCGTCGGCTCCCAGCAAGACGACGGCGTCCACCCCTTCGGGCACCTCGCCCACTTCGACGGCACCGAAGCCCAGGGCGTCGACGAGCACCTCGCCGGCCACCACCCGGTCGTCTCCGACGACCACGACCGTGGTGTCCTCGCGCTCGTCGGCGTTGTCGACTCGATTCACCGTGTACCCGAGCTCACGCAGGCGTGAGGCCCAACGTCCGGCGTTGCCGGCGATGCCGTTGGCGTTGAGGACGTCGACGGAAACGATAGCCTCGCCCCCGTCGGCATCCAGGCTCGACCCCGTGCGGAATGCCTCCAACACGGCGGCGGCGGCGGGCTGCTCCAGGACCTGGATCGAGGCCCCGCCCCGGGTCGCCCCCACGGTGGGGAGGGTGGCGGTTTCGATGTCGGAGGGGCCGATCTCCCGAAGCGAGAAGGCGAGCTGGGTGAGCGACGACTCGGCCAGCGCGGCGTCGACGGTCATGTGCTGGGCGATGGAGGCCACGATGTCACCTGTCTCGGCGAGAGTCGCAGGGCGCTTGAGCCGCTTCAGGATGGCGAGGACGAGGGCCTGCTGGCGCTGGGTCCGGCCGATGTCGGTGGCGTCGACGGAGACCCACTGGCCGTCGCGCAGCTCCTGGTAGTAGCGGGAGCGGGCGTAGGCGAGCGCCTGGTAGCCGTCGAGAACGACCGTCCCGGCAGGCACGTCGAGCTTCGACTTCGGGTCCCGCGCCGGGTTCTCGAAGTCCATCTCCACTCCCCCGATCTCGTCCACGAGGGCCTGGAAGCCGGCGAAGTCGACCTCGACGTAGTGATGGATGGGCACCCCGATGAGATCGCGGACGGTCTTCACCATCAGGGCGGGCCCGCCATAGGCGTAGGCGGCGTTGATCTTTCCCTCCCCATGCCCCTCGATCGGGACCCACGTGTCGCGGGGGATGCTGAGTATCTGCGCCTTACCCTGGTCGGGGTCGACACGGGCGACCATGACGACGTCACCTCGTGCCCCCTTGAAGTCCCCGAACTGTTTGGCGTCGACCCCTTCGCGGCTGTCGCTGCCGATCAGGAGGAAGTACATCGGCTCCGTCGGGCCGGCCGGTCTGGCGTCGAGCTCAGGAACGACCTCCTCGAGCGACTGGGCGTTCTCCCGGAACGCGGTGTCGGCGGAGTCCATCAGCCACCATGCCCCCACCACCGCGGCGTTGGCGAGCAACAGGATCGAAAGGACGCTGACCTTCAGCCAACGCGGCAACGCGCGGCGGGGCCTCTTGGATCGGGGTCGGGAATGCCGTGCCATGGCTGAGAGACGCAGGAAGGCTACCAGTGGGTTCTGTCCCGCCGGGTTCTTTCCTTTCGCAACCCCCGGTAACCTCCTGCTCGTCCCGGCCAGCCAGGAGGTACACGTGGCGGTCCTCTCACACGAGGGCACCTATCCGATCATGTACGGCAGCTACCCGGTCCCGGTCGGCGCCGGTTACCGGCGCGGCTATCTCGCCCGGCCCGACCGGGCTGGTCGGTTCCCCGTCGTGATCGTCGTCCCCGACCTCAACGGCTTGTCGTCGTTCGAAAAAGACATCTGCCGGACCTTCGCCCGCCACGGCATCGCCGCGTTGAGCATCGACATGTACCGCAACCGAACCGGCGATCCTATCTACGACTACAACAGCCTCTCCGACCGGCAGGCGATGACCGACCTGGACGAGGTCCGCGATTTCCTCGCCTCCGGCGACATCACGTGGACCGATGCCGACGCCGTCGGGATGCTCGGGCTGGACGTGGGAGGCAGGTTCGCCATCGCCATGGCGGCACACCGGGCCTGGGTGCGTGCCCTGGCACTGTGTTACACACCGCTCACCGGCGACGAGAATCGTGAGATCCAGGTGGCCGACCTCCTCGACTCGCTCGCCGTCCCGGTGCTCGGCCTCTATGGGGCCGAAGACGAGCTGATCGACACCGGCACCGTCGACGAGGCACAGCGGCGCAACGCCTCGGGGCAGTGGCTTCTCTACGAAGGCGCCGGCCACGGCTTCCTCGACATCGAAGGCGAGAACTACCACGCCGACGCCGCCGCCGACGCCGCCCAGCGGCTGATCCAGTTCTTCGCCGCCACCCTGCCGCCGGCGACGGTGGAAGAACTCGGCTTCTGAGAGTCGGGCTAGGGCGCCCGGCGCACGTGGCGGACCTCGCCCGACCGCAACTCGATCTGCGCGCCGGGGGTCTCCACCAACAGGGCGCCATCGGCACCGATTCCGACCGCCCGCCCCGCGCCGTCGGGCTCCCAGGTCACCTCCTGGCCGATCGTCTCACAGGCGGCGAGATACTCGTCGCGGGGCCACTCACCCGGGCCCACACGCACCAACGCCAGGAGCTCTCGTGCCCACCTCTCGGCCAGCAAAGGCCCCTCCTCGGCGCCAGGGTCGCGGTCGAAGAGAGCCCCGACGCCGGTCGGTGGGTCCGGCCAGTAGAGGTTCAGGCCCATGCCCGCCACGACCGTCGATTCCGAGCCCTCCACCAAGATCCCGCCGACTTTGCGTCCCGCCCGCAGGACGTCGTTGGGCCATTTCAGGCTCACCGATTCCCCCAGGACCCGGCGGGCGGCGACGCCGGCGACGAGCGGGATCCGCGACATCGCCGGCTGGGGCCAGTCGGTCACGAACCCGACCGACACCGCGATCCCCCGTGGAGCCGTCATCCACCGCGCCCCGGATCTCCCCCGACCGTGGCTCTGGCGGTGGGCGACGACGACCGCCGGGCGGCCAGGGCGGGCCCCGGCGCGGGCGAGGTCCTGGGTGGATGGCACCACTTCGTGCACCTCCAGCGAATAGGGTGTATCCACACCGCCTCCTGGCGAGTCCAACATCGTTGAAACATGGGAACGCAAGCGCGCATCGAACAACTCCGCAAGCTGCGGGAAGAGAGCCTCCACGCCGGTAGCCAGCGGGCGGTGGACCGTCAGCACGAACTGGGCAAGCTCACGGCCCGGGAACGGCTCGAGATCCTCCTCGACAAGGGCTCTTTCAACGAGATAGACCCCTTCGTCCGGCACCAGGCGACCGGGTTCGGCATCGAAGAGAAGCGGCCGCTCGGCGACGCGGTGATCACCGGGTACGGGACCATCGACGGCCGCACCGTGTTCGTCTACGCCGAGGACTTCACCGTGTTCGGGGGGAGCCTGGGCGCCGCCGTGGCCAACAAGATCTGCAAGCTGATGGACATGGCGCTCCAGGTCGGGGCACCGATCATCGGCCTCAAAGACTCGGGCGGAGCGCGGATCCAGGAGGGGGTGGCTTCGCTCGACGGCTACGGCCGAATCTTCGAGCGGAACGTGCGGGCATCGGGGGTGGTGCCCCAGATCTCGGTGATCATGGGCCCGTGCGCCGGCGGTGCCGTCTACTCGCCTGCCATCACCGACTTCGTGATCCAGGTCGACAAGACCAGCCACATGTTCATCACCGGCCCCGATGTCATCAAGGCCGTCACCGGAGAGGACGTCACGATGGAGGAGCTGGGCGGCGCCCGCACCCACGCTTCGAAGTCGGGGGTCACGCATTTCGTGTTCCCGACGGGGAAGGACGCCCTGGAGGCGGTCCGCTACCTGCTCAGTTTCATCCCCCAGAACAACATGGAGCTGCCTCCCTACTTCGCGCCCACCGACAACCCCGACCGGATCGTCGACGCTCTCGACGAGGTGATCCCCGACTCCTCCAACCAGCCGTACGACATGGTGGAGGTGATCGAGCAGGTCGTCGACGACGGCGAGTTCTTCCAGGTGCACGAGGCGTTCGCACCCAACATCGTCGTCGGCTTCGCCCGCCTCGACGGCCACGCCGTCGGAGTGGTGGGCAACCAGCCCGGGGCGTTGGCCGGCACCCTCGACATCGCCGCCTCCGAGAAGGGCGCCCGGTTCGTCCGCTTCTGCGACGCGTTCAACATCCCCTTGATCACCTTCGTCGACGTGCCGGGGTTCCTGCCCGGCGTCAGCCAGGAGCACGGCGGCATCATCCGCCACGGCGCCAAGCTCCTGTTCGCCTACTGCGAGGCGACGGTCCCCCGGATCACGGTCATCACCCGCAAGGCCTACGGCGGCGCCTACCTGGTCATGAACGCCCGAGGGGTGGGAGCCGACCTCGTCTACGCCTGGCCGTCGGCCGAGATCGCAGTGATGGGCGCCCAAGGAGCCGTGAACGTGATCTTCCGCCGCGAGCTGAAGGAAGCCGAGGACCCCGAGGCGAAGCGGGCGGAGCTGATCGCCGACTACGAAGCGCGTTTCAACAACCCGTACCGAGCCGCTGAACTGGGGCTGGTCGACGACGTGATCGAGCCGCGGGAGACCAGGGTGAAGCTGATCCGCGCCCTGCGGATGTTGCGGACGAAGCGCAAGACCCTGCCCCAGAAGAAGCACGGAAACATCCCGCTATGACACGCAACATCGAACGCCTCCTCATCGCCAACCGGGGCGAGATCGCGGTGCGGATCATCCGCACCGCCAAGGACATGGGAATCCACACCATCGCCGTCTACTCGGAGCTCGACCGCGATGCGCTCCACGTGTGCCTGGCGGACGAGGCCTGGAACATCGGCCCCGCCCCCGCTGCCGAGTCCTATCTGAACCAGGAGGCGATCCTGCGTGTCGCCCACGAGGCCCGCGCCGATGCCATCCACCCCGGCTACGGCTTCCTGTCCGAGAACGCCGGCTTCGCCCGAAAGGTCGAGGAAGCCGGGCTGATCTGGGTGGGGCCGCCCCCGGAGGCGATCGAGAAGATGGGTGACAAGATCACCTCCCGCCGCACCGCCGCCGAGGCGGGCGTGGCGGCGGTGCCGGGCATCACGGACCCGGTGTCGGGGATCGAGGAGATCGAGGCGCTGGTCGCCGAGTACGGCTACCCCATCGCCATCAAGGCCGCCCACGGCGGCGGCGGCAAAGGCCTTCGGGTCGTCCGCTCCGACGACGAGCTGGAAGCGGCTTTCGAGGGAGCCAAACGCGAAGCCGACGCCTACTTCGGCAACCCCGAGGTCTACGTCGAGAAGTACCTGGAGCAGCCGCGCCACATCGAGGCCCAGATCCTCTTCGACCGCCACGGCAACGGTGTCTTCCTGGGAGAACGCGACTGCTCGGTGCAGAGGCGCCACCAGAAGCTGATCGAGGAGACGCCCTCGCCGGGGCTGACCCAACAGCAGCGGGACGCCCTGGCCGAGGCGGCCCTCGCCGCAGCACGGTCGTGCGGGTACGTCAACGCCGGAACCGTCGAGTTCCTGTTCGACAAGGAAGGCAACTTCTACTTCCTGGAGATGAACACTCGCCTCCAGGTGGAGCACACGGTCACCGAGATGGTGACCGGCATCGACCTGGTGGAGTGGCAGCTCCGGATCGCCGCCGGCGAACCGCTCGATCTCGGCGACATCCAGCCGCGGGGTCACGCGCTCGAGTTCCGGATCAACGCCGAGAACCCGTTCGAGAACTTCATGCCCACCCCGGGCCAGGTGGTGGAGTGGCGCGAGCCGGGCGGGCCGGGAATCCGGCTCGACAGCTGGATCACGCCACAGACCCGGGTGAGCCAGTTCTACGACAACCTGATGGCGAAGCTGGTGGTGTGGGGAGCCGACCGGGACCGTGCGATCGCCCGGGCCAAGCGGGCCCTCTCCGAGTTCGTGGTGCGGGGGGTGTACACGACCATTCCCGCCCACTTCGCCGTGCTCTCCCATCCCGACTTCCTCACCGCCAACCACCACACCCGATGGCTGGAGGAGTCGATCGAGCTGGTGGAGGAAGCCCCCATGGCTCCTCCCTCGCTGCCGGAAGAGGAGGCGCTCCAGCAGCGGACGATGACAGTCGAGATCGGGGGACGCCGCTTCTCGGTGACCTTCTGGGCGCCGGAGCCGGAAGTCTCAGGTGGACCGGTGCGGCGCCGCCCACCCAAGCTCGACACCTCCCAGCCCGCCGAGAGCGACGGTGTGATCACCGCCCCGATGCAGGGCACGATCGTCAAGGTCCACGTCCGGGCCGGCGACACCGTCGAAGCCGGCGACCCGATCTGTGTCCTGGAGGCGATGAAGATGGAGAACGAGGTGAAATCTCCCGTCTCCGGGGCCGTGGTGGATCTGCGGGTGGAACCGGGCGACACCGTCGCCAACGGCGCCGTCATCGCCATCGTCCGTTGACGACGTGACTCCCGAGGACGCCTGGGCGCTTCTCGTCTCCCAGCGGGTCCTCGTCCTGGCGACGAACACCCCCGGAGGCCCTCCTCACCTGGTGCCGATCACGTTCGCTCCCCTCGGCCCATATCGGGTCGTCACGGCCGTCGACGACAAGCCGAAACGCACGCGGAGGCTGCAGCGCCTCGAGAACATCCTCCGCGACGGCCGGGTGAGCCTGCTCGCCCACGATTACACCGAGGACTGGTCACGTCTGTGGTGGGTGCGGGCCGACGGTACCGCGTCGGTCACCGATGCTCCGCCGGCCGGCGCCGAACCGGCTCTGCGGGACCGCTACCCCCAGTATGCGGGCCAGGTCCTGGGGCCTTGGATCGTCGTCGAAGCTGAAGCGGTGTCTGGGTGGGCGGCGGGACACCCATAGACTCGAGAGCTCGGAACCGATCGAGCGTCAAGGAGGTGTTCCCATGGCTGTCAGCTCCAGGAGAGCAGAGTTGGGAGCTCCCGCTCCGGCCTTCGCCCTCCCCGACGTGCGCACCGGCCGGACCGTCTCGAGCGACGACTTCACCGCCGGCCCGCTGCTCGTCATGTTCATCTGCAACCACTGCCCCTACGTGAAGCACGTCCGCCAGGGCCTCGTCGAGTTGGGCCGTGACTACGCCGACGCTCCGATCGACATCGTCGCCATCAGCTCGAACGACGCCGACGCGTATCCCGACGACTCCCCTTCCGAACTGGCCCGCGTCGCCGACGAGGTCGGCTACCCATTCCCGCTCCTCTACGACGAGACGCAAGAGGTGGCGAAGGCCTTCGGCGCCGTATGCACCCCCGACTTCTTCCTCTACGACCGAGACCGCCGGCTCGTCTACCGGGGACAGATGGACGACTCGCGCCCCGGCAACTCCATCCCCGTCACGGGCAAGGACCTGCGAGCCGCCATCGACGCCGTGCTCGCCGGCGACCCCGTGCCGGAGGAGCAGAAGCCGTCGATCGGCTGCTCGATCAAGTGGAAGCCCGGCAACGAGCCCGGCTGATGGCCGGCATCATTCGGCGGCGTCGGCGATGGCCTCCGACATGGAGGGGTGGACCATCAGCGTGTCGACCAGCTGGCTGACGGTGACCCGAGCGGTTACGGCGAGGGCCACCGCCGAGATCAGCTCCGAGGCGCGGTGGCCGACGATGGTCCCGCCCAGCACGACACCGGTGGCGGGATCCGAGATGACCTTCACGAAGCCCCGGGTGTAGCCCTGGAGCACGGCTCGCTCGTTGGCGGCGAAGGGGACCTTCGTCGTCCGCACCTTGCGTCCCTCGGCGGCGGCCTCCACCTCCTCGAGCCCCACCGAAGCGATCTCCGGCTCGGTGAACACCGCCTGCGCCGCCTTCGAGTAGTCGACAGGGGTCACCGGCACTCCGAGGGCGTGGAGGGCGATCTTGCGGCCCTGCATCGCCGCCACCGACGACAGCGGCAACTGGCCGGTGCAGTCGCCCGCCCCGTAGATGTGGGGCACCGACGTCCGCTGCATCTCGTCGACGACGAGGTAGCCGTTGTCCGTCTCCACGCCGGCGTTCTCGAGGCCGAGGTTGGCGGTGGACGGCACCGAGCCGATCGCCAACAGGGCGTGGGACCCCCGGGCGACCCGGCCGTCGTCGCAACGCACGACCACCTCGTCGCCTTCGAGGTCGATGCCCACGGCCCGGGCCCCGATGAGCAGCTTCACCCCACGGTCGAGGAAGTCCTCCTCGAGGACCGCGGCCACCTCGGGGTCACGGTGCGGGAGGATCTGCTGGCGGGAGACGACGAGCGTCACCTTGGCGCCGAGTGACTGGAAGATGTGGACGAACTCGACGCCCGTGACCCCGGACCCGATGACGATCAGGTGCTCGGGGACTTCGGGGAGGTCGTAGGCGTCTCTCGTCGTCAGGACCCGCTCGCCGTCGACCGGGGCCCAGTCCGGGACCCTCGGCACCGACCCGGTGGCCACCAGAGCCTTGTCGAACGGGATGACCCGCTCGCCGTCTTCGGTGACGACCCGGGCCGTATGGTCGTCCATGAACGAGCCCTCGCCGTGGACGATCTCGACGCCCTGGGATTCGAGCAGGGCCGTCCTCGAGCGGTTTATGTCTCCGGTGATCGCCTTGATCCGGGCGCTGAGCGTGGCCATGTCGACCTTCGCCGGGTCGATGGTGAGGCCGAGCTTGGCGGCGTCTCTCAGGACGGAGACGCGGATCGCCGAGGCGACCATCGTCTTGGAGGGGATGCAGTCGTGGAGGTGGGCGGCACCGCCCACTATCTCTTTCTCCACCAGCGTCACCGCCGCTCCCCTGGCGGCGGCCGTGGTGGCGAAGGCGGTGCCGGCCGGCCCGCCACCGATGACGAGGAAATGAGGCGCTTGTTGATCCGACTGGGTCACAGCCGAAGCGTACAAGGGCCGCCGTCGCGCAAAGAAGTTGCCGGTTCGGCCGACGCGCATCCCGCGGACGTGCTTAAGTCGCACCCGGGCTCTGCGAGCCTGGCTCAGGAGGGAAGCGACGAAAGGGGGAAGTCGTGAGCCGGAGGGGAGCACTCGCTTGTGTCATCGCGTTCTCGATGATCTTGCCGTCCGCGGCGACCTTCGCCGCCGAAGCGCCTGACGGCGGCACCGAAACCGCAAGGCCGGCCGGCGAAGAGCTGATCGACTCGCTCCAGCCCGCTGACGATACGCAGACGGTCTCGGCCTCGCGGGTGGTTCGGAAGGATCTGGGGAGCGGGGACGAGCCCCGCGTCTACCTGATCCGCTTCCACGAGCCGGCGGTGCCCACCTACGAGGGAGGGGTGGCCGGCCTCGCTGCCACCGCGCCCCGCGGCGCCAACAAGCTCGACGCCGACAGCAGGGCGGTCGTCGACTACAGGGAGCACCTCGAGGAGGCTCAGCTCGAGTTCATCGAGGAGATGGAGAGGAACCTCGGCCGCGACGTGGAGGTCCCCTACACGTACCAGTTCGCCGTCAACGGCATCGCCGCTGTCCTCACCCCCGAAGAGGCCCAGGAGATCGCCCGCCTTCCCGAAGTCGCCGACATCATGCCCGACCAGGAGCGGCAGATGCACACCGACCGGGGGCCGCAACGCATCGGCGCCGACGCCGCCTGGAACGCGATCGAGGCTCTCGGGCTGCCCGAGGACTACAAGGGCGAAGGCATGGTGATCGGCGTCATCGACACGGGCATCAGCCCCGGAAACGACTCGTTCGCGGATGTGGGAGCCGACGGTTACGACCACGAGAACCCCCGGGGCCGCTACTACGGCGTGTGTGACCCCGCGTACCCCGACTACGACGAAGACTTCCCCTGCAACGACAAGCTCATCGGCGCGTACAACTTCGTGAACACCGCTCCTGCCTACGACTACGACGGGCACGGATCCCACACCTCGTCCACGGCGGGTGGCAACGTCGTCCGAGGCGTCACCAAGACCGTCGACGGCACCGACCACTCCTTCGACATCTCCGGGGTCGCCCCCCACGCCAACATCATCTCCTACCTGGGCTGCTGTTCCCTGTCGGGGCTCACGGCGGCGATCGATCAGGCGATCCAGGACGAGGTCGACGTGATCAACTACTCGATCGGATCGGACGCGCCCTCGGCCCTGTGGAGCGATTTCGACACCGTCGGGTTCTTGAACGCCCGGGCGGCGGGGATCTTCGTCGCCACCTCGAACGGGAACTCGGGCCCGCTCGACGCCACGACCGGATCGCCGGCCGACGCGCCGTGGATCATCTCGGTCGGCGCCTCGACCCACGACCGGTACAACCAGAACGTCCTGACTGACCTCATGTCCTCGGCAGGCGGCCTTCCCGACATCGAAGGCAAAGGCGTCACGGGCTCTCTCGCCGAGGAGGCCCCGATCATCTACGCCGGGGACGTCGGCGACCCGCTGTGCCTGAGCAACTCCGGCCACGAAGAGGAGTTCGGCGGAAAGATCGTCGTGTGCGATCGAGGCGTCAACGGCCGGGTCGAGAAGTCCGAGAACGTGGCTGCACAGGGCGCCGCCGGCTTCGTGCTCGTCAACGACGAGCTCAACGGTGACTCGCTCAACGGAGACGAGTTCGCCGTCCCCGGCGTGTTCATCGGCCATGCCGACGGACAGGCCCTGAAGGAGTGGCTCCGAAATGGCGCCGCCGACCACACCGCCAGGATCCGCGGGGTGGACTTCGTCGTGGACGACGTCTACGCCGACAGGATGGCGAGCTTCTCGTCGCGGGGCCCGAACCGGGCCGTGGACACCCTGGTGCCCGACGTCGTCGCCCCGGGCGTCGACATCCTCGCCGCCCTCGGGTCGGGCTCCTACGACGTGAACGAGCACGGCTTCGTGTCGGGCACCTCGATGGCGAGCCCCCACGTGGCGGGCGCCGCGGCCCTGGTCAAGCAGGCGCGGCCGAGCTGGACTCCGGCGCAGATCCAGTCGGCGTTGATGACGACCGCCCGCAACCACGTCCTCAACCACGACGGGGAGAGGGCGACGCCGTACGCCCAGGGCGCGGGCCTGGTGGACGTGGGGGCGGCGATCATGGCCGGCCTCCTCTTCGACGAGACCTACGAGAACTACGTCGCCGCCAACCCGGATGCGGGTGGGGACCCCCGCGCCCTCAACCTGCCGTCCTTCGCCAACACGAGTTGTGTGGGGACATGCCAGTGGACCCGAACGGCGCAGGCACCCGTCGAGATGGAGGGCGACGTCACCTGGTCGGTCTCCACGGAGTCGGACCCGGGTCTCGTCCTCGATGTCCAGCTTTCCGACGCCACCGTTTCTCCCGGTGAGTCGATCCAGATCGACGTCACCGCCGAGGTCTCCCCGGAGACGGAAGGGACCACCGTGTTCGGCTGGATCACTCTGACCCCGGACGATCCCGACGTCCCGACGGTGACCATGCCGGTCGCCGTCGCCTTCTCGGGCGGCGACCTGCTCGATCGACTCCAGGTCGACACTCGCAGGAATGCCGGGTCACAGGTGATCCCCGACCAGGTCAGCCTCGAGATCACCGATCTCACGTCGACCACCGCGCTGGTGGAGGCAGACCAGACCTCCTTCGTGCTCGGCCCCGACTCCACACCCGGGGACCCCTACGACACGGTGGGCGACAACGAAGTGATCGTCCTGGACGTCCCCGCCGGGACGAGGTTCCTGGTGGCGGACACGATCGCCGCCGCGGTCGGCGATCTGGACCTGTTCGTCGGAACCGGCGACACCCCCAGCCCCGAAACAGAGGTGTGCAGGTCGACGACTCCCACCTCCCTGGAGTCGTGTTGGGTCGAGTCCCCCGAGCCGGGCCAGTGGTGGGTGATGATGCAGTCGTGGTGGAGTGGCAGCCCCGCTCCCGACGGGGAGGTGACGATGGGCCTCGCCGTCGTCCCGGACGCCGACACCGGAAACGCCGGCGTCGAGGGGCCGGCCACCAACCCGGCCGGTGATCCCTTCGACCTGACGTTCCACTGGCACCTGGATGGAGCCGGGGCGGGCGACCGCTACTTCGGCTTCATCGAGCTGGGGACCGACCCCGAACATCCGGGGAACATCGGGACGATCCCGGTGACGCTCGACCGCCACGACGACGACGTCACCAAGACGGCGACGTTGGAGTCCTCCCGTCCGGTGGGAACGGCGCTGCCGGGGGACACGATCCGCTACGACATCACCATCCAGCCGAACGTCACCCCGAATGATCTGACCTACACCATCACCGACACGGTCCCCGACGGCCTCGCCATCGACGAGTCGTCGGTGACCGGCGGCGGCGTGGTCGACGGACAGACGATCACCTGGCAGGTGGAGATGCCGAGCCCGGTCGGCGCGATCGGCGAGTACACCTACACGACGAGCCTGACCGATCCGACGTGCATCCCGCCGTTCGGGGGATACGTGGACCTCTTCGAGGTCGCCGGTTTCCAGCCGAGCGGAGCGGCGGGCTCCGACGCCGTCTTCCAGTTCCTGTCGGGGACGCCGTTCACGTTCTATGGGGAGGAGCACCTGGGCTTTCCGCTGACTCCCCAGGGATTCGTGCTGTTCGGCGGAGAGTACGACGGCGAGTACTGGGTGCCGCAGGCACTGCCCGACCCCGCCGAGCCCAACGGCCTGCTCGCCGCCCTGTGGGCCGACACCGAGCTGGTCCGCCAGGACGGGATCCCCGGCAGCGGCGGTGAGCGAGGCCTGACGGTGGCGACCGCTTCAGGCGTGCTGGCGGTGGCCGAATACGACAACCCGAGCATGTTCGGCGACCCCGACGCCGTGCTCGGCGACTACCAGATCCAGATGTGGATCGGGCCGGATGAGCCGGGCCCGGACATCTTCGTGGTGTTCGGCGAGCCCGGGTACCTGCCCCCCGACTACACGATCGGCACCGAGCACCTCGGAGGAGCCAACGGGACGATGGTCACCGAGGACCTGGAGACTCTGTGGCAGCCGGGGGTGACGCTCTGCTTCGACTACACGGGCCCGAGCTTCGAGCCGGTGACGCTGAGCTACGAGGTGACGGTCCAGCCCAACGCCAAGCCCGGCACGTACACCAACCGGGCCGTCCACACCACGGACGATCCCTATGCGGAGGAAGAGGTGGCGACGGCCGCGGTGCAGGTGAAGGCGAAGGGCGGGCCCGGGAACCCCGGCAAGCCCGGCGGGCCGGGCGGGCCGGGCAAGCCCGGAAAGCCGGGCGGTCCGGGAGATCCCCCGGGTGAGCCGAGTTGGAAGGAGCCCGATCCCGATGCCCGTCACGGGGACGTGCCCGAAGACCACGTGTTCGGATACGAGATCGGATGGCTGGCAGCGAACGGGGTCACCCGCGGCTGCAACCCGCCCGACAACACTCGGTTCTGCCCCGAGGACCCGGTAGGACGGGGCCAGATGGCGGCGTTCCTGGTGCGGGCGCTGGGCCTCACCGAGACCGACGGCACCGACTTCGTCGACGACGACGGCTCGATCTTCGAGCGGGAGTTCGAGATCCTGGCCGCCGCCGGCATCGTGCGGGGCTGCAACCCGCCCGACAACGACCGCGTCTGCCCCGACGATCCGATCACGCGGGGCCAGATGGCGGCGTTCCTGGTGCGGGCACTGGGCCTCACCGAGACCGACGGCACCGACTTCGTCGACGACGACGGCTCGATCTTCGAGGGCGACATCGAGCGCCTCGCCGCCGCCGGCATCACGCGCGGGTGCAACCCTCCCGACAACGACCGGTTCTGCCCCGACGATCCGATCACACGCGGGCAGATGGCGGCGTTCCTCTTCCGTGCCCTGACGCGGTGAGAGCCGAGGCCCCGGCGGCGTTCCCGGCCCCGTGCCGGGGACGCCGCTAGGGCCGCTCAGCGCCAGTAGGTGCCGAACACGGACCGCAGCGCGTCGGACACCTCCCCGACCGTGGCCCCGGCGGCCAGCGCCTCTTTCATCACGGGGAGCAGGTTGGTGTCGCTTCGAGCGGCGTCTTCTATGGCCTCGAGGTAGGAGCCGATCGGCCCTCGCTTGGCCCGCCACTCCTGGAGACGGGCGACCTGGTCCCGTTCGAGTTCCGGATCGACCTTGAGGACGGGAACGGGCTCGTCGGCGTCGTCCTGGAACCGGTTCACCCCCACGACGACGGATTCGCCACTCTCCTGGCGACGGGCTTCGGCATAAGCGGCCTCTTCGATCTGGGCCTGCATGAAGCCTGCTTCGATGGCGGCGACGGCCCCTCCCATCTCCTCGATCTGGTCGAACAGCTCCTGGGCCGCCTCCTCCAGGGCATCGGTGAGCGCCTCCATGAAATAGCTGCCACCGAAAGGGTCGACGGTGTCGGCGACACCCGACTCGTAGGCGAGGATCTGCTGTGTGCGGAGCGCCAGCCGGGCCGATTCCTCGGTCGGGAGGCCGAGGGCCTCGTCGTAGGCGTTGGTGTGCAACGACTGGGTTCCGCCGAGGATCGCGGCCAGCGCCTGGACGGTGGTGCGGACCACGTTGTTGAGCGGCTGCTGGGCGGTGAGCGTCGATCCCGCCGTCTGAGTGTGGAATCGCATCTTCTGCGAGGCCGGGTCGTCGGTGCCGATCAGATCGCGCATCAGCCGGGCCCACATCCGCCGGGCGGCGCGGAACTTGGCGATCTCCTCGAAGAAGTGGTTGTGCCCATTCCAGAAGAACGAGAGCCGGGGAGCGAACTGGTCGACTTCCAGGCCGGCGTCCATCGCCGCTCGCACGTAGGCGATGCCGTTGGCGATGGTGAAGGCCAGCTCCTGGGCGGCCGTCGCCCCGGCCTCCCGGATGTGATAGCCGGAGATGGAGATGGTGTTCCAGGCCGGCAGCTCCTCGGCGGCGTAGGCGAACAGGTCGGTGACGAGGCGCATGGAGGGGCCGGGCGGGTAGATGTAGGTGCCGCGGGCGACGTACTCCTTGAGGATGTCGTTCTGCACCGTGCCCCGGAGCTCCTCGGCGGGGACTCCCTGCTCCTCCGCGACCAACTGGTACAGCAACAGCAAGATCGGCGCGGTGGCATTGATCGTCATCGACGTGGAGACGTCGCCGAGGGGAATGCCGGCGAACAGCCTCCGCATGTCGTCGATGGTGTCGATGGCCACGCCCACCTTGCCCACCTCGCCGGAAGCCAGTTCGTGGTCGGAGTCGAGGCCCATCTGGGTGGGCAGGTCGAAGGCGACGGACAGGCCTGTCTGGCCGGCGGCGAGGAGGGAGTGGAATCGCCGGTTGGTGGCCTCGGCGGTCCCGAACCCGGCGTACTGGCGCATCGTCCACAGGCGGCCCCGGTACATCGTCGGATAGGGGCCGCGGGTGAACGGGTACTCACCGGGCGCCCCGATGCGGCTCGGGTCGGGCGCCCGGTCGTAGACGACTTCGATCTCTATGCCGCTCGTGGTTGTACGGGTTTCCGGCTCGCTCACGGTATCCTGACTGCGTTCCGTGACATCGTATCCCCCGGTCGTCGACCAGCCACTCCACTGCGGAACCGACGCCTCTTCCCGGACGTTGGACTCATTCCATGGGCCGTAAAGCTCTCATCCATCAAGTCGAAGCCCGCGAGCGGCGCGGCCGCTGGTTCGGGGCGCTAGCCACCCTGCTGTCGATCGCCGTGATCGCGTCGACCTGGATCGGGCTGGTCGGCTTCCTGGGCGCCAACGCCGCCTTCGGCACCTTCGAGGAGATCCGCGACGAATGGGTACCCGATGTCGAGAACATGGAGCTCAGCCTCCCCGACCTGTCCCGGATCTCCCGGATCTACGCGTCGAGCGGCGAGCTGCTGGCGGAGCTCCACGACGGCCGCAACTCCCAGCCAGTCCGCTACCAGGACATCCCCGAGACCGTCGTCCAGGCCGTTCTCGCCGCCGAGGACAAGGACTTCTTCGAACACGACGGCATCGACTTCGAGGCTATCGCCTCCGCCGCCGCCGACTCGATCTCCGGGAACCTCCGAGGCGGTTCCACCATCACCCAACAGGTCGTGAAGCAGGTCTTCGTCGGCGACGAGATATCGATCCGACGCAAGGTCACCGAGGCGTTCGTGGCCGCCGAGCTGGAGCGGCGCTTCCCCAAGACCCAGATCCTCGAGTACTACATGAACTCGGTCTACTTCGGCTCGAGCGCCTACGGGGTGAAGGCGGCGGCTCTGGAGTTCTTCGGCAAGGACCTCGACGAGCTGTCGGTGGCGGAAGCAGCGACCATGGCGGTGCTGATCCGCAACCCCACCTTCTACGACCCGCGCCGCCATCCCGCCCGCGTGGTGGAGCGACGCAACAACGTCATCGACATCATGCTCGAGAAGGGCTGGGTCACCGAAGAGGAGGCCGACGCCGCCAAGGACGAGCCGCTCGGAGTGGTTCCCCACCAGCCTTTCGTGGGCGAAGCCGACCACGTCGTCGCCGAGGTCAAGCGACAGCTGCTCAACGACCCCAAGTTCTCCATGCTCGGCGCCACCGCCGCCGAGCGGAAGCAGGCGATATTCGGGTGCCCCGCCGACGACACCACCTGTGAAGGCGGCGGTGGCCTGCGCATCGAGACCACCGTCGACCTGGACCTCCAGAAGACCGCCAACGAGATCCTCCGCAAGTGGCTCCCGCCGTTGCCGCCCGACGAGAACCTCGAGGCGTGCCAGCAGCTCTTCCCCGACGAGGACCCCGACTTCCTGGAGAACTACGCCGAGAACCATTCGTGTGCCCCCACCGGCGCCATCACCATGGTCGACAACAAGACGGGGGCGGTGCTGGTCATGGCGAGCGGCCTCGACTTCGAGTTCACCCAGTTCGACCTGGCCGTCCAGGCCCGCCGCAACCCCGGTTCGGCGTTCAAGCCGTTCGGCCTGGTGGCGGCGCTGGAGAACGGCATCACGCTCGGGCACCGGTTCAACGCCGCCAGCCCGCAGACGTTCGAATGCCCCTACGTCTGCTCCGAGGAGGGCAACAAGTGGACCGTCGGCGGCACGGGCGTCAACGGCTATGTGACCCTCCACGAAGCCACGGCGCGCTCTCTGAACACCGTGTTCGCCCAGATCGCCCTCCACGAGGACGTGGGCCCCGAGAAGATCGTCGAGGTCGCCCACCGGATGGGCATCCGTTCGCCTCTCACCCCCGTGCCCTCCCTCGTGCTGGGCACGTCCGAGGTCACGACCCTCGAGATGGCCTCTGCCTACACGCCTTTCGCCACCCAGGGCCTGTGGGCCGAGCCCTTCCTGATCTCGAGGATCCTCGACGCCGAGGGCAACGTCATCTACGAGCACGAGGTGGAACAGAAGCGGGTCCTCGACGAGCGGGTCGCCGCAGCCGCTCTCCGGCCGCTGCGTGACGTGCCGACGGGCAAGGGCACCGCCAGCCGGGCGAACATCGGTCGCCCACAAGGCGGGAAGACGGGAACCCATCAGTCCTACCGCGACGCCTGGTACGTGGGCTTCACGCCCGAGTACTCCACCGCGGTGTGGGTCGGCTACGAGGCGAAACAGCAGCCACTGGAGAACATCTGGATCAACGGCGAGTTCTACAGCCGGGTGTACGGCGGGTCGGTTCCCGCCCCGATCTGGGCGGAGTTCATGCAGATCGTGATGGAGGACATCCCCGTCTCCGACTTCCCGCCGGAGCCGGCCGGCATGGACGAGTACCTGCGCCCGCCCAAGACACGGGTGCCGAACGTCGTCGGCCTCCACGTCGACTCCGCCGTCGCCCGTCTCCGGGAGGCCAATCTCAATCCGATCGTCCGGGAGGCCCCGTCGATCGAGCCGGAGGGCATCGTGTTCGCCCAGTCCATCGGCGGCGGGGCCGAGGTGGACATGGGCACCGGTGTCACCATCTCGGTGTCGAACGGCAGGCCGCCGACGGGCTCACTGCCGGACCTGGTCGGAATGAGCTTCGATGCGGCGGTGGAGGCGCTGCGCGCCTTCGAGGCAGAAACTGGCGTGCGGGTGAACCTGACCCGTGTCGACCAGCCGGTCGACGATCCCGGTGCTCACGGCATCATCATCGCCACCGATCCCGAGCCCGGCGCCGAGATCGCCTACGGCGTGACGATCCGAGCTGTCGTGGGCGTTCCCCCGCCGCCGCCCGACCCGGGCGGAAACGGAGGCAACGGGGGCGGCCCCGGCGGCGGCGGAGGTCCCGGTGGCGGTCGTGGCCCCGGCGGCCCCGGGGGCGGCGACGGCGACGACTAGAGCGCGAAAAACAGTTCTCTACGATACTTGACGGTCTTCGGCGCTTCGTTGTAGAACGGAGCGCATGACGACCACCGCTGCCTTCGGAGACCAAGGCCGTCCTCCCTCTGATCGTGTAGCTGCGTCATCTCCGGAGGCGGCGGTGCGTCGCACCGCTCGGCGGCGGCCGTTGTTGCCGACTCGTCAGCGACGCCTGTCGCAGGGGTTCGCTCCCGACCACCCGTACGTGCGCAGGTACTGGGTGGCGGCGATCGGCCAGGGGGCGGTCGCCGAGCTGCTTCGGCTGATGCGAGCCGCCCGGGACGAGACTCCCCTGCCGTTGCCGATCTGGTTGCCGACCCTGTTGCGTGCGGATCTGGTGCGGGTCGAAGAGGGCGTGATGGTCGTCGGAGACCGGGTGCCGCTGGTCCCGGCGGCCCTCCAGCGCCGTTTCTCACCGGGCTTGCGCGAAGAGCACCGCCGGCTGTACGGGATGCGTGGACGGCGACCGGCCGGCTCGGTCAGGAGCGAGTGATCAGCACGGCCACGGAGAAGAAGGCCACCAGCTCCCCGGCCGCGAAGCCCGTGGCCACTCTCACGTCGGGGGCGCCTCCCACACCGATCATCACGGCGACCGCAACCAGCAGGCCTACGCCCCATGCCGCGGCGAGCGCCGCGGTCCGAGCCCGCGCCACCAGGACCTGACCCCCGACCTGCGCCGTGGAGGCGGCCATCACCCCTCCGGCAGCGAGCATCGCCACCTGGCGAGCGGGGACGAACTCCTCCCCGAACAGCAGAGCGACCACCTCCGGGCCGACGAGCCAGCCGACCAGCGCCCCCAGCGCGGTGAGGATCCCTCCCGGCACCAGCACCCGCAGGGCCACCCGCCGCAGACCCGACTCGTCGCCCTCCTCCCCCATCGAGACGAGATACGGCAGGATCCGGGACTGCAACGAATAGATCAGCGTCAGCGGAGCCCGGTAGAGCGTGAAGGTGACGAAGACCACCGAGAACAACGCCGCGCTCCCCCCGAGCGCGGAGACGCCGAGCGGCGCTCCCGCCAACAGCAGCTGCGAGGCCGAGGAGCCGACGATGAAAGCGCCGAGGAAACGGGTCGCCCCCACCGGCGCCACCTCTCGCGTCTCCCGATCGTGACGCCAGAACCGCATGACAAGGGCCGCGAGGGGCGCTGCGGCCATGCCCCACGCATACGAGGCGGCGTCCACCACGACCACCACCAACAGGAGGCCGACGGCCAGGCGGATCACCCCTTCCAGCATCAGCACCCATCCCACGTCGGCGAAGCGCCGGTTGCCCGCCAGCACCCCCTTGGCGCTGAACAAGACCGCGTACCCGGCCACCACGAGAGCCATCACGGCCAGGTACACCGGGTTTCCCCCGAAGATGTCCGAGTCGAGGGCGATCCACACGTACCCGGTGCCGGCGACCGTGGCCAGCGCGGCCACGACGGCGACGACGCCGAGATCGGACCGGAGTGAGCGCCCCCGGCTCGTCTCGCGCGTGACGTATTGCTCGAGTGGCACCAAGAAGATCGAGGCGACGATGAAGAACGCCGTCCAGATGGCGGCGATGGGCGCGAAGCCGACGTCGCCGAGGAGGCGGGTCCCGACCGCCTGGAACACGTAGGCGAGGACCGCCCCGATGAGGCCACCGGCCAACATGGTGGTCGTGCCCGGGGCGCGCAGGCCGCGAGGGGCGGCGATCGGAGCGGCTTCGGTCACCGCGCTCCCGTTCCGGTCAGGACGATCCAGACGCTCTTCCAGAGGATCTGGAGGTCGAGCGCGGGCGACATGTGCTGGATGTAGTAGAGGTCGTAGGAGAGCTTCTCGATCGTGTCGGCGGCGTCGTCGGCGTATCCGTAGTTGACCTGCGCCCACCCGGTGATCCCTGGCCTGACGAGGTGGCGGAGGTCATAGAAGGGGATCCGCTTGCGGAACTGACGCACGAAGGGCACCTGCTCCGCACGCGGCCCCACCAGGCTCATGTCGCCGATGAGCACGTTGTAGAGCTGGGGGATCTCGTCGAGGCGGGTGCGCCGCAGGAACGCTCCACCCCGGATCAGGCGGCTGTCGTTCTCTGCGGCGAAGCGAGGGCCGTTCTCCTCGGCATCGAGGACCATCGTGCGGAACTTGTACATGACGAACGGCTCACCGCCTCGGCCGATCCGCCGCTGGCGGAAGATCGCCGGCCCGGGTGAGGCGATGCGGATGAACGTCCACACGACCGCCCCGACCAGCAGCCACAGCGGCGCGGTCAGGACCACCAGGGCGATGTCGAAGATCTGCTTGCCGGGCAGCCAGGGTTGGGTGCTGCGCAGGGGGATCGAGATCTCCCAGCCGTCGTTGAGATGGACCAGCGGGATCCGCTGGAGGTGCTCCTGGTAGACCGAGGCGAGGGGGCGCACGTCGAAGCCGGCCAGGTCGCACGACGACACGTAGCGGGCCACCCTCTCGGACAGAGCAGAACGGAGATCCACGACGAGGGCGGTGCCGGGCGGCAGGGGGTCTAGCTCTTCTTCGGTCTGAGGGTCGATCACCCGGACGATCTCGACGTGCGGGCTCTCGGCCAGCTCGTCGACGAGAGCCTTCTCCGATGTCACCACCACGAAGCGCTCGGTCCAGGGGCGCCTCCTGCGGAGGTAGCGGTGCCCCGCTCCGAGGACGGTCCAGATGGCGAGGACCAATGGGACGTAGAGCCGGGAGTAGGGCAGGCTGCGGACCATGAACGACGTCGTGGTCGTGAGCAGGAACGTGCCCGCCACGATCATCAGGAGGCGGCCATAGGTCGGCCGGGGGACTCCGTGGCCCGACATGGAGGCGGTGGCGAAGGACATGACCACCGCTCCCACCGCCATGACGCCGAGGAGAGGCAACAGCGAGCGGTCGACGTCGATGCGGGCGTCCCACAGCAGCGGCGTCTCGAAGACGATCGCCGACCCGATGACCATCGCCACCAACAGGGCGGCGAGGTCGGTGAGGGTGACGCCGATGAGGAACCGAGTCCGCATTCGCGAAGGCTAGTGGGGAGACCTTGTCACAGCCGGTGCAACTCCTCGGAGAGGGCGATCAACGTGCCGACTCCGAACCCGCTCGCCCCCTTGGGTCCGAGCGGCCCGTCTTCGCTGTACCAGGAAGGACCGGCGATGTCGATGTGCGCCCACGGGATCTCGCCTACGAACTCGGCCAACAATAGGGCGGCGGCGATCGCTCCGCCGTACCTCCCGCCGGTGTTCTTCATGTCGGCGACCGGCGACGAGATCAGCCGCTTGTAGTCGGCGGGAAGAGGCATGGGCCACAGGCGCTCGCCGGCCTTCTCCCCGGCGGCGAGCAAGACGTCCCTGACCTGGTCGCTCGAGGCGAAGACGGCGGCTATGTGGTCCCCCAGGGCCACCCGGGCCGCTCCGGTGAGGGTGGCGACGTCGACGACGAGGTCCGGGCCCGCTTCGACCGCGAGAGACAGGGCATCGGCCAGGACCAGCCGCCCTTCGGCGTCGGTGTTGAGCACCTCTATGGTCTTGCCGTTGCGAGCTGTGAGCACGTCGCCGGGTTTCATCGCCGAGCCCCCCGACATGTTGTCGGTCAACGGCACATAGACGCTCAGCCCGACGCCGGGGTTCAGGGCTGCCATCGTCGCCGCGGCAGCGACGACGGCGGCGGCACCGGCCATGTCCCGCTTCATCGTCTCCATGTACTCGGGCGTCTTTATCGACAGACCCCCGGAGTCGAAGACGATGCCCTTGCCGACGAGGGCGACATGGGGGCTGCCGCTGCGACGGGCGACCACCATCCGGGGAGCGCGGTCCGAACCGGCGGCGACCGCCAGGAGGCAGCCGAGACGCTCCTCGGCGATACGGTTCTCGTCCCACACGTCGACTTCCAGGCCGGCCGCGGCGAGGAGGTCGGCCATCTCGCCGGCGAGGCGTTCGGGAGCCTTGTCGGCGGCAGGCCGGTTGGACCAGTCCCGGGCCCGGTAGATGGCCTCGGCCACCGACCGCCCTCGTCGGATCTCGGCGGCTTCGGCGCCGCCCACCAGGGTGAGATCACCGGGGCGCGGCTGGGCGTCGCTTCGGTATTCGGTGTAGCGGTAGGAGCCGAGTGCGTAGCCGACGACAACGGCTTCGGCCGCCCCGTCGACTCCCACCCGATGGAGGGCGGTGGACGCAGGCCGACCGGCCGGCACCGCGCGCGCCGCCGCTCCCGCCGCCCGCCGGAGCCCGTCGGCGTCCGCCTCGTCTCCCAACCCTACGAGCACGACGAGCCCGTCCGGGACGGCGGCGAGGCGGGTTTCTCCCGCTGCGCCCTCGAAGCCGTCGACGGCATCGGCCGGCAGCGGCTCGAGCGGGGAACCGCCGAGGACGCCGACTATGCGCACAGAGCCGTCGGGATGCCGGTCGGAGACCTCCACGGCGGGCAGTCGGGACGGGGTCACAAGAAGCTGCCTCCCGTGGCGAGGATCCTCCCGATGAAAACGGTGGCCAGACCGGTGAGCACCGCCAGGTAGGACAAGCCGGTCGCCGCCATCGCCCCGGAGTAGGCGGGGTGGCGCAGAGCCCCCAGCACCGCCGCCATCAAGAGGAGGGTCGTGGCAGCGAGCACCCAGAAGACCCCCGCCGCGACGCCACCCGCCGGGGCACCCACGGCGGCGACGACTCCGAGGGTGTCGACGGCTATCCCGACCATGCCTCCGATAGCCAGGGCGCGGAGCACGGTCCGGGGGATGGTGGGGTCGACGAGGTACCAGTGGCCGAGCAACATCTCGCCGGTGATGCCCCCGAGGGCGAGCGTGGCCGTCGCCGCCAGCACCGGCCCCCCGTACTGCATGGCGGCCACGGCGAACAGCACCGCCGAGACCGCCAGCGCCACGGCCGACACCCGGCGGCTGCGCTTGACCGCCACCCCTCCGACCACGGCAGCGAGGATGGCTCCGGCCACGATCCAGGTGCCTCCCAGCACGGGCCAGAAGCCGACGAGGATGGCGGAGAAAGCCGCCAGCCATGTGAAGCCGGGACCGACGATGTCCCAGATCGTGACGATGGCGCCGGCGAGCGCCACTCCCCCCGCCCAGGCGAGGAGAACGAACATCGGATCGGATACGGAAGCAGGGTCGAGGCTCACTGTCGGCGCCGTGATCGACGGGACGGCGACCGCCGAGCATCATACTGAGGGTCGATGAGCTCCACGCCAAGGGTCTCCGTCATCATTCCCGCCCGCAATGCCGCGGAGACGATCGCCGACGCGGTCCGCTCGGCACTGGACCAGGAGATGGTCGACGAGGTGGTGGTGGCGGCCGCCGATCCGGCCACCCGGTCCGCGATCGAAGGGATCGCCGACCCCCGCGTGAAGGTGGTCGGCAACCCGGAGGGCACCACCCCCGCCGCCCTGAACCGGGCCCTGCGACACAGCTCGGGGGACGTCGTCGTCCGCTGCGATGCCCACTCGGTGCTCCCGCCCGGTTACGTGGCCCGGGCGGTCGCGCTCCTCGAGGAGACCGGAGCGGCGAACGTCGGCGGCCGCCAGGTTCCTCGTGGGACGTCCCCGTTCGAGCGGGCGGTGGCGATGGCGATGGTCTCCCCGCTGGGCGCAGGTGACGCCCGCTACCGCCTCGGCGGGCCCCCGGGGCCCACCGACACCGTGTACCTGGGCGTGTTCCGGCGCTCGGAGCTGGAGGCCGTCGGCGGGTTCGACGAGACATTGGAACGGAACCAGGACTACGAGTTGAACTGGCGCCTCCGCCAGAAAGGCGGTGTGGTGTGGTTCGATCCCGGTCTGGCGGTCGAGTACCGGCCCCGGAGCACACCGCGCGCCCTGTGGAGGCAGTACTTCGACTACGGATACTGGAAGCGAATAGTGCTCCGCCGCCACCCCGAATCCCTGCGCTGGCGTCAGTTGGCGGCGCCGGCCCTCGTCGTGGGACTGGGGGTCTCCGCGGCCCTGGCGGTGTTCGACTGGAGGAAGGGATCGGCGTTGCCGGGCGTCTACGTCGCCGCCACCGCGGGTGCCGGCCTGGTGGATCTGGTGCGGGGGCGCGACCCGGCAGCTCTCCTCGAGCCGGTGGCGCTGTGGGTGATGCACATCGCCTGGGGGTCGGGGTTCATCGCCGGGCTGCTCTCCGGTAGGCGCTGAGTACCACGTCTTCCGGCCAGGTGAACCGGCGCTTCACCTCGGCCGCCTGAGCGGCGGTCCGCTCCCGCACGGATGGGTCGTCTGCCAGGGCCCGGCCGGCCTCGACCCAGGCGGCGGCGTCCCCCGGGGTGACGAACGTGACACCGTCGAACTCCGCCACCGCGTCGCGTGTCCCCGGGAGGTCGGAGGCGAGGACGGGAAGCCCGAGAGCCAGGTACTCGGGCACCTTGGTCGGCAGCGAGTACCTGTAGTTGCCGATGTCGAACAGCGGTGACAGCCCCGCGGTGGCGGAAGCGACTATCTCCAGGGCCTCCCGGTGTGGTTTCGGGCCGAGGAGGCGGAGCTCGACGCCCAGTTCCTCGGCGCGGCGTTCGAGCGGCCCGACGAGGGCGGGTGGCGAGACCCGTCCCACCATCACCAGGGCCTGGCCGGCCCCGGCGGCGGCTTCGACCGCCAAGAAGGCGCCGCGCACCACGGTTATGTCGCCCAGGTAGGCGAGGTAGGGGGGATCGGCGGGAGGCCTCGGCTCGGGCACGTCCGGCGGGAGGTAGTTGGCGATGACCGGATGCTCGGCCCGAAACAGCGTCCGGTAGCCGGGTTCGGCGAGGGTGATCGCCATCGACGCCTCCGCCATCCTCAGCACCCAGCGTGCGACCCACGAGGCGACGGGCCGCAGCACCGACGGGATCCCCTCGCGGGTGAGCAGCTGCGCCGGCAGGTTCTCGTGGAGGTCGAACAGGGTCGGCTCGCCGCGTCGTGCCCGGTACAGGCCGGGGATCAGCAGCTCGGGGTCGTGCAGCGCAACCAGGTCCCACCCCTCCCGGTTGATGAGACGTGCTGCCTGTCGCAGCCGCTGGAGCCGGTTTCCGGTGAGCGGCGCCCAGTCGAGCCCCGACTTGTCGGTGGGACCGGGCTCGGAGGCGGCGTAGGTCACCTCCCATTCGCGGGAGAGGGTGGGGATGAGCTTGGACCGGATCCGAGCATCGTCCGGGTGGTGGACGGAGGTCACCACCAGGAGCCGCGGCTTGGTCACAGAGGGATCACGTTGTCGGCAGCTATGCCCAGACGTCGATACACGCCCCGGGTGTCGAACACCTGCTCCACCCGCTCGGCCAGCGCCCGGTAGTCGATCGACTTGTGATCGGTGAGGACGACGGCGAGCGGGAAGACGGACAGGTCGTCGTCGGCCGTGACCGGCTCGTACCCGTGTTGGCGAATGCGCTCTTCCCCTATCACCGGGTCGAGCACCGAGACCTGGGCGCCCCGGGAGACGAGCTCGCGGATCACCTGGAGGGAGGCGGACTCCCTGTCGTCGGCCACGTCGGCCTTGTAGGAGATCCCGACGGCGAGGATGCGGGTCCCGAACACCGGCAATCCGCGCCGGTTGAGGATGGCGCCGATGCGGTCGGCGGTGTAGACCGGCATGCGGATGTTGACCTGCTCGGCGGTGTCGATGAAGCGGGTGGCGAAGTTCGCTTCCCGTGCCCGCCACGCCAGGTACTGCGGGTCGAGAGGAATGCAGTGTCCACCCACGCCCGGACCGGGATAGAAGGCCTGGAAGCCGAACGGCTTGGTGGAGGCGGCGTCGATCACCTCCCAGATGTCGATGTCCAGCTCGTGGGCGAGCTGGGCCATCTCGTTGACGAGGCCGATGTTGACAGCCCGGTAGGTGTTCTCGAGCAGCTTCGCCATCTCCGCGGCCCGGGCCGACGAGACCCGGTAAACCGAGGGGACGAGCCTCCGATAGGCGACCTCGGCGACGAGCCCCGACATCTCGGTGACACCGCCGACCACCTTGGGGATCTCCGCCGTCTTCATCGGGTCGCCCGGCGACACCCGCTCCGGCGAGAACGCCACGAAGACGTCCTCGTCGAGTTTCAGGCCGGCGCTCTGGACGGCGGGGACGATGATGTCCTCGGTCGTGCCGGGATACGTGGTCGACTCGAGCGATACGAGTTGGCCGGGGCGGGCGATCGACGACACGGTGCGGGCGGCGGCTTCGATGTAGGACAGGTCGGGCTGGCGGTTGCGTCCCAACGGAGACGGGACGCAGATGAAGATGGCATCCGCTTCGCGGAGGGCGTCGGGGTCGTCGGTGAAGACGGCGCCGGCCGCCAACGCTTCTTTCAGCTCTTCGTCGGAGACGTCGCCGACGTGGGACTGGCCGGCCATGAGGGCGGCGATGCGCTCACTGGACACGTCGAAGCCGATGACGCCCAGCCCGCGGGCCGAGGCGGTCATCGCCAGCGGCAGGCCCACGTACCCGAGGCCGATGATGCCGGCCGTCCAGCGCTCGTCGGCGAAGCGTTCGATTGGTGGAGTCACTAGAGAAACCTCGCGGTGCGACGAAACCTGCGAAATGTTACCGGCCGACGTGACGCCAACCGGAGCTTGGCCCCGAGCCGGGGCGTCTAGCCCCGGATGGCGCGGGCGAGGAACGACGCCATCTGCTCGCGTGTGACGGGTTGGGTCGGACAGAACCGGTCGTTCTTGGGCGGGTTGCAGCCCTTCGTCACGCCGGCGGTGGCGAGGCGATCGATGTCTCCTTCGAAGATCGACCCGTTGTCGTCGGTGAACAGGTTTCCCTCTCCGGGGTCGGTGTAGCCGAAGCCGCGGACCAGGAAGGCAGCCATCTGGTCACGGCTGACGGCCTGGCCGGGACAGAACCGGTCGTTCTTGGGCGGGTTGCATCCCCGGGTGACGCCGGCGGCGGCGAGGGCGTTGATGTCGTCCTCGTGGATCGACCCGTTGTCGTCGACGAAGTAGTCCCGGTCGGCAGGAGGCAGGTCCAGCGCTCGCACGAGGAAGGAGGCCATCTGCGCCCGGGTCACCGACTGCGTGGGGCAGAACAGGGTGTTGTCGGGCGGGTTGCATCCCCTGGTGACGCCGATGTTGGCGATGTAGGCGACGTCTTCGTAGTGGACGGAGTCGCCGACGTCGAGGAACGGGGAGGGGGCATGGATGTCGACGATGTACGGCGAGACCCGGGCGGCACGCCGCCCGCCGTTGGGGGCGGGCTCGGTGCCGTGGGCGTTGAGCACGTTGTACAGCCACACGGCCGTCACCTCGGTGGAGACGACCTTCCTCCCGGAGAGGCCGTAGAGGCGGATCCTGCCCGCCGGCGGCTTCTTCACGACTTCCCCGCCGGTGACGGCGTCCCAGCAGGAGCCGGATTTGCAGAGTTGGGAGCGCAGCACCTCACCGTCGAGGAACACCGACCAGCGGGCCAGCGGGTTGATGTTCGGGTTGGCTGACCAGGGGTCCTCCACGGAGCGGAGCCACGGGAGAGCCTGCCCGCCCCACACGTCCTCGACGTTCTCGGACACTCCCCCGTTCGACGAGGAGTAATAGGCGCTGATGATGCCGCGGTTGGGGGCGTCGGGGTGGGTCACCACCTGGTGCCCGCCGCTGTCACCGGTGCGCTCGACGGCGGCGACCCAGCGTGATCCGTAGGTCGGCTCGCCTTCTTTGGACCACCCGGCGTACACCTGGTCCCGGGCGTCGTCGCGGATGTGGCATCCGCAGCTCGAGAGCCGCCCCGACCCGTCGCTTCCCCCGCGGGCGAGGGCGGTGGCGATGGCATAGCCCCGTCCGATGATGGCCTGGGCTTCCAGGGCGGCGCTGGGCCAGGAGGAAGGGACTTCGGCCAGGCCGCGCAGGTACTGCTCGAGCCCGATCGAGAGGATCGTGTGGAACTTCCCGCCCCCGGCCGGCCGGAAGCGAAGGCGCCCGTGGGCGTAGTGGCTGCCCGCCACAACGAGGCGGTTGCCTCCGCCGTTGTCCGACCAGGTGATGTCGGCCTGGCAGGGGCCCCAGCCCTGGTTGTCGACGCCGATCCGGCGGAAGCGGCACTGGCCCGCCTCGGCGCCGGAGCCCGCCTCGAACACCCAGTTCTCCCCCGGGCTGATGGTGAACGTCTCCTCGTCGGCACAGTTGCCGGCCTTGTGGCACACCGTGGCCGGTGCCCCCACCGCCGAGATCCTCACGCTGGTGTCGGCCTGGCTGAGCCCCACCCACAGGGCTTCGGGGCGGAAGATCCAGTGGTCGGAGCCGAGGAGCTGGGACGCGCTGGAGACGCTGGTGCCCTTGTAGTAGTAGGTGAGGATCTGGGTGGCGCTGCGCCCTTCCAGAGCCTGGCCATAGGCGCCGTACTGGGAGAGGCCCACGCCGTGGCCCCAGCCACCTCCGTCGATGGTCCACTCGTCCTGGGCCGCCGCGGCCGGCGTCGCCAGAAGCGACACCACGAGCAGCGACGCGACGACCATCCCGCTCCACTTGCTGCGCATATCCACTCCTCGTCCCACTCCCTCGTCGCCCCGGCGGGGCAGGTTAGGTGTGCCCATCACGAATCGGGAAGCAAAGCTTCGGCCCGGTGCAGGAACGCCGCCATCTCCCCCCGGGTGATCGGCTGGTCGGGACAGAACCGGTCGTTCCGGGGCGGGTTGCAGCCCCGGGTTATCCCGGCGGCGGCCAGCGCCCCGATGTCGCCTTCGAACACCGAGCCGTCGTCGTCGACGAAGCGGTTGGGCGCCGCCGGGAGCCGGAACGCCCGTACCAGGAACGCCGCCATCTGCCCCCGGGTGACGGGCTGGTCGGGACAGAAGCGGTCGTTGCGGGGCGGGTTGCACCCCCGGGTGATGTCGGCGGCGGCCAGCGCCCCGATGTCGCCTTCGAACACCGAGTTGTCGTCGTCTACGAAGCCGTTCTCACCCGGACCCAGGCGGAGGGCCCGCACCAGGAAGGCGGCCATCTGCCCGCGGGTGACCGTGTCCTCGGGGCAGAAGCGGTCCTCGAACGGAGGGTTGCACCCCCGGGTGATGTCTCGGCCGGCGAGCCACTCGATGTCCTCCTGGAAGATCGAGTCCTCGTCGTCGGCGAAGCGGCCCTCGTGGAAGTACGGCAATGTGCCCTCCGGGCAGCGGAAGCCGTCGGGCACGAACCAGGAGGACGGGGTCACACCGGCGAGTCGGGAGTTCCCGAGCCAGACCCGCATCGTCCCGTCGGAGCCCAGGACCTGCACGTCGGGCCGGCCGTCGCCGTCGTAGTCCTCCACCCCGACCACGTCATCGGCGCCGAGGGCCGGCCCGTCGACGACCTCCAGCACCGAGTCGAGGCGGGATCCGGCGACGATCGTGTAGGCGCCACCTCGGGGCGGGATGACGTACAGGTCTGCGATACCGTCGACGTTGCGGTCGGCGGTGGCCAGACGGGTGCCGGAGGCGAGCTCGACACCGGGCGCCACGCCCTCTGCGATGACGGACGTGAACCCGCTGGCGGCCGACCAGACCCGGATGCGGAGGCCGCCGTCTGCCGGCTCGACCGCCCACAGATCCTCGGCGCCGTCGCGGTCGATGTCGCCGAAGGTGTAGCGGAGGCCGGTCGGCACCTCGGTACGGATCGCCGCCGCCGGCTGGTAGTCGTCGGCGACCGAGTAGCGGTGGAGCACCAAGCGGGCCCCGCTTTCGTCCAGGAACAGCAGGTCCGGGCGTCCCACCGCCGACACGTCGGCCATCACGGGCTCCCCTCCCGGGACCTCGCCCAGCCACCAGCGCCACACCGAGCAGTCGCCGTAGCCCTGTCGGGAGACGGCGAGCTCGAGGACCGTCGCTTTGTCGTTCCAGGGCCGGAGATGGGCCACGTCGGGGGCGCCGTCTCCGCTGGCGTCGAGGACGGCCTGGAAGTTCTCGTTTCGGCCGAACACGATCGGATGCCGGCCGCCTTCGTCGGTGAACGGCCGCTTGGAAGTGAGGGGAGGCAACGGAGGCGGGACGGTGGCATAGCTCGGGCTTCCCACCGGGCCGACCCAAGAGAAGTGCATCGGGTCCTTGGTGTTGTGCCAATTCCCGCCCCAGCACATCCCGGCCTTCTCCCACGCGGCCACGAACCAGGACGGCATGTCGGTGATGAGGCGGCCGTCGGGACGGTACGGGTTGGTGGACGCGTTGATGTCGATGGCGGCACCGAGGCCGTGGTAGCTGAGGGCCTGGGAAGCGACGCTGGTGCGGGCGTTGAAACCCCAGGTGTCGGCACGACGGATTCGGTACGAGCGGCCGGCGGCCTGCTCACGAGCGAGGTTCTCGGCCACGTCGGCGAGCACCGGCAGGAGACGACTGTGGACCTGGACGCGCACGCCGTCGCTCATGGGGACGTCCCACCACACCAGCTGGGAGCGCACGGCTCTGAGCGTCCGGCCGAACAGGGCGCCGGCAGGCCCTCGCACGGGAAACGTGTCGGGGAGCGAGCCGGAGCGGCCGGCGTGGGGGAGGTAGAAGCGGGGGAAGCCACATCCGGGCGACTCGGCGATCACCCCCTGGCCGGCGGACGCCGATCCGGATCCGCCGAGAAAGAACATCGCCGCGGCGGCAGCCAGGAGCAACAGGGTTCTCTTCATCGCAGCCGTCATCGCGGTTCGAGCCGGTACAGCGCCCCGTTGCCGGTCACGACGAGCATCTCTCCGTCTCCGTCCATTCCGAACGACCACAGTCCACTGACCCTCCCCAATCGGTCGGTCCAGTCCTGGGCGTCCTCGATCCGGACGCCGTCGGTGGTGCGGAAGCTGCGGATGAAGCCGGCGCACAGGTCTCCGTAGAAGTAGTGGCCGTCCAGCCAGGGAAGCGCTTCGCCTCGATACACCACTCCCCCGGTGACCGAGCAGGCTCCGCCCGAGCGCCCGTATTCGACGTCGGGGAACTCCATCCCGGAGCGCACACACGAGGGGTCGGCGGCGTCGGGGTTGCAGCGGCTCCCCTCGAACCGGGGCCATCCGTAGTTGACGAGAGGCCGGTCCGCAGCCACCACGTTGATCTCTTCCCGGGCGCCTTGGCCCACGTCGGCCACGTAGAGGAGCCCGTCGTCGATCCAGATCCGCCAGGGGTTGCGGAGGCCCAGCGCCCAGATCTCGTCCCGCCCCGGCCCGTTGAGGAACGGGTTGTCGCCGGGTATCGCATAGGGGCGGGCGGAGCCGACGTCGATGCGGAGGAGCTTGCCGAGGAGGCTGTCGCGGTTCTGGGCGTTGCCGAACCGGTCGTTGGCACCGCCGCCGTCTCCCATGGCGATCAGCAGATAGCCGTTGGGGTCGAAGAGGAGGTGTCCTCCGTTGTGGTTAGTGGCGGGCTGGGCGATCGTCAGGATCTTCGTCTCGTCGGGGGCGAGGACATCGGGGTCCGACGAGAGCCGGAACGACGACACCTGGGACTGGAGGCCCCCGTCGGCGTCCCGCGTCGAGTAGTACACGAACACACGGTCGTCGGCGGGCCAATCCGGATGGAAGGCCATCGAGAGGAGACCCATCTCGCCGCTGTTGACCACGCGGTCGGAGATGTCGAGGAACGGCCGAGCCAGCACCCGCCCGTCGGCGTACACCCGGATCCTCCCACCTTTCTCGACCACGAAGATGCGATCGTCTCCGGGCGGGGCGATGGCGTAGGTGGGCTGGGTGAACTCGCCGAGGAGCCGGAGATGGACGTCCGGGCGGGGCGGCACCTCTTCTGTGGCGAGCCCTTCGGCTCGGGCCAGGAAGCTGGCCATCTGGCCCCGGGTGACATCGTCGCGGGGACAGAAGCGGTCGTTGGCGGGTGGGTTGCACCCGCGGGTGACTCCGGCCGCCGCCAGGGCGTCGATCTCGCGCTCGAAGATCGAGTCGTCGTCGTCTGCGAAGCGGTCGCCGTCGGTGGCGACGTACCGGTACGCCCGGGTGAGGAACGCCGCCATCTCGCCTCGGGTGATGCTGCGGTTCGGGCAGAACCGGTCGTTCGCCGGCGGGTTGCAGCCTTTGGTGATGCCGGCGGCGGCGAGGGCGTCGATGTCGCCTGAGAACACGGAGTCGGCGTCGTCGGAGAACCGGTCCGGTCCGGGCGGCAGCCCGAGGGCGCGGGCCAGGAAGGCCGCCATCTCGCCGCGGGTCACCGGGTCGTCGGGGCAGAAGCGGTCGTTGCGAGGCGGGTTGCACCCCCGGGTGATGTCGGCAGCCCGGATCGCCTCGATGTCCTCCTCGTGGACGGAACCGTCGTCGTCCACGAACGTTCCCCCCGGAGGGAGCTGGCCGACCGCGGGCAGCGCTGTCCCGACGAGGAGCACTCCGGCGACCAGAAGTGTCCTGGTTCCCCTCATGTCCCGACGACGCTAGCGAGGTACCGGCTGCTGTGGGTTTCGGTGGGTCAGCGCTCGAGGGCGCGCACGATGAACGAGGCCATCTGCCCTCTGGTCACGGGATCGTCGGGGCAGAAGGAGGTGGGAGAGCAGCCTCGGGTGATCCCCGCCGCCGCCAGCGCGTCGATCGCCTTCCGGTGGACGTTGCCGGCGGTGTCGTCGAAACCGGCGGGCGGTGCCGCCGGCAGGTCGAGGGCCCGCATCAGGAAGCTCGCCATCTCGCCGCGGGTCACGGGGGCGTCGGGGCAGAACCGCCGGGGCCCGCACCCGGTCGTGATGCCGTGCGCCGCCAGCGTCTCGATGGCGTCCACGTGCACCGACCGGTCGTCGTCGTCGAACGGGTTGGCGATGGAGCCTTCCAGGCCCAGGGCGCGCACGAGGAGGGTGGCGAACTCTCCCCGGGTGACGCTCCGATCGGGGCAGTAGCGGGCGATGTCACATCCCCGGGTGATGCCCATTTCGTAGAGGGCGATGATGTCGGCTTCGTGGACGGACCCGTCGTCGTCCACGAAGGGCGGCGTGTGGGGCCGGGCCGAGTCCATGAAGACCTCCACCACGTACGGCGTCCCCGACTTCCACACCACCCCCACTCCCACCGCGTCGTAGTCGGGGTTGAGGATGTTGCGCCGATGGCCGGTCGAGCCCATGAAGGCGCGGTGGATGCCGTCGATGCTGCCGTTGCGGCCGACGTTCTCGCCGAGACGGCGCCACCCCTCGACCCCTCTCTCGAGATCGTCGCTGTGGAAGATGCGACCGGCTTCGGCCATCCGGGCGGCGTGCTTGCGGGCCTTGTCGACGAGCACAGGATGCACCGTGAGGGGTGCGACCCCTGCCGCGGCTCTCTCGGCATTGATGAGCTCGACGACCCGGGCCTCGTCGGCCGCCAGGTCGTCGGACGCCACCACTGCCGTCGCCGGAACGAGCAGTGCGGCGACGATGATCGCTCCGAGAAGGCGAATGCCCGTCCTCTCCAGCACCATTGCGACTCCATCGGCCGTAGCAACCGTTTCCTTGAAACCAAATTCGACCGGGCTTCGATACGCTGGCGACGGTCGTGCTGTCGTTGCTACTCCCGCTCGCTCTCCTGTCCGGGTTCACCCCGGTCGACGCGGCCCAGGTGGCAGAGGCTGGGACCGTACTCGTCAAAGACGAGGCTGTCACCCTGGCCGACTCGGCGGAGCGCTCGGTGCTGGGGTGGAGAGAAGTCTCGCCGGAGGACGTTCCTCCGGGTGCCGAGGCGGTCCCGAACGTCCTCCTGGAGTTGCTCGAAGGGGATCCCGCCACAGAGCCATTGGGCCCGGACCAATGGGCCCTGTTCGAGCTCGGGGTGGCGAGGGCGTGGAGGCAGACGACGGGCGCCCCTGACGTGGTGATCGCCGTGATCGACAGCGGCGTCCAGACGACCCACAGCGAGTTCGCGGGGCGGATCTTCCGCAACCCCGCCGAGGTGCCCGGCAACGGCGTCGACGACGACGGCAACGGACTGGTCGACGACGTCAACGGCTGGGACGCGATCGACGACGACAACGACCCCAGCGACCCGATCGGCCACGGCACGGAAGTCGCCGGAGTGGCAGCCGCGGCGCTCGACGGCGCCGGCGCGGTGGGAGTGGCGCCGACCGTGACGATCCTCCCGATCCGGGCGTGCACCTCGAGCTGCGACCTCTTCACCGTGGCCTGGGCGATCACCTACGCCACGGACATGGGCGCCGACATCATCAACCTGTCGTTGGGTGGCGAGGCGGCTCATCCGGGACCGCTGGCGGATGCGGTCGCCTACGCCGAGCAGGCCGGGGTCGTCATCGTCGCCGCCGCCGGGAACGACGGGGTGGACCTGGACGGCCGCAGCTTCGTGCCGGCGACTCTTCCCCACTCGAACGTGGTGGCCGTCACCGCCACCGATCGCCGCAACGAGCTCGCGCCGAGGTCGAACTTCGGGGTGCAGACGGTGGAACTGGCCGCGCCCGGGGTCGAGATCGTGACCACGACGATCGACTCGCTGGGACGCTACCGGACGCGGTCGGGCACGTCCTTCGCCGCGCCTCACGTGTCGGCGGCGTTCGCTCTCATGAAGTCGGTGAACCCGGATCTCGGGCCGGTCGACCTGATCGACATCGCCGGGAGGCACGGCCTCCGCCGTGATTCGCTGGTGGGAGCCACCACCTATGGCACTCGCTTGCAGGTCGACGCCGCCACGATGGCCGCGAGCCTCACCGACATAGCCGGCGTGTTCGAGCACGACATCGTGTGGATGGCGCTGGAGGGCCTGACGAAGGGCTGCAACCCGCCCCGAAACGACCGGTACTGCCCGGACCGGGCTGTCACCCGCGGGGAGCTGGCCGCCTTCCTCCACCGCGCCCTCGACCTGCCGGCCGGCCCCGACGCGTTCGTCGACGACGACCACTCGGTGTTCGAGGACCACATAGATGCCCTCGCCCACGCCGGCTTGACCAAGGGCTGCAACCCGCCCCGAAACGACCGGTACTGCCCCGGTCGGCCCGTCACCCGCGGGGAGCTGGCCGCCTTCCTCCGCCGCGCCCTCGACCTGCCGGCCGGCCCGGATCGGTTCGTCGACGACGACCACTCGGTGTTCGAGGAGGACATCGACGCCCTCGCCCGAGCCGGCTTGACCAGGGGCTGCAACCCGCCCCGAAACGACCGGTTCTGCCCCGACCAGCCTGTCACCCGCGGGGAGCTGGCCGCGTTCCTGCACCGCGCCCTGCCCTGATGCCCGCCGCTGGTGGAGGCCACGTAACATCCCCGCCGTGCACATCTGTGTTCTCACCAATCGACCCCCGAGCGGAGATCCCCCCGCGCGCGTGATGCTCCACGCGTTGGAGCGCGCCGGCAACCGGATCTCCGAGGTACGGGTCGTTTCGCCTTCGGCGCCGATGCCGGAGGGAGGCATCGTCGGCGTGCCCAGCCGCCGCCCACGCGGGGGCGGCAAGCTCGGGTCGCTGGTACGCCGCCTGCAGCCGGAGAGCTGGAGGCTGTCGGATCTGCAGAGACGGCTGGCCGAAGCGGCGGCAGGCACCGGCGCCCGACTGTTCCTGCCCGTCTCCACCAACCTGTTGCCGGCGGCGGTGGAGGCGGCCCGCCGGGTCGATGGGGCGGTGATGCGGACCCCCTCCCAGCCATCGGCCGGTGACGTGGACTTGATCGACCTGGCTCCGAAGCGGCCCGAACTGGCGATGCCCCCGGCCGGGGTGGGCAGGTTCCACATGCCCGACGACGACCGCGCCCCGTACCGGCCGGAACCGGGCCGGTACCGGGGACGCAAGGTGCTGATGGCCTATCGCAAGACCGACTCCAACCCCGGCAAGTACCTGGAGGAGGCTTTGCGCCGCGCCGGGGTCGAGGTTCGCCTCGAGACCGACGCCGTCGACTTCGACACGGTCGAGCCGGACACGGATTTCGTCCTCTTCGTGGAGGGCCCGTATCCGGCGATCGACGTCACGGGCGAGACCCCCGACATCCCCATCCTCTTCTGGTTCCACCACGGCGAGCACCACCTGCAAGCCAACCTCCGCCTCGTCGACCGCTACCGGGCCGACGCCGCCCTGATGGCGCATTCGTGGCATCTGGCCCACTGGGTGCAGGCACCCGTGCACAGGTTCCCGTTCGGAATCCCCATCGAGCTGCTGGAAGGCCGCAAGCAGCTGGCCGACCGCCGCTTCGACGTGGCCATGGTGGGCGCGAAGCTGTGGGAGGGCGGCCCCTACACCCGCCGTCAGCAGATCGTGGCCGAGCTCGAGGCGACCTTTCCCTCCGAACGGCTCGGGTTCGCCGAGAACGTCAAGGCCAAGGAGATGGCGGCGCTGTACGAGGAGGCGCGGATCATCCCCAACGAAGGGGGCACCCGCCACTTCCCCATCACCATGAGGGTGTTCGAGGCGATCGCCGCCCGCGCCGTGCTGATCACCGACGACCTGCCCGGAACCGACCTGCTGTTCGAGCCCGGAAAGCACTACCTCGTCCTGGAGGACGACATCGTCTCGCAGGTGAAGTCGGTCCTCTCCGACCTCGACAACGCCCAGAAGATCGCCGACGCCGCCTGGGAGCACGCCCACGGTCGTCATACCTACGACCACCGGGTCGACGAGCTGTTCGAGATCGGCTCCGGCGTGACAAAGCGCGAGGTCTCCTACCTCCGGCCGAAGACCGAACTGGCGGCGCTGATCGACCGCGACGCCGAGGTACAACGCGTGGCCCACATCGGCTGTCCCGAGCTGTGGGAGGAGCTGCCGAGCCGACAGGTGTTCGACGCCGAGACGCTCGAGGCGGAGAGGCTGGCTCCACAGAAGATGGAGACGGTGGCCATCCGCGCCGACGACGTGTCCGGCTACCGAGACGTCATGCGTGCGGCCCGCCGCTATCTGTACTTCGAGGGCAAGGCCGCCGGGTTGGAGGAGTACCTCGCCGAGGAGCAACCGCAGGCCCAGGTGGAGCGGTCGGGAGATCTCATCCGGGTGGACCTGCTGGCCGAGTCGTACCGGGTCCTCCCCCACGAGATCGTCGACGACGACCCGAGATCGTGACACTCAGACCCCACAACGACTGGAGCTGGATCCGCCCCGACCCCGATGCGGCCGAGAAGCTGACCGCCGCGGTCGTGATCCCGGTCTACAACCGCCCCGACCTGCTGGCCCGAACCCTCGCCGGCCTGGAACGGTCGACTCGCCGGGTGCCGGTGATCGTGGCCGACGACGGCTCGGAGGCCGACATCGCCTCCGTCGTGGAGGCTTCACCGCTCGACGTGACCCTGGTCCGCCAGGAGCACGACGGCTACGGCGCCGCCCGAGCGCGGAACCTGGGGGCGGCTCACGCCGGCGAAGTCGACGTGCTGATCTTCATCGACGCCGACTGCATCCCCCATCCGAACCTGGTCGCCGCACACCTCGCCTGGCACGCGGCGTCGCCCGACGTGGTGACGATCGGCCGCCGAGTCCACGTGCGGGTGGGCGACGTGCCCGCCGAGGCCATCTCGTCGGGCGCGGCAGACCTGGACGAGCGAGTCCAGACGGGTTTTTCCGGCCGGCCCGACTTCAGGACGGTACTCGGGCGCCGCACCGCCGGCTTGACCTTAGGTGACGAGGCTTTCCGGACGCTCGTCTCGTCGAACGTCGCCGTCTCCCGCAGGCTGTTCGAAGCGGTGGGGGGATTCTCGGACCGGTTCACGCGTTGGGGCGGCGAGGACACCGAGCTCGGATGGCGTCTCTGGCAGGAGGGTGCCTTCTTCGTGCCGGCAGACGACGCCGTCATCTACCACCAGCTCGACGAGGACGAGCAGGGCGGATACGAGGGCCGCCAGTCGGCCCGCCAGCTGAACGACGGGACCCTGGCCAACCTCGTCCCTCACCGGTTCTATCGCAAGCCGCGTCGGGACGTGATCTACGAGGTCCCCAAGGTCTCGCTCGTCGTGTTCGAACCGCCCGCTTCGCTCGACGACCTGTGGCACGACATCGCCTCCCAGACGGCTCCCGACTTCGAGCTGATCCTGGTCGGCTGCGACGAGCGCCACGAGCCGACGGCGGGGCTGTTGGCCGGGGATCCGCGGGTCCGGCTCGTCGACGCTCTCGCCGAAGGCATCGCCGCGGCCCGGGGCGAGCTCGTCGTCACCTTGCGCGGCTCGGCGGCGTTGGACCACCGCTTCCTCGCCCGGGTCGTCAAGCACTTCCACGACCGCCCGACAGCCTCGTCGCTGACTGTGGGCTACACGGTCCCCACCGAACCTCCCGAGACGTACCTCACCGCCGAGGACGCCGCCTGGGTCGACTCGGGTTGGCCGGGCGAGTTGCCGATCGTGACGATCGCCCGTCGCCGGGAGTGGGCCAAGGCGAGAGGGCTGGAGCCGGCGGAGGCATGGGCGGAGATCCGCCGCCTGGAACGGCCCGATCACTTGCCCCAGGGCCTGGTGTGGATCCCGGGAGCACGCGCCGCCGAGCGTCCCGCCGGGTTCGTCGCCAACCGCCCCACCCGGGCGGAGATGCTGCGGGATCTCCGCTCCGAGCCGCGGCGGGCTCTCAAGACCGTCGCCAAGATCGTCCGCTCCCGCAGCCAGGGCATCCCCTACAGCATCCCGACGTCGCCGCCCACCCGGCCCGAGCCCGAAGCGGAGGATCGCCGCCCGCACGCCCGCTACGTCGGATGGATCGGCTACGACAACCTGGGGGACGAGGCGATGCTCGAAGCCGCCCGCCGCCTCCTCCCATGGGCGGACGTGGAGGTGTCCGGGAACCCCCGCGACCTCCTCATTCTGGGGGGCGGCACCCTCATCAACCGCAGCACCTACCTCGGCTGGCTGACCGAACGCGACAGCCCGCGGGTCGAGCGAGCGGTGCTCGGTACCGGAGTGGCCAGCCCCGCCTATTGGGGCGTCACCGAGCCGGTCGACGGGTGGATGCGGTGGCTGTCGTCGTGCTGCTACGTCGGCGTCCGCGGCCCCAGGTCGGAGGCGACCCTGAGGGAGTGGGGCTACGACGGCCAGCTCGAGGTGTCGGGTGACCCGGCCCTGCTGCTCGAACGGCCCGCCGGGACACAGCGCCGAGAAGGGCTCGTCGTGGTGTCTCCGGCCTGGACCAACGGAGAGCTGTGGGGCGGGTCCGACGATGCGGTCATGGCGGTGCTGGCCAAGAGCGTCGAGCAGTGGCTGGCGGAGGGGCGCGACGTGGCTTTCCTGTCGTGCAACCCCGACGACGACCGCCCCATCTTCGAAACGATGCGGGCGGCGGGACGTCCCGATCTGCCCTATTCGGCCGGATACAGGGACCTGGACGCCGCCCTGCGCCTGCTCGCGGAGGCGGACCTGGTCGTCGGCGAGCGCCTCCATGCCGTCGTGTTGGCCGCGGCGGTGGGCACGCCGTTCGTGGCGCTGGAGTATCGGCCCAAACTCGCCGACTTCGCCGCCTCCGTCGGGGCCGACGACGTGGTGGTCCGCACAGACCAGGTGAGTGTCGAGCGGATCGGGGCGGCGGCCGAACGAGCGCGCCAGCTGGTGCCGACCGTCGCCCAGCACGTCGAGGAGTACCGTCGACGGCTCCGGGCGGCGGGCGAGGTGATCCGGGAGGCAGTCGAGGGATGAAGGTGTGCATGTTCGTCAAGAACTCCTTCGAATACGACGCCCGCGTCACGAAGGAGGCGAAGACGCTGATCGACGCCGGCCACCGGGTCACCGTCATCGCCTATCTGGTGCCGGGAGTGACTCCCGAGCACGAGATTCGACCCGACGGCATCGAGGTGAAGCGCATCAGCCGGGTGAACCTCGGAGTCGACGCCCTCAACCGTCTCGCCGCCCGGTACGCCGGCACCATCGAGGAGCGGCACTCCCGGCTCACCGGAGAGCCGGTCGACGTGGAACGTGCCCGCCGGGAAGGACGCTTGCAGCCGCCGTCCACCGTTGCGCCGAGCGCCACCGCGGAGGTGGAGGTCGAACAGCCCGTCGCGACGAAACCACCGACCCGCCTCAGCCGGGCGTGGGGGAAGGTCTCGACACCGGTCCTCCGCTCGGTGACGAAGGTGGCGCGGTTCGGGTTCCGGGTGGTAAAAGCCCTCCTTGGGCGCCAGGGCCGGGCTCTGAAGACGCTGGCCATCAACCGGAGGATGATCAAAGCCGGTCTGGCGGAAGCCGCCGACGTCTACCACTCCCACGACCTCAACACGCTGTACGTCGGCCACGTCTGCAAGAAGCGGACGCCGGGAGCGAAGCTGGTCTACGACAGCCACGAGCTCCAGACCGAGCGGAACCGGATGGGCTTCTGGTGGAAGCAGTGGGCGTTGTGGAACGAGCGCCGGTGGCTGCCGTCCGCCGACGCCCTGATCGTCGCCAGCCCTCCGTGGATCGACCACATGCGCGGCCTCTACGGGCGTGTTCCCGACCCGGCGGTGGCGGTGATCAACACGCCCGAGCTGGTCTCGGTGGAACCGCGCGACCTGCGCGTGCCCCTGGGACTGGATCCGGGGACTCCGTTGATGCTCTACCAGGGCTCGATCCAGGAGAACCGGGGCATCGAGCCGGCGATCGATGCCGTCGAGCTCCTCGACGACGTGGTGCTGGTGATCGTCGGGTACGGCTACTACCGGGACGCCTTGGAGGAGATGGTAGCCCGGCGGAAGCTCGGCCACAAGGTGAGGTTCTTCGGGCCGATCCCCAACCACGAGCTGTTGCACTGGACGGCGTCGGCCGACGTCGGGTTGTGCAACATCGTCAACTCGTCACTCAGCTACTACACGACCCTGCCCAACAAGCTCTTCGAGTACATGATGGCCGAGGTGCCCGTGCTCGGATCCGACTCCCCCGGGATCGGAAAGGTGGTGGCGGAGACCGGAGTGGGTGAGGTGGTCGACCCGGTGGACCCCGAGTCGCTGGCGGCGGCCACCCGCAAGATCCTCGCCGACCCCGAGCCCTACCGCGCCGCCTGCCGCGAGGCGAGGCTGCGCTACAACTGGGGAGTCGAAAAGCAGAAGCTCCTCGAGGTGTACAACAGGTTGAGATGAGCTCCCCTCGCCGGCCGACGCTCGAAGACGCCGCCCGAGCTTGGCTTCGGGAGACGTCGGCCGAAGGCCAGGCCGAGGCTCTCCTGCGGGACGCCCTCACGGACTTCGTCGACAAGCGCTTCCGGGGAGCCGCCGGGGATCTCCGGAGGGTCCACGAGATCCGATTGCGTCTCCTCGACGATCCCCGGCCGCTCAAGGCTCTGTTCGACGTACCCGACCGCCCCGGCGACGGCGCCAGTCTCGGGTCGGCGGCAAAAGCGAGCGCCACCTCCGAGCAAGGTCGGCTCCTCTTCCACCTCGCCCGGGCCTTCCGGCCCGACTCGGTGTTGGAATTGGGGACGAACCTCGGCATCTCCGCCGCCTACCTGGCGACAGGCGTTCGGTACGGTGGCGGCGGACGGGTGATCACCATAGAGCAGAGCCTCGCCCGACTCGAACAGGCTCGGTCTCACCTGCGAGAGCTCGGCATCGACAATGTCGACGTGATCGAGGGAGACTTCGACGAGGCCCTTCCGTCCGTGCTCGATGGCATCGACCGGCTGGGCATGGCGTTCATCGACGGGAACCACGACTACGAAGCAACCCTCCGCTACGTCGACCGGATCCGCCCGCAGATGCGGGGAGGGATCCTCGTGCTCGACGACATCAGATGGTCGGACGGCATGAGCCGGGCCTGGGACGAGATATGCGCCCATCCCACGGCAGAAACGGTCGTCGACCTCGGGCGCACCGGGATAGTGGTCGTGGCAGACGTCAACCGTCGAGAGGCCAGATCACCACGTCTCCGATCGATCCTTCGCCGTCGATCCTGATCGGATCGCCCGCAGCCAGCGACTCGTATTCGGCCTTCAAGTCGGCATCGGGCTCTCTCAGCCCGCCTTCGGTGAACAGCAGGAACCGGTCGAATTCGGGGCCGAGAGGGATCTCGACCTCCGACAGGCCGAAGAGCGCCGTGTGACATCCAGTCAGCCAGGTGACCTGGGGACGCAGGCCGGTGATGACACCGCATGGCCGGGTCGCCTCCGCTTCGATCACCGCCGCCGCCTCCTCCAGGGCGGCGACCATCTCGCCTCGGGCTTCAGCGAACTCGTCCATCCGGGCGCCGTGCAATCCCAGGGAGGCGACGAGGGCGACGACGAATGTGAAGGTCCCCGCCCGGTAAGCCCACTCGGGGATGCGGGCGCGGAGCTCGTCTGCGGCCGTCGCCGCCGCCACCAGCATGAGGGCCACCGGGAAAAAGACGAAGCGCGGCTCGCCGTGAGAAATGGTGCCCAAGATCAGGAACTGACCGAGCGCCGGGATCGCCAGGAAGAGAGCGGGCCGGCGGTCTCCGGCGCGGGCCGACCGCCACACCAACCAGCCGACCGCCACCACGAGCGCCACCCCTCCCGCCTGTCCCGCCAGCAGATCGGGTAGGTCGCGGACGTAGTCCATCAGGCC
>PKRG01000001.1 GCA_017577575.1 Acidimicrobiia bacterium | reverse complement strand
AACCCACGCCCCACCCCCCCCCCGCCCCCCCCGGGCGCCCGGGTCCCCCCCGGGGGCTTTCCCACGGCCCCGCGACCCTCCCGATGCCCTCTCCCCCCCACCCGGGCCCCGCCGACCCGATCGCCACTCGCTCGTTCATCAGGGTGGTGAGTGCCACCCTCCACCCTTCGCCGACCTCGCCGAGCCGATAGGCGTCGGGGACGCGGGCGTCGGTGAAGTAGACCTCGTTGAACTCCGCCTCCCCGGTGATCTGGCGCAGGGGCCGCACTTCGACACCGGGCTGGTCCATGTCGATGATGAAGTAGGTGAGGCCCTTGTGCTTGGGCACGTCGGGGTCGGTGCGGGCGAGAAGCATTCCCCACTTGGCGGTGTGGGCGAGTGTGGTCCACACCTTCTGGCCGTTGACGACCCATTCGTCGCCGTCGCGGACCGCCCGCGTGGCGAGGCCGGCCACGTCGGAGCCCGCCGACGGCTCGGAGAACAGCTGGCACCAGATCTCCTCCGCCGTGAAGAGCGGCCGCAGCCACCTCCGCTTCTGCTCCTCGGTGCCGTGGGCGACGACGGTGGGCGCCCCCATGCCGTATCCGATGACGTTGCGCGACTGGTTGGCGCGGGACACACCGGCTTCGTCGAGGCGCTCGTGGACGAGGGCCTGGAGGGCCGGCGACACGCCGAGCCCGCCGTAGCCGGGAGGGAAGTGCACCCAGGCGAGGCCGGCGTCGAATTGGGCACCCCAGAACGCGGTCTCGTCCGCTGGGTCGTGGTCGGCGAGGAGCCGGTCGAGGGCTTCGCCGACGGCGGCGGCCTCTTCTTCGTAGGTCATGAGGCGGTCCCCTCGAGGATCGAACCGAGGAGTTGGAGCTCTTCGGTGGCGCTCGACAGGATGTGGAAGCCCTCGGTGTCGCGGATCTCGGCGAGGTGCTCGGCGATGTCTTCGGCTTCGACTTCTCGCGGCGCCACCCAGCCGGGGGTCAGTCCCACGAAGAAGCGGGCGAAGCGCCCGCCGCCCGCCGAGAAGACCTCGTGGGTGACCTCACAGTCCTCGGAGGCGAGATAGGCCACCAGTGGCGCCACCAGCTCGGGGTCGAGCTTCTCGGCGAACGGACCCAACAGGTCCTGGGTCATGCGGGTGGCGGCGACGGGGGCGACGACGTTCGACTTGATGCCGTATTTGGCGCCTTCGATCGCCAGGACGTTGGACAGCCCGACCAGCCCCATCTTGGCGGCTCCGTAGTTGGCCTGTCCGAAGTTGCCGAGGATTCCGGCGTTGGAGGACACGAACACGAACCTGCCGTACCCCTTCTCCTTCATGTGGCGATAGGCGGGGAGGGAGATGTGGAACGCCCCGCGCAGGTGGACGTCGACGACGGCGTTCATCTCGTCGAGCGTCATGTTGGCGAAGCTGCGGTCGCGCAGGATCCCGGCGTTGGAGATCACGATGTCGACCGACCCGAAGCTCTCGATCGCCGTCCGGACGGTCTGGGCGGCTTGCTCCGGATCGGCCACCGACCCGTAGTCGGCCACGGCTTCCCCTCCGGCGGCTCGGATCTCCTCGACCACACCATCGGCGGCGCGGGTGGAAGAGCCGGTGCCGTCCACGGCCCCTCCGATGTCGTTGACGACCACCGCCGCCCCCCGCCTGGCCAGCTCCAGGGCGTAGGCGCGGCCCAGTCCTCCTCCGGCGCCGGTGACGATGGCGACTCGACCGTCGAAGTTGATCGTCGTCAGCTCCTTTCTCCGGGCTGCGCAGAGTACCCCCCGCGTCCCTCCCCCGTCGGACCGGACGTGAAGACCTCTGAGGTGTGCTCACCCGGCGCCGGTATCGGCCCGGGCGGTCCGGCGGGGGTGGCGGAGAACCGGGGGGAGGGAGCGGGCTGGATCACGCCGTCGACCTCCACGAAGGTCCCTCGGTCGACGAGATGCGGGTGGCGGGGCGCTTCGGTCATCGAGTAGACGCCGACCACGCAGGCGTCGGAGCCGGCGAAGTGCTCCTCCCACTCGGCGCGGGTCCGTTGGGCGAATCTCTCTGCGAACACCCGCCGCATCTCGGGCCAGCCTTCCCGGTCCATCTGGGCAGGGAGGTCGGCGAGGTCGAGCCCGAGGCCCTCGACGAGCTCCTGGAAGAACTGCGGTTCGAGCGCCCCCACCGCCACCCACTCGTCGTCTGCCGTCCGGTACGTGGTGTAGAACGGCGCCGAACCGTCGAACAGCTCCTCTCCCCTCCTTCCGGTCCACCATCCGGCGGCGACCGCTCCGTGGTGCATCGCCATCAGCAGGGCCGAGCCGTCGACCATGGCGGCGTCGATCACCTGGCCCTCTCCGGTCTCATCGGCGTGGCGGAGGGCGGCGAGCACCCCCACGAGGAGGAGCATCGACCCTCCTCCGAAGTCGCCGACGAGGTTGAGAGGGGGGTAGGGATGGCCCTGCGGCCCTACCGACGAGAGCACCCCGGAGACGGCGATGTAGTCGATGTCGTGGCCGGCCCGGTCGGCCAGCGGGCCTTGTTGGCCCCAACCCGTCATCCGCCCGTAGACGAGGCGGGGGTTGGCGGCGAAGCACTCGTCGGGGCCGACGCCGAGCCGCTCGGCGACACCCGGCCGGAAGCCTTCGATGAGCACGTGACTGCCGGCGACCAGCCGGAGGACGGCGGCGACCCCTTCCGGGCTCTTCAAGTCGACCGCCACCGACTTCTTTCCCCGACGCAGCACGTCGCGGATGTCGAGGGCGGCACCCGGGCGGACGACCTCGATCACTTCCGCCCCCAGGTCGGCGAGGACCATGCCGGCGTGGGGGACGGGGCCGATGCCGCCCAGCTCGATCACGCGCACACCGTTCAGCGGACCGGGCATGAGGCGACGATAGCGGGCGCCGTCTAGGCTCCAATGCCCCAGATGCACCATGTGAGAGGATCGACCGTGCTCGTCGTGTCGGTCGCCCTCGTGGCCGGTTCCGTCCTCGGGCTGCGGGCACTGCTGGTCACGGGCGAGCCGACGTTCTCCGAGGCCGGGGCAGTCGCGCTGGAGGACTTCGTCCCGGTGTCCCCCGGCGGAGAGCTCGTCGTCACCGGAGAGCGGGAGGGGACCTTCTCTCTGAAGGGGCCGGTCAGCGGCCCGACGTCGTTCGGGCTGGGAGGAGACGACGGGCGGATGTTCTTCGAGGGCCAGGGCGCCAGCTTGGTGATCCGGCAGTTCGCGTTCGACGGCCTCGAGTTCTTCCCCGACGATGGTGAATGCACGATCACGCCGGGCCCGGCGAATGCCGATGCCGGCGTCGTCGCCGTGGCAATCGACTGCCCCAACGTGCGCGACATCCGGGACAAGGCGACGATCACCGTTGCCGGCGTGGCCGCTCTCCCCGCGGCCATGGTGATGACCGACGTTCCCCCGGTCGGAGGGGAAGTGAGGGTCGGCCGCTCCGTTTGGGAGATCGAAAGCGCCGTCTGGCTCGATCCCGACTCCGGCTTCCTGGAGTCCGGCTACTCCCTGGAGATGGAAGCCGGCGAGAACGCCCTGCACTTCTCGTACGCCGACGGCGTTCTCCGGCTCTCGGAAGTGGTCTGGGACGGAACCGCCACCCCGGTCAATGCCGATGACTGTGAGATCGTGCCGAAGGAGTCGATGGCGCTCAGCCCCGAAGTGACGCTCTTCGAGGTGGCGATGTCGTGCCCGGCCGTCTACGTGGCGGGGCGGGGCGACAACGAGATCTCGGGGTCGGTGGTGGTCGAGAGGATCAGCCCACCGCGCGACTGACGACCCGGCGTTGCTGCACGGCACGGGAATCGAATACTTCGCGCAAGCCGATGCCGACCAGATAGAAGGCGGCGGCCAGGAGCGTGATCCCCAGTGTGCCGGTGCCCAACACCCACCAGGGGATGTCTCGCAGCCCGGCGAGCATCTCCTGCCAGGTCAGACCCTCGTAGACGAGGTAACCGAATCCGATGCCTCCCCCGACCGCACTGCGGAAGTTGAGGAATGCCTCGGCGACGATTGCGCCGGTGACGCCGATCATCGCTTGCACGGCGGCGTGGGGCATCAAATGCGGCAGCAGATGCCTGGACATGGTCCAGTAACCGCCGGCCCCGACGAGACGAGCCGCCTCGACGAACGGTTTGGCCATCACGACCAATCCGGCGGCCCTCACGGCGGCGGTGGCCGGTCCCAGCCCGTACACCAACCCGAAGACGGCGCCGACCTGCACGGCCCCGAACGTCTCGTCGGGACGGCCGACGCCGACGATCCACACGGCGAGGAGGGCGGGCAGGAGGACCATGGCATCGCTCATGTGGGTGACGACGGCGTCGACCCACCTGCGGTGATACGCGGCGAGCGAGCCCAGGACGAGGGACACGGCACCGCTGGCGAGCGCGGCCGCCACGGCGACCGCGACACTGGATCGGGCTGCCAGCGTGAACATCGAGGTCACGTCCCGCCCGAGCGAGTCCGTTCCCAGCCAGTGCGTCGCCGAAGGCGCCGAAGGGTGGACGATCATGTGGTCGTATCCGATCACCGGGTCGTAGAGACGTTCCTGGCCCTTCCAGACGGTCGCCCACAGCAAGGGGTTGGCGGCGATCACCAGGCCGAAGAACAGCAGTATCGCCGCACCCATCGCGATCTTCGGGTTGCTGCGGACCTGCCTCCACCGTCGAGTGGAGGGCGGACGACTGCTCATACGGCCGCCCTCCGTTGCCGAGGGTCGAGATGGGCGATGGTGAGGTCGGTGGCGAGCCGAAGACCGATGCCGAGGAGCCCGAGCACGACCAGGACCCCCATCATCACGGGTATGTCCTGGACCTCCACGGCGTCGAAGAACACGCTGGAGAGGCCATCCACTTCGAGTTCGAACTCGACGATGACCATCCCCGCCAAGAGGGTGGGCAAGGCGAGAAACGACGCCGCCAGAGTGGGGATGAGGGCGTTTCGGGCGACGTGGACGTCCCTCACCTCCCGCTCGGTGAGGCCCTTCGCCCGAGCGGACAGGACGTAGTACTCGTCACTCTCGTCCTCGATCCCGACCCGCATCATGAACAGCACCTGACCGAAAGACAGCAGGACGACGCCGAGCAGCACGAGCACCGGGCTGCCGGACCCGATCGACGTCGTGTAGTCGACCCGATACAGGAGGTCGATCGCCTCGGCACCGACGCCGGCTGCGAACAGCGCCCCCACCGCGGCTGCCAGGTTGGCCGGGAAGGCGGCGAATGCCAGCCAGCGCAGCCGGTGGCGGTGGGCGTACGCCCGCACCAGGAGTCCGGCGACGACGGCTGCCAAGAGGGACAGGGCCACGAGGCCGAGCACCTCGCTCGGCTCGAACGGGGAATCGCGCCAGATGACGAGGGAGTCGGTGGGGAGGCCCAGGAACCTCCGGAGCGACACCATCGGCTGGCGGAGGTAACGAACGAGCAGGAAGACGAGGAACGGCGGGAACACCGTCGCCGAAACGACGCCCAGGACCGACACGACCGACCCCAAGGCGGTACCCCTCCTCCAGGCCGCCACCCGGCCCAACAGCTCGCCCACCACGTAGGCGATCACCGCTCCGACGGCGAACACGAGGATCGTGACCGGGGCGGCGTCGGCGATCATCTCCGACACCGGCGGGCCGGAGAAGGACTGCCCGAGGTCACCGGTGAGCAGGCCGCCCATGTACTCGGCGTATCTCTCGGGTAGCGGCCGGTCCAGCCCGAAGCGGGCGGCCGCGTCGGCCTGTCCGCCGCCGAGTGCGAACTGGCTCGAGAAGTCGATCGGCACCCACCACTGCACGAAGAAGAACACCGCCGTCAGATAGATGGCGAGCGTGATTACCGCCCACGCCAGACGGCGGGCGAGGAATGCCACCACCCACGGGACGCGCCGTCCCTGGATGTCGGATGTCGGGCTCCGGCGCAGGTCAGGAGGCGATCTCATCCGCCCGGTAACAAGCGACGGCGTGGTTGTCGCCCTTGTCCTCGAGCGGGGGGTGAGGGTTGGTGCGGCACACCTCGGCAGCGAACGGGCACCGCTCGATGAACCGGCACTCCGGAGCCGGGTTGATCGCCTTGGAGATGCCGCCTTTGATCTCGACCGGGGTGCGCCGGTACGTCGGGTCCGGCACCGGCACCGCCGACAGCAGCGCCCGGGTGTACGGGTGGCGGGGACGGGCGAGCACCTCTTCGGTGGGGCCGATCTCGACGATCTTGCCGAGGTACATGACGGCGATCCGGTCGCACATGTAGCGGGCGACCGCCAGGTCGTGGGTGATGTACAGGTAGGAGACCCCCAGCTCGCGGGCGAGCTTGGTCATGAGCTCCATGATCGAGATGCGGATGCTCACGTCGAGCATCGAGGTCGGCTCGTCGGCCACCACGAACCTGGGGTTCATGACCAGGGCCCGGGCGATCGCCACCCGCTGACGCTGTCCGCCCGACAGCTCGTGGGGATAGCGGAAGAGGAAGTTCTCCGGCGGGGTCAGGCCGACCATCCGCAGCAGCTCGAGCACCCGCTCCTCGCGCTCTTGGACGGTTCCCACGTGCTGGACGGCGAGAGGCTCGGAGACCGTGTCGAAGATCGTCCTGCGGGGGTTCATCGACTCGTACGGGTCCTGGAAGATCATCTGGACCCGCGAGCGGAACTCCTTCACCTCGGAGCGGCCGATGTGGGCGACGTCCTTTTCGTACTCGCCGTCGCGGAAGACGATCGTGCCGTCGGTGGGCTCCATCAGCTTCACCAGCATCCGGCCGGTGGTGGACTTCCCGCAACCGGACTCGCCGACGAGGCCCAGGCTCTCCCCCGGGGCGATCTCGAAGCTGATCCCGTCGACGGCGTGGACGAACTCGGTCGGCCGGCGGAACAGCCCCCGCGAGATCGGGAAGTGCTTCTTGAGGTCGCGGATCTCGAGCAGCGGCTTGGTGCGGACGGGCGAGACGGTCATCGCAGCAGGGCCTCCTCGAGATCGGGTACCTGTTCCCAGTGCCAGCAAGCCACCCGGTGTCCCCCGCCGATGTCGGCGAGCGGCGGCTCCTCGATGGCGCAGCGCTCGGTGGCGAACGGGCACCGCGGGTGGAAGCGGCAACCTGTCGGCGGGGCGAGCAAGTCCGGTGGCTCACCCTCGAGCGGCGCCAACTGCCGGCGCGGCCCCGTGATCGACGGCGTCGACTTCAAGAGCAGGTAGGCGTAGGGGTGCTTGGGCCGGGCGAACACCTCGGTGGTCGGCCCGTACTCGACGAGCTTCCCGGCGTACATCACACCCAGGGAGTCGGTGACCTCGGCGATGACGGCGATGTCGTGGGAGATGTAGATGATCGACATCCCCAGCTCGGTCTGGATCCTCTTCAACTCCTTGAGGATCTGGTCCTGGACGATCACGTCCAGTGCCGTGGTCGGCTCGTCGGCGATGATCAACTGGGGGCTGCAGGCGAGCGCCATGGCGATGACGGCCCGCTGGCGCATGCCCCCCGAGAACTCGTGGGGGTAGCGGTCGAGCATCTCCCCCGGCAGGCCCACGGCGGCGAAGAGCCGCTCCATGTGCTCCCGCTGCTGCTCGTAGGTCATCTGGCCCCGGAAGTGGGTGTCGAGCACCTCGCGGATCTGATCGCCCACCCGGTACACGGGGTTCCAGGAGTTCATCGCCCCCTGGAACACCATGGCGATGTCCTTCCAGCGGCGGGTCCGCATCTCCTCGTCGGTGAGTTGCAAAAGGTCCTCGCCGTCGAGCCGGATCTGGCCCGACACGTACTCGGCGTTGTTGGGCAACAGCCGCATCAACGACAGCGCCACGGAGGTCTTGCCGCATCCCGACTCCCCCACCAGGCCGACCGCTTCTCCCTGGTGGACCGTGAAGGTGACGTCCTCGACGGCGGAGACTTCACCTGCCTTGATCTTGTAGTGCATGACCAGCCGGTCGACTTCGAGCAGCGGCTTGGTGGGGTCGACCTGGCGTGTTTCGAGATTCTCTACGGAGATCGTCATGAGGCTCCTCGGGCTAGCGGGCACGTAGCCTCGGGTTGATCACCTCGTCCATGCCTCGGCCGACGATGAAGAAGGCGAAGGCGAGGAAGGTGACCGCGAGGCCGGCGGGGAACAGCAACCACCAGTATTGAGTGCCGCTCAGCAGGTATCCGTTGGCCTGGGCCGTGTTGATCATCACGCCCCAGGTCATCGGAACATTGAGGAGACCGAAGAACGAGAGCGTCGCCTCGATGGCGATCGCCTCGGTGACACCGAACATCATGTAGAGGAAGGACAGGGGCAGCACGTTGGGCACGATGTGGCGGAAGATCACGTGCCAGTCTCCCCCTCCGGCGACCTTGGCGGCGTCGATGTAGGCCTTCACCTTGATCGACAGCGCCTGCGATTTGAGCACGATGGCCACGCCGCCGAAGCCGTTCAGGATGCCGATCAACACGCCCAGCATCACCATGTTGATGTCGAAGGCGGCGCTCATCACGATCAGCAGCGGCAACAGCGGCATGAGGAGGATGAGGTCGGCGAAGCGCATCAGCCCGCCGTCGATCCAGCCGCCGAAGTAGGCCGCCACCGAGCCGACGGTGGTGGCGATGATCACGGTCGTGAGAGCCGCCACCGCCCCCAGGAAGAACGCCGCCCGGGTGCTGTAGAGCAGCTGGGAGAGGATGTCGCGTCCTTGCGGGTCGGTGCCGAGGTAGTGGGGGTTCTCCCCCGTCCAAGTGGGCGGTGCCGGCTGGGCGGGGATGCGCACGGTGTCGCCGACTTTGATCGTCGGGTTCAGCTTGATCCGAGCCTCCGACACCTCGATCTGGGTCGTGGGGTCGGTGACCTCTTCGACGACCTCGTACTCGGTGAGCACCGCGTCGTAGCCGGTGACCGGGTCGTAGACCTTCGGGTCCCACACGGTGGACATGAGGATCGGGTGGATGATCGCCATCAAGGCGAAGATCCCGATGAGGACGAGCCCGAACATCCCCATCTTGTTCTCCCGGAACAGCGCCCAGTTGCGGGCGAACGACCGCCGGAAGAGGCGGAGCCGCACCCGCCACATCGGGGTCCTGACGAGCTCGGCGGCGGCGGCGGAGTCGGAAGGCTCGATCCCTACCGGCTGTGGCTCTTCTTGCTGTACCTGGGTGGGTTCGCCAAGGGTCATCTGTTGTGCCTCACGTTATCCGGATCCGGGGGTCGAGCACGGTGTAGAGCACGTCGGCGACCAGGTGGCCGACGAGCGCCAGCACGCCGGTGACGGCGAGGATGCCGGCGGCGAGGGGGATGTCGGAGACCATCACCGCCTGCAGGAGCAGCTGGCCCGTGCCCGGCCAGCTGAACACGGACTCGGTGACGATGCCGCCGCCGATCACGAACGCCAGCGACAGCACCAGCGACGTGGTGACGGGAAGCATGGCGTTGCGGGCGGCATGCCGGTCGCGGATCACCCGGTCGGGCAGGCCCTTGGCGCGGGCAGTCAGGATGTAGTCCTCCCCCAACGTCTCGAGCATGGCGCTGCGGGTGAGGAGCATCGTCGCCCCGAAGGTCACCAGCCCCAAGGTGACCACCGGCAGCACCGTGTGGTGGGCGATGTCCGCCACGTATGTCCGGGCGGGATGGAGGTACCAGAACAGGATCAGGCCTCCGACCGTGACCAGGACGAGGGCCTGGCGGAGGCGTGCCTCCATCGTCACGGTGGTGGCGAAGCGTTTGATCAGCACCCGCCCCACCACGTAGACCACGGTGACGAGCAGGGTGGAGAGGATCATCTGCTCGAACAGGTCGTTGGCGTCGTAGGGCGACCCCTGCCAGAGCCGGGCGTCGATGAACCGGCTGATGGGGAACCACCCCAGGTAGAAGCCGAACACCCACATCATCACGATGGCGAACCAGGGGTAGAAGACGGTCTGCAGGAACACGCCGCCCAGGATGAAGGCCTGCTCGGAGCGGCCGCCCCGGCCCCACGCGATCAGCTTGCCGCTCTTGAAGCCGAGCCAGAAGGCGAAGACGGTGGCGGTGAGGAACAAGACGATGGTCCGCGGCAGGTGCTGCCAGATGACGGTGGAGACGTCGGCGGGGTAACGGCTGAAGCTGACGCCCATCTCGCCGCGGAAAAAATTGGTGATGTAGGTGATGTACTGGATGTGGAGAGGCTGGTCGAGCCCGAGACGCTGCCGCAGCTCGAAGCGCACCTCCCTCGGGATGTCGGGATTGCCCACCAGCGTGTCGGAGATGTCCCCCGGCATCGCCTGGAGCAGCAGCCAGACGATGGACAGAAACACCACGAACAGAAGCGCCATCTGCACCAGGCGGCGGGCGAGGAATCTGATCAAGGCGCTGGTCCCCTCTCGAAAAGCGGTGTGAGGGCGGCCGCTGGGCAGCCGCCCTCACACTCGGTCGTCGTGATCAGCGAGCGGTCACGAACTCCTGCATGCCGCTGCCGAACTGGAGCCCGGACAGGGTCTCGGTGAAGGGGAACTGGACCCTGTTGTTGTAGAACTCCAGGATGCCGGTGTCGAAGAGAGGCACGTGCGGCTTGTCGCGGGCGATGATGCGCTCCATCTCCCACAGAGCCTCGTACGCCTCTTCCACCGAGCTGGCGGAGGCGAAGGCCGCCGCCGCGGCATCGAATTCCTCGTTGCTGTACTGCGTGTTGTTGTCGCTGGCGTCCGTCCCGAAGAACGACTGGTGGAACGTCGGGAAGGTCGGGTTACCCAGCGAGTAACCGAGGATGAACATGTCGAACGGCGAGGTGTACTCGTTGTTCTCATCCACGGCGAACACGTCGGCAACGATCTTGTTGAAGTCGGTCGGCACCGACACGACCGGGATGCCCATCTCCTGGGCCACGCCGGCGATGTAGCTGCCGAAGGTGGCGCGGAGCGGGTCGTAACCGGCGGTCGGGTGGATCAACTCCAGGCTCTCGATCGGGTTGCCGTCGGGGTCGATCAGACCCTCACCGGGCTGGAAGCTGAGGCCCTCACCCGGCTCGTCCGACAGGTTGCCGTCGCTGTCGACCCATCCGGGCTCGGTCTCCCAGCTGTAGCCGGCTTCCACCAGGATCCGCTTCGCCTCGGCGCGGCGGGCGTCGTCGTCGAGACCGGCGCCCTGCTCCTCGGCGATCTGGGCGGCCACCTCTTCGTTGTACCAAGCGGTGTTGCCCTCCGGCAGGATCACGTACAGCGGGAAGGCCACGCCCTGGAGGAGCTGCTCGGTGACGAACTCCTTGTTGATGAGGATCGAGAACGCGTCACGGAACGCGGGATCGCTCATCGGAGCCCGGGCGTGGTTGAAGGCGAGGAACCGGTAGCCGTTGGTCGGGTTGACCACGGCCGTCAGGTCCGGGTTCGACTCGACCTGCTCACGGAAGCCCTGCTGCATGCCCAACGGGTTCAGCAGGAGGTCGACCTCACCGTTGGCGAGAGCCAGAACGGCCTGGTCCTGACCGCCGTAGAGCGGGAACTGGAAGTTCTGGGCGAACGGGCCGACGGTGTAGGTCACGTCACCCGAGGTCATCTCCTCGCCCTTGGCGAAGTAGTTCGGGTTGGCGCTGCTGGCCGCGAAGCTGCCTTCCTGGCGGTCGGCGAAGACGGTGGGACCGGCCGCCGGCGCCTCGGCGCCCGAAGCGGCGAGCAGCGTCTCACGCGGGTTCTCCGTGCCCCGGGCCTCTTCCACGATCGGGCCCCAGTAGTGCTCGGGCATGATCGGCATCAGCGGGACGCTGTTGCCCAAGCCCCACACGGCGAGGCCCGGCTCGGCGTTGAAGGTGACACGGACGGTGTAGTCGTCGACGGCCTCGACGCTCGTGACGATGTCGGTGTCCGTGAAGTCCTCCCAGTTGCCGATCAGCTCGAACTCCACCGCGGTGTTCCAGGTGAACGCCACGTCGTGAGCGGTGATCGGCTCGCCGTCGGACCAGGTGGCGTCGTCACGCAGGGTGAACTCGCCGACCCACACGTCGCCCTCCTGGGTGACGGGGGGCAGCTCGCCCGCTGCCAGCTCGGGTACGACCTCCAGGCCCGGCAGGGCGATCTGGTACGCCGAAGCGGTGGTGGGGTCGAGGAAGTACGAGTTCCACACCGTGTTGCCGGCGGTGTCCAGCATGTTCCAGGCGTTGTCGGTGGTCACGTCCTGGAAGATGCCCAGCGTGTAGGTGTCGAACTCGCCCCCGGCACCGCCGGTGTCGCCGGTCGTGTCCTCGGGAGTCGTGTCCTCACCGGTGTCGGGCGGTGTCGTCTCCTCTGTGGTCTCCCCCGTCGTGTCTCCGGTGGTGTCCGCGGTCGTGTCCGCGGTTCCGCCGCCTGTGCAGGCGGCGGCCACCATCGCGAGTACGGCGAGAAGAGCGAAGAGGCGCACAAAAGACGCCCTCGTTCTAGTTGCTCTCATCGGATCTTCCCTCTTGCTTGGGTGCACACGAGACGCAGGGGTGCTGCGTCATGCGGGCGAGCATATACCTCGGGGAATGGGGGTCGCAACTACTCGCCGGAGTGGTCGCGATCCGCAAGAGGTGTCGACCCCGAGCCCGGATCGTCGGTCACGTCCTCGGCCTCGGCGATGACCTGATGGCGGTCGATAGTGGTCGAGATCACCGCCTGGATGATGGCGGCGACCGGCAGGGCGAGGACCACCCCGGTGGCTCCCATCAGCGTCCCCCCGACGATGATCGCGCCGACCGAGACGGCCGGGTGGATCGCCATGGTCTTCGACGTGACTTTGGGGGCGATGACGAGGTTCTCGAGTTGCTGGTACGCGACCAGCCCCACCAGGACCCACACCGCCTTCCAGAAGTCGTCGGCCAGGGCGACGAGCACGGGGAGGGCCGCACCCACGTAGGTGCCGACTACGGGGAGGAACTGGCTGAGGACCCCGACCCAGATCCCCATCGCCAGGGCGTAGTCGACGCCGATCACCAGCAGGAGGCCGATCGTGAACGCGCCGGCCACGAACGCCAGGATCACCCGCGAATAGACGTACCCGCCGGTCTTGTCGACGGCGATCTCCCAGATCCGCAGCGCTTCCCGCTGGCGGTCGGCGGGGAGGAACGACAGGACGGTGCGCCGCAGCTTGGGGCCTTCCGCCACCATGTAGAAGGTGAACAGGGCGATGGTGAAGGCCTGGAAGATCACGCCCACCACCGTCGACCCGATGCCGAGGATCCCACCGGCGACTCCCGAGCCCACTTGCTGGAGGAGGTCCCCCAGCCCCGAGAATTCGCGCTCGGCTTCGGGGTCGAGGAGGCTGATGTCCAGCCACCGGTCCAGTTGGTCCTCGATGGCGGCGATGTACTCGGGGACCGAGGAGATCAGATCCGCCGCCTGGGCCACGACAGCCGGGACCACCGATGCCAACAGACCCAGGATGAGCAGGGTCGTCACCAGGAGCACCGCCCCGGTGGCAAGCCCTCTCCGCCAGCCTCTTCGGTCGAGGAACTGGACGGCCGGCTCCAAGGCCACGGCGATGAACAGCGACACGAAGATCATGTAGAGGAGGCCGCGCAGCTGGAACAGCAGCCACAAGGTGGCGGCGACACCCACGAGGGTGATCGCCACCGTCAAAGACGCCCGCCGAAGCGAACCGGAGTCCATCTCGCCACGGGGTCGGTCGGCCATCCGCTCAGCGTAGAGCGGGGGCCGGCGGTGCCGTTGTCATCTCGACGGCCGGGCGGGATACGCTCTGTGACGCGAACGGACAGGAGGGTGATGGACCAGCCGATCGTATGGCGACCCGACGAGGAGAGGGCGTCGCGTACCCACACGGCCCGTTTCATGGCGCGCCACGGCATCGCCACCTACGACGAGCTCTACGCCCGCTCGATCGACGACCCCGAGTGGTTCTGGGACGCGGTGGTCGACTATCTCGGCATCCCGTTCACCCAGCCCTACCGCCAGGTGATGGACCTGTCCCGGGGAGCGCCGTGGGCAAGGTGGTTCGTCGGCGGCCAGGTGAACCTGTCGGCGGCGTGCGTCGACCGCTGGGTGGAGAGCCAGGGAGACCTCCCGGCGGTGATCGGCGAACGCGAGGACGGCGAGTCGGTGGCCTGGACGTTCTCGGAGCTGAGGGAGGTGGTGAGCCGGCTGGCGGGCGGCTTGGCCCGGCTCGGGGTTCAGCCCGGTGATGCCGTCGGCGTGTTCCTTCCCATGTCGCCCGAGGCGATCGCCGCCTTCCTGGCGACGGCGCGGGTCGGAGCGGTGTTCATCCCCATCTTCTCCGGCTACGCCGCGGAGGCCGTCGCCAACCGCCTACTCGACCCGCGGCCGCGGGTGCTGATCTGCGCCGACGGCTTCTTCCGCCGGGGAAGGCTCGTGGAGATGAAGGAGGTGGCCGACGCCGCCGTGGACATCGCCGGCGGCGGCATCGACCACGTTGTCGTGGTGCGCTACGCCGGGCGCGACGACACGCCCTGGACCGAAGGAAGGGACGTCGCCTGGGCCGACGTGCTGCGTTCCGAGCCTGCAGACGCCCTCCCGGTCGACTCCGAGCACCCGGTGATGATCGCCTACACCTCGGGCACCACCGGCCGGCCCAAAGGCTCGGTGCACGTCCACGGCGGATTCACCGTGAAGATCGCCCAGGAGGGGGCGTTCCTCACCGACGTCCATCCCGGCGACCGGCTCATGTGGGCAACCGACATGGGTTGGATCATGGGCCCCTGGATGACGGTGGCCGCCCTGGCCAACGGGGCGACGGCCGTCACCTACGACGGCGCTCCCGACCATCCCGGCCCGGACCGGCTGTGGGAGGTGGCAGAGAAGCACCGCCTCACCCATCTCGGCCTCTCCCCCACCCTGATCCGCGCCCTCCAGCCCCACGGCGCCGACCAGGCTCGCCGCCACGACCTCTCCTCCCTGCGGGCGTTCGGCTCCACCGGCGAGCCATTGAATCCCGACCCCTGGTGGTGGCTGTTCCGAGAGGTCGGCGGGGAGCAGGTCCCGATCGTCAACATCTCCGGCGGGACCGAGATCGCCGCTGTCATCCTGGGGGTGAACCTCCTCCAGGGCCTCAAGCCGTCGTCGCTCGGCGGCCCTTCGCTCGGCATGGCCGCCGACGTCGTCGACTCCCAGGGCCGCTCGGTGCGGGGCGAGGTCGGCGAGCTGGTGCTGCGGGCGCCGTGGCCGGGCATGACACGGGGGTTCTGGAAGGAGCCGGAGCGGTACCTCGCCACCTATTGGGAGAGATTCGAGGGCGTCTGGGTCCACGGCGACTGGGCATCGATCGACGAGGACGGGTTCTGGTTCCTCCACGGCCGCTCCGACGACACGCTCAACATCGCCGGCAAGCGGGTGGGCCCGGCCGAGATCGAGTCCGCCGTCGTCGCCCTCGACGAGGTGGTCATGGCGGCGGCGATCGGCGTGCCCGACCCGGTCAAGGGCGAGGCGGTCGTCGTCTACGCCGTGCCCTCCCCCGACGCCGTCGACGACCCCACTCTGGCTGACCGGGTCTCCGAGGAGATCGTGCGGGTGCTCGGCAAGGCGTTCCGCCCGGCGGCGGTGCATCTGGTGCGAGACCTCCCTCGCACGCGGTCGGCGAAGATCATGCGCCGCGTGGTGCGCGCCCTCGCCCTCGGCGAGGACCCGGGCGACCTGTCCAGCCTGGAGAACCCGGAATCTCTCTCCGGGATCGGCCGGCTGTGAACCCGCTTCCTCTCCACCTGTTGCCGGATTCGGCCACCGTCGACGACGCCGGCCGCCTCTGGGTGGGCGGCTGCGACGTGATGGAGCTGGCCGAGGAGTTCGGGACGCCGCTGTTCATCTACGACACCGACCACATCCGGGCCCGCTGCCGGGAGGCGGTCGCCGCGTTCGGTGACACCGCCGTGTACGCCGCCAAGGCCTTCCTGTGCCGGGCGATCGCCGCCCTGGTCCACGAAGAGGGCATGAGGGTGGATGTGTCGACGCTGGGAGAGATGGCGATCGCCCTGGCGGCGGGCGTCCCGCCCGAGCGTCTCGTCGTCCACGGCAACAACAAGTCCGAGGCCGAGCTGCGGGCGGCGCTCGACGCCGGGGTGGGGATGCTGGTCGTCGACTCCTTCGACGAGATCGACCGGCTGGAGGCGCTGGTCGACGCCGGCTATCCGCCGCCCCGGGTGATGGTGCGGATCACGCCGGGCGTGGAGGCCCACACCCACGAGTTCATCCGCACCGGCCACGACGACACGAAGTTCGGGTTCACCGTGTCCACCGGCGCCGCCGACGAGGCAGTGGAGCGCCTGGCCGCCTCACCCGCCTTCGATCTCGCCGGGATCCACGCCCACATCGGCTCCCAGGTGTTCCGGGCGGAGTCGTTCGCCGAGGCGGCCGAGGTCATCGCCTCCTTCGCCGTCCGCCACGGACTGCCCGAGCTGTCCGTGGGAGGCGGTCTCGGGGTCCCTTACGTCACCGGCGAGGAGGCGCCGGCCATCGCCGAGTGGGCGGCGACCATCCGGGCCGGGGCCGACGCAGCCGGGTTCGACGGCCGCATCTGGGCGGAGCCGGGCAGGGCGATCGTCGCCCAGTCGGCGATCACCGTCTACCGGGTGGGCACCATCAAGGAGATCCCCGGGGTGCGGACGTACGTCGCCGTCGACGGCGGGATGAGCGACAACCCCCGGCCGGTCCTGTACGGGTCCGGCTACGAAGCTTTCCTGCCCCGGGCCGTGACCGCCCCCCGCCCCCGGGTGGTGCGGGTGGTCGGCAAGCACTGCGAGTCGGGCGACGTCCTGGTCCGCGACGCCTTCGTTCCCGAGGACCTCCGCGTCGGCGACCTGTTGGCCACTCCGGTCACCGGGGCGTACGGCCACTCGATGGGCTCCAACTACAACAAGGTGCTCCGTCCCCCCGTCGTGTTCGTGTCGGGGGGCGAGGCGCGCCTCGTGGTGCGCCGGGAGACGATCGAGGACCTGCTGGCGACCGACCTCGGCTAGCGCTCGATCGGGACCCGCACGGCGTTGCCGTACTCGGTCCAGGAGCCGTCGTAGTTGCGCACCCGCTCGAAGCCCAGGAGGTGGGTGAGCACGAACCAGGTGTGCGACGACCGCTCCCCGATCCGGCAGTAGGCGATGACGTCGTCGTCGGGCCGCAGGCCCGCCTCCTCCAGGTAGATCTTTTCCAGTTCCTCGCGGGGCTTGAAGGTCCCGTCGTCGTTGGCGGCCTTCTTCCAGGGGACGTTGGCCGCTCCGGGGATGTGGCCGCCGCGCAGGGCCCCTTCGTTGGGGTAGTCGGGCATGTGGGTCCGCTCCCCCCGGTACTCCTCGGGCGAACGGACGTCGATGAGCGGCCGGCGCTGCTTCGAGTGCTCGAGGGCGTCCTGCAGGAAGGCACGGATCTTGGCGTCGTCGCGGGTCGGCACCGGGTAATCGGTCGGCGGGCGGTCCGGCTTGTCGGTCGTGAGCGGCCGCCCCTCTTCGATCCACTTTTGGCGTCCCCCGTCGAGCAGGCGCACGTCCTCGTGGCCGAAGAGGGTGAACACCCACAGGGCGTACGCCGCCCACCAGTTGAAGTTGTCCCCGTAGAACACGACGGTGTGGTCGGGGGCGATGCCCTTCTCGGACATGAGACGGGCGAAGTCCTCGGCGTCGAGGTAGTCCCGCACCAACGGGTCGTTCAGGTCCTGGTGCCAGTCGATCTTGATGGCGCCGGGGATGTGGCCGGTGTCGTAGAGGAGCACGTCCTCGTTCGACTCGACGATCGCCACCGACGGGTCGTCGAGGTGCTCGGCGAGCCACTCGGTGGAGACGAGGCGCTCGGGGTGGGCGTACTGGCTGAACCGCGGGTTCTCGTCGCGTGGTGCGGGCATGGGTCCTCCAACCTTTTCACTATTGCGATAGTGGTATTACGAACGTTAGCGGCGCTTTCGGAATCTCGCCGCCGCCGACGACAATGGAACCGACATGGCCCTGCCTCCCCGACTCCAAACCATCGTCGACGTGTTCCGCAGCTCCCCGAAGGAGTTCCGCCTCGAGGCGCTGCTCGACTACTCGCGTCGGCTTCCGCCGCTTCCCGCCCGCTACGTCGACGACCCATCCCTCCTCGAGGAGGTGCCGGAGTGCCAGACACCGTTCTTCCTCGCCACCGAGGTGGACGATGAGGGCCGCGTCCACATGTTCTTCTCGGCTCCGCCCGAATCGCCCACGGTCCGGGGCTTCGCCGGGATCCTGCTCGACGGCCTGGAAGGGCTGACCGTCGAGGAGGTCCTGTCGGTGCCCGACGACTTCTACTACGGCATGGGCCTGGAGGAGGTCGTCACCCCGCTGCGGCTGCGGGGCATGGCCGCCATCCTCGGGCGCCTCAAGCGCCAGCTGTCGGCCCGCCCCTGACCCCTCACTTGGGGGCCATGCGGATCCCGCCGTCCATGCGGATGGTCTCACCGTTCATGTAGTCGTGGGTGAGGAGGAAGCACGCCAGCTCGGCGTACTCCTCGGGCCGCCCCAGGCGCTTGGGGAACAGCACCTGCTGGCCGAGCGACGCCCTCGCCGCCTCGGGCAGCCCGGCCAAGAGCGGCGTGTCGATGATCCCCGGCGCGATCGTGTTGACCCTGATGCCCACCGCCGCCAGGTCCCGGGCGACGGGCAGGGTCATGCCCACGACCCCGCCTTTCGACGACGAGTAGGCGGCCTGGCCGATCTGGCCGTCGAAGGCGGCCACCGAGGCAGTGTTCACGATGGCGCCGCGGCTGCCGTGCTCGTCGACCGGGTCGGTTGCGGCCATGGCGGCGGCGGCGAGCCGGATGGCGTTGAAGGTGCCGACCAGGTTGACCTCGATCACCCGGCGGTACGCATCGAGATCGTGGGGGTTCCCTTCCCGGTCGATGGTGCGGGCGGGCGGGCCGATGCCGGCGCAGTTGACGAGGGCCCGAAGCGGCCCTCTCTCGACCGCCCGCGCCACCGCCTCCTGCAGCTGGCCGGTGTCGGTGACGTCGGCGTGGGCGAACTCGCCGCCGATCTCGGCGGCCAGCTCCGCTCCCGGCCCGTCCTGCAGGTCGGCGATCACCACCTGCGCCCCAGCCGCCGCCAGGCGGCGGGCGGTGGCGGCACCCAGGCCCGACGCCCCGCCGGTGACGATGGCAGACACTCCGTTCAGGTCCACGGTTCCTCCTCGCTCCGGTGGCGGCACCCTATCAAACGACAAACGACCGACGCCGCCAGGCATCGTGCTGATATGGGTGCGGCATGATCGGCGTGTTCGATTCCGGAGTCGGCGGGCTGGGCGTGCTCCGGCACGTGCGGTCCCAACTGCCCACCGCCGACCTCGTGTACGTGGCGGACCACGCCGCCGCCCCCTATGGGACGCGGTCTTTGGCCGAGGTCGAGGAGAGGGCCGAGTTGTGCGCCTCGTGGCTGGCGGCCCAGGGCTGCCGGGTGGTCACGATCGCCTGCAACACCGCTTCGGCAGCCGCCCTGCACGCTCTTCGCCGTCGCATGCCCGACGTGGACTTCGTGGGAATGGAACCGGCGGTGAAGCCGGCCGCCGAGGTGACCGGCACCGGCCGGGTGGGGGTGGTGGCGACTGCGGCCACCTTCCAGGGGGAGCTGTTCGCCTCGGTGGTGGCCCGCTTCGCCTCCGGCGTGGAGGTGCTCACCGCCGCCTGCCCCACCTGGGTGGAGCTCGTCGAGGAAGGCCGCACCCGCGGGCCCGAAGTCGCCTCCGAGGTGAGACGCTGCCTCAAACCGCTCCTCGACGCCGGCATCGACACGCTGGTGTTGGCCTGCACGCACTACCCGGCGCTCCTCGAGGCCATCGAAGCGGTCGTGGGCCCGAACGTCCGCATCATCGACCCGGCCCCGGCCGTCGCTTCCCAGACCGCCCGGCTCGCCCGCCGCCGCGGCGTGGACACCGGGCGGGGACGGACCGAGCTGGTCTCCACGAGCGACCGGGACCGCCTGCTGGCCGCGGCCGAGCGGATGGGAATCGTGGCCCCGGCGAGGGTCCTAGCCTTGGGCTGACATGGACGCCCCCGACGCCGCCCTACGCAAGGCGATCCTCGCCGACGACCCCGGAAGCCTCCTGACGCTCCCCGAGCTGGCGGAGCATTCCGGGCTGTCCCTCCCGTTGCTCGAGGCGTTGACCCGGGAGGGCCTCCTCATCCCCCGCACCGACGACCCCGAGCCCAGGTACCACCCCGACGACGCCGAGGCGGTGCGAGCCGGCCTGGATCTCGTCGAAGCCGGCCTGCCCCTGGGCGAGCTGCTCGACCTGGCCCGGAAGGCGGACCAGGCGATGCGGCCGGTTGCCGAGGCCGCCGTCGACGCCTTCGTCCGTTTCGTCCGCGACCCCGTGGAGGGCTCCTCGCCCAGCGGCGAGGAGGCGGCGGCGAAGCTGGTGGCCGCCCTGGAGGTCATGTTGCCGGCGGTTCGCCGACTCGTCGGCCAGCACTTCTCCCGGCTGCTGCTCGAAGACGCCCGCCGCCGCCTTTCCGAAGATCGCAAGTGAGGTTCACGACCCGGCCGATCGAGCCGCTCGCCGACCTGCTGGGCCGTGATCCCGACCACGTGTGGATGTCCGCCCAGGTCAGCCTGTGGGGGTGGGGGGAGGCGGCACGCCTCCTCCCGGGAACCGGGCCCCATCGGATGCAGGCACTCGACGACGCCTTCGACCGCCTCGTGGCCGAATCCGAGGTCGACGACCCGCTCGGCCTGCCCGGAACGGGACCCGTCGTGTTCGCCTCGGTGACCTTCTCGGCCCGTTCGACGGGGAGCGTCGGTGTGGTGCCGGAGGTGCTCGTCGGCCGACGGGGCGACACGTGGTGGGTCACCATCTCCGACGGCGCCGGTTTGCCAGGCCCTGCGCCCGAGCCCGAGGCCGAGGACAAGGCCCGCTACGCCGGGTCGTCGCTTCCCGACGTGCTGTGGCTGGAGAGGGTGGCGCAGGCGATCGAGATGATCCGCGGCGGCGAGCTGGACAAGGTCGTGTTGGCCCGCGACTACGCGGTGTGGTCGCGGGCCCGGTTCCATCCGCCCCGGGTGCTGGGCCGGCTCATCTCACGGTTCCCGGGCTGCCATGTGTTCCGCGTCGCCGACCTGGTCGGGGCCAGCCCAGAGTTGCTGGTCCGCCGGACGGCGGAGCGGATGGACTCCCTGGTCCTCGCCGGGTCGGCGCCGTCGTTCGTCGACGAGGACCAGGCCACGAGCGCCGCCCGTACGCTGATGGACTCCGACAAGGACCGCTGGGAGCACGAGCTGGCCGTCCGGTCGGTGCGGGACCCGCTGGTGGGCATCGGCGCCGAAGTCGACGTCCGCGACACTCCCGAGATCCTCCGCCTCGCCAACGTGCAGCATCTGGCCACGGCGGTGACCGCCACCGTGCCGGCCGGCTGGGACGCTCTCCACCTCGCCGAGCTCCTCCACCCCACCGCGGCAGTGGGCGGGACGCCCACCGATGCGGCGGTTCGGGTGATCGAGGAGCTGGAGGGGATGGACCGGGGACGCTACGCCGGCCCGGTGGGATGGATGGACGGGAGGGGCGACGGCGAGTTCGCCATCGCCCTGCGCTGTGCCGAACTGTCCGGCGCCCGGGCGCGGTTGTTCGCCGGGGCGGGGATCGTGGCGGGCTCGCTGCCTGAGGCGGAGCTCGACGAGACCCGGCTCAAGCTGGGGGCGATGATGGGGGCGCTGGGGGCGGAATAGACGCCACCTTCTCGGCGGCGAGCCGGTTGAGGCGGACGTGCTCGGCGAGGTTCTCCTCCCGGTCCGTCTCCACGATCGCCATGACACTCTCCTTCGCCTCCCACGCCTGTCGCACCGCCTCCTCGAGGGCCGCCCGATCCGTCACCTTCTGCCACGCCACGCCGTGGAACTCGGCGAGGGAGGAGAGGTCGCGGTGGTGGGGAGTGCCGAACAGCCGCTCGAAGTGCGGCTCCTCCACGTGCTCGTGTTGGGGGAGGAAGGAAAAGATCCCCCCGCCGCCGTTGTCGACGACCACGAACGCGCACGGCGGCGGGTACTCGGTGAGGAAGCCGTTCGAGTCGTGGAGCATCGACAGGTCGCCGGCGAGGGCCAGGGTGCGGGGAAACGCCCGGGCGGCCCCGAGTGCGGTGGAGACGAACCCGTCGATCCCCGACGCCCCGCGGTTGGCCACGAGGGGAGGAACCGAGAACCCGAACGCCTCCACGTCGCGGATCGGCATCGAGGAGGCGACGACCATCAGGTCGGCGCCGAGGGCGCCCGCCGCCCACGCCACGCTCGGCTCGGTGAGCGGGCCCTCGGCCAATGCCTCGGTCAAAAGCTCCACCACCGCGGCATCGGCCCGATGCCACCAGTCCCGCCATTCGGTCGCCTCCCGTGCCTCCACGGTCGACAGGAGGGCCCCGGCCACGGCCCGCGGGGAGGCGCCGACGAACAACGACGCCGTCCTCGCCGGGTCCGACCAGGATTCTGCCACCACCACCTGGGGGATCGGACGGCTGACGAGCTCCAGGATCCGCCGGGACGGCCCGGGATCGGCGAAGCGGAGGATCATGTCGGGCTCGGCGTGCGCCACCAGGTGGTGGCCGGCGACCACCACCCCGTCCGTGCTGCGCAGACCCGAGGCGGCGGTGGCGACGACCGGCCATCCGAGACGCTCGCCGAGGGCCACGATCTCGGCCGCCCCGCCCACCGCTCCGGCGACGATGACGCCCCTCTCCGCCCGGGCCAGCTCGGCGGCCACCCGCTCCACCGCGGTCGGGTCGGCGACGGCGCTGCCGCCGATGTCGCTCCAGGGGGCGCCGCCGGGGCGGCCCGGGTGGTCGTAGGGGTAGGGGTCGGCGCTGGTCCGGCCGTCGTGGGAGGCGGTCACCGTCGGTTCCCGGAAGGCGACGTTGAGGTGGACCGGCCCCGGCCGGCCGTTGAAGCCACGGGCGATGCCCAGCACCTGGGCGACCGTCGACCGCCACCAGCGGGGAGCGTCGGGATGCTCCTCGCCCGGGCCCAGCTCGACAGCAGTGCGGACGAACCTGCCGAAGATGTCGCGCTGGTCGATCGCCTGGTTGGCTCCCACTCCCCTCTCCTCGGGCGGCCGGTCGGCGGAGACCACCACCAGGGGGACGCCGGAGCTGTCGGCCTCCACGACGGCGGGGACGAGGTTGGCCACGGCGGTGCCGGAGGTGGTGATGACCGCCGCCGGACGACCGGTCGCCTTGGCCCACCCCAGCGCCTGGAAGGCGGCGGACCTCTCGTCGATCACCACGTGAAGGCCGATCCCGGGGTGCTGGGCGGCGGCGAGGACCAGTGCGGTGGAGCGCGACCCCGGCGACGCCAGCACCAGGCCCACCTCTCCCCTGGCCAGCTCGTCGACCACCACCGAGGCGAGCGCGGTGGACGGATTGGGGTAGGTCATGTCAGGACCTCTCCCGCAGATCGCAGGCGCTCGATGAGGCCGGCGGCCGTCGCGTCGTCGGGACGCAGCCGCTCCAGCGCCGCGGGGTCAGGAACCGGTCGGCGGACTTCCACGTAGCCGTCGCAGGGCTCGAGCGGGTCGGCGACCACGTCGGAGGCGAGGAGGCTCACGGTGCCGAGCCCGCAGGCATAGGGCAGGTCGGGCAAGGCGGCCGCCACCGCCACTCCGGCCGCCATCCCCACCGACGTCTCCAGCGCCGACGACACCACGACGGGGAGCCCGCATCGCTGCGCAACTTCCAGTGCCCGCCTCGGGCCGCCGAGCGGCTGGACTTTCAACACCACCACGTCGGCGGCCTCCTGCTCGGCGACGACGAGAGGGTCGGGCAGCCGGCGGATCAGCTCGTCGGCGGCGAGCGGCACGTCCACTTCCCGCCGCAGCCGGCGCATCTCCTCGATCGTCGCCACCGGCTGCTCGACGTACTCGAGCCCGTAAACGGCCATGTGCCGGATGCGCTCTTCCGCCGTGGGCACGTCCCAGGCGGCGTTGGCGTCGACCCTGAGCTTCCCGTCGGGGCCGAGGGCCTCCCGCACCGCCTCGAGGCGAGCGAGGTCGTCGCCTTCGGTCTGGCCGGGCTCGGCCACCTTGACCTTGGCGGTCCGCGCCTTCGAAGCCCGCACCAGCCGGCGAGCGGTGTCGGGATCGACGGCGGGAACGGTCACGTTGACGGCGATGCGGTCCCGCTTCGGCTCGGGGAGGCCGACGCAAGCCGCTTCCAGGGCGGCGGCGAGCCATCGGGCGGCGACCTCCGCCGGGTACTCGGGGAACGGCGAGAACTCGCCCCAGCCGGCCGGGCCTTCGATGAGGACGGCGTCGCGGTGGTCCACCTGTCGGAACCGGTGCCGCATGGGGATGCGGACCGGGTGCAGCCCGAGGGCGTCGAGGTCGAAGGTCACGACGAGCGTTGCTCCTGGCGCAGGTACTCCACCACCCGCCCGATCTGGGCCTCGGAGAGGGTCTGGCGGAACGAGGGCATGCGACCCCGGCCGTCGCGGATCGTGACGATCAGGTAGTCGTCGGACTGCTCGGCGGCGTTGCTCCCCGGCCCGAGCGCCGGGCCGATGCCGCCGCCCAGCTCCGCGCCGTGGCAGCGGGAGCACAACTGCATGTAGATCTCCTCGCCGGAGGCCGACTCGTCGGGCCCGCTGCAGGCGACGAGGGCCACCACGGCGACGACGAGCAGCGAGAAGGTCGGGCGCATCCCGGTCATGCTACGGCGCCCCGGCGGGGCTCCGTGCGGGCTCAGCCCTGGTCCCTGCTCGCCCTCCATTCGGCGGCCAGCCGCACGTCCTGGGAGCGTCGTCGGTCCATGACCAGCACCCCTTCGGGTGTCTCGACGACGACGACGTCGTCGAGGCCGATGACGGCGACGGGGCGGCTCTCGGCCCGGATGTAGGACCGCTGGACGTCGACGGCGAGGACCTCTCCCGAGGTGACGGTGCCCCCTTCGGGAGCGAGCGCCTCCCACACCGAATTCCAGGAGCCGACGTCGGTCCATCCGGCGTCGAGTGGCACGACGACGGCGCGGTCGGTGCGCTCCATCACGGCGTGGTCGATGGAGATCGCCGGGGAGTCTCCGAACTCCTCTCCCAGCTCCACCACGGTGCCGGCGGCGTCGGTCGGCAGGGCGGCGGCCACCGCTTCGACCACTGCCGGCTCGTGGCGGCGCAGCTCCTCGAGAATGACGTCGGCGCGGAACACGAACATCCCGGAGTTCCACAGATACCCGGCCGCCACGTAGCGGGCCGCAGTATCGGCGTCGGGTTTCTCGACGAAGCGCTCGACGCGGTGAGCCGGGCCCTCGGTGCCGGCAGGTTCGATGTAGCCGTAGCCGGTGTCGGGACGGGTGGGCACGACGCCGAACGTCACCAGCGAGCCCCCGGCGGCGACTTCGACCGCCACCGACATCGCCTCCCGGAACGCCTCTTCGTCGGGGATCAGGTGGTCGGCGGGGAGCACCATCATCACCGTGTCGGGATCGAGGGCGAGAGCGGCGGCCGCCACCGCCGGGGCGGTGTTGCGGCCCATGGGCTCCACGACGACCTTCGATGGGGGCGAGCCCGCCTCCTCCAGCTGGGCCACGACCTCAGCGACGTGCGCCCGGTTGCACACCACGAGGGGAGGCGCCGATTCCCCTCCAGCCACCCGGCGGACGGTCGCCTGGATGAGAGTCTCGTCTCCCACGAGGGAGTGGAACTGCTTGGGTCGGGTGGCCGACGACAGTGGCCACAGCCGCGTGCCGCTGCCGCCGGACAGGATGACGGGGGTTGCCGTTGCCATCGACTTCACATCGAGCGACGGTACAGGTCCCGCAACTCTAGGTACGTCCTGACCCCGGAGCGCTGGCGCTCGATCTCTTCTTCGGTGAGCTCCCGGAGCGGCCGCGCCGGCACCCCCACCGCCAGCGTCCACGGCGGGATCTCCTTTCCTTCCGGGAGGACGGACCCGGCGGCCAGCCAGGAGCCCTCTCCCATCACGGCCCCGTTGAGGACGAGGGCGCCGATCCCCACGAGGCAGCCGTCGCCGATGACGGCGCCGTGGACGACGGCGGAGTGGCCGACGGTAGTGCGGTCGCCGATGATCGCCGGGAAGCCGGCGTCGCAGTGGACGACGACGTTGTCCTGGATGTTGGTCTCCGAGCCGACCACCACCCGATCGTCTTCGGCTCGCAGCACGGCACCGAACAGGACCACCGCCCCCTCGCCGATCGTGACGTCGCCCAGGACGGTGGCGTTGGAAGCGACGAAGGCAGACGGGTGGATCTGTGGCTGGGGAAGGTCAGGCCTCACGTTGTTCTGCGACACCTATGGAAACGTAGCCGCAGTCGAGACACACCCGGCGCACGATCCCGACGGTGGTCGTGCTCTCGACGAAGCTGTGCTCGTGGGCCGTCTTGGTCCCCTTGCCGAACAGGGCCCTGATGGCTGCTCGCAGCCCCGCCTCGGAGCGGTCCGCTCGTTGGGGCTCCGGCTCCTGCGTCGGCAGAGGCTGGGGACGGGGAGGCGGGGGAAGGGGAGGCGGAAGATGCGGCACCGGCACCTCCTCCACCTTCGGCTGGATCCACGGGACAGGGGCCTCCTCTTCGGGGGCCGACTCATCGGCGGCATGGGCGGCTCCATGGGAGGCCCGGTGCCGGGGTGGGTCGTCGGGGACTTCGACCGCCTGCTCCACCGCGACGTCGGCCTGGCGGTCGAGGGCGGTGGCACGTTCCACCTTCGCCCAGAACCCCGATCTCGGCATCTCTGCCGTGGTGGGCCCACCAGCCGATTCCTCTTGCTGGCCGGCCGGGAGCTCGAGGGTGCGGGACGCGAGCTCGTCACGGGCCTCCTGCAGCGCCCGTCGCACTTCGTCGAGCCGCGAGGGCCTGGCCTCCCTGCGGGCGGCGGCGAGGGCCCTCCGGCGGCGAACGGGGTTCATGGCGTGGAACCGGGCCCAGCCTTCGGCCATCTTCTGGACCGCCCCGTAGGCGAAGTTGACCTGGTCGTCGGCCAGGAACACGACCTTCTCCCCCGCCAGGTCGATCTCGAACTCGTTGGCGACCAGCCGCTCGGCGACGACGTCGGCCAGGCACCAGCTGCCGAGGGGCTCGTCGCCGGAGAAGAAGTGGACGTGGGTCTCGTCGACCTCGACCGACGCGTCGAGCTCGTCCTCTACGTCCCCGAAGCGTATTCGGCCGTAGAACCGCACCGGACCCCTTTCATCGGCGTGTGGGCACACGTCCTGGCGGAACGATCCCACCAATCATCGGACGGGTCAAGGCCCCACCTAACCCACTCTTGGCTCGGCTGGGCCGTTCGGATCACGTGTAGGCGTCGATCGGCGGGCACGAGCAGAAGAGGTTGCGGTCCCCACCGGCGGCGTCGATGCGGCTGACCGGCGGCCAGTACTTGTCGGCCTTCAGCTCTGGGAGGGGGAACGCCGCCACCTCGGCCGGATAGGGATGGTCCCAGTCGCCGATCACGTCGGCGGCGGGGTGCGGGGCGTTCTTCAGGGGATTGTCGTCGCGGGGCCACTCCCCTGTCGCCACCTTCTCGATCTCCTGGCGGATCTGGATCATCGCCCGGCAGAACCGCTCTATCTCCTCGAAGGACTCCGACTCGGTGGGTTCGATCATCAGCGTGCCGGCGACGGGGAAAGCTACGGTCGGAGCGTGGAACCCGTAGTCGGCGAGCCGCTTGGCGACGTCCTCGACGGTGACCCCGCTGCGACGGGTCAGCTCCCGCAGGTCGACGATGCACTCGTGGGCGACGCGTCCGGAGACTCCCGTGTACAGCACCGGGAAGTGCTCGTCGAGCCGGGCGGCGACGTAGTTGGCGGCGAGGATCGCCGCTTCGGTCGCCCTCCGCAGCCCGGCAGCTCCCATCATGCGGATGTACATCCACGGGATGGGGAGGATCCCGGCCGATCCCCACGGTGAGGCGGCGATCGGCCCGATCCCCGTCTCCGGGCCGGCGGCTGGCACCAGCGGGTGGTTGGGCAGGAACGGGGCGAGATGGGCCTTGGCCCCCACCGGGCCGACCCCGGGGCCCCCTCCGCCGTGGGGGATGGTGAACGTCTTGTGCAGGTTGAGGTGGCCGATGTCGGCGCCGAAGTCGCCCGGGCGGGCGAGGCCGACGAGGGCGTTGAGGTTGGCGCCGTCCACGTAGACCTGGCCGCCATGGGAGTGGACGATCTCGCACAGCTTCTCGATGCCGGGCTCGAAAACGCCGTGCGTGGACGGGTAGGTGACCATCGCCGCCGCCAGCCGGTCGCGGTGGGCTTCCGCCTTCTGCTCCAGGTCGACGAGGTCGACGTTGCCGTGCTCGTCGGTGGCTACGACGACCACCTCCATGCCGGCCATCGCCGCCGAGGCGGCGTTGGTGCCGTGGGCGGATTGGGGGATCAGGCAGACGACCCGCTGGGGCTCTCCCCGGCTGCGGTGGTAGGCGCGGATGGCGAGCAGGCCAGCGAGCTCGCCCTGGGATCCGGCGTTCGGCTGCAGGGAGACGGCGTCGTAGCCGGTGATTTCCGCCAGCCAACGGCATAGGTCGTCGATCAGCTCGATGTAGCCGGCCGCCTGGTCGAGCGGGGCGAACGGGTGGAGGTCGGCGAACTCGGGCCACGTCATCGGGATCATCTCCGCGGTGGCGTTGAGTTTCATCGTGCACGACCCGAGCGGGATCATCGTCCGGTCGAGAGCCAGGTCGCGGTCCGACAGCCGCCGCAGGTAGCGGAGCATCTCGTGCTCGGAGCGGTACGAGTTGAAGACCGGGTGCTGCAAGAACGGCGTCGACCTGCGCAGCTCCTCGGGGATCCCCTCCTTCGGCGTGTCGGCGAGCCCGGCGCCCCCGAACGCCTCGACCACCGCCGCCACCACGCCTTCGTCGACGGTCTCGTCCACCGAGACACCGACGTGGCCGTCGTCGACGCGGCGCAGGTTGATTCCCCGCTCGAGGGCGGCGGCGATCACCGCGTCGGCGTCGGCGCGGACGGTGAGGGTGTCGAAGAACCGGTCGTTCACCACCTCGACGCCGTCGATCGCGTCGAGGGATGCCGCCAGCCTCCCGGTCAGGCGGTGAACGCGCTGTGCGATCTCGGTGAGCCCTTCCGGGCCGTGCCACACGGCGTAGAGGCCGGCGACCACGGCGAGGAGCACCTGGGCGGTGCACACGTTCGACGTGGCTCGCTCCCGCCGAATGTGCTGTTCCCGGGTCTGGAGGGCGAGGCGGTAGCCGATCCGCCCGGCGCTGTCCTTGGACACACCGACGAGGCGGCCGGGGAGGGCCCGTACGTGCTCTTCGCGCACGGCGATGAAGCCGGCGTGGGGGCCGCCGAATCCCATGGGGACGCCGAAGCGCTGGGCGGAGCCCACGGCGATGTCGGCGCCGAGCGTCCCGACCGGCTCGAGCAGCACCGAGGCCAACAGGTCGGTGGCGGCCACCACCATCCCCCCGGCGGCGTGGACGCGCTCGGCGACCGAGGCGAGGTCGGCGAGCCCGCCCCTCGAGCCCGGGTACTGGACGAGGACCCCGACGACGCCGTCGAATGCCTCCACGGAGGAGACGTCGACCACGTCGGTTTCGACTCCCACCGCCTCGGCCCGGGCCTCCACCACGGCGATGGTCTGCGGGTGGCAGTCGGCGTCGATGAGGAAGCGCCCGTCGCGGCGGACGACGCGGCGCACCATCGCCATCCCCTCGGCGGCCGCGGTCGCCTCGTCGAGCAGGGAGGCGTTGGCGATCTCGAGGCCGGTGAGGTCGGCGACCATGGTCTGGAAGTTGATGAGGGCCTCCAGGCGTCCCTGGGAGATCTCGGCCTGGTATGGCGTGTAGGCGGTGTACCAGGCGGGCGACTCCAGCACGTTGCGGAGGATCACAGGCGGGGTGATGGTCCCGTAGTAGCCGAGCCCGATGAGGGATCGCACCCGCCTGTTCTTGGCGGCGATGCGCCGCATCTCGGCCAGGGCCTCCTGCTCGGTCAGGGGCTCGGGCAGGTCCAGCTCCCGGCGGTCGAGGATGTTGGCGGGGATCGCCTGTTCGATGAGCTCGTCGATCGAGGCGACGCCGAGGCGCTCGAGCATCCCGGAGATCGCCTCTTCGGAGAGACCGATGTGGCGGCGGCTGAACTGGTACGTCGACATGATCGCTCCCGGTGACGCTGTCCGCGCTGTCGGTACCCTCCAGCGGCGCCTCCTTCGGACGGTCCTGGTGCCTGAGAGTTTCCGCCTTCTGCGGCGTTGCCCCTTCGGCGTCCCCTGCCGGGAACTCTCCCGTCCGAGATCAACGGCCTGGGGCCCATCATATCCGCGCTCGCCCCCGGAAAATCGGGAATGAGGCGGACCGGCCGGTGGTTAGCCTGCCTGCCGTGCTCTGCGAGGTAATCACATGGTGAGCGGATCCCGTGCTCACCGCCTGCTGTCCACCAGCCACGGCACCAATCGCGAGGCGTTCACACCCCGGGACTGGGCGATGTTCCTGTCGCTGGTCCTCATCTGGGGAGCGTCGTTCCTGTTCATGGCGATCGGCCTCGACCACTTCACCCCGGGCCTGGTCACACTGCTGCGGGTGGCGTTCGGGGCGGCCACCCTGGCTGTCGTGCCCCGCGCCCGCCGCTCCTCGATCGAGCGGTCGGACTGGCCCCGGGTCGTGGCGCTGGCGGTGTTGTGGATCGCCCTTCCCCAGATCTTCTTTCCCATCGCCCAGCAGTGGATCAGCTCGGCGGCGGCGGGGATGCTCAACGGCGCCATGCCGATCTTCACCGCCGCGGTCTCGACCGCCCTGCTGCGCGAACTGCCCGGGAGGCGACAGGCGCTGGGGCTGTTGGTCGGGTTCGCCGGGATCGCCGCCATCTCGCTGCCGTCGGCGGAGGGAGGCGGCACGGCGCTGGTGGGCGTGATCCTCGTGCTGGCGGCGACGATCTGCTACGCCTTCTCCACCAACATCGTCGCCCCGTTGCAGCAGAAGTACGGGTCGGTTCCCGTCATCGCCCGGGTCCAGTGGGTGGCCACCCTGGTGGTCCTGCCCTATGGCCTGGCGGGGGTGGGAGGGTCGGAGTTCGCCGTGTCTTCCCTGCTGGCGACCCTGGCGGTCGGTGTGGCGGGCACGGGTATCGCTTTCGTCCTGATGAGCAGCCTCACGGGGAGCGTGGGCGCCACCCGGGCGTCGTTCATCACCTATTGCATCCCGGTCGTGGCCCTGATCCTCGGAGCCGTCTTCCGCGGCGACGAGGTGCATCCGGTCGCCGTCGTCGGCATCGCGCTGGTGACGGCGGGGGCGCTGTTGGCGTCGCGCCGGGAGGGCTAGGTCAGGCGGCCTCGGCCGCGGCCCGGCGCAGCGCCCGGTACACCAGCTCCCGGTCGCCGAGGCGCCGCCTCAGTTCCCGCTCCAGCCCGGCGATCGGATACAGGTTCTCCGGTGCCCGCGGGTCCTTGTGGGGAGCGGAGGCGAAACGGGGCAAGGTGGCCGTCACCTGGTCGGCGATGCGCACCGCCGTGGCGATGTCCATGTCGCCGCTGATCTCGCAGCGGACCAGGCCTTCCGCCGGGCCGGATCCGGTCGCCAGGCGCACGTACCAGGAGTACCGGGACCACGACGTGGTGGTGACGAACAACGGGGTGCGCCTCCCCACCCCCAGCCCGTATTTGACGTCCCACAGCTCGCTGGGCAGATACTCGACGTGCTCCCGTTTCACATAGCCCACCAGCTGTCCGACCTCCCCTTCGGCGTGGCGATGGTGCGACAGGGGGCCGTCGGCGATCACCAGCGTCGCTCCCTCCTGGTCGGCGGCGACGGCGCCCTCCAGCTCCCCCATTCGTTGTTGGATCCCCAGCCACAGCTCTTCGGGGGTCTGGCCGCTGGTGGCCTTGACGGAGTAGACACCGCATGTGGTGACGATGTCGGTGGCAGCGGCGGAGGTGAACAAGCCTCGCTCGACTCTCGTCGCCACGATCTCGGCGGTGCCGTTGGAGCGGACCGCGCCGGCAGCGTAGGTGGCGGCGAGGCCGAGAACGGGCCGGCCCTGGGGTTGTTCGATCCACAGGTTGGCGTCGACCCGCCGCACGCCGTCGATGAACAGGACGTCGTCGACCGGCTCGACGTCGGGCACCAGCCCGCGCCACTCCCCCGGCGGCACCTCGACTCCCACTTCCACCCGGCCGGTGGTCTCGTCGAGCTCGGCGGGGGTGCCGTATTCGGGGGCCCACTGGGCCACTGCAAATCTCATACCGCCACCTTCTCGACCGTGCTGCCGCCAGGCCCGGATCTGACCTCGAAGCGGACCGGCATCTGCTCGGCCAGGTCCTTCACGTGGGTGACGACTCCCACCATGCGGCCCCGCGAAGCGAGCTCGGAGACCACGGCCGCGACCGTCTCCAGCGTCTCGGCATCGAGGCTGCCGAACCCCTCGTCGAGGAAGATGGCGTCGAGGCGTGCTCCCCCCTTCTCGGACAGGTTGGAGAGGTGCTCGCCCAGTGACAGCGCCAGCGCCAGCGAGACGAGGAAGGTCTCCCCGCCGGAGAGGCTCCTGACGGGGCGCCGTTCGTCTGCGTTGCGGTGGTCGACGACTTCGATACGGCGGTCGTCGAGCGCCAGCGAGTAGGCCCCGCCGGTGAGGTCGTCGATCAGCTCGTTGGCGCCGTCGATCAACGCCGCCAGCGCCTCGGACAGCACCCACGCCTCGAAGCGGTTGGCGTTCAGGTGCTTGGCGAGCTCGGAGGCGACGGCCTCTTCTTCCCGGCGCCGGGCGATGGTCTGCTCCAGGTTCCGGCGCTGTTCGAGCTTCTCTTCGACCGAGGCGAGCTCGGCCTTGGCGGTGGCCAGCGCCGCGGCCAGGCGAGCGGAAGCGGATCCTGCCCCGCCGACTCCGGCGTCGGCGAGCATCCGCTCGAGCTCGTCCCGCTGTTTATCCACCGCCTCGGCGGCGTCTTCCGCGGCTGCCTTCGCCTCGAGGAGCTGCTCGGCGACCTCTCTGCGTTTCGCCTCCGCCCACGTCACGAGGCCCTCCCACGCCGCGGCCAGGTCGTGGCGGGGCGCCGGAGGCGGCTCGAGCACGGCCAGCCGGTCGCGGAGGGAGGCGAATCGCTCCCATGCCTCCTTCTCCTGTTCCTCCAGCTCCTGGCGGGACCTCCGGAGCTCGTCGACCGCAGCCTGCCGGTCCGCCGCCGCGGCCTTCGCCGCCTCGAGCCGCTCATCGGCCGCCCGGCGGGCCGCCAGGAGTTGGGGCAGCTCCTCCGGCGAGGGAAGGCCGGCCAGGTCGGCGCGGAGATCCTCGATGGCCTCGACGGTGGCGGCGCGGGTGGCTCTGGCCTCGGCCAGGGCGGCTTCGGCTTCCTGGAGCCGGTCGCGCGCCGCGCTCACCTGCTCCTCGGCGGCTTCGACGGCCCGGCGCGTCTCGTCCAGTCCGGCCGGGGGCTCGCCGGGGTCCTCGGGGAGGGGCTGCTCGCACACCGGGCATGGATCGCCGGCGCACAGCCCGGCGACTAGGGCGTGGGCGGCGTGGCGGCTGCGGGCCTGTTCGTGTTCGGCGACGGCCCGGTCCCGGGCGGCGACCGCTCCATCGACGGCCGCCCTGGCGTCCGCCACCTGTCTTTCCAGCGCTTCGAGGTCGATCGAATGGACCTTGGCGGCAGCCGCCTGCAGCCTCTCGTGTCCTTGGGCGGCGGCGCTGAGCGTGTCGGCCGACGGAAGGCCAGCAGCCTCGGTCTGGGCGGCGTCGAGCTCCTCCCTGGCTTGGGCCAGTCGCTCGTCGGCGAGGCGGATCCTCTCGTCGAGGTCGGCGACCGACTCGGCCAGCTCGGCGATGCCCGCAGGGATGGACACGCCTTCCAGGAGCCGGGCTCGTTCCTCCAGGGCGGCTGCTTCCTGTCGGCGGGCGACGACGACCGCCTGCGACTCGTCGATGGCCGCTTCGGAGGAGGCGACCGTCTCGACCATGCGCTCGAGGTCTTCGACCCGGTGACGGGCTGCCTCCACCGCGGTCTCGGTGACGTCGCCGAGCCCTTCGAGCAAGGCTCGGGCCGACTCCATGGCGGCCTTGGCTGCCTTGGCCCGCTCGCCGGCCAGACCCCGGACCACGTCGAGCACCCCCATGTCGAGCAGGGCCTTGATGAGGTCCTGTTGGCGGGCCGGCGGGTCGTGCAGGAAGGCGGCGAACTGGCCCTGGGGCAGGACGACCGACCGGGTGAAGTGGTCGATCTCGAGCCCGACCAGCCGCTCGACGGCGGCCGTCGTCTCGTCGGGCCCCGAGGCGAGCACCTGGCCGTCTCCGGTCTCGAGCCTCACCTCGGCCTGGACGGCACCGCCCTGCTTGTTGAGCCGCACGACGCGGACGACGGTGTAGCGGCGGCCCTCCACTTCGAAGTCGAGCTGGACTTTGGCCTCCGCCCTCCCGAGCGACACCACCGGCCTGACCGCCGCCTTGCCGTAGCGGGGAACGCACCCGTAGAGAGCGAAGGTCATGGCGTCTATGACCGAGCTCTTGCCGGCACCGGTCGGTCCCGTGAGGGCGAACAGCTCCAGGTCCGAGAAGTCGACCGTCGTGCGCTCCCGGAACGGGGCGAATCCCTCCATCACCAGGCGCTCAGGCCTCATGGGCTTCTCCCAGCAGCTCGGTGAACAGGGCGACCACCCGCTCGTCGTGGGCGTCGCGCTCGCGCAGGTACTCCTCGAACAGCTCGGTGTGGCTCCGCCCGCTCCTCGACCGGTGCCGGGCCGGGCTCTGGCGGCGGGACGGGTCGAGCACCACGTCGACGGCCTGGGGCACCACCTGGCGCACGGCGTCGGCGAGGCCGGCACGGGCGGGCTCGTCGAGGATCACCCGCACGTAGTCCCGGGGATCGATCTCGGCGGCGGCGGCCTCCACCTGCTCCAGGGTCCCCCGGAGGACGTGGAGCCTGCGCCCCGAGCCGAGGCGCCGGAACTCCACCTTGGCGGGGGCCCCGGGCTCGGCATCGACCAGCAGCACACCCTTGTGGTCGTCGACCTCCCCGAAGTCCAGCTGCATCGGGGACCCCGAGTACCACACCGGGGCGGCGGCGGGCATCCGCTGGTGGCGATGGAGATGGCCGAGGGCGACGTAGGTGAGGGCGGTGGGGAAGCTCTGGGCGGGCACCGAGTAATCGAAGACGGTGTGAGCGGCCCTCTCCCCTCCCCCCAGCTCGCCGCCGTGGACCATCAGGTGGGAGACGACGATGTTCACCTCGTCGCCCGACAGCCCGGCGCAGAACGCTTCGATGATGGCGGCCATGCGGTCGGCGTACTTGCCGCCCTGCTCGGCGGCGCTCTGTGACATCAGGTCGGAGGCCGTGACGATGCCCCGCTGGGAGAGGAACGGGATCATGGCCACCCGCACCCCTTCGATCGGGCGCACCACGCCGCCTTCGTCGGGACGGGAGAGGACCGCGCCGACGATCACCCGCCCCAGCTCGAGCAGCGGCGCCACCGCCTCGAGCCGCCGGGGATGGTCGTGGTTGCCCGCCACGATGACGACCGGGGCGACCTCCGCCAGCTGCAGGAGGGTGCGGTAGACGAGCCTCTCGGCGGCGGGAGGCGGGCTGGAGGTGTCGAAGAGGTCGCCGGCGACCAGCACCAGGTCGACGCCCTCGGCGGCCGCGGTCCGGGCGATCTCGGCCAGGACTTCTTCCTGTTCGCCGTGGCGGCTGCGGCCCCGGATGGAGCGCCCGACGTGCCAGTCGGCGGTGTGGAGGATCTTCACGACCCCGAGGGTAGGTGAAGGGTGTGACAGGTTCGGTGGTTTCAGGCCCGGAACGCCTCCTCGCCGCCCACCAGGGCTCTCACCACCGACAGGGAATCGTCGAGGACGACGACGTCGGCGACGGTTCCGGGGGCGAGGGTGCCCAGCTCGGGACGGCCGACCAGCTCGGCGGGGATGCGGGTGGCGCAGGCCACGGCCCTCTCGAACGGGGCGCCGCCTCGGTCGATGAGGTTGCGGACCGCGGCGTCCATGGTCAGCACACTCCCGGCGATGGTCCCGTCTTCGAGTCTCACCTCCGGGCCGGAGACGAACAGGCGCTGGCCCCCGATGGTGTGCTCGCCGTCGTGGAGGCCGGCGGGGGCGACGGCATCGGTGACGAGAGCCACCCGCTCGAGAGCGGCGTTCACGACGACCTTCACCGTGTCGAAGTCGAGATGGACACCGTCGGCGATGACGCCCAAGACCACGTCGCGGCGGGCCAGGGCGGCGAACGTGATCCCCGGGTCCCGGTGATGCACCGGGCGCTGGGCGTTGAACAGATGGGTCACGGCGCGGGCTCCGGCGTTGAAGGCGGCGTGGGCGGTGGCGGCGTCGGCGTCGGAATGGCCGATGGCGACGACGATCCCGCGGGCGACCAGGCGGGGTATCAGCTCTAGGGCCCCGGGTAGCTCGGGGGCCAGGGTGGCGTAGGTGAGCGGCCCGGCTGCGGCGAGCCGGTCGTACAGACCGGGATCGACGGGGCGGAGATGGTCGGGGTCGTGAGCGCCTCTCCGGCGCGGCGACAGGAACGGCCCTTCGACGTGGACGCCCAGCAGGCGGGCGGGCAGGCCCGCCTTCGCCGCCTCCCCGAGGCGCTCCATCGCCCTGAGATACACCTCCTCGGGGAGGGAGATCAGGGTGGGCTGGAAGGTTGTGGTTCCGTGGGCGACCAGGGCCTCCGCCGCCGCCCGGATGCCGTCGGGATCGGCTTCGCCAAAGTCGAACCCGGCGAATCCGTTCACCTGCAGGTCGACGAACCCGGGCACGGCCACTCCCGACCCCTGGCCGGCCGAGCCCACCGCGACGATGGTGTCTCCTTCGACTCCCACGTCGCCTCGGACGAGCTCCCCGCCGACGAGGGCCGCTCGGACTCCCAGGCGTCTCATCGATCCACCTCCGAGATCAGAACCGGGTCACCTTGGCGAGGCCCGGGGGTTGGTCGGGGTCGAGCCCTCGCTTCCGGGCGGTGGCGAGGGCTAGCTGCTGGGCCCGGACCGTCGCCGGGAACACCGCCAGGGGCTCGGGGAGGTCGCCCGGCAGCGGCACGTCGCCGCCGGCTCCCACCTGGACGATCCTGGCGGCACGTGCCTCCACCCGCCGCCGCACCTCCTCCAACTCCTCGTCGGTCGGGCCGCGGGCCCGCAAGAGCACCACCCGGGTGTGGGGCTGCACGGCGGCGATCGGCCCGTGCATCAGGTCGGCGGCCGAGATCCCCTCGGCGAACACCGCCGCCGATTCCTTCAGCTTCAGGGCCGCTTCCAACGCCACGGCCAGCATGTAGCCGCGGCCGACGACGAACGCCGATGGGGCGTCGACGAGCGCCTCGGCGGCGCCCGCCACCGGTTCGAAGTCGGCGAGCGCGGCTTCCACCGCCGCGGGGACGCGTTCGAGCGCGTCCCGGGGCCAGGGAGCCTTTCCCATGGCCTCCCCCAACAGCGCGAACGCCGCCAGCTGGGAAGTGAACGTCTTCGTGGCGGGCACGGCGACCTCCTCGCCCGCCCCCAGCGCCACGGTGACGTCGCTGAGCGCGGCGAGCGGGCTGGACGGATCGTTGGTGATCGCCACGGCAGATGCCCCCGCCCGCCGCAGACGCTCCATCGACTCGACGATCTCGGGAGTCTCGCCCGATTGGGAAGCGCCGATCGCCACCCAGCCGCGGTAGTCGGCGGCGACGCCGTAGAGCGTCACGAGGCTGGGAAACAGCATCGAGACGGGACGGAGCGTGGCGCTCTCGAGCACGTAGCGGCCGAACACCGCGGCGTTGTCCGACGAGCCCCGGGCGACGAGAACGATCCCTTGCACCGGGTCCGGGATGGAGCGGCGCACCCGGTCGACGATGTCGGTGTGCGAAGCGAGGAGACCTCTGAGGACGGCGGGCTGTTCGCCCATCTCGGCCTCCATGTTGCGGCCCAAGGCCTCAGAGTCCGGGGATCCGCCCACGGTATCTCTCCCTGAGTTCGACGTTTCGCTCCTCCCCGCCGGCGACGTTGGCGCTGGCCCACACCGGCAAGGACGTGCCCTTCTCCTCGGCGAGCCGTGCCACCGAGATGAGGATCAGGTTCCACAGGTAGGCGCCGCTGATACTGGACAGGGGCGCGATGTGGCCGGACGGGGTGGGCCAGAACGCGTCTCCGTAGGGGGTGGCCGTGTCCAAGACGTAGTGGGCCACCTGGTCGAGCTTCTTGTCGGCCCGAAGGGGCGCCCGCGCCATGTGCTGACGGGAGGACACGGCGACGACCGTCGCCCCGTCCTCGGCCAGTGCCTCGGCCAGCTCCACCGGCACCGGGTTCGTCCCCGAGTTGGAGAACACGAACGCGGTGTCGACTTCGGTGGCGGCCGCCTCGTCGGCGAGCAGGCGGCCCAGGCCCGGCACCCGTTCGAGCCGGGTGCTGGCCGCTCCGCCCGCCAGTGGGTCGAGGGCCGGATGGGTGATGGGCTTGACGCAGGCCAGCCCGCCGGCGCGGTAGAAGGTCTCGAGGACCATCGCCCGGGAGTGGCCGGTCCCGGCGGTGAGGATCAGTCCGCCGTCGACGATCGTCCGGTAGACGCGCTCGGCGACGGCGTCGATGGTGTCGCGGTTGCGCTCCTCGACCGCCCTCAGGTGCTCCCGGATCGCCTCACCCGCCTCAGACACCTTCTATCACCTCCTGCACGAGCTTGGTCGCTTCCGTGGCGTCGCTGGCGGCCCGCAGCCGGTCGGCGAGCCCTTCGGCGAGGCCGCCGGCCAGGGCCGCCAGCAGGTCGATGTGTTGCTCGGAGTCCGGCGACCCGAAGGCGATCACCACGTCGACGGGGTCGTTCTCGGGATGGCCGAACTCGACCGGGAAAGAGAGGACGGCTACGGACACACCGACGCCTACGACGCCGTCTTCGGGACGGGCATGAGGCAGGGCGATGCCGGGTGCCAGCACCACGTACGGCCCATGCCGTCGGACCATGTCGATGCAGGCGTCGACGTAGCGCGGCTCGACCACGCCGGCGGCGACCAGCGGGGTGCACGCCGCCCGGATGGCCTCCTGCCAGCCGGGGACGTCGACTCCCACACGGACGTGCAGGTGAGGGCTCACTCGAGCCAGCCCTGCTCTCGCAGCGGTCCTTCGAGCTCTCGTTTCAGTGCCTCCGCGTCCACGAAGTTCGAGACGGCGAGGACGACGGGCGCGGCGCCGGCGAACTCGCTCGTGTGCATCCCCTGCCCGAGGATCACGTCCGGGCGGAGGCTCTTGGCGGAGGAGACGTCGGTCGCCTCCACCCGGGCGGGGACGCCCAGCTCGGCGAATGCCTTCTCCGCCGTCATCCGCAGGATGAGGCTGGAGCCCATGCCCACGCCGCAGACGGTGACGACGTGGAGCGGTTCGCCGGCCCGGCCCTTCGTCATCGACCGGCCTCCGCCTCGGCGGGCGCCGGCTCGGCCTGGACTTCGAGCGGCTTCTCGAAGCCCTTCCGCTTGAGCACCCACAGCCAGACCGCGGCGACGACCATGAGGACGCCCGTCGCCGCCCACACCATGGCTGCCGGGTCACCGCCGGTGAAGATCGCCGACACGCCCATGATCAGCCAGGCGAGGATGTACCAGTCGGGGTCGGCCAGGGTCGCCAGCTCCGGCGCCGTGTCCGACAGCATGTTCCAGGTGAGCGCCTGTCCGATCGCCAGGAAGAGGCCGTTGACGGCGCCGCCCACGATGGCGCCCTTCCATCCGCCGAAGGCGTTGCCGAACACGCCGGCGCCGCCGCCGGGGAAGAAGAGCATGATCATCGGCGGCACGAGGACGAACCACCCGGCCGCGGCGAACACGCCCATCAGCACCAGGAACACCACCGTCGACGCCAAGAAGCCCAGCATCACGGCCGTCGGCGCGAACGGGAAGACGGTGGGGACGTCGAGGGCGGGCCGGGCGCCGGGAATCAGCTTCTCGCTGATGCCCTTGAAGGCGGGGACGATCTCGGCCAGGAACATGCGCACACCGAAGAGCAGGACGGCGATGCCGGCGGCGAAGCGGAGCGCCGACACGATGCCCCACACCCACGGGTTGATGTCGGGGTCGTAGGTGGCGGCCTGCTCCGCCAGGACCGCGGAATCGGCGAACGCCATCGCCACCAGGGTGATGATCCCGATGACGAGCGCCGTCGAAACGTTGACGTCCTTGAAGAACGACAGCTGGCGGGGCAGCTGCAGCTTCTCGGTGTCGTCCTGTTCCCTGTCACCGACGGCGGGCCCGACCTTGCCGGCGATGTAGCACGCCGCCGAGCTGGTGTGGCCGTAGCCCCAATCGTCGGAGCCGATGACCTTCCGCATCATCGGGGCGATGTACAGCGGCTGGAGCGTCAGGTAGGCGGCGACGACGAGGCCGCACACCAGGACCAGCGCCCACTGGTCGAGCACGCCGAACATCTGCACGTAGGCGGCGGTGACGATGACGCTGATCCAGAAGATCTGGTGACCGGTCAGGTACACGTAGCGCGTGTTGAACAGCCGGACCGCCAGCACGTGGACCAGGAACGCCACCGTGATGACCAATGCGATGGTGCCGCCGTGGGCTCCGAGGAAGTCGGCCATCGTGCTGGTCGCCGCCGGAGGCTCCAAGCCGAAGGCACTGGAGACGATCGTCTGGAACGCCACCAGGCCGCCGATGAACACGTCGGTGCCGATCAGCAGGATGTAGATCCCGATCACGGCCCGCAGCGTCCCGGCCACCACGTCCTCGACCGGCTTCTTCTGGAGCATCAGGCCGACGAGCGCGATGAGGCCGATGAGGATCGCCACCTCGTTGAAGAGGTTGTTGGCGAGGAACGCCAGGACATCGCGTAGGAAGTCCATGCCACCTCCCTGAGTTGCTCTCGGGCCCGGCACGGCGCCAGGACCTCACCGCTGAGTCTCCCAACCCCGAATGGGGAGAGCAAGGGTCTTTGGTCCTCAACCGGCCAGGTGGGGTCTCCATCCACGCCCGGGCGAACCCGACGAGGTCGGCGGCGTCGATCAGCTCGGAGGCGGCTCCCCCGACTCTCCCGACCCGGGCCCGCCCCGCCGCGACGTACTCCTCGACGATGGCGCCGAAGTAGTCGCCGGGGTAGTCGACGATCCCTTCGGAGTCGTCGAGGGACGAGATCGTGACGATCTCGGAGCCGTCGCCTTTCTGGACGCGTCGGTGCCGGGTGACCCGCCGTTTGTCGGGGACGTCGGCCAGGTACTCGACGTAGTGGAGGAGGGTCACGGTGTCGGGGTCGGCTCCGAGCCGCAGCACCTTGCCCCCGGCTGCGACGAACCGCTCGAGGGCCGAGCCGGGGCCGAAGTAGTCGTCCAACGGCGGGTCGGCCATGAGCTCTGCGGCGAGACGACCCCGGGCGCCGAAGCGGCCCTCCGGGTGGTCGCAGACGACGGTGCCGGGCGTGGTGCGGAACACCTCCGCCAGCACTCCGACGTCGGGATCGGCGGGCGTGGTGAGGTAGTCGAACGGCTCGGCGTCTTCCAGATGGGCCGCCCGCTCGCTCTCCGGCAGGCGGTTGACCCAGTCGTGGTCGTCGCGGGCGCCGAGCACCATCATCACCGTCCCTTCCGGCCCCACCGCCCGGTCGAGGGCGCGCACCACTCCTCCTGCCCCGTCCTCGGTGGGCCCGATCCGCCGCTGCGAGGCATGCACCATGAGCGCGTCACCTGCCTGGACGCCGAGCCGGCGCATGTCCTCTACGAGGCGGTCTACCCGGTTGGGGAGATAGGGCATGGGCTTCCTTCGCCTCCGCGGAACGGATCAGCCGGGCACCAGCCCCTCGAAGGGGTCGTCGGGGACGTCTCCGGCGGCGCGCACCGCCTCGGACGGGCGGGTGGCCCAGGCGGGGAACGGGAACTCGGCGACGAGCGGCACGGGCAGCTCGGGCTGGCTGACGAGCATGGTGCCGGGCTTGATGATCGTCGCCCGTTGCCGATGGACGCCGGGGAGGAACCCGTACTCCTCCCGGGATGCCTCCGCCGAATCGAGGCGGCCCACCACCCGGATCGACGAGTTGGCGATGATGCGCCGCTCCACCTCCGAAGCCGTCTGCTGGGCGCCGATGAGGACGATGCCGAGGCTGCGGCCGCGTTCGGCCACGTCCAACAGGATCTCCTTGATCGGGCTGGAGCCGTCGCGGGGGGCGTACTTGTTGAGCTCGTCGAGCACCACGAAAAGGAGGTCGTCGTCGCCGCGTCGGCCCTGGCGCTCCTTGAGCTCGAATGCCCGCCGCACCGTGACGCCGACCACGAACCGCTTGGCCCGGTCGTTGAGGTTGTGGAGGTCGACCACCGTGACCTGGTGGTCGTCGGTGGAGATCCGGTGCTTCTCGGGCTCGGTGAGGTTGCCCCGGATGAGCCGGTCGACGTGACGGACGGCCGAGTTGAGCCGGCGGACGAAGGCGTTGATGGTGCCCCGCCCGATCGCCGTCCCCGCCCACACCGGCCCGTCGTCCTCGGAGAGCACCTTCTGGGTGATCAGGTCGGCGAGCTGGCGGAAGGTGCGGACGGTGGTGCCTTCGATCGTCACCGAGCCGTCGTCGCGGGGTGTCGCCCGCTTCAGCTGGGCCATCACCGAGTACACCACCATGGTGTACTGGGCGCGGTCGTCCTCGGCGTCGGCGAAGAGGAACGGCAGCAACTCGTCCTGGCAGAACTCCGCCAGCGACCAACAGAAGCTGGTCACGTCCTGGCGGGAGTGGACGTCGGGGCGCAGGGTCTCGGAGTCGACCCGGGGCGGGGCGTAGAAGCCGACGGACTTGAAAGGGTCGGCGGGCAGGCCGAGGGCGCGGTAGCGGGCGACCTGCTCTTCGTCGATGGCGTTGTTGGGCCGGTCGAGATGGAGCAGGTCCTCGCCTTTGACGTTGAAGATCAGCGCCTTGGTGTTGACGGCGCCGGGGCCGAGCACGCCGCCGGTGAACAGCGAATGGAGGAGAAACGTGGCGTAGGTGGTCTTGGTCGCCACGCCCGACACGCCGGAGATGTTGACGTGGGCACCCCGCTCCCCGTTGAGGAATTCGAAGTTGATGTAGAGGGGCTCGTTCTCCCGGGTGAGGCCTACCGCGAGCCGCCGCTCCATGCGGTCGAAGAAGAGGGCCCGGTCGCGGGCGTCGCCTTCGGCTCGGGCCACCGGCTGGCCCGGCCGGGGCGGCACGAAGACCTCCGGCTCGAACCGGGTGGCGGTGACTTTGGCCGCCTCCGACACCTCGGCGGGGAGGACTCCGTCGGAGATCAAGAAGACGTCGGAGTCGAAGCGGGCGCCTTCGTGGCGGGCGCGCACCTGCGAGACCATGCCGTAGACGCGGACGGGCTCACCGGTGGGCAGGATCCTCTCCAGGGCCACGACGTCGTCGAGCTGGAGGTACTCGCCCGGCGCCACCGCCACCCAGAACTCGAGCGGGGTGGCGTCTTCGGTTCCTATCACCCGTCCGACCATTTCGCCCATGGGCCGAGCGTAACCGAGGCGTGTGACACCGGGGTCGCCTCCCCGACCGCCCGCCGGCTTTGCCATGCTGGGCGGCAGTGAGCATGGTGGGTCCATGAGCATGGTGGTGTTCCCGTACAAGGCCGACGACCCCGATGTCGCCGTGGCCAACCTGGCCACGGCCGCCTCCCACCCACGGGTGAGCCGGGTCGTGGCGGTGGGCGCCGCCTCCACACCCCTCCTGGATCGCGTCGCCGACGGGGCCGCCGAGGTGGCGCGGCGAGCCGACGCTGCGGTCGAGGTCGTCGTGCAGGACCGCATCGGGGACCGCCGCCCGGGCAAAGGCGACGGGATGCTCACCGGCATGCGCCTCTTCCTCGCCTCCGACGAGGAGCGCGTCCACTTCTACGACGCCGACATCACCAACTTCGATGCCTCCTGGATCGACGGCGCCGAGGGCGCCCTGGACGCCGGGTACCCGGTCGTCCGCCACTTCTTCCCCCGAGCCTCCACCGACGCCATGATCACCTGGATGGTGACCCGCCCCCTCTTCGCCATCGGCCATCCCCGAAGCGCCCTGTGGCGAATCCGCCAGCCGCTGGGCGGAGAGCTCGCCCTCACCCGGCCGGTGGCCGAGGAGCTGATGGCCTCGGAGTTCGTGACCCGCCGATCCGACTGGGGAATAGACACCGCCCTGACCTATGCGATGGCCGCCGGAGGACACGCCGTCTACGAGCACTACGTCGCCGGTGGCAAACAGCACGCCCTCTACGGGTCGCTCGCCGAGTTGGAGGAGATGCTCTGGGAGTGCTTCGAGGCGGCGGTCGAGACGACCCGACTGCCGTCGCCGCCTCCTTTCGAGCACGTCACCGAGCCCGAGGCCCCCGCCCCGCCAGCGATCGCCCACAAGGTGGGTTACGACGTGGAGTCGACGCTGCACCTCCTCGCCGCCGAGTGGACAGCAGACGAAGAGGAGGCGGCGGCTTCCCTCCCGCCGAGCATCGGCGAGCCTCTCCTCGCCAACCGCCGCCGGCCCACCTTCGCGTTCTGCGACGCCGACGCCTGGTACAGGGCCCTCACCTCCCTCCTCTCGCTCTACCGCCCCGAGCCGGCGTGGCGGCGAGTGCTGTTCCGCCTGTGGGTGGCGCGGGTCCTCGCTTACACCACGACAGACGCCCTGTGCGGCCACGGCGAGGCGATGCGCCGTTTGGAGACGACGGTGCAGTCCTATGCGGCCCGGTCAGGGGATCGAGAAGCAGGCGACTGAGGCCAGCGCCAGCATCACTCCGGCGAGCTGGGGCCCCGACAGCGACTCGTCGTACACGATCCTCGCCAGGGCGACCGTCACCGCCGGGTAGAGGGAGGCGACCACCGCCACCATCACCAGGTTGCCGACCCCGGCGGCGAGGAGGTAGCCGATGTTGCCGACGACGTCGAGGGCGCCCACCCCGATCACCGCTCCGGCGGTGGTGCCGGAAGGCGGCCTGATCCAGTCCCGTTTCCCGGCCACCGCCACCGACGCCAGCAGGGCGGTGGTGACGGCCCGGGAGGCGAGAAGCGGCCACAGGCCGGTCTCCCCGCTGGCCAGGGCGAGCAGCACGAAGTAGCCGCCGAACAGCGCTCCGGCCGCCACCCCGTAGCCGAGGCCGGCCGCCCGCCGCGCCAGCCCGTCGACGCGGGACACCAGGTAGATGGCGGGCATGGCGACGACCACGCCGATCCAGCCCGTGAGCCCGGGCGAGTCCCCGGCGAGGACCCCGAAGACGACGGGGACGACGGCGCCGACCACCGCCGCGGTCGGGGCGACCACCGCCGCCCGGCCCCGGGCGAGGCCGGTGTAGAGAAAGAACAGGCCGCCCAGGCCGAACAGCCCCGCCCCGACGCCCGCCCCCATGGCGGAGAGGGCGGGTGCGGCGGGGTCGAACGGCGCCCAGGCGGCCAGGAGGAGGAAACCGACCAGATGGCCCCACAGGAGGGTACGGCCGGCGTCCATGCGCCGGGTGGCCACTCCTCCCAGGAAGTCGCCGGTGCCGTAGCCGAGCGCCGAGACGGCAGCGAGGAGGATCCCTATGGCGTCACCTCACACGACACCCGGCTCGCCGGACGCCCGCAGCTCGCGGCGGATCTCCTCGGCGGCTGCCTCCAGCTCCTCGCGGTCGACGTGGGCGGCGGCGTTGGAGAAGTCCATGTCGTGGACGCCGTCGATGGGGACCACGTGCAGGTGGAGGTGGGGCACCTCGAGGCCGGCGATCATCAAGCCGACCTTCGTCGGGTTGAACGCCCTCTGCTGCGCCCGGCCGATGCGCTGGGCGACGGAGAACAGGTGGTCGCGCAGGTCGTCGGGGCAGTCGAGCCAGTGGTCGATCTCCTCGACGGGCACCACGAGCGTGTGGCCGCGTCGCAGCGGGTTGATCGACATGAAGGCGACACACTGGTCGTCCCTCCACACGAAGGTGCCGGGGATCTCCCCCTGGATGATGCGAGTGAAGATCGTCGCCATGGAGGCAGGGTACCTTTGCGCCGTGACGCCCGACGACGTGACCATCGAGCCCTGTCCCCTCTCCGACCCGGACGCCGCCGAGTTGATCGGGGAGCTCGACGAGCTGCTCGACTCGCTGTATCCCCCCGAGGACAACCACTTCACGCTGCTGCCCGACGAGGTGGACGGGACGAACGGGTTGTTCCTCGTCGCCCGTGACTCCGGCGGGCGGGCGCTCGGCTGCGGGGCGGTTCGCCTGCTCGGCGACGGCCGGGCCGAGATCAAGCGCATGTACGTGAGGCCCTCCGCCCGCGGCCGCGGGATCGGCAAGGCGATCCTCTCCCGCCTGGAGGCCGAGGCGGAGCTGCGGGGGGCCCGGGCGCTCGTCCTGGAGATGGGCGCCGACCAGCCCGAGGCTCGCCGGTTGTACGAGTCGTTCGGGTTCAGGCCGATTCCGTGCTGGGGCGAGTACCTGGCCACTCCCGCCAGCGTCTGCCTGGGAAAGGACCTCTGAAAGCCCTCAACGCAGGGGGACCAGCGCCAGCACCTGCTCGGTGGTCAGGACGTAGACCTCCCCCGAGCCGTCCACCCCGAAGGAGACGACCTGGCCCGGGACCCCGACGTCTCCGGTGTGGTCCGTCACTTCCCCGCTGCGGTCGGTGGAGCGGAGGAAGCCGCCGCAGAAGTCCGAGAACAGGAACCTCCCGTCGAGCTCGGGTATCGCCGCTCCCCGGTAGACCACCCCGCCCGTGATCGAGCACGCCCCGCCGTCGCCGCGGGCCACCTCGACGATCGGCATGGCGAAACCCGACGTGTCGCAGTCCGGCGACTCGTAGCAGTGGAGCCCCTCGGTGACGGGCCACCCGTAGTTGACGCCCTGCTCCGTGATCGGGGCGAGGTCGACCTCCTCGTAGCTGTTCTGGCCGACGTCGCCGATCCACACGTCCTCGCCGTCGATCCAGAACCGCCAGGGGTTGCGCAGGCCCATGTGCCACAGGACCGCCTCGCCCGTCTCGACGTCGATGCGGACGATGCCGCCGAGCAGCGTGTCGGGGTTCTGGCCGTTGCCGAAGGGGTCGCCGCCCCCGCCGCCGTCGCCCAGGCCGAGGTACAACGCCCCGTCCGGCCCGAACTGGATCATCCCGCCGTTGTGGTTCGAGGCCGGCTGGCCCACCTGCACCAGGATCCGCTCCGAGGAGGCGTCGGCGACGAGGTCGTCTCCCATGGCGTATTCGGCGACCACGGTGTCGCCGTCGCGGTCGGTGTAGTGGACGAAGAGGCGGCCGTCGTCTTCGGGATGGCGGGCCATGCCCAACAGCCCTCTCTCGCCGTCGACGGTGGTGCGGTCGCCGATGTCCAGGACGAGATCGCCGACTCTGCCGTCGAAGCGGTACACCCTCCCCGCCCGCTCGGCGAGCAGGGCGACATCGTCGCCCGGGCGGGCGGTGAGGACGATCGGGAAGTCGGCCTCGGCCACGGCTTCGTAGCCGAGCGCCCGGAGGGGCGCCTGCGTCGTGGTGGTCTCGGCGGTGGTGGTCTCGGTGGCGGTGGTGGACGGCGCTCCGGTGGCCGGCGTCGTGTCGGGGACAGAGGTCGGGGAGGAAGTGGCGGGGGCCGCCACGGAGGTAGCCGCGTCCGCCGGCGCGGTGGTCTCGACGACCGTCCCGTCGGAGCAGGCCGCCACCGTCACGGCGAGGGCGATCGCCGGCCACCAGCGCTTCATCACACCGCCACGCTAGGACCGCCCGGCCGCAACACGGCTCGCTACGCTGCCCGCCAGTGGCGTCTCACAAGAACGATCGCCGAGCGCTCCGTGCCTGGGCGATGTACGACTGGGCGAATTCCGCCTATGCGACGGTGATCGCCGGGGCGGTGCTTCCCGCCTACTTCGTGTCCACCGTCGTGCCCGGCGACACCTACCGGTTCCTGGGCCGGGAGTGGGCCGCAGACGGCCTGTGGGGCCTGGTGGCGGGCTCCGGCCCGCTGGTGATGTTCCTCCTCATCCCGGTGCTGGGGGCGGTCGCCGACTTCTCGGCCCAGAAGAAGCGGTTCCTGACGTTCTTCGCCCTGCTCGGTTCGGCCTTCACGATCCTGCTGTTCTTCGCCGCCCCCGGGCGGGTGGGGGCGACGATCGGGATCTTCCTGCTCGCCCAGATGGGCTTCGTGGCCGCCAACGTCTTCTACGACGGGTTCCTGCCCGACCTCACCACCGACGACACCATCGACCGCGAGTCGTCCCGCGGCTACGCCCTCGGCTACATCGGCGGCGGCCTGTACCTGCTGATCGGAGTGGTGTTGATTTTCCTCGAGCCGTTCGGCGCCGAGCTGACGACCCGGATCGTCCTGGCCGGAGCCGGGGTGTGGTGGATGGGATTCTCCCTGTGGGCGATCCCCCGGATCCCCGAGACCGGGGCCTCTCAGCCCATCCCGCAGCGGCTGGCGCACCTCTCCCCTGTCGTCGCCTACCTCCGCATCGGGTTCGGCCGCACGTGGCACACCGCCCGCCGGCTCACGCACTTCCCCCAGCTGCTGCTGTTCGTCGTCGCCTTCATCCTCTACAACGACGGCGTCCAGACGACCATCAACGTGTCGAGCGCCTACGCGGGAGGCACGCTGGGCCTCGACCTCACCGTGATCGTCGTCGCCTTCCTCGTGGTCCAGTTCATCGCCTACTTCGGGGCGCTGGCCTTCGGGCACCTCTCCTATCGGCTAGGCATCAAGCGGGCGCTGCTCCTGTCCCTAGTGATCTGGACGGGCGTTGCGGTGGCGGCGTTCTTCCTGCCGGCGGAGGCCCCGGTGCCGTTCCTCGGCCTGGCGGTGGTGATCGGGTTCGTCCTCGGAGGGGTCCAGGCCCTGTCGCGCAGCCTCTACGGGTCGATGATCCCCGAAGAGGCCTCGGCCGAGTTCTACGGCTTCTACTCGGTGTTCTCGAAGTTCTCGGCCATCTGGGGCCCGTTCCTGTTCGCGTTCATCGGGGCCGCCACCGGGTCGTCGCGCTATGCCATCCTCTCTCTGGTCGTGTTCTTCACCCTGGGGGCCCTGCTCCTGTGGTGGCTCGACATCGACGCCGCCCGGGCCTCCCGGTCCCGGTGGTCGTTCGAGGGTGACCAGGCAACCGTGCAGCCTCCGACCTAGGATTCGGACAGCGATGACCGACTCCGAAGAGTTCCCGGAGACAGAGGATCTCCCGGCGCCCGACACCGACACCGTTGAGTTGGAGGGCCGGGCCGAGCCGGGATACGACGCGCCCGGAGTCGACATCCCCTGGCGGCTCATCGCCGTCCTGGCGCTGATCGTGATCGTCGCCATCTTCGCCGTCCAGAACACTCAGCCGGTCGAGCTGCGCCTGTTCGCCTGGTCGTGGGAGCTCCCGCTGGTGCTGATCATCGTCTTCACCGCCGCCATCTCGGTGACCGCCGAAGCGATCCTCGGCGGCCTGATCCGACGGCGGCGTCGCCGCGGACGCCCCCAGGGCGGCGCCGGGATCTGATTTCGGCGCAGGCGCCCCTCACTAGCCTTGGTCGGGAACGTCCGACAGAAAGAGACTGACCCATGGGGCGGATATCCGAGCGACTGGCTTCGATCGCCGAATCGGCCACTATGGCCATCTCCACCCGCGCCGCCGAGATGCGCGCCGCCGGAGAGGACGTCATCAGCTTCGGTGCCGGCGAGCCCGACTTCCCCACTCCCGAGCACGTGGTGGCGGCCGCAGCCGAGGCGGTGAACGACCCGAAGAACCACCACTACACCGCCGCCGCCGGCCTGGCCGAGCTCCGGGAAGCGGTCGCCGCCGACGCCGGCCGCTACTCGGGCGTCGACGTGGCACCCAACCAGGTGGTGATCACCAACGGCGGCAAGCAGGCCGTCTACGCCGCCATGGCGGCGCTATTGGATCCCGGCGACGAGGCGCTGCTCCCCACCCCGTATTGGGTCACCTACCCCGAGGTGGTGCGGATGATGGGGGCGAGAGGCGTCGACGTCCCCACCACGATCGACCAGGGCTTCAAGGTGACGCCCGACCAGCTCGAGGAGTACCGCACCGACGCCACCAAGCTCCTCCTGTTCGTGTCGCCCTCCAACCCCACCGGGGCGGTCTACGACGCCGACGAGGTCATCGCCATCGGGCGGTGGGCGGCCGAGCACGGCATCTGGGTGCTCACCGACGAGATCTACCAGCGGCTCGTCTACGGTGACGCCCGGTTCGTGAGCATGCCCGGGTCGGTCCCCGAGCTGGAGGACCGCTGGGTGATCGTCAACGGGGTGGCCAAGTCGTACGCCATGACCGGCTGGAGGGTCGGCTGGCTGATCGGGCCGCCCGACATCGCCCAGGCCGCCATCCGCCTCCAGTCCCATCTCACCTCCAACGTCGCCAACGTCAGCCAGCGGGCCGCCCTCGCCGCCCTCACCGGGCCCCAGGAAGTGGTGGAGGAGATGCGCCAGGCGTTCGACCGGCGCCGCCGCAAGATGTTCGAGATCTTCTCCTCCATCGACGGGGTGCGCTGCCTGGAGCCAAAAGGCGCCTTCTACGTCTTCCCCGACCTGTCGGCGTTCCTCGGCGACCGGTTCGCCTCGACGCTCGACCTGGCGCAGTGGGTGCTGGAGGAGGCGGGAGTGGCCTTCGTCCCCGGTGAGGCGTTCGGCGCCCCCGGCTACGCCCGCTTCTCGTATGCCCTCTCCGACTCCGACCTGGAGCGGGGGATGGAGCGGCTGGCGAAGACCTTGAGCGCGATCTGAGCCGCCTCCGTCTGGGCCTTGCCTCGCTTGGCCTACACTCGTGCCCATGGTCGAACTCGGGCATGCCGCCAAGGCCATGGTGCTCGTGGAGCCCCGGCAGCTGGCCGCCACGAAGATCCCCTCCCAACCGGTCGAAGCCGGCGGTTGGCTTGCGGTCGAGGCGACGGCGATATCCGGCGCCGACGTGCAGGCCTGGCACGGGGAGCGCCGGGAGGTGCAGTACCCGCTGATCCCCGGCCACCAGGTGGTGGGCCGTATCGCCGTCAAGGACGACACCATCCCCTACGAAGTGGGCACCAGGGTGGTGCTGGAGCCGACGATCAAGTGCGGCCGCTGCAGCCGGTGCCGCCTCGGCCTGGCGACCTGCCAGTTCCGCAAGCCCTCCAACACCTACGGCCTCATCCCCTCTACCGAGCCTCCGGCTCTGTGGGGCGGCATGGCCGAGTACCTCTACATCGATCCCGCCGCCACCATCCACCCGGTGACCGACGATGTGCCGGCCGAGGTCGCCACCTCGGTCCATTCGCTCGCCACCGGTTACACGTGGGCGGTCGAGCTGCCGAACCTCAAGCCGGGCGAGCAGGTGCTGGTGCTGGGGCCGGGCCCGCGGGGCCTCGCCTGCCTGCTCGCCGCCAAGGCCGCCGGCGCGTCCTGGGTCGGGGTCACCGGCCTCTCCCACGACCGGGACCGTCTCGCTCTGGCCGAGAAGCTCGGCGCGGATGTCACCATCGACGTCGAGCGTCATCCCGATATCGCCGGGGTGGTCGCCGATTCCACCGGCCAGCGCCCCGACGTCGTCATCGACGTCACTTCCGACGACCCGGAGGCGGTCTTCCAGGCTTTCGACCTCGTCCGTTCCGGCGGCCGGGTGATCCTGGCCTCCACGAAGGGGAACCGGGCTCTCCACTTCTTCTCCGATGTGATCGTCAGCAAGCAGCTGACCGTCAAGGGCGCGGTCGGCGCCTCCACCGACAGCTACCGCTGGGCGACGCAGCGCCTGGCCACCGACGAGCGCGTCGACGACCTGGTTTCGCATCAGTTCCCGCTCGACGAGGCTCAGCGGGCCATGCAGGCCGCAGCCGGCCTGTTGGGCCACGACGAGCTGATCGCGGTGGCGGTCACCTTCTGAGGTCCGGGTGGGCGCGCCCGGGGCGTCGTCCCCCTCTCGGCTGGCGACCTGCTCGTGGATCGGTTACGACCTCGCCAACACGATCTTCGCCCTGGGAGTCATCGGGCTCTACTTCCCGTCCTGGCTGACCAGCCGCGGCCTGCCCGACTCCTCGCTCTCGCTGGTGGAAGCCACCGCCGGAGTGGTCGTGGTGTTCTTGGCCCCGTGGGTCGGCGCCCGCACCGACGCCTCCGGGCGGCGCGTCCCCGCCCTCACCGCCACGACCGGCATCGCCGTCGCCGCCACCGCCGCCCTGGGATGGGTCCCGGAGTGGCTGTCGCTGGTCTTGTTGGGGGTGGCGCTCGTGGCCTTCAACACCGGCTCCGTCGTCTACGACGCCCTCCTGCCGGTCGTCTCCACGCCGGCGACCCGCGGCCGCGTGTCGGGCCTCGGCGTGGGGGTGGGATACGTCGGGTCGTTCATCGGGCTGGGGATCGGCACGGTGGCCATCGAAGTCCTCGACCTCGGCTATCCCCCCACCTTCACTCTGCTGGCGGCAGGGGTGCTCGTCTTCGCCTGGCCGGCGTTCGTGTTCATCGCCGAGCCGTCGCGGCCGCCGCGTCCTGCCCCCCGCCTCGGCGAGGTGTTCGTCCGCCTGCTGCGGTCCTGGCGGCGGGCCGCCACCTTCCCGGGCATGGTCAGGTTCCTCGTCGGGCGGTTCCTCTACACCGACGCCATCAACACCCTCATCGGCGGGTTCCTCGCCATCTACGCCATCCAGGAGCTGGGCCTCGAGCCTGCCCAGACCACCGCCCTGTTGGCGGCTGCCATCGCCGCCGCCATCCCTGGCAGTTTCGTCGCCGGCTGGGCGGTGAGCCGGTTCGGGGCCTTGCGGGTCCTGCGGGCGACCCTGGTCGTGTGGGTCTTCGCCCTGGCGATCGGGGTCGTGGCGGGGACCGACGGGGTGTCGGCTCTGGCATGGGTGATCGGGCCGCTCGGAGGGGCCGCCCTGGGGGCGACGTGGACCTCCGACCGGGTGGTGATGACCGACATCAGCCCACCCGAGCATCTCGGGGAGATGTACGGCCTGTACGCCACGGTGGGCCGATTCGCCACGATCCTGGGGCCGCTGGTGTGGGCTCTGGTGGTCGACGTCCTCGACCTGCCCCGCACCGCCGCCCTGGGCACTCTCGGGGTCTTCGTCCTGGCCGGGTTCGTGGTGCTCGGCGGCTTGCGCCGCGCCGTCACAGCCGCGGACCGGGCGAGTGGGTGATCCGCTGCTCCACGGCGTAGGGGATCGGCAGGTCGACGAGGTCCGCCCGTCCCTCCACCAGCCGCTCGCCGATCGCGGCGAACCAGCTGTCGTTGGGGAAGCGCCACGGCCAGCGGCGCATCCCGAGCCGGGCGCCGAGGATCGCCCCGGCGATCGCCCCCAGAGGGCTGCCGCCCAGCTTCGCCGCCTCCTCGACGGCTCGGTCCGGGTCCGTGGAAGTGGGCGCCACCGACACGAGGACCGTCGCCACCTGCCCGACCGGGTCGTCGCCCAGCGCCTCGGAGAGCTCGGGCAGTGACGCCCCGAGCAGCCCGCTCGTCTGCCGGATACGGGAGACCACGTCGTCGAGGCGGTCCAGTTGGGCGTAGAGCAGCCCATCGGCTTCGATCTCCTTGCGCGCCCGGACGGCGATCTCCCACACGCCCAGGAGGAGGTCGCGGCCGTTCTGGACGAAGCACGATCCCGCCACGGCGCCTGCCACCGCCGTCGCCACCACCGCCGACGGCGCGTCGAGGTGGGTGACCCTGGTCGAGGCGAGCACCGCCTCTACCAGCGCTTCGGGGTCGCGGCGATACCACACCCCGAGCGGCACGGCCCGCACGGCCGGGTCGAGGCCCGTCTCGGAGGCCAGCACGGGGTCGTCGCTTCCGAGCGCCTCCACCCATCGGCGTAGCTGCGGGGACAGGCCGCGCAGAACCGACGGCTGGTGGTCGTCGCCGGCCAGCTCGGCCAGTTCTGCCACGAGCAGGTCGCGATCCACCGAGCCGTGGCGGAACAGGTGGTAAGCCACGACGACCGCTTGTTGGGCACTCGACGAGTACCCGAGCTCGGACGCCCCTCCCGCCGTGTCGCCGGCGGCCAGGCCCAGCATCGACCCGGCGCCTTCGCCTACGGGCAGAGAGAAACGAGCTCCGCCCTCTTCGTCCATAGGTTCCGCAGAGTAACCGAGTAGGCGGACGCCTCAAGGGCCCACCGACCCTAGGCTTGCGCCGTCGTGGCACGCCTCATGCTCGTCGCCAACCCCGCCGCCTCCCAGTTCACGGGCGGGGATCACCGCCGCATCCTGCAGATGCTGAGCCGGAGCCACCTCGTCGAGTCGGTGTGGCCCTCTTCGGCGGCCGATGCCCGCACCATCGCCGCCGATGCCGTGACCGCCGGCTTCGACGGAGTGGTGGCGATGGGCGGAGACGGGATCGTCCACCAGGTCGCCCAGTCGCTCGTCGGCACCGAGGTCTTCCTGGCGGTGCTGCCGGCGGGCACGACCAACGTCTTCGCCCGCCAGGCGGGCCTGCCGGCCCGGCCGGTGAGGGCGGCGCGCCTCCTCACCGACGAGGTCCCGGTGAGAGCGTGGCCGGTGGTCTCGGTGGAGGCGACGATGGAGGACGGCGCCCGGGTCGTCCGGCACGCGGTGTTCGCCGCCGGCGTGGGACTCGACGCCGACGTCGTCGCCGCAGCCGAGACCGAGCCGTACCGGAAGTACTGGTTCGGCGGGCTCCACTACGCCCGCACCGCTCTCCGCCTCTACTGGTCGGATCTCCGCAAGCGCCGGCCGACGCTGGAGGTCGTGGACGGCGCCCGGTCCGCCCGCGGGATCGGGGTGATGACCCAGTTCCACTCCACTTTCACGTACTTCGGCCGCCTGCCCCTCCGCTTCTCGGCCGACCCTCCGGCCCCGATGACCGTTCTCACCGTCGAGCGGCTGCCGTCGAGACGGCTCCTCCCCCTGTTGTGGCACGTCGCCCGCTCCGCGCCGGGGAAGGTGCGCGGGGTCGAGGTGTGGGAGGGCTGCGAGGTGTTCACCGTCGACGCCGACCCCCCGGCACGGGTGGAGCTCGACGGCGAGATGATCGGCCGGCTCCGATCCGCCCGCTTCGAGTACCGTCCCGACGCTCTGTGGGTGGCGGCGCCGGCTACCGCCGGCTCAGCCGACGCCTAGGCGCCGCTCCAGCTCGGCGAGCGCCAGGTCGAGCTCGGTGGCGGCGGCGGTGGCGCCGGCCCGCCGCCTGAGGACGCCGCGGAGGCGCTTTCCCAGGTGCGTGTCGAGGAGACGGGCGATGGGCTCGATCAACTCCTCTCGGTGCTGGGCGAGCAGGCGACGGGTGGCGCGGCTGCGATACGACGACACCCACACCCCCACCCCGGCCCACACCGCCACCGACAGCAGCGTCACGACCACCGGCCACAGGAGGTCCCTTCCCGCCCGCAGGCTGTCGATTCCCCACACCACTGCTGCCACCGCCGCCACGAGCGCGACCCAGCGGACGGGGCGGGCCCAGCCCGGCGCCGGGACCGGCGCGGGGGTGCGGTATGCGCCCGAGGCCTCGTAGGCCACCTCGACGGCCTCGGCGACGCTGTCGGGCGTGACCTCCTGGCGGATCACCGCCGCCACTCCCCCGCCGGCCTGGCCGGCCACGGAGTCCACGAACCCGTCGAGCCGGGCCACTGCGCGTCGGCGGTCGCCCGAGGCGAGGAGGCGGGCTGCTTCGTCTCGGGCTTCGTTCCACGACGCCTCGAAGCCCGTGCCCCCGGAGAACTCGGGGAGAGAGGTGAGCGTCTTGGCCGCCTCCCGGAGGTCGGTGGCGAGCTTGCCGTAGACGACCTCTTTGACGTCGGCCTTGTCCTCGAGGACCGCCACCAGGTCGTCGATGCCGATCGGCGGCCCGACGTCGGGATCGGCGGCGACCGTGACGATGGTCGGCTCGGGGATGCCGTCGGCGACGAGGGTCTGACGGAGGTCGGACACGAGGTCGTCGACGGTGCCCGGGGCGAGCCGGTCGATCTGGTTCAGCACGAAGACGAACTGTCGGTGGTAGGCGGCGAGCGGCTGGAGGTAGCGGCTGTGGAGGACCCTGTCCTGGTACTTCTCCGGGTCGATCACCCACAGCACCAGGTCCACTCTCGGCAGCAGCGCCTCGACCGTGTGGCGGTGGTCGGCGACCACCGAGTCGGTGTCGGGAAGGTCCAGCAGGGCGAGCCACGGGTGGAGGTCCTGGCCTACCCGCTCCTCCACGCCCAGGTCGTCGAGCAGCCGGACCAGCCCCGGCTCGGGGTTCGCCGGTATCCACCCGAGCGGCTTGCCGGTGGTGGGCCGCATCCCACCCGAACGTGCCACCTCCTCTCCGGCCAGGGCGTTGATGAGGCTCGACTTGCCCGAACCGGTCCCGCCCGCCACGGCCGCCACCAGCGTGTCGCCCAGGTAGCCGGCCCGTTCGCGGACCTGGCGCACCGTGGTGGCGACCGGGTCGAGGACCGCCGGGTCGATCAGCTCGCGGGCGGCGGCGATCACCCGGTCGAAAGCGTCGACCGCCGCCAGCAGGTCAGAGCGCATGGAACTCCTCCGAGGAGACGGCGACGGCCTCTGCGGCCGCCCGGACGTCGTCGGCGAGCCGGGGCGGGTCGGAGGCGGCCTCGAGGACCCGGCGGTAGCGCCCCTTCTCCGCCGAGAACACCTGCCGGACGGCGTCGAGGAACGAGTCGCGGGCCGAGCCTGCCAGGGAGCGGGCGGCGGCCTGGCCGAGGACGTGCTCGAGGATGCCCTGTTGGGCGGCGGCGGCGCCGGCGGCCACCCCGAACTCGGCGCCGGTCAGGCCCCCCGTGGCGGAGAACACGGCGAGGATCGTCGCCACCGCGGCGGCGTTGACCCCGGTAGAGGCGACCCGGGCGGCCCGGAGGCGCCGGGGCCCTTCGGCCTCCACGAGAGCGGCGAGGCTCGCCAGCCACCGGTCGATCACTGCTTCGGTGTCGTCGGACACGTCGCCGCCGGCGGCGCGGAGGTCGGGGGTGAGGAGGGCTCGCCCGGCGTCGTCCACCTCCCACGCGGTCCCCACCGCCCGGGCCGCCCGCTCCAGCCTCACCGTGACGGCATCGGCGAGCTCGCGCCTGGCCTCCCTCTCGATGCGGCCCACCTCGGCCGCCGGCTGCCCGCTCAGCCGGTCGGCCACGTTCTTGAGCCACGATGCGGAGCCTTTGATCCAGCGGGCGACGTCTCCGGTGCCGACCCGCTCCGCCCATCGCTCGATGACCTCGGTCCGGATCAGGGACCCGCCGTCCAGCTCGGAGGTGAGCTCGTCGAATGCGTCTTCGTAGACCCGGTCGACGACCGCCTCGAGCCGGAGGCGCTCCTCGTGCTGGGCGAGCACGCCGGCCGCCACCGCCTCGGCCTCGTCGACGCAGTATGCGACCGCCCGGGAGGTGATGTCGGACATCACGTCGACCCGTCGGCGGGCGATGTCGCGCAAGGCGTCGGTGAGCCGGCTCACCGCCTTGGCGGGAAGGGCCGCCGCCTCTCCCCTCACCCGCTGTTCCTGGACCGGGATGACGGCGGGATCCCCCGGCCCTGCCGCCAGCCCGTGGCGGCGCAGGAGGGCGGCGTAGTCGGAGACGGCGCCCGACGCCCTCCGGGAGAGACGGTTGAGGACGTAGAGGATCTCCGACCCGCGGCGGTCGATGCCACCGAGGACCTCCCACGGGACGGCATCCGCGTAGCGCTGGGCAGACGTCAAGAAGACCACCACGTCGGCGTGGTGGAGGATCTCGACGGTCATCGCCCGATGCTCGGCCACGTAGGAGTCGATGTCGGGCGTGTCGACGATCGTCAGGTCCTCGAGCAGCGGGTGGTCGTCGCCCACCACCTTGCATTCCACGCTCCCGATGCGGGAGTACCGCTCGGCGTGGCGGCGGTGACACCACACGACGGGTTGGCGGGTGGTCGGGCGCAGAGGCCCCGGCCGGCTCACCTCGCCCTCGGCGATCGAGTTGACGATCGTGGACTTGCCCGACCCGGTGGGGCCGGCCACGACGACCAGCAGCGGGGCGTCGGGCTCTCCCAGACGGGGGATGAGATACGACCGGAGGACGGTGACGAGCTGGTCGCGGCGGCGACGTCGCTCCTGCTGGCCGGCGGATGCCAGGTTGAACCCGGCCGCGGCCACTACGTCCGCCAGCCGATCCAGGTCGGCCCGAAGACGAGCGGCGCGGGCGATCGGGGGTGGCATTCCCTCAATTGTGGCAGGAGCCGCCGCCTGCCCATCCCGGAGGGGTGGCCGGCCGTTCAGCCGGCATCCCGGATCACCGTGCGGAGGAGCCGGGACAGCTGCGTGACTTCCTGGGAGCTGAGGCCGTCGACCATCGAGGACTCCACGGCGTTGCAGCGTGGGAGGACGTCTTCGATCATCTGCTCGCCCGAAGAGGTGAGCCCGATCCGCACCCGGCGCCGGTCGGTGTCGAGCCGCCTGCTCTCGACGAGGCCCCGTCGGGCGAGGGTCCTGACCATCCCGGTGAGCGTCCCTTGCGCCAGCCCGCATTCGTCGGCCAGTGACGCCGCCTCCATCGGCCCCCATACCCACAGGACGAACAGGATCGTGAACCCGCCCCAGGTCAGGCCCACCTCGGCCAGCACCTCACGCTCGATGCGGTTTCGCACCGTGGTGGCCGCCCGGTAGATGTTGGCCACGACCAACAGCGCCGGGAAGTCGAGCTTCCGCCGCCCCATGCGGCGGCGGATGTCGGCTTCCGCTCTGCGTACGTCTTCTTCGTTGCTGCTCAGTCGAGTCGGCATGCGCGGAGCTTCGCCAACGATATCGGCCGCTGCATCCACCGCGGGCGACGCCCGATCAGCGCTTGCGCGCCCTCCACCCCTGCTCGGACGGGAACCGGCGCGCCCAGTCGCCGGTCACGAAGAAGTTCACCTCGTCGCCGCCCGAAGGCGCCTGCACCTCGAAGAAGTCCACGACCTCGAAGCCCGTGTCGCGCAGGAGGCGGAACCACCCCGACACGGGGAGGTTGAACTCGATGCCGCCGCCGTCCTGGCGCCAGTCGAGGCGGTGGAGCGGGAAGTAGTCGCGTTCGAGCCGCTCCCCGGCCGGGCCGACGTCGGGGCTGCATACGACCGACAGGGTCGAGTTGGACATGAAGACGAGCTCTCCGCTGGGGCGGAGCAGCCGGTGCGCCTCCGGTATCCACACGTGAGGGTCGCACCACGTGGCAGCCCCGTATTCGCTGATGGCGAAGTCGAAGGACTCGTCGGGGCACGGCACTTCCTCGGCGGAAGCCTCGACGAAGGTCACCTCTACACGGTGCTGCTCGGCGAGACGGCGGGCGGTCCGGAGCTGTTCGGCCGAGATGTCGACTCCCACCACCCGGGCTCCCCGGCGCGCCATCCACCCGGACACGTATCCGGTGCCACAGCCCAGTTCGATGGCGTCCATGCCGTTCATGTCGCCGGGAAGGAGCCGCAGGTCGGTCTCGGGCACGCCCCAGATGCCCCATCGGGGCTCGTCGACGGCCCAGTTGCGCTCACCGGCGGCGACCCAGTCGCTGGCCTCTCGTCCCAGTAGGCGCGATTGAACCGTGCGTGCTCGGGAAGGCTCTCCATGGGTCAGATGATGCGCCCGGCGTGCTCGAAAACGGGCCGATTTTCGACGATCCGCTCCGGGCCGAGCCGCGACAGGTCCAAGAACGGCTCCTGGCCGATGATGCTCTCGGCTAGGTAGCGGCCGACCGCGTGGCACTGCTGGAATCCGTGACCGGAAAAGCCCGTCGCCTGGTAGAGGCCGGTGATGCCGGGCCACTCGCCGATGATGCCGTTGGCGTCGAGCGTGTTCTGCTCGTACAGCCCCGCCCACGACCGCACCACCTCGAGGCGGTCGAACGCGGGAATCGCCTCCACCAGCGCCGGCCAGATGATCTCGTAGAAGCGGGTCCGGTCGGCGGGTGTGAAGTCGAAGCCGACCGGGTCGTCGGGAAGTGACCAAGCGATGAAGAAGGTGTCGGGGTTCTCGGAGATGACGTACAGCCCCGACGGCAGGAAGAAGCTGGGCAGCATCTGCCCTCCGGCCACGTCGGAGCGGACGACGTACACCGTCCGCATCACCGGCTCCACCGGGATCTCCACCCCGGCGGTGGCGAGGAGCGAGGTGGACCAGGCGCCGCCGCACACCACCACCGTCGAGGCGGAGTGCACCGTGCCGTCGGCGAGGACCACTCCTCCGACCCGTTCCCCGCTCGTCGTGAGCGAGGCCACCTCTGCCTGCACGAACCGGGCGCCGCGGGCTTCCGCCGCCCGGCGGTAACCGCTGGTCACCGCGTTCGGGTCGACGGCGCCATCGTCGGAGCCGAAGGTGCCCCCCACGAACCGATCCGAGGCCAGCACCGGCCACCGCTCGGTGACGGCATGCATGTCCAGCCACTCGACGTTGCAGCCGAGGGATCGCTGGAGCTCCAGGCCCTGGCGGGCGGCCTCCTGGCTGTCCTCGTCGACGAAGAAGAGGTTCCCCTGCTTCTTCATCCCCACGTCGGGACGAAAGTCGCCGACCGCCATCTCGTCGCCGAACCGCTCCAGCACCTCCATGGCGTAGCGGGAGATGAGGACGTTCTCCTCCAGGTTGAACTGGATGCGGACGTTGCCGTCGGAGAGGAGGGTCGAGGCCCTGGCCAGCGACAGGTCGCGGTCGTAGACGGTCACCTGGAGCGAGGGGTCGCGCTGGACCAGGTGGTAGGCGGTGGAGGCGCCCATGCAGCCGGCGCCGACGATGACGATGTCGCTACTCATGTGGGATGCCGCTTCTCCTGGGGTCTGTCCGCTCGATTCCACTCGCCAGGCCCGGACGTGACAAACCGGGAGAGGGAACCGGAGCGGCGATCCGGGCGTCTGTAGGGCCAACAGGTGCCCTACAGAGCCCGGTTATCATTCCGTGCGCAGGGGGAATCAGCCGGGCGCGCCTCCGCGTCCGGCCTTTACCTGAACGCCAGTCGACCGTGATCCCGCTTTGCCGCCCAGACAACGCCGTAACGCCCAAAAGAACATCCCACTGCTGAGCGTTCTCGGCCTCTTGGCGCTGGTCGGCCTGGTCTATGGCATCGTCCGCTGGACCAGCCAGGGGCGGGTGCTCGGCTCCGTCACGGTCCTCGACGTCGAGCTGGGGGGCACGACGCCGGAAGAGGCGACCGCGCTCCTGCTCGACCTCGAGGCGCGTCTCGCCGCCGAGGCGATTCCCGTGAGGGTGCTGGGCCAGTCGGCCGCCATAGTGCCCGCCGAAGCCGGCTTCGACCTGGACGAGGAGTCGATCGTCCGCCGCGCCATGGCCGTGGGCAGGACGGACAACCCGCTCACCAACTTCTTCTGGTGGATCGGCCACATCGGCCGCACCACCGAGCTGGGCCCCGAAGGCTCGCTGGACCCCGATGCCCTCGAGACCGTGCTCGAGGCCCTCGACGTCGGCATCATCGGCGAGCCTCCCTTCCCCGGTTCCATCCGGGTCGTGGACGGCGAGCTGGTCGCCGAGCCGCCCCGCCCTGGCCGGCGGATCGACCGGGACCAGGCACGCCAGCTGCTGACCACGGCCAGCCTGGTGCTGGAGAAGAGGGAAGTCGAGCTGCCCGTGCTCGACGAGCAGCCCGTCTTCACCGAAGCCGACCTGGAGGAGGCCCTGGACGACGCCGAGGCCATGCTCTCGGCTCCGATCGTCCTCACCGCCGACAACGGGACCGAGCTGACCTTCGGGGTCGACGATTTGAAAGAGGCGTTCGTCGCCGACGTCCGCGAAGACCCGCCTTCCATCGATCTCGGCTTCGACCCCGAGGTGATCGAGACCAAGCTCGAGCCGATCCGCTCGGAGTTCGAGTCCGAGCCGGTGAACGCCCGGTTCGAGATCAACGGCTACGACGTCGAGATCGTGCCGGGCCGCAGCGGCACCCGGCTCGACGCCGAGGAGACGGCGGCGGCTCTCGAGCAGGCGGCCCGCACCGCCAGCCGGCGCGCCGAGCTGCCGCTCCAGGAAGGCGCCCCGCCCGAGGTCACCACGGAGGACCTCGAGGCACTGAACATCAAGCACCTCGTCTCCCGGTTCACGACCTACTACGACTGCTGCTCGCCGCGGGTGACCAACATCCACCTCATCGCCGACGAGGTCGACGGGGCGATCGTGCGCCCCGGAGAGGTCTTCTCGCTGAACCAGCACGTCGGGCAGCGCACGGAGCAAGAGGGCTACCTGCCGGACGGGACGATCGTCGGCGGCGAGATCGTGGACACGGTGGGAGGCGGCGTGTCCCAGTTCGCCACCACCCTCTACAACGCCGTCTTCTGGGGCGGCTACGAGGACGTCGAGCACAAGCCCCACTCGTTCTACTTCAGCCGCTACCCGGAGGGCATCGAGGCGACGATCTCGTGGCCGTCGCCCGACCTGAAGTTCCGCAACGACTCGGACGCCGGGATCCTCATCAAGACGTCGTACACCGACACCTCGGTGACGGTGTCGTTCTACGGCAACAACGACGGCCGGGTGCTCGTGGGCGAGCAGTCCGGCGGCCAGCTCCGGGTGGGTGTGGTTCGCGAGGGAGGGCCCAACGCCCGCAAGGTGCGGGGCGACCGCTCCGAGCGCTTCGACTTCCAGGAGCCGCCCGACCCGCTGTACCGGGGGAACCCGGAGCTGGGCATCAACGACACCCGCCAGGTGCAGGGCGCCCGGGAAGGATGGAGCGTGCGGGTGACCCGCACGATCACCGTGGGCGACGAGACCATCACCCAGGAGTGGCTGGTTCGCTATCTGCCCCAGCAGGCGATCATCGAGGTCCACCCCTGCAAGGTCCCGGGGGCGAGCCAGGCCTGCCCGACGACGACCACCACCACATCGACCACCACGACCACGGCTCCACCCGAGACGACGACCACGACCACCGCTCCGCCGGAGACGACCACGACGACCGCTCCCCCGGAGACGGCGCCGCCTGCCACCGATCCCTAGCCAGTAGGGGTCGGCCCCGGCATGCGCCGGGGCCGACTCGATACCTGCGTCAGAGTGACGCGGCTCAGGGTGCGGGATACACGAGATCGGCGGTGGCCGCCTCCGCGGGCCAAATCAGCTCGATGGCTCCGCCTATCCGCTGCATCTGCGGATTCGGGACCGGGGCCGTCCCATCCTCCCGGAAGGTGATCGGCCCCACGATCGTCTCGAGGCCGTCCGTGGCGGCGATGGCGTCACGGATCGCTTCCCGGTCGAGTGTGCCAGCCCTCTCGATGGCATCTGCCAGGATCTCGATCAGGGCGTAGGCGCTTCCCACCACCGGGTCGGCCGGGCGTCCCTCCTCTTCGATGTGGCGGTCGTTCACGTATTCGGTGCCGGGGAAGCCCAGGGCGGGATGCCAGGGGGTCGAGAGGACGACCCCCTCTCCTGCCGCACCGAGATCGTTCCAGGTGGGGACGTCGGCACCGCGGATCACCAGGTTGAAGGGCGGCTTCCACCCGAGCTCACCCATCTGCTGGTAGATGGCGAAGGCGTCGGGCGGGGTGGGGAGGCTCAGCAACGCCTGAACTTCGGCAGCCCGGGCGCCGAGGATCAGGTCGGTGTAGTCGGTCGTCCCCGGGGCATATGTCTCGTGGTAGACGACCTCGTACCCATGGCTCTCCGCCTCCTGGGTGAACAAGGGCCCCAGCTCCTCTCCCCAGTCGGTCGCCTCCTGGAATATGCCCACCCTGTACGGCCGCTCGTCTTCGGGCAGCAGCCCGTTGAGCATCTCGAAGACGGTTCTCGCCATGTCCGGCGACTTCGGGAACGGTGAGAAGAAATACCGGTATCCCTGTTCGTGCAGGGCTTGTGTCGACACCGCGACCCCCAGATAGGGGATCCTGTTCCTCTCTGCTGTGGCCGACCCGGCGGCGTGCACCGGCGTGGCGAAGCCGCCTAGGTAGGCGACGATGTCGCTCCCCGCCAGCTCGTCCATGATGCTCGTCGTCTGGTTGGGGTCCGAGGCGTCGTCTCGCAAGTCGAGCTCCAGCGGGAGGCTGGTGCTGTACTCCTCTACGTACACGCCGCCGTTCTCGTTGATGACGTCGACCGCGTACGTGTAACCGCGTGCCACCTGGGCGCCTCCACCCGCCAGGCCGCCGGTGAGAGACACCACCGCTCCGATCCTTATCGCCTCGGGAGCGTCGACTGCCGCCCCTTCGGTCGTAGTCGGCTCGTCGGCCGCCGTGGTGGGTGTGGTCCCCTCCGCGGAGGTCACCGGAGCGCCTCCATCCGCCTGGGTCGTGGCTGACCCCGTGTCGCCGCCACACCCAGCCATCACCATGGCCATCACCACGAGCCCCACCAACATCGCTCGCTGCCTCATGTCAGCTCCTTCCTCTCGCTGCCGTTGGTCGGTCGGTCGCCGTCGATCGCTCGCCCGCCCTTCCCAGCAATCGCCCCGCGGCCTGGCTGAGGCCACCCGGGAACAGGAGGACGACGACTATGAAGAGCAATCCGAAGAACACGACCTGGAACTCGTCCACGTCCGTGGGCATGAGGTCGCGACCCAGGATGAAGAAGATCGATCCCAACAGAGGGCCGGCGAGAGTGCCGATGCCGCCGATGAAGACGACGAGGACCGCTTCGAAGGTCCATATGACGCTGAAGGCGAAGTTCGGGTAGTAGCTCACGCTGAAGTAGGCGAAGGCGCTGCCGGCCAGCGTGGCCACGGCTGCGCTGATGACGAAGGCAGCCAGCTTGTGGGAGAAGACGTCGACACCGGTCGCCTTGGCCGCCTCCTCGTCCTCTCTCACCGTCATCATCCCGAGTCCCAACCTGGACCGCTCGAGCCAGACCGAGACGCAGACTGCGGCCACCAGCGCGCCGAGGGCGAAGAAGTAGGGCCCGGTGAAGTCGTAGCTCCGCAGCACCTCGGCCGGAAGCGAGGAGATGCCGGGCCACAGGTTGCCGGCGGTGATGTAGACGGCCACACCCAAGGCGAGGGTCCCGATCGCGAAGTAGATGTCGCGGAAGCGCAACATCGGGATCCCCACCACGAACGCGGCCAGCGCGGTCACGATCACCGCCGTCATCACCGCCAGGGGGAACGCCTGGCCCCCGAGCCACAGCTCGCGGGTGATCAGCGCGCCGAGGCCGAAGAACGCAGAGTGGCCCAGGCTGATCTGACCGGCGAACCCCCCGAGGATGTTCCAGCTGGTGGCCAGCGTCGCCAGGATCATGGTCTGGATGGTCAGCGTCAGGAAGTGCTGATTGCCGACACTCAGCCCCACCGCCACCATCGCTCCCAGCAGCAGCAGGCCCATCCAGGCGGCTCGCTCACGCACCGGCGGCCCTCCCGAAGAATCCGAGCGGGCGGAAGCTGAGGACGATCAGGAACAGGACGAGCGCGGTCACTTCCCGGTACTGGCCGCCGATCCACACGCTGGAGAGGCTCTCGACCAGGCCCAGGGCCACTCCGGCGACGACGATGCCGCGCATGCTTCCCAGCCCGGCGAGAACCACCACGATCAGGGCCTTGAGCGTCCATCCCAGCCCGATGCTCGGGCTGACGCTGTAGCCCAGGCTGACCATCGAGCCGGCGATGGCGGCCAGCGCCGCCGACACCGCGAACGCGATCTGATAGATGCGGCGCACGTCGATGCCGGTGAGGGCGGCCCGCGTCCAGTCCTCGGACGTGGCGCGCAAGGCCTTGCCGAACCGGGTCCGATGGAGGACCCATTCCAGGACAAACGCAGCCACGATCGCCACGACGAGGCCCGCCAATCGCACCATCGGGACCCGGATCGACCAGATCGTGAACGCCTCGGACGAGTAAGCGGTGGAGATGGTCCTCTCGTCGGCGGTGAAGAACCTGACGGCCAGAGCCTGGAGGACCAGGGCGAGGCCGAAGGACACGAGAAGTGAGTTCTTGATCCGGGTGTGGGTCTCCGTTCTGGTGACGAAACGGAACAGGCACAGGTACAGGAGGACCCCGAAGCCGAACATCACGACGAACACCAGTGGGAGGGAGACGAACGGATCGAGGCCCCATTCGCGGAAGGCGAAGAACGCCAGATAGCCGCCGAGCATCAGGAGCTCACCGTGGGCGACGTTGAGCACCCGCAGCACCCCGAACGACAGGGCGAGCCCCAGCGCCACCAACCCGTAGACCCCTCCCAGGAGGACACCGGAGACGATGCTCTGAGCTATCAGCTGGCTCATAGGCTCAGATACGCCTCCTGCACGCGGGGGTCGGCTTCGAGCTCCATTCCGGTGCCCTGGGCGACTATCGCTCCCATCTCCAGGATGTAGGCGTGGTCGGCGACTTCCAGCGCCATCTCCACGTGTTGTTCGACCATCAGCACCGAGACCCCCCTGTCTCGGATCCGCCGTATCACCCCGAAGATGTCCTCGACGACGATCGGCGCCAGGCCCAGGGACGGTTCGTCGAGGATCAAAAGGCGTGGCCGGGCCATCAGGGCCTTGCCGATGGCCAGCATCTGGCGCTCGCCTCCGCTGAGCGTCGCCGCCGACTGCTTCCGGCGCTCGGCGAGGCGCGGGAATATCTCGTAGACCTCGGCGAGCGTCTCTTCGTATTCGGCTCGAGCCCTGGGCGTGTAGGCGCCCACCTCGAGGTTCTCCGCCACCGTCAGGCTCTGGAAGGCGGCCCGCTCTTCGGGGATCATCACGACTCCCCGATCCACGATCTGGTGGGTGGGCAGACCGATGAGCTCCTCGCCCTCGAACCGAACCGAGCCCGCCTTGGCCGGGAGCAGTCCCATCACGGCCAGCAAGGTCGTGGTCTTGCCGGCGCCGTTCGGTCCCAGGATGGCGACGATCGAGTCTCGATCCACACGGAAGGAGACTCCCCACACGACCTGGAGGTCTCCGTAGGCGACCTCGAGCCCTTCAACCTCGAGCATGACGTGTTCCGAGATAGGCTGCGATCACGGCGGGGTCTTCGACGATCTCGTCGGGCGTCCCCTCGGCCAGCTTCCGACCGGCGTCGAGCACGACCACCCGGTCACACGCCCCGGTGATCGCTTTGATCACGTGCTCCACCACCACCACCGTCACCCCGGACTCACGGATCGATTTGATGAGCTCGACCGCCGCGGGGATCTCGTGGGGGGTGAGCCCCGCCATGAACTCGTCCAGGAGCATCAGCTTGGGCTGACTGGCCAGGGCGCGGGCGACCTCCAGCCATTTCCGCTCCACGATCGTGAACGACGACGCGGGTCGTTCCGCTTTCGCGGCCAGCCCCACTCGCTCCAGCGCCGCCATCGCCGCCTCACGGGGGTCCTCGGAGCCACCGTCGCGACGGCCGAACAAGACGCCCGCCTCCACGTTCTGCAAGGCGGTGAGGTTGCGGAAAGGCCGCACCACCTGGAACGTGCGGGCGACGCCCAGCTGGGAAATGCGGTGTGGGGGAAGGCCCGTGATGTCCCGGCCTGCGAAGACCACCGTGCCGTGGTCGCTCTTGAGCGCTCCGGAGATGATGTTGAAGGCGGTCGACTTGCCGGAGCCGTTGGGCCCGATCAGCCCCACGATCTCGCCCTCCCGCACCTCGAGCGAGAGGCCGTCGAGAGCGCGCAAACCACCGAAGCTCTTCCTGACGTCTTGCAGCTCGAGCATGACGGTCATCAGAAGTGATCCGGACGCCCAGCACTGCCCAGCCGTGCGAGATTCCGTCTCGTGGCCAGCTCCTCCTCGCTTCCGCCGATATTATCAAGTTACCTGATATCGGCAAGGGGAATGTGGCGGGATCCAGCGACGCGCCACGAAGCGGACCAGCAGCCGAGTATCAGTTTTCTTTATACTCTTGAGATAGCCGCGAGGAGAGAGCATGGACTTATCGGGAAAGGTCGCCATCGTCACCGGCAGCGGACAGGGCTTGGGCCTCGCCTACGCCGAGGCCCTCGCCGCGGCAGGAGCGTCGGTGGTCGTCAACGACATCGACGAGGACAAGGCGGGAGCCGCAGCACAGCGGATCCGGGATGCAGGCGGAGAAGCCGTTCCGGTGGGGTCGCCGGTCGGCGCCGCCGAGACCGCCGACCTGCTCGTCTCCGCCGCGGTCGACACGTACGGCCGCCTCGACGTCATGGTGACCAATGCCGGGATCCTGCGGGATCGGACCCTGTGGAAGATGAGCGACGAAGAGTTCGACGAGGTCATCCGGGTCCACCTCCGCGGAACGTTCACCTGCGCCAGGGCGGCGGCGGTCTATTTCCGCGAGGCGGGCCACGGAGGCCGCCTGATCCTCGCCGGCTCGCCCGCCGGCCAGCGCGGCAACTTCGGGCAGACCAACTACGCCGCCGCCAAGGCCGGCATCGCCGCCATGGCCCGAACGTGGGCTCTCGAGCTGGCCCGCGCCGGCGTGACGGTGAACGCCATCATCCCGAACGCGGTGACGGCGATGACCGCCACAGTGCCTTTTCTCGCCCCCTATGTCGAGATGGTGGAGAAAGGCCAGCCGCTTCCCAGCAAGGTGAGGCGGTCGATCGGCTTCGGCCCGCCCGAGGACTGCGCCGGTCTCGTGGTGTTCCTCGCCTCCGACGCCGCCGCCCACATCACCGGCCAATGCATCGGGATCGGAGGCGACCGCCTCAGCTTGTGGTCGCATCCAACCGAGGTGAGGACGGCGTTCAAAGACGGAGGCTGGGACGCCGACGCCATCGCCGAGGCCTTCGCCACCACGGTCGGCGAGAACCTCGAGACCTACGGGATCACACCCCCGGCACTGGACGATTAGGAAGGAGTCGACGTGGCCCTCTCGGTGGAGAGACCTGCAGACCTCCTCGAGGTCGAGGACGGAACCGAGCTCGGAAAGAGCTCTTGGATCGAGATCACCCAAGAGGACATCGACCTGTTCGCCGCCGCCACGCGGGACCGCCAATGGATCCATGTGGACCCCCGGCGCGCCGCCGAGGGGCCCTTCGGGTCGACGATCGCGCACGGTTACCTGACCTTGTCGCTCGTGATCCCGCTCTGGTCGGAGTTGCTCCAGGTCGAGAAGGTGGGGATGGCCATCAACTACGGGTTGAACCGCCTCCGGTTCCCCGCCCCGGTGCCGGTCGGCTCCCGGGTGCGACTCGCCGGCAAGCTGGCATCGGCGCGGGAGGTCCCCGGTGGGGTGGAGGTGACCGCCGACCTCACGATGGAGATCGAAGGCGGAGACAAGCCGGCGCTGGCCGCTGAAGCGGTGTACCGCTTCTACGACTGAGGCAACCGGCCCGACAGGGCCGGAACCACCTCTTCCCTGAGCCGACGCTTGTCGACCTTACCCACACCCGTCTTGGGCAGGTCGTCCACCACCTCGATGACATCGGGCACCTGCCAGCTCGCCACTCTCGCCGCCAGGAACTCCTTCAGCTCCTCCTCCCCGGCCTCGGCGCCCTCCTTCAGGACGACGAGCGCCGCCGGCCGCTCTCCCCATCGCGGATGAGGGACGGCAACGACGGCGGACTCCTTGACCGCCGGATGAGCCGCCAATGCCCGCTCCAACTCCACCGAGCTGATCCATTCACCCCCCGACTTCACCAGGTCCTTGGTACGGTCGACGATCTCCAACGTCCCGTCGGGGCGGATCCGGCCGACGTCGCCGGTCCTCAGCCAACCATCGTGGAACCGGCTCTCGTTCGCGTCGTCGTCCGGCTCGTAGTACGCCGCCGCGATCCACGGCCCTCGGGCCTCGATCTCGCCCACCGACACCCCGTCCCAGGGGAGCTCGGTCCCGTCGTCGGCCACCAGCCGCAGCTCCACGGTGGGAGCGGCGACCCCCTGGCTGGCCCTCTGCTCCACGTCGCGGCTGTTCGCCGGAATCCAATTTCCGGTCCCGCTGGGAGACATCTCGGTCATGCCCCAGCCGTGGAAGAAGTCGATCCCCCGGTCGGTGTACTTGCGAATCAGGGCTGGGGGTGGCTCGGCGCCACCGCACAGGATCCGTTCCACAGACCCCAGGTCGTACTCTCCGGAAGCGAACACCTCGTCCATCTGCACCCAGAAGGTCGGGATCCCGGCCAGTACGTTCGGGCGGGTCCGCTCTATCAGTGACGCCACGCTGTGAGGGCTGGTGTCGGCTCCCGCGAAAACCAGCGAGGCCGGCGCCAGCCCCGACGAATACGGCAATCCCCAGCAGTTCACGTGGAACATCGGGGTGAGCGGCAAGACGACGTCGCCGCGACGTATCCCATGGCCATCGACCATGAGCTGTCCCAAGGCGTGGAGAACGACCGAGCGGTGCGAGTAGACGACCGACTTCGGGCGGCCCGTCGTCCCGCTGGTGTAACAGATCGACGCCGCCTCGTTCTCGTCCACGTCGTCCGGCTCTGCCGGCTGCTGACCGGCGATCAGCTCCTCGTAGCGCAGGTCGTCGGCGAAAGCCGGGTCCACATCGGCGCCGTCCTCCATGACGACGAAGGCGTCGACGGGCAGGCGATCGCGGAGAGGGGCGAGGCGGTGGGTCAGCGCCGCGTCGACGAAGACGACCCTGTCCCGGGCGTGGCCGACCATGTACTCGATCACGTCGTCGTGGAGCCGGACGTTGATGGTGTGGAGGACCCGCCCGGAGCCGGGGACCCCGTAGTACAGCTCGAGGTGACGGTGCCCGTTCCATGCGAAGCTGGCGACGGTCCCGCCCCGAGGCACCCCGAGTTCCTCGAGCGCGGAAGCCAGCCGGAGGGAACGGTCGACGATCTCGGAGTATCGGCGGATGTCCACGCCGGCCGGTTCCACCGAGGTCACCGTCATCTCGGCCCCGACCGACATCATCCGACGCAGGATCAGCGAGATCGAGAGCGGGACGTCCTGCATCAAGCCCCTCACCGGCTCCTCCTGGCTCGACGGACTACCCGAATATATCAGGTATCTTGATATCGTTCCGGTGCGCGCAGGAGAGATCTTGGCCTCAGAAATCGAAGATTGGGTTGCGATCGATGTGCACGTCCACATCGAGATCGGGCCCGCTGGCGACGATCACCTGTCTCCTGAGCTGAGGGAGGCGGCCAGCCGATACTTCCGGGACGAAGGACCGCTTCCCACTCTCGACGAGGTCGCCGAGTATTACCGCGCCCGTCGCATCAAGGCCGTGATCTTCGGTGTGGACTCGGCCCTGACGACTGGCCAGCCCCGCATCCCCAACAGCTTCATCGTCGAAGGAGCGCGCCGACACCCCGATGTGCTCATTCCGTTCGCCAGCATCGATCCCCGCCGCGGCACTGAAGCCGTGGCGGAGGCCGAAGAACTCCTCTCCGACGGCGAGGTCAAAGGCTTCAAGTTCCATCCCGGCATCCAGCAGTTCGATCCCAACGACCGCATCGCCTATCCCCTGTACGAGCTGATCCAGGCCGCCGGTGCGATCGCCCTGTTCCACACCGGCCACAGTGGAATCGGGGCCGGCCTTCCCGGTGGCGGGGGAATCAGGCTGCGACACAGCAACCCGATGCTCATCGACGATGTGGCCGTGGACTTCCCGGAGATGAAGATCGTCATGGCTCACCCGTCGTTCCCCTGGCAGGACGAAGCGATCTCCGTGGCTCTGCACAAGCCGCAGGTCCACATCGACCTGTCGGGTTGGAGCCCGAAGCGCTTCCCGCCGCAGCTGGTCTCCTACATGAAGGGCCCTCTCCGCGGGCAGGTGTTGTTCGGATCCGACTACCCGCTGATCACGCCGGACCGATGGCTCGACGAGTTCCACCGCCTCGGCCTGGGAGAGGACCTGGAGAGGATGATCCTTCTCGACAATGCCAACGCGCTCCTCGAGTTGACCTAGGTTCGGGACGTCATGGGAGACAGAGCCGGCAACGCACGCCCTCGCACGAGTTATCTGGTCGCTCGGCTCGACCGGCTCATCCGCTCCAAGCTGTCGGACGCGCTCAAGCCTTTCGGCCTGTCGGTCCCTCAGTACACGTTGATGAGCATCCTCGAGCATCGACCGGGCCTGTCGAACGCCCAGCTGGCTCGGCGTTCGTACATCACCGCCCAGGCGATGCACCAGGTGGTGAACTCCTTGGAGGAGCGGGGCCTGATCCAGCGGCGGGTCTCGCCCGACCACGGTCGTATCCAGCTCACGGGATTGACCGACGAGGGCCTCGCCCTCCTCAAGGCGTGCGACGAAGAGGTCACCCGTCTCGAGGAAAGGATCTTCGGCGGGCTCGGCGAAAAGGGCGAGCAGCGCCTCCGTGAGCTGTTGCAGGCGGCCATCGAGTACGACACCGCCGAGGAGTGACTCCGCACCGCCACGCGGTGCCTGCGCCGTCAGTAGTAGCGGAAGAAGTCGCGAACGATGACTGTGGCCTTCTCTTCGGCCTCGGGGGCCCAGCCACCGGAGCGGGTGATCGTCACCGCGTTGGACATCACGTGCACCCGCTGGATGTCGCCGTCGGCGGCGAACAGCCTCTCGGCCAGCTTCGCCGGCCAGGTGTCGATCCCGGCGGTCGTGCCCGGCGTGTAGGCCTCGCCTTCCTGTCCGGCCAGGCTCCGGTCACAGATGACGACGAGCGAGTCGCCGACCCGGAGCGCGCGATCTATCTCGATGGTCTGGCCCATGCGGCGATCATAGTGGGGGCAGGGACCCCCTCAGACACCCAGCCCGCCCACCTCGGGGGCGCGGCGGCCGGTCCGCTGCGACAGCACCCCGCTCTCGCGCTCTCCGACCATGTGGATCTTCATCAGGTTGGTGGCCGAGCGCTGCCCCGGCGGGATGCCCGCCACCATCACCACCAGGTCGCCCCGATGACACAGCTTCTCCCGCTCCAGGAACTTCTCGGCGGCGGCGATCTCGTGGTCGGTGTACTCGCGCCGCTCGAACGGGTAGGCGGTCACCCCCCAGTAGAGGGCCATCCGCCGGCGCGTGGAAGGGTTGGGGCTGAATGCGACCACCGCCGCCTCCGGACGGTACTTGGAGATGAGGCGGGCGGTGCTGCCCGACTCGGTGAAGGCGACGATGGTGCCGATCCCCAGGTCGGCGGCCGCCTCGGTGGCGGCCCGCGCCACCGCCGAGGCCACCCGGTTGACCGCCCCGAGGAAGGGCACGGAGTGGCGGCGGGCATGGGGAGAGCTCTCGGCCTCTGCGCAGATCCGGGCCATCATCTCGACGGCGCGGATCGGGTACTCCCCCACCGCCGTCTCCCCCGACAGCATCACGGCGTCGGTCCCCTCCACCACGGCGTTGACGACGTCCGTCACCTCGGCCCGGGTGGGCCGCTGGTTGTGGGTCATCGACTCGAGCATCTCGGTGGCGGTGATCGTGATGCGCCCGACGGCGTTCGCCCGGGAGAGGATCTCGGCCTGGACGATGGGGATCCTCTCCAGCGGCAGCTGGACGCCGAGGTCGCCCCGGGCGATCATCACCCCGTCCGACTCGGCGAGGATCTCGTCGAGGTTCCGGTAGGCGACGGCGAGCTCGATCTTGGCGATGACCGGTGCCAGCCCGCACAGGGCCTGCACCTGGCGGACGTCGTCGCCGGTGCGCACGAACGACGCCGCCACCCAGTCCACGCCCAGCTCCCGTCCGAACTCCAGGTCTTCTTCGTCCTTGGGTGTCACCGCCGGGGTGCGCAGGTCGCTGTCGGGGAACGCGGCGCCCTTTCGGTCGGTGAGGACGCCCCCCACCCGCACGAGGGCGCTCAGCGAGTCGGACGCCACGCCGGTGACCTCGAGGACGATCAAGCCGTCGGCGAGGACTATCCGGTGCCCCTCTTTCACGTCCTCGGTCAGGTGCGGATACGAGATGGGGATGAGGCGGTCGCCTCCGTCGACGTCGTCGGGGACGAGTGTGACGGTGGTTCCGGGCGCCAGTTCGATGCCGCCGTCGGGGAAACGGCCCACCCGCAGCTTGGGGCCCTGGATGTCTTGCAGCACCGCCACGTTGCGGCCGGTTTCCTCGGAGGCGCGCCTGACCCATTCGAACCAGCGGCGGTGCGTGTCGTGATCTCCGTGGGAGAAGTTGAGCCGGGCGACGTCCATGCCGGCCTCGACCATCGCCCGGACCCGCTCGTAGGAGTCCGTGGCCGGTCCCAGCGTGGCCACGATCTTGGTGCGTCTCACTTCGGGCAAGGTAGCGGAATCGGCGTCACGTGGCTCAGTCGAGCGCTCGGTCGAGGGATGGGACGACTTTCGTGGCGTGCCTGAGCTCCTCGGCGGGGACCAATCCCCTGACGACGGCGACGACGCGCATGCCGGCGGCGCGCCCGGCGCTGACCCCGATGGGGGTGTCCTCGACCACCACGCACCGCAGCGGCGGCACGCCCAGCCGCTCGGCGGCGAGCAGGTACACGTCGGGCGCCGGCTTGGGGTGGGTGACGTCGTCGCTGGAGACCACCACCGAGAAGCGGTCCTTGATGCCGACGGCCGACAGGATGGCGTCGAGGCGCCAGCCCTCGCTGTTGGAGACCACCGCCAGATCCAGGTTCGACCGCTCGGCCGCTTCCAGGGCGGCGAGCGTGTCGGGGAAGGGCTGGACCCCTTCCTGGTCGAGGATCTCGAGCAGCCGGTCCGCCATCAGCGAGGTGAGCCGGGACGGGGAGATGCCGGCTTCGGACGCGAAGTGGACGGCCAGCTCCTGGTCGGTCTTTCCGATCCAATCCGAGAAGTCCTCCATGTGGATCCCGAACTCCTCCAGCGCCGCCCGCCAGGCGCGCTCGGAGATCGGCTCGGAATCGACCAGGACGCCGTCGCAATCGAAGAGCGCCGCGTCCACCCCCTCGAAACCCAGGAAACGTCCCACGCCGGTCAGCCTTCCAGGTTCCTGCGGAGCAGCTCGTTGACCAGCTTCGGGTCGGCCTTTCCTCCCGAGGCCCTCATCACCTGGCCCACGAGGAAGCCGATCACCTTCACCTCACCCGAGCGGTACCTCTCGACGGCGTCGGGGTTCTGCTCGATCACGGAGGCGACCATGCCCTCCAGCTCGGCGGTGTCGGAGATCTGGAGCAGGTCCCTCTTCTCCGCCACCTCGGCCGGGCTGCCTTCGCCTTCCATCACGCCGGCCAGCACTTCCTTGGCGGCCGACGACGAGATCTTCCCTTCCGCCACCATGCTCACGAGCTCGGCGATGACTCCCCCGTCGAGGTGGGCCTCCTCGACCGTGCAGCCCAGTCGCCGCAAGCCGGCGGTGACGTCGCCGGTGACCCAGTTGGCTGCCGCCTTGGCATCGGCGCCGGCGGCGACGGCGTCCTCGTAGAGCTGCCTCAGCTCCGGCTCCGCCGACGACAGCACCGAGACGATCTGGGGATCGAGGCCGGCCGCGGCGTAGCGGGCGCGGCGGGCGGCCGGGAGCTCGGGGATGGTCGACCGGATGCGCTCCACCCAGTCGCGGTCGAGGACCAGGGGCGGCAGGTCGGGCTCGGCGAAGTAGCGGTAGTCGGAAGAGCCCTCCTTGACGCGCATGGTGTGGGTGACGCCCGCTTCCTCGTCCCAGTGGCGGGTCTCCTGCACCAGCGCCTCGCCGCGTTCGAGGGCGGCGATCTGGCGATCGATCTCGTAGGCGATGGCCCGCTCGAGGGAGCGGAAGGAGTTCATGTTCTTGATCTCGACCTTCGTGCCGAGCTCGGTGCTCCCCGCCGGCCGCACCGACACGTTGGCATCGAAGCGGATGGAGCCTTCCTCCATCCGGGCGTCGGAGACCCCCAGCTCGGCGACCACGGCGCGCAGCTCCTGGGCGTAGGCCCGGGCCTGGGCGGCGGAGTGGATGTCGGGCCGGGACACGATCTCGACGAGTGGCACCCCGGAGCGGTTGAAGTCGAGGAGGGTCGCCTCCGCCTGGTGGATGCGGCCCCCCTCGCCGACGTGGCGGGACTTGCCGGTGTCCTCTTCCATGTGGGCCCGTTCGATGCCGACCCGGATGGTCTCCCCGTCCACTTCCACGTCCAGATGCCCGTCGTGGCAGACGGGGACGTCGTATTGGGAGATCTGGTAGTTCTTCGGGAGGTCGGCGTAGAAGTAGTTCTTGCGGTGGAACACCGATGTGGGGCTGATCTCGCAGTTGAGGGCCAGCCCGATGGCGGTGATCCACTCGATGGCTCGCTGGTTGGTGACCGGGAGCGCCCCGGGGAGGCCGAGGCACACCGGGCACACGTTGGTGTTCGGCTCGTCGCCGAAGGCCACCGCGCAGCCGCAGAACATCTTGGAGTCGGTCTTGAGCTCCACGTGGGTCTCGATTCCGATGACCGGTTCCCAGCTCATCGGGCCTCTCCCAGGGACGGTCGGGCGTCGAAGCCGGCGAGCCGCTCGACTTCGGCGGCGACGGCGAACATCTGCTCCTCGCCCAGCGAGGGGGCCATCACCTGGAGGCCGATCGGGAGCCCGGCCTCGTCGACTCCCACGGGGATCGACATGGCCGGGTCGCCGGTGAGGTTGCACGGCAGGGTGCAGATGTCGGACAGGTACATCGCCAGGGGGTCTTCGACCCTCGCCCCAAGCTCGAAGGCGACGGTCGGGCTCGTCGGGGAGACGAGGACGTCGGCCCGCTCGTAGGCGGAGCGGAACTCCTGGATCAGCTTGGTGCGCACCTGCTGGGCCTTGCCGTAGAAGGCGTCGTAGTAGCCGGCGGAGAGGGCGTAGGTGCCCAAGAGGATCCGGCGCTTCACCTCGGGGCCGAACCCGGCCGCCCGGGTGCGGGCCATCATCTCCTCGGTGGTGTCGCCCGGCACCCGGTTCCCGTAGCGGACACCGTCGAAGCGGGCGAGGTTGGCGGACGCTTCGGCGGGGGCGATGAGGTAGTAGGTCGACAGCGCCACCTCGACGGTGGGGATCGACACCTCCACGATCTCGGCACCGGCACGGGCCAGCCACTCGAGCGCAGAAGCGACGGTCGCTTCGACCGCCTTCTCGAAGCCTTCGCCGGAGAGCTCCTCGACCACGCCGATCCTCATCCCTTCCACTCCCCGCTCGAGGGCGGAGGCGAGCGAGGGGTACTCGCCCGGATAGGAGGTGGCGTCGCGGGGGTCGTGGCCCCAGATCGCCTCGAGCAGCAGGCGAGCGTCGCCGACCGTGCGGGCCAGAGGGCCGATCTGGTCGAGGGAGGAGGCGAATGCGATCAGCCCGTATCGGCTGACCCTGCCGTACGTGGGCTTGACGCCGACGACGCCGCACAGGGCGGCCGGCTGGCGGATCGACCCGCCGGTGTCGGAGCCGAGGGACCCCAGCGCCGACCCCGCCGCCACCGCCGCCGCCGAGCCGCCCGACGACCCGCCGGGCACCCGGTCGGTGTCCCACGGGTTCCGGGTGGGGCCGTAGGCGGAGTTCTCGGTGGACGAGCCCATGGCGAACTCGTCGAGGTTCGTCTTCCCCACGATCACCGCCCCGGCCCGCCGGAGCTGCTCGACGACGTGGGCGTCGTAGGGCGGCACCCATCCGGCGAGGATCTGGGAGGCGGCAGTCGTCTCGACACCGCGGGTGCACATGTTGTCCTTCAGCGCCACGGGGATCCCGTCGAGGGGCCCCAGCGGTCGGCCCTCGCTGCGGCGGGCGTCGGAGGCGGCGGCGCTCTCCAGGGCGCCTTCCCTGTCGATCGTGAGATAGCAGTGGAGCTGGGCCTCGGTCATGGTCGCCCGCTCCAGAACGGCTTCGGTCAGCTCGACCGAGGTGATGTCCCCCGTCTCGAGCTGCCGGCTTGCCTCGACGATGGTGAGGTCGGCGAGGCTCACCCGTCGACCTCTAGCGCCGGCGGGACCACGAAGTACCCGTCCCGTGCCTCCGGGGCCTGCGAGAGCACCTCGGCGCGGTCGAGCGAGGGTCGCACCTCGTCGGCCCGGAACGCGTTCGTCAGCCCGAGCGGATGGGTGGTCGGCGCCGTGTCGTCGGTGGCGACGGACTGCACCTTGGCGGCGTGCTCGAGGATCTGGGACAGCTGACGGCGGTAGGTCTCGAGCTCCGAGTCGTCCAGCGCCAGACGGGCGAGGCGCGCCACGTGGGCGATGTCGATGTCGACGGGCATCGGCGGGATTGTAGTGACGCCCACACACATGCCCGCCGGGGGATGGTTGCCGACGGCCAGCACTACCGTGCAAGCGATGCACGTGGTTCCCGTGGTCGTGGCGACCCACGCCTCCGGCCCTGAGGCTTGGGAGAGGACCGTGGCGGCGGTCGCCGCGTGCCTGGACCGCCACTACCACGCCTCGGTGGTGCTGCGCCTCCCGGGCGCCGCCATCGACCACCTCGCGCAGGAGGACCGTCCCCTCCTCGACCGCCTCGAAGCCGACCGGGTCCTGTGGCTGGCGGGCGGGTTCTCGGATCCGCTGGTGACCGGGATCGGCCCCGAGGAATTGCGTCTCCAGCTCGACCGGGAGAGGACGGCGATGGAGATGGCGGGGATCACCCCGGGCGGGTTGTGGGTCGACGGGGAGTGGGAGCCGGGCCTCGTCTCGGTGGCCAGGGACGCCGGCCACCATCTCGTGTTCTTCTTCGCCGAGCTCCTGGCCGAGCCTGCGCCGTCCCCGGGGCCGATCGAACGAGCCGGCGCCGCCGTGGTGGGAGTCCCCGTCTCGGCGGACCGCCCCGACGTGGATGGAGAGGGCCTGGCGGCGGTGATGGTGGCTCCCGACGCCCTCGAGGAGTTCCTGTCGGAGCACGGAAAGCACGTGACCTCCGTGACCCGGTTCCTCTCCGAGCACGGCCCGGGCGGACGGCTGGCGCCCCGTCTCTCCATGCCCGTGCCCCATCCCTCCCGGCTGGGTTTCTACCGCAAGTTGATGCTGCGCGCCTCCGTCCAGCCGGGAAGGAGCCCCGTCTCGGATGCGCTGCTGCGTCTGCAATCCCGCGAGCACCTCCTCGACCCCGCGGCGGACGATCCGGAACCGGACCTGCTCGAAACCGCGGTGGCGCTGGATCGGGCGCTCAAGCGCGGCGAGAGCTGGGTGGAGGTGAAGGACGTGGACTTCGACGCCGACGGGGTCGACGAGGTCTACGTGGAGACGACCTCCGCCGCCCTCGTCGTCGACCCGGCGGAGGGCGTGCTGGCCTTCTGGGACGACAAGGACGGGTCGTGGCCGGTCACCGCCGTGCAGCCTTCGGTCCCGGCGGTGCTGCTGCGGCGGCTCGTGGGAGAGGAAGGCACCGAGCCCGCCCCCGAGCCCCTGTTCGTGCAGGGTAGGAGCCAGGGGCGGGGTCGAGCCGAGCTCCTGTTGGGGTCGGAGTCGGGGAGCTCCGTGCGTCTCGACCTCGACGGGCGGAAGCTCTCCCTCGAGTTGACGGCGCCGGCGACGGAGACGGTGAGGATGGGCCCCGAGCTCCCGCTGCGGCTCGCCGCCCCCCGGCTGCGCGTCGACGGCGGCCCGTGGCGTGACGCCGACGAGCCGCTGGCGGTTTCGGGACATCGGTTCCGACTCGCCGACGACCACCACAGCATCCTCATCTCCGCCCTCCGGCCGTGCGAGATGTTCGTCCACCCACTGGAGGGCGGTGGCCTGGTCGTCTGGCCGCACTGGCTGACCGACGGCACCGGCACCTACCACATCTCGATGTCGCCCTCCTGAACGCAGAACGCTCGAGGGGGGATCTGCGTTTGTGGGCGACAAAGGAGGAACTTGACCGCCTTGAGACATGCCACGACGCGCCTGCGGCAGCGGCAGTTTCCCGACTTCTATCGGGTGCACCACCAGCCCGTCTTCCGCGCCCTGGCCGCCACGTTGGGGGACGTGGAACTGGCCCGGGAGGCGGCGGACGAGGCGATGACGCGGGCGTACCAGCGGTGGTCGACCGTCTCGACCTACGACAACGCCCCAGGATGGGTGTACCGGGTGGGCCTGAACTGGGCCCGGTCCCGGCTGCGCAAGCAGACCCGCGAGTACCTCGACGAACGCCCCCCTGACAATCCCGTCCACCAGCCGCTTCCCGACCCGGACGTGGAACGTGCCCTCCGCGAGCTTCCGCTGGAGGAGCGCACGTTGGTCGTCCTGCGTCACCTGATGGATTGGTCCTACGAAGAGATCGGCGCCGCTCTGGGCATCCCGGTAGGAACGGCGAAGAGCCGCCTGCACCGGGTGATGAACGAGCTGCGCCACAAGCTGGAGACGAAACGATGAACACCGAGGAGCGCATCAGGAGCCACCTGGAGGCGACCACTTCCCATCTGGTGGCCGAGGACCGCCTGGAAGAGGTGATGGCGGAGGGTCGCCGCCGTCAGATCCGTGCCCGCACCGCCCGGGTCCTCGGCGCCGCAGCCGTGGTGGCGCTCTTCGTCGGGGTGCTGAGCGTGCTCGACACCCAGCCGTCCGGCCCGCCCGTCGCCACCGACCCCACTGCCTCCGTCCCGCCCGACACGTCCTCGACACCGGAGACGCCGGCGCCGGACACCACCACCGAGGCGACGACCACCACACCGGAGGCCCTCCCCGAGCCCGCCGGCGTGATCGTCGGAGGGCCGGACGGCATCACAGTCCTGGACCGGGAAGGGAACACTCTGGTCGAGCTGGGAGATTCGGGCCCCTACGCGGGCATCAGCTGGGTCGCTCCCGACCGTCAGGGCGGGATCCTCTTCCAGCACTCCACCACGCCCATGCCCTGGGAGCAGGGGACCGTCCTGCGTCTGGCGGCCGGGGCGACGGAGCCGAGCCAGGTCGTGGCTCCCCCGCCCGGATCCACCCTCGTACCCGTCGGGACCGGCGTGGGCGAGGCCGGCCGGCCGCTGTTCTATTACCTGGCGGACACGCCGACGGGCGACGGGAGTGTGAGCCGGTTGACCGCCATCGACCTCGAGTCGGGCGAGACCCGGGACCTCGGCACGATCGAGCACGGGCCGGGCGCGTCCGTCGGGGTCGACGCGGGAGGCCTGGTCATCGACCTGGTGCGCGAGGGAGACTGTCGTGAGCACTCCTTCCAGCACATCACCGAAGGGCCGATCGATTCCCCGCTGTCGGACGAGTGCTTCCCCCGGACCACGATGACCGCCCTGTCGGCGGACGGGGCGACGATGGCCTTCCTGCCTTTCCAGGGCACCGAGCTGGTCGTACGGTCGGTCCGCACCGGTGAGGTCCTGTGGCAGCGGCAGGTGCCCGCCGGCGCCTTCAACCTGTGGTCGGGAGAAGGCGGTTGGGCGGTGCAGACACCGGACCAGACGGTGCTCGTGTCCGCTTCGGGAGAGACCTGGTCGCTCCCTCCGGCCGAGGAGGGAATGGCCGTCCCGTACGTCACCATGGACGTCGGCATGGACGCCGGGCTCGGCGGTGACAGCGCCGCCCTGCCCTGCCGGACAACCGACGCCGACCTGGCGTCCCAGGACCTGCCCGAGCCGGTGGCCGCCACTCGCCGCCAGCTCGCCCGGCTGGCGGCGTCGTGCGACTACGAAGGGCTGGCGGAGCTCGCCCGGGAGCACGGGACCACGCTCAGCTTCGGCGACGCCTCGGACCCCGTCGACTTCTGGGTCGCCGAGGGACGCCAGGGCGAGGACCCGCTGGAGATCCTCGCCCGCGTGCTGGCGACCACCCCGGCGCAGGACACCGAAGCGGGCTACTGGGCATGGCCCGCCGCCCACCTGGATCCGGGCGACGAGGGCTCGTGGGCGGAGCTGGAGCGGATCTTCGGGCCGGAAACGGTCGGGGACCTGCGCCAGTACGAGGGGTACCTGGGCTGGCGGGTCGGCATCGCCGACGACGGCACCTGGTGGTTCTTCGTCGCCGGGGACTAGGAGGTGAGGAGCCGGCGCAGGTTGGCGTGGACCTGGCTCACCAGGCGGAGGTCGACCGACTCGTTCGCCTGGTGGGCCTGGGCGGCCTCTCCCGGCCCGTAGTTGACCGCCGGCACCCCGATCTCGGTGAATCGGGCGACGTCGGTCCAACCCTGCTTGGCGGCGCGGGGTGCGCCGCTGGATTCCTCCAACCGGGACAGCAGCGGGTGGTCCACCGCCACCGCTCCCGCCGGAGCGGTGTCGGTGACCTCGAATTCGTCGGCGCCCGCGCACATCTCCCGCAGCTCGGCGACCGCCTCTTCGACGGTCGTGTCGGGCGTGAACCTCATGTTCACGTTGACCGTGAACTCCGCCGGGACGATGTTGTTGGCGATCCCTCCCTCGGCCCGGGTCACCGCCACTGTGCGCCTGTACTCCAAGCCGTCGATCACGTGGGACCGGGGCTCGACCCGGTGCAGCCGGGCCAGCCACTCCCCCGCCTTGGTGATGGCGTTCTCGCCCCACCAGGGCCGCGCCGAGTGCGCCGCCCGACCGAGGAAACGCACGGTGGCGTTGATCACCCCGTTGCAGCCGTACTGGATCTCCCCGTCGGTGGGCTCGAGCACGATGGCGCAGTCGGCGCCGGAGAGCCAGTCGGCGGCGGCGAGGACGTCCCGCAGCTGGTTGTGCTCGTGTGGGCCTTCCTCGGCGGCGTAGAAGACCCCCACCACGTCGTAGGGGCCGGATGCGACCTCGGGGTCCTCCAGCAGGTGGATCATGACGGCGAGACCCGCCTTCATGTCCGACGCCCCCAAGCCGTAGAGACGCCCATTCTCGATCCGGGCCGGCCCCTGGCCCTGCGGTGGGACGGTGTCGGTGTGGCCGGCCAGCACCACGAGAGGGCGCCCGGAGGGCCGCCCCACCACGAGCGAGTCCCGCACCCGTTGCTGGGGCAAGGAGCCGAGACGCTCGGAGATCCTCCGGCAGATCTCGTCTTCCTGTCCGGTCGGCGAGGGGATGTCGACGAGCCAGGCCAGGGTGTCGGCGAGGGGGGCGTCCATGGTTGCCAGCCTAACGACGCAGCCGTGTAGCCTCCGCGGTCTATGAGTGAGAGCGCCAGCGGCATCGGTGTCGCCACGATCGACGCCCGAGGACAGGTCCTCGACACCTTCTATCCCCGCCCTCGCCTGGGGGCATCCGAGGGGATGGCGCCGGGCACGGTGAGGATCGACCCGGCCACCGCCGCTTCGTTCGGAGAGGAGCGGCTCGCCGCGTTGGCCGTGCCCGACCCGGACCGAAAGGTCGATCGGGTGCTGGTGGCCACCTCGATCGAGGATCTCGAACAGCCTCCGGCCGACCCCCACGACGCCTATCTGCGGCTCCACCTCCTCTCGCACCGCCTGGTCCGTCCCCACCAGATCAGCCTGGAGGGCATCTTCGGGGTGTTGAACAACGTCGTCTGGACGACGCAGGGGCCGTGCGCCATCGAGGACTTCGAAGAGACCCGCATCCGGCTCCTCGCCGCCGGCCGGCCCGTGCACGTCACCTCGGTCGACAAGTTCCCCCGGATGACCGACTACGTGGTGCCCACCGGGGTGCGCATCGCCGACGCCGACCGGGTGCGACTCGGCGCCTACCTGTCGGAGGGCACGACGGTGATGCACGAGGGCTTCGTGAACTTCAACGCCGGCACCCTGGGGGCGTCGATGGTCGAGGGACGGATCTCTGCCGGAGTGGTCGTCGGGGACGGCACCGACATCGGCGGCGGCGCCTCGATCATGGGGACCCTCTCCGGCGGCGGCACCGAGATCATCTCCGTCGGGAAGCGGTGCCTGCTCGGCGCCAACTCGGGTCTGGGCATCTCGCTCGGAGACGATTGCATCGTCGAAGCCGGCCTCTACCTCACCGCCGGGACCGTCGTCACCCTCCCCGACGGAACCCGCCGCAAGGCCCGGGAGCTGTCGGGTGCCAGCGGGCTCCTTTTCCGCCGCAACTCGACCACCGGCGTGGTGGAGGCCCTCCCCACCAAAGGCACCTGGTCGGGCCTCAACGAGGAGCTACACGCCAACTAGGGCGCGGCGGATCACTTCCACCGCCCGCCGGCACGTCTCCACGTCGGGCACCAGGGCGAGCCGGAGGTATCCGAAGCCGCGGTCGCCGAAGATGCGGCCGGGCGACACGAACACTCCGGTGTCGGCGAGAGCGTCGGCGGCCGCGAGGTCGTCGTCCACCTTCACCCACAGGTACAGCCCCGCCTCCGACGCGACGACCTCCAGCCCGGCCGCTTCGAGCCCTTCGCGCATGACTCGGCGCTTCTCCCCGAAGATCCGTCGCCTCTCCGCCACGTGGGCGTCGTCCTCCCACGCCGTCACCGCCGCCCATTGCACGAACTCCGGCGACGCCGTCCCGGTGGACGTCCGCAGCCGGTAGAGCCGCTCGATGGCGGCCGGGTCGCCGACGATCGCCCCCGAGCGGTAGCCGGTCATGCCGGACCGCTTGGACAGCGAGAAGTAGGCGAGGACGCCTCGGGCGCCTTCGGCGACCTGGAGGACCGACGGCGGCGGCTCGGCTCCTTCGGCATGGAGGTCGATGTAGCACTCGTCGCTGCACACCAAGACGTCGTGGCGGCGCGCCTCGTCCACCAGGCCGGCGAGCTCGGTCTCCGACATCACCGCTCCGGTCGGGTTGGAGGGCGTGCAGATCCACAGCATGGCCATGCGGCCCCACAGCGACGGCGGCACCGACTCGACGGTGGTGACGAAGCCCTCCCCGGCGGGGATCGGCACCGCCTCGGCGCCCGCCAGCACCGCGCCGCGGGCGTACACCGGGTATCCGGGATCGGGGTAGCCGACGGCGTCGCCGCGCTCCCGGTCGACGAAGGCCAGCGCCGTCGAGAAGATCGCCTCTTTGGCTCCCGATGTCGGGATGACCTGGGTGTCGGGGTCCACGCTCACGCCGAACCGGCGCCGCACGTAGCCGGCGATGGCCCGCCGCAGTTCGGGGATGCCGTTGGTCGTGGGGTACTGGGAGACGGCGGGGACGTGTCGGCGCAGCTGCTCGGGGATCTCCTCCCAGGTCGGCTCGCGGGGGTCGCCGAGCGTGAAGTCGATGACGTCGGCGCCTTCGTCGCGCAGTCGCCGCACCTTCTGCTGGAGGCCGGCTATCGGGTGGGCCCCGACCCTGTCGAGCGCGGGGTTGGTGCGCATGGGGCGAGGCTAGCCAGCGGCGGCTCTTTTCTGGCTTGTCCGCCCGGCTGCGGTACCGTCCATGACGTGCCCTATCGCCTGATCTATGCCGGGCTGGCACTGTTGGCGGTGGCCGTCGTGGCCCTGGGGGTGGCGCTCGCCCCCGAGGGGGACCCCGTCGAGTTGCCGGGCCCGATCGAAGCGGTCTCCCCCGCTCCCGGGGAGACGGTGATCCGCCAGGCCGTGCTGTCGGTCGACCTGGACATCGGCTACGAGGCGACGATCTTCGTGGACGGGATGCCCATCCCCGACGCCCAGTTCGTGCCCGCGACCGGCGTGTACACGTGGGCGCCCCACGCCAATTCGGCGGTGATGACGGAGTGGTCCACCGGCGAGCACACGGTGCGGGTGGAGTGGCTGAAGGTCTCGGGCGCCCCCGAGGGCGGCGAGTTCGAGTGGTCCTTCCGGGTCCACTGAACCCCTAGCCCTCGAGTACGGCCGGGCCTTCCTCCAGGAGCCGCACGAAGGTCGCCTCGTCGATGATCGGGATGCCCAGTTCGGTGGCTCGGTTCACCTTCGAGGCTCCCGGCGATTCGCCCACCACCAGCGCGGTGGTCTTGGCCGACACAGAGCCCGTGGCCCGGCCACCGGCGGCTTCGATGGCCGCTTCGGCCTCCTCCCGGGTGAAGCCTTCGAGGGTGCCGGACACGACCAGGGTGACGCCCTCGAGCGGCCCGCCGCCGGCGGAGGGAGCCTTCTCCTCGCCCATCTGCACCCCGGCGGCGGCGAGGCGGTCGATCAACTCGCGGTTCGCCGGGTCGGAGGCCCACCGCTTCACCTCGCGGGCGATCACCTCGCCCACCCCTTCGACGGCGGCGATCTCCTCGAGCGGGGCGTCCAACAGGGCGGGGATGGACCCGAAGTGGCGGATGAGCCGCCGGGCCATCGTCGACCCCACGTGGCGGATGCCGAGAGCGGTCAACAGGCGCGCCGGGGGCCGGTTGCGGGCGGCATCGATCGCCTTCTCGAGGTTGGCCACCGAAGTCTCGCCCCAACCCTCCTCCTCGAGGAGCGCCCGGGTGTCGAACGTGAACAGGTCGGCGGGGCCGCGGATGAGGCCCTTCTCCAGCAGCAGGTCGATGGTCCGATAGCCGAGGTGCTCGATGTCCATGCCGCCTCGGCCGGCGAAGTGGAACAGCCACTCCCGGAGACGGGAGGGGCATTCGAAGCCTCCCGTGCAGCGCGCCACCGCCTCGCCTTCGGGGCGCACGATGGGGTGGCCGCAGAACGGGCAGTTGGCCGGCATCTGCCACACCCTCTCCTCGCCGGTCCGCGCCGCCACCACCGGCCCCACCACCTCGGGGATCACGTCTCCGGCGCGCCGGACCACCACCTGGTCGCCGATGCGGATGTCCTTCAAGGCGATCTGGTCCTGGTTGTGGAGGGTGGCCCGGCTGACGTTCGCCCCGCCGACGAACACCGGCTCGAGGATGGCGTAGGGGGTGGCCGCCCCCGTGCGCCCGACGTTGATCTGGATGTCGAGGAGCTTGGTGGTCCGCTCCTCCGGGGGGAACTTGTAGGCGATCGCCCAACGCGGCGCCCGGGCCGTGAAGCCGAGGGCGTCTTGCTCGGCGAGCGAGTCGACCTTGACCACCACACCGTCGGTCTGGTACTCGAGGTCGTGGCGGTGCTCTTCGGCGTCCTTCACGTAGGCCTCCACGCCCGCCAGGTCGTCGACCCGGCTCGACCTGGGGTTGACCGGGAACCCGAGGCCGGCGAGGTAGGCCATCGTCTCGGTGTGGGTGGCCAGCGACGGCCCGCCTTCGATGATGCCCGCCTGGTAGATCCAGATGCCGAGCTGGCGGGAGGCGGTGATCGAGGCGTCCTTCATGCGGACCGAGCCGGCGGCGGCGTTGCGCGGGTTGGTGAACAGGCGCTGACCGGCTTCGGCCTGGCGGCGGTTGAGCTCCTCGAACGCCTCGTACGACATGTACACCTCGCCGCGGACCTCGAGCAGGGACGGGACGTCGTCGCCCCGGAGGCGCTTGGGGACCTGGTCGAGGGTGCGCAGGTTGGCGGTGATGTCCTCGCCGACCGTCCCGTCGCCGCGGGTGGCCCCGCGCACGAACCGCCCGTCCTCGTAGACGAGGACCACGGCCAGCCCGTCGATCTTGAGCTCGACGGCGTAGCCGCTCGGGTCGTGGCCCAGGCCCCGCCGGACCCGGTCGGCCCATGCCTCGAGGTCGGCCATCGACTCGGCGTTGTCGAGCGAGAACAGCGGGCGGAGGTGCTCGACGGCGGCGAAGGTCGACTGGTCGACGGCGGCTCCGACCCGCTGCGTCGGCGAGTCGGGCGTGATGAGCTCGGGATGCTGCTCCTCCAGGGAGCGGAGCTCCCGCATGAGCTCGTCGTATTCGGCGTCGGAGATCGTCGGATCGTCGAGGACGTAGTAGCGGTAGTTCGCCTCTTCGATCTTCTCCCGCAGCTCGACGATCCTCGCCTCGATCTCGTTCATGGGCGCGACACTACCGCCGGGCGGCGACGAGAAAACGGACTCAGTCGAGCAGGCTGGTGAACGCCGAACGGGCCCGGTCGGCCTCCAATCGGGCCTCGATGACACGGACCGCCTTGGCCGCCAGGGCCGTGGGGTCCTCGGCCGAGGGGCCGACGGCCACCAGAGCGCCGCCCAGCGCACCGCCTTGCTCGATGGGAGCGACGACGACGTCCTGGCCGATCCCGAGGCTCTTCCCCTCGAGGAGCTTCGCCGCGCTGCCGGCGAGGGCCTCTTCGAGGCCCGGCACCTCGTTGGCCACGACCACTGCCAGCCGGTCGAGTGCGCCGGACTCGGCGGCGTCGGGGTCGAGGTGGGTGAGGCTCAGGACCCGGCCCGCCACGGGGTTGTCGATGACGGTCGCCATCGCCGCCGCGTCGCTGCGCAGCCCGCGGCGGAGGTCGGCGAGGACGGACGTGAGCCATTCCGATTCCTGCTGCGCCCAGGCCAGGAGCGTCGCCCATGCCACGCCGTGGTCGACGACGGCCGCCGGCGATCCCAGTTGGGCTTCGCCCGCCATCAGCAGGCGATGCGCCTCCGACGCCCGCAGGCCCGCTTCGGTCTGCTGGCGCAGCCACGCCAGCTGGGCGATCTGCTCGGCGCTGTACAGCCTGCGCCCGGACGCGTCGCGCGTGGGCACCACCGCGCCGTAGCGCTCCTCCCAGGTGCGGATCGTCGTGACGGACAATCCGGATTTTCGGGCGGCGGTGCCGATGTTGTAGACGGCACCTTCGCCGCTTGGGTCCACGACGGCATCCATTCTCCAAATCCCTCCGGGGCGTAAGGGGGGCAACGAGATTCGGCGCACCAGCCTACCCCGTGGCCGGCGACGCGGTAGTCAGCGTACTAGACGCGGTAAACGATTACCGACATCCTCTCTGAAAGCCTCCCAAGCCTCCGCCGCCGTCAACTCGGCGGTGAACAGCCGGGCGAGCGCCTCGAAGGCGGAGATCGCCTCGGGTTGGAAGCCCCCGGCGTCGGCGACGGCTCCGACGAGCCCCACCCATTCCCCGTCGGCCATCACCGGGACGTTCAGCGACCATCGCACCCTGGTGGTGGCATAGCGGCGGGCGAGATCGGGCGGCATCTCCTCTACGGAGACCACCACCGTCTCCCCCCGGGCCCAGCGGGCCAGGTACGGCTCGACCTCCCGGTGGGGGATGACTTCCAGGCGCGCCACCCGCTGGGCGCGGCGGGACACGTCGACGGTCGTGATCGTCAGCACCAGCGCGCCGGAGGGCCCGTGGACCGGATGGAAGAAGTTCAACTCGATGAACCCGGCCAGGGGCCGCCATCGGGAAACGACGCGGCCCAGCCGCTCCTCCGCTCGCGACCAGTCGGCCGTGAGGAGGTCGTGGAATCGGCCCGCCCGCGTGCCCCGCAAGGGGGCGAACATCTCGACCCGAGGCGCCCCTACCGCCTCACTCGTCACCATGGAGCAAGTCTGGTCGCTCGTCCCGGAGGGGGGAAATCGCGCATGGAATTCGGCGCAGGGGGTAGCGGTTGAACCGAAAGCAATCGAATCCAGGAGAGCCAGTGGCGACCATCGCCCTCACCAAGGACAACTTCACCGACACGATCAACCGCAACGACACGGTGATCATCGACTTCTGGGCCGACTGGTGCGAACCGTGCCGCGCCTTCGCCCCGACGTTCGAAGCGGCGTCCGAGAAGCACACCGACATCGTCTTCGCCAAAGTCGACACCGACGACCAGCAAGAACTGGCAGGGGCCCTCGACATCCGGGCGATCCCGACGCTCATGGTGTTCCGGGATCAGATCCTCCTCTACCGGGAGCCGGGAGCCCTGCCACCTCCCGTGCTCGAGGACCTGATCAGCCAGGTGAGGGCCTTGGACATGGACGAGGTCCGCCGCCAGATCGCCGAGCAGCCGGCCGAAGAAGAGCTCTAGGCCGCCTTGTGGGCGGAGGCGATGATCCCCCCGCCCAGCACTTCGTCTTCCCGGTAGAAGGTCGCCGTCTGCCCGGCGGCGACCGCCTGCTGGGGCTCCTCGAAGACCACCCTGTCCCCGTCGACCACGGCGGGAACGGCCTCCCCGTGGGCCCGGTACTGGACGAGGACCTCGCCGCTCGCCGGCTCCCCCGACACCCACGAGACCTGTTCCAGCGTCACCGCTCCGACCAGAAGGTCACGGCGCGGGCCGATCGTCACCGTGGCGGTGCGAGCATCGATCGACGTGACGAAACGCGGCTCGCCCACCGCCACGCCGAGGCCCCGGCGCTGGCCGATGGTGAACCCGACGATGCCCTGGTGGCGGCCCACCACTCGCCCTCGCTCGTCGACTATGGGGCCGGGCACGAATCCCTCGGGGGCGGCCGAGGCGAGGAACTGGCGGTAGTCGCCGCCGCGGACGAAGCAGATGTCCATCGACTCCGGCTTGTTGGCCGTCCTCAGCCCCAGCTCGGCCGCCTTGCGGCGGGTCTCGGCCTTGGTCAGCTCACCGACGGGGAACCGCACCCGCTCCAGTTCCGCCTGGCCGAGCATCGACAGCACGTAGGACTGGTCCTTTCTGCGGTCTGCCCCGCGCAGGAGCCGCCACCTGCCGCCGTCGTGGCGGATGCGGGCGTAGTGGCCGGTCACCACCCAGTCGCAGCCGAGGTCGGTGGCGTGGTCGAGCAGGGCGGAGAACTTCACCGTCCGGTTGCACTCCACGCAGGGGTTGGGGGTGCGGCCGGCGAGATAGTCGCCGACGAATCGGTCGATGACCCCGGTCGAGAAGTGGTCGGTGTAGTCGACGACGTAGTAGGGGATGCCGAGGCGGGCGGCGACCCGGCGGGCGTCCTCGGCGTCGGAGACGGTGCAGCAGCCCGAAGTGGGCGCTTCCCCGTTGGGCCCCTCCCACATCTTCATCGTCACACCGACCACGTCGTGGCCCGCCTCCACCATCAGGGCGGCGGCGACCGACGAGTCCACTCCTCCGGACATGGCGACGAGAACGGAACGGGCCATCGACCCAGAGGGTAAAGCGGGCGGAGCGCCTTGCGGTAGCGACTACTCCTCGCCCAGCGCGTAGAGGGTGCCGTCGCCGGAGGCGACGAACACGGCTCCCTCGACGACTGCCGGCGACGACCGCACGAAGTTGCCCGTCTGCCATCTCCACAACTCGTCGCCCGTCTCAGCGTCGACGGCGATGGCGAGCCCGTCCTCGGTCCCGAAGTACACGGCGTCGCCGGCGACCACCGGAGCGCCGGAGATGAGGCTGCCGGCGTCGACGGTGGAGGCGGGCCAGGCATGGCTGTTGTCGCGCAGGTCGATGGAGTAGAGGAACCGGCCGGACGGCAGGTACATCCGGTCGCCGCGGATCGCCGGCGCCACTTCGACCGCGGTCTCGGTGCCGTACAGGGGCAGGCGGCCGGGGACGGGTCTCTGGCCGCATTCGCCGATCGGCCGTACGAAGATCGTGTTGCCCCTGGTCGGCAGGTAGAGGGCGTCGGCGATGACCGGGTTGGCGACGATCGCCGCCCCGGCGTCGAATTGGCAGCGAGCCTCGCCGGTCGCCGCCTCGATGAGGTGCAGCTCCCCGCCTTCCGTCCCCACGTACACCACCCCGTCGTGGTACACGAGGGGGGCGCTCACCACCCCGAGGCCATCGCCTTCGGCGGGATATCGCCACACCTCCTGGCCGTCGACGAGCTCGAGGGCGTGCACCGACCCGTCGCTCGTCGCCACGAACGCCTTCCCATCCGCCACCACCGGCGACGACGTGATCCTGGAGCCGAGCCGCACCGCCCACGCCTCGGACTGGAGGTCGCTCAGCGCATCACGGGCCCGGACGATCCCGTCGTCGCCGGCCAGCACCACCAGAGCCGACGTCACCCCCTCCCCCACGTCAGCGGAGGCGATCTCCGGCGTCGTGGTGATGCGCCCGTCGGTGCGCATCGTCCATACCTGGTTGCCTGTCGTCTGGTCCAGGGCGTAGAGGGTGCCGTCGGTGCTGGCCACGTAGACGTTCCGGCCGTAGGCGACCGGCGTCGACTCGATGGGCCCGGCGGTGGTGTAGGTCCAGAAGAACCCGTCCACGGACCTGGGGCCGGCCGTGTCGAGGACCCCGGTGCGGGTGGCGCCGCCTCGGTAGGGAGCGGACCCGATGATCTCCGGTGGCGGTTCGAGCCGGAGGTCCTCCAGGGAGGCCTCGGCGGGCTGGGTGACCGCCACCTCCCGGACGATCGTCACCGGCGGGGGCGTGGGGGTGAGCCGGGACACCGCCACCGAGGCGCCCACGGCGAGGACGACGACGCCGAGGCCGGCCGCGATCATCTGGGCGATGGACAACCTCCGGGGTGGCCCGACCAGGCCGCGGCGGCGCCGTTGGGCGGGGCTGAGCACGGTGTCGGCGGCGAGGCCGGCACGTTCCAGCGCTTCCTCCAGGACTCGGCGGCTCTCTTCGATGCCCGCGTCGGGGGCCGGCTCGAGCGCTTCGAGAGCGGCTGTGATGCCGGGCTGGCGCCTCCAGTCTTCCTGCCAGTCCTCGGGGACGCGGGAAACGAGGGCGCGGATCGCCCGGATCGCCGGGGCTGCCTCGGCTGCGTGCCACAGGCGTCCTGCCTCGGCTGCCCGGGCGGCCAGCATGGGGTTGCCGATGTTCACCGCCAGGGCCATCGCCTCCCGGGCGATGCGGGAGTCCCGCCTTTGCTCGGCGATGACGCACATGAGCTCGGCCGCCCATCCGTACAGGCGGGCCTGGAGGAGAGCATCGGCGAGGTCGATGGCGTCGCGGTGACGGAACCGCCCCTCGGCCGCTTCGAGCTCCATCCCGATCGCCGCGCATCGTGACCGCAGCCGCCACCCATCGGCACCCGGGGGCGTGGCGGCGACCGCCGCCTCCAGCGCTTCTTTGGCCGCGGAGGTCTCTCCTCTCTTCGAGCGGATCGAGGCGAGGAGGCTCAGCACCACGTTGCGCCAGGCGGGCAGCTGCAGCTCGACGAGGTCGAGGGCACGCTCGGCGGCGGCTTCGGCCTCGCCCAGGCGCCCGTAGGCGAGGCCGCCTTCCGCCAGGGCGAGCTCGGCCAGGAACAGGGGTGCTTCCACCTGCGCCAGGTCGGCGAGGCGCCTCGCCTCTTCCACCGCGCTGCGCGCCGCGTCGGGGTGGCCGGAGGCGAAGAGCGCCCGTGCTCGCCACGCCTCCTTGTCGGCTCGCCCGGCGACGTCGTCGGGCGGAGTGGTGTCGCGGAGATGGGTGAACTGCATCTCCGCCTGGACCGCCTGGCCCCGGTCGAACGCGATCCAGGCGCGGTTGTTCTCGCCGTTGGCCCGCTGGTTCGCCGTCGCTTCCCCGGCGGCGAGGAGCTGCATTCCCTTCTCGACGAGGGCGTCGCACTCGTCGGCGAACCCGAGGCGGTTCAGCGCCCGAGCGCGGAACGTGCTGAGAGAACCGAGTTTGGCGATGGCTCCTAGGCGGGCCGCTTCCCATTCGGCCACGGCGAGCAGGCGCTCCGCCTCCTGGGGCCGCTGGCGGTCGTCGGCCACCGCGGCGGCGAACCCGAGCGCGTCGACCCGGGCCTCTCCCTCGAGAAGCGACACCGCCGCCTCCAGCTCCGCGGCGGCTTCGTCGGAACGGCCGGCGGCGCGCAGATGCCGGCCCCGGATCAGATGCAGGTGCCCCACCTCGTGGGCGCCGGCAGAGATCGCAGCCGACGCCTCCAGTGCTGCGCCGGCCAGCTCGTGGGCCTCACCCATCGCCGCCCGCTCCGCGGCGAAGAACGCCGCCGCCCGCAGGTGCGGGTAGGCGCCCGCCGGGTCGCCGGCCGCCATGCGCAGCAAACCGATCACCTCGGGCCCGCTTCCGGAGCCCTCCAGGACGTCGGCGAGGCGCCTGGCGACGTGGCCCCGTCGGGCCTCCCCCACCGCCACGGGTCGGGCGCACAGGAACCCACCTCGCGCTTCTGTGAGGTAGCCGTCGGAGACGAGGGATTCGGCGAGGGCGAGGGTGTCGTCCTCCGACATGGCGAGGACCTGGGCCGCCACCGCCACCGACAGGGGCTGGCCGACCAGCCCTGCCGCGGCCAGGAGGTCGCGGGCGGCGGCATCGGAGGGTGCCGGCAGCGGCTCGGCTTCGATCGAGATCTCGAGGAGCCTGCGGTGGCGTCGGGCGGTGTCGACGAGACGGTCGATCGCCCATCCCTGGCCCGGCCGGCGGCCCAGGACCAGGACGAGGCGAGCCGCCGGGTCGCCGATCAGCCGCCCCAGGCGCCCCAGCGACGACGCATCGACCCATTGGGCCTCCTCGACCACGAACACCCCTTCGGTGGGGTTCGCGCCCAGGCCGAGGCGGTCGGCGATGTTGCCCGCCATCGCCCGGGAGGCCTCGGCGGCGACGGTACGCGCCACGGGGCCCGTGGGCGCCAGGGCGTCGAGGACGTCACCGATCGAGCCGTCGGGGCTCTCGACGACGACCAAGATGGGGCCCCGCCCCAGCTCGAGCGAACCCAGCGCCTCCCGCCACGTATCGGATGGTGACATGCCCAGCCCTGCGCGATTGCTGGGCGGAGGTTACAACGTGCGGGTCAGGCGGGGCCCTCGACGGCGGCCACGACCGCGTCGGCGAGCTCGTCGCCGTCTTCGGGCCGGGTGGTCCACCCGAAGGAGAAGCGGAGGCTCTCTCGGGCCTCCTCGAAGGTCCGGCCCATGGCGGTCAGCACGTGGCTGGGGGTGCTCGCCCCGGACTGGCAGGCGGAGCCGGCGGAAGCCGCCACCCCCGCCCGGTCGAGGCGGATCAGGACGGTCTCGTTGCGGGTCCCGGGGATGCGGACGTGGGAGTGCTGGACGAGCCGGCGGTCCTCGGGAGCGTTGATGACCACATCGGGGCGTTTGCTGATCAGCCGCTCCTCGAACCGCCGTCGCGCCTCGCCGACGTCGCGCCGGAACCGTTCCCTGTCGGCGACGGCCAGCTCGAGGGCGGTGGCGAAGCCCACGGCTCCGGCGACGTTGTGGGTGCCGGAGCGGCGGCCCAGCTCCTGGCCGCCTCCGTGGAGGACGGGCTCGAGGAGGGTCCCGGATCGCACGACGAGCACCCCGACCCCTTTGGGGCCGCCGAACTTGTGGCCGGCGATCGTGAGCAGGTCGACGTCGTCGAAGGTGACCTCCTCGGACACCGCCGCTTGGACGGCGTCGCTGTGGACGAGGACGCGGTCGGACACCGCCCGCACGGCGGCGGCGATCTCCGCCACCGGCTGGATGACGCCGGTCTCGTTGTTGGCCCACATGACGGACACCACCGCCGTCTCCTCGTCGACGGCGGCGGCGACGGCTTCCGGGTCCACGAGGCCGTCGCGGTCCACTCCGAGGATCTTGACGGGACAGCCGATGCGGCTCAGGAACGCGGCCGATTGGAGCACCGCTTCGTGCTCGGTCGCCACCGTCACCACGCCGCCCCGCCGCCCGGCCGCCAGCGCCGCTCCCTTCAGGGCGAGGTTGTCGGATTCGGTGCCGCCGCTGGTGAACACCACCTCCAGCGGCTCGCAGCGGAGGATCTGGGCCACGCGCTCGCGCGCCTCCTCGAGGGCGTCCTTGGCCCGCCGTGAGATCTCGTGGACACCGGAGGGGTTACCGAAGGTGTCGCTGTAGAAGGGCCGCATCGCTTCTGCGACCTCGGGGCGCATCGGGGTGGTTGCAGCGTGGTCTACGTACAGCATCGGGTCCCATGTTGGCACGACGACCGCCGAAACGGCGCTCACCTAGGCTCTGAGGCGATGCCTTCGGTGTCCGTGTCCGTGGTGATCGACGCCCCGCTGGACCTCGTCTGGCAAGAGGTGGCGGACCTGGGCTCCCACCCCGAGTGGATGGCCGACGCCGACTCGATCCGGTTCGCCGACGAGCAGAGGCGCGGGGTCGGCACCACGATGCAGGTGGCGACCCGGCTGGGCCCGCTGCGCGCCTCCGACTGGCTGGTCGTGACCGCCTGGGAAGAGAAGCGCCTGATCGAGGTCGCCCACGTGGGCACCGTCGGCGGCTGGGGCAGGTTCCGCCTCGACCCGCTCGCCGGGGGCGTCCGCTTCACCTGGACCGAGGAGCTGCGGTTTCCTCTGTGGCTGGCAGGGCCCGTCACCGCCTTCGTCGCCCAGTGGATCCTGGCCGTGGTGTGGCGGCGCAACCTGGCCCTGTTCGCCGACCGGGTGGGGAAGCGCCTCAGCGGCCGGTGAACGTGGGCTTTCGCTTCTCGAGGAACGCCGTCACTCCCTCGCGGGCGTCCTCGGTGGCGAAGGCGTTGGCGAACTCGGCGGCTTCGATCTCGAGCGCCTGGACCATCGGCTGGCCCCACCCCTGGTTGAGCGCCCGTTTGGCGGCGGCGAGTGCCCGGGTGGGGCCCTCCGCCCACTTGGCGGCATCGGCCATGGCCACCTCCAGCAGCTCGTCGGCGGCGACCACCTTGTCGGCGAGGCCGATCGCCTGGGCCTCCTCGGCGCCGACGTGGCGTCCCGAGTACACGAGCTCTTTGGCGACCTGGTACCCGACGAGGCGGGGCAGGCGCTGGGTTCCGCCCGCACCCGGGATCAACCCGAGCAGGATCTCGGGCTGGCCGACCTTGGCGTCTTCTGCCAGGTAGCGGAAGTCGGCCCCCATCGCCAGCTCGAGGCCGCCGCCGAGGGCGAAGCCCTGGATGGCGGCGATCGTCGGCTTCTCCAGCGACTCCAGCGCCCAGATCGCTTCGGTGAGGGCCCCGGCGAGCTCGTCGTCGGTTCCCGATTCGAACGCCGTCTTGAACCCGGTGATGTCGGCGCCGGCGGCGAAATGGGGGTCTCCGGTGACGACCACGGCCCGGATCGCCGGGTCGGCGCACTCCCGGAACGCCTGCGTCAGCTCCTGTGACAGCTGCTGGTCGAGGGCGTTGACGGGCGGGCGGTTCAAGGTGACGAGGGCGACGGCCCCGTCGCGCGACAACTCTACGAGCGGCACTTCTCCTCCGGTTCCGATTGTCTCGACTTCACTTCACCGACGGCAGGTCGGCCAGCTCGGGCCGTTCCGCCGGGGCGATCGGCTCCACCCGGATCCGGGCGTCGACCACCACGACGCCCTCGCCGGGGGCGAGCACCTTGACCGGGTTGAGGTCCATCTCGACGATCTCGGGAACTTCCGAGATGAGGGTGGAGACCCGAAGCAGGGCCTCCTCCACCGCCTCCACGTCACCCTCGGGCATGTTCCGGTAGCCCTCGAGCATCCGGAAGCCCTTGATCGAGCGGACCATCTCCGAAGCATCGACGTCGGTCAGGGGATGGATGCGGAAGGCGACGTCGCCGAGCAGCTCCACGGTGACACCGCCCATCCCGAAGACGATGAGCGGGCCGAAGCTGGGGTCCTCCGTCGACCCGATGATGACCTCGTGCCCGGCGGGGACGAACGACTGCACGACCACGCCTTGGGGGTCGGGCACCGCCGATGTCACCTGCCGGTACGCCGCCCTCACCTCCTCCTCGCCGGACACGTCGAGGACGACGCCGCCGACGTCGGACTTGTGGAGGGCCGACGGCGAGATGACCTTGAGGACGGACCGGCCGATCTCGGCGGCGATGGCCACCGCTTCGTCTTCGGTCGTGGCCGTCTTGGTGATCGGCACGCGCAGGCCGACCGTCTGGAGGAGGCCCATGACTTCCTCCGGCTCGAGCCAGCCGCCCTCGGGGCCGAGCCGGTCCAGCGCGGGGTCCACGATCGCCCGGGCGGCGGGCTGGTCGACGTCGGCGAGGTGCGGCACGGAGCCAGGGTCGCGGCGCTTCCACTCGCCGTAGTTGACGGCCCGGGTGAGCGCCAGGGCGGCCTGCTCGGGGAACTGGTAGTGGGGAATGGTCCGCGAGCCTTCCTTTCCGGCGAGGAGCGATGCGGCGTCTTCTCCGCCCATGAAGACCGTGAGCAGCGTGACGTCGCCGGGGTGGTCGTCCTGGCAGCGACGGAGGGCGTCTGCCACCGGGAGGGCGAGCCCGGGGGTCACCTCCACGTGGATGACCACCACCGAGTCCACTTCCCCGGACTCGATGAGGGTGGAGGTGGCGTGATAGAACTCCTCCGGCCCGGCCGAGGCGATGAGGTCCACCGGGTTGGAGGTGGCGGCTTCCGCCGGCAGCTTCTCCCGCAGCTTCTGCTGCACGCCGTCGCTGAGGGCGGGGAGCTGGAGGCCGTTGGCTTCGAGGGCGTCGGCGGCGAGGATCCCGGGGCCCCCGGCGTTCGTAACGATCCCGACCCGCCTCCCTCCGGGGATCGGCTGGTCGGCGAGCAGCCGCCCGACGGCGAACATCTGCTCGATGGTGTCGACCCGGATGACCCCCGCCTGGCGGAACAGGGCGTCGACGGCGACGTCGGACGAGGCGAGGGCTCCGGTGTGGCTGGAGGCCGCCCGCTTGCCGGCGGTGGTGCGACCCGACTTGACGGCGATGATCGGCTTGCGGCGCGAGATGCGGCGGGCGATGCGGGAGAACTTCTTCGGGTTCCCGAACGACTCCAGGTAGAGGAGGATGACGTCGACGTTGGGGTCCTCCTCCCACGCCAGGAGCAAGTCGTTGCCGGAGACGTCGGCCTTGTTGCCGACCGACACGAAGTACGACAGGCCGATCCCCGCCTCGGTGGCGTAGTCGAGGATGGCGATGCCCAGCGCCCCCGACTGCGAGGACATGGCGATGTTGCCGGGCAGCGGGTACACCGGCGAGAACGAGCCGTTCATGCTGACGGCGGCGTTGGTGTTGATGACACCCAGGCAGTTGGGGCCGATCATGCGGATGCCCGCCCGGCGGACGATCGACAGGAGCTCCTTCTCCCGGGCCTTGCCCTCCGGGCCGGTCTCGGAGAAGCCGGCGCTGATGACGACGATGCCGCGGACGCCCTTCTCGACGCACTGCTGGACCACATCGAGCACGATGGCGGCCGGGACGACGATGTAGGCGAGGTCGACCTCGTCGGGGATGTCGAGCACCGACGGGTAGGCCCGCACCGAGTTGACGACCCGGGCATTTGGGTTCACCGGGTACAGAGGGCCGGTGAACCCGTCGCGGAGCAGGTTCCGGAACAGCCGGTTGCCGATCGAGCCGGGGTCGGTGGAGGCGCCGATCACGGCGATGGACCGGGGCACGAAGATGGGCCCGAGCGACGCGGTGACCGCCCGGCGCTCCTTCTCGCCCCACGCCGCGATCGAGCTCTCGGATTCTTCCACCGGGAAGTCGACGGTGTACATGCCTTCCTCCAGGGTCCGGGTCAGCTCGAACCCCGAGTTGCGGAACACCCGCATCATCTGGCGGTTCTCGGGCAGGACGTACGCCTTGAAGCGCTTGATGCCGTGGTTGCGGGCGTACGAGGTCAACAGGAGCAGCAACTCGGTGCCGACCCCCCGGCCCTGGTGGTCGTCGGCGACGGCGAAGGCGACCTCGGCCGTCGACGGGTCGTCGGCGAGAGCGTCGTATCGGCCGACGCCGATGAAGCGGTCCTGGGCGATGGCGACGAGCGCCATCCGCTCGTGGTAGTCGACGTTGGTGAAGTACTCGATCTCTTCGGGGTCGAGGGTGTTCTTGACCCGGAAGAACCGGAAGTAGCGGCTCTCGGGACCGAGCCGCTCGAAGAGGTCTTTGATCAGGTCGCCGTCGTCGGGACGGATCGGCCGGATCTGCACTCCGCTCCCGTCGCGGAGGACGACCGACAACTCGTATTCGCTCGGGTAATCAGCCACGGCTCCGAGGCTAACGCAATCGCGGTTCGAGACGAGCCCGGGAGTCGTAGGGATATATCTCGATCATCTCCCCGTTCTCCACCCTCTCCTGGGTGGATCGCCACCAGTCGGCGTCGAACAGTTCGGCGTGGTGGGCCTCGAACGCCTGGCGGATGGCGCCTTTCACCCCGAGGAAGGTGGAGAACTCGGCGGGGAAGACGTCGGTGGGGCCGACCGAGAACCAGCTCTGGGGTGCCATGTCGACTTCCGGGTCGGGGCTGTCGGGGAGGTGGCGGAAGTTGACTTCCGTGAGCGGCGACAGCTCGTCGTAGTCGTAGAAGACGACCCGGCCGTGGCGGGTGACCCCGAAGTTCTTGAGCAGGAGGTCGCCGGGGAAGATCCCGGAGGCGGCGAGATCGCGCAGGGCGTTGCCGTAGTCGACGATCGCCTCCCGTGCCAGGGCCAGGTCGGCGTGGCGGAGGTACAGGTCGAGGGGGATCACCCGGCGTTCGACGTAGCAGTGCCGGATGGTGACGGTCTCCTCGTCCACGTCGACCGAGCGGGCGCACTCGGTGATGAGGGCGTCGAGGACCTCGGGCTCGAAACGGTCCCGGGGCAAGGCCAGGTAGTTGAACTCCTGGGCATCGACGAGGCGGCCCGCCCGGTCGTGGGTGAACACGAACCGGTACTTCTCCTTCACCTGGGATCGGGTGGTGGTCTTCTGTGGGGGGAACCGGTCCTTGATCACCTTGAACACGACGTCGAAGCCGGGCAGCGTGAACACGACCATGACCAGCCCGCGGGCGCCCCGGGCGAGGACGAAGCGGTCGCCCGAGGTGAGCATGTGGGCTTTCAGCTCCCGGTACAGCGACGTCTTGCCGTGCTTGTTGTGCCCCAAGCTGATGTACAGCTCGGCGAGGCGCTTGCGCGGCATCAGCGAGCGGAGGAACCGGATCAGGTCCCACGGCCGGTCGACGTCGACGTGGAAGTAGGACCGGGTGAACGAGAACAGGATCGACAGCTGGTTCTCGGTGAGGAGCACGGCGTCGAGGACCACGCCTTCGGGAGGGTGCAGCAGGGCGAGCACCAGAGGCACCACGTGCGGCCCCGAGTAGATGCGGCCGATCACGTAGGCGCCCTTGCCCCGGTAGAAGACGGCGTCCACCACTTCGCAGCGGTCGACGACCCGCAGCGCCCCCACCGACCGCAGGTGCTCGGAGATCCGCTCGGCGGCGCGGGCGGCGTCCCGGTCGAGGTCGACGAAGTCGGCTCCCAGCCCGGAGTCGCGGAGAATGCGCCTCACCAGCTCCGGGATGGGCATGGCCGGGTAGGTGCGATGGATGGGGGTCACCGGATCCGACGGCGGCGACTCGTAGTCGGAGTCGACGAACTCGATCCTGGGATCCACTCCGACGGTGGTGAAGATGCGCCGTGTCACCGAGTTGAAGAACGTCTCGGCGAGCTCCCAGTCGTGGCGCCCCATGATCAGGCCCGAGTAGACCGCCTTCATCCCCGCCCACACCATCCGGTCCTGGGTGCGGTTCTCCAGCAGCCCCCGGATCGAGTCGGCGGTGCGCCGGGCCGCCCGCTCGTAGAGGTCGAGCCGCTCGCGGGCGTCCGCCGCCATCCCCTTCCAGTCCCTCTCCGCGAACCTGACCCGGGCCCGGCGGGTGACGATGCGGAAGCGGTTCTCGAAGTCGTCGTACGCTTCGGCGATCAGCCGGGCGCCGAGGTTGGCGAGCCGGGAGTCGGTGAGGGCGGGGCTTTCGGTGGACACGACGTCGCCAGCATGCGGGCTGGGGCCCATCTGTGCAACCTCGGTGGCCAAGACCGTGCGATCGTCACCCGCCGGGCACGGCGCCCGGGACCCAGATCGGAAGTACCCGGGGTGGGAGTCGAACCCACACGTCCCATGAGGGACAGAGGTTTTTAAGACCTCCGCGTCTGACCAGTTCCGCCACCCGGGCGAACGATCCATCTCACGGTACCGGACTCGCCGGGCCGCTTATTCGCCGTCGCGGAGGCCGGCGACGATCCCGTCGAGCAGGTCTCGCTCCGAGACCAGGCATCGGTCGACGCCCAGCGCCTCCATCACCTGCTCGGCGACGATCGACCCGCCCAGGATGACTGGTGCGCGGCGGGGCTCGATGCCGGGGAGGGCGGCGGTCTCGGCCACCGACAGCCCCGCCAGCCTCTCCACCCATCCCGAGACCTGCTCGCGGTCGAGGGTCGAGTGGTGGACCAGGTCGGGGTCGTACCGCCCGAACGTCAGTGCGGCGAGCGTCGTCCACGTGCCCGCCACGCCGATCACCCCGTCGGGGGCGGGTGCGCCCGCCAGGATGCCACGGGCGTGGGCCCGGGCGGCCTCCACGACATCGTCCGGCACCGGCCGTGTGCCGAAGAACAGGTCGGTCATGCGCACCGAGCCGATGTCCGCCGACCGGGCGGCGGTCTCGGTGACGATCTCGGTGCTGCCGCCGCCGATGTCGATCACCGTCCAGTCGGCCTGGCCCAGCCCGCAGACCGCACCCCGGTACGAGAGCCGCGCCTCCTCTTCGCCGGAGATCACCTCGGGCCGCGCCCCGAGCGCCGCTTCGGCCTCGTCGAGGAACGACGCCGCGTCCGCGGCCGAGCGGCCCACCGCGGTCATGACACAACGCATCCGCCCGACACCCAGAGCTTCCATCTCCCGGCGGTACTCGCCCAACACGTCGAGGGTCTCGGCGCGGCCTTCTGGGCTCAGCCGCCTCGTGTGCTGCATGCCCCGCCCCAGCCCGGTGATCCGGGTGAGGCGCAGGACGTCGGAGCCGTCGGCGTCGGCGACGAGGAGCCGGACGGAGTTGGTTCCGATGTCGACGGCGGCGAGACGCATCGTCAAGGGCGCGGCGACCAGTCGGGGTTGCGGGCGCCCTCGATGACGCAGGGCACGACGCAGTCGAGCGGCTCGATCCACGCCGCGACGAGCTCTCCCACCGGGTTGGCGTTGCCGGCGGCGTGGTCGGCGTAGTGGGCGTGGAGGCACTTCACCCCCCGGCTGCTTCCTCCCACTCCCCCCCGGGGCCGCGGCTCGGCCCCTTCGGGCACCAGGGCGTCCCGTTCCGCCTCGTAGCGTCGATGGGCCTCGGCCAAGGCGGCGCCGAACTCGGCGTCGGCTTCCGCCTTGGCTTCCATACGCTTCACGCCTCCCGACGCCTCGAGGCGGCCGATGCGAGTCACCGCCAGCGGGCAGGTGAGCCAGTAGCGGGTGGGAAACGGGGTGCCGTCGTCGAGGATCGGGGGAACCGCCACCACCACCGGCAGCCCCAGATGGCAGCGGGCGACCACCTGGGAGGCGGCCCGGAGAGGACGGCCGATCTGAGCCTCGACCGTCGCCTCGTCGCTCACTTGACGAGGTCGGCGCCGGTCACGAAGTCCCACACCTCCTCGAGCAGGGACTCGTCTTCGATGGGCTCGTCGTCGACGGGGACCGTGGTCGTGGTCGGGGCCTGGGGAGGGTCGAGCACGACGTAGGCGATCTCGCCGGGTCGCACGTACCCGAGCTTCTCCCGTGCCAGCCGCTCGATCTCGACCGGGGTCTTGAGGGCGTCGCGCCGGGCGGCGAGGAGGGCGTTCTCCTCCCGGAGGGCCGCCAGCTCGGCGGCTGCCTCCGCCACCTGCCGGTTCTGCTCGACGATCTGGCGGTATGGGACCACGTTGGTCACCACCGCCAGGCCGACGAGGAGCAACGTCAGGGTGAAGGAGACGAGCGCCACCCGGTGCAGCTTCATCGACGTCTCCGGAACGTCTCCCAGCCGGCGTAGCGGGCTTCGTCGCCGAGGTCCTCTTCGATCCGCAGGAGCTGGTTGTACTTGGCGGTCCGCTCGCTGCGGGCCGGGGCGCCGGTCTTGATCTGGCCGGCGTTGGTGGCGACGGCGAGGTCGGCGATGAAGGTGTCCTCGGTCTCGCCGGAGCGATGGGAGACCATTCGCCCGTACGAGGCGGTGGCGGCCATCTCCATCGTCTCCAGCGTCTCGGTCAGCGACCCGATCTGGTTGACCTTGACGAGGATGGCGTTGGCGGCGCCACGCTCGATTCCCCGGGCGAGGATCTCGGAGTTGGTGACGAACAGGTCGTCGCCGACGAGCTGGACCTTGGTGCCCAGCCGCTCGGTGAGAGCCACCCAGCCGTCCCAGTCGTCTTCGGCCATGCCGTCCTCGATCGACACCAGCGGGAACTCCTCGACGAGGCCGGCCAGGTACTCGACCATGTCGGCGGAGGTCATCTTCTCCCCTTCGAGGGTGTAGACGCCCTCCCGGTACAGCTCCGAGGAGGCGACGTCGAGCGCCAGGGCGACTTCTCCGCCCAGCTCGTAGCCGGCCGTCTCGATCGCCTCCACTAGGAGCTCGAGGGCGGCGCGGTTGGTGGGCAGGTTGGGGGCGAAGCCGCCTTCGTCGCCGACGTTGGTGGACAGGCCGCGCCCGGAGAGGACCTTCTTCAGTGCCTGGTAGACCTCGACGCCCGCCCGCAGCGCCTCGCGGAAAGAGGGCAGGCCGCCGGGCACGATCATGAACTCCTGGATGTCGACCGAGTTGGCGGCGTGGGCTCCCCCGTTGAGCACGTTCAGCATCGGGACGGGCAGGGTGTGGGCGCCGGGACCGCCGAGGTAGCGGTAGAGCGGGACGCCCAGCTGGTCGGCGGCGGCCCGGGCCGTCGCCAAAGACACCGCCAGGACGGCGTTCGCTCCCAGCGAGCCCTTGTTGGGTGTGCCGTCGAGGTCGAGCATCGCCTGGTCCACGGCCCGCTGGTGGGTGGCGTCCATCCCCACCAGGGCCGGGGCGATGGTCTCGTTGACGGCTTCGACCGCCCGCGAGACCCCTTTACCTCCGAAGCGGTCTCCGCCGTCCCGAAGCTCGATGGCTTCGAGCGCCCCTGTCGACGCCCCCGAGGGAACCGCAGCTCGACCGAAACCGCCGCCAGCGAGGACGACTTCGGCCTCGACGGTCGGGTTGCCCCGGGAGTCGAGGATCTCACGGGCCCGGATGGAACTGATCTGAGTGGACATCGGGACCCTCCTTGTCACGGAAGCGGCACGCTAGCACCGCCTCAGAAGGCCCCAGCGTATCGGATCCGGGACCCTGGGCCGATCATTGCCGGTCGCTCAGCCTCTCCTTGACAGCCTGCCACCGGGCGTCCAGCTCCTCGAGCGTGAGGCCTTCGAGAGGGCCTTCCGCCTCCATCGCCCGGAACCGCTCCTCGAAGCGGGCGGTGGCCCGCCGCAGCGCCTCCTCGCCGGTGACACCGAGATGACGAACCAGGTTGACGGCGGTGAACATCACGTCGCCGAGCTCGGACACCGCGTCGCCCCGGCCCTCCAGCGCCTCCTCCAACTCGTCGACCTCCTGGCGGAGGACGCCGACGATCTCGGCCGGGCCCTCCCAGTCGAAGCCGACCTTGGCGGCCTTGCGCTGGACGGCCTCGGCGCGCTCGAGGGCGGGCATGCCCGCCGGCACGCCGTCGAGGGCCGACTGCGGCTCGACGCCGCCGCGCTCCTGCTTCTTGATCTGCTCCCAGTTGGCGGCCACCTCGTCGGCGTCTTTCACCTCCACGTCGCCGAAAACGTGGGGGTGGCGGCGGACGAGCTTCTCCCGGAGCCGGGTGGCGACGTCGTCGATGTCGAACACCCCCTTCTCGGCGGCGATGGCCGCATGGAACAGCACCTGCAACAGGACGTCGCCGAGCTCGTCTTCGACCGCGTCGTAGGCGACGTAGTCGACCTCGGCGTCGTCGTCGGGCAGGCGCGACACCGCCTCGGCCAGCTCGTAGGTCTCCTCGAGCAGGTGGCGCAGCAGGCTGTGATGGGTCTGGCTGCGATCCCAGGGGCATTCGGCGCGGAGGCGCCGGCTGACCCCGACCAGGCCGACCAGGCCCGCCGGGTCGGTGTCGACGAACATGGAGGTCCGGAATCCGGCCAGGTCGGCGGGGACCGCATCCACCGGCACCGTCACGACCTGCTCGTCGTCGGCTCCCAGGTTGGCCAGCACCGTGACCTCCGCCCCCTCCGGCAGGACCCGGGACAGGGAGGCGCTGACGTCGGCGAGCACCTCCGGGGAGTCGAGGTGGCCGATGATGGTGGGGGCGTCGAGGGCCAGCGGATGCGGCAGTTCGTGGCCGTTGATGATCCGCAGGCCCCGGTCGAAAGGGTCGTAGCCGACTGCGGCGAGGACCGCGTCGACGAACGACTCGGCGGGCACCACCTCGGCGTCGGGGTGCCGGGCGAGGAGCTTTCGGACCGCGAACTCCCCCACCATGGGGCTGCCGGGGACGGCGTAGATCGTGGGACCGTCGGCGGCGTGCCCGGCGACCCGCTCTGCGATCGCCTCGTACACGTCGTCGAAGCCGTCGGAGCTCTCGTAGAGGTCGTCGCAGGCGATCACCTGGCGCCGCTCGGCGAGCTGGGCGGCGGCCGGATGGTGGATGGTCCTCACCACCAGCGTGTAGGCGGGGTCTTCGAGGAGCCGGCGGTGGGTCGCGGGGAGCCGGGAGAGGTCCCCCGGCCCCAGCCCGGTGACGATCAGCCGCCGCTGGTGGTCGACGGAGCGGTCGTCGCCGGCGCCGACGTGTCCGGCGTCGGCGTCTGGCTCTCGGTGCCCGGCGGCTGCACCATCGGCTGGGGATCGACCACCCATGTCCCGTACTCCTCGTTGACGGTCACGTCGGCCTCGCGGAACTTGTCCATCAGCCACTCCTCGAGCGCCACGATCTTGTCCTGCTCGAGGAGCTGCTCGCGCAGTTCGTCGTCGCTCGGCGGCTCGGGGGCGGTGCGATCGTAGACCTGGAGGACGTGGAAGCCGTACGTCGACTCCACCGGCCCGGCGAGCTCGTCGATCTCGGCGGTGACGGCGGCGTCGCGGAACTCGTCGACGTACTGGCCGGCGGGGGCGCACCCGAGATCGCCTCCGTTGTCGGCGGCGCTGGGATCGGTCGAGACCTCGGCCGCGACGTCCTCGAACGACTCGCCGCCTTCGATCCTCTCCATGGCCGCCTCGGCCTCCTCGGCGGTGCCGACGAGGATGTGACGCACGCAGACCTCGGTCAGGCTCGCTTCCTGCTGGCGCCGCGCCTCGTCGAGCTCCTCAGCGGACGGGCCCTCCAGGGTCTCGCCGAGCCGGTCGGCGACCTCCTCCTGGATGAGCGTCGCCCGGAAGATCCGGCGGAGGGCGTCCGGCGACAGGCCCTGGATCTGGGCGATCTGGTCGAGGGTGATCTCCCCGCCCTGTTGGGCGAGCAGCTCTTCGATCTCGGCGTCGACGGTGTCTTCGGCCGGCTCGACCGAGAACTCGGCGGCGGCGGCGTCCTCGAGGATCTGGAGCTGGATCAGGACGGTCAGGTACTGGGCGAACATCGCCGGCTCCATGGTGCCGCTGCTCTCGTAGGGGAGGGCCTCCACGTCGGAGACGGTCAGCTCGGTGTCGTTGACCGTGGCGGCGACACCGCCGGAACTGCCTCCGCAGGCGGCGAGGGCGAGGGCGGAGGCGAGAGCAATGGAGATCAGCTTCTTCACGAGTGAACCTCTGGACGAAAGAAGGGGGATAGGCGGCTGATGCTATTCGCCAACACGTCCTACGACGACTCGGCCTGCTCTGCCGGCGCCGGCCACATGGTGCGGAGGAAGTCGAGCAGGCCCTCGATGAGGGGTTCCGGGGCGGGGATGAACAGGGTGCCTTCGGCCGCCCGCAGCACCGCCCGGGGCATGATCCGCTCCAGCCGCACCTCCTGGGAGGCGGACAGGTCGACCGGCGACAGGCGGATCTCGTCCCGGAGCTTCACCACCTCCCGCAGCCCGATGCGGATCGCCTCGACCCGGATCCGGGCGATGTCGATCAGCGCCAGCGCCGGTGGGGGAAGGGGGCCGAACCGGTCGGTCCACTCGGCGACGACGTCGTCGATGTCGGCGTGGCTGGTGGCTGCGGCCAGACGCCGATAGGCCTCCAGCCGCACCGACTGGTCGGACACGTAGGAGTTGGGCAGCTGGGCGTCGACCGGGAGGTCGATGCGGACCTCCGGCGGCGCCGTCGGCTCGTGCTCGCGCCCTTCGAGCTCGGCCACCGCCTCGGCGACCAGCTCGGCGTACAGGTCGAAACCCACGGCGGCGATGTGGCCTGACTGCACCTCGCCCAGGATCGACCCGGCGCCGCGGATCTCCAGGTCGCGCAGCGCCAGCCGGAAGCCGGACCCCAGCTCGGTGGCCTCGCCGATGGCCTCGAGGCGGCGGTGAGCCTCTTCGGTGAGGGCCCGGTCGGCGGGGTGGAACAGGTAGGCGTAGGCGCGCTGGTTGGAGCGGCCCACCCGGCCCCGCAGCTGGTAGAGCTGGGCCAGCCCCAGCAAGTCGGCGCGTTCGACGATCAGGGTGTTCACCTGGGGCAGGTCGAGCCCCGACTCGATGATCGTCGTGGCCACCAGCACGTCGTACTCCCCCGACCAGAAGTCGAGCATGACCTGCTCGAGCTGGCCTTCCGACATCTGGCCGTGGGCGACGGCGTAGCGGGCGTCGGGGACGAGCTGTCTGAGGCGGGCTTCAGCCCGCTCGATCGACTGGACCCGGTTGTGGACGTAGAACACCTGCCCTTCCCGGAGCAGCTCGCGTCGGATCGCCGCCGACACCGCCTGCTCGTCCCATGGGCCCACGTAGGTGAGGATGGGATGGCGGTCCTCGGGCGGGGTGCGGATGTGGGACACGTCGCGGATGCCGGTGAGGGCCATCTCGAGCGTCCGGGGGATGGGCGTGGCGGTGAGGGGGAGGACGTCGACCCCGACCTTGAGGCGCTTGAGGGCGTCCTTGGCGTTGACCCCGAAGCGCTGCTCCTCGTCGATCACCAGGAGCCCCAGGTCGTTGAACTTCACGTCGTCGGACAGGAGCCGGTGGGTGCCGACGACGATGTCGACGGCTCCGCTGGCCAGCCCGGCGACGACTTCCTTCTGCTGGCGCGGGGTGAGGAACCGGGACAGGACCTCAACCCTCACGGGGTAGGCGGCCATCCGCTCGGAGAAGGTCTGGTGGTGTTGCTGGGCGAGGAGGGTGGTGGGGCACAGCACCGCCACCTGCTTTCCCGCCTGGACCGCCTTGAAGGCGGCCCGGATCGCCACTTCGGTCTTGCCGAATCCGACGTCGCCGAAGACGAGCCGGTCCATCACCTTGTCGGATTCCATGTCGGCTTTGACCTCGGCGATGGCGGTGAGCTGGTCGGGCGTCTCCTCGTAGGGGAACGCCTCTTCCATCTCGCGCTGCCAGGGGGTGTCGGCCGGGAAGGCGAACCCCTTGGCCCGGGCACGGCGACGGTGGAGGTCGACGACCTGCTCGGCCACGGCGGCCACTGCCTTGCGGACCCGGTTGCGCTGCTCGGACCAGTCCTTCCCGCCCATCCGGGAGATGCGGGGTGTCTCCCCGCCCGTGTACTTGGTGACGGCGGCGAGCTGGTCGGTGGGGACATAGAGCCGGTCGCCGCCCTGGTAGGCGATCACCAGGTACTCCCGCTCCACCCCGGCCATGGTGCGGGTGACCAGGCCCTCGAAGCGGCCGATGCCGTGCTGGTGGTGGACGACGTAGTCGCCTTCGGCGAGGTCGCCGTAGTCCTGCCGTTCGGCGGCTCTCCTCCGTCCCGCCCGGCGGTGGGAGCGGCGCCGCCCGGCGATCTCTTGCTCGCCGAGGACCGCCACTCCTGCCTGGGGGGCGACGAAGCCGTGGTGGATGCCAGTGGACAGGACCACCGCCTCGCCGGTGAACTCCTTCCCCGTGGCGATGGCCAGGCCGTGCTCGCCGAGGACCCGGGACACCCGCTGGGCGGCGGGCTCGCCGTCCATCGCCACCACCACCGCCATGCCTCGGGAGATGAGCCGCCCGAGCCCGGAGGCGACCGATTCGGGGTCGCCGGCGACGGCGTCGAAGCCGCGTACCTGGAGCACGGGGTCGGCGGGCCCGGTGGGGACGGTCGGCATCTCGAGGGTCGGGCCCCTCGGCTCGAGCTCACCGAAGAGCAGCGGGTGCTCCCCCGCCTTCGGCGCCCGCTCCCCCCAGGTGGGTGCGAGGGCGGCGGCCAGCTCCTGTTCCTCTTTCATCAGCTCGCGGGCGCGGTCGCGCGCCCGGCTGGGGTCGACGAGGACCACGACGGCGTGGCCCACTTCGTCGAGGAGGGTGCGGTCGGGCACCAGCCAGGGGATCCACGACTCCATGCCCGGGAAGGTCTGGCCGGTGGCGATCCGCTCGAAGGTCTCGGCCGCCCACGGTTCGGTCTCGACGAGGCGGGCGGCCCGCTCGGCGATCTCCCCTTCAGGACGCAGCTCGCGGGCGGGGTAGACCTCGACGGAATCGAGCCGGTCGGCGGATCGCTGGGTGGCGACGGCGAACTCGCGGAGGTCTTCCACCTCGTCGCCCCAGAAGTCGATCCGCACCGGCATGTCGGCCTGGGCGGGGAAGACGTCGACGATCCCGCCCCTGACCGCGAACTCGCCCCGGCTCTCGACCCGGTCCGTCCGGTGGTAGCCGAACGACGCCAGCCGCTGGGTCAGCTCGGTGAGGTCGACCTCCATCCCCCGCTCGAAGGTGATCGGCTCCACCCCCGAGGGGCTCACCTTCTGCACCACCCCCCGGACGGGCGCCACCACGATGAGGCCGCCGGTGCCCTCCGCCAGCCGGTGGCGGGCGCGGGCGCGCATGGCCATGGTCTGGGCATTGGGTGACACGTGCTCGAACGGGAGCGTCTCCCAGGCGGGAAGAAGGAGCACGTCGGGGCTGAACAGCTCGAGGTCCTCGACCAGCTCCTCGGCCTCCCGCTCCCCCGGTGTGACGACCAGGAGCGGGCGGTCCTGGTGGGCGGCGAGAGCGGCGATGGCGAAGGCGCGCCCACCCGTGCCCACGGCCCAGCGTCCGGGGACCGCAGGGAGGTCGTCGGGGCGCAGGCGCTCGACGAGCGCGGCGAGAGGGGTCACCCGACGAATGGTAAGTGGGCCGCCGGAGTTGGTGAACGGGGTTTACATCAGGCCTTCGGCCTGGAACCACTCCACCATACGGCGCAGCGTCTCCTCGGCCGTTCGGTACCGCAGGCCCAGCTCGCGGGTGGCCTTGGAGCCGTCGTGGCGATGGCCGTGGGCGATCACCCGCACCATCTCCGGGCACAGCGGCGGCTGCTTTCCCGCCAACCGGGAGACCGCGGCGACCACGGCCGACCCGGCCCAGGCGACGCCGATCGGGAGGAGCCGGGCCCGCACCGGCCTCCCGAGGATCGACGCCGCCATGTCGACGGCCTCCGACACGGTGGTGGTGAACCCGCTGAGGATGTAACGCTCTCCCGGGCGGCCATGGAGGGCGGCGAGCCGGTGCCCGGCGGCGCAGTCGTCGATGTCGACCATGGAGACGACGGACTCGACGAGGAACGGCAGCTTCCCTTTGAGCACCGAGAGGATGAGCTTTCCGGTGCCGGTGGCCCGCCCCGGCCCTTGGACGGAGCTGGGGTTGACGGCGACGACCTCGACCCGGGTCTTCTCGGCGAACGCCACCTGCTCGGCGTGGTGCTTCGACTTCTCGTACTCCGACAGGTAGTAGCCCCGGTGGGCGGTCTCTTCGGTGGCGACCTCGCCTTTCCGCTCACCGATCGTGGTCGCCGACGACGTGAGCACCATGCGCCTCACCCCGGCGGCGGCACAGGCGCGCAGCACGGTGCGGGTCCCGTCGACGTTGACCCGGTACATGTGGGACGGGTCCCGCGAGCACATCTCGTTGACTCCGGCCACGTGGTAGACCACCTCTGCGCCCCGGAAGGCGGCGACCATGGCCGAATGGTCGGTTACGTCGCCGGGGACGGTCCTGGCCCCCAGCTCCCGGAGCTTCGCCGCCGACGTCTCCGAGCGGGCCACGGCGGTGACTTCGTCGCCGGCTTCGACCAGGTGACGCACGACGGCGGCACCCACCACGCCCGAGCCGCCGGTGACCGCCACCCTCATGCGGCCCTCCTCATGCCGGCTGCGGCTTGCGCACGACGTGCCAGAAGGCGGTGAGGTAATTCCAGAAGGAGGCGACGGTGATCACGACCGCCACGGCCATCGCCCACTGGTCGAGATACCAGGGACCCCACCTGTCGGGAAGCCGCAGGTAGGCGAGGAGGATGGCGACGAACTGGAAGGCGGCCTTGATCTTGCCCCAGGTGGAGGGACGGATGAGGCCGCCGCTGGTCGCCACGACGCCCCGCAGCGCCATCACCGCGAACTCCCGGAAGATGATCACGAACGCCGCCCAGATCGACACCCGGTCGATCGACACCAGTGCCAACAGCGCCCCGGTGACGAGCACCTTGTCGGCGGTGGTGTCCAAGAAGGCGCCGAGCACGGACTCCTGCTTCCAGCGTCGGGCGAGGTAGCCGTCGAGGAAGTCGGTGAGGGCGGCGACGGCGAAGACGGCGGCCGCCCAGCCCAGGTTGTGGGCGATCTCGTCCCCCGCGCGTGTCAGCGCCATGATCACGGGCACTACGAGAACCCGTGCCAAAGCGAGAAGATCGGGAACCGAGATCGCTGCCTCCTCTGGCGGGCGACGACCCGGCGATCTTAGGACGATCTCGGAGCCGATTCGACGGCTCTACGCCGGGCGCCGCTGCCCCGCCATCTGGGTGGCCTTCTCCAGGTCGCCGACCCAGGCGAGCGCCGCCTCGGCGGCGTCGACGACGAGCAGGTCGATCTCCGCCCGCTCGGCGCTGGTGAACCGCCGGAGCACGAACTCGGCTGGGTCCATCCGGCCGGGCGGGCGGCCGACGCCGGCCTTGAGCCGGTGGAAGTCCCGGTGCCCGAGGGCCCGCTCGATCGAGCGCAGTCCGTTGTGGCCGGCGGTGCCGCCACCCACCTGCATCCGGAGCTTGCCGAACGGCAGGTCGATGTCGTCGTGGACGACGAGCAGGTCGCGGCGGGTGTCGACGTCGAAGTAGTCGGCGAGCGCCCGAACCGGGCCGCCCGACTCGTTCATGTACGACAGCGGCGCGGCCAGCACCAACTTCTCGCCGTCGACGCGGGTTTCGGCGATCTCGCAGCGGACCCGGCTCGGGCCCCGCTTGAGCCGTTCCCCCAGGCGATCCGCCACCGCCTCGACCACTTCGAAGCCGAGGTTGTGGCGGGTGCCGGAGTACTCGGGGCCGGGGTTGCGGAGCCCGACTATCGCCTTCACTCTTCGGCGGAGGCCTCTCCGCCTTCCTCGGCAGCTTCAGCGGGCTCGGCGGCCGGGGCAGCGGCCTCTTCCTCGCCCTCGGGCGCCTCTTCGGCCGCTTCGGTGGCCGGCGCGGTCACGCTGACGATGACCTCTTCGGGGTCTTCCTGGTAGGTGACGCCGTCGAGGGCGGGCAGGTCGGCGACTCGCACCACGCCGCCCAATTCCAGGCCGCTGATGTCGACCTCGATGTGGCTCGGGATCTGGGTGACGCGCGCTTCGACCATGACGGAGGTGCGGGCCGGGCTGAGGACACCGCCTTCGCGCACACCCACCGGGTCGCCCTCGAAGTGGACCGGGACCTCGGTGGTGACCGTCTCGGTCAGCGACACCTTCTGGAAGTCGACGTGGCGGTACTCCGCCCGGTACGGGTGACGCTCGACGACCCGGGCCATCGTGAGGATCTCCTGGCCGTCGACGTCGAGGTTGATGAGCGCGTTGAGGCCGGCATCGGTGTGGAGGGCGGCATACAGCTCACGGGCGTCCACCGAGACGTTGATCGGGTCCATCCCGTGCCCGTAGACGACAGCCGGCACCTGGCCTTCGCGGCGCAGGCGACGCGAGGCCCGCGTGCCGGGAACCCGGCCTGTCCGGGCGCGCAGACTCACTTGTTCCATGGCAAAGACTCCTCGTGGAAGGGCGGTGCCTATGGATTATCGCGGCCCGGCCCGGCATCCGCCAAGCCCGGGCCGATCGTGGCGGACAGCCACTCGGTGGTGATCCGGGCCAACTCGTCGAGCATCGCCTCGGGGGCGGTGCCCCGGCGACGGAAGGAGTGGTCGGCGCCTTCGATCCAGGCCACGGTGGCCGCCGGCAGCGGCTCGAGGTGGCGGCGGATCGCCTCCGGCGGGGCGAGGGCGTCGTGGTCGCCGCTGATGAACAGGGCCGGGACCGGGATCCGGGGGAGATGGTCGACACGGAGCCGGTCGGGCTTTCCGGGCGGATGGAGCGGATACCCGTAGACGACCACCGCCGCGCACGGTTCGCCCTCTGCGGCGAGGATCGTGGACATGCGCCCGCCCATGGACCGGCCGGCGAGCACGAGCCTCTCCCCCACCTCGTCGCGCAGGCGACGGGCCGCCGCCCGGTGGACCGCCAGCAGCTTGGGCTGGCGGTCGGGGAAGGGCCGGCCCGCCGCCCGGTAGGCGTACTCGAAGGTCATGACCCGGTAGCCGCTCGCAGCCAGGCGGGTGCGGAGCCCGGCTACTCCCGGGTGGTCCTGGCCGGCTCCCGCCCCGGTGGCCAGGAGGATCCCTGTCTGGCCGTCGCCTTCCAGCACGGCGGGCACTCCTCCGGCGTCGGTGTCGAGGACGAAACGGGTCATGGTGACCCACACTATCCGGGCGCCTGATACCGTCGGCTCGTGCAGGTGATCGTCCACTCCGACCCCGAATCGTTGGCGGAAGCCGCCGCCGACTTCATCGCCGGCGCCGTCGACTCCGCCCCCGACCGTTTCAGCCTGGGCCTCGCCGGAGGATCCACCCCGCTGGCCACCTACCGGGTGCTGCGGGGACGCGACCTGGATTGGCACAAGGTCGACGCCTGGATGTCCGACGAGCGCTGGGTGCCACTCGACCACCCCGAATGCAACGGCCACCAGGCGGCCACGGCCCTGATGGACCACGTGGGAGCGCGCTTCTTCCGCCCGCGCTGGGCGCCGTGGCTCACGCCGGCGGACTCGGCGGCACATTTCGAGGCGACGCTCCGCTCGCTCCATCCCGACGGCCGTGCCGACCTGATCCTGCTGGGAATGGGCGACGACGGTCACACCGCCTCGCTCTTCCCGGGGACCGCCGCCCTCGACGCGCCGGAGAGCCGCTGGTACGTGGACAACTACGTGCCGAAGCTGGACGCCCACCGGCTCACCGCCACCTACCGGTTCCTGCGCGCCGCCCACCGGATCCTGTTCCTCGTCACCGGCGAGGCCAAGGCGCCCGCTCTACGGCAGGTGCTCGAGCCCGCCGACGGCGAGGAGGTCCTCCCCGCCCGCGGTGTGCTCGGAGGGGACGCCGAGGTGATCTGGATGGTCGACGAAGCCGCCGCCTCGCAGCTGTCCTCGACGAACCTCGTCCGCCACTAGGACGGTTGGCCGGCCCGGGCGCCGGGTAGTGGCCCGGGTGATGGGCTCGGAAACCCCCACGGTCTGCGTCTTCGCCCCCAGCATCCTCGTCACCGTGACGGTGGAGTCCGGCAGCGAGGGCTTCGACGACATCCACTTCCATCTGGGCGGCCAGGGGTACTGGATCGCCCGCCTGGTGAGGGAGCTGGGCGAGCGGCCGATCCTCGTCGCCCCGGTGGGCGGTGAAGCCGGCGTGGTCGTGCGTGGGCTGGTGCGAGCCGACGGCATGGACTTCGCCCCCGTCACCACCGAGGGGCCGACCGCCGCCTACATCCACGACCGACGGCACGGGCAGAGAGTCCAGGTCGCGGAAGCCCGCGCCCCCGACTTCGGCCGCCACGAGGTCGACGACCTGTTCGCCAAGACGCTGCAACACGCCGTAGGTGCGGGGCTGTGCGTGCTCACCGGCCGCCGCCCCACGGACACCCTCCCCGTCGACTTCTACCGCCGGCTCGCCGTCGACCTGGCTGCGGCCGGGGTGAACACGGTGGGAGACATGCACGGCGAGGAGCTCGACGCCTACCTGAGCGGCGGCCCACTCGGGGTGCTCAAGGTCAGCGACGAAGAGCTGGTCGCCGACGGGCGTATGGAGGACCCGGGCGACGACACCGCGGAGTGGGGGGTGATCGAAGGGCTCTCCGCCGCCGGAGCCGAAGCGGTGGTCGTCTCCAAGGCCGAGGGAGCCAAGGCCCGGTTCAAAGGAGTCCGCTACCGGGCCCGCTCTCCGGAGTTCGAGGTGGTGGACGCCAGCGGCGCCGGTGACTCGATGACCGCCGCCCTGGCCGTGTCGTCCGTGCGCGGCCTCGACCCCGAGGAGGCGCTGCGGCTGGCATGCGCCGCCGGGTCGGCGAACGTGATCCGCCACGGGCTCGCTTCGTCGCCGGCCGAGCTGATAGCTCGCCTCACGCCGCTCATCGACGTCGCCCGGGAGGACCCGTGACCGACCACCGCCCGGCCGTCTCCGAGAGCGAAGACCGGCTCGAGGTCTCTTCCCGCCGCCGGCCGCGGAAGGAGAAAGCCTCTCTCCTCCTCACCAACGACGACGGGATCCGGTCGGTGGGCCTGCACGAGCTCGCACGTGTCCTGGCCAAGCGCTACTCGGTGCTGGTGGTGGCACCCGACGACCAGCGCAGCGGAGCCGGGACGGGGATCGGATTCTTCGACCCCGTCGGCGGGGTTACGGTCGAGCCGGTGGACATCGGGGATTTTCCCGCCTACTCGATCGCCGGCCCTCCCGGCCTGGCGGTGATGTCGTCGATGCTCGGAGCGTTCGGCGATCCTCCCGACCTGGTGGTGTCGGGCATCAACGCCGGGATCAACACGGGCCACTCGGTGGTCCACTCCGGGACCGTCGGCGCCGTCCTCACCGCGCGAACGTTCGGCACCAGCGGGCTGGCCGTGAGCCTGGCCGAGTCCGACCCGTGGCGCTGGGACACCGCCGCGGCAGTCGCCGACGCCGTGGTCGAGTGGATGCTGGCGGAGTCCCCGGGCCTCATGACCCTGAACCTCAACGTGCCCGCCCGCGACCTCTCGGACCTGAAGGGCCTGCGCTGGGCGGAGCTCGACGAGTTCGGCTACTTCCGGGTCGCCATCGCCGACCTCCCCGGCCAGCGCCTCCAGTTCGAGGTGGGAGCCCCCGATTCCGGCGTCGACCCGGCCTCCGACACCGCCCTCCTCGGCTACGGGTTCGCCACCCTCACCCCGCTCACGTCGGTGGAGACCACTCCTTTCCCCGCCGGCATCCCCGATCTCGGGAGCCGCTAGCGGCGCCTCATCTCCGATTCGGTGCGCAGGACTGCCAGGAGGACCCGCAGCAGGAGAGTCACGGCGATGAACAGGCCCACCCAGCCCAGCACCTCGTAGAGGCCGACCCCGGCGAACTCGGCGAAGGTCAGATCCTCTTCGACCTGGAGGAGCATCACCGAGACGACACCCGCCCCGATGCTGAGCAGCGTCAACAACGCCTGGTTGACCATCCGCTGGAAGAAGTGACGGTCCTCGGCCTCGCTGAAGAGCCGCACCCTGCCCACCAGGCGGCCGTGCTCGGCCATCGTGGCGATGCGGTCCAGGTGGCGGGGCAGGCGGGTGAGGATGGGCCCCAGCTCCGCCCATTCCTGCTGCAGGTACTCCTTGGCCGAGCCCGGCGTCATCCGTCGTCTCAGCTCCAGGCCCCCCAGGTCGGCGACGACCTCGACGACCGGGTAGTTGGGGACGAGATGCTCGAGCGTCCCCGTCAGCGTGGCGAGGGCCCGGAACATCGTCACGGTGGAGCGGGGAAGGCGCAGACCCAGCTCCGCCGTGAGCCGGACGAGGTCGACGAGCGCCTCGGCGGAGGGCAGCCCGCTCCCTGACAGGTTGGCGGCCATGAACTGGGCGAACGCCCGCTCGATTCGGTCCGGGTCGTGCATGGCCGGGTCCACGGCCCCGATCGACACCATCGACTCGTACAGCAGCGTGGGCTGTTCGAGATGGAGCGCCACCAGCATCTGGAAGACGGCGGCCCTCTCGAACGAGTCGAGCCGGCCGCTGATGCCGAGGTCGATGAGCCCGAGCCGGCCGTCGTCGAGGACGAGGACGTTGCCGGGGTGGGGGTCGCCATGGAATCGCTCGCCGTGGATCATCGCCTCCACCTGTGATCGGCAGAGGGCGTCGGCGAGGGAGCGCGGGTCGATGGGGGCGTCGGCGGGGAGCTGTGACAGGGGGATCCCGTCGAGGCGCTCCATGACGAGAAGGCCGTCGGTGGTGAGGTCGTCGTGGACACGGGGCACGTGGACCAAGGAATGGGAAGCCGAGGCCTCGGCGACCTCGGTGAGGTTGCGAGCCTCGGTGCGGAAGTCCAACTCTCCCATGAGGGTGTCGCTGAACTCTTGGGCCAGCGCCTCGGCGTCGAACGTCCGTCCCCACTCCGTCCGCCGGGTCACCATGCGGGCGAGCCACCGCGTGATCGCCAGGTCCCGCTCCACCACTTCCATGAGCCCGGGCCGGCGCACCTTCACCACCACGGGGCGGCCGTCGCGCCGCCTCGCCGCATGGGCCTGGGCGATGGACGCCGAACCCAGCGGGTCCCAATCGAACTCGGAGAAGACCTCCGACAGCGGCCGCCCCAGCTCGGCCGCGATGGTCGCCTCCACCTCCTCCCGTTCGAGCGGCGCCGCCGACGAGTGCAGGCGGGCCAGTTCTTCCTGGACGGCCGGCGGCACCAGGTCCGGACGGGTGGCGAGGAGCTGGCCGAGCTTGATGAAGATGCCGCCGGCCTCCTCCAATGCCAGCCGGGCGCGCCGGGCCAGCTCTTCGGGGGCGTGGGCCGTGCCGCTTCCCCGGCGCAACCCGATCAGCGGCGACAGGCCGTGACGGGCGGCGATCCGCGATATCTCCATGGCCCGCCGGGCGATCCCTCCTCCTCTGCGCACGAGGCGGAACAGCGCGAACCGCGGCCGCTTCCTCTTCTGTGGGGCGCGGCTGAACAGGAGCTCGAGGACCACCACCGCCCCCATCGTCCCGATGATCGTGAAGGGGATGGCCACGAGGTTGAAGGCGGCCGCATCGGGCCGGGCGATGTCGCCCAGCTCGTCGAGGACCAGGAGGGCTGCCGCCAGCCCGCCGACGCTGAGGCCGGCGAGGGCGGCGAGGAGCAGCCGCCGCCACGTGAGCTGGCGGGCGTCGAGCAGGGCCCGAGCCACCCATGCGAAGAGGAAGAGGATGAGGAGGCTCGAGAGGATCCCCATGATCCCGGCGAAGAACTGGCCCACCTCGGGCAAGCTAACACGCCCCGCGTCGTTGCTTCGATCAGGCGCCGGCGATCCGACGCAGCGGCATCCGCGGCCCGAAGGCGGGCTCGTGGCCGAGGATGGTGAGGAGCCGCACGACACGGCCCCGATGGGGGCGGAATGGCTCGAGCAGCCGGAGCATCTCCTCGTCGGTGCCGCGGGGCCGCCCGGTCAGATGCCAGGCGACGATGTGCTTGTGGTGGTAGTCGCCCACCGACACCGCGTCGGCGTCGCCGTGGCTGATGGCCACCGTCTCGGCGGCGGTCCACTCCCCCACTCCCGGGTAGCGCCGCAGCCAACGTTGCGCGTCGGCCGATGGCACCTCCGCCAGCCGCTCGATCCGCCGGTGATCGGCCGCCACCTTTCGGAGGACCTCGGCCCGTCGTCTCTCGATGCCGAGTGGGTGGTATTCCCAGTACGGCGCTTCGGCCATGCGCTCGGGGTCGGGCGGCAGCCTCAGGGGCCGCGGCCCGGGCGCAGGATCCCCGAATCGACGCCAGAGCTGGCGCAAGCTGATCCCCGCCTCCTTGCCCGCCACCTTCTGGCTGACGACGGCGACCACGAGGGCGTCGAATACGAGACCGGTGGCACCGAAGCGCATGCCGCGGTGACGCCGGGCGAGCGGGCCGACCACCGGGTGGTCGGTGACGAGAGCTTCCGGCTCGTCACCGAGCCCGATCCATCGCGGGACACGCTCGAGGACCCAGTCGGCGCCGCTCCCCCACGCCGTCGCCTGGACGCCACCGTCGATCCCCTCCAAGTGGAGCGTGACGGGACCTTCGGGGGTGCGGGCTGTGCGCCACCACCCGTCCGCGTCGAACCGGCCCCCGAGGGGAGCCAGCGTCCTCTTCAGCTCCAAAGGGACGTCGATGGGGACGAGTCGCTGCTTCAGCCGCCCTCCTTTCTGAGTGCCGGAGCGTAACGGTGAGCTGGGACATGGCCCGGGCCAAGAATGTCCCAGCGCTCCGATAGGTTGGGGTCATGTTGGGGGAATGGGTGGAGACTTCTCCGGGTGGGGTGTCGGTTTCTCCTACTCGGGGGTTGGAGGCGGTGGAGGCGGGGCCTCTGTTGGCTTGGCGTCTGGCTCGGGTCGATCGGCGGGAGCTGAACGGGAACCAGCTGGTGGAGTTGATGCGGGCACGTTCCCGTCTGGTTTCGCACCTGCAGGCGGAGTTGTTGGCTGATGTCGCCGAGTTGGCCCACACCCCGCCTGGTTCTGCCGGCTCGCCTCCGGAGCGGACCGGAGGGGTGGACGAGTTCGTCTCCGACGAGGTAGCGGCGGCGTTGACGCTCACGTCCCGGTCGGCTGATTCTTTGGTGAAGCTGGCGTTGGATCTGGAACGGCTTCCTCAGGTGCTGGCTGCGCTGCAGGCCGGCCGCATCGACGTTCCCCGGGCGAGGGTCCTGTGCGAGGAGACGGCTCTGCTCGACGACACCGAGGCGGCAGCCGTCATCGACCAGATCCTGTCCGAAGCGGAGCAGTTGACGACCGCTCAGCTCGGCCGCCGGGTCCGGCGCCTCGTCACCGAAATCGATCCCGAAGCTGCTCGCCGTCGCCTCGAACACGGGCAGAAGGAGCGGCGGATAGAGACAGCGTCCAACCCGGACGGCACCGCCGACCTGGTGGGCCGCCACCTCCCACCCGACAGAGCCGCAGAGGCGTGGTCACGCATCAAAGCCATCGCCCGCCACCTCAAACGAAACGGCGACGAACGCACCCTCGACCAGATCCGCGCCGACGTGTTCCTGGCCCTCCTGGCAGGAGAGGCCACCTACCCGACACACACCAGCGGCGGGGTCAGGCTGACGATCGACCTCCCCACCCTCATGGGCCTGACCGAACGAGCCGGCGACCTCGAAGACTGGGGGCCGGTCGTCTCCGACCTCGCCCGCCAGATAGCCGACGCGCTCCACGGTTCACCCTGGGAGGCATCGGTCACCGACCCCGCCACCGGGCTTCCGATCTGGGTGGGCACCACCCGCCGCCGCCCCACAACCACCCAACGCCGCTGGATCGAAGCCACCAACCCCGCCTGCGTGTTCCCCGGCTGCAGCCGACCAGCCACCAAATGCCACCTCGACCACACCGTGCCCGTCAGCCGCAATGGCAAAACCACCATCCTCAACCTCGGCCCGCTCTGTGCCCGCCACCACCTACGCGCCAAACACAAAGCCGGATGGAAACTCGCCCAACCCCAACCCGGCACCTTCTGCTGGACCAGTCCCCGCAGCCACCAATACGAAGTGCGACCCCGGCCGCCGTGACCGCCTCTTGGGTCAGAGGCCCTTGGGGTGCCAGACCGTCTTCGTCTCGGTGAAGGCGGCGATCACGTACGGCGACCGGTCGCCGAACTCGCCGTCGAGCACCACCCGCTTCACGTTGTGGACCGCACCCTCCTGGATGCGCCGGCGCTGCTCGGGCGTGGCGCCGGCGGCGTCGATGGCGTTGACGTCCATGTGGTCGGCCAGCCACGGGATCAGCTCGTCGGTGTGGCCGGTGAGGATGTTCACCACCCCGGGCGGGACGTCGGAGGTCGCCAGGACCTCGGCCAGGGTCACCGCCGGCATCGGCCGCGACTCCGACGCGATCACCACCGCGGTGTTGCCGGACACCAGCACCGCCGACAGACGCGACACCAGGCCCAGCAGGGCCGAGTCCTGGGGGGCGACGATACCGACGACGCCGGTGGGCTCGGGAGCGGAGATGTTGAAGAACGGGCCGGCGACGGGGTTGAGGTTGCCGTAGATCTGGGCGAACTTGTCCGCCCAGCCGGCGTACCACACGATGGTGTCGATCGCCTCCGTCACCTCCCGTCGGGCCCGGCGGCGGTCGGGGTCGGTGACCTGGACCTGGCTCACGAAGGTCTCGAAGCGGTCCTCGATCATCTCCGCCACCCGGTAGAGGATCTGGCCCCGGTTGTATCCGGAACGGGCCGCCCACGACGCCTGGGCGTTGCGGGCGTGACGGACGGCGTCGCGCAGGTCCTTGCGTGAGGCCTGGGCTACCCGGGCGACGACCCGGCCCCGGGCGTCGAGAGCCGGATAGGAGCGACCCGACTCGGAGCGGGGGAACTCCCCGCCGATGTACAGCTTGTAGGTCTTGCGGACGTCGACGCGGCTCACGGGCGCCCTCCTGCGTGCTTCACGTAGTTGAGGAGGCCGTGACGTCCTCCCTCCCGGCCGAAGCCGGACTCCTTGTACCCGCCGAACGGCGAAGCCGGGTCGAACTTGTTGTAGGTGTTGGCCCACACCACCCCGGCTTTCATCCGGTCCGCCATCCACAGGATGCGGGATCCCTTCGACGTCCACACGCCGGCGGAGAGGCCGTAGGGGGTGTTGTTGGCCTTCTCGACCGCCTCGGCGGGGGTGCGGAAGCTCATGATCGACAGCACCGGCCCGAAGATCTCTTCCTGGGCGATGCGGTGCGACTGGGACACGCCGGTGAAGAGGGTGGGGACGAACCAGTAGCCCCGGTCCGGGAGCTCGCATTGCGGCTGGTAGATCTCGGCGCCTTCCTCGACTCCGGCTTCGACGAGCTGGCGGATCTTCTCCAGCTGCTGGCGGCTGTTGATGGCGCCGACGTCGGTGTTCTTGTCGAGGGGGTCGCCCACCCGCAGCGTGGCCAGACGCGCCTTGAGCTTGTCGACGAACAGGTCGTGGATGTTCTCTTGGACGAACAGCCGCGACCCGGCACAGCACACGTGGCCCTGGTTGAAGAAGATCCCGTTCACCACCCCTTCGATCGCCTGGTCGATGGGGGCGTCGTCGAAGATCACGTGGGCCGCCTTGCCGCCCAGCTCGAGGGTCAGGCGCTTGCGGGTTCCGGCCACCTGCGACTGGATCAGCTTGCCCACCTCGGTGGAGCCGGTGAACGCCACCTTGTCGACGTCGGGATGGCCCACGACGGCCGCTCCCGTCTCACCGGCGCCGGTGACGACGTTGAACACCCCCGGGGGCAGCCCCGCCTCGGCGGTTATCTCGGCGAAGACCAGGGCCGTCAGCGGCGTGGTCTCGGCCGGCTTGAGGACGACGGTGTTGCCCGTCGCCAGCGCCGGCGCCACCTTCCAGGCGAGCATCAGCAGCGGGAAGTTCCAGGGGATCACCTGGCCGGCGACACCCAGCGGCTCGGGGCGGAAGCCGGGGAAGGCGTACTCGAGCTTGTCCGCCCACCCGGCGTAGTAGAAGAAGTTGGCTGCCACCTGCGGCAGGTCGACGTCGCGGGACTCCTTGATCGGCTTGCCGCCGTCGAGCGTCTCCAGGACGGCCAGCTCCCGGGAGCGCTCCTGGATCATCCGGGCGATGCGGAAGATGTACTTCGCCCGCTCCGAGCCCGGCATGCGTCCCCAGCCGTCCTCGAAGGCGGCCCGGGCCGCCGCCACCGCGGCGTCGACGTCGTCGGGGCCGGCCTCGGCCACCTCGGCGAGGGTCTCCTCGGTGGCGGGATCGACCGTCGGGAAGTACTTGCCGCTCTTCGGCTTGCGGAACTCGCCGCCGATGAACAGGTCGTAGCGGTCGGCTATCTCGACGATGTCGGTCGACTCCCGGGACGGGACGTACTCCCATTCGATCCGGGGAGCCAGCACATCGGCCTTGCGGCTCGCCACCTCGGTGTTCTCTGTGGTCTGCGGCTCCATCGGTCAGTCCTTCGTGAAGTAGTCGGCGCTCTGGTAGCGGCCCGTCTCGAGCCAGCGGATCTGCATGAGCACGTCGTTGAGCAGCGACGAGGCCCCGATCCGGAACCAGTCGGGGCTCATCCACTCCTCCCCCAGGGTCTCGTTGAGCACCACCAGGTAGCGGATGGCGTCCTTGGCGGTGCGGATGCCGCCGGCGGGTTTCATCCCCACCTTCACCCCGGTGGCCGCCCAGAAGTCGCGGATCGCCTCGAGCATCACGAGAGTCGCCGGCAGCGTCGCCGCCGGGCTCACCTTGCCGGTCGACGTCTTGATGAAGTCGGCCCCGGCGGCCATCGCCAGCACCGACGCCCGGCGGACGTTGTCGAGGGTCTGCAGCTCGCCCGTCTCGAGGATCACCTTCAGGTGGGCGTCGCCGCAGGCCTCCTTGACGCGGACGATCTCGTCGAAGACCCGGAAGTAGTCGCCGGAGAGGAACGCCCCCCGATTGATCACCATGTCGATCTCGTCGGCACCGGCCTCCACCACCTGGCGGGTCTCCTCCACCTTCAGGCCGATGTCGACCTGGCCGGAGGGGAAGTAGGTGGCCACAGACGCCACCTTCACGCCGGTTCCCTCCACCGCCTGGCGGGCGTAAGGCACCATCGCCGGGTACACGCACACCGCCGCCACGGACGGAATCGACGGGTCGGTGGGGTCGGGGCGGACCGCCTTGGAGCTCATCTGGATCACCTTGCCCGGCGTGTCCATGCCCTCGAGAGTGGTCAGGTCCATCATCGAGATGGCCATCCGCAAGGCGTGGGCCTTCGACTCCCGCTTGATCGAGCGCGTGGAGAGGGAGGCGACGCGCTCGGCCACCGCCACCTCGTCGACCGACGGCACCGAGCGCAGGAACGAGGTGAGCGTCGAGTTCGTGAGCCTGTCGGGGAGGATCGCCTGGCGGGTGGGGGTGAGTGTCACGTGACCGATGGTACCGGATGGCGCCTGCTGGCCTCCGGGGGCGACAATTGCCGATCACCGACCTCGGCGGGGTCGGTACCCTTTCCGTCTGATGTCTGAACCCCGCTACATCCTCGTCGCTGTCGCTTGGCCGTACGCCCAGGGCCCGCTGCATCTGGGCCACATCGCCGGCGCCTACCTGCCCCCGGACATCTTCGCCCGCTACCACCGGCTCGCCGGCAACGAGGTGCTGATGGTCTCGGGGTCCGACGTCCACGGCACCCCGATCACGGTCAAGGCGGAGCAGGAAGGCGTCACTCCCCAGGAGATCGTCGACCGCTACCACCCCGAGTTCCTGAGCTACTGGGAGCGCCTGGGGATCTCCTTCGACCTGTTCACCACCACCGGGACCGAAATCCACTACCGGGTCGCCCAGGAGTTCTTCCTCAAGCTGCTGGAGAACGGGCACCTGTACCGGAAGGTGACCGAGCAGTTCTACGACGAGGAGCGGGGCCAGTTCCTCCCCGACCGCTACATCGAAGGCACCTGCCCCCACTGCAGCTATCCCAACGCCCGCGGCGACCAGTGCGACAACTGCGGCCGGACTCTCGACCCTTCGGACCTCATCGACCCCCGCTCCAAGCTGACCGGGTCCACGCCGGTGCTGCGGGAGACCGAGCACTACTACTGGCGGCTCTCCGCCTTCGAGAAGCAGCTCGAGGAGTGGCTGCTGACCCGGAAGGGCTGGCGGCCCCACGTCCTCAACTTCGCCCTCGGCATGGTCCGCGACGGGCTGCAGGACCGGGCCTTCACCCGGGACCTGGACTGGGGGATCCCCATCCCCGTCGACGACATCGGCGAGGGCAAGTCGATCTACGTGTGGTGGGAGGCGGTGATGGGCTACTACTCCGCCCCCCAGGAATGGGCGCAGCGCCAGGGCGACCCGGATGCATGGAAGAAGTGGTGGACCGACCCGAGCGCCGAGAGCTACTACTTCGTCGGCAAGGACAACATCCCCTTCCACGCCGTGTACTGGCCGGCGCTGCTGATGGGCCACGGCGGGCTCAACCTGCCCACCAACGTGCCCGCCAACCAATACGTCACTTTCGGCGGCCGCAAGGCATCCAAGTCGATGGGCGTGGGACGTCCGCTCTCGTGGTATCTGGACCGTCTCGAGCCCGACGCCCTGCGCTTCGCCCTGGCGTCGGTGCTCCCGGAGCAGAACGACACCGACCTGTTCGACGACGAGATCGTCCGCCGGGTCAACGAGGAGCTGGTGTCGACCTGGGGCAACCTGGTGAACCGGACGCTCAGCCTGACGTCGCGGAACTTCGATGGAGCGGTCCCCTCTCCGGGCGAGCTGGCCGGCGAGGATCGGAAGCTGCTGACGGCGGTCGATGCCGCCCTCGAAGAGGAAGCGGCCCACATCGAAGCCGTCGAGCTGAGGGCCGGCTTGCGGACCGCGCTGGGAGCGGCGGCTGAGGTCAACGCCTACCTGAACGCCACCGAGCCGTGGAAGCTGGTGAAAGAGGACCGCGCCCGTGCCGCCACGGTGCTGTGGACGGCGGTGCAGGCGGTGGCCGGCGTCAGGGTGGCGTTCGCTCCCTATCTGCCGTTCTCGACCGAGGCCCTCGGCGAGATGCTCGGGATCGGGCCGGTGGAGAAATGGTCCCGACCGGAGGTTCCGGCCGGGACCGAACTCGGAGAGATCCGGCCCCTCTTCGCGAAACTCGACGACGACGCCCTCGCCGACGAGTAGGGCCGGACGGGCACCCGCTCAGGCGTTGGGCGGGTAGACCCCCATGTTCTTGGCCTTCTCGGTCTGCCAGAAGATCTCGGCGATCTGGTCGATCAGCTCGACCAGCTTCTCGCCGTCAGCGGGATCGACCGACTTCTTGGCGTCGCCGGCCTGCTTGAGGGTCCGCCAGACCAGGTCGTCGAGCTCGGGGAACTGCTTGCGGTGCTCCTCGGTGAAGAAGTCGGCCCACAGCACCATCACGTGGTGCTTGACGAGCTCGGCACGTTCCTCCTTGATCTTGATCGCCCGGGCCCGGAACACCTCGTCGTCGGTCTCGTGGTACTTCTGAGCCGACTTCAGGACCGACATGGCCTCGATCTTGGCCTGGGCGGGGTCGTACACGCCGCAGTACAGGTCGCAATGCGCATGAGCGACGGTCGGTGAGCGGAACATGCAACCTCCTATCGGTTTCTCCTCCGCACCATACTCCGTCGCCGGGCTCCACAAACATGAGAAGGTTCGTCGTCGCCGAGATGTCGATGTCGCCGGCGCTGATGCCGGGCGATCGTCTCCTCGCCCGCAAGCTGCGGGAGCCCCGACGCGGCCAGATCGTGTTCTTCCCCCACCCCCACCGCGACGACTTCTGGCTGGTGAAGCGCATCGTAGGCGTTCCCGGCGACGTCGTCCGCTTCGTCGACGGTGAGCTCGTCGTCGAGGCCGGCTCCGACGCGTCCGAGGGGACGCTGGTACCACCTGGCCACATGTACGTGCTCTCGGACCGGCGCGAACTGACCCGGGCGGACTCGCGGGCCTTCGGTCCCGTGCCCATCCGGCCCGCTTATGTCGCGGTGCTCCGCTATCGGCGGGGGGCGCGATGAGACCGATCACCGCCGAGACGTTCCCCTCGTTCGTGGAGCGCCTCGCCTCCGAAGACCCGCATCTCGGTTCCATCGTCGACAGCCACGGGGTGCCCGCCTTCTGGCACCGCCCGCCGGGCTTCGCCACCCTGGCCCTGTTCATCGTGGAACAGCAGGTGTCGCTCCAGTCGGCGAAGGCCGTCTACGAGCGGCTCGTCGCCCTGTTGGGCTCGGTCGAGCCGGCCACGGTCCACGCCGCCGACCTCGACGACCTGGGGCGGGCCGGCCTCACCCGCCAGAAGCAGCGCTACCTCAAGCTGCTCGCCGAGGCGGTGCTGGAGGGGCGCTTGGACCTCGACGGCCTCTCGTCGCGGCCCGACGACGAGGTCCGTCGCCTGCTCCTCGCCCAGACCGGGATCGGGCCGTGGACCGCCGACGTGTACCTGCTCTCGGCCCTGCGCCACCCCGACATCTGGCCGGTCGGCGACCGGGCCCTCCAGGTGGGCGTCGGCGACTTGCTCGGCCGCCCGGCCCCGCCCGGCCCGGATGAGATGGAGGCCATCGGCGAGCGCTGGCGGCCGTTCCGCTCGGTGGCCGCCCGCCTGATCTGGCACGACTACCTGCGGCGCCGGGGACGCGACGAGACCGACGTCGCCGGCCTGGGACCGGTCACTGACGGCGGCCCCCGGGGGGACTAGCGTTCCGCTCCGTATGACCGGCGCCCGGCCGCCTGCGGAAACCCTCCGTCCTCTCTCCACCTGAGTCGTGGGCCGTCACCTCGCGAAGGCTTCACCGACCCGCCGTATCACCGGGGGCGTGCTGGGGGGAACAGTCGTCGCCCTCCTGGCCGCGGGCCTCGGCATCGTCGGCGCGCCCGGCGGCGCCGAGGAGACCATGGCGCTGGCCGATGCCGCCCCGGCCACGTCGGCGCCCGCCACCGACCCGGCGACGACCGAGACGACCGCTCCTCCCACCACCGAGCCGACGACTACCACTACCCAGCCGGACACCACCGCCACCACCGGCCCGACGACCACCACCCTTCCCCCCGTGCGCCTCGAGAGCGACGGGCTGGGGATCGTGGAGTTCGGGGCGACGGTGGAAGACACGATCGATGCGATCGGCTCCCGGCTGGGGAGCGCCGACTCCGACTCGGGATGGGTGTCGGCCCGCGGCACTTTCGGCACCTGCCCCGGCAGCGTGGTCCGGGTGGTGCGGTGGGCGAGCCTGCGCGTGTTCTTCAGCGACGGGCCGACCGAGTTCGGCGAGGACCAACGGCACTTCTTCTCCTACAGCCAGTCGGCGGTCGACACCGACACCGTGATCGACCTGAAGACCGCCGAGGGCATCGGCATCGGGTCCACCGTCGCCGAGCTGCGAAGAGCCTACGGGTCGGCCGTGTCCATCACGAGCGACGCCCACTTCGGTGTCACCTTCACCATCGACACCGGAGAGCCGGGCCTGTTGGCCGGCACCCTCACCGAATCTATCGACACCGGTCAGGTCACCTCGCTCACCGGCGGGTTCGGCTGCGGAGCCTGACCTCCACCCGACCTCCACCCGTCACAGGCGCGCCGGGAGGCGTAGGCTCGGGTCCATGACGGAGTTCATCGTGCACGTCGAGAACCGCCCGGGCCGTCTCGCCACGATCACGGAACTCCTCAGCGACGCCGGCGTCAACATCGAGGCGCTCGCCGCGTACGGCTACGACGGGGAGGGCGTGTTGCGCCTGATCGTCGACGACGCCGCCACGACCCGCCGGGTCCTGTCGGAAGCCGGCCTCCGGGTTGAGGAGCACACGGTGCTCACCGCCTTCATGCCCCACACCCCCGGCGCGTTGGCGGAGGTGACGAGAAAGCTCGCCGACGCCGACATCAACATCGACGCCCTCTATGTGCTATCCACCTCTCCGGACGGCATCGAAGTGGCGATCTCGGTGGACGGGGCGGTGAGCGCGGTTCCCGACTTGCCGGTGACCGGTTCGATCTCGAGTTGAACCGAGTACCGCCTCCGGTGCTTTAGCATCCCCCCGATGCGATCACGACTTTCTGTCGTCGCGCTCGTCCTGGCGATCACAGCTTGCAGCGGGGGAGCCGGCGAAACCACGACCACGACAACCACCACTCCGACCACGACCACGGTGCCGCCGACCACCACGACGGAGGCACCGACGACCACGGTCGACGACCGGCCGCGCTCGCCGATCAACGGCTTGCCGGTGGACGACCCGGAGCTGCTGGACCGGCGGGTCCTGGCGGTGAAGATCGACAACCACTGGGACGCCCGCCCCCAGTCGGGGATCCTCGAGGCGGAGGCGGTCTTCGAGATCCGGGTGGAGGGTGGCCTGACCCGTTTCATGGCCGTGTTCCACTCCACCGACAGCGAAGCCCTGGGCCCGATCCGCTCGGGCCGGCCGTCCGACGCCGCCCTCATCCGCCCCTTCGAGGCGACCCTGGCGATCAGCGGCGGGCAGCCGTGGGTGCGCGAAGGCATCTCCGCGCTCGGGGTGCCGTACCTGAGCGACACCCGCCCGGGCATGTTCCGCATCAGTGAGCGGGCCGCACCCCACAACCTGTACGGCAACACCATCGAGTTGCGCCAGGTGGCCGACGATCGGGAGATCCCCGACACCCCGCCGCCGACTTCGCTGTGGGAGTTCGGGGAGATGCCCGAAGACGCCCCGGAGGCGACCGACATCACGTTCACGTTCTCGTCGACGACGACCACCGGGTGGACCTGGAACGGGACCACGTACGAGCGGTCGATCGACGGCGCCGAGTCCACCTGGCTGAACCCCGAGGGTGAGGTCGAGCGCATCACCGCCGACGTCCTGGTCGCCATCGTCGGCGAGCAGTACACGGCTTCGCCGCCGGCGGGGTCGAGAGGATCGGCCGTCCCGGCCACGTCCACGATCGGCAGCGGCGACTTCTACGTCTTCGCCGACGGCAAGGTGATCGAGGGCACGTGGGCGCGCGAGGACGCCTCCGAGCCGTTCACCCTCACAACCGCCGACGGAGAAGATCTGGTCGTCCCGCCCGGCTTCGCCTGGATCTCGGTGGTCCCCGACGAGGGCGCCGTCGAGTGGACGGGCGCCGCCGGGACCACGACCGACACGACCACCGACAGCACCGGCGGCTGATGCCGCCGGCCGTCTCCCAGGCGCTCGAGAGGGCACTGGGCGACACCACCAACGCGTTCACTGCGGTCCACGAGGAGGCCGCCGGGCTCGAACCGCCCGGCGGCCCTCTCTTCGGCCTCCCCGTGGCGACGAAGGACCTGATCGACCACGCCGGGCACGCCACCACCGCCGGCTCGGCCTTCTACCGCCACCACGCCACCACCACCGCCACCGCCCTGGGCCGCCTCGAAGCCGCCGGGGCGGTGGTGATCGGGCGCACGAACCTCCATGAGTTCGCCTTCGGGTTCTCGTCCGAGAACCCGTGGTTCGGGCCGGTGCGCAACCCGTGGGATCCCAGCCTGTCTGCTGGCGGGTCCTCGGGCGGGTCGGCGGCTGCGGTCGCCGCCGGGATCGTCCCGGTGGCGCTGGGCACCGACACCGGCGGGTCGGTCAGGGTGCCCGCCGCCGTGTGCGGGATCATCGGGCTGAAGACCACCCACGGGCTGATCCCCCTCGACGGCGTGTTCCCGCTGGTGCCGTCGTTCGACACGGTGGGCCCTCTCACCGCCAGTCTCGACGACCTGGAGAAGGTGACCGAGGTGATGGCGGCGGACGCTTGGCGACGGCTGGCCGACGACCCGCCGATCAGGCGTCTCATCGTCCCCGAAGCGTGGCTGGAAGGCGCGCCCACCGCCGGTGAGGTCAGAGACGCATTCGAGGAGTTCCTGGCCGGCGCGGCCGAAGCGGGGCTGGCTGTCGAGCGCCACGAGCTGGCGGACCTGCAGCCCTCCCCTCACCAGACCGCCCTGATCGGGGCCGAGGTGGAACGGATCCACGGAGAGTGGCGCCGCCAGGGCCGCCCCTACGGGGCCGACGTCGCCGCGCGGATCGACGAAGGCATCCACCTGGCCGAAGACGCCGACGCCCAGGCCGAGGCGCGGCGGTGGCGGCGGCGGATCACCGCGGCGCTGGCGGCAGCGACGGCAGGCGACGCCGCGGTGGTGACTCCGGCGGTCGGAGCCATGTCGAAGCGGATCGGAGACGACCGGATCGGCGGCCATCACTACCGGCGGGTGCTGTCGTGGTTCAGCGCCCCGGTCAACCCCACCGGGCATCCCGCCCTGGCGATGCCGGCCGCCGGGCCGGGCCGGCGCCCGGCGGTGCAGTTGATCGGCGCGGCCTGGTCCGAGAAGCGGCTGGTGGGCCTGGCGCGACGGCTGGAAACGGCGGGTGTCCTGGGGGTTTCCGGATTGCCGTATGGATGACCCGCCGAGGGTCTTACAATCTCCTTTAGGTGCGGGTCAATCCGGTCGACGATCAGACCGAACGCGCCGATAGAAGACCTACGAATCATCCGCGCCAGAGCGACAAGGAAGTGACAAGCCGTGGCAGATAACGCCACTACTCCCAGCCCTTCAGTCGGTCCCGACGATCAGCCCTCTGCCCGAGTCCAGACCCTCGACCGAGTGGTGATCCGCTTCGCCGGCGACTCCGGTGACGGCATGCAGGTGGCGGGTGCCCGTTTCACGGCCGCCTCGGCCACCTTCGGCAACGACCTGGCGACGCTGCCGTCGTTCCCGGCCGAGATCCGGGCGCCGGCCGGCACCCTCCCGGGCGTGTCGTCGTTCCAGGTACAGATCGCCGACTTCGACATCCTCACCGCCGGTGACGCCCCCGACTGCCTGGTGGCGATGAACCCGGCGGCGCTGAAGAAGAACCTGCCGGACCTCAAGCCGGGCGGCACCGTGATCGTCAACACGGAAGCCTTCGACGAGCGCAACCTCGCCAAGGCGGGCTACGAGACCAACCCGCTCGAGGACGGGAGCCTCCAGAGCTACCGGTTGATCCAGGTGCCGATGGAGAGCCTCACCAAGGAGGCCGTCAAGGACACCGGCGTTTCGGGCCGCGACGTCCTCCGGTCGAAGAACTTCTTCGCCCTGGGCCTGCTGGCGTGGCTGTTCAACCGCCCGACGGAGCCCACCATCGAATGGTGTGAGCAGAAGTTCAAGAACAAGCCGGAGGTGGCGGCCGCCAACATCGCCGCCTTCAAGGCGGGATACAACTTCGGCATCACCACCGACGCCACCCGCGTCACGTTCGAGGTCAAGCCCGCCACCCTGCCGCCGGGCACGTACACGAACGTCACCGGCAACATCGCCCTCGCCTGGGGCCTGATCGCCGCCGCCCAGGCGGCCGACCTGCCGCTGTTCTACGGCACGTACCCGATCACTCCCGCCTCCGACATCCTCCACGAGCTGTCGCGGCACCGCAACTTCGGCGTCAAGACGTTCCAGGCGGAAGACGAGATCGCCGCCATCGGCTCGACGATCGGCGCCGCCTTCGCCGGCAACCTGGCGGTGACCGGCTCGTCGGGGCCGGGCATCGCCCTGAAGTCGGAGGCGATATCGCTGGCCTTCATGACCGAGCTGCCGCTGGTGGTCGTCAACGTGCAGCGGGCCGGACCGTCGACCGGCATGCCGACCAAGCCCGAGCAGTCGGATCTGCTGTTCTCCCTGTACGGGCGGCACGGCGAGTCCCCGGTGCCGGTGCTGGCGATCGCCTCCCCGTCGGATGCGTTCGACGCCGCCATCGAGGCGGCGCGGATCGCGCTCAAGTACATGACGCCGGTGATCCTCCTGTCCGACAACCACATCGCCAACGGCTCGGAGCCGTGGCGTCTGCCGGACGTCGACGAGCTCCCCGACATCTCGGTGCCGTTCGCCACCGTGCCCAACAGCGAGAAGGGGTTCCTGCCCTACCTGCGCGACTTCGAGACATTCTCCCGGCCGTGGGCGATCCCCGGCACGCCCGGGCTCGAGCACCGCATCGGCGGCCTCGAGAAGGAGGCCAACACCGGCAACGTGTCCTACGACCCCGACAACCACCAGCTGATGACCGACAGCCGGGCGTGGAAGGTGGCGACCATCGCCAACGACATCCCTCCGGTCGAAGTCGACCAGGCGGGCGACGAGCCCGGCGACCTCCTGATCCTGGGATGGGGGTCCACGTTCGGAGCGATCAAGGCGGCGGTCCGCCGGGCGCGCAACGCGGGCCACGCCGTCGACCACGCTCACCTGCGGTACCTCAACCCCTTCCCCGCCAACCTGGGCGAGGTGTTGAGACGCTACGAACGGATCCTCATCCCCGAGCTGAACAGCGGGCATCTGCTGCGGCTGGTGCGGGCCGAGTTCCTGATCCCGGCGATCGGGCTGAACAAGATCGCCGGGGAACCGTTCCGGATCGCAGAGATCGAAGCCCGGATCGACGAGATCCTCGGCGAGCCGGCCCAGGTGGCCGCCCGCCGATGACGACACGGATAGAGCGATGACAGTCACACACACCAGAGCGGATTTCCAGACCGACCAGGAGGTCAGGTGGTGCCCCGGATGCGGGGACTACACGATCCTCGCCTCCGTCCAGAACTTCCTCGCCAGCCTGAACCGGCCGCGTGAGCAGTTCGTGTTCGTGTCGGGCATCGGTTGCTCCTCGAGGTTCCCGTACTACATGAACACCTACGGGATCCACTCGATCCACGGCCGGGCCCCGGCGGTGGCCACCGGCATCGCCCTGACCCGCCCGGACTTGTCGGTGTGGGTGATCACCGGCGACGGCGACGCGCTGTCGATCGGCGGCAACCACCTGATCCACGCCATGCGCCGCAACGTCAACCTGAAGATCCTTTTGTTCAACAACCAGATCTACGGGTTGACCAAGGGCCAGTACTCGCCGACCTCGGAGCCGGGCAAGAGGACGAAGTCGTCGCCGCACGGCTCGATCGACCATCCGTTCAACCCGATCAGCCTGGCGCTGGGCGCCGAGGCCACGTTCGTGGCCCGGACCCTGGACATGGACCGCGAGCACACCACCGAGATCCTCCAGGCCGCCTACGAGCACGAAGGCACCGCCTTCATCGAGATCTACCAGAACTGCAACGTCTTCAACGACAAGGCGTTCATCCAGCTCACCGGCAAGGAGGAGCGGGTCCACAACCGCATCAACCTGGAGGCCGGCAAGCCGATCACGTTCGGCCCCAACGGAGAGAAGGCGGTGGTCCTGGAGGGCGGCGAGGCGAAGATCGTCGACACCGCCGCGGTCGACCCGGGCCGGATCCTCGTCCACGACCCGACCCGCTCGGATCCCACCGTGGCCTTCGCCCTGTCCCGGCTGTCGCACGGCCCCTACGGGCCCACCCCGCTGGGCATCTTCCGCAAGGTGCGCCGGCCCACCTACGAGTCGCTGCTCGACCACCAGGTGGCGACGGCGATCGCCAAGCAGGGCCCGGGTGACCTGGCGACGCTGATCCGCTCCCACGGGACGTGGACGGTCGACGCCAACGGCCACGCCGTGGAGGCAGGAGCCAACGGGGCCCCCAAGGCGGGCTCCAACGGCGCCGGCTGAGCGCCTAGGCCCACTCCAACAGGACTTTCCCGGACCGGCCCGAGCGGACCACGTCGAACGCGGTCTCGTAGTCCTCGGCGTCGAAGCGGTGGGTGATCACCGCCGAGACGTCGAGGCCGCTCTGGAGCATCGCCGCCATCTTGTACCAGGTCTCGAAGATGCGCCGACCGTAGATGCCGCGCATGGTGAGGCCCTTGAAGATCACGTCGGCGACGTCGAGGCGGATCTCGCCGGAGGGGATCCCGAGGACCGCCACCTTGCCGCCGTGGTTCATGGCGTCGAGGAGCTGGTTGAACGCCTGCTCCGACCCGGACATCTCGAGGCCGACGTCGAAACCCTCGACCATCCCCAGCTCCGGCATCACCGCCACCGGGTCCTCGGTGCGGGCGTCGACGGTGCGGTCGACTCCCATCCGCGCCGCCAGCTCCAGCCGGTACGGGTTCACGTCGGTGACGACGACGTATCGGGCGCCGATGTGGCGGACGATGGCCGCCGCCATCACCCCGATCGGGCCGGCGCCGGTGATGAGGACGTCCTCACCGACGACGTCGAAGGCCAGGGCGGTGTGGGTGGCGTTGCCGAGCGGGTCGAGCACGGCGGCGACGTCGTCGGGGATGTGGTCGGGCAGCGGGTACACGTTCTGGGCGGGCAGCACGAGATAGTCGGCGAACGCTCCGGGGCGGCTCACCCCCACCGACTTGTGGCTGTGGCAGAACTCCCTCCGTCCCGCCCGGCAGTTGCGGCAGTGACCGCAGGTGATGTGGCCTTCACCGGAGACGCGCTCGCCGACGGAGATGCCTTCCACCTCGTCGCCCACCGCGGCCACGCGTCCCATGAACTCGTGGCCGACGACGAGCGGCACCGGGATGGTGGAGCGGGCCCACTCGTCCCATTCGTAGATGTGCAGGTCGGTTCCACAGATCGAAGTCTTCTCGACCCGGATGAGGACGTCGTTGCGGCCGATCTCCGGCTCGGGGACGTCTTCCATCCACAGCCCCGGCTCCCCCTTCGCCTTGACCAGCGCCCTCATCGGATCACGCCCAGCTCTCGGCCGACCTTCGTGAACGCCTCCACCGCCCGGTCGATGTCCTCGGGCTCGTGGGCGGCGGACATCTGGGTGCGGATCCGCGCCTGGCCCCGGGGCACCACCGGGTACGAGAAGCCGATCACGTATATGCCCTCGTCGAGGAGGGCCGACGCCATCTCGGTGGCGAGGCGGGCGTCGCCCACCATCACCGGGATGATCGGATGGTCGGCTCCGGCGAGCCGGAACCCGGCTTCGGTCATGCCCCGGCGGAAGCGGGCGGCGTTGTCGGCGAGGCGGCGACGCAGCTCGTCGGACCCGGCGAGCAGGTCGAGGGCGGCGAGTGACGTGGCGGCTATGACCGGCGCCAGGCTGTTGGAGAACAGGTATGGCCGGGAGCGCTGGCGCAGCCAGGCGATGATCTCCTTGCGCCCCGAGGTGTATCCGCCGGACGCCCCGCCCAGCGCCTTGCCGAGCGTGCCGGTCAGGATGTCCACCCGGTCCCGAGTGCCGGTGAGCTCGGGGGTGCCGCCTCCCTTCTCCCCCACGAATCCGACGGCGTGGGAGTCGTCGACCATGACCAGGGCGTCGTAGCGGTCGGCGAGCTCGCAGATGGACGGCAGGTCGGCGATGACCCCGTCCATGGAGAAGACGCCGTCGGTGGCGATCAGCCGATGGCGGGCGCCTTGGGCCTCCTTGAGGCACCGCTCCAGGTCGGCCATGTCGTTGTTGGCGTACCGGAACCTCTGCGCCTTGCACAGCCGGATCCCGTCGATGATCGACGCGTGGTTGAGCTCGTCGGAGATGACGGCGTCGTTTTCGTCGAGGATGGTCTCGAACAGGCCGGTGTTGGCGTCGAAGCACGACGAGTACAGGATCGTGTCCTCGGTTCCCAGGAACTCCGAGATCCGCTCCTCGAGGCGACGGTGGACGGTCTGGGTTCCGCAGATGAACCGCACCGACGCCATCCCGTAGCCGAAGTCGTCCAGCGCCTGCTTGGCGGCTTCGACCAGGGCGGGGTGGTCGGCCAGCCCCAGGTAGTTGTTGGCGCAGAAGTTGAGGACCTCTCTCCCGTCCTCGAGGCGGATCCGCGCCCCCTGGGGGGAGGCGATGACGCGTTCTTCCTTGTACAGGCCTTCGGCCCGCAGTTCTTCCATGCGGGCAGCGAGATCATCGGTCAGGTGTCTGGACACGGCGAATCGGGCTCCCCTCGACTGGTGTCATCTGACGGTAACGGCGTCGGCCGATGGATGTGATGTCCTCCATCAGGCCGGGTTCAGGAACGACCAGATCGTCTCCACGAGCTCCTCGCGGCCCATCGGCCCGGATGGGTCGTACCAACGCTCCAGGGCGTTGAGGATGGACAGCACGAAGATGCCGGCCATCTTGGGGTCTGTCCGCCAGCGGAGCGATCCGTCTTCGATGCCCTGGCGGATGGCGTCGCGGAACTCCGCCTCGTACGAGTCGCGGGCGGCGAGGATTCGGCCTCGGTGCTCTCCGTTGAGGAAGCGCGCCTCGTTGAGGAAGGTCTTGACCTCGTCGAGGTTGTCGACGACGACGTCGACGTGGCCGGCGATGAGCCTCCGCAGCCGCTCCGCGCCGGTGCCGCCGGCGGCGCGGGCCGCCTCGGCCGACTCGGCGAAGAGCCGCGCCCCTTTCTCCACGACCTCGACGAGCAGGTCCTCTTTGGAGGTGACGTGCGAGTACAGGGACGAGCCGAGCAGGCCGAGCTCCTGGCCCAGGTCACGCATCGAGGTGCCGTGGTAGCCGCGCTGTGCGAACAGTCGCCCGGCGGCGGCGATGACGTCCTCTCGGGTGTTGCGGGTCGAGGTCATCGGCGCCTCACACGTCGTAGTCCACCGAGATCTCGTCCGATGTGGGGTGCGCCTGGCAGGTGAGGATGTAGCCGGCCTGGAGCTCCGACTCGACGAGGGCGTAGTTCTTGGTCATCTCGACGTCCCCGGTGACGAGCCGGGCCTTGCACGAGGCGCACATCCCGCCCTTGCACGAGAACGGCAGCTCGGAGCGCACCCGCAGGGCGGCGTCGAGCACGGACATCTCCGGGTCCATGCGCGTCTCGGTGGTCCTCCCGCCCAGCTTGACTCGCAGCGACACCGAGCCTTCCGCCTCCTCGGGGGCGATCAGCGTCGAAGGGTCCACCGGGCCGGCGAAGAACAGCTCGTCGTGGATGTCCTCTGGGGGGACTCCCCTGCGGGCGAGCACCTCCCGGGCGGTCTGCACCATCCCGTAGGGGCCGCACAGGAACCATTCGTCGATGCGGTCGGCGGGGACGACGGTGCCGAAGAACCTCTCGAGCCGGTCGGCGTCGATGCGCCCGGCGTATAGGTCGATGTCGGGGTACTCCCGGCTGAGGACGTGGATCAGGTGGAGCCGGTCGGGGTACTTGTCCTTCAGCCCCTGCACTTCGTCGAAGAACATGATCGAGTCCGCTCGCCGGTTCCCGAAGATCAGCGTCCAGCGGCTCCTCGGCTCCGACTCGAGGGTGGTCGACATCAGCGACAGCACGGGGGTGATGCCCGAGCCGGCGGCGATCGCCCCGTAGTGGCGGCTCCTCTGCGGGTCGGGAGTGATGGTGAACTCTCCCACCGGGGGCATGACCTCGACCATGTCGCCCGGCTGGAGCTTTTCGGTCACCCACGTCGAGAACACGCCGCCCGGCAGCCGTTTCACCCCCACGCGGAGGGTCCCGGAGTTGGCGTTGGCGCACACCGAGTAGCTGCGGCGGACGTCGCGTCCGTCGATCTCGGCACGCAGGGTCACGTGCTGGCCGGGCAGGTACCGGAAGCGGGGCGCCAGGTCGTCGGGCACGTCGAAGGTGACGGCGACGGCGTCGTCGGTGAGCGGCTCGACCGCCGCCACCCGAAGGGGGTGGAACTCGACCGTCGTCATTCAGAGCTCCTTGAAGTGGTCGAACGGCTCGCCGCAGGAGTCGCAGACCCGCAACGCCTTGCAGGCGGTGGACCCGAACTCGGACACCACGCGGGTCGAGGCGCCGCGGCAGCGGGGACAGAGGATCGGGCCGTCTGCGGCCAGGAGGCGGCGGGGCGGGGCGATGCCGTGGGCTTCGAGCTTGCGCCGGCCCTCAGAGGTGATGTCGTCGGTGGACCACGGCGGGGAGAACACCGTCCGCACCTCGGCCCGGTGGTAGCCGGCCGACCGGAGGGCGTCGAGGATCGAGTCCCGGATCACCTCGGTGGCCGGGCACCCGGAGTAGGTGGGGGTGACGGTGACGATGACGGCGCCGGTGTCGTCGACGTCGACCCGGCGCAGGATCCCCAGGTCCTCGATGGTGACGAAGGGCAGCTCGGGGTCGGCGACGGAGGCGACGACTCGGACGGCGTCTTCTGTGGTGGTCACCATCGCAGCCCCGGATAGGTACGCTCCATCCACTGCATCTCGGCGAGCAGGTGGCCGAGGTGCTCGCCGTGGAACCCGACCCTGCCGCCGGTGCGCACGTAGTCGTCGTCGGGCCGCTCGAGCCCCGCCTCGGCGAACACGGCTTCGATCGTGTCGTCCCAGGCGGGCCGAAGCGACGCCGGGTCCACCCCGATGCCGGCTTCCACCATCGCCTCTTCGACGTCGTCGCCCATGAACATCTCTCCCGTGTAGCGCCACAGTCGATCCACGGCGGCCTGCATGCGCCGGTGGGACTCCTCGGTGCCGTCGCCGAGACGCACGACCCACGTGGAGGAGTGGCGCAGGTGGTACTTGGCTTCCTTTAGGGCCTTCTGGGCGATCCCCGCCAGGGTGGGATCGTTGGACGACGACAGGGCCTGCCACAACGGGACCTGCCAGGCGTCGATGAAGAGTTGGCGGGCCATGGTGTGGGCGAAGTCGCCGTTGGGCTGCTCACAGAGGATCAGGTTGAGGAACTCCCGCTCGGTGCGCCGCATCGCCAGCGCGTCCTCGTCGCGCCCTCGGCCCTCCACCTCGCCGGCATGGGTCAGGAGGTTGCGGGCCACCCCCAGGTGATCGAGGGCGATGTTGGCCAAGGCGATGTCCTCTTCGAGGTCCGGCGCCCGGCTGATCCACTCGCCCAGCCGCTGGGCGAGGACCAGGTTGTCGTCGCCCAGCCGGAGCAGATAGGCGAAGTGCGGCTCGAGCGCCAGCGGGGGTGTTCCCTGCGGAGGCCCGGAGACGATCACCACGCTGCCCTCCGGCGCGTCAGGCTCGCACCACCCCGGCTCACATCTGCCCCACTTCCTCGGGGATCTCGTAGTGGGTGGCGTGGCGGTACTCCTTGGCGGAGGCTTCGTAGTAGTCCATCGCCTCCTCCGGCTCGAAGGAGCTGATTGCCGCCGACGGCACCACCCAGATGCTCACACCCTCCTGGCGACGGGTGTAGACGTCCCGGGCCGCCTGGAGCGCGGTCTCGGCGTCGGGGGCGTGGAGGGATCCGCAGTGGACGTGGGAGAGCCCTCGCCGCTGGCGCACGAACACCTCCCACAGCGGGAACCCGTCTTCGGTGTCGGAAGAGGTGGCGAACTCCTCGCCTTCGATGCGGGGCACCTCGTAGGTCATACCGCCACCTTCCTCTGGCGCTGCTTCGCCTCGTAGGCGAGGGCCGCCTCTCGCACCCAGGCGTTCTCCTCCCACGCCCTCACCTTGTGCTCGAGGCGCTCCCGGTTCATGGGGCCGTTGCCTTTGACGACGTCCCAGAACTCGTCCCAGTCGATCTGGCCGAAGTCGTAGTGGCCACGCTCCTCGTTCCACCTGAGGTCCGGATCCGGGAGGGTGAGGCCGAGGTACTCGGCTTGCGGGACGGTCATGTCGACGAACTGCTGGCGGAGGTCGTCGTTGGAGACCCGCTTGATCTTCCACGCCATCGACTGCTCGGTGTGGGTGGAGTCGGTATCGGGCGGGCCGAACATCATCAAAGCGGGCCACCACCAGCGGTTGACGGCGTCCTGGGCCATCGCCTTCTGCTCCTCGGTGCCCCGGCACAGGGCGAGCAGGATCTCGTAGCCCTGGCGCTGATGGAAGGACTCCTCTTTGCAGATCCGCACCATGGCCCGGGCGTATGGGCCGTAGGAGCAACGGGTGAGCATCACCTGGTTGGTGATGGCGGCGCCGTCGACGAGCCAGCCGATGGCGCCGACGTCGGCCCAGGTGAGCGTCGGGTAGTTGAAGATCGACGAGTACTTGTGCTTTCCCTGGTGGAGCAGGTCGACCAGCTCGTGACGGGAGACGCCCAGCGTCTCGGCCGCCGAGTACAGGTAGAGGCCGTGGCCGGCTTCGTCCTGCACCTTGGCCATGAGGATCGCCTTGCGGCGAAGGGTGGGAGCCCGGGTGATCCAGTTGCCTTCCGGCTGCATGCCGATCACCTCGGAGTGGGCGTGCTGGGCGATCTGGCGGATCAGGGTCTTGCGGTAGCCGTCCGGCATCCAGTCGGTCGGCTCGATCTTCTCGTCGCGGTCGATGAGCTCCTGGAAGCGTGTCTCGTCCCGGGTGGGTGCGGCGGTCATGCCGCCACTCTATACCAACGAACGTTCGTTTGTAAAGAGGATGTGGCTCACGGCGAGCCCGATTCCCGCCCGGGCGGCGACCCGGTTGACGGAGTCGGCGGCGAGCCGCTGGAGCACCTCGGGGGGCGTCATCGGGTTGGAGGCCACGGCGAGGCGTACGTCGGGATCGGGATCGGCGGCCAGCAACTCGAGGACGTGTGGGCTGACGTCGGGCCGATGGGCGGCGCTGCGCCGGACGTGGGGCGGTATGCGGGCGAGATCGATCCGGTCCATCGGCACCTCCATGTGGATGTTCAGACGTCTCCCGAGCGCCGGTGGTTCCCGGGATGTCGGAGCGCGCCCGTATGCTCGGGAGCCGTGGACTCCTCAGCGCCGTTCCCGGGCCCTCCATCGTTGGGGCGCGGCCTCGTCGTCGGCCCCGACGATCCGGTTCCCCCGCCGGCGGCGTCGTGGCCCCGGCTGGTCATCGACGACTCCACCCTGGCCGATCCCGCCGATGCCCTGTCGCGGCTCGACGTGTGGTGGCGGGAGCGCCGGCCCTCCGTGGTGGTGCTCGACGTCCCGTTCGCCGACCTCAAGCGGCCCGAGACCAGCGAGGAGCCGCCCTACCTGATCGGCCCCGGCTTCGAGTTCCGTCGGGAGCGGCTCCACTACCTCACCTGGGTCAACCGCTACGACGGCCGCGGCGGGCAGATCCGCTGGCACCACACCGACCGCGCCATCCGCCTCGGGGCGGCACCCGCCGGCGAGGAAGGCGACGTCACGGTGGACGGGGTCCCGGTGTGGGTCGACGGGGGACCACGCGGCCCGGTGGACGTCACCGTCGTCCACGTGGAGTCGGTGTGGTCGGGGCGGCTGGAGCCGGACCGTCACGCCGCTCCGTCCGCCGACCTCGCCTCCGACCAGCTCGAGGCGGTGGCCCACCCAGCCGGCTCGGCCCGAATCATCGCCCCCGCCGGCTCGGGAAAGACCCGGGTCCTGACCGAGCGGCTCCGCCATCTGTTGGCCGACCGGCGCTGGAACGGGGACGTGGTGACCGCCCTCGCCTACAACCGGAGGGCGGCCGAGGAGATGAGCTCCCGGCTCGCCGACGTCCCCTCCGCTCACGTGCGCACGCTCCACGCCTTCGGCTACGAGATCCTCGGCCGGGCGATGGGGCGGCGGCCGCGCCTCCTCGAGGAGCGGGAGGTGCGCCGGCTATTGGACCGGCTGGCGAACCTGCGACCCCGCGCCAACGAGGACGTCCACGCCCCCTGGTTGGAGGCACTGGCTGAAGTCAGGGTGGCGCTCCGGCCTCCCGAGGAGGTCGAGGCGGGCCGCGACGACGTCCCCGGCTTCGCCGCCGTCTTCGACGAATACCGGCGGGCGCTGCGGGCCCAGCGCGCCATCGACCACGACGAGCAGATCTACGGCGCCATCGAGGCACTGCTACGCCGCCCCGACGTGCGGTCCTGGGCGCAGGCGCGCTGCCGGCACCTCCTCGTCGACGAGTTCCAGGACCTCACCCCCGCCCACCTGCTCTTCGCCCGCCTCCTCGCCGCCCCCGGATACGACGTGTTCGGGGTCGGCGACGACGACCAGGTGATCTACGGGTACGCCGGAGCCACCCCCGCCTACCTGATCGACTACGCCGACTACTTCCCCGGCGCCGCCCACCACCAGTTGCGGGTGAACTACCGGTGCCCGGCGCCGGTGGTGGATGCGGCCGCCAACCTCCTGTCACACAACCGCAAGCGGATCCCCAAGTCCGTCACCGCCGCCTCCAAGTCCACCTCGGGCCTCGAGGTGATCAGGGCCCCCGAGAGCGACATGGGACGCCAGTTGGTGGCGGTCACCCGGGAGCTCATCGACTCCGACGGCCCCGATTCGGTCGCCATCCTCGCCCGGGTCAACGTGGGGCTCCTCGTGCCCCAGATCACCTTCTCGGAGGCCGGCATCCCCGCCGAGACCGCCCTCGACGCGTCGCTCCTCGACCGCTCCGGGGTGCGCAGCGCCCTGGCGTGGCTGCGGCTCGCCGGGGCGGTGGCGCGCCAGGAGCCTCTGACAGGAGCCGATCTCGACGAGGCGACCCGCAGACCCGCCCGCGGGCTCTCACCGGGAGTGCGCGCCGCACTGGGTCGAGGGATGTGGACGTTCTCCCGGCTCGCCTCCTTCGCCGCCGGGTCCACCGACGACCGGTCCCGCGCCAAGCTCGACTCCCTCGTCGACGACCTCGCCAACCTCGCCCGCCTCGCCGAGACCGAGCCCGTCGCCACCCAACTGCTCTACGTCAGGGACAAGCTCGGCCTGGGCGAGGCACTGGAACGCCTCGACGGCTCCCGTGCCCGACCCACCGGCGGGCACACCGACGACCTCGACGCCCTCATCGTGCTCGCCCACACCCACCCGGAGGTGGACGCCTTCGAGCCGTGGCTCCGGTCGACCCTGGACGTCAGGCCGCCCGCCGGCCCCGCCGTGACACTGACGACGGTCCACCGGGCGAAGGGGGCGGAATGGCCCCACGTCGTGGTGTGGGACGCCTCCGTGGGGATGATGCCGCACCGGTTGGCCGACGACCTGGAGGAGGAGCGGAGGATCTTCCACGTGGCGATCACCCGCTGCTCCCGGTCGGTGACGGTCCTGGCGAGGGCGAACCGGCCGTCGCCGCTCCTGGCCGAGCTCCTGTCGGCCGACGCTCAGCTCTCGACGGCCTGACGCACCTCGTCGGGGACGACGGCGGCGGCGGGCATGCGGAGGGGCGTGATCGAGATGGCGCCGTCGTGAGCGGCGTCGATGTCGGTGCCGTCCACCGCGTCGAAGTGGTTGATCTTGCCGCCGTACATGTGCCGGTAGGTGCCGTCTTCCTGGCGGGTGAACAGCCGGTCGTAGCCCGAGCGGGCGATGGTGGTGATCCGCCGCTCGGTCTCGAAGGTCGATTCGTACGGCATGTTGATCGACACCACGTCGGCGTGGTCGTGGAGCCCGGCCTCGTCGATCAGCCGGAGCAGCATCACCGTCACCTCGGCCAGGCGCTCCCAGGCCGGCCGCTCCTCCGGGGTGGTGACCCGCCAGCGCCAATCGCGCCATTCCCCCTCGCCCATCGTCCCCGTGGAGACGGCCACCGACGGCACTCCGGAGATCCACGCCTCAACCGCGGCGCCGACCGTGCCGGAGGACATCAGGAACCCGGTTCCGTGGTTGTAGCCGAGGTTGATTCCCGACACGACCAGGTCGGGGTGGGGCAGGCCGAGAGCGTGGATCCCGAGCTGGACGGCATCCGCCGGGTAGCCCGACACCGCGTGCATCACGATGCCCTCCCGGGAGGTCTCTTCGACGCTCACCGGGTCGAAGCGGGTGATGGCTTTGCCCACCCACGACCGCTCCCGGTCGGGGACCACCACCGACACCTGGCCCAGCTCGGCGAGGGCGCGGGCCAGCGGGACCAGCGCCGGGGCATCGATGCCGTCGTCGTTGGTGAGGAGGATGTTCATGCTGCTCTCTGTGACGTTTCGAACTCCTCGACGAGGCCGACGAAGGTGTCGACCTCCTCGAGCATGGCGATGTGGCCGACTTCGTCGAGTATCTCCACCCGCCAGTCGGGCCGGAGGGCGCCGAGACGACGGGCGGCGAGGGCCGGGACCAGCCGGTCCTCGGCCCCGTGGACGACGAGGACGGGGGCGGCCACCGCCGCCACGTCCCGGTCGTAGGCGCCCTGACGCAGGGTCGTGAGCACGGTGGAGCGGGCGGCGCGGACGAACGCCTGGTCGATGCCCGGGATGTGCTGGCGCTGTTCGGCGAGGCGCACGTGCATCTCGAAGACGTCTCGGGGGATCCGGTCCGGATGGGCGGCGCACAGGCGCAGGACCCATCGGGCGACCTCCTCGGGGGTCATGACGCGGCGCCGCCACCACATGACCAGGTCGGCGAGGCCGGGAACGACGTAGAGGGCGAACATCGTCCCGACCAGTGGGTCGGGCGCCTGGACCGCCAGGTCCCAGGGCGCCGCCGGGGACACGAGGACCAACCGAGAGACGGTCTCGGGAGCCCGGGCAGCCTGGCGGACGGCGATGGCCCCGCCCATCGAGTTGCCGATCAGCGTGACGGGCCGGCCCAGCGTCCTCAGATAGCGATCGAGGATCCGTCGATTGGCTTCCACGGTCGTCGACCTGCCGGCGGGCGGCGTGAGCCCGAAACCGGGCAGATCGATGGCCGACACCGCACCCAGCTCGGCCAGCCCGGCGGCGGCGGGCACCCAGTTGACATGGGAGCCGCCGAGGCCGTGGACGCACACGATCGGCTCGCCTTCTCCGCCGAAATCGGCGACGAAGACGGGCCCGTCGATGTCCAGGTAACGGGAGCGCTCCACACCCCGAGGGTAGATACGTGCTCCGCCACACCGAACCGCCGATATGCTCGGGCGGTGTCCGGCCGGCCCGTCACCGTCCAGTACTTCAAGTACCCGACCACCCCGCACTGGCGGCTCGAGACGACCTGGCTGGGCGAGGACAGCCACGGCGTGTGGCTGGGGGCGCCTGCCGGCTCGACGATCCAGAAGGGCACCGAGCCGCCCCGGGCTGCGGAGCGGACGTTTGTGCAGCTGATCGTCCCGGGTGCGTGGTGGACGGCGATGTTCAACACGCCCCCGGACCCCGTCGAGGTGTATGTCGACATCACCACGGCCCCGGTCTGGCCGCAGCCGGACCGGGTGGAGATGATCGACCTCGACCTCGACGTGGTGCGGCTCGCCGACGGCACCGTGTACGTCGACGACGAAGACGAGTTCATCGAGCACCGGGCGACGTTGGGGTACCCGCCTCTCATGGCCGACACCGCCCGGGGGACCGCCGCCCGCCTGGTGATGGACCTGGAGTCCCGCCACCCCCCGTTCGACACGGAGTGGCACAGGTGGCTGGCGCAGGTCGTCTAGGCGAGGGCGACCAGCTCCAGCATCTCCTCGTCGAAGTGGTGCGACGTCCCCTCGGGCATCAGGATCGCCCGGTCGGGGAGGAGGCTGGCGACGAAGTCCGTGTCGTGGGAGACGAGGACGATCGTGCCCTGATACTGGTGCAGGGCCTCGAGCAGCGCCTCCTTGGCCTGCGGGTCGAGGTTGTTGGTCGGCTCGTCCAACAACAGCACGTTGGGGCGTGCCATCACCAGCATGGCGAGGGCCAGCTTCGTCTTCTCTCCGCCGGAGAGGGTGGCGGCGTCCTGGTCGATCCGCTCGGCGAGGAGGAAGTGGCCGAGCACGGTCCGCAGCATCTGATCGGGGGCGTCGGACACGGAGCGCATGTGGTCCAGGACCGACACTCCCGGATGGATCTGCTCGTGCTCTTGGGCGTAGTAGCCGACCGACACGTTGTGGCCCAGCGCGACGCTGCCCAGGTCGGGCGTCTCCACCCCGGCCAGGATCCGCAGCAGGGTGGTCTTGCCGGCGCCGTTCAGGCCCAGGATCAGCAACCGCTCGCCTCTGGTGGTGTCGACGTCGACGTCGACGAAGACGATGTTGTCGCCGTAGGCCTTGGCGAGCCCGTGCGCGCTGAGCGGGGTGCGGCCCGACGGCTCCGGCTGGGGGAATCGCAGCTTCACCCCTTTCCCCCGCTTCTGGACCTGCACGAGCTCGCGCTTGAGCCGTTCGACCCGCGTCTCCATCGTGTGGGCAACCCGTGACATCTTCTCGGTGCGCCCTTTGAAGCGGCGGATGTTCTCCTCCAGGCGGGCGATCTCGGCTTCCTGATGGCGTCGCAGCTTCTCCCGCTGCTGGCGGCGGCGCTCCCGCTCCTCCACGAAAAAGGAGTAGTTGCCCCGGTAGGCCTCGATCTCGCCGTTGTCGACGGCCAGCACGGTGGTGATCGCCTCGTCGAGGAGAGGCAGGTCGTGGCTGACGACCAGCAGCGCCCCCTTGTAGGTGCGCAGGTGCTCGACCAGCCACGCCTTGGCGTCGAGGTCGAGGTGGTTGGTCGGCTCGTCGAGGAGGAGGACATCGGTCTCGGCGTAGAGGATCCGCGCCAGCTCCACCCGGCGCCGTTGGCCGCCCGACATGGTCATCACCGGCTGGTGGAGCTCTCTTTCCCCGATTCCCAGGGAAGCTGCGACGCGCTTGGCCTCCGCCTCGGCGGCGAACCCACCCCGGGCCTCGAACTCGTCGTGGAGGCGGGCGAACCTCCGGATGGCCTGGTCGCGCTCGGCCCCGGCCGACGACTCGATCTGACGGCGAATCTCCTCCATCCGCCGCAGCATCGCCCCGATCTGGCGGGCGGCGAGGATGCGCTCGAGGGCGGTGACTTCCCGGTCCTCCAGGTCGGAGGGCTCCGACTCCTGGGAGAAATAGCCCACCTCGCCGGAGACGGTGATCGTGCCGGCGGCGGGCGAGTGGAAGCCCATGAGGGTCTTCATGAGGGTGGACTTGCCCGCTCCGTTGCGACCCACGAGCCCGACCTTGTCCCCCGGCTGCAGGCTGAAAGAGACCCCGTCCAGCAACGTGACGGGGCCGACGTCGATGCGGAGGTCCTTGACGACGAGCACGGGGTCCCCAGGTTACGGAGAGACCGGCCGGGGCCGCAGCCGGTTTTGGATCAGAGGCCGGCGAACAGGTCGCCGTCGTCGACGACGTCGACCGACGAGTGCACCCGGTAGAACGCCTCCAGGCCGACGACTTCGTCGCGCATGTCCTCGTCGACACGCAGCATGAACCAGTCCTCGGGGATCTGGCTGCGGTGGGCGCGCAGCGCCTTCAACTTGGTGTCGATCCACTCCCGGGTGTCCACCAGCGTCAGGAGCTCGTCGGGGACACCCGAGTTGGCGGCCTGCTCGAACTGCTCTTCGGTGATCTCGCCCGCTTCGAGCTGCATCTCGGCGAAACGCCGGCGCCGGCTGCGGGGCCAGGCCGACCAGTACAGCTTGGGGACGAGCCACGGCTCCTCCCCCTCCTGCAGCGGGTAGCGGGCCAGGTCGGCGGCGGCCCAGAACGCGGCGAGCCCCACGCGGTGGACCTGGATGTGGTCGGGGTGCCCGTAGCCGCCGTACGGGTCGTAGATCGTCATCACCTCGGGGCGGAACCGGCGGATGATCGACACCAGCCGGCCGACGGCGTCGTCGAAGTCCGCCTGCCAGAAGCAGTCGGGGTGGAAGTTGGAGTCCGCCCCCATCATCCCCGAGTCGCGGTAACCGAGGAACACGTGCTGTTCGACTCCGAGGATCGACATGGCCGCCGCCATCTCCTCGGCCCGCACCTCGGCGAGCCGGGGCTTGATCGCCTCCGGGTCGTCGTAGTTGTGGACTTCCCCCTCGGCGCCGTCGGTGGCGGTCACGACCATCGTCGGCCGCCCGGCGGCGGCGGTGGCGGCGAGCACGCCGCCCGCTTGGATCACCTCGTCGTCGGGATGGGCGTGGAAGGAAAGAAGACCAGGCATGAGCGGGTCAACGTTACCGGGGTCCGTCGCCTACCCCGGCGTGATTTGGCTGGGTACAGTCTCGCCACCGATGCCGACGTCGTTCCAGCACCGCGCCTCCACGCCAGCCAGCCCCGAGGTGGTCTGGGAGCGCCTCCAGGACCCGGACGTGTGGGCGAGCGTCGCCGGGGCCGACGAGACCTCCGACCACTCCTTCGAGGACGGCGACCTCCGGTCGTTCCGCTTCTCCGCCTCGGTCGGAGGGGTGCGCTACTCCGGCCTGGCCCGCGTCACCGAAGCCCGGCCGCACCGGGCGATGACCCTGTCCGTCGACACCAACGAGGTGAAAGGCGGGATCCAGGTGGCGATCGTTCCCTCCGGGCAGGGGACCGTGCTCGACGTGGTCATGACGATGAGACCCAACGGGATAGTCGGGTCGATGGTGTTCGGCGTGGTGGCCTCGGCGGTCAAGAGCTCCTTCGCCGGCTCCGTCGAGCGCCTCGCCGCCTCGATCGCCGCCGGTCAGTAGCGGGCGGCCGCCCGGACGGCTTCTTCCCACGTCACCCCGGCGACGACGACGCGCTTGCTCCTCGACGTCGAGCCGGATTCCACCCGCGCCTTCCCGCCGAACGTCTCCCCGAGGAGACGGCACACCTCGGCGTTGGCGCGCCCGCCTTCGGGAGGGGCAGCGACCCGGACCCGCAGGGCGCCGCCGTGGCGGCCCTTGATCTCGCTGCGGGACGCCCCCGGCACCACCCAGCACTCCACCACCACCCCTTCGGGGTGGGGACCGAGGAAGGGTGGGGCGTTAACCGGGCTCCCCTCCGGTCTCGGGCTCCTCGTCCTCGCCCACCTGGCTGGCCAGCTCCTGGGCGGCCCGGGCCGCCTCCTCGCGTCCTCCCTCGGCCAGGGTGGCGCGGTCGGTGAGGAGGGTGACCCGATTGTCGAGGACCTGGAGGAAACCGCCATGGACGCCGATCGTGGTGCGCCCGCCTTCCTCCGAGTCGATCACGACCGCGCCCGTCTGCAGGGCGGCCATGACCGGCTCGTGGTCGGCGAGGATGCCGATCTCGCCTTCGGTGGTGCGGGCGATCAGGAAGGTCGCCTCGCCCGACCACACCGTCTCCTCGGGGGAGACGACGTCCACGTGGAAGGTCTTCGCCACTAGGCGGCTGCTCCCTGACGCTCGATCTCGGCGGCCCTCTTCTCGACGTCCTCGCGGCCGCCGACCATGTAGAAGGCCTGCTCGGGGTACTGGTCCATCTCGCCGTCGATGATCGCCCGGAACGAGGAGATGGTCTCCTCGATCGGCGTGTAGACGCCGGGCTGGCCGGTGAACTTCTCCGCCACGAACATCGGCTGGGCGAGGAAGCGCTGGATGCGGCGGGCCCGGGCGACGATCAGCTTGTCTTCCTCGGTGAGCTCGTCGATGCCGAGGATGGCGATGATGTCCTGGAGGTCCTTGTAGCGCTGCAGGATCCGCTGCACCTCGGTGGCGACGAAGTAGTGCTCCTCCCCCACCAGCTGGGGGTCGAGGGCGCGGCTCGTCGAGTCGAGCGGGTCCACCGCCGGGTAGATGCCCAGGGCCGTGAGGGGACGGCTCAACACCGTGGTGGCGTCGAGGTGGGCGAACGCCGTGTGCGGCGCCGGGTCGGTGATGTCGTCGGCGGGCACGTAGATGGCCTGCAGCGAGGTGATCGACTTGCCCTTCAGCGAGGTGATGCGCTCCTGGAGGAAGCCCATCTCGTCGGCCAGGTTGGGCTGGTATCCCACCTCGGAAGGCATCCGGCCGAGCAGCGTGGACACCTCGGAACCGGCCTGGGTGAACCGGAAGATGTTGTCGATGAACAACAGCACGTCCTGGCCCTGCTCGTCCCGGAAGTACTCGGCCATCGTCAGGGCCGAGAGGGCGACGCGGAGGCGGACGCCCGGCGGCTCGTCCATCTGGCCGAAGACGAGGGCGGTCTTGTCGAGCACCCCGGCGTCTTCCATCTCCAGCCAGAGGTCGGTGCCCTCACGGGTCCGCTCGCCCACGCCGGCGAATACCGACACACCGCCGTGCTGGCCGGCGACACGGGCGATCATCTCCTGGATCAGCACGGTCTTGCCCACGCCGGCGCCGCCGAACAGGCCGATCTTTCCGCCTTCGAGGTAGGGGGTGATCAGGTCGATCACCTTGATGCCGGTCTCGAAGATCTTCCGTTGCGGCTCGACGTCCTCGAACTTGGGCGGCTGGCGGTGGATGGGCCAGCGGGGCTCGCCGAACTCCTTGTCGGGGGCGTCGAGGGACTGGCCCCACACGTTGAAGATGTGGCCGAGCACCTGGTTGCCGACCGGGACGGTGATCGGGCCCCCGGTGTTGGTTACGGGCGCCCCGCGGGTGAGCCCGTCGGTCGGGGCCATGGCGATGGCGCGCACCTTGGAGTCGCCCAGGTGCTGGGCCACCTCGGCGACCACCTTCTTCTTCTCTCCGCCCAGCTCGAACTCGATCTCGACGGCGTGGAGGATCTCGGGGAGCTCCCCGGGCGGGAACTCGATGTCGACGACCGGACCCGCCACCTTGACGATCCGGCCCGTGCTCGCTGTCTCAGACATTTGCTGCTCCTACCTTCTCAAGAACCTGATTCGGCCAAAGCCTCGGCTCCACCCACGATCTCGGTGATGGCGGTGGTGATCTCCGCCTGACGGGCCCGGTTGGCCTGGACCGTCAGGTGGCGGATGAGCTCCTCGGCGTTGTCGGTGGCCGCCTTCATCGCCCGGCGCCGAGCGGAGTGCTCGGAAGCCGATGCCTCGAGGAGCATGTTGAACACCGTAGCCTCGACGTAGCGGGGCAGGAGTCGGTCGAGGATCTCCGCCGGCGACGGCTCGTACTCGTAGTTGACCACCGGCCGTTCTCCGGTGGCCTCGGGCGGCACGATGGGCAGCAGCCGGAACTGCGTCGGCACCTGGGTGATCGCCGAGCGGAACTGGGTGTAGAACGCCTGGACCTCGTCGATCTCCTCCGAGGCGTATGCCTCCATGATCGTGCGGGCGATCGAGCGGGCGTCGCCGTATCCGGGGGTGTCGGTCACGCCCAGCCAGGCCCGCTCGATGCGGTAGTTCCGGTAGCGGAAATACGACTGGGCGGTCTTGCCGACGGTGTAGAGGACGATGTCCCGGCCGGCCTGGCGCTGTTCGATGATCGCCTGTTCCGCCATGCGGATGATGTTGGACGAGTACGCGCCGGCGAGGCCGCGGTCGGCGGCCACCACCACCACTCCGACAGTGTTCACCGGACGCTGCTCGAGCAGCATGTGGGTGGCGTCCGCCGAGCTGGCACCGCCCACGGTCTCGATCACCTCGATCAACTTGGCGGTGTACGGCTTGGAGGCGTTCACCCGGGCGACGGCCTTGGGGATGCGCGACGCGGCGATCAGCTCCATGGCGCGGGTGATCTTCTTGATCGCCTCGACGCTTCGGATCCGGCGCCGGGTGTCGCGGAGCGCGGCACTCGCCATCGGCGGCTATTCCTCCCCGTCCTCGGCGGTGAAGATGTCGACGTAGGACTGGATGGCCTGGCGCAGCCGGTCCTCGTCGCCGATCTCGCCGGTGTCGCGGATGTGGTCCAGGACGTCGCCGAAGCGGGACCGGACGTGCTCCCGGAGCCCGTTCTCGAACCGCTGGATGTCGTCGACGGCGATGGAGTCCATGAAGCCCTCGGTCACGGCGTAGATGACGAGGACCTGCTCCTCGACCGCCATCGGCTGGTACTGGGGCTGCTTGAGCACCTCGACGACACGGCGGCCTCGCTCGAGCTGGGCGAGGGAGGCGGCGTCGAGGTCGGAGCCGAACTCGGCGAACGCGGCCAGGTCGCGGTACTGGGCCAGGTTGAGGCGCAGCGGGCCGGCGATCTTCTTCATCGCCTTGATCTGGGCGTCACCGCCGACCCGGGAGACCGAGGTGCCGGCGTTCACGGCCGGACGGATGCCCTGATAGAAGAGGTCCGTCTCCAGGAACACCTGGCCGTCGGTGATCGAGATGACGTTGGTGGGGATGTAGGCCGAGATGTCGTTGGCCTTCGTCTCGATGACCGGCAGCCCCGTCAGCGAGCCCGCCCCGTGCTCGTCGTTGAGCTTGGCGCAGCGCTCCAGCAGGCGGGAGTGCAGGTAGAACACGTCGCCGGGATACGCCTCGCGGCCGGGCGGGCGACGCAGGAGCAGCGAGATCTCGCGGTAGGCGATCGCCTGCTTGGTGAGGTCGTCGAACATCACCAGGGCGTGCTGGCCGTTGTACATCCAGTACTGGCCGATCGCCGAGCCGGCGTACGGGGCGTACATCTGCAGGGCCGGGGCGGCCGACGCCGGGGCGTTCACGACCACCGTGTAGTCCATCGCCCCGTGCTCGGTGAGCACGTCCACCACCTCGGCGACCGTCGACGCCTTCTGGCCGATCGCCACGTACACGCACTTCACTTCCTGGTCGGTGCCGTAGTAGCGGCGCTGGTTGATGATGGTGTCGACCAGGAGCGCGGTCTTGCCGGTCTGGCGGTCGCCGATGATCAGCTGCCGCTGGCCGCGCCCGATCGGGGTCATCGAGTCGATCGCCTTGATGCCGGTCTGGAGCGGCTCGTGCACGGGCTTGCGCATCACCACCGACGGCGCTTGCACCTCGAGGAGACGGCGTTCGGTCGCCTCGATCGGGCCCTTGCCGTCGATCGGGTTGCCGAGCGTGTCGACGACCCGGCCCAGGAGGGCGTCGCCCACCGGGACGGAGAGCACGGTGCCGGTCTGCTTGACCGGATCCCCCTCCTCGATGTGGGAGTACTCGCCCATGAGCACGACGCCGAGATCGTCCTCGTCGATGTTGAGGGTCACGCCCAGCAGCCCGCCCGGGAACTCGAGGAGCTCGGAGGCCATCACATAGGGAAGGCCGCGGACGCGGGCGACGCCGTCGGCGATGGACGTGACGTAGCCGACGGTCTCTTCGGTGATGCCGGGCTCCCACCCTTCGAGGTTCTTCCGGAGTGAGGCGGTGATTTCTTCTGCGGAGATGGTCAGATCAGCCATGGGCTACTCCTCATCGGGCCAGGAGGACATTGCGGAGCGATTCGAGCTTCGAGGCCACCGAGCCGTCGATCACGGTGTCGCCCACCCGGGCGACGATCCCGCCGACGATGGAGGGGTCCACGACCGTGCGCACCTCCACTTCCGAGCCGGTGACACGGCCCAGGGCGGCGGCGAGGCGTTCGACGGTGGCTTCGTCGAGAGGGACGGCGGTGCGGATCTCGGCCAGCTGCCGGTTGCGGGCGGCGGCGGACTGGCGCGCCAGCTCGGTGGCGAGCTCCCCGAGGTCGCCGGCCAGGTCCTGGCGGACCAGGAACTCGACCAGGCTCACCGTCAGCGGCGACGCCCGGCCCTCGAGGAGGTCGGTGACGATCGCCCGCTTGCGGTCGATCGGGAGCTGAGGGTCGGTCAGGGCCGACCGCAGCTCGGGCGAGCCCTCCAGCTGGCGGCCGAGCTCGTACAGCTCGTTCTCGACGCGCTCGAGGACGCCCTCGGCTCGGGCGATCTCGAGGATGCCGGCGGCGTAACCAGAGACCCGGTCCACTACTTGCTCTCCAGCTCGGCGATGTACCTCTCCACCAGGCCCAGCTGAGCCTCGCGGTCGAGGGCCTCACCGACCACGCGCTCGGCGAGGTCGATCGACAGGTTGGCGACTTCGCGACGCGCTTCGGCGAGGGCGCGGGCCCGCTCGGCCTGCGCCTCCTCCCGTGCCTTGGCCACGATCTCGGCGGCCTGCTGCTCGGCCCGCGACACGATCTCGTTCTTCATCGTCTCGGCCTGGTTGCGGGCCTCCTCGATGATCTGGTTGGCCTGCTCACGGGCCTCGGCGAGCTGGGCTCGGTAGTCGGCGAGGAGGGACTCGGCCTCCGCCTTCGCCTTCTCCGCCTCCGCCAGCTGGCCGGCGATGGCGCTCTGGCGCTGCTCGAGCAGGCGGTTGATCGCCGGGCTGGCGAACTTCCAGATGAAGATGAAGACGATGGCGAAGGCGATGATCCCGCCGATCAGCTCGGGGAGCGGCGGCAGGAGGAGGTCGAGGCCTCCGCCTCCGGATTCTTCAGCCGCTAGGTACCAGGAATTCATCCCTACCTCAGCCGAGGAAGAACAGCACGAAGCCGATGAGGGCGAGAGCCTCCGTGAAGGCGATGCCGAGGAACATGGTGGTGCGCACCATGCCGGCAGCCTCCGGCTGGCGGGCCATGGCCTGGACCGCGTTCCCGGCCAGGATGCCGATGCCGAGACCCGGGCCGAGCGTGGCGAGGCCGTATCCGACCACGTTCAAGCTACCGGTGATCCCGGACGCCTCCTGCGCCAGAACCTGGGCGGCGGCCGTGATGACGGCGAGTACTGCGTCCATCTGCTTTCTTCCTTTCTTCCCTTACCGTGGGTTTTCTCTGACCTCTCGTCGTGTCATCAATGCCCGAAGTGGACGGCGTCTTCGATGTACACGGCGGACAACAGCGTGAAGATGTAGGCCTGGAGCACGGAGACCAGCAGCTCGAAGAGGAAGATGAGCAGACCCATGGCGAACCACAGGATCCCGGCTCCGCCCTTGAGGATCGAGACCTCGCCGCCGATGGCGGCCCCGATGAAGATGATGCCGGTGGCGAGGAGCAGGCTGAGCATCGTGTGGCCCGCCACCAGGTTGGCGAAGAGTCGGACCGCCAGGGAGAACGGCCGGATCACGAAGTACTGGGCGAGCTCGATGATGCCCACGAGGGGGCGCAGGGCGATCGGCACGTAGCTCGGCCAGACGATCTCTTTCAGGTAGGTGAACTTGTGCCGGGCGAAGCCGGTGACGAGGTAGATGAAGTACGTGCACAGCGCCAGGAAGGCGGGGATCGCCATGCGGGAGGTGATCGGGAAGTTGATCGCCGGGGTGACCTCGAAGAGGTTGCCGACCAGGATGAACATGAAGATCGAGAGGAGGTAAGGGAAGTACTTGACGCCTTCGGGCCCGATGATCCCCACGGCGATCTCGTCTCTCACGAACCCGACCAGCGCCTCGATCGCCGCCTGGAACTTGCCCGGGACCAGCTTCGGCTTGCGGAGCGCTGCCCACAGGACGACGACGACGATCAACGCCGCCAGGAACATCAGGAGGATCGTGCGGTTGACCTGGCCGAAGATGTTGGGGAGGACGAACAGCTCCGTGAAGTCCTCGGGGACGCACACGGGTTGGGTCAGGTCGCATTCCTCGGCGGCGAGTACGAATGTGTTGCCGAAGAACCGGCTGGCTAGCTGATCCAATCCAGATTCCTTTCTCGTCCTTTGGCGACTGCCCTCGTCTCCCAGGCGATCAGGGCGAGGTATGCCACCACTGCCGTGACTCCGAATGCGACTCGGTCGATGTCGATCATGCGCGTGATGAGGAGCATGGTGGCAACGATCAATCCCAGTCGTAGGAAGAACCCGAACAGGGCGGCGGCATGATAGACCGCCAGGCTGATCCGGGCCGAAATCGACATCATCGCCCCCGACAGGAGGAAGTTCGCCACCACGACCCCGACCCCGAGGGCGGATGCCAGAGCCCCCTCCGGCCCCCGGGCCAGCCAGAACAGAGCCACGAGGACCGGTCCCACGTACACCGCTCGGCTGGCGGTGTGGCGGGCGAGGGTCGCCTCCACGGGGATCTCGCCGGCGACGGGCTCGTGGCGCTCGAGGCTCATCGGGGTGCGTCCTCGTCGAGGAGTGTGACTGCGGGCGGAGTGGGCTGGGACTTGACCTCCTGCCAGGCGCGGGCGAAACCGGCGTAGGAGCCGAGGACGATCCCGGCGACCACCGCGATGGGGGCGGTGTCGAGCCAGGCGTCGATCCCCAGGCCGAGGAGGGTGCCGGCCACGACCGAGCCGAAGAACGATCCGCCGTCGCGGCGGCCTTCGGTGATGGCAGACCTGATATGTGCCGTGGCCGAGTTCCGTCTCATCGAATCCAGGAGCTTGTGAACTGTTTCACAAAGTGTAGGGGTGGGGTGTGTCGTCGTGAAACCTAGCCGTATCGCCGCATCCGGGGTAACCCACCTCCCCCTCCCCGAGTCTCACACGTGCCCGGGGAAGTCGGGGGGATAGGGCGGGAACTCCGCCGCCAGCTCCCGCACCCGCGACTCGATCGGCGCCAGCGCCGTGGGGTCGTCGTGGTGGCGGAGGGCGCGGGCGATCAGACGCGCCACTTCGTCGGCCTCGGCCTCCTTCATGCCCTGGGTGGTCATGGCGGGGGTGCCGATGCGCAGACCCGACGCCCGGAACGGGGGCCGGGGGTCGTTGGGGATGGTGTTGTAGTTGAGGGTTATCCCCAGGCTGTCGAGCATGCGGGCGGCATCGCGGCCGGTCAGGTCCTCGTCGACGGAGCGGAGGTCGACGAGGAACAGGTGGTTGTCGGTCCCGCCGGAGACGACCCGCACCCCTTCGTCCATCATCGCCTGGGCCATCGCCTTGGCGTTGGCGACGATCTGGTCGGTGTAGGCGGAGAACTCGGGCTGGGAGGCCTCGTGGAAGCACACGGCCTTGGCGGCGATCTGGCTCTCGATCGGGCCGCCCTGGCCGCCGGGGAACACCGCCTTGTCGATGACCTCGGCGTACCGCTCCCCCGAGAGGATCATGCCGCCCCGCGGGCCCCGGAGCGCCTTGTGGGTGGTGGCGGTGACGATGTCGGCGTACTCGAGCGGGTTGGGCAGGGTCTTTCCGGCGACCAGGCCGATGAAGTGGGCGGCGTCCACCAGGAGGACGGCCTCCACCTCGTCGGCGATCTCCCGGAAGGCGGCGTAGTCGAGGTGGCGGGAGTAGGCCGAGTACCCGGCGATGATGATCTTCGGGCGGTGCTCGAGAGCCAGCTTGCGGACGGCGTCCATGTCGATGATCTCGGTGCCGGGGTCGACGCCGTAGGCGACGAAGTTGTAGAGGCTGCCCGAGAAGTTGACCGGCGACCCGTGGGTCAGATGGCCGCCCTGGTCGAGGCGCATGCCCAGCACCGTGTCGCCGGGCTCCAGCAGCGCCAGGTACACACCCATGTTCGCCTGGGCCCCCGAGTGGGGCTGCACGTTGGCGTGAGCGGCCCCGAACAGCTTCTTGGCCCGCTCGATCGCCAGCGACTCCATCTCGTCTACGACCTGACAGCCCTCGTAGTAGCGGCGGCCGGGGTAGCCCTCGGCGTACTTGTTGGTGAACACCGAGCCCGAAGCCGCCATGACCGCCGGGGAGACGAAGTTCTCCGAGGCGATGAGGTGGATGGACGAGTTCTGGCGTTCCAGATCCTTGCGGATGAGTGCCGCGATCTGGGGATCGACCTCTTCGACGGGTTTCATCGAGACCATCGGCTGACTCTCTGTCGGCGTACCCGGGCACAGTACTTGTATCGGATCGTTCGTCGAAAGCTCGCTAAAGATCCGAGCGGGCGCGAGCCGATAGGGAGGCATCGAGCCCGCAGAGATCATCACCGCCCGCCCCGACGAGGGCGCCCTCCCGCGGCCGCAGCCCCAGCCGGCCGGGACGCGTCGGCCTGCCCTGGTCCGGGACCACATCGCCCTCTCCCCTCTCGTCCCGGAGGTGGGCGGCAGGCCCGAGGGCTACCTGGCGCGGATCAGCTCCCGGCACACCGATCCCGCCGAGGAGCTGGCGACCCTCCGCTGGACGCTGCGTGCACTCGGTGTGCTCGACCCCGGGGCGTTCCTCGCCGCCTGCGTCTCCGCCGAGGCCATGTCCCATCCCGACTTGCACCGGGCCGTCGACGGCGAGTCCCGACGGCGGCTGCTGGCCGTGGTGGAGGCGGCCCGCGTCGGCCGCCGCCGCCAGGAGCTCGACGTGGCGCTGCGGCGCATGCACCTCCTCGGGATGAAGGCGGCGGTGATGGGCCACCGGGTCGGCCCGATCGATGGGTTCAGCGCCGTGGTCGTCACGCCCGACACCGCCCCCGCCGACCTCACCAAGCCCCAGGGCCTCCTGATCGCCGCCGATATCGCCAGCGACGACGACCTCACCTGGGCCCGGGCGATCGGAGCCGACCTGTTGGAGGGGCCGGCGGTCGCCGAGCCGATGCGGGTGGCTCCCGTCGACCTCAGCCGTCTTCGCCGATGACCACGGGGCCGGCCCGAAGGACCTTCGGCTCTGGGCCGGTGACGTCGACGACCGTCGAGGCGGTGCCGCCCGGGCAACGACCGGGCAGGTAGACGGCGACGAACTCCCCGAACATCGCCTTCGCCTCCTCGTCGTCGCGTGCCTCCGGCATCCCCGACCTGTTGGCCGAGGTGACCGCCAGCGGGCCCGTCTCGGCCAGCAGCCGGCGGAGCAGGTCGTGGTCGGGGACGCGGATGCCCACCGTGCCCAAGGCGGCGTCGCCGACCCAGTTGGGGATCACCACAGTCGGCCGGACCACCAGGGTGAGGGCCCCGGGCCAATGCCGCAGGAGGTCGCCCGCCGCCGACAGGTCGGCGATCTCGGCAGCCTGGGAGGCGTCGGCGGCCAGCAGGCCCACGGGCTTGTGGCGGGGCCTCCCCTTCAGCTCGAACAGCCGGCCGACCGCGACCTCGTTCCAGGGGTCCACCGCCAGCCCGTAGACGGTGTCGGTCGGCACCCCGACGACCTCTCCCCGCCGGATGGCGTCGACCGCTTCCCGGATGCTCACCGCTCGTACCTCACGACGACGTACCGGTCACAGCCCGCCAGGTCGGGGCGGATGCGGGCGTCACCGAGCACGGCGAACGCCTCTCGAACCGCCTCGCCCTGGGTCTCGCCGATCTCACAGGCCACCAGCCCTCCGGGGGCCAACCATTCCGACGCCCCGGTGGCGATGCGCTCCAGGACCTCGGTGCCCCGGGGCCCGGCGATCAAGGCTGGGCGCGGCTCCCGCCGGACGTCGGGGGGCAACAGCCTCCATTCGTGCTCGGCCACGTAGGGCGGGTTCGACACCAGCAGGTCGACCCGTCCCCGCAGGTCGTCGGGCAGCGCGGCGAACAGGTCTCCCCGATGGAAGGTGATGTCCACGCCGAGGCGCCGGGCGTTGAGCCGGGCGACGTCGAGGGCGTCCTCGGATATGTCGGTGGCGTGGACGGCGGCGTCGGGGAACCGCCGGGCCAGGGCGATGGCGATGGCCCCCGATCCCGTCCCCAGCTCGACGACCACCGAAGGGGCATCGCCTCCCAGCTCCCGTACGACGAGGTCGAAGAGCCCCTCCGTCTCCGGCCGGGGGATGAGGACCCGGGGATCGACGACGACGTCGAAATCGGTGAACGCCGCGGTCCCCTCCAGGTACTGGAGGGGCTCTCCCTCGAGACGGCGGCGGGCCAGGTCTTCGACGTCGTCTCGGCCCAGCGCCAGGAGCCTCCGCCGTTCGTGGGGAGGCAGGGCAGAAAGCGCTCCGTTCATGGGCGCATGGTGCCAGAATGCCGCGAAATGGCTCGCATCCTCCTCGCCGACGACTCACCTACTGTTCGCCACCTCGTCAGATGGCACCTGCAGGCAGAAGGCCACGACGTGGTCGAAGCCACCGACGGGACTTCCGCCTACGAGATCGGAAAGGACCAGGATTTCGACCTGGCCATCCTCGACCAGCTGATGCCGGGCATGCTCGGCCTCGACATTCTCCATGCGTGGAGGAACGAGGGGCGCGAATTCCCGGTCCTGTTGCTGTCGGCGGTCGACGACGACGAGACCGTCGTGCGATCGTTGGAGCTCGGCGCCTTCGGGTACATCCGCAAGCCCTTCAGCGTGCCCGAGCTCCTCGCCCGGATCGCGGTCCAATTGAAGAGCTGACGCTCAACTCGCCGCCGGCGGCGCCGATACAGAGGTGTGCTGTCATCACTCCCGACCCTGCTGGGCGCCACCACGGCGGCGACCGTCGCCCTGACCGGGGTTCTCGTCGTCACCAAGCTCGCCCATCGTGAGGTCCAGCGCTGGCGCGGCACCCGGTCCGCCCACTATCTCGCCGCCATCGGCGAGATGCTGAGCCGGCGCATGATCCCCCAGAGCACCCCCAAGGCGTGGGCGACCGACCCCTTGTTCTGGGACGCCCTGGCCGAGTACCGCCTCCTCGTCACGGGGGCCGACCGCGAGCACATCGACCGGCTGGCCGCGCAGGCCGGGGTCCACCGGGCCCTCGTCGATCGCTCCCGTCGCCGCTTCCCCGCCAGCCGCCGTCTGCGGGCAGCCGCCCGGCTGGCCGACCTGGCCACTCCCCTCCAGCGCCAGCATCTCCGCAGCCTGCTGGCCGATCGATCCCCCCAGGTGCGCACACAGGCCGTCCGGGGCCTCGCCCGCCTCCGCGACATCGAGTCGATCCCGGCGATCCTCGACCTGGCGCGGCGGGTGAGCCCGTGGGAGGCGGCGCGGATCGCCGACGCCCTGGTCACCATCGGCCTGGCTGCCACCGGGGCGATCTGCGATTGGCTCGACCGGGAGATGGAGCGACCCGACTGCTCCGAGGAGACGGTGGCGCTCGCCGGACGCATACTCGGCTCGATCGGCGATCCGGAGGCCGAGCCGACGCTCCTGCGGATGCTGAGATCACCCAACCCCGAATGGCGGGTGACGGCTGCCTCGGCGCTGGAGCGCACCGGCGGCCCGAACGCCATCGAACCCCTCCTCGAGGCGATAGACGACCATTCCTGGCAGGTGCGCGCCCGGGCGGCGGTCGCCCTGGGTGCCATCGGCGGGCCGGGAGTGACCCGGGCGGTGGCAGGCCTGCTCTACGACCCGGTGTGGTGGGTGCGCCAGAACGCCGCCAGCGCCCTCTCGGAACTGCCCGGCGGCACCGACCACCTGATCGCCGCCCTCGAGGGGCCCGACCCCTATGCCGCCGACACGGCGCTGAACCAGCTCACGATCTCCGGGGTGCTGGCGGAGGCCGCCGAGCGGGTCCGCGCCGGCGTGGCGTCCGAGAAAGACCGGCGCCTGGCGGCCGCGGCGGCCTCGACGTGAGACACCTCCTCTCCAGCGTCTCGCTCGTCGTCTGGGCCTACTTCGTGGCCATGCAGCTGTGGCTGCTCGCCCTGGCGATCGGCTCGGCGGTGGTCCTGCGCCGCCAGCGCCGCCAGCAGCTGTTCGGGCGGACCGAGGACATGCTCACCTCCCATCTGGCGCCGCCGGTTTCGATAGTCGTGCCCGCCTACAACGAGGCGGCGGGGATCGTCGAGTCGATCAAGTCGATGTCGATGGTGTCGTATCCCCGGTTCGAGATCGTCGTCGCCAACGACGGCAGCACCGACGACACCCTCCAGAAGCTGATCGAGGCGTTCGACCTGTACCCGGTCCCCTACCCGCTGCGAACCAACATCCGCACCGAGCGAGTGCGGCAGGTCTACAAGTCCCGCCAGCCCATCCCCCTCACCGTCGTCGACAAAGAGAACGGCGGCCGGGCCGACGCCCTCAACGCCGCCATCAACGCCGCTCGCTACCCGTACGTCCTCGCCACGGACGCCGACGTCATCATCGACGGCGCCGCACTCGTCCATGCCATGCGCCTGGTGTCGGAGGACCGCAAACGGGTGGTGGGCGTGGGCGGCAACGTCCGGCCGATCAACGGCTGCCGGCTGGCCTACGGCCACGTCGTCGACCCCCGCGTCCCCGACCGGATCATCGAGCGGTACCAGCTGTTGGAGTACGTGCGGTCGTTCGTGGCGAGCCGCCCCGCCTGGTCGGCGATCAACGGGTTGCCGATCCTCTCGGGGGCGTTCGGCATCTGGCGCCGGGACGTGGTGGTGGCGGTGGGCGGCTACACCCCCGGCCACCTGGGCGAGGACCTCGACCTGACGATGCGAGCCCACCGCTACCTCCGGGACGCCGGCCAGGACTACCGGCTGGTGTACTCCCCCGCCGCCGTGGTGTGGACGGAGGTGCCGCCCACACGCAAGATCCTGCGCCGCCAGCGGATCCGCTGGCATCGGGGCCTGATGACCGCGGTCCGCGACTTCCGGTCCACCACCTTCAACCCCCGCCACGGGACGATCGGGATGGTGACCTGGCCGTCGATGGTGTTGTTCGAGTACCTCGCCCCGATCGTCGAGTTCTGCGGATGGCTGGCCATCCCTCTCGCTCTCCTGACGGGTGCCGTCCCCTGGCTCACCGCCGCCGCCTTCTTCGTGCTGGCGATCCTGGCCGGCGCCATCACCTCCCTGGTGGCGTTGCTGCTCGATGAGAGGTTCGGCTACTTCAACGACCCCCGTGAGACGCTGAAGCTCCTCACCACGGTCTTCGTGGAGAACCTTGGTGTCCGCCAGCTGACCGTGTGGTGGCGGATCCGGGCGATGTTCGGCGGCCGATCGACCCACCAGTGGGGCGACATGGAGCGTCGGGGCGTCGCCCGCCTAGCCCGGTCAGCCTGAGGCGAGGCGCTCGGCCTGCTCGCGGGCGGCGAGGGCGTCGACGAACTCGTCGAGGTCGCCGTCGAGGATCTCGTCGAGCCGCTTGATGGTCAGCCCGAGGCGGTGGTCGGTGACCCGGTTCTCCCGATAGTTGTAGGTGCGGATCTTCTCGGCCCGCTCCCCCGTCCCCACCTGGGCGCGCCGCGCCCCGGCGAGCTCCGCTCGCTGTTCGGCCTGGCGCATCGCCAGGAGGCGCGCCCGGAGGATCCGGAACGCCTTCTCCTTGTTCTGCAGCTGGCTCTTCTCGTCCTGCACCGACACCACCAGGCCGGTCGGTATGTGGGTGAGGCGCACCGCCGAGTCGGTGGTGTTCACCGACTGCCCGCCCGGGCCCTGGGACCGGAACACGTCGACCCGCACGTCGGCGGGGTCGATCTCGACCTCGACCTCGTCGGCTTCGGGGAGGACCGCCACCGTGGCGGTGGAGGTGTGGATGCGTCCTTGCGACTCGGTCTTGGGCACGCGCTGGACACGGTGGACACCCGCCTCGTACTTGAGCCGGGAGTAGGCCCCTCGCCCTTTGACTGCGATCGTCACCCGCGTGAACCCTCCCGCCTCCGACGGCATCGCCTCCATGGGCTCGACCTTGAACCCGTGGGACTCGGCGTAGCGCTCGTACATGCGCAACAGATCCCCGGCCCAGATGGCCGCCTCGTCTCCCCCGGCGGCGGCGCGGATCTCGACGATCACGTCCTTGTCGTCGTTGGGGTCCTTGGGGATCATCGCCCGCCGGATCTCTCCTTCGAGGCGCTCCATCTCCTCGGCGCGCTCTTCGGCGAGCCGCTTCAGCTCGGGGGCCATGGACGGGTCCTCGGCGGCGAGCTCGAGGGCCTCCCGCCGGTCCTGATCGGCGCGCCTCCACTCCCCGAGCAGGCGGACGATGACGCCGAGCTCGGAATGGCGCTTGCCCAGCTCGGCCAGACGCGACGGGTCGGAGGCGACTTCGGGCCGCGACAGCTCCGCTTCGACCTCCCGGAACGCCTCCTCTACCTCGGCGAGGCGGGCCGCCAGCTGCTCTTCCATCAGCCGGCGATCGCCCCCTGGCGGGCGACGAGGGCCGAGTCCGGCACGGCTCCGCGTCCCAGCACCGCCTGGAGCTGGTCCTCGTCGAGGGCGGTGACCATCGAGGCGATCGCCACCTCGATCTGGTCGGCGGCGGGACGGTTGGTGGTGAGCTTCTGGAGCCACAGCCCGGGAGCCGCCAGCACCCTCGACAGCCACGGCACCCGGCCGAGGCCCGAGAAGCGGAGCAACTCGTAGGCCAGGCCGGCGATCACGGGGATCCCCAGGATCCGGGTGGCGACGAGCCACAGCCACCCGGGCTGGTGGACGAGCGAGAAGACGACGATCGAGCCGAGGATCACGATGAGCAGGAAGCTGGTCCCGCACCGGGGGTGCTCGGGGTCGTACTTGGCGACCGCCTCGAGCGTCAGCGGGTCGCCGGCTTCGTAGGCGTGGATGGTCATGTGCTCGGCACCGTGGAACTCGAAAACCCGGGCGATGTCTTTCGAGCGCCCGATCGCCCAGATGTAGCCGACGAACAGGACCAGGCGCACGACTCCCTCGACGGTGTTGAACAGGAGGGTGGAATCACCGGAGGCGAACCGGGCCACGAACGCGGGGACGAGGATGAAGACGGCCATGAAGAACGCCAGCGCCAGCGTCATCGAGAAGACGATCTGGCGGGTGGTGAGCGGCTCTTCGTCCTCGTCGACGGCCTTCTGAGCCGACCACGAGAGGGCGCGGAAGCCGAGAGTCAGGGACTCCCCCAGCACCATGATCCCCCGCACGAAAGGGATCCGGGCGGCCATGGATCGGGAGGAGAGCCTCGGGAGCTCGCTGCGGATGGCCTCGATCAGCCCGTCGGGCCGCCGCACGGCGACGGCCCAGGCTCCCGGGGCGCGCATCATCACGCCTTCGATGACCGCCTGGCCGCCGACCGTGTTGGCGGGGTCGATGGGCTGTCGCGCCTTGGGCCGCGACTCGGCTCCCGGCGACGTCATGCTTCGGAGTCGCCCTCCGAAGCGCTCTTCGACTGCCTCTTCTTGCTCGAGAACGACTCCGTCCCGTAGCGCTTCTTGAAGCGCTCGACCCGGCCGCCGGTGTCGACCAGCTTCTGCTTACCGGTGAAGAAGGGATGGCACTCGTTGCAGAGCTCGACGTGCATGTCGCCGGGCCGCGTGGACCGGGTGACGAAGGTGTTGCCACACGAGCACGTCACCCGCGTCTCGTCGTAGGTCGGATGGATGTCCGTCTTCATGGTGGCTCCTCTGGATCAGTTGCCGCTCTTGGCCACGTCGGCCAGGAACTCGGCGTTGGACTTCGTGTTCTTCAGACGGTCGATGAGCAGCTCGAGGGCGGCGCCGGGCTCGAGGGCGAGAAGCACCCGGCGCAGCTTCCACACCTGCGTCAACTCCTTCTGGTCGAACAACAACTCTTCCCGTCGTGTTCCCGAAGCTTCGATGTCGATCGCAGGGTAGATGCGCTTGTCGGCGAGCTTGCGGTCGAGCCGCAGCTCCATGTTGCCGGTGCCCTTGAACTCCTCGAAGATGACCTCGTCCATCTTGGAGCCGGTCTCGACGAGGGCGGTGCCGAGAATCGTGAGGCTTCCCCCCTCCTCGATGTTGCGGGCGGCGCCGAAGAACCGCTTCGGCGGGTAGAGGGCGGTCGAGTCGACACCACCGGAGAGGATGCGCCCCGATGCCGGGGTGGCCAGGTTGTGGGCCCGGGCCAGGCGGGTGATCGAGTCGAGCAGGATCACCACGTCGGTACCCATCTCGACGAGGCGCTTCGCCCGCTCGAGGGCGAGCTCGGAGACCTGGGTGTGTTCCTCGGCGGGACGATCGAAGGTCGAGAAGATCACCTCGCCCTTGACCGACCGCTGCATGTCGGTCACCTCTTCGGGCCGCTCGTCGACGAGCACCACCATCAGGTAGCACTCCGGGTTGTTGGTGGTGATCGCCTGGGCGATCTCTTTCAGCACGGTGGTCTTGCCCGCCTTGGGGGGCGAGACGATGAGGCCGCGCTGGCCCTTTCCGATGGGTGCGATCAGGTCGACGATGCGGGTGAGGGTCGAATCCTCCTTGCCCTCCACCTCGAGGCGGAGACGCTCGTCGGGGAAGAGCGGTGTCAGGTCCTCGAAGCGGGGCCGGTTCTTGGCCGCCTCGACGTCCATCCCGTTGACGGAGTCGATGCGGATGAGGGCGGGGAACTTCTCCTGGGAGCGGGGCTGACGGATCGGGCCTTTGACCATGTCGCCCTTGCGAAGCCCGAACTTGCGGATCTGGCCGGCCGAGACGTAGACGTCCTTGTCGCCGGGGAGATAACCGGAGGTGCGCAGGAATCCGTAGCCCTCGGGGAGGATGTCGAGGAGGCCCTCGCGGACCTCCGGCTCGCCCTCCGGCTCGTCGGCGGGCCGGTCCTGGCGGTTGCGGTTCCGCTTGCGCCGACGCCGGTTGCCGCGGTTCTCGTCGTCGGAATCGTCGGTCGACGCCTCGGCGCCGTCCTCGGACTCGCCGGCCTTGCCTTGGGAAGCCTGGCCAGGTTCCTGGCCGGTCTCGGTGGCGGCCTCCCCTTCGGTGCTCTCTCCCCCGTCGCCCGGCGCCTCCTCGCCGCTCGCGGGCTCGGAGGTCTTGTCGCTTCCGTTGTCGGCGGAGCGGGGGGTGGCTGCGGGGAGATCGACGTCCACGGGAGCCTCGGCACTGCCGCCTTGGATCTCGAGGATCCGGGAGATCAGACGCGACTTCTGCAGACCGTCGGTCTCGATTCCGGCGGCGGCTGCGATCTCGCGCAGCTCAGCAATCGACTTCTCCTGCAACTGGGCTCTCGTGGTCATTCAGAAACCTCGGTCGGCGTACCCCAAACACTTGAGCGTGTGCCCGAACCGGCGCAGCGAAGGTGCGAGGTGGTGTGAATCGTGACGGGGGACCCCCCGCCGTGGGCGCATCTTACCCGATGGCCCCACCCCTGACAAAGATGGGTCTCCCGAAGGAGGGCTCGCAGGGAACGGGCGAAAAACTCGTAGTTCATTTTAGTCGGCTCCCGGCGTTTCGGCACCCGAGTCCGAAGGAGCTGCGGAACGAGGAACGGGCCTGTGGCCGCATCGAGGGGTGTCGGAAAGGGTGTCAACGCCCCCGACGCCGAAAAGCCCGCGAAGGCTGCGCTTCGACCGGGCAGTCGGGACGGGCCCGACGTCGACAGAGCGCTCCCGGCAGGACTCGAACCTGCGCACCTGGTTCCGGAGACCAGTGCTCTATCCCCTGAGCTACGGGAGCGAGTGGAGACCCCCAGTGTACAAGCGCGCTGTTCCGGCGCCGAATGCCGGGGACTACCGTTTTCCCCCCATGCGCGTAGGAATCGGAATCCTCGGTGGCGGCGTCGTCGGCGGAAGCCTCGCTCACAAGCTCCTCACCGAGAGCGACGTGATCACCGCCAAGACCGGACTGGACCTGGAGCTGGTCAAGGTCGCGGTGCGTGACCTCGAAAAGCAACGCCCGTTCCCGTCCAGTTATGCCACCGACCGCCCCGAGGACGTCGTCGACGACCCCGACGTCGGACTGGTCGTCGAGCTCATGGGAGGCATGGAGCCGGCCCGGTCGCTCGTCCTCCGTGCTCTGGATGCGGGAAAGCCCGTCGTCACCGCCAACAAGCAGCTGGTGGCGGCCGAAGGGCCGACGCTGTTCCAGCGGGCCGAAGCCAACGGCGTGTCGCTCCTGTTCGAGGCGGCCGTCGGTGGGGGCATCCCGATCATCCGGCCGCTCTCCGAATCGCTCGCCGGGGAGCGCATCACATCGGTGATGGGCATCGTCAACGGCACCACCAACTTCATCCTCACCAAGATGAGCGAGGACGGGCTTCCCTACGCCGACGTCCTGGCCGAAGCGCAACGGCTCGGCTATGCCGAAGCGGACCCGACGGCCGACGTGTCCGGGGCGGATGCCGCCGCCAAAGCGGCGATCCTCGCCGGGCTCGCCTTCGGCGTGTGGGTCGACCTGGATCGTGTCTACATGGAGGGGATCGAGCACATCTCTTCCACCGACATCGCCTTCGCCGCCAGGCTCGGGTACGTGGTGAAGCTGCTGGGTGTCGCCGAGTCCACTCCCGACGGTGTCAGCGTCCGGGTCCACCCGGCCCTGGTGCCCGACAACCATCCGCTGGCGGCGGTCCGGGGCGCTCAGAACGCCGTGTTCGTCTCCGGCCCGGCGCTGGGCGAGCTGCTCTTCTCCGGGCCCGGTGCCGGCGGCGATCCCACCGCCACCGCCGTGCTCGGCGACGTGGTGACCGCCGCCCGGGAGTTGCTGGCCCATGCCCCGGTGGCGCCGCGGGTTCGGATCGGCGCCGGTGTCGTCGCCGACTTCGGCCAGGTCGACACCTGCCACTACCTCCGGCTCGAGGTCGACGACGCCCCCGGCGTGCTGGCCGCGATCGCCGGCGCGTTCGGCGAGGCAGGCGTGTCGATCCGCTCCGTGTGGCAGGAAGGCCGCGGCGAGGACGCCACCTTGCTCCTCATCACCCACGCCGCCCCGGAGGCGGCACACGCCAAGGCCCAACAGCGGTTGGCGGAGATCGACACGGTCCGCCAGGTCGCCTCGGTCATCAGGGTCGTGGGCGACACCGCCTGATGCTCTACGTGTCGACCCGGGGCGGGGCACCGCCCCGAGAGTTCGCCGACATCCTGCTCGAGGGCTTGGCGCCCGACGGGGGCCTGTACGTGCCGAAGGAGATCCCCCGCCTCCCCCCGCTCCCCGACGACTACGCCTCCGCCGTCGCCGCCTTGGTCCGCCCCTTCGTGGAGCCCGATCCCCTCGCCGGCGAGCTGGAGGAAATGGTGGCGGATGTGTACGGGCGCTTCCGCCATCCCGACGTGGCGCCGCTCACCCAGGTCGACAACGACCTCTACGTGCTCGAGTTGTTCTGGGGCCCGACGCTGTCGTTCAAGGACTACGCCCTCCAATTGGTCGGCCCTCTGTTCCAGCGTGTCCTCGAGCGGGAAGGGCGCCGGCTGTTGGTGCTCGGCGCCACCAGCGGCGACACCGGCTCGGCGGCGATCGAGGGGTGCCGGGGCCTGCCGGGCATCGAGATCGTGATCCTCTACCCGGAGGGGGCGGTGTCGGAGGTGCAGCGCCGGCAGATGACCACCGTGCCCGACGCCAACGTCCACGCCGTCGCCGTCCGGGGCACCTTCGACGATTGCCAGCGACTCGTGAAGCAGGCGTTCACCACTCTGGGTGACCGGCACCCGCTGGGGGCGGTGAACTCGATCAACTGGGCGCGGATCGTCGCCCAATCCGCCTACTACGCCTACTGGGCGCAACGTCTCGGCCGGCCGGTGCGCTTCGTGGTGCCGACCGGCAACTTCGGCAACGTCTACGCCGCCCATCTCGCCCGGCGCATGGGGGCGGAGATCTCGAAGCTGGTGGTGGCCAACAACGCCAACCACGGGCTCGCCGACCTGGTCACCACCGGCGTGTTGCGGGTGTCGGCGGTGGAGCACACGTTCGCCCCGGCGATGGACATCCAGGTCCCGTCGAACCTGGAGCGCTACCTTTACGAAGCCGTCGGGGAGTCGGCGGGCACGATCCGGGAGATGCAGGACGTGCTCGTCCGCCGGGGCATCCTGCAACTCCCTGCGGAGGTCCACGCCCGGCTGCGGGAGGCCTTCGACGCCGGCTGGCTCACCGACGCCGACATCGTCGCCACGATCCGCCGCGTCCACGCCGAACGCGGCATCGTCCTCGATCCGCACACCGCCACGGCCTGGGCGGTGGCGGAGCGGGCTCCGGCGCCGGGCCCGACGGTGGTGGTGGGCACCGCCCACCCCGCCAAGTTCCCCGAGGTGGTGGAAGAGGCCACCGGGACCGCCCCTGCTCTCCCCCAGGACCTGGCCGGGCTCCTCTCGGCTCCCGAGCGGATCCGTCGCATCGAGCCCGACCTCGATGCCCTCGCCGCCCTCCTCGACGAGGTCGCTTCCTGAATCTCCCTGGGCCGAGAGCGCGAAAGCCGCATACACTGGCTGCATGCCTCGTTCGATCTGGAAGGGCGCCATCAGCTTCGGGCTGGTCAGCATCCCGGTGTCCATGTACACCGCCACCGAGAACCGCAGCCCGAGCTTCAAGCAGCTCCGCAAGGGCGACAACGTCCCGATCCGCTACAAGCGGGTCGCAGAGTCGGATGGGCAGGAAGTCGCCTGGGAAGACATCGTCAAGGGGTACGAGTTCGAGAAGGGCCGCTACGTCGTGTTCACCGACGAGGAGTTGGAGGCGGCCAGCCCGGGAAGCTCGAAGCTCGTCGATATCGTCCAGTTCGTCGACGCCTCCGAGATCGACCCGATCATGTACCAGAAGTCGTACTACCTGGCGCCCGACAAGACCGGGCTCAAGGCCTACCGGATCTTCGAGCGGGCGCTGGAGGAAAAGGGTGTCGTCGCCATCGCCAAGGTGACGATCCGTGAGAAGCAGCACCTGGCGACGTTGCGACCCAAGGACGGGGTCCTCGTCATGGAGACGATGCACTGGCCCGACGAGATCCGCGCTGCCGAGTTCGAGGAGCTCGAAGGGGACGTCGAGATCCGGGACGAGGAGGTGAAGATGGCCGAGGCCCTGATCGAGAACCTGACCCGGCCTTTCGACCCCTCCGAGTTCGTCGACACCACCCGCGAGGCGATCGAGGCGGCGGCGGCAGCGAAGGTGGCGGGCGAGGAGATCGTCGCTCCCGAGGCACCCAAGACGACCAAGGTCGTCGACCTGCTCGACGCCCTCAAGGCGTCGGTCGAGGCGACGAAGTCACAGAAGTCTCAGAAGTCCGCCTGATCCGGCCCTTCCTCCTCCCACAGAGGAGGAGCGGGGTCCAGGTCTATGCCTTTGAACACCGGCGCCCGGAGCCGCCGGTCGCGGGTCCACTCCTTGTACTCCACGAACACGTTCACCACCGGCTCGCACCAGCGGGCGCCGCGGGGAACCGACGAGGTGTCCACGAACGGCGGCGTCGCCCGTTCGATGCCGGCGATGATCTCGCCGAGCCTGCGGAGCGTCCGGTCGTCGAACCCGGAGCCTACAGCACCGGCCCACCGCAGGTCGGGACCGTCCCACAGCCCCACAAGGAGGGACCCGAAGGTGCCGCGCCGGCCGCCGTCGCCGGGCAGCCAACCGCCGACCACGGCGCGCATCGTCCGGCGCAGGGCGACCTTCCGCCAGTCGGGCGAGCGGCGGCCAGGCTGGTAGCGGCTCTGCGCCCTCTTCGCCACGATCCCTTCGAGGTCGCGTTCCCGCACCGCGTCGTACAGGGCGATCCCGCTCCCCCGGATCGGCCGGTCCACCAGCACCCGGTCTCCCAGCTCGAGCTCCTCGAGGGCGCCCTTCCGCTCTTCGATCGGCGCCGACACGAGCGGGCCCGCCGGCGACTCCAGCACGTCGAAGATCACGTAGGTGGCGGGCTCACCCGCCTGGAGCAGCTGGAAGTCGGGCCGGCCCGCCTCGTCGAATGCGATCACCTCCCCGTCGAACACCCAGCCTTCGGGGAGACGGAGAGCGGCGACCTCATGGAAACGGTCGCCGAGGTCGAGACCCCGCCGGCTCCACATCCGCAGGCCCGAGCGCTCGGCGCGCGCGACGCAGCGGTAGCCGTCCCACTTGAGCTCGAACCACCAGTCTTCGTCGTCGAAAGGCGCCGGCCACGGGGTGGCCAGCATCGGCGGGTAGGCGGCGCGCTGGCTCAGTCGGCCCCCAGCTCCTGACGCGTGAGACGGTTGACCAGGGCGCCGTCGAGGTCGTTGCGGGTTTTCATCAACGCCCCCACGACCTTGCCGACCGCCTTCGGGTTGCCCGCCACGTTGAGATCCTCGATGGTCTGGCGCACCAGGCGCAGCGTCTCCTCCTCGCCGAGTTTCGACGGGAGCCACCGGGACAGGTACTCGATCTCGAAGTCGAGCTTGTCGGCCATCTCCGCGCCGCGTTCGCCCATCTCGCGGTACTCGTCGCGGGCCTTCGACATCTTCTTGATGTAGGCGGCGATCACCACGCGGTACACCTCGTCGGTGACCTCGCCGACGCCCGCCTGGCTCGACACCGTGCGCACCTCGGTCAGCACTTGGCGGATGACGTCGCGCCGAGCCTTGTCGCCCTTCTTCATGGCGTCTTTCAGCTCGGCGGACAGCTGGTCTTGGATGCTGACTTTCTCGTCGGTTGTCATCGGGCGCTCCGGACGTCTCTCAACGATTCGGGGTCATCGGAAATGATCGCCGTCACCCCCATGGCGAACAACTCGCGTGCCCGCCGCGGGTCGTCGACGGTCCAAGCCATCACGCGCACACCGGCTGCGGAGGCGAGCTCGAGCAGCGATCCGTCGATCAGGGTGTGATCGACCGAGATGGCGGCATGGCCTCTCTCCCCAGCATAGGACACCGCGTCGGCGGGAGAGCCACCGACGCCCACTACCAGGCACGTGGCGACCTCCGGCGCCCGGGACCGGATCAGGTCCAGGTCCGGCCAGTAGAAGCCGGCGATCACGTCGGTCGGCCGGGCCCGGGAGGCGGCCAGCAGCACCACCCGTCCGTGGGGATCGAAGCCCTCCTCGCCGGGGATGTTCTTCACCTCGATGCACACCCGGCCGGGCACCGCCAGCGCCTCTTCCAGTTGGCACAGGGGCCTCCCGTCGGAGCCCACCAGGTCGGCCCACGGGGTGGCGTGGACGGGCTTGCCGCCGACGTAGGGGTCGTGGGCGAGGACGAGCAGCCCGTCGGAGCTCATCCGGACGTCCACTTCGACGGCGTCGGCGACCTCGAGGCCCGACAGGACGCCGGCCAGCGTGTTGTCGGGGTGTCGCGTAGGGTTGCCGCGGTGGCCCACCACCATCGGCTCAGGATCGAAGAACGCGAAAGAACCTATTGCGTCGGCCACTGCCAGAGGGTACCGTTCCGCCGCCGACCACTCGCAGGACCCGATTTCCGTGTGGCAGGCCTTGTGAATCGATTCACAAGCCCTTCTCCGACGATACGAGACGACCACTGGAGACGCGCGTGACCATCGACATCTTTGCTCCGTCGACGACCGTCACATGGCAGGATGCGGCCGCTTGCCGCGACTCGGAGCCGAGCCTGTTCTTTCCTGCCGGGACCACCGGTGCGGCCCTCCGCCAGATCGACGAGGCGTTGGCGATCTGCCGGACGTGCTCGGTTCGCGAGGAGTGCCTGCAGTTCGCCCTGGAGTCGAACCAGGAGTCGGGCATCTGGGGTGGCTACCCCGAGGAAGAGCGGCGCCGGCTACGCAAGCGCTGGCTGGCGGATCGACGCCGTCGCTGAGGATCAGGTTCCGGGAGCGAACCCGACTTTGCGGGGCTCGTCGGGGTCGATCTCGACGAACGCGATGCGGTTCACGGGCACGCCGATCGACCGGTTCTTCACGTCGGTGAACCAGTAGACGTCGGTCTCCTCGGAGGCGAACGCCTCCTCCACCTGGGCCCGGAACTTCTCCGCGTCCTCTACTTCGATCTCGATGACCTTGCTGCTGTCGGCAACACCGATACGGGCCTTCATGCGGGGGGAACTCCTCTGGACGTGGCCCACAATCTTATGACAGCCGCGGCGTTCCCCTTCCATCGCCGTCCACCGGCGCGTAACTTCGATGCCATGCGCCCGAGGCTCGTCGCCCTGACCTGGATGACAGGCTCGGCCGCCGCCGGCGCGGCGCTGCTGCGGCTGGGGCGCCTGGACGGCATGACCGTCGACTGGGAGGACCTCGGCGCCTGGCTCGCCTCCACCGACCTCGAGCTGGTGCTGGCCTCCTTCGCCCGTCTCGGAGGGCTGGCCCTCGTCGGGTGGATGACGCTCTCGACGGCCGTCTACGCCGTGGCGAGGCTGGCGGGAACCCGGCACACCCTGCGTTGGCTGTCGATACCGCCGCTCCGACGGGCGGTGGACGCGTTGGTGGCAGGCTCGCTCATGTTCGGGACGATGACCCCGGCGGTGGCGGCCGATGCGCCCGGGCCGACACCGGCGCAGGAGGCGGTCCATCCCGCCTACGTGCCGGTCCCGGCCGGGCCGGAGCCCGCCCCGCCCACCGCCGAGGCCGCTCCACCGCCCCCGGCTCCCGAGCCGGCTCCTCCCCGGACGACCGAGCCCACCACCGTGGTCGTCGAGCCCGGCGACAACCTGTGGGTGATCGCCGAACGGCGCCTCGCCGACGTCTTGGGCCGGCCGCCCCGGGACAGCGAGACGGCGCCGTACTGGATGCGGGTGGTGGAAGAGAACCGCGGGCGGATTCGCTCCGGCGACCCCGACCTGATCTTCCCGGGCGAGGAGATCGTCCTGCCCGACCTCTAGCCGAGGAAGGTCAGCCGGACCTGGCGCTCGCGGTTGTCGCGGTTGGTGTCGACGAGGACCACCGACTGCCAGGTGCCGAGGGTGGGGCGGCCGTCGACCACCGGGATCGTCACCGACGGGGAAATGAACGCCGGCAGCACGTGGTCCCTCCCGTGGCCGGGCGAGCCGTGGGCGTGGCGCCACCGGTCGTCGGCAGGCAGGAGCTCGTCGATGGCAGTCATGAGGTCGTGGTCGGAGCCGGCCCCGACCTCGATGATGGCCACGCCGGCGGTGGCGTGCGGGACGAACACCGTGCACAAGCCGTCTCCCCGGCCGCGGCAGAAGTCCGCCACGGCGGAGGTGAGGTCGAAGACGCCGGGACGGCTGCCGGTGCTGACCTGGATGGTCTCGGTGGCGAACGTCATGCGTTGTCGCCGAGGAAGATCTCCGAGACCGAGCTGTCCATGAAGATCGCCTGGAGGGCCTCGGCCACGATCGGGGCGATCGACAGCACCTGGATCGTGTCGAGGTTGGCGACGTCGTCGGACACCGGCAGGGTGTTGGTGACGATCACCTCGTCGACCGGGGCGTTCTTGATCCGGTCGATGGCGTTGCCCGAGAAGATGGCGTGGGTGGCGGCGATCCGCACCGACTGCGCCCCTTTGGCCCGGACCAGCTCGGCGGCGTTCACGACCGTGCCGGCGGTGTCGATCATGTCGTCGACGATCACCGCGTGCTTGCCTTCCACGTCCCCGGTGATGTCGAGGGCGGCGGAGACGTTGTGGAGCTCGGCTTCCCGCCGCTTGTAGACGACGGCGACGGAAGCGTCGAGACGGCGGGCGTACTTCTCGGCCCGCTTCACGCCTCCGGCGTCCGGGGAGATGATGGTCACCGGGCCGGAGATCCGCTCCCGCAGGTAGTCGGTGATGATCGGCAGGGCGGTGAGGTGGTCGAAGGGCTTGGTGACGAACCCCTGGAGCTGGCCCGAATGCAGATCGACCGACACCAGGCGGTCGGCTCCGGCGGTCATGAACAGGTCCCCCACGAGGCGGGCCGAGATCGGCTCCCGGGGCAGCACCTTCTTGTCCTGGCGGGAATAGCCGTAGAAGGGCATCACTGCGGTGATGCGCCGCGCCGACGCCCGGCGGAGGGCGTCGATGGTTATCAGCTGCTCCATGATGTGGTCGTTGATCGGCTCGCAGTGGCTCTGGAGCACGAAGCAGTCGGCACCCCTGACGGATTGAGTGGGACGGACGTAGATCTCCCCGTTGGCGAACGTGGATACCTCGAGCTTTCCGAGGGGTGCGCCGAGCAGCTCGGCGACTTCGGTGGCGAGATCGGGATTGGCTCGGCCGGTGAACAGCATCAGCCGGCTGCGCGAAACTACTTCCATCAGCTGCCCTTGTCGGCTTCCTCTGCCCGGTGTCGGGCGGCCCGCTTCTCAGCGTAGCCAGGTATCTGCCGCTGCTCCGAACGCTCCACCGCCAGGGCGCCCGGCTCCACGTCGCGGGTTATGACGGACCCGGCGCCGGTGACCGCGCCCTCGCCGATCGTCACCGGGGCGACGAGCATGGTGTCGGAGCCGATGAAGGCCCCTTCGCCGACGACGGTCCGGTGCTTCTCGTACCCGTCGTAGTTGCAGGTGATGCTGCCCGCTCCCACGTTGGCGCCGGCTCCGATGTCGGCGTCGCCCATGTACGACAGGTGCGGGACCTTGGCGCCCTCGCCGACCCGGGTGTTCTTCATCTCGACGAACGTCCCGGCCTTGGACCCGGCCTCGAGCACGGTGCCGGGCCGCAGCGAGGCGTAGGGCCCCACCGAGACCTTCTCGCCCACCGTGGCGCCGCGCAGTACCGAGTACATGACCGTGGCCTCCGGGCCGATCGAGGAGTCGACGACGAACGTGTCGGGCCCGACCATCGCCCCGGCCGCCACGGTGGTGTCGCCCTCGAGATGGGTTCCCGGGTAGAGGCGGGCTCCCGGCTCCACGGTGACGGTGGCGTCGACGTACACACGGTCGGGATCGAGCATCCACACCCCGGACTCCATCAGGCGGCGGTTGATCCTCTCTCGGAGCATCGCCTGGACGAGCGCCAGGTCGGCGTGGGAGTTCACCCCCGAGACGTCGGAGGCCGCGACCCGGCGGACCGAGATGGCGCCTCCGGCGTCGGCGATGTGACCGACGACGTCGGTCAGGTACAGCTCACCTTGGGAGTTGTCGGGTGTGAGCTTCGACAACGCCTCCGCCAGAGCCCCGGCGGCGAAGGCGTAGAGGCCCACGTTGCGCTCGGTGATCTCGAGCTCGGAGGGGTCGCAGTCGCGCTCTTCGACGATCCCAACCACCCTCCCGCCGGCGTCGCGCTTCACTCTCCCGAATCCCGGAGGGCCCGGGTCGACGGTGGTGAGGACGACCGCCGCGTCGGAGGGCCGGGAGGCGAGGTCCTCGTACACGTCGGCGGGGACGAGCGGCATGTCGCCGTAGGTGACGAGCACGGTGTCGTCGGGCTCGAGCTCACCTAGGTGGGCGAGGGCGACCTGGACGGCGTGGCCGGTGCCGTTCTGCGGCTCCTGGACGACCGTCTCGGCCTTCCCTTCGAGCGAGGCGGCCACCGCCTCGGCCTGGTGGCCGACCACCACCACCGTCCGGTCGGGCTTGGCGACGGCGACGGCGTCCAGGACCCAGTCCAGGAGCGTTCGCCCGGCTGCCCGGTGGAGGACCTTCGCCGTGTCGGAACGCATCCGCGTCCCTTTCCCGGCGGCGAGTACTAGAGCGTGGACGGGCAAGTGGGTACCTCTGGTGTGGGGTGTTGGTGTCGCTGGGGGGGCAGGATTCGAACCCGCTCTGACGGGACCAAAACCCGTAGTGCTGCCAATTACACCACCCCCCATCCTCGGATGCAGCCTTGCATCGCGGGGCGACGAGCCCGAGTGTAATGGGGCGAGTCCGGGACCCGCCCTCAGTCCTCTCGCCGCCCCACTCCCCTCGTGCGGAGCTCCGCCGCCTTGGCGGCGCGGTGCTCCCCCACTTCGTCGAGGGCGTCCTCGGCCTCACCGACATCGAGGAAGAACCCGAAGCAGGCGGGCCCGGACCCGGACATCAGCACCGTCTGCTCCCAGGCCTCGCCCAGGTCGTGCATCCAGTCGGCCAGCTCGGGCCGCAGCGACACCGCCGCCGGCACGAGGTCGTTCCGCAACTCGTCGAAACGGCGACGCAGAGGCGGCGGGAGGTCGCTTCCGGCCAGCTCCGGGCCGGTGGGGCCGTCGAGCTCGTCCCATCTGCGGTACACCTCGGGGGTGGCGAGCTCGAAGGGGGGAACGACGATGGCGACGGCGAATCCCGAGAGGGGCTCGACCGGCGTGATCTGCTCTCCGTGACCCTCGACGAGGGCGGTGCCGCCGGTCAGGAAGAAGGGCACGTCGGCCCCGACCCGGGGGGCGGCGGCTCGTATGCGTTCGGGGTCCACCGACAGCATCTCGCCCACCGCGGCGAGGGCGGCGGCGGCGTCGGAGGAGCCTCCGCCCAGGCCGGCGGCCACGGCGATGGACTTGTGGAGCTCCATGTGGAGGGGCGGGCGGTCCCTGAGGTCGAGTGCGGCGACCGCCTTCCACACCAGATTGTCTTCGTCGTCGGGGAGGTCGGCGCCCTCCACGACGAGGCCGTCCTCGTCGCCCTCTTCGACCACCAGGCGATCCAGCCATTCCACCGCTTGGAAGTACGAGTGCAGCGGATGGAGACCGCTTCGGTCGGGAGGCCGCAGCCTCAAGTCGAGGTTGATCTTGGCGGGGGCTTCCCATTCACTCATCGGCCGCTGCCTCCGCCAACCTCACGAAGTCACCCGGGCTCAGGTCCTCGGGCCGGGACTGGGGATCGATCCCGGTCCTGGCGTAAGCCGCTTCGGCGACGACGCCCTGAAGCGAACGCCTCAACATCTTGCGACGCTGGCCGAACGCTCGGCGGGCTATTGCGACCGCCTCCTCCCATCGTGGGGGCGGGTCGACGCGGTCGATGCGGACGACCGCCGACTGGACCTGCGGGGCGGGGACGAACACTTGGGGTGGCACGGGGAAACGTTCTACCACCCGGCCACAGAGGGCGACCACGACCGAGGGGATGCCGTAGTCGGGGGTGCTCGGGCGGGCGGTGAACCGGTCCGCGACCTCCTGTTGGACCATGACCGTCACGGTGGTGACCTTCGTGACGCGCATCAGCACGTCGAGGACGAGCGGGGTTCCCACGTTGTAGGGCAGGTTGGCGACGAGCTTCCACCCGTCGCCCTCCAGCTCGGCTTGCAGGTCTGCGTCCATCACGTCGGCGAAACGCAGGTCGACGTCGGCGCCGGCGAGGGCCTCTTCCAGCACTGGACGCAGTCGCTCGTCGACTTCGTAGGCGACGACCCGGGCGCCGGCGGCGGCGAGTGCCCCTGTCAGCGCCCCGGTGCCGGCTCCGACCTCCAGCACCCGGTCCCCTGGGCCCACCTCGGCGACCTCGACCACCTTGCGGATCAGGTTGGGGTCGGCGAGGAAGTGCTGGCCGAGGCTCTTTCGAGGATGGAGGCCGTGGCGTTCGAGGAGCCTCCGGATGTCGGTGCGACTCTGGTAGGTCACGTCCGGAACACCCGCTCGGCCGTCGCCGTGGTCAGGCGGGCGGCTTCTTCGACGCCGATGCCCCACACGGAGGCGAGCACCTCGCCGGTGTGGGCGATCCAGGCCGGCTCGTTGGGCTCACCGCGGTGTGGCTCCGGGGAGAGGTAGGGAGTGTCGGTCTCGACCATCGCCCGGTCGGGCGGGACCAGCTCGGCGGCGAGGCGGATCGTCTCTCCCGTCGGGTAGGTGAGAGGACCAGCGAAGGAGAACACGACGCCGAGGTCGAGGAAACGGCGGGTCCATCGGCGTCCGCCGGTCCAGCAGTGCAGGACCGTCCTCGGACCGTAACCGGTCCGCTCCAAGATGTCGTGGACGTCGGCGAAAGCGTCTCGGCAATGGACCACCACTGGCTTTCCAAGGGCGTCGGCCAGTTCGATCTGGGCGATGAAGGCCGCTCGCTGCGCTTCCGGGTCGGAGAGGTTGCGGTAGTAGTCGAGCCCGCATTCCCCGACCGCCGCCGCCCGCGCGGCCAGCCGTGTGATCTCGGCCTCCTCACCGGGCCACCGCTCGGCGTCGTGGGGATGGAGCCCGGCGGTCCATTCCAGCCTCCCGGGATATCGGTCGGCGAGCTCGGCCGCCGCCTGGGACGTGCGGGCGTCGACGCCGGGCACGACCAGCCATTCGACGTCCGCCGCTCTGTCGATCAGCTCATCGGCGGGGCGTGCGTCGAGTTGGAGGTGGCAATGGGTGTCGACCCACATGAGGCCCTCACCGTACCTTTCACGAAGGGTGCCGTTGGCGACGCCAAATCGGCGCCCACGGCGGTAGGCTCCGGCTTACCAGGACCACAGGGAGCCATGGACGCTGGCATCGCACGCAAGATCGACGACTTGGGACGGGTCGTGATACCGGCCGAGACCCGGCGACTGTTCAACATCCGGGAGGGGGACCACATCCTCATCTCGGTCGAGGGACCGAACATCGTCCTGCGCAAGATGACCAGTACCTGCACGTTCTGCGGCTCGGAGGAGCACGTGATCGACTTCAAGGGCAAGGGAGTCTGCTCCACTTGCCGCAAGCAGCTCCTCACCTGACGAGTCGGTCGTAGATCTGCCGACGCGGCACACCCGTCGCTTCGGCTGCCTCTCGGGCTGCGGCGGAGGCAGGCTCTCCGGCGGAGACCAGCCTCCGGGCGATCTCCAGGGCTCGTTCGAGGTCCGGCTCCGGCTCTTCCGCTTCGGCGACCACCAGGGTGAGCTCTCCACGCGGCGGGTCCTGTCGCCACTTGTCGACCAGCTCGCCCAGCGTCCCCCACCACAGTTCCTCGTGCATCTTGGTCAGCTCGCGGGCGACGCACACCCGGCGGTCCTCGCCGCAGGCCTCGGCCAGCGCCTCGGCGTCGGCGGCGGCCCGATGCGGGCTGAGGAAGAGGACGGTGGGGGCGTCGCCGGTGGCGATCCGCTCCAGCTGGCGGGAACGGTCCCGCCCTCTGCGCTCCAGGAACCCTTCGAACACGAAGCGGCCGTCCACCATCCCCGATCCCATCACCGCGGCGACCACGGCCGAAGGGCCGGGGACGACGACGACCTCGGCCTGGACCCGGCGGGCCGCCTCCACCGCCGATGCCCCGGGGTCGGACACGGCGGGCGAGCCGGCGTCGGTGACCAGTGCGACGTCGCGTCCGGCGGCCAGGTCAGCGGCGATGTCGGCCGTGCGGCGCCGCTCGTTGCCGACGAAATACGAGCGCAGCTCGCCGGTGACGCCGAGGGCGGCGAGCAGCTTGGCGGTCCGGCGCGTGTCCTCGGCGTAGATGACGTCCGCCTCCCGCAGGGTGCGGGCGAGCCGAGGCGAGGCGTCCTCGAGATTGCCGATCGGGGTGGCGCAGAGGAACAGACGTCCGGGCATCGGCCTCAGGATCGCCGCGGACAGAGACCAAGGTCAACCTCTCGCCCGGCGCGGGCCGGGGGTGGGAGGCAGGCAGCTCGAGCATCCACTCAGACCCCGGCACGGTGACGACGCGCCGACGCTCCAAGCGCACCGCGGCGATCACCCGGCCGGAGGCGTCGAGGGCGACGACGACGAGCGGGGCCCGGAGCCAGAATCCGTGCACGGAGGTGGCCCGCACGAGCAGGGGCCGCGGCTCGGCTCCCATCAGGCCGCGCCAGCGCTGCAGGATCCCGCAGGCGAGCCCCACACCCTCCGCCCGGAACCCGTGGGAGCCGACGACCAACACTGCCCCACCCTATGGCCGGATGGCGGCGCCTGCCAGGGGGTCAGCCCTCGGCGGTGTCGACGGTGGTCGTGTCGGGGGTCTCGTCGGCCTCGGCTGCGGCGAGGGCGTCGGCGACGACGGTGTCGAGCAGCGCCGGGTCGGATACGGCGACGAACAACAGGTTGGCTCCGTCGACCGAGATCCAGGCGGCGTCGTCGCCCCGGAAGGCGGTGCCGCGCTCGGTCTCCTGCGGGTCGCCGACGGCCATCGCCGTCGTGACGTACTGATGGAGGGCCTGGCGGAGCTCTTCGGCGTCGGTGGCGGCGTCGCCCCGGTAGTACAGGACGAGCACCACGTTCTCGCCGTCGAAATGGACCTGGTAGGTGTCGCCTCCCCAGCCGCCGGCGGCGACGTCGGAGGTGTCGGTGTCGAGGACCTGGTCGAACATGAGGGCGAAGCTGAGCTCGCCCCAAGTCGACTGGTACTCGAGCTCGTAGCCGTCGAAGGTCAGGGTCTCCAGTTCGACCTCGATCGGAGCGTCGGCCGGGTAGTCCTCGGGGTCGATGATCTGCTCGGTGGAGGCGGGTGGGGAGGCGTAGGCGTCGGCGATGGCGGCGAAGCCGCCGGTGCGATACAGCCGCTCGACGAAGAGGAACCCGCTGTCGTAGGGGAACACGAGGGAGTCGCGGATGAACCGGGGCGCCGACTGGAAGACGGTTTGGTCGATGCCGAAGGACTCCTGGAAGAAGGCGGCTTGCTCCTCGGTCGTGAGCCTCTGCAGGTAGAGCAGCTCTGCGAGGGTGGCGTCGCCTTCGATCAGCGCCTGGAAGGCGGCCGCCTCGTCGTAGCGATCCTCGTCGATCAGCGCCGTGTAGCGGTCGTTGAACCGGTAGTGCTGGTCGGTCAGGGCGTGGGTGAGCTCGTGGACCAGGGTGGCCCGCTGGAGGGCGGTGAAGCCTTCCTCGGCTCGGGGAACGACGAGCTCTCGGGCGTCGCCGTCGTAGTAGCCGGCCACCTGCTCCGAGTAGAGGTCGGTGTAGAGCTGCTCGAGGTCCGTGTCGTCGTCGATGAGCCCCAGCAGCCGGTACAGCGCCTCGTCGGCGGGGAGCTCTTCGAGGTCTTCGGCGAGCTGGTCCCGGACTCGCCGGGCCAGCTCCTCGTTGCTGACCACCACGACGTTGGGCTGCTCCATGAACTCGAGCCCGCGCACTTCCTCGGTGATCTCGATGAGCTCGCCGAGCTCGGCGCGTATCTCCTCGGGGAGCTCTTCGGTGCCGGGGAGGAGCGTGGTGGTGGTGGTCTCGGCCGCGGTGGTGGGAGGAGTCGAGGTACCCGTTTCCTCGGGGGCGGCCGTGGTGGACGCCGGCCCCGTGCCGCCGTCGCAGGCGGCGGCCAAGAGGAGTGCCGCCGCGGCGGCGATGAGGCGGTTTCGCATGGGGTCACGAGGTTACAAGACGGACACGAGTACTCCGAGCCGACGGCCGCGGGGTGACTCCGTGATCTTCCGATCGAAGGTACTCGGGGAACTCTTCGAGCAGCTGCACGACGAGCGGCCGAGCAGGCCGTCACGGCCGCGGGCCGCGGATGGCGATGCGTCCAGACCGCACGGGCTCGACGATACGATCTCGACCGCCCATGAAGCTACGACCTTTCTACATCGCCGCCGCGGTGGTGCTGGCCGCCATGTCGGCAGTGTCGATCTGGGCGTGGCCACAGATCCCCGACGACGCCCTGGTGCCGATCCACTGGGGGCCGAGCGGAGAACCCGATGGGTTCGCCTCGAAGTCGTTCGGCCTGTTCGGGCTCCCTGCCATCACCGCGGGGCTGGCTCTGCTGCTGGCGTTCTTGCCCCAGGTCGAGCCGCGACGCCAGAACTTGGAGAGATCCTCCGGCGCCTACGTGGCCGTCGGCGTGGCGACCCTGGTGCTCATGGCCGCGGTCCACGTGGTGGCCGTGTTCTCGGCCTTGGAGATGGAAGTGAACGTGGCGGCAGTGGCGTCGGTGGTGCTGTCCGTCCTGCTCTGTGTGATCGGTCTCGCGATGCGCCGGGTGCACAGCACTTGGTTGTTCGGGGTTCGCACCCCATGGACCCTGACGTCGGAGAGGTCGTGGGAGCGGACGCACCGGGCGGCGTCGGCGGTGTTCCTCGCCGTGGGAGTCGGCTCGCTGATCACGGCACTGGCCGCCGGGCCGGCACCGGCGCTGTGGGTCCAGCTCGGCGGGATGGGGGCCGGTGTGGCCGGCTTGGTCGCCTACTCGTACTTGGTGTGGCGCGACGATCCCGATCGGACGGAATCCCCTACGGCCGGCTGAAGACGCCGAGACCCCGAGCCAAAGCCGGGGTCTCGCGTGGTTGTGGAGGTGAGCGGATTTGAACCGCCGGCCTCTTCCGTGCGAAGGAAGCGCTCTGCCAGGCTGAGCTACACCCCCACGGGTTGCTCGGACCAGTTTATCCGCTGGCTGGGCCGGGCTCGCCAACCGGAGGCGGGCCGTCGGCGGCCCGCTCGTTCCAGGCGTCGAGCCGCCGGCTGAGCCGCTCCTGGACGACGGTCGTGGTGAGGTCGGCCCGGGACCGCTCGGTGAGCGAACGGGCGACGTCGGTCGTGCGTCTGAGACCGTGGGTCATGCCGTCCGGATAGTCGATCTCGGCGAGCTGGTCGACGATGTCGTCCATCGCCTCGAGCAGCCGCTCGGCTTCCTCCACCTCGCCGTCCCGCAGCAGGTCGAGGAGGCGGCGACGCAGCTCCCCCACCGACTCGCCCAGGCCGTGCAGCCACGGGATCGGGTCGATGGAGAGGTCCGCCGGACCCGGGAGCGGGTCGCCGCGGAACAGGGCGCGGGTGAGGTGCGCCTCGGCGAGCTCTTTCACCGCGTCGGTGAAGAACCCGGCGTCGAACATCGCCGGCTGGGTGGAGATGTGGCCGACGATCTCGCGGTGGATCGAGTCCGCTTCTGCGAGCTTGTCGTCGGCGACGTCCCACTCGCCTCGATGCAACGCCCGGATGGCGTTGGCCGCGGCGCGGATCAGGTCACGGCCGCGGGTGACTGCTACTTCCCGGGCGCGGAAGCGGTCGTCGAGCTCCGCCCGGATATCGCCGATGAACGGAAGGTCGGGCACCCGGCGCTCAGCGGGCGATCACCCGGACTTGGGACTCCTTGCGTTCGGCCTGACGGGTGGGCAGGGTGCTCACCGCCATCCGATACTGATGGGCCTGACGGATCTGGACGAGCACCGCCACGTACAGGGCGAGGAGCACGTCGACGGCGAGGTGGACGAGCAGCCAGGTGAGCGAGTTGCGCCACCAGGCCACACCCAGCGTCACGACGGCCAAGCCGATCAGAACCGTCAGAACCCGCCGCCGGCGAGCCCGAACCGTCAACCGCTTGGACGCCGCGTTGGCGTTGTACTGGCGACGCTGCACGTCGGCCATGAGGGAGGTCCAGCGGTCGAACTGTTCGGTAGAGCTCAGAGGTGCGTCGCGTCTGTCGCCCATCAGCGACGGGAGGAGGTAGAACCCCCACACCGTGGCGATGACGAGCAGAGCAACGATGAGGCTGGCATGCATTGGTTCTGACTCCGGAAAAGGTTTGCGTCAGGTTAATCCGCGGCGAAAGGTGATCCAACGAGCGCAGTCATGGCACGATCCTGGCATCTCATTGCGCGGTCCAGTCCCCCGACCGTCCGCCGGACTTGGAGAGGAGCCGGACACCTTCGATGACCACATCCCGCTCGACTCCTTTGACCATATCGTACAACGCCAACGCCGCCACCGCCGCTGCGGTCAGCGCCTCCATCTCCACCCCGGTGCGGGCACGGACCGAGCACTCGGACACGATCCGCACCCCTGTATCGGCACGTTCGACCCGGACCTCCACCGAATCCAGGCCGATCGGGTGAGCCAGGGGGATCAGGTCGGGGGTCTTCTTGGCGGCCATGATCCCGGCGATCCGGACCGTTGCCAGGGCGTCGCCTTTCGGCAGCTCACCGGCGAACAGTCGCTCGGTCAGGCCCGGTGACATCCTCACCCGCGCCTCGGCGGTGGCGCGCCGGACGGTGACGTCCTTTCCGCCCACGTCCACCATGTGGACCTCCCCTTCGGGGTTGAGATGAGGGAGCTCTCCGGTCATCGCCCGAACTCCGCCGACGGATGACGGAACAACTCGACCTCCACCGCCTCCCCCGCCTCCACCCGGCCGGTGCCCACCGGCACGACGGCGAGCCCGTCGGCGGCGCCCAGGGCGGAGAGGACGTTCGAGGACTGGCCGCCGGAGGAACGGGCCACCAGGCGGTTCCCGTCGCGGTGGAGGGCGACCCTCACGAACACGACCTTTCTCGGGTCGGTGTCGATCGTCTCTCCCATCGGCACCACGACCCGGGGGCGGAAGAGACGCCTGGCCCCCTGCATCTTCAGCAAGGCCGGGCGGGCGAACTGCTCGAACGCCACCATCACCGACACGGGGTTCCCGGGCAGCCCGAACAGCGGCACCGATTCGATGTGGCCGAAGGCGAACGGCTTGGCGGGCTGCATGGCCACCTGCCAGAAGTCGACCGTGCCCCGGGCCGACAGCACCCGCTTGATCAGGTCGTATTCGCCCATCGACACCCCGCCAGAGGTGACGATGGCGTCCGCTTCGGTGGCGGCGCGGCTCAGCGCCGCGGTCAAGGCCGTCTCGTCGTCGGCGACGATGCCCAGGTCGACCACCTCTCCGCCCGCCTCGTGGATGAGCCCGCGCAAGAGCGGGCGGTTGGAGTCGCGGATCTGTCCCGGCTCGAGCTCTGCGACTTCGGCCGGGCGGAGCTCGTCGCCGGTGGCCATCAGCGCCACCCGGGGCCGCCGTCCCACCTTCGGCCGACCGACACCGGCAGTGGCCAACAGGCCCAACTCGACCGGGCCCAGCGCCCGGCCCGCTTCCAACACGACCGACCCGGCGGCGATGTCGCCGCCGGCGGGCCGAACCGCGGCGCCCGGCTCCACCGACTCCAGGATCTCCACGGTGTCGGGGTCGGGCTGGCGGGTCACCTCCACCTTCACGACTGCGTCGGCGCCGGGAGGCATCGGGGCGCCGGTCATGATCTTGATGGCGGTCCCCGGGGTGACGGTCCGGGTGGCGACCGACCCGGCCGGCACGTCCTCGATCACCCGGAGGCGAACCGGGACGGATCGCACGTCGGCGGCGATCACCGCGAAGCCGTCCATCGCCGAGTTGGGGAAGGGTGGGACGTCGCCGGGGGCGATGACATCCTCGGCGAGGATGCGCCCCTCGGCTTCGGCGAGGGGAACGGTCTCGGATCCCAGAGGCGAGACCGCCTCGAGCACCTCGGCCCGGGCCTCCTCCAGCGGGCGCATCAGATCATCCCTCGTTGCCGGGCGACCAGCTCGAGGACGGGGCGCTTCTCTTCCAGAGCCTCGTTGTCTTTGACCGGGAGGAATCTCGACTCGGCCCCGTCCCGGGGCACGCGCACGAAGCGCATGTCGAGGACCATCGCCACCTCGTTGACCAGCCTCTCCAGCTGGATCACCTTGTGGCCGCCGACTTCCTTCTCGACCACGAAGTAAGTCCAGTCGAGGTCGAGGCCGGCGAGCGCCTCGGCGTCGAAATGGAAGGTGTTGGTGTTGAACACCCGCACCGTCGCCGGGTCGAAGCTCTCGGGGATGCGGAACTCCTCGAGGATCATCCGCCGACCGTCGAGCCGGGCAGGGATCCCGCCCTTGTCGGTCCCCTGCTTGTCGACGACCTCGCAGGTCACCTCCCCGCCCAGCCGCCGGTGCAGGCCCAGCAGCGTCGGGTCCAGGGTGGCGCCGATGTTGTCGAGGTTGGCGGAGGTGACGTAGCGGCCGCCTTCCTCGAGGAAGTGGTCGAGCAGGCCACTGCGGCGGAGGGCGTCGGGGAAGTCCCCGTGCCCGGGGGCGTGCTCGCTCGGGTTGCCGTGTTCGTCGACGAACAGGCCGCCGTCGGGCTCGAGCCGCAGCGACACCATCTGCGGGAAGGTGGCGATGTAGTAGCCGTCGAGACGGTCTCCCAGGGCCTGGCGGATGGCGGCGTCGGTGGCGTGGCTCGTCATCAGCCAGAAGGGGATTCGGCGGCCGACCTTCTCTTCTAGGGCCCGGTGGCCGGCGAGGCGCAGGTCCAAGAAGGTGTGGCCGGGAAGTGCCTCGACGAGCGCCTTCACCACCCCACCCATCCGGGTCGCCATGCCTCCGGCCAGCACCACGAGGGCCGCCCGCCCTTCGGCCAGCTCGGCGAGGCCGTCTTCGGTCAACGATTCCCATTCTTCGCTGCCTCGCTCCGGCAGGTCGACGATGTCCTCGTCGGCGGGGGGCGCCACCTCGCCTTTCACGGTGTTGTCCCGCCGCCCTTCCTCGTCGAGGCGTTTCGCCTCGCGGATGAACCAGTCCTCGTCGAATCCCTGAGCCTCGAGGCGGGAACGGATCTCGGTTGGCAGCGAACGGAGTTGCTCGGCGATGTCGGTCATCGCCGCCGAGGCTAGTGATCCGAATCGAGGTCAGTTCCGGGTGACGGTGTGTTCCTCGCCCGCCAGGAGCCGCTGGATGTTCGACCGATGGCGCACGATCACCAAGAGGAACATCAGAGCGAGAGGGATCAGCGTCGTCCCTCTCAGCCCCTGCCAGATCGCAACCGGCACCCCGGCCAGCGCCATCGTGAGCGAGCCCAGCGCCGAGATGCGGCTGATGGCGACGACGATCAGCCAGGCCGCCGCCAGCACCAGGCCGCCCACGGGGATGATGAACAGAACCGCGCCCAGGGCGGTGGCGACGCCTTTTCCTCCCCGGAAACGGTGGAACAGCGGAAAGCAATGGCCGACGACGGCGGCCAGCCCGGCGCCGACGGCCAGCGTCGACTGGGGGTCGCCGGAAACGACCATCCCCAGCGCGGCGGCGATCACTCCTTTGAGGGTGTCGCCGACGAGCACCATCGCCGCCGGGCCGCGGCCCAGAGTGCGCATCACGTTGGCGGTTCCGGGGTTGCCGCTGCCGACCTGGTGGATGTCGACCCCGTGCATGCGGCCGACCACCACCGCGAAGTCGATGCTGCCGATGATGTAGGCACCCACTACGGCGATGAAGGCTTGGAAGGCGGGCGGCACGGGAGGCGATTGTAGGGGTGAGGGAATGGGATCGGGCCGCTGCGGGTTTACAATGAGCGGCCGTCCACCGACGAGTAGCTAGGTCACCCGAACATGCCCACGTACGAGTATCAATGCAAGGACTGCGGAGAACGCCTGGAGGTGTTCCAGAAGTTCTCCGACAAGCCGCTGAGCGTCCATCCCGAGTGCGGTGGCAAGCTCCAGAAGGTATTCCACGCCAGTGGCATCGTCTTCAAGGGATCTGGTTACTACGTCACCGACTCGCGCTCGGGCGGCCGCAAGTCGGATTCCTCGAGCGACAAGTCCTCCGACGACTGACCCCCTTTCCTGTCGCAGTCCCGTCCCGTAGGTTCGGGGCGTGCTGTGGCTCGAACGCCCTCCCTTGCTGAGGTGGCTGGCGGGGGCGGTCGTCGTGGCAGTCGCTGCGTGGTCAGAGCTCTCGCCGCCACCGACCGCCGAGGTCCCGTACCTCGCCGTAGACGTCCCGGCCGGGACCCGCATCGGACGGGAGCACCTCTCCTACCGGGAGGTGCCCGCCGGGGTCGTCCCCGACGTCGGCCTCGACGGGAAGGTGGCGGCGACCGACTTGCGGGCCGGAGATCCGCTGGTTCCGTCGCTCCTGGCGGAGACGGCGGTGCCCGACGGATGGCTGCTCATCGACGCCCCGGTGCCCGACCACGCCCCTCCGGGCACGCCGGCGGTGGGCATAGTCCTGCGAGGCGACGCCGCGCCGCTGGAGATCCCCGCTTTGGTCGTGGCCCGGGGCTCGGAGGACGCGTTCGGCGACTCGCAGGGGACGATCGCCGTGCCCGCCGACGCGTTCGCCGACGCAGCGGCAGCCGTGGCCGAGGGCCGGCTCGTTGTGGGAGTTGGCGCCCGCTCTGAGTAACGTGCCGTGCCGTGGCAGCCGCCATCATCTGGGGTCTCGTCCAGGGCCTGACCGAGTTCTTGCCGATCTCGTCGTCGGGCCATCTCGTGCTGGTCCCGGCCTTCCTCACCGCGCTGGGCATGGACGTGCCCGAGCCGTCGCTGCTCGTGTCGGCGGTGCTGCACCTGGGGACGCTGCTGGCGGTCCTCGTCTATTTCCGGGCCGACCTGGTGCGACTGCTGCGCTTCCGCTCCGACGCCGACTCCCGCCGGATGTGGGTGCTGCTCCTCGTCGGCACCGTCCCCGCCCTCGTCGGGCTTCCGCTGGAAGGCGCCCTGGAGCGCCTCCAGGACGATCCCACCGCGATCGGCGTGGCCCTCGTCGTCACGTCCCTGGTCCTTCTCATCGGCTGGCGCCTGCCCAAGGGCACCCGGACCCTCGAAGACGCCCGACCGTGGGACGCGCTGCTCATCGGCATCTCCCAGGCCCTGGCACTCGTGCCGGGTCTCAGCCGGTCGGGGACCACGATCGTCACCGGCCAGGCGCGGGGCCTGTCGCCGGCGGAGGCGGCTCGCTACTCGTTCCTCCTCGGGGTGCCCACCATCGCCGGGGGCGGGCTGCTGTCGCTGATCCAGATCTCCGGAGAGGCCTCGGTGGACGCTTCTCTCTTCGTGGGCCTCCTGGTGTCGGCGATCTCCGGATATGCGGCCATCGCCGTGCTCCTGGCGATGCTACGTCGGGTCGGGCTGGTGCCCTTCGCCGTCTACGCCCTGCTGGCCGGGGTGGCGGCGATCGTCTTCCTCTGAGAGGGGCGGCATCTCGAAGAAACCCGCCTGTCCCGGGCGGATCGAGCGGTGGCCGACCGTGTGCAGCGGAGCGTGGGCGACCCGCGCCAGGCCCCTCACGAAGTCGGCCATGAGCCGGTCGTGGCTCCACACGAACACCGGCCGGGCAATCGGGTCCAACAGGGTCATCCACCTCTTCTGAGCCCTCACCAGCCAGGTGAACGAGAACCGGGTCCGGTCGGCGCCGTCGGGGACCAGGCGGAAGCGGCCCCTTCCCTCCAACGCTCCCCACGATTCCAGCTCGATGAGAGCCGGCTCCTCCACCCGCTCGAGGCGGGCGTACCAGGTGAACCCGTACTTCAGCGGGCTGGTGATCGACTGGCGGAACACCGCCCCGACGCCGGTGTCGTCACCCGGTTCCACCAGCTCCACCCGCCGGAGCCACCTCCACCACGACGGCCAGTGCTCGACGTCGGCGAGGCATTCCCAGACGACCGGAGGCGGTGCTCCGATGACGGCGAGGGTAACGAGGTGGTACGGCGCCGCCACGCCTCACTGGCTGTAGTTGGAGGACATCCGCATCGTCTCGGCGATGTGCACGTCGACCAGGGCCGGCAACCCGGACGCCTCGGCCCGCTTGAGGGCGTCGGCGAGCCCGCTGGGCTCGGTCACCACCTCGCCGTGGCCGCCGAGGGACGCCACCACGTCGGCATACGGGCGACGCCCCAGGTCCGTGGCCACCAGACGGTCGGGGAAGCTGAAGCGGTGGAAGGTCTTGATGTTGTTCCAGACGCCGTCGTTGCCCAGCACCCCGACGATGGGCAGACGGTGGCGCACCATGGTGTCGTATTCGAACCCGGTGAACCCGAAGGCCCCGTCGCCGTAGACGATGCCGACGCGCTTTTGGGGGAACACGACCTTGGCGGCGATGGCGAACGGCGCTCCCGTGCCGAGGGTGCCGAACGGGCCGGGGTCGAGGACATGGCCGGGGTGGGATACCTGGAGCCAGCGGGCCGTGGTGGAGACGATGTCGCCGCCGTCGACGGCGACGATCGAGTCGGGCCCGAAGAACTCCGCCACCTCCTTGGCGAACCGCTGCGGGTTGATCGGCGACGATTCGTCGGCCGCCTGGGCCTCGAACTCGGCCTGTTTCGCCCGGTCGGCGGCCATCACCCCTTCCGACCAGGCGCTCTGTTCGCGGGCGAACTCGGCCGCCCGGGCGACGAGCTGGCGGGCGACCGTGGCGGGGTCGGCCACCACGCCGAGGTGGGCGGGCCGGTTCCATCCGATCTTGGTGGCGTCGGCGTCGACCTGGACGACGAACGCCTCGGGGGAGATCTTCTGGCCGTAGCCGGTGCGGAAGTCCCAGTCCACGCCGAGGGCCAACACGAGGTCTGCTTCGGCCATCGCCTGGGAGCGGGTGTGGTTGCCGAGGAGCGGATGACCGTGAGGCAGCGATCCCCGGGCCCGGCTGTTGAGGTAGGTGGGGGCCCCCAACGCCTCGGCAAGCTCGGGATAGGGGTTGTCCTCCCCGGGCCTGGAGCCGGCCCCGGCGAAGATCATCGGCCGCTCGGCATCGGCCAGGCGGGCCACGATCGCATCCAGGGTGGCGGCGTCCGCCCCGGCGCTGGCGTTGGGGCGGTAGTCGGACGGCCAGGTGACGGCGTCCTCGTCGATCATGTCGAACTGGACGTCCATCGGGATGTCCAAGAACACCGGTCCTCCCCGCCCGGAGAAGGCCCGGCGGGCGGCGGTGCCGATGTAGTCGGGAAGCCGGTCGAGTTGGGCGGCGGTGGCCGACCAGGCGGTGATCGAGTGGAACAGCCGCGGGTGGTCCATCTCCTGGAGGCCGCCCATCAACTCCTGGCGGGTGAGGTGGCGTCCCCCCAGGAGCAGCATCGGGGTGTGGGAGTAGAAGGCGTTGGCGACGCCGGTGACGGCGTCGGTGACACCGGGGCCGGCGGTCACCGCCGCCACCCCCAGGCGCCCGGTCAGCCGGCTGTACGCCTCCGCGGCGTGCGCCGCCGACTGCTCGTGGCGGACGTCGACTATCCGGATCCCCTCCTGCACACAGCCGTCCAGGATCGGGACGATGTGACCTCCGGTCAGCGTGAAGATGGTGTCGACGCCCTCCCGTTTGAGGGCGCGGGCTATGAGTGTTCCACCGTGGACCTTCGCCATGCCCCGACGTTAACGGGACGGGGCGAGATCAGGCGACGTGCCCGCTCATCCCCGAGCGCTGATGGCGCCCGGTGTGGAGCCGTCCGGGGTTGCCACAGATGCACCGGTAGTCGAGGGTGATCCGCCCGTAGTCACCGCTGATCGAAGTGATCGCATGAAGGTCCAGGAGCACTCTCTTTCCCAGCTCGTCGCAGTAGACGCTCATCATCGCCGCACACCTCCTGTTGCGTAATCGGCATCATAACCTATGCTAGTTACACTACCCGGCGAGCTGTAATCGATCAAATGGATTTCTCCAATTACACCGGCGATCCCGTCCGGCTGGCGGTGGCGATAGCCAACGCCTGGTCCGGGACGGAGAGCCCCACGGACCTCGCCGCCCTCGACCGCTTCCTCGACGAGGCGGCCGGGGTGTGGCGCGGCGACCTCCCACCGGCGCGACCCGAGGACCTGGACGGGGTCCGGGAGTTGGGCCGGGCCCTGCGGGCGGTGTGGGAGGCGGGAGACGCCCACGCCGCCGCTTCGGAGATCAACGCCCTCCTCGAGCGCCACCACGCGATGCCGTCGCTGTCGACGCACGGGGCCTCGCCGCACATGCATTTCGAGCCGAGGACCGGCTCACTGACCGACTGGCTCGGGGTCATCACCGCCATGGGCCTGGCGACCGTCATCGCCGATCACGGCTTCGATCGGCTGGGCATCTGCAGCGCCCATGGATGCGAGGACGTGTACGTGGACACCTCGCGCAACCTGTCCCGGCGCCATTGCTCGACGACCTGCCGCAACCGGGAGAACGTCGCCGCGCACCGGCGCCGTCAGCGTTCCTGAGTCGGCCGCGACATCCAGCGGGAGTCCTCGTCGACGAAGCCGAACCGCCGGTAGAAGCGGCGGGCCGCCTCGTTGGGCGCTTCCGTCTCGAGGAACGTCGTGTCGATCCCGCGTCGCTCAACGTCCTCGAGCAACCGGGCCATCAACGCCGCCCCGATGCCACGTCCGGGAGGCGTGGCATAGATCTCGTCCAACAGGGCGTCCTGGCCGCCCGACTCGATGCTCCAACCCCAGGTGACGACAGCGTAGCCCTCCCCCGCTTCCGTGTCGGCGATCCACACCACTCCGTAGCGGTCGTCGGCGAGAAGCGGCGCGAAGGCCTGGCGGGCAGCCGGCTCGGAGAACTCGTGGCCGTCGGCCGCGCAGAAGCGCCGATGCATGTCGGTGATCCGGTCGAGGTCGTCGGGAGTGGCGCGGCGGACGGGGTGCACGCCGCCAGGGTAAGTCCGCACACCGACGCGACCTGCCAATATCGCCCCGTGGCCGAGCGAACCATCGTCTACACCGACGGCGCCTGCCTGGGAAACCCCGGCAAGGGCGGCTGGGCATGGCTCGTCCCCGACGGGCCGTACGCCTCGGGCGCCGAGCAGCACACGACCAATCAGCGGATGGAGCTCACCGCCGTCCTCGAAGCTCTGAAGACCGTCGAGGGCCCCGTCGAGGTGATCTCCGACTCCGCCTACGTGGTCAATTGCTTCCGGGATCGCTGGTGGGAGGGCTGGATCTCCCGGGGCTGGAAGACCTCGGGGGGAAAGCCGGTCGCCAACCGTGACCTGTGGGAACCGCTGATCGCCGAGGTGCGGAGCCGGGAGGTGTCGTTCCGCTGGGTGAAAGGCCATTCGGGAGACCGCTGGAACGACCTGGCTGACCGGCTGGCCGTGCAGGCGGCGGAGACCCAGCAGGGCCGCCGGGGAGACGCCCCGCCCACCGACGTCGGCCCGCCCGATCTGGCCGGACGCGAGCGCAAGAAAGCCGACGACGGCCCGTCGGGGCACCTGGTGGTGGTCACAGGGCACAAACCGACCAGGCTGGGCGGCTACGACGAGAACGACATCACCCGCGCGGTGAGAGACCACCTGATCGACATCCTGTCGGCGAAGCGCCAGATCCACCGCGACCTGAAGGTGCTCACCGGCCTGGGGCTCGGCGCCGAGACGCTGGGGGCCGAAGCGGCCCGCGACGCCGGCATCCCTTACGTGGCGGTGCTGGCCTTCCCGGGGGTGGACGCCCGCTGGCCGGAGGAGTCGAAGCGCCGCTTCCGGGAGCTCCTGGATGGGGCCGAAGAGACCGTGGTCCTCCAGAACCGGACACCCGAGACGACCCAGGCGATGTCGGCGGCGTTCGACAGGCGCGACGCCTGGCTGCGCCGGCATGCCGACGAGGCGGTGGTGGTCTGGGACGGCGAGGATCGGCTGGTGGGCCGTCAGGTCCGCTCCCTGCAGGACGAGCTCGGCGAGGGAGAGGTGTGGGTCTTCTCCCCCGCCGACGTGTGACTCAGATGGGACGGATCCACTTGCCGTCTTCGCGCTGGCGGAACCCCGCCCGCCGCAGGTAGCGCCGCTGGCGCTCCGTGAGGCCGGTGGCGACGATCTCCGAGACGTCGAATCGGTGGAAGAAGTCGGCCCGCTCCTCGTACAGCCACCGGCCGCCTTTGAAGTCCCGGTAGCTGGGGATGGCGTAGTCGAGGTAGACCCGGAAGGCCTTCCCCCGGGGGCGGCCCACCACCACCATCGTCGGCACCATGTCGCGCAGCACCATCACCACCACGTCGCCCTCCCGCAGCCCCGAGAAGTCGGGCTGGGAAGCGGCGATGTCGTCGGCGTGGAACTCGAGGAAGCGTCGCAGATAGGGAGAATCCGGGGCGACCTCCAGCAGAGAGAAGTCTTCCCGCCCGCTGAACAGGCGCCACAGGTGCACGGCATTGATCACGAACAGCACGGTGTTGGTGATGGCGATGGGCACGGACCCGATCAGCACCGCGTACACGAAGAAGGTGACCGACCCGCACAGCGAGAACAGGCGCAGCCACAGGACGCGCGTCTGGGCCAGGCTGGTGATCACCAGCGCCGACCCCAGATAGCCGACTGCTTCGACCCAGTTCATCCGCCGGTGAGCCGCCCGAGGATCGATCCCAGGACCCGGGACGGCCGTCCGGTCCGTCGCTCGACGGCGTCGGCCATCGGGGCGAGGGCCCGGCCGAGGTTGATGCCGATCCAGCGGAGCGGCTCCGGCTCCCACAGCCGCGAGCGGTGGCCGACGAAGGGCAGGCGGGTCCGCTCCGTCGCTTCCCCCGCGACCAGGTCGGCGAGGGTCCGGCCCGCCAGGTTGGACGAGGCGACTCCCTGGCCGACGTATCCGCCGGCGTGGCCGAGACCGGTGGCCGGGTCGTAGTCGACCGAAACCCGCCAGTCACGCGGCACCGCCACCGCCCCGCCCCAGCGGTGGGTGATGCGGGTGTCCCCCAGCTGAGGGAAGAAGCCCCACAGCACCTCCTTCACGAGCTCGTGGGTGCGGGAGTCCATGTCCCATTCCGGGCGGACGGTGGAGCCGAAGTGGTAGGGAGCCCCCCGGCCACCGAACGCCAGGCGGCCGTCGGCGGTCCGCTGCCCGTAGACGATCAGGTGACGTTCGTCGGAGAAGGTCTCCCCGTTCCGCAGCCCCACCTCGTCCCACCACTCGTCCGGGAGCGGCTCGGTGGCGATCATCAGCGAATACACCGGGGCGACCGTCCGCTCGTAGCCGGAGAGGGTCGGGGTGAACGCCTCGGTGCACCGCAGCACCGATTTCGCCCGCACCACGCCCTGGTCGGTGACCACCATGCCTTCGTCGATCACCCGTGCCCGGCTGTGCTCGAAGATCGTCGCCCCGCGCCGCTCGACGGCGTCGGCGAGGCCGGACACCAGCTTCCAGGGGTCGATGGACGCACAGTGCGGGGTGTACATCGCCCCCCGGGTGCCCGCCACCGCGGCGCGGCGACGGGCTTCGGCGACGTCCAGCCATTCGACGTCCTCTTCCCCGAACCCCCACTGCCGCAGCTCCCGCATGTAGCTCTGCAGCCGGGGCACGTGGGCGGGTGTGGTGGCGTACAGCAGCATCCCGCCCTTGCGGTAGTGACAGTCGATGTTCTCCTTGTCGGCGATGCGGCCGATCTCGTCGACGGCGTCGAACATCGCCCGCTGGTACTCGATCACCGCCTGCGGGCCTCGCTCCCGGGCCATCGCCGTCTTGGATCCGGGGAACTTGGCGGAAACCCAGCCGCCGTTGCGGCCGGATGCGCCGAAACCGCAGAACTCCGCTTCGAGCACCACCACCGACAGGTCGGGGCATGTCTCGAGTAGGTAGTACGCGGTCCACAGCCCGGTGTATCCGCCCCCGACGATGACGACGTCGGCCTCGTGGGAGCCGGCCAGGGTGGGCCGCCGCCGGGGGGCGGGGCCCTGGTCGTGCCACAGGCTGAGCGGTCTGCCGCTCTGGCTCACGGTCGACACGTTATGCGGACCGCCCGGCCAGCACCTCGTCGAGGGAGTCGGCGAACGCCTCGACGGCCCGGTCGGCGTCCTCGACCGTCTGCGCCGCGCACAGGAACCAGGGCTCCTTGGCGTCGGGACAGGGCATCACACCCTTTTCGATCATCTTGAAGACGACCGTGTCGTAGGTGTGGGCGTCGTGGCGGGCGGCGTCCCGGAACTCCCGGGGCGCCTCCTCGGCCAAGAAGACCGAGAACATGGCGGGATGGCCGACCACGTGGCCGGGAACGCCGCGGTCGGCGAGGACCTTGGCGAGCCCTTCCATCATCCGGGTGCCGGTCTTCTCGATCCGGGCGTAGGCGTCGCCGTCCTCCAGCGCTTCGATGGTGGCCTTGGCGGCGGAGGCGGCGATGCCGTTGCCGGAGTAGGTGCCGGCCTGGGCGATGCCGCCCTGACGCCAGCCTTCGGCAGCCCACTCGCCGAGGGCGACGGCGGCGACGGGGAACCCGTTGCCGAGCGCCTTGGCGTAGGTGCCGATGTCGGGGGTGACCCCGAAGTGCGCCACGGCCCCGCCGAGCCCGAGACGGAAACCGGTCTTGACCTCGTCGAAGATCAGCATCGCCCCGTACTCGTCACAGAGGCGGCGCAGACCCTCCAGGTAGCCCTCGGCGGGGAGGATGCCGAAGGCGTTGCCGAGCATCGGCTCGACGATCACCGCCGCGATCTGACCTCCCTCGTTGCGGAAGGTCCTTTCGACGATCTCGAGGTCGTTGTAGGGCAGCGTGCGGATGTAGGACCGGATGGCATCGGGGATGCCCGACGACGACTGCCAGGGGTTGGGCCGGAACCGGCTGCCCAGCCCTCCCGGAGGGCCGCCCGCCGTGGAGAACAGCACGTAGTCGTGCATGCCGTGGTACTGGCCCTCGAACTTGATCACCACGTCCCGGCCGGTCATGCCCCGGGCCAGCCGGATGGCGTGCATCGTCGCCTCGGTGCCGGTGTTGGTGAACCGCATCCGCGTCGGCCAGCCGAGGGCGGCGATGACCTTCTCGGCCGCCTCCACCTCCCTCCGCTGGGTCATGGCGAAGCTGGTCGCCTCGGCGGCGGCCTCGGCGACGGCCGCCACCACCGACGGCTCGCCGTGGCCCAGGATGATGGGTCCGAAGCCGCACTGCAGGTCGAGGTAGCGCCTGCCGTCTACGTCGATCAGATACCCGCCCTCTCCCCTCTCGATGACGAGGGTGTCGTCATCGCCCCAGTAGCGGAACTGGCTGGACACGCCATTGACCAGCACCTGGGAAGCTCGCTGGAACCATTCCTTGGAAGCATCTCCTTGGAGGCCCATCGTTCTCACTCCTCTCGGAACCACCAGTCCTTCCGCACCAGGTCCAGGTTCCAGTGGACACGGCGCGGCCTCGTGAAACTGTCGAGGCCCTCCGGGCCGAGCTCGCTGGCGTTGCCGCTCGCTCGCATGCCTCCCAGGGGTGCGGCCAGGTTGTCGACGACCGGGTCGTTGACCCAGACCGTTCCCACCTGGAGCTCCCGCAAGGCGCGCTCGACCAGTCGCGAAGTCTGTGTGTAGAGGCTCACCCCGAGGCCGTAGGGGGTGTCCGCCGCCAGAGAGAATGCCTCGTCCTCGTCCCGGAAAGGCATCACCGGCATCACGGGACCGAAGGTCTCCTCCCGCATGAGGTCCATCGAGTGGTCGACACCCGTGACGACCGCCGGGGCGAGGAAGAACCCCGGGCGGTCGAGGGGTTCTCCCCCGACCAGGACGTCCGCTCCGGCCTCTCGGGCGGCCTGGAGGTGGCGCAGCACCTTGTCGCGGCCGGCGGCGGTCCGCATCGGCCCCACCTGGGTGGCGGCGTCGAAGGGGTCCCCGACCCGGAGCTTCTCGGTGATCCGCACCGCGGCGTCGACGAAGCGGTCGTAGATGGCCTCGTGGACGTAGACCCGCTCGGTCGACGTGCACACCTGGCCGGCGTTGAGGAATGCCGCCCACACGACCGCCTCCGCCGCCAGCTCGGGGTCGGTGTCGGCGAAGACCAGGGCGGGGTCCTTGCCACCGAGCTCGAGATGGGTCGCCTTTCCGGTGGCGGCGCAGGCGGCTGCGATCTTCTGGCCGACAGCGGTCGACCCGGTGAAGGCGACGAGGTCGACGGCGGGATGGGACACCAGGGCCTCGCCCACCTCCGCCCCGCCGCGGACGGTGTTGATCACGCCGGCGGGCAGATGGCGGGAGAACACCTCGGCGAGGATCTGGAGGGAAAGCGGCGTCTCCGGCGCCGGCTTGACGACGACGGTGTTGCCGACGGCGAGGGCCGGGGCGACCTTGAACGTGAGCAGCAGCAACGGGTAGTTGAACGGGACCAGGGCGGCGACCACCCCGTAGGGGACGCGCTGCACGAAGCTCAGCTGGCCGGGGTCGTTGGCCGGCGTGACCCGGCCCGAGTCGACCCGGGCGAGCTCGGCGTACTGGCGGAACACCGCTGCCGCCATGTCGACGTACAGGCCGTTGCGGGAGAGGGCCCTGCCGGTCTCGTGGGTGAGGGCAACGGCCAGCTCGCCGCGCAGGGAGACGATGTCGTCGGCGATGGCGCGCAGGGCGGCGGAGCGCTCGTCCTGGGTGCGGTCCCGCCACGCGGGGAAAGCCCGGGCGGCCGCTTCGACTGCCTGGGCCACCTGGGCAGAAGAGGCGTCGGGCCAGGAGACGTGGACCTCGCCTGTCGAGGGCTCTATCACGTCGCGGGGCGGCCCGTCCCCCTCGACGAAGGCCCCATCGATCAGGAGTCGGCGGTCAGACAAGATCTCACCGCCGATGATCCTAACCGGCGGGAGGCGGGGCTCGCTCATCGCGGGCGCCGGTCGGACCACGCAGGCGCACCGCCCTAGCATCTGGCGGATGCGCCGCATCGTCTGCGTCGGCGGAGGGCCGGCCGGCCTCTTCACCGCCATCCTCGCCCGCAAAGCCTTGCCCGACGTCGAGGTGACCGTCTACGAGCGGAACCCCTACGACGCCACCTATGGATTCGGCGTGGTCTTCTCGGACGAGACCCTGGGCAACATCGCCGACGCCGACCCCGTCTCGTTCGAGCGGATCGAGGCCGAGTTCCGCTACTGGTCGGACCTCGAGATCCGAAAGGACGGGGAGGTGACCCGCACCACGGGCCACGGCTTCGCCGCCTTTCCCCGCCTTCGCCTGCTCCAGGTCCTCTCCGACCGGGCCCGCGAGCTGGGCGCCGAGGTGCGGTTCAACGAGACCGTCGAGGACGCCACGGCGCTCGACGCCGACCTCGTGGTGCTCGCCGACGGCGTCAACTCCTCGACGCGGCAGGCGATGGAGGAGCGGTTCGCCCCCCGGATCGTGCCCGGCGCGGCGCGCTATGCCTGGTTCGGCACCCGACACGACTTCGGGATCTTCACCTTCCTCTTCGAGCGCACCCCCTACGGAGTCGTCCAGGCCCACTGCTACCCGTACGCCGAAGGGCTCTCCACGTTCATCATCGAGATGTCCGAGTCGGCCTGGCAGGCGGCCGGCCTCGAGCCCGACCGGGAGTTCGCCCCCGGCGAGACCGACCCCCAGGCCAAGACGTTCGCCGAGAAGGTCTTCGGCCACCACCTCGAAGGCCACGAGCTGATCGGCAACAACAGCCGCTGGATCCGCTTCCCCGAGGTGACCACGCAACGGTGGTGGTGGGACCGGTACGTGATCATCGGCGACGCCGCCCACACCGCCCACTTCTCCATCGGGTCGGGGACGAAACTGGCCATGGAGGACGCCATCGCCCTGGTCGACGCACTCGTCGCCCACGGAGGCGACGTCACCGCCGCCCTCCCCGCCTACGAGGCGGAACGCCGCCCGGCCGTCGAGTCGACGCAGCGGGCGGCCCGGACCTCGCAGGCATGGTTCGAATCAGTCGACCGCTACTACGACCTGCCCCGCAAGCAGTTCGACTTCCAGCTTCTCACCCGCAGCCAGCGGATCACCCTCGCCAACCTGCGGCTCCGCGACCCCGAAGCGACCGAGCAGATCGTCGAGGACTGGCGGAGGCGCCAGGAGCTCCCGGCGCCCCGGCCGGACACCCCGCCGATGTTCCATCCCTTCCGGCTGAAGGACGTGACGTTCTCCAACCGGGTCGGCGTCTCACCGATGGCCCAGTACTGCGCCGTCGACGGCAAGCCGACCGACTGGCACCTGGTCCATCTGGGGAGCCGGGCGGTGGGAGGCGCCGGACTGGTGATGGTGGAGATGACGTGCGTGTCGCCGGAGGGCCGGATCACACCCGGCTGCCCCGGGCTGTGGAACGACGAGCAACAGGAGGCGTTCCGGCCCATCGTCGAGTTCGTCCACCGCCACACCCAGGCGGTGCTGGGGATGCAGCTCGGGCACTCGGGCCGCAAGGGCGGCATGCGGGTGCCGTGGGAGGTGGGCGACGACGAACTGGTGCCGGTCGACGGGGAGTGGGAGCGGCTCGCCCCCTCCCCCATCCCCTTCCGGGAAGGCGGGCCGGTGCCCACGCCGATGACCCGCCGGCACATGGATCAGGTGAGGGACCAGTTCGCGGCGGCTGCCGCCCGCGCCGCCGCCCTCGGCTTCGACCTCCTCGAGCTCCACATGGCCCACGGCTACCTGCTGTCGTCTTTCATCAGCCCACTCACCAACCAGCGCGACGACGAATACGGGGGGAACCTCGTCAACCGGATGCGCTTCCCGCTGGAGGTGGTCGACGCCGTCCGGGAAGTGTGGCCGGACCGTCTGCCGCTGTCGGTGCGCATCTCGGCCACGGACTGGGCGCCCGGCGGCACGACCGGCGACGACGCCGTGGAGATCGCCCGGATGCTGGCGGACCACGGCGTGGACATCATCGACGTCTCCACCGGCCAGGTGGTGGAGCACCAACAGCCCCGATACGGGAGGTTGTGGCAGACGCCGTTCTCGGACCGGATCCGGATGGAGACGGGCATCCCCACGATGACGGTGGGGTCGGTCTCGTCGATCGACGACGTCGACACGGTGGTCGTCGCCGGGCGGGCCGACCTGTGCCTGATCGCCCGCCCCCACCTGGTCGACCCCTACTGGACGTTGAACGCCGCCATCGACCTCGGCTACACCGGCCACCCGTGGCCACCCCAGTACCTGCGGGGCAAGACGGCCCGGCGCCGGGAACAGGATCCCAACAAGCGCCTCATCGAGCGCTGACGACGATGAAGACCCGCCGGAACGGAAAGAGGGTCGTCCCGTCGCCTTCCGGCGGGTACGCGTCCCGCAGGGCGGCGGCGTAGGCGGCGACGAACTCTTCGGCCTCGTCGCCGGTGAGGACGTCGAGCACCGGCCGCAGCGCGGTTCCGCGCACCCACTCGAGCACCGGGTCCGGACCGCTGAGCACCTGCAGGTACTCGGTCGCCCAGATGTCCACCCGGCGGCCGGGGCCGGAGAGCATCCGGTGGTAGGTGGCCGGCGACGCCACCGGCTCCTCCCGGAGGACACCCCCGAGCTTTCCCGCCCACCGAGGGCTGGAGGCGAGCTGGCGCATCAGGCGGTGGCTGGGCTGGTCGAAGTTCGCCGGCATCTGCACCGCCAGCACCCCGCCGGGCGCCACCCACCCCCACAGCCGCTCGAAGACCCTCGGATGGTCCTCGACCCACTGCAGGGTGGCGTTCGAGTAGACGACGTCGACCGGCTCCGGCGGTGCCCACTCGCGCAGGTCGGCCTCCACGAACTCCACTCCGGGCAGGTTCCGCCGGGCCTTCTCGATCATCTCCGGCGAGGAGTCGATGCCGACCACCTCGGCGCCCGGCCAGCGGGAGACGAGCAGCGCCGTGGAGTTGCCCGGGCCGCAGCCGACATCGACGACTCTGCGGGGAGCGGCGACCTCCACCCGGGCGAGGAGGTCGCGGGCCGGGCGGGTCCGGTCATCGAGGAACAACGAATACTGGTCTGCGTCCCACGACGGCACCCGAAGAGCTTAAGCTCCGGGCATGACTCGAGACCTCAAGCTCCTCATCGACGGAGAGTTCACGGAGGGGACCGGCGATGAGGTCTACGAAGTGCATTCGCCCGTGACGGGTGAGCACATCGCCAACGTCCCCGTCGCCTCGAAGGCCGACATCGACCGGGCGGTTGCGGCCGCCCGCCGGGCGACCGAGGAGATGCGTCATTGGACCGCCTTCGAGCGCGCCGAGCTGTGCCTGCGCATCTACGAGCTGTGGCAGGAGCGGATCGAGGACGTCGCCCGCACCCTCACCCTCGAGCAGGGCAAGCCGTACAAGTCGGAGGCGATCGACGACATCGCCGAGTCCGGGGACTACTTCCAGATCGCGGCGGAGGACGTGAAGAGGCTCTCGGGTGAGTTGATCCCCACGACGGAGCGGACGCGCCGCATGTTCACCATCCGGCGGCCGGTGGGCGTGTGGGCGGCGATCACGCCGTGGAACTTCCCGGTGATGATCCCCATGGAATACGTCGGGCCCGGCCTCGCCACCGGCAACGCCGTCATCGTCAAGCCGCCAGAGTTCACGTGTATGGCCCTCCTGGAGATGGCGGAGGTGTTCGTCGAGGCGGGAGCTCCCCCCGGGGCCATCCAGATCATCCCCGGCGACGGCCGAATCGGCGAGGCTCTGGTGACCCACGACGGGATCGACGCCATCGGGTTCACCGGGTCGTCGGAGACCGGAAAGCGCATCGTCTCCCAGATGGGCCTCAAGCGCTCGATCATGGAGATGTCGGGAAACGGCCCGCTCATCGTCACCGGAGACGCCGATATCGCCGCCGCGGCCGAAGCGGCCGTGTACGGCGCCTACTACAACGCCGGCCAGGTGTGCTGTGCCACCGAGCGGGTGATCGTCCTCGACGAGGTCCACGACGAGTTCGTCGATGCCACGCTGAAAGCCGCCCAGGCCGTGCGTCTGGGCGACCCCTTCGATGACGACACGAACATGGGGCCGCTCAACAACCGCCCGACGGCCGAGAAGATGGACCGCCACATCGAGGACGCCGCCGACAGGGGAGCCGAGATCCTGATGGGCGGCGGCCGGGCCTCGGGCTTCCCGACCGACCTCTACTACGAGTTCACCGTCATCGACCGGGTCCCGGAAGACTCGCTGGTGGCGCGAGAGGAGTCGTTCGGGCCGGTGGTGCCCATCCTGACGGTCCCCGACGACGAGGAGGCGGTGGCCCTCGCCAACCGATCGCACCTCGGGCTGCAGGCCGCCGTGTTCACCAACGACCTGTCGAAGGCGTGGTGGTACGCCGACCGCATCCGGTCGGGCACCGTGGTGGTGAACGACTCCACCGATTTCTGGGAGACGTTCCAGCCGTTCGGCGGAGCCGCCGGCACCGACACCGGCTGGGGACGTCAGCGGATCGAGGAGTTCACCGACCTGCAGACGATCAGCTTCAAGCTCAGGGAGATCTGAGCGTCACTCCATCGCCGCCGCCATCCCTGCGAACCCGCCGCCGAAGACGCCGAGCAGCACTCCGGGGAGGAAGGCGGTGGCGAAGGAGTCGGCCAGGTCGTTGTCGGTGATGATCCAGATAGCCAGGGTCAGCCCGACGAGCATCAACGGCACCCCGAACAGGATGCCTCTGGCGATGGCCCGGCCGAAGCGGGTGTCGTAGTCGGGCTCCTGGGATCGTTCCTTGACGTCCATCTTGAATGGTCTCCTACGGCTAGCGACGGAATGATGCCACGTCGATTCGCACCTCGGTCCGGAAGCGGTACCGTTATGCAGTGATGCATACGCCTTACGAGCAGCGCGCCAAAGAGATCCCGTTCGCGTCGGCGGAATACATCTCTTTCGCCTCGCGGTCCAGCTTCCTCGGGGTGCCCGCCCGGCGCCTCGACGACCTCGGCGACGGCGAGGTGGTGATCCTCGGCGCGCCATTCGATTGGGGCACGTCGTTCCGCCCCGGGACCCGGTTCGGGCCTGCCGCCATCCGCCAGGCCGACTACGGGGCGATGGACGGATACCGGCCCCACCTGCCGACGGGGATCGACCCGTTGGGCGAGCTGGGTGTGGTCGACATCGGCGACGTGTATGTGGTGCCCGGCGACGTGGAGACCTCCCTCGAGCGGATCTCCGACACGGTGGAGGCCGTCGCCCGGGCAGGCAAGGTCCCGATCGTCCTGGGCGGCGACCACACGATCACCTACCCCAACGCCACCGGCGTCGCCCGGGTGCACGGTTTCGGCAAGGTGGCGCTGATCCACTTCGACGCCCACGCCGACACCGGGGCCCTGCAGAACGGAGCGCTCTACGGCCACGGCACCCCGATGCGCCGGCTGATCGAGTCGGGCGCCGTGCCCGGCCACCGGTTCGTGCAGATCGGACTGCGCGGCTATTGGCCGGAGCCGGACGTGATCGAGTGGATGCGCACTCAGAAGATGCGCACCTATCGGATGGACCAGATCCTGGAGCAAGGCCTGGACGCGGTGGTCGACGAGGCGGTGGCGGCCGCCTCGACCGGCGGCGTGGAAGGCGTGTTCATCTCGGTCGACATCGACGTCGTCGACCCCGGCTTCGCTCCCGGCACCGGAACGCCCGAGCCGGGAGGCCTCACCTCCCGCGAGCTGCTCGACACGGTGCGCCGTCTCGCCCGGGAGCTTCGGGTGCTCGGCGCCGACGTCGTGGAGGTGTCGCCTCCCTACGACAGCCGCAGCGAGCAGACCGCCTACCTGGCCAACCGGGTGGTGCTGGAGATCCTCAACGGAATGGCGGAGCGCAAGCTGGGCCGCTGACGCCCTCAGCCCACGCTCCGCCTCCTGCCGGCGGCTCAGCCGCCGCGAGCCATGTTGAAGTAGTCCGTGTAGAGGATCTCGGCGTCGCCCTGGTCCTGGATCGTCTCGAGCCGCTCGAAGGTCTCGTCGTCCGGGTAGATCGCCGGGTCCTCGCGGATCTCCGGGTCGAGGAGCTCCTCGGCGGCGGCGTTGGGCGTGGCGTACAGCGTCCACTCCGACAGCTGGGCGCCGTTCTCGGCGTCCAACAGGAAGTTGATGAACGTGTGCGCCGTGCAGGGATGGTCCGCCGCGGTGGGGATGGCGAGGTTGTCCACCCACAGGGTGGCGCCCTCCTCGGGGATCACGTACTCCCAGTTGTCGGGGTTCTCGGTCTCGGCGAACGTCGTGAAGAAGTTCCCCGAGTATCCGTGCGACACGGGCACTTCGCCGTTCACGAGGTTGTCGGGGTACTGGTCGGAGTCGAAGGTGGTCACGTTCGAGGCCCGGATCAGGTCGGCCGCCTCCTGCAGGGCGTCCTCCGACGTCTCGTTGAGGCTGTAACCGAGGTAGATCAGGGCGGCTCCGATCGTCTCACGCGGGTCGTTGAGGAGCGACACCCCCGACGGATACGAGGCCGTGAGCTCGGGGTCGAAGACCAAGGCCCAGCTGCGGGGGAAGTCCGTGCCCAGCACCGACAGGTTCACACCGAGGCCGGTGGTGCCCCACTGGTAGGGGACCGAGTAGCTGAACGTCTCGTCGTAGTAGAGGCCCTGGAACTGTTCGCTGACGTTCTCGATGTTGGGGATGGCGTCCTTGTTCAGCGGGGCGATCATGCCCTCCTCGATGAGGATCGCCACCATGTAGTCCGAGGGGACGATCAGGTCGTAGACCACGCCCGCCTGGATCTGGGCGATCATCGTCTCGTTGGAGTCGTAGAAGGTCTCGACGACGTCGACGTCGTACTGCTCCTCGAAGGCGGTGATCAGGTCGGGGTCGATGTAGTCGGACCAGTTGTAGAAGTTGAGCGGCCCGTCGACCTCGTCGACCGAGCACTCCGGCGCCGCGCCGGATCCCCCATCACCGTTCTCTTCTGTGGGGGCCGTTCCCTCGCCTGCGGCGAGGGTCGTGTCGGCCGACGAGCCGTTACATGCCGCCAGCGTCAGCGCCAACACGACCGAGATGGCCAACCATCGGAGTCGTTGCGTCATTCGCATCTCCTTCATCTTCGTCCGACGGGCCCTGACGAGCCCCTGACCGCCGCTGGAAGCCCAGCGAAACACCGACGAGCAGGATCGAGGCGAGCAGCATGGCCGTGGAGACCGCGTTGATCAACGGGCTCACCTCCCGCCTCACCAACCCGAACACGTAGACGGGAAGTGTGGTCGATCCCGGCCCGGTCACGAAGCTCGTCACGACCACGTCGTCCAGCGACAGCGTCAGCGCCAGCAACGCTCCCCCGGCCACCCCCGGCATGATCAAGGGCAGCGTCACCCGTCGGAACGTCTGCCAGGGCGTGGCGTACAGGTCGGCCGCCGCTTCCGTGAGGTGCGGATCCATACCCGCCAGCCGGGCGCGCACCACGACGGCGACGTAGGAGATGTTGAAGGCGATGTGGGCCAGCGAGATGGTCCCGAGGCCGAGGTTGAGCCGGATCCCGGTGAAGCCCTCGAGGAGGTCGAAGGCCTGCACGAAGAACAGGAGCATCATCACGGCCATCGTGACGTCGGGGATGATGATGGGCAGGTACAAGAGGCCGTCCATCGCCCTCTGGCCCCGGAAGCGGAACCGCTCCATCGAGATCGCCGCCGCCGTCCCCAGCACGACGGACACCACCGTCGACACCGCCGCCACTATCAGGGTGTTGCGGATGGCCCGCATGATGTCGTCGTTGCGGAACATCTCGCCGTACCAGCGCAACGAGGGCCTGGTCCACACCCCGACGCGGGAGTTGTCGTTGAACGAGAAGACCGTGAGCACCACGATCGGGGCGTAGAAGAAGAGGTACACCAGCCAGCCGTGGGCGGCGAGGAGACGGTCGACGAGAGGACGCGTCGCGGTGCCCTCGTTCACAGCGTCCTCCCGCCCTTGCGGAAGTAGAACACGGTGGCGATGAGCATCACCACCATCACGGCCATCGACAGGGCCGCCCCGTACGGCCAGTTACGGGCCTGCAGGAACTGCTGGACTATGTAGTCGCCGAGGAGCGGGGTACGGCCGCCGCCGAGGATCGCCGGGGTCACGTAGGCGCCGAGGGCGGGGATGAACACCAGCACCGATCCGGCCACCACCCCCGGCATCGACAGGGGCAGGGTCACCTTGCGGAACGCCGTCCATCCCGACGCGTACAGGTCCCGGGCTGCCTCCACCAGGCTCCAGTCCATCCGCTCCAGGGCGGCGTACAGCGGAAGGATCATGAACGGCATGTAGCCGTAGACGAGTCCGATGAGGACCGCCCATTGGGTGAACAGGATCCGCACCGGGGGCCCGCCGAAAAGCTGGCTGATCAGAGAGAGCGGCCCTTCGGATCCCATCAGGAACTTCATGGCGTACGTGCGGACCAGGAAGTTCGACCAGAACGGGATCATCACCAGCACGAGCAGGATCGCCCGCAGCCGGGCCGGACGGGTGGCGATCCAGTAGGCGAACGGGTACGACAGGACCAGGCTGAGCAGCGTGGTGACGGCGGCGAGGATCAGGGAACGGATCGACACTTCCAGCGCCGGCCCCTGGAACACCCGGGCCCACGAGTCGAGGTTCCAGTCGGACAGGGCGGTGCTGCCCGTGCGCGTGCGGGTGGCGAACGAGTAGACGAGGACGATTACGAGCGGGACGGCGAAGAAGAGGATCAGGTACAGGTAGGTGGGGAGGCCGATGAGAAGGCCCCGGCGGCTCTCGGCGCGTTCTGCTCTGGTCTCGAGGTCGACGCTCTCGGCCACCATCAGTCGGTCACCACGTTGACCGCGGCCGGGTCCCAACAGACCACGGTCTCTTCGCCCATGTCGTAGGTCTCGACGTCGGGCCGGTTCTCCTCTTTCACCTCCAGCGGGTGGTCGAGGCCCACCTCGACGTCGTAGAAGTAGGCGTCGCCGTAGTACATGCGCCGGATCACCTTGCCTCGCAGCTTGGTGTGGTTCTCGGGCATCGGCTCGTCGAGGTCGTACAACTCGAGACGCTCGGGGCGGAGGGCCAGAGTGACCTCCTCGCCGACGGGACCGGGCGAGCGGACCTCTATCTCCTGGCCGTTGCCGAGCCGCACCCGGTCGGGGCCCGACACGGTGGCGGTGATGAGGTTGATGTCGCCTATGAAGTCGGCGACGAACCGGGACCGGGGGCCCTCGTAGATCTCCTCCGGTGTCCCGACCTGGAGGAGCTTGCCCTCGTCCATCACGCCGATCCGGTCGGACATGGTGAGCGCCTCTTCCTGATCGTGGGTCACGTAGATGAAGGTGATCCCCACCCGGTTCTGCAGCTCCTTCAGCTCCACCTGCATGTTCTGGCGCAGCTTGAGGTCGAGGGCTCCGAGCGGCTCGTCCAACAACAGCACCTCGGGCTCGTTGACGAGCGCCCGGGCGAGCGCCACGCGCTGTCTCTGGCCGCCGGAGAGCTGGGACGGCTTGGCGTCGGCGCGGTGACGGAGCTGGACCTGGTCGAGGACTCTCTTGACCCGGGCCTCGATCTCGGCGGAGGGGACCTTGCGCATCTGGAGGCCGAAGGCGACGTTGTCGGCCACCGTCATGTGAGGGAACAGGGCGTAGGACTGGAACACCGTGTTGACGGGGCGTTCGTTTGGTGGGCGCAGCCCCATCTCCTCGCCGTGGATCTTGAGGGTGCCCTCCGTCGGGTACTCGAACCCGGCGATCATGCGCAGCGTCGTCGTCTTGCCGCAGCCCGACGGCCCGAGGAGGGAGAAGAACTCGCCGTCGCCGACGGTCAGGTCGAGGTCGTCCACCGCCACGACGTCGCCGAAGCGCTTGGTGATCCCGACCAGTTCGACCGCAGGCCGGCTCAATCGCTCCCCTTTCCTGCCACCCAGCGTCCGCCTGCCATCACCATGTCGACTCTGGTCTCTGCGAACGTCGAGCCCACGAATGGATTCCGATCCAGTACCACGAGGTCGGCCACATTACCTTCCGCGATGACGCCGCGTTCAGCGTCGTGGTTGTGCCACGCCGACCCGGCCGTGTAGGCGGCCAGCGCCGTCACCGGGTCGATCTTCTCTCCCGGGACCAGAGGCTCTTCGGTCGGGTCGTGGGGTGGGGTGCGGGTGGTGGCGACGTGGATCTGGGCCATGACGTCGCAGGACGACACCGACCAGTCGGACCCACCGGCGAGCATCGCCCCCGCCGCGACGAGGCTAGCGAACGGGTACTGCCACTCCGATCGCTCGGGGCCCAGGAACGGCTTGGTCAGCCCCTCCTGGTACCCGTCCTCGCACGCCCACAACGGCTGCATGTCGGCGATGACCCCCAGGCGGTGGAATCGGCCGATGTCGTCGGGGTGGATCACCTGGATGTGGGAGACGCTGTGGCGCAGGTCCGACCAGCCGTTGGCCATGCGCGCCGCCTCCACCGCGTCGAGGGCGTTGCGGACGGCGGCGTCGCCGATGGCGTGGAAGTGGCATTGGAAGCCCTCGGCGTCGAGGCGGGTGACGATCTCTTTCAGCTCCCCGGGGTCGATCATGTCGATGCCGGTGCCGCCCACCCGTTCGTACGGCTCCAGCATCGAGGCGGTGAAGTTCTCCACGACCCCGTCGAGCATCAGCTTCACCGCCGTCGGCCGGTAGCCGGGGGCCGTCTGTCGCCGCCACTCGAGGAGTCGGTCGATCTGGTCGAGGCCGCCTTCGCGGTCCCACCACAGTGCCCCCACCACCGAGCCGACGAGGTCTCCCCGCTCCGCCACCCGCAGGTAGGCACGGTGGAGCGGCTCGTCGACCCAGGCGTCCAACCAGCCGGTGATGCCATGCGAGAGCAGGTGCTCCTGGCCCCGGAGGAGGGCGGCCTCCACCTCGTCGTCGGTCTCCGGTGGCATCGCCTGCTCGATCAGCGTCATCGCCCCCTCGTGGAGGGTGCCCTGGGGCTCCCCTCCCGGCAGCCGCTCGATGCGCCCGTCGGCCGGGTCGGGGGTGGACGCCGTCACGCCGGCGAGGCGGAGGGCGGCGGTCGATGCCCACCCTCCGTGGCCGTCGCGGTTGGTGAGGAAGGCGGGCCGGTCGCCCACCACCTCGTCGAGGGCGGCCGCCGATGGGCATCCCCGCTCGAACCAGTCCTGGGACCACCCGCCGCCGACGATCCACTCGGCGTCGGGGTGGGCGGCGGCGTACTCGGCGATCCGGCGCAGGGCGTCGTCGGCGCAGCTGGCATCCAACAGGTTGCAGCCGAGCAGGTTCCTTCCCCCGTGGTGGGGATGGACGTGGGCGTCGGTGAAGCCTGGGGTGACGAGGCGCCCTTCCGCGTCGACCACGTCGGCGCCGGCGAGGTACGGCGCCACGTCGCTCTCGTTGCCGACGGCGACGATCCTCCCGTTCTCGACAGCCACCGCGCGGGCCCACGTACGGGCGGAGTCGGCGCGGAACACCATTGCGTTGACGATCACTGTGCGGCCCGCCATCGGCGAGAGACTATCCGGGTCTACGCGGGCCCGCGCAACCGGCTGCAAGCGAGTGCCGCCCTCCATCCCGACCAGTTACCCTCGGCCGTATGAGCGCTTTCTGGCACCCCTTCGCGGACATGCACACCGTCCAGCACGCCCCTTTCGTCGTGGACCGGGCCGAAGGGGTGTACGTGTACGACGAGGAAGGCAACCGCTACCTCGACGCCACCGCCGGGCTGTGGTACGCCAACATCGGCCACGGCCGCCGCGAGGTGATCGAGGCGGTGCACCGGCAGATGGAGAAGCTCCCCGCCTTCCATTGCTTCGTCGACTTCGGGACGCGTCCCACCCTCGAGCTGGCCGAGCGCATCGCCGCCGTCTCGCCCGATCCCGGCTCGAAGGTGTTCTTCGGCCAGGGGGGCTCCGACGCCGTCGACACCGCCGCCAAGCTGGCCCGCCGCTACTTCTCCGCCATCGGCCAGCCGGAGAGGACCGTCTTCATCGCCCGGGAGTGGGGCTACCACGGCGTGAACACCTACGGCACCTCCCTCGCGGGCATCGAGGTCAACCGGTCCGGCTACGGCGAGCTGGTGGGAGACGTGGTGATCGTCCCCTACGACGACGCCGAGGCCGTCGAGAAGGCCATCGAGCACGCCGGACCCGAGCGGATCGCCGGCATCTTCGTCGAGGCGGTGGTCGGCGCCGGCGGCGTGCGCCCGGTGCCGGAGAGCTATCTGCATCGGGTCCGTGACGCGGTCCGCCAGGCAGGCGGCCTGTACATATCGGACGAGGTGATCACCGGCTTCGGCCGGGTGGGTGACTGGTTCGCCGCCACCCGCTTCGACCTCGAGCCGGACATGATCACCTTCGCCAAAGGCGTGACATGCGGCTATCTGCCACTGGGAGGCGTGATCGTGTCGCCGCGGGTCGCCGCCCCGTTCTTCGACCAGCCGGGCAACATCTTCCGTCACGGCTACACCTACTCGGGACACGCCGCCTCCTGTGCCGCCGGGCTGGCCGTCATGGACATCCTCGAGAACGAGGGAGTGATCGAGAGGGCCGCCGAGCTGGAAGCGGAGATCCCGGCCGCCCTGGCTCCCCTCACCGAACTGGACGTGGTCACCGAGATCCGCTCGGGCGTGGGTGCGCTCGCCGCCATCCAGCTCGACCCCACCGACGAGACGTTGCCGGCTCGCGCCGCCAGGGCCTGCCGGGAGGCGGGGGTGCTGACCCGGGCAGTCGGCGGTGGCGCCCTCCAGGTGTCCCCGCCCCTCGTGATGACCCCCGAGCACGTCACCGAGATGGCCGAGCGTTTCCACGCCGGCCTGTCGAGGCTGTAGCGGATATGACCGCCGCCGGCCCCACCCTGTGCCCCTTCGCTCTGGTCACCGGGGTGGCGTGCCCGTTGTGCGGCATGACCCGGGCGCTGCTCCATCTTGCCCAGGGGGACCTCGCCGGGGCTGTCGCCTACCACCCGCTGGTGCTGGTGGTGGTCGCCGTGGCCGTGGTCGCCGTGGTGTTGCGGGCGACGGGCCGCAGATGGCCCGCCTTCGCCCGCGGGCTGCCGGCGGTGATCGCCGTCGCGGTGTTGTTCGTGGGGACCTGGGTGGTGCGGCTGGCGACGTCCAGCCTGCCGCCGGTCTAGGCGGCGACCGTCTCGCCGTTCATCCGCCGATACGCGAACGCGGTGGCGATGATCGACACCGGCACCGACACCAACAGCCCGATCCCGCAGAGCAGGGCGCCGATCGTGTTGGCCACCAGCACCCCGAGGTAGAGGCCGATCGTCGATGCCAGGTTGCGATTGACGATCTGGAAGCTCGCCCGGATGGCGTCTGTGGCCGACATGCCCTTGTCGACGACGAAGTGCATCGCGAACTGGGAGAAGAAGGCGAAGACGATCCCCGGGAGGACACACAGAGCCGTACCGATCGACGTGCCGATGCCGATGAGGACGGCGGTGAGGATCACCTGGCCGAGATTCTCGGTGGAGAGGATCGTGCCGACCTCGAGCGGCTGGCCCTTGGTGATCGCCAGCCCGCCGCGGACGATGCCGGCCTGGACGATGAAGCCGACCAGCACGAAGACGATGGCGAACACGGCGCCGGTGAACAGGAAGCCGACCGCCCCGACGTCGGATATGTCTTCGGGGTCCATCGCCGTGAACGGCAGCGTCACCAGATACCAGATGAAGCTGACGGCGGCCGCGCCGACGATGAGGACCAGGGTGGCCACCAGGATGGGGCCGACGTTCTGCTGGAACTTCAGCCAGCCATAGTTGAACGCCTCGCTCAGCTCGAATGGAACCTGCCCTCGTGGCGCCGGCGCACCTTCCGGCGGAACGGGCGGTTCGCTGGTCATGGATGACTCCTCTCCGTCTCTCGGAGAGGACAGTACTCCCCAGCCTCAGCCAGCGCTAGGTACCGTCTTGCATCGAATCGGCGGCCCCGCTGCGGCGGCGGCGGATCGTCCACGCCCCCGCCCCTGACACCACCATGACGGCGAGCGGGATCCACAGCTTGGCGCCGAGCACCTCGGCGGCTGCTCCTCCGATCCCGGCGCGCCCGCCGCGGGGGTCGACCACCCACGCCGACAGCCGGAAGAAGATGGCGAAGTTGAGCGCGGCGATCGACAAGCGGGTGAGGAGGGTGCGGACCATCCGCCGCCGGTCGTCGGACAGATACACGGCGGTGCCGCCGGCCGCGAGCATCGTGCCCAGGCCCAAGAGCGTGCCGACGGTCAGGGCCCGGGCCGGGCCCGACCCTCTGCCCACGAGGGGGCGCTCCCCTCGGTCGGGGACGAGGACCAGCGGCTCGAGCCTGTCGACCACGGACTCAACGTCCCCTTCGGTGACCGGAAGCCCCATCGCCTGTAATGAGGCGGCCACCGCCGGCGCCGCCGGCCGGTAGACGGAGGCGACGTCGACGACGACCGGGCCTTCTTCGGTGCCGGCCATCGCCTCGACGATGTCGCCGATCAGCGTGGCGGTGGCGGACTCCACCTCGGGCAGCGCCGCGATCGCGGACCCCAGGCCGGAGGAGCCGCCTTCCAGCCCGACGTCGGCCAGGGCCCGCTCGAACCACGCTTCGACGCGAGTGGCCACGAACTCGGATCGGGCGACGCGGCTGGCGGCCGAGGCGACCAGGGCGGTGTCGGAGGCGACGGATCGCCCCCAGATCGACAGCAGGAACACGGAGATGGCGATCCCGTACACCCACAGGACCACTGCCTGCAGGAAGCGGCGACCGCGTGTCGGCTCAGCGGATGATGAGGTCGGGGTGGGTGCGGACACGTGGCCTAGCCTCCTCGACGGCAATCGCCAAACGCTCGAACGCCTGCGCTGCCTCCGAGTCAGGAGCCGCCACCGCCACGGGCCGCCCTTCGTCGGCGCCTTCCCGCATGGCGGGCACCAGCGGGATCTGGGCCATCAGCGGGACTCCCATCTCCTCTGCCAGAGCCGCTCCCCCGCCCGACCCGAACAACTCGTAACGCTTGCCGTCGTCGCCGGTGAACCAGGACATGTTCTCCACCACACCGATCAGCTCCTGGTCGACGTGCTGGGCCATGAGAGCGGCCCGACGGGCGACGCGTTGGGCCGTCGGCTGGGGCGTCGTCACCACCAGCACCTGGGCGCGGGGGAGGAATTGGGCCATCGATATGGAGATGTCTCCCGTGCCGGGCGGCATGTCCACCACGAGGAAATCGAGGTCGTCCCAGAAGACGTCTTTGAGGAATTGCTCGATGGCCTTGTGCAGCATCGGGCCGCGCCAGATGACCGCCTTGTCCTCGGGGACGAAATAGTCCATCGACATGACCCGTACGCCGTGCGCCCGGGGCGGGATGATCGACTCGTCGATCACCACCGGCGGCCGTTGCACTCCGAACATCCGGGGGACCGAGAACCCCCAGATGTCGCCGTCGATGATGCCCACCGTGTGGCCTCTCTTGGCCAGGGTGACGGCGAGGTTGGTGCTGACAGACGACTTGCCGACACCGCCCTTGCCGGACGAAATGGCCACGACCCGGGTCCGATTGCCGGGCTCGCCAATCTTGGGCCCGACCTGGGCGCGGAGCCTCTCCATCATCTCGTGGCGCCCGGCGTCGTCCATGTTCTGGTACTCGACGGTGACGCGTCTTCCGGCCGCCTCTTTGATCGCCGCGTCGAGGTCGGCGAGCGAGGGATGGTTGGGCACCGGCACCCGGACGGTGACGGTGTCGGCGCCGAACCGCTTGGCGGAGACGGACTCGACCAGGCCCAGTTCGCCCAATGGCCGGCCGAGAAGAGGTTCCTCCACCGCCTCCACGGCCGCGCGCAGGGATTCGGTGGATGAGGTGTCAGACAACGGCTTTTCCCTACGGAGATAGTGGCTAGAAGGTCTTCGGAACTATAGTTGTGGAGCGAAGCAACCAGACACGGCCGTACGGTTGCAAAACGCCCGGCCCGATCGACGAACCGGGCCCAAAGGGAACCATGGATCTCGCCTCACTCGACGAACAAATCGCCGATCTCACTTCCGCCCTCGGAGACCCCACCCGCCGCGGGATCTATGTGGCGATCCGGGAATCCGCCGAACCGATGACGGCCGGGGAGATCGCCGAGTTGTTCGGCATCCACCCCAACGTCGCCCGCCACCACCTCGACAAGCTGGCGGCCGACGGCTGGCTGGTGGTGTCGCATCGGCGCCCCGCCGGCAAGTCCGGGCCCGGCGCCGGCCGCCCCGCCAAGACCTACGAGGCCTCCAAGAAGGAGATCTCAATCCACTTCTCGCCGCGGCGGTACGAGCTCCTGGTGGAGCTGCTGCTGCGGGTCCTGCAGCGCATCTCCCCCGACGACATCAGCCGGGTCGCCGAGGAGGTCGGAGCCGAGTACGGCAGGGAGCTGGCCGCCGAGATCGGTGCCCCCGAGGACGCCGGCTACGCCGAAGCGGTGCAGGCGGTCGCCGTGGCGATGACGGGCCTCGGATTCAGCATGGACCCCGACGTCGAGGGCCAGCGTCTCCTCGCCGGGAACTGCCCGTTCGGGGAGGCCGCCGCCGATCACCCCGACATCGTCTGCTCGCTCGACCGGGGGATCATCAAGGGCCTCGTCGCCGCCCTGGGCGCCACCACCGAGCCGGTGCTGGTGCCGCACGCCAACCCCGGCAACGGCTGCATCACGCGGGTCCCGGTCACGATCCGCTGATTCGCCCGACTTTCCGAGCGCCTGTCGGGGAAGCCATTGCGCCTCCCTAGACTCGGTAGGGCCTGGATCGAAAGAAAGGACGACATGTCCGCTGACCCTTTTGAGGCCTATACGACTCTCGAGACGCCGCTCGGAACCCGGCGCATAGCGCGCCTCGACGCCATCGAAGGCACCGAGAACCTGCCGTATTCGATCAAGGTTCTTCTCGAGGCGGCGTTGCGCAATCTCGACAATCCGGCGGTCGGCGAGGACGCCGTGCGCGCCATCGCCGCATACGACGCCCGGGCCGTCGCCGACGTCGAGATCCCGTTCATCCCGGGGCGGGTGGTCCTGCAGGACTTCACCGGTGTCCCCGCCATCGTCGACCTGGCGGCGATGCGGTCGGCGATCGTGGAGATGACGGGCGACCCGGAAGCCGCCCAGAAGGTGAACCCGCTCATCCCCGCCGACCTGGTCGTCGACCATTCGGTGCAGGTCGACTCTTTCGGCCGGCCCGACTCGCTGATCATCAATTCACGCAAGGAATTCGAGCGGAACCGGGAGCGGTACGAGTTCCTCAAATGGGGCCAGTCGGCGTTCGACCGTTTCCGGGTCGTGCCCCCCGCCACGGGCATCGTCCACCAGGTGAACCTCGAGTACCTGGCGAAGGTCGTCTGGGACGACGGCACCTGGCTGTTCCCGGACTCCCTCGTCGGCACCGACTCGCACACGACGATGATCAACGGCCTCGGCGTCGTCGGCTGGGGCGTCGGCGGCATCGAGGCAGAGGCGGCGATGGTCGGCCAACCGATCTACATGCTGTTGCCGGAGGTGGTCGGCTTCCGTCTCACCGGCGAGCTGCCCGAGGGCGCCACCGCCACCGACCTCGTCCTGCGCGTGACCGAGATGCTCCGCCAGCACGGCGTGGTGGGCAAGTTCGTCGAGTTCTACGGCCCGGGCCTCGCCTCGATGCCGGTCGCCAACCGGGCGACGATCGCCAACATGGCGCCGGAGTACGGGGCGACCGTCGGCTTCTTCCCCGTCGACGATCAGGTGCTCCGCTACCTGCGCCTCACGGGCCGCGACGAGGCCCTGATCGAGACGGTCGAGAGGTACTACAAGGAACAGGGGCTGTGGCGGGACGACAGCCACCAGATCGCCTACTCCTCCGAGCTGGAGCTCGACCTGTCGACCGTGGAGCCTTCCGTCGCCGGCCCGCGTCGTCCCCAGGACCGCATCCCCCTGTCGACGATGAAGTCGCAGTGGCGCCACGACCTCGAGAACACCTTCGGGAAGGCGCCCACGCCCGCCGCACCGGAAGGCACCGCCGCCGCAGCCAGCGCCGCCCCCACCGCCGTGCTGGAGCGGAGCGGCGGGGTCGAGGTGACCTACGAGGGCCAGACCTTCGAGCTGGACCACGGCTCGGTGGTGATCGCCGCCATTACCTCCTGCACCAACACCTCGAACCCGGATGTGATGGTGGGAGCGGGTCTCGTCGCCCGCAAGGCGGTGAACCTGGGGCTGCAGCGCAAGCCCTGGGTGAAGTCCTCTCTCGCTCCCGGCTCCAAGGTCGTCACCGAGTACCTGGAGTCGTCCGGACTGCTCGACGACCTCGAGGCGCTCGGCTTCCACGTGGTCGGCTACGGATGCACGACGTGCATCGGCAACTCGGGCCCGCTGCCCGAGCCGATCTCGAAGGCGATCAACGAGAACGACCTGGTGGCCGCCGCCGTGCTGTCGGGGAACCGGAACTTCGAAGGCCGGATCTCGCCCGACGTCCGCGCCAACTACCTGGCGTCGCCGCCGCTGGTCGTGGCATACGCCCTCGCCGGCTCGGTGGACTGGGATCCGATCAACGACCCGATCGGCACCGACAAGGACGGCAACGACGTCTACCTGCGCGACATCTGGCCGAGCCAAGCCGAGATCGCGGCGGTAGTCAGCGAGCACGTCGACGAGAGGAAGTTCCGTGAGCGGTACGCCGACGTGTTCACCGGCCCGGAGGAATGGCGCCAGATCGAGGTGACCGGCTCGGCGCTGTACGACTGGGATCCCGAGTCCACCTACATCCAGGAACCGCCGTTCTTCGCCGGCCTCACCCCCGAGCCCGAGCCGATCCGGCCCATCCACGGGGCGCGGGTGCTGGCGCACCTCGGCGACTCGATCACGACCGACCACATCAGCCCGGCGGGCAGCATCGCCGTCGACTCGCCGGCCGGCCAGTACCTGATCTCGAAGGGCGTCCAGCCGGCGATGTTCAACTCCTACGGCTCCCGCCGCGGCAACGACCGGGTGATGACCCGGGGCACGTTCGCCAACATCCGGGTCCGCAACAAGCTGGCTCCCGGCACCGAGGGAGGCTGGACGAAGAACTTCCTCACCGGCGAGGTCACGTCGATCTACGACGCGGCGATGGCCTACAAGGAGGCGAACATCCCTCTCGTCGTCCTGGCCGGGACCGACTACGGGATGGGCTCGTCTCGTGACTGGGCCGCCAAGGGAACGTTCCTGCTCGGCGTGAGGGCGGTGATCGCCACGTCGTTCGAGCGTATCCACCGCTCAAACCTGGTGATGATGGGTGTCCTCCCCCTGCAGTTCCCCGACGGCGCCAACGCCGAGACCGTCGGCCTCGACGGCACCGAGGTCTTCGACATCGAGGTGGACGACGACCTCACCCCGCGCCAGATCGTCCCCGTGACCGCCACCAAGGCGGACGGGACCAAGGTCGAGTTCGGCGCCATCGCCCGGGTCGACACCGCCATCGAGGTGGAGTATCTCCGCAACGGCGGGATCCTCCACTACGTGCTCCGGCGGATGGCGAAGAGCGAGTGAGATGACCGACACCGAAGCCCGCTCCGGTGCTCCCGACGCGACGGAGCGGGCTGGGCTGTCCGGCGGGCTCCTGACGGCGTTGTTCGTCGCCCTCGTCGGGATCGGGGCCCTGGTGGCGTGGTTGATGCGGAGCGGCGGCTCCGAGGTGGCCGAGGTGGGCGCGCCCGCCCCCACGTTCGTCGTCACGGCGTTCGACGGATCCGAGTTCGACCTCGCCGCCCACCTGGCAGAGGACGGACGCCCCGTCCTCCTCAACCTGTGGGCTTCGTGGTGCGAGCCCTGCAAGCGAGAGTTCCCTCTCCTGTCCGACTTTGCCGCCGCCCACCCGGAGGTGAAGGTGGTGGGCGTGGCGGTGCAGGACCGGGAGGAATCGGCCCGCGCCTTCGTCGACGAGATGGACCCGGCGTTCACCGTGGCATACGACACCGACGACGTCGTGCGGGATTCGTACCCGACCTTCGGGCTGCCGGCCACGTTTGTGATCGGCTCCGACGGCACGGTGGTCGAGATCGTGACGGCCGAGCTGACGACAGAGCAGCTCGAATCGTTCTCGTTCGAGGGCTGATCAGGCGCCGATCACGCCGCCCGAGTCGAGCAGGTCGCCGGCCCATTCGAACAGGAAGAACAGGATGGCGAGGGCCACGGCGGCGAGCACGACCAGCTCGATCGTCTTGACCGGTGCCGGACCGGGAAGCACTTCCCATAGCCGCCTCATGCGTCCTGTCCCTCCTGGGCCCGGGCGAGGAGGCTGGCGTATTCGAAGTTGGGCCCGTCTACCAGCTCGGCCTGGACCACGAGGCGCTCGCGAGCCGAGAAGTGGGGGTGACACGTGGTGAGGGTCAGCCACGCCCCCGGCTTCTCCTCGGTGACCCACACGTCGTCCGGCTCGACGATGTGGATCTCGCGGATCTCGAACACGTGGGTCCCCACGGCCGTCTCGACTTCGATCCGGTCGCCGATCTCGAGCTGGTCGAGGTCGTAGAAGGGCCGGCCGTAGGTGGTGCGGTGACCCGAGATCACTGCGTTGCCCGGCTGGCCGGGAACGGGAGTCCACGGCATGTGCCCGGGCCCCTTCTTGAGGGTCTCGCGGTCGACTCCCTCGAAGACGACCTCGTCCACTCCGATCGCTTCGATCGTGAGACGGCCCAAGGGCTCGCCTTGCGGGACGGCGGACTCGGGAACGAAAGCGGTCCGGACGAAGGTGGGCGGCTCCGGCTCCTCGGCCTCTTCTTCGACTTCTTCGGGGACCGTCACCTCGACTGGTTCGGGGGCGGGGAGCTGGGTACGGCGCGCCTCGAGCTCGGCATCCAACGAGGCCATCGCCTCGGCCTGGACGCGGTCGTTCAGGAAGTCGGTGACGTAGAGCTGGTAACCGAGAAACGCCAGCACCAGGCCGGCGCAACCCATGAGCGCCCAGCCCGCGCGGCGCAGTATTCGGCGAGTTCCCACGGTATGGGGAAGGCTAACTGCGGTTGGAGGATTTCCTAGGGGTCTAACGACCGAGATCCGACGGAACCAACGAGGTGGTTGGGAGTGATGTCAGCCTGGTGGATCGCGGGCGTCGGCCGGTAGGACGAAACGGATCGAGCCGTCTGCCTGCTTCTCAATCCGATGGCCGCGGCGGTGGACTACCACGTGGTGGTGGTACCAGCACAGCGTCACGAGATTGTCGGGATGATGGGTGCCGCCATGTGACCACGGCACCACGTGGTGGATCTGCAGGCGATGGGTGGAGCGACAGCCTCCGGCGCGGCAGCCGCCGTCCCGCCACATGACGAAATCACGGATCGCCGGTGGGATCCGCCGGCTCTTGGCAGACGTCACCACCGGTTTCCCGTCGGACAGTCCAACGATCCGGACCGCACCTTCGCACAGCAACTCGTCGAGGGCGTCCGGGCCGATTCTCGGCCCGAATGCGAGCTCGGCCCCCGCCTCCCCGCCGGTTCCGTTGGCGGCGTCGAGATCCATGAACACGGTGATCGACGGACCGTCGGCGGAGGCCTCGCCCGCACACAGCTCCTCCAAAGCAAGAGCCTGGCGGTGGGGCATGGGGCCGGCGTCTCTCCCCATCGCTTCCGCCCGCTCTCGAAGGGTGTCGTGGATCAACTGGCCGGCGGCCCCGGTGACCCCGCCCTTGATGTTCCACCACGACTCGTCGAGGGCCGGTTGCATCAAAAGGAACGAATCCCGATGCGACCGCCGCTCCCGGAGACGACCGATGCGGCGGTGCCGCCCCACCAGCCGCTCCGCGCCGGCGAGGTCGTGGCCGGAGAGCCGCTCCCACCAGTCCGATTCCGACTCGGCGGTCGCCACCCGAGAGATCAGGACCGCCCTCCCGGGGCTGCACTCGCCCGCCTCGAGACGCTTCGCCGTCGCCGGCAACTGTCCCAGCGACGTGCCGAGCCGAGACAGCTGGGAAGACTCCTCCCTGGTCAGGTCGAGCTTGGCCGCCACCCACTCCCTGAGGTTGCGGCACCCATCCCCCAACGGAACCTGCCGCCGATCCGCCTCCGCCGCCAACTCGGCCTGCCGGGCCACCGCATGGCGCCTGACCTGCTCCCAGAACAGAAGCTCCTGTTCGATCTGATCTGTGGTCAGGTCCCGGATGCCTGCTTCCCCGGTGCCTGCTTCCCCCGTGCCCATGCTCGCACCCTACGACATGGGTGGGACAGAAACCGGCGGGCGGGACGCGCCTCACCGACGGCGGCCGACCACCCAGGCCACCGCCGCCCATCCGCCCACGGCCCACGCCCCCAGGACGGCGAGAGAAGCGCCGACATCGGTCGCCAGCCCTTCGGTGAGTCCGGCACGGATGAGATTCGCCATGTGATAGAACGGCACCGCCTGGTGGGCGGCCTGCGCCCATTCCGGGAAACGCTCGATGGGGATGACGATCGGCGAGAAGAGCAGCACGAGGAAGATCACCACGTTGGTGATCAGGTTCGTCAGACGTGGCTCGGAGATCGCCATGGCCATGCCGTAGCCCGCCGAGGTGGCGGTGAGCGCCGACAGGAGGGCAGCCAGGACCACCAGCCAGGACAGGCGGATCGTGGCGTCGAATTGCCACGCTGCGACCGCGGTCGTCAGCGCAGCGACGGGCAGCCCGATCGCCGTGAACACCGTGAACGTCGCCGCCACGGGGGCGAGCCGCGGCACCGGCAGCGACCACGTGAAGTCGAAGGTGCCCCGGAACTTCTCCTGCATGACCAGGATCGGGACCATGACGAATCCCACGGGGATGATCGCCAGAGCGGGGAGGCCCGACACGAGGTAGGTGGCCGTAGTCGAGTCGACCTCACCGAGATAGAACCGGTACATGGCCACCGAACCGACGCCCATGACCAACTGGATGAACAGGATCATCCCGAAGAGGGCCTTCTGCTGGGCGAGGACCCACCGGAGCATGGCGACGTAGCTCGCCCACCAGTAGCCGGCGCCGCGGCGAATGGGAACACTCCGAGCTGTCAACGACGCCTCCCCATCGCGATGGCGGTGACGACTCCGGCCAGAACGGTCCAAGCGGCCACCACCAGGTAGGAGCCGCTCACGTCGGTGACCAGCCCCTGGGTCAGGGCACCCCGGAGGATCACGCCCATGTGATAGAAGGGAAGCACCTCGTGCACGCTCGCCAGCCACCCGGGCAGGTTCTCGGGCGGGTAGGTGATCGGGGTGAACCCGATGACCAGGAAGGCGAACACCTGGGAAAGGAGCTGTGTCACGGTCGGCCTCTCGATCCCGTGGGCGACGGCGTAGCCGATCAGGGTTCCACAGACCACCACGAGCCCGACGGCGGGCGCGACGGCCCACGACACATCGAAGGTGAGGTCGAAGCGCCACCCGGAGATCGCCAGGGCGATGACCGCGGCAGGCAAGCTGATGATTGCACTCACCGCCACCCACCCGACGACGCTGGCCGACCTCGGCACGGGGAGCGAAGCCGTGAAGTCGTAGGTGCCCGCCTCCTTCTCGCCGGCGACGAGCTGGGGAGCCACGACCAAGCCGACGAGGACGAGGGTGACGATGGCGGCGCCGGTGCCGAGGAACAGGCCGGTCCGGGCGTCCACGTCGGCGTAGAAGAGGCTCATCCCGATCGACAGGCCCGAGGCGGTGAGGAGCTGCACGGCCACCATCACCGGCAGGACCAACCGGAGCGAGGTGAGGTGCCATCGCAGCATCGCCTTAAGGCCGGCGAGCCAGTGGCCCGCCCCCCGGCGGACGTAGGTCGTCGTGGCAGCCGTCATGCGGCTGCCCCTTCCGGTTCGTCGGCCGGCAACTCGCCGGTCAAACGGATGTAGGCGTCCTCCAGGGTCGTGGCCGCCAGGGCGTACTCCTCGGCGATGCCCTGGCTCATCAGCTGCTGTGCCCAGGCGATCCCCTCGCCTGCCTTCTCCTCGGGGATCACCGAGACGAGGTTGTTGCCGACCCGGGTGTGGTCGAGCACGAGCGAAGGCAGCTCGGGCGTGGCCACGCCCGGCGTGAGCATCAGCTGGAGGCGGAGCCTCCCCCGGTCGGCCACCTTGAGAGAAGACGGGGTCCCCTCCGCCACGACCCGCCCGTCGGATATCACCGCCAGACGGTCGACCGACTTCTCGGCTTCGAGGACGTTGTGGGTCACGAGAATCACCCCGACCCCCATCTCGCCCAACTGGCGGATCTGATCCCACAGGAGCCGGCGGCGCAGGGGGTCGACGTCGTTCGTAGGCTCGTCGAGGATCACGAGGCGACCGGGTACCACCGTCACCATCACGAACCCGACGAGGCGGCGGACGCCACCCGAGAGCCGGGCACCCAGGGTGTCCCGCCATTCCTCGATCTGGAGCGCTTCGATCAGCTCGCCGGCCCGGCGTTCGATCTGGCGCCGGTCACCTCCGCGTATCTCCCCGGTGAGACGTATCGCCTCGTGCACCTTGAACGACTCGATAGGCATCGGTGCTTGGGGCAGGTACGAGCAGAGTTGGCGGGCGGCGTCGGGGTCGGCAACAAGGTCGTGAGGGCCCAGGTGGAGCGAGCCGGCGGTCGGCTTCAGGAGACCGATGATCTGTTTGACCAGGGTCGACTTGCCCGCCCCGTTGGGGCCCAGCAGGCCGAAGACCTCCCCCGGCTCGACGCGAAGGGAGATGTCACGGTTGGCGTAGGTCTTGCCTCCGTCGTAGGTCTTGGTCACCCCGGAGGCGCGAAATGTCCAATCGTTCATCGGTCTCCTTTCAGATCCCCAGACGGAAGAACACGAACGAAAAGGCGTACTCGTCGCCGTCGCGGTCCTCGGCCTCGGCTATCTCGTCGATGAGCTCGTCGATGCGCTCGGCGAATCGGGCGGCGGACTCGCGACTGAGACGGACGATGGTGCGGCCCAGGGTCCCCGGGGGCGTCTCCTCGCCCCGCCCCTTGGCCTCGATGTATTCGGTCACCCCGGCGACGGCGTCCACCCGAGCCCCGTCGAGCACGGCTCCCGCCACCGCTTCTGCGACGCGGGCGGGGTCGTCGACGTTCTCGAGCAGACCCGGGCCCGGCTTGATGTGCGTCGCCAGCGCCCGGTACACCCGTTGCAGCCGCGCACCCGACTTCCGGGTCCCCACCACCTCGATCACCCCGGCCCGCTCCAGGGCGTTGAAGTGGTAGTAGAGCCGGGTCACGGGAACGCCGAGGCGATCGGCCACCTCACGCACGGTCGCCGGCTCCACGAGCTGGTAGAGGATGCGGAGGCGGGTCGGGTTGTTGATCTCCTCGAGGACCCTCAGGTCGTCGACGAGGAACGGTTCACGGTCACTCAACTTCATGGGCGGTGACCGTTCTATCGGATCACCGCACCATATTCAAGCGATTTGAATAATCTTCGATTCGTTGAACATGGCTATCTGCCCGCCCAGCGCGGCGACCGTTTCTCGAGGAACGCGGCGACCCCTTCCTTTGCGTCTTCGGTGAGGGCCACCGCGGTGAGCCCGCCCTGGAGGCGGTCGAGGGCGGTGTCGAAGTCCAGGTCGGCGATGGCGTAGAAGCTGTCGCGTCCCAGCTCGAGGACCGCCCGGCTCTTCTCTGTCAGGGCATCGACGACCTCGTCGACGGCCGCGTCGAGCTCGTGGCGCGGGACGACCCGGGTGACGGCACCGAGCCGCAGAGCCTCGTCCGGCGTGATCAGCCGGCCCGTCATCATGAGGTCGAGCACGGCCTTGCGAGGCATCGATCGCAGCAGGACCGCCGAGATCATCATCGGCCACAGGCCCACGGCGATCTCGGGCGTGCCGAGCTTGGCGTCCTCGACGCAGATGACGAAGTCGCAAGCCACTGCGAGGCCGAAGCCGCCGGCGAGGGCGTGGCCGTTGACCCGGGCGATCGTCGGCTTGCCTCCGCGAACGACGAGCCGGAAGAGATCGGCCAGTGCGCCGCGGGAACGGTGCAGACCGATGGGGTCGTCGACGAATCCTCCCGACAAGTCGCCGCCGGCGCTGAAAGCAGTGTCGCCTGCTCCCGTGTAGACGATCACCGCCACGTCGTCGTCGGCGAGCGCCCGGCGCGTGGCGTCGGCGAGGCCGAGCATCGTCTCGGTCGACATCGGATTCCGCCGCTCCGGATCGTCGATGGTGATCGTCGCCCGACCGCGCGACACTTCGTAGCGAATCACCGGCGCTCCCTCCTTGCTCACGTGACGGGCTGTGATACCGTCGGCGCACGCATGTTATGGCTTGCGCTCGTCCTGTTCCTGGCTATGACGATCGCAGTCTTGCGGGGCGGGAGACTCACCAACCTCGCCGACATCCAACTCCGGTTGTGGTGGCTCCTGCCGCTCGCATTCCTCCTGCAGATCGCAACAGCCTGGCTCCCGCACTCGGCTTCCTGGGCCGAGGGCGTCGGCCTGGCCATGATCCTGACGTCGTTCATCCTCCTCCTGGTGCTCGTGGTGCTGAACCGGGAGCGCACCGGGATGTGGCTCGCCGGCGTGGGAGTGCTGATGAACTTCTCGGTCATCGCGTTGAACGGGGGAATGCCCGTCCTCGAAGGGGCATGGCAGGTGGCCGCGGGCTTCACCGATCAGGCGATGTCCGTCGAGGGCTCGTACAAGCACGTGATCCTCGATGCGAACACCCGGCTCCCGTTCCTGGCCGATGTGATCCCGATCCGGATCGGCAACCAGGGCAACGTGGTCTCTCTCGGCGACGTGTTCCTGGCCGTGGGCTTGGCTCGGTTCCTGGAGTCGGAACTGCGTCGCCCCGTCCGCTGGTTCAAGCGGGGCGCACGCGCTCAGGCAGGATCGGCGTCGGTCAAGCGTTGACCGTCACGCCGGAGTCGAGCACCCGTCGGAGCGAGGCCACGACCTCCGGGTCGTACTCGTAGGCGGCTCCCTGATGGAGGCGCTCCAGCGCCTCGAGTTGGGACAGCCCCTCCCCCATCCGGTGGGCGTCGTAAGCGGAAGCCGTCTTGATGATGCGTGAGACCATCGAAACCGAGGGGTCGGACTCCTCGCCGGGGTTGCGGTACGGCTCGTACTGGCGCCTCACATAGGCCGCGATGCGATCGAGGGAGGGAGCACCGGCGATGATCTCGGCTCCCCAGCGGGCCAGGTCCTCACGGGTCCAGCCGTGCTCCGCCACGGTCGGGTCGTTGAGGGTGATGTGGCCGATGTCGTGCATCAGGGCCGCGAACTCGACGTCCTCGACCTCCTCGGGCGTCAAGCCCATGTCCTCGGCCATGGCCACAGCCAGCGTCGCCGTGCGGTCGGAGTGACCGCTCAGGTTGAGACCGGCCACTTCGGGGATCTGGGCTAGCGCCCGGATGGTCTGCTTGTAGGTCGACTTCGTCTCCTGGAAGCGGCGGAACGCCCCGTGAGCGAAGCTGTAAGGAATCAGGGCAACGGGCAGCGCCCACCAGCCGATCGCGCCGTACATCATCCCGAACAGGCCACCGGTGGCGATCAGCGTGATGAAGACGTTGAGGTCGCGCAGCGCGGACAGGGCAACGAATCGAGGGGATATCCGACCGTCGGTCGAAGCCGTGGCAGACCACAAGGCGATGTCCACGGCGATCCAGGCGACCCCACCGGCGACGAAAGCGATCAACTCGTCCCAGCCCGACGCCCCCACCGAGCCGCCGACGAGGGTGAGCATCCCGCTGAACACGGCGATGAAACCGCAGTACCCCATGAACTGGCGGGCGGCATACAAGAGAGCCCTTCGTATCGAACCCTTGCGGACGAACTCGGCTATCGACAGCAAGACCGCACCGAGGAAGAAGACTGCGACCGTGGCGACCGGGTCGAAGCGCTCATCCATGAGCACGAACGGCAATGCCGCCCCGACCGAGGTCGCCAGGGTCAGTCGATTCCGACTCGAAACCGCTGGAACGACTACAGATCCGGCGGCGATCGCGACAGCAGCGAGCGCCGCCCGAACCAGCGAAGCGTCGGACTGGACGACGACCGATGCGCTGGTCACAGTGGCCAACAGCACGACGCCGGCGACCACGGTGCGCCACACGATCCGGCTAGCCAAGGCGGGCTCCTTGTCTCGCCTCCGCTTCGTTGCGCGCCGGACTCGTCGCTCCGTACACCTCACCCGTCCTTTCGAGGGCCTTCTCCAAGGCGTCGATCACATCCGGATAGAAGCGCCCCGTCGTATCGGCGCGCAGTTCCTCGAATGCTTCCTGTTGGCTCATCGCCATCCGGTAACGACGGGTCGACGTGAGAGCATCGAACGCGTCGGCGGTGGCGATGATCGAAGCCTCCAGCGACCAGTTCGAGGGATCGAACGAATCCAGGTCGAGATAGTGGACACCGGCGATGGAGACCATCGGGCGTAGGAAGTCGACCTCGGCGAGGATCGACTCGACCTTACGAGCCGCCTGACGCATCTGGTCGAACTCCTCTGCGGCCAGCTGAGGCTTCGAGAGGAGCTCGCCCGGGATCGCCAGCTTGCCGAGGTCGTGGATGAGACATGCCCACCGCAGCCGTTCGAGTTGGGTGCCGGTGAAGCGCAACTCCTCGCCGATCAACTGGGCGAAGTAGGCGACCCGTTCGGTATGGCCGCGTGTATAGAGGTCCCGGGCTTCGAGGGCTTTGACGAATCCACGAAGCGCCGCCTGATGAGCTTTCCGCAACTGGGAATAAGACGACAGCGACAGATGCGCGATGAGATAGACGACTAGCAGTAGCGCCGCAACGGCAGCCTGCTCGACGACGTAGAGCGCAGCTCCCAAGAGGCCGCCCAGCAATCCCATCGTCACCTGGGACCCCATCAACAACGGCATACCGGACCACGGCATCACGTTCCGCTTCCCGTAGACGGACCGGACCGCGATGCGGACCATCATCGTGTTGATGAGTGAGTAGAGACCCGAGCCGAGACTTCCGGCGAGCGCCACGAGCGGCAGTCTCGACGATGCAATCGCGCCAGCGTCGCTGAGAAGTGCGTCCAGGATGAGGCCACTGATACCGGCGGTGATGACCATCTGCCCGAAATTCGCGGTGGGCTGGAACCACCGCCGTTGCCGGAAGTCCTCGATGACGAAGGGGCCGAGGGCCGCCATGAGCACCATCGCTGTGAACGCCGAGGCGTCTGGGTGGAGAGCGAAGTAGGTGCCCGCGGTCGTTGCCACCATGACCCCGGAACTCTGGAACAAGCGATCGTTCACCTCGACGGCGCTGAACTCCAGAGCGACAAAGGTGACCGCGAAGGGAACCCAGATCTCCCACACCGGTGGGTCGCCCCAAACGATCGCGGTCACGACGAGCGCGAGCCCGAGGGAGGCGTAGATGAGGGCGATGCGTAACTGTCGTCGGGTGAGTGGTTTCATAAAGGGCAATCGGCGGGGGACCCGGCTAGGCAATCAACCGATCTTGAAAGTCGCAGACCCCGCAGCAATCAGGGCTGCGAGGCTGCTGGCCGCGGCAAGGATCCGAACGAGCTTGCCCTTCATGTTCTTCGACCACCTACTGGATTGTGTTCATCGAGCGCTCCTGCTCGATGGCACTTTCCGCTCCGCTTGGGGTAGTTGGGTCGATCTAGGCCAATCGCTTCGCCGGGGTACCCCGCATGCTCCCGGATCCTCTCCGGGAACCCTCAGTTGTCAACATGTCAGCCCCTGACTTCGCCCGCTTCCCAATAAACCTCGCAGTACGGCTCCGCTGCCGTACGACGTGGGCGTTGCCGCCTTGGCGGCGCTCAGAATGTAGCCGTCGGGGACCTGGTGCTCAATAGGTGATCGGAAGAATGTGTGCCGATATTGAGGGATTAGCGATCCGAATTCGGGCGTGTACCCTCCCCGGCGATGGATCTCGAAGCACTCGAGAGCAAGCTCGCTCGTCTCGATGGCGTCGAAGCGGTGCGCGTCGTCGGCACTGATTCGCGCCTCGAGGAAATCCACGTACTGGCTCGGACCAACAAGCCCGCCAAGCAAGTGGTCCGCGACGTCCAGTCGCTGGCCGCGGCCGCGTTCGGGATCGACGTCGACCGCAGGATCGTCTCGGTGGTCCAACTCGCCGACAACGACCTCTCCGGGGGCGACCGCCCCGTGATCGTCGACGTGGTCGAGACCACCGACGGGTCGAGGTCGTCGGTGCGGGTGACGCTGCAGTGGCACGACGAGATGCTCACCGGCGAGACGACGGGCGCTGCCTCCCGGGTGACCCGAAACCGTCTCGTCGCCGAAGCCGTCCTGGCTGCGCTCGGCCAGGCGCTGCACGCCGACGCCTCGTTCGCGGTGGCCTCCGTGGACGTGCCCACGCTCGGCTCGCGGCGCGTGGCCGTCGCTCAGATCGTCCTCGTCACCAACCAGCAGGAGCGGCTGATGGTCGGCTCCGCCCTAGTCGACGACGACGAGTCCCGGGCGGTGGTCCGGGCCGTACTCGACGCACTCAACCGCGTCGTGCCCGGGCTCCGCCGCTGAGCGATGACCCGGCCGCTGATTCCCCTCCGCCCCACCGAAGTCTCCGGGTTCGGCGGCGTCGCCGTGACTCCGCATCACCTGGCGACGCAAGCAGCGATGGCCACGTTGGCACGGGGCGGCAACGCCGTCGACGCCGCGATCGCCGCCAATGCCGTACAAGGAGTGGTCGCCCCCGAGACGTGCGGGATCGGAGGAGACCTGTTCGCACTGATCGTCGCGCCCGAAACCGGCGGCGCTCCAAAGACTCTGAACGCGTCGGGTCGGGCGGGAAGCGGAGCGGCCCGCCTGGCAGAGGAATTGCGTTCTGCCGGAATCGCAGAGATTCCCCAGCGGCACCCGGCTGCAGTGACCGTGCCGGGCTGTGTCGACGGCTGGCTGGAGCTGAGCCGGACGATGGGGCGGCTCCAGTTGGGAGAAGCGCTGGAGCCGGCGATCCGCCTCGCCCGCGAGGGTTTCCCTGCCAGCCGTGAGCTGGCCGCCTCGTTCGCTGCCCGCCACGACGAGTTGATGACCGAGCCGTCGGCGGCCCCCCTCTATCCGCACGGCCGGCCACCCCTCGAAGGAGAGCGCATCCGCCGCCCCGAGCTGGCGGCGACACTGGAGGCGATCGCCGAGGACGGCCGGGTCGCCTTCTACGGAGGCCGAGTCGGCGAGGCACTAGTCGATGCGGTCGACGGGAACATCACCCTCGACGACCTCGCCCGCGTCCAGGCCGAATGGGTCGAGCCCCTCGGGCTCGGCCTCTTCGGCTGCAAGGGCTGGACCGTTCCCCCCAACTCCCAGGGCTACATCGGCCTGCTCGCCCTCGGCATCATGCAGCGCATCGGCCTGGCGCCGCCCGACGACCCCGAGGGGTGGCATCTGGCGATCGAGGCGTACCGATTGGCTGCCTCGGACCGCGACGACCTCCTCGCCGACCCGGAGGCGATGACGACGGGACCCGAGGCGTTGGTGTCGGAGGATCGGATCGAACAATTGGCGGACGCCTACTCGCCCGACCGGCCAGCCGACGTGGGCACCAGCCGCCGGGCATCCGGCGGCACCGCGTTCATGTGCGTCACCGACCCCGACGGAATGGGCGTGTCCTTGATCCAATCGAACTTCCACGGAATCGGTTCGGGCATCTCGGTAGACGGAGCGGGCTTCTTCCTCCACGACCGTGGCCGGGGCTTCACCCTCGAACGCGGCCACCCGAACGAGCTCGCCCCCGGAAAGCGGCCGCTCCACACGCTGTCTCCGACGATCTGGACCACAGAGAGCGGAGGTCTGGCGGCGATCATCGGAACCCGGGGCGGGTTCATGCAGCCGCAGCTGATCGCCCAGCTGGCGAGCCGGGTCATGGGCCACGACGCCGCCCCGGCGGTGGCGATGGCCGCCCCCAGATGGATGGTGCCGCTGCCGCGCCTGGGGGCAGGATCGAGGGTCGACCTGGAACCGGGCGTCACCGAAGAGATCGTGGCGGGCCTGGAACGGCGGGGACACGCGGTGGAACGCCTCGACGTCCCCCAAGCCGGGTGGGGCCCGATGTCGGTCATCCGGATCGGTGCCGATGGCCTGCGGAGAGCGGCGGCAGATCCACGCGTGGATACGGCGTCGGCGGCGGTCGGCTGATGGCCACGTTGTTCGTCGTCCGCCATGGCGAGGCGGAGGGGAACAGCTCCCATAGGTTCATCGGCCACTCCCAGATGCACCTCACCGAGACGGGCCGCCGCCAGGCGCAGGCGCTCGCCGACCGGCTCGGGGAGCTTCCGATCGAGCGCATCGTCGCCTCCGACCTGGTGCGATGCGTCGAGACCGTGGAGCCGCTGGCCCGCCGCCTCGGCCTGGAGATAGAGACCGACCCGAGACTGCGCGAAGTCTCGAACGGCGAGTGGACCGGTCTCCTCCCGGAGGAGATAGCCGAGAGATGGCCGCAGTTGTGGAAGGCGTACACCGCGGGGGAAGACGTGCGACGGCCCGGCGGCGAGAGGTGGCGGGACGTCGCCGAGCGGGTGCTCGCCGCGGTGACGGAGCTACTCGATGGCCCGGGGCCCGTCGTGGTATCGACCCACTCGGGGCCGACGGTGATCCTGGCGATGTGGGCTGCGGGCGTCCGCCACGAAGGAAACATCTTCCGCGGCCCCTTCGGGGCGCCCCACAACGCCTCCATCACAGTGATCGAAGCCGGACCGCGGTTGGTCTCCTACAACGACGTGGGTCACGTGGCGTCGGTGCCCGACCAGCGCCTTCCGTTCAGCCCGGTGAAGAACCCTTGATGTCGGCTATCACCTGAGCGAGGGCGTCTTCGTCGAGGCCGGCGACGCCTCCCAGGTTGTAGAAGCCCACCCGCTGGACCCGGCCCTCGTAGCGTTCCCGGATCGCCGCCCCGAGGCGTTCAACCGGGGCCACCACCCCGATCTCGGCGACCACGTCGTCGGTGATCACCTCGGCCATCTCCGCCCACCGTCCCCGCTTGCTCATCGCGGTCAGCTCGGGGCCGAAGTCCCAGCCGGACGCCTCGAGCACCGGGCGATACGAAGGCGTGGAGGCGTAGAAGGCGATCTGCTGTTTGACCGCCGCCATCGACTGCTCCATCTCGGAGTCGTCGATCCCCGTCACGACGAACACCGTCGACATGCGGACGACGTCGTCGAGGCTGCGCCCGGCGGACTCGGCGCCTTCGGCCATGGCGGGCAACACCACCTGGTCCAGGTAGGCGACGGTGTGGAACGGATGGACATGGAACCCGTCGCACAGCTCACCGGCGAGACGGGACAGGTATGGGCCCACTCCGGCGATCGCCACGGGTATGTTCGGGTGCTCGATGGGCCCCGGGTCGAAAAACGGTGTCATCAGCGTGAACCGGTAGAACTCCCCTTCGTAGGAGAGCGGTGTCTGGTTCTGCCACGCCTCCCAGATGGCGCGCAAGGCGAGGATGTAATCCCGCAGCCTCGGGCCGGGGCTGAACCACTCGGTCGAGAAGCGTCGGGTGATGTGGGCCTTGACCTGCGTGCCCAGCCCGAGGATGAAACGGCCACTCGACGCCCGAGCGAGGTCCCAGGACGTCATGGCGGTCACCATCGGCGAGCGCGGAAACGCCACCGCGATGGACGTCCCGAGGTCGAGCGTCTCGGAGGCGTCGGCGGCGACCAGGAGCGGAAAGAACGGGTCGTGGCTGGTCTCGGCGGTGAAGAACCCGTCGAATCCCAGACGCTCGGCGCGGACAGCCGCCTCCCGGGCCGCCAGCGGATCCCCCGGCGGGTAGTAGTAGTCGACCCTCATCGGGCCACACCTTAACCCGGCGCCCGGGCGGTTAGCCTGGAACACGTGAGACGGTTTGCTCGGATCCTCGGCGTACTAGGCGGCATCGGCGCGGTGTTGTGGGCGATGCGCAACCGGCTCGTGTCGGTGGCGCTGCCCCGCGAGCCCCAGCTCCCGACCTTCAAGGTCCCGGACGGCCCGATCGAGCCCGACTCGTCCGCGGCGGCCGACGAGGACGAGTCGGACCCACCCCAGGCGACGGAATCCCAGCCGGATGCGCCGAGCCTCACCGACATCAGCGGCATCGGGCCCGTCTACGCCACGCGTCTGGCATCGGCCGGCATCCACACCATCGAACAGTTGGCCGAAGCCCGGGCAGAGGAAGTGGCGGCGGCAGCCGACGTCCCCCGGACCCGAGCCGAGAGGTGGATAGAAGCGGCCCGAAACGCCCGTACCGGCTGAGTCAGGCGTCGGGCCGGTGGCCGTAGACGCTCACGTCGCGCATCTCGAAAACGGATGCCGAGCGGTGCTGGGTCCACCGGGAGATGAGCACGTAGGCGCCACCGGCGACCACTGCCGCGATCAAGCGCCACGGCAACTCGACGTCGATGCCGACGACGTCCACCGCTCGAATCCAATACGTCGGGCCGATCGGGTCCAATAGCTGGCCGACGACGACGGCCGCCGTCCAACAGAGGAACCCGGCGAGATTCACCGCTTTCTCCGTCCGCCCGTAGATGTCGGCCTCCGGGTAGTAGGCGTCCCTGACGAGATGGAAGTCGAGGCTGGCGATCAGTATCGCCGGGAACACGACGGCCGAGGCGAGGAAAGCCATATCTGTCGGCACGGCAGGCGCCGCCACCGCCGCCCCGGCGACGACGATCACCGCGACCAGGCCCACGACGGCGGTGTCGCCGGCTTTGACGATCCCCACCGACTCGGATCCGGCGGCGACGAACGCCGCGAAGGCTTGGTCGACCTCGGCTATCACCACCCAGGCGATGGCGATCGCGGCCGCGCCGCCCGCCGGGCCCACGGGCAGCAACTCCCCGAGGTTCCCGTAGAGCAGGGCGAGCACCCCGCCGGCCGCGAACATGAGTGTGGCGGGAACGGCATAGGAGACGCTGAAGGTCGCCATCGCCTCTTCGTCGTGACGGAGGCGACGGGCGACCGACTCGATGTAGGGAACGAAGATCACCGACGCTTCGATCGCCCTCTCGAGCCCCGACCAGACGGCGCCTCCGCCGTCGCCGGTGAGGGAGCCTGCCCGCGACGCCACGGACCAGGCCAGGACACCGACGAGCAGGACGGAACCGGCGAACAGCGGGAGGCGGATGACCCGTTTTACGACCGTCTCGGCGCCGCCGAACAGCAGCAGCAGGCCGAGCAGGGCGACGACGCCGATCCAGGCTTCCGCCGGCAGGGCCACGCCGTAGTGATCGCCAGCTCGCTCCGCCCAGCCCCCGGCATAGCGGAGCCCCACCATCGCCCACAACGCGACCATCGCCAGGCGAGCCATCGACACCACCACCGATCCCCCGCGACCGAATGCGGGTCGGAGGATCCAGGTCCCGGGAGCACCGGTCTGGGCGGCCATCCGAGCCGAGGAGCCGGCGAAGAAGCATCCCAATAGCGCTGCCACCGGGGCCACCAGCATGACCTGGCCGATGGAGAGGGCGTCGGCCGTGACGAGCGCACTCCCGACGACCAATGCCGGCCCTCCGATGAGAGCCACCACCGTCGCGGCCATCCCGTCGCCGTCTTCCAGTTCCCCCTGGCGAAAGCCGACTGCGTCACGACTCCAAGAGCGCCGTATGGCGTCGAACATACGAGCCGAGTGTAGGAACGGGCGACGACGTGCCGGTTTGGGCCGATGTCCGAGCTAGGCGGCCGCTTCCCCTTCGGTGAACTGAGACCGGTAGAGGGCGGCGTAGGCGCCGTTGGCGGCGAGCAGCTCGTCGTGGGTGCCCTTTTCGACGATCGCTCCGTTCTCCATCACGAGGATCAAGTCGGCGTCGCGGATCGTCGACAGCCGGTGGGCGATCACGAACGACGTGCGGTCGGAACGGATCGCCGCCATGGCGTGCTGGAGCAGGGCCTCGGTGCGGGTGTCCACCGACGACGTCGCCTCGTCGAGGATCAGCAGCGCCGGGTCGGTGAGGAACGCCCGGGCGATGGTGATCAGCTGCCTCTCCCCCACCGAGACGTTGCTGCCGTTCTCGTCGATGACGGTGTCGTACCCATCGGGCAGCGTGTGGACGAATCGGTCGACGAACGTCGCCTTCGCCGCCTCGACGATCTCCTCGAAGGAGGCGTCGGGCCGGCCGTAGGCGATGTTGTCGCGGATCGTGCCCTCGAACAGCCAGGCGTCCTGGAGCACCATGCCGATCTGGCTGCGCAGCTCGGCGCGGCTCATCTTCGAGATGTCGACGCCGTCGAGGAGGATGCGGCCGGAGTCGAGGTCGTAGAAGCGCATCAGCAGGTTGACGAGTGTCGTCTTGCCGGCTCCGGTGTGGCCGACGATGGCGACCGTCTGGCCGGGCTCCACCCGCAGGGAGAGGTTCTCGATCAGCGGCTTGTCGGGCTCGTAGCGGAACGACACGTTCTCGAAGACGACCTCCCCGCGGGCGACGCGGGCCGGCGGCAGCGAGTCGGCGTCGGACGGCTCCTCGTCGGCGTCGAGCAGCTCGAACACCCGCTCCGCCGACGCCACGCCCGACTGGAGAAGGTTCACCATCGACGCCACCTGGCTGAGCGGTTGCGTGAACTGCCTCGAGTACTGGATGAAGGCCTGAACGCTGCCGAGGCTGATCTGCCCGGTCGCCACCCGCAGCCCTCCGACGACGGCGACCAGGACGTAGTTGAGGTTGCCGACGAACATCATCACCGGCATCACCAGGCCCGACATGAACTGGGCGCCGAACGACGCCTCGAACAGCTGCTCGTTCTCCTCGGCGAACCGGGCGTGGGACTCCTTTTGGCGCCCGAAGACCTTGATCAGGTCGTGGCCGGTGTAGCTCTCCTCGACGTGGGCGTTGAGCGAGCCGGTCCGCCGCCACTGGTCGACGAAGAGCTTCTGGCTCCGCTGGAGGATCTTCCGGGTCGCCACCACCGACAGGGGGATCGACACGATGGCGATCAGGGCCAGGAGCGGCGAGATCGACACCATCATCACCAGGACCCCGACCACGGTGAGGGTGGAGGTGATCATCTGGCTCATGGACTGCTGGAGCGACTGGGCGATGTTGTCGATGTCGTTGGTCACCCGGCTCAGCAGCTCGCCGCGGGGCTGGCGGTCGAAGTAGCGCAGCGGCAGACGGTTGATCTTGTCCTCGATGTCGGAACGAAGCCTCCGGACGGTCCCCTGGACGACGTCGGTGACCCAGAACCCCTGGAGCCAGCCGGCGAGGGCGGACACGCCGTACACGCCGACGACGAGAGCCAGGATCTGGCCGACGGCGGCGAAGTCGATCCCCCGGCCGGGGACGACGTCCATCGACTCCAGCATCCGGGCGAGGGTGTCCTCCCCCTGGGCCCGCAGTCCCTCGACGACGGTCTCTTTGGGGATCCCGGCAGGGAGCTGGGAGCCGACGAAGCCGCTGAAGATCTCGTCGGTCGCCCAGCCGAGCATCTTGGGGGCGAGCACGGCCAGCACGACGCTGACGACCGCCAGCACCAGCACGGCGACGACCTTGACGCGGTAGGGGCGCAGCAGGCCGAGGAGGCGCTTCGCCGAGCCCTTGAAGTCCATCGGCTTCTGGCCGACTATCCCGCCCATCATCGGCCCGTGACCGGGCCGGGCGATGACGCGCTCGGTTTCTTTGATCCTGCGATCGGTCATGCCACACCTTCCTCGGATCCCAGCTGGGACCAGACGATCTCCTGGTAGGTCTCACAAGTGGCGAGCAACTCGTCGTGAGTGCCCCGGCCCACGACGACGCCGTCCTCGAGGACGATGATCTGGCCGGCGTCCATGATGGTCGACACCCGCTGGGCGACGACGATCACCGTGGCGTCGACGGTTTCTGCGGCCAGAGCCCTCCGCAGTCGGGCGTCGGTGGCCACGTCGAGGGCGGAGAACGAGTCGTCGAAGATGTAGATCTCGGGCTTCTTGATGATCGCCCGGGCGATGGCGAGCCGCTGGCGCTGGCCGCCGGAGACGTTGGTCCCGCCCTGGGCGATGGGTGAGTCGAGCCCATCGGGCATCGCCCGGACGAAATCGGCGGCCTGGGCGACCTCGAGGGCGGCCCACATCTCCTCTTCGGTGGCATCGGGCTTACCGAACCGGAGGTTGGAGGCGATCGTCCCAGAGAACAGGTAGGGGCGTTGGGGGACGATGCCGATCCGCCGCCACAGGCCTTCGGGGTCCATGTCGCGGACGTCCACGCCGTCGATGAGGACCGTGCCGCCGGTGACGTCGTAGAGCCGGGGAATCAGGTTGACGAGCGTCGACTTGCCCGAACCGGTGGACCCGATGATGGCGGTCGTCTCGCCGGGCCGGGCGATCAGCTCCAGGTGGGCGAGCACGGGCTCTTCGGCACCCGGGTAGGCGAAGGTCACGTCCTCGAATCGGACTTCGCCCCTCACTTCGGCCGGGCGGACCGGCCGCGCCGGGGGTGTGACCGTCGAGGGCGTCTCCAGCACCTCGATGATGCGCTTGGCGCTCACCGACGCCCGGGGGACCTGGGACAGCACCAGTGTCGCCATCATCAGCGACATCAAGATCTGCGCCAGGTAGGCGATGAATGCGGTGAGCGAGCCGACCTGCATCGCCCCGTCGGCGATCCGGTGGCCACCGAACCAGAGCACGGCCACGATCGCCAGGTTGAAGACGAGCATCACGGTCGGGAACATGGCCGACATCCAGCGGCCCGTGTAGACGGCGACCCGGGTCAGCTCGTCGTTGGCCTTGCCGAACCGCTCGGTCTCGTACGACTCGCGCACGAAAGCGCGGATCACCCGGATCCCGGTGATCTGCTCCCGAAGGACCTGGTTGATCCGGTCGACCCTCTCCTGCATGCGCCGGAAGCCGGGGATCATCCGGGAGACGATCACGAGCACCACGACGGCCTGAACCGGTATGGCGACGGCGAGGAGCCACGCCAACCCCGGGTCTTCGCGCAGGGCCATGAGGATGCCGCCGATGGCCATCATCGGCGCCATGACGAGCATGGCGAAGCCCATGGCCAACAGCTGCTGGATCTGCTGGACGTCGTTGGTGGTGCGGGTGAGCAGGGACGGAGCCCCGAAGCGGTTCACCTCCTGGCTGGAGAACCTGGCGACCTGGTCGTAGATGTCGGCGCGCAGGTCCCTGCCGACCGCCATGGCGGTGCGGGAGCCGAAGTAGAGAGCGCCGACCGACGTCGCCGCCTGCACGAGCGAGACCAGCAGCATCCAGCCGCCGACCCTGAGGATGTAGTCGGTGTCGCCGCGGGCGACGCCGCTGTCGATGATGTCGGCGTTGAGGCTGGGGAGGTACAACGCCGCCAGGGTGCTGACGAACTGCAGCGCCACGATGGCGGTGATGAACCAGCCGTATGGCTTGAGATGGGTGCGGAGAAGGCGCGTCAACATCAGCGGGCGAGTCCTTTCAACAGGATCGAGGCCAGTTGGTCGGCGGACATCCGCGACTCGGCGGAGGTGCCGGGGTGCCACATCCCGAAGACGAGGCTGCGGAGCACCAGCGCCGCCTCCTGGGGCGTGACCCGGAGCTCGTCGGCGTGGGGGGCGAATACGTGGTCGGCGATGGCGTCCAGGAACCTGCGGTTCGCCTCCACGAGGAACGCCGGCGGCGAGGGAGGCTTGTCGCCGCCGCCCTCGTCGTGGGCGATGTGACGCAGAGCCGTCATCACGGTGAGTACCTGCTCCATGCGGGTGCGGGATTGCTCGATGGTGGCGATCACCTTGGACTCGAGGTCGGCGGCGTCGGCCACGGCGTCGGCGAGAGTCGCCTCCCCGCGGTCGGGGTCGAGCAGGTGCTCGGCGACCGCGAAGAGGAGTGCCCGCTTGTCGGGGAAGACGCGGAACAGGGTGCCTTCGGCGACGCCGGCCGCTTCGGCGATCTGGCGGGTCGTCGCGGTCGGCCCGTGCTCGATGAGCAAGGGCACGACCGCCTCGATGATCGCCTGGCGGCGGTCTTCCGGCGGAAGCGGGGTGGCTCTCTCTCGTTTCGATGGTGTTTGCACAGACGGGCCATGATAGCGGAGTGAGCGCTCACTCATTCCAAACTTCCGCCGGTGACTTCTCCCCCGGCCCTCGCCTACGCTTTCAGACGCGTGGCCTACTCGATCCATCCCGACGATCTCGGATCGCTGCTCCCGTCGGAGCCGCCCTATCGCGCATCCCAGCTCCGGCGATGGCTGTACGTGACGCCCGTCCTCGACCCCGAGGACATGACAAACCTGCCGGCAGCGGTCCGCCGAGAGATCCGTCTGTGGCCATTCCGGGTCGTGGCCGATCAGGTCGGTGACAACGGTACGACCCGCAAGTGGCTGTTCGAGGCCGACGACGGCGCCCAGTACGAGGCGGTGCTGATGGGCTACCCCCGGCGCACCACCTTGTGCATCTCATCGCAGGCCGGCTGCGCCCTCGGCTGCACGTTCTGCGCCACCGGCCAGTTCGGGTTCGAGCGTCACCTCGAGCCCGGCGAGATCGTCGCCCAGGTGGCATACGCCCAGGCCTTCCTCCGCCAGATCGGCCTCCCCGGGTCGCCGGACCGGCTCACCAACGTGGTGTTCATGGGGATGGGCGAGCCGCTCGCCAACTACAACCGGGTGAGGGAGGCGATCCGGCGGATGATCGAGGAGATGGGCATGTCGGCCCGCTCGATCACGGTGTCGACGGTCGGGATGGTCCCTGGCATCCGCCGGTTGGCCGACGAGGGCTGGCCCCTCAACCTCGCCATCAGCCTCCACGCCGCCGACGACGAGCTGCGCTCCCGGCTGGTTCCCATCAACCGCCGCTACCCCATCTCCGACCTGGAGGAGGCGGCCAAGGAGTACGCGGCGAAGACGGGGCGGCGGGTGTCCATCGAGTGGACCGTGATGGACGGCGTCAACGACATCCCCGAACAGGCCCGGCTGCTCGCCGACATCGCCCGCCGGATCCGCGCCCACGTGAACCTGATCGCCCTCAACCCGACCCCGCTCTCCACGGAGAAGGCGCCGTCCAGGGAAGCGATGGACCGGTTCGTGCAGATCCTCCGGGACATGGGCGTCAACGTGACGGTGAGGGACACCCGGGGCCGGGACATCGACGCCGCCTGCGGCCAGCTCAGAGCCGAAAGAGGGCGCCGCCAGCCGGTCTCCATCGGCTGACGACGCGATCGGATCTGGATTTCGCGCACTACCCCTATTACGCTGACTTCCCTCTCGGGCGGTCAGGGGCCGGAGAGGTCCCAACATGCTGACGTCGACCTATCTGGTGTCGACCGACAAACGCCTTCGGGCCTACCTCATCGGTGGGCTGATCGCGCTGATGGTGGTGGCCGGCTCCCTCGCTTACGAGGTGAAGCCCGGCGACACGTTGTCCGGCATCGCCGCCAAGCACGGCGTCTCCTTGCAGGCGTTGCTGGAGAGCAACGACATCGCCAATCCGGACCTCATCCTTCCCGGCCAGAAAATCAACATCCCGGGTTCCGGGGGATCCGGTGGCGGTGGCACCGATGTCCACGTCGTGGAAGCCGGCGAAACGCTGGGCGTGATCGCCGCCCGCTACAAGGCGACGGTGGCGGCCATCGCCAAGGCCAACGACTTGAAGAACCCCAACCTGATTCGGGTGGGGCAAAAGCTCACGATCCCCGCCGGCGGCAGCGGCGGCGGTGGCGGCGGAGGGAGCTCTTCCTCCGGCTTCCACATCGTCAAGGCCGGCGAGACCCTCGGCACCATCGCCCGCAAGTACGGCCTGTCGGTGTCCGCCCTGGCGGAAGCCAACGGCATCACCGACCCGAACGTCATCTACGTCGGCACGCGGCTGTCGCTGTCGGGCAGGAGCTTCGTCCCCGACAACCTGCCGGGCGAAGGGGGCGGCGGGTCGAGCACGACCAGCCACACCGTGGCAGCCGGGGAAACGCTCGACACCATCGCCCGCAAGTACGGGACGACCGCCTCCGCCATCGCCAAGGCGAACAGCCTGAAGAACCCCAACCTGATCCGGGTGGGCCAGGTGCTATCGATCCCGGGTGCGGCGTGGGTGTGCCCCGTGAAAGGTGGCACCTACGTCAACGACTGGGGCGTGGGCAAGCCAGACGGCCGCTGGCATCAAGGGATCGACATCTTCGCTCCCCGCGGCGCCGAGGTCTACGCCCCGGTCTCCGGGAAGATCGAGCTCGTCACCGGCACCGTGGGTGGGCTGCAGTTCTTCCTCCACGGCGACGACGGCGTCACCTACATCGGCACCCATCTCGACGCCTTCGGGCGCTCCGGGCGGGTCCAGGCCGGTCACGTCATCGGCTACGTGGGCGACACCGGCAACGCCCGGGGCGGGCCTACCCATCTCCACTTCGAGATACATCCCGGCGGCGGCGACCCGGTCAACCCGTACCCGACGCTCAAGGAAGCAGGCTGCTGATCGAGTGGGCCCCGGCCGGGGCCCACTCCATTCCATCCCCCTTCAGCGGTTCCCGAGGAGACGCTCCCGCAGGTAGTCGAGGCGCACCTCTCCGCCTTCGAGCACCTGGCGGTGGAACTCCTTCAAGTCGAAAGAAGGGTCGGCCTGGAGACGGGAGCGGATGTCGAGGATCTCCCGCTCACCGAGCTTGTAGGAGATGGCCTGGCCCGGCCACCCCAGGTACCGCTTCACCTCGCTCTCGGCGAGGTCGCGGGGCTGCAGGCCGATACGGTCCATGTAGTCGACGGCGATGTCGTAGTTCCACGTCTCGCCGGCGTGCAGCGGAGCGCCTTCGGGGACGCGGTAGCCGAGGTGGAGGCCGATGTCCACGACCACCCGGGTGGCCCGGAAGAGCTGCGAGGCGAGCATGCCCAGCCGGTACTCGGGCTTCTCGAAGAAGCCCAGCTCGTCCATGAGCCGCTCGGCGTACAGCGCCCAGCCTTCGCCGTAGCCCGAATACCAGACGAGGAGGCGCTGGGCCTTGGACAAGCGGTCCTTCTGCCACATCGACACCCCGATCTGGAGGTGGTGGCCGGGGAAGCCCTCGTGATAGGCGGTGGTCACCTCCTGCCAGGTGGGGATCCGGTCCCGCTCGCCGAGCGCGTACCAGACCGATCCCGACCGCTGCCAGTCCTCGGACGGGTTGATGTACCAGGCACCCAGGGCACCCCCGGGAGGGGCCAGATTGACGGTGACCCGCTTGACCGGGTCGGGCACGTCGAAGTGAGGGCCGTCGAGGGCACTGACGGCGTCGTCGAGCCGACGCTGCACGAACTCGGTGAACTCCTCCTTGGGCACCGACCGGGAAGGATCGGTCTCGAGCAGCTCGATGACATCGTCGACCGACCGATCCGAGTCGATCAGGCGGGAGACCTCGGTCATCTGCGAACGGAGGCGGGCGATCTCCTCCCACCCCCACTCGTAGACCTCGGCGGGGTCGATGGTCATGCCGAGGAACTCCTCGGCCGAGCGCAGGTACCGCTCCTCCCCCACCCCGTCTTCGGGATCGGCGTGCGGCAGGTACTCCTTTTCCAGCCAGTCGGCCAGCTCGGCGGCCTGCCGGCGAGCCGTCTCGGCGGCCTGCCGAAGGCGCTCGTCGGCGAAGCCGCGCTTTTCGGCGTCGGCGACGAGGCCCACGACCATCGACTCGTCGCCCGCCAGGTGACGGGCCTGTTCGATCACCGACAGGACTTGCCTGCGGGCGACGACCTGGCCCGCCTCGACGCCCTTGGCGAGGAGGCGGCGCCAGCCCTCGAACGGCTCCCCGATCTTCTCCAGACGGGAGGCGATGTTCGCCCACTGCTCGGCGGTGTCGCGGGGCATGATGTCGAAGATGTCGCGGACACGGGTGAAGCTGCAGTAGATGTGGCTCACGTCCCGCAGGTAGTCCCCGCTCTCGTATTGGTTCACCCCGACGTCGAGGTAACCCGCCACGACCCGGGCGGCGTGCCTCTGGTCCTCGTCCGGATGGTCGAAATGCTCCGCGGCGGCGGCCCGGTACTTCCGAGCGACCTCGTAGACGGCGGCGGCGCCGTCGGGTGACAGGTCGTCCCAGCGGTCGTCGTGTCCGGGGATCCCGAGGCTCGTGGCCAGCATGGGGCTCAGCTCGACGAGCTCGTCGACCAACGCTTCCGAGATCTCGAAGGGGGTGATGGTGACCTCCTCTAAGACGGGGAAGAGGAGCCTAACCGAGGCCTCGAACCAAGGAACCGGCCGAGATGGGACGGCCCGACTAGCTTCTCACCCCATGCCCGACGTGATCGAGGTCCGGCCCGAGGAGAGGTTCGACGAGGAGCGGCTCCACGCCTACCTGCGCCCCCGCCTGGAAGGAGCGGACTCGGACCTCACGGTGAGGCAGTTCTCCGGCGGGCGGGCGAATCTGACCTACCTGCTCGAGTTCGCGTCCGGGCGCCAGTACGTGTTGCGCCGCCCCCCTCTCGGGCCGCTGCCACCGGGCGCCCACGACATGGGACGGGAGTACCGGGTCCTGTCGCGATTGTGGGAGGCGTTCGACAAGGCACCACGCGCTCTCCTCTACTGCGACGACGACACGGTGATCGGCGCTCCGTTCTTCGTGATGGAGCGCAGGGACGGAGTGGTGGTGCGGGAGACCGTCCCCGAGGTCTTCGGTGGCGGCGCCGACCCCGAGGCGAACGCCGCCCTCTCCCGGGTGGTGGTGGAGACCCTGGCCGAGTTCCACGCCGTCGACCCGGCATCGTGCGGCCTCGACGACCTGGGGAGGCCGGAGGGCTACCTGGAGCGCCAGGTGAACGGATGGCTGGAGCGGTGGGCCCGGGCCCGTCACGAGGACAACCCGCTCGCCGAGGAGGTGGGCCTCTGGCTCGCCGACACGATGCCCGAGTCGCCTCCGGCGACGCTGCTCCACAACGACTGGCGGCTCGACAACATGGCCGTCTCCGCCGAAGACCCGTCGGTGTGCGTCGCCGTCTACGACTGGGACATGGCTACCCGGGGCGACCCGCTCACCGACCTGGGGACGCTGTTCGGCTCGTGGCACCATCCCGACGAGATCGACGAGCGCACCCATTCGCTGATGCCGGTGACGGCGCCGGGCTGGATGCGGAGGGAGGAGGCGGTGGAGGTGTATGCGGCCCGATCCGGCAGGGACGTGTCGGAGATCGACTGGTACATCGTGTTCGGCACCTGGAAGCTGGGTGTGATCCTCCAGCAGATCTACATCCGCTACCTGCGCGGCCAGACCTCCGACGAGCGGTTCGCGACCATGGGCGAGGGCGCCGCCAGGCTGATGGAGCTGGCCGCGGCCCGGCGCCCCGGATGAGCGCCGGGCCTGGGCGGCTCAGTCGGCCGAGCCGAGTGTCACCTCGAGCCGCATGGTCTCACCGTCTCGGATCAGCTCCACCTCGACGGTGTCTCCGGGGCGGTGGGCTCCGACCTGAGCGACGAGGTCACCGATGTTGGTGACCCTCACGCCGTCGATGGAGATGATGACGTCGCCGCTCTCGATCCCCGCCTCGTCGGCGCCGGACCCTGGCTGCACCGAGATCACCAGGGCGCCGGGCCTTTCCCCCTCTGCGTTGGTCCCCTGGATGCCGAGGATGGCCCGCTCGATCGGCTCCCCGGCGACGATGTCTTGGGCGAGGTCGTAGGCGACGTCGATGGGGACGGCGAAGCCGACCCCGATGTTGCCTCCGCTGGTCGAGTAGATCGAAACGTTGATCCCGATGACCTCCCCGTGGCGATTGGCGAGCGCCCCGCCCGAGTTGCCCGGGTTGATGGGGGCGTCGGTCTGGATCAGGGACTGGAACGTGCCCCTGCCGACGACGGTCTGGTTGACCGCCGACACCACTCCTGCGGTCACCGTCTGGTCGAGCCCGAACGGGCTCCCGATCGCCACGGCCAGCTGGCCCACTTCCACCTCCTCGTCGAGCGCCAGTGGCGCGGCGGGAAGGCCCGTGGCGTCGACCTCGACCACGGCGATGTCGGTGCCCAGGTCACCGCCCAGCACCCGGCCCTGGTGCTGGGTCCCGTCGCTGAGCCTGACCTGCACCGTGTCGGTGCCCGCCACCACGTGAGCGGCGGTGAGGATCAGGCCGTCGCTGTCGTAGATGACGCCACTCCCCCCGCCCCTCGGCGTGTCGATGCGGACGACCGACGGCAGGAGGGCCTTGGCCACCGCCGCCACCGGCTCCTCCGAGGAGGGGGCAACGGACGGCGGCTCGGCCTCGTCGGCCGCGGTCGTCGTGGGCGCTACGCCCGTGTCCGTCGTGGCCGACGGCTCCGTGAAGACGAGCCATCCGATGCCCACACCGATGACGAGCACCACCAGATACGTGACGATCGTCGCCCACACCCCCTTCGGGCGTGGCGGCTCCGGATCCTGCGGCGGAGACAAAGGTCGCGTATCGGTGTCGGTCAACATGCATACCTCCTGGACGCGACCGTACGTTCGGACGGCTAAACCAACCGTAAAGAGCATCGTCTAGGGCCGACTACGCGCCCAGGGCCATGTGTCCCTGGCTCAGCGCGACGGGTCGGAGCCGACGAGCGGCAGCCACATGATCAGCGTGGAGCCGCGCTCGGGGCTGCGGTGGGCGGCGAGCCTCCCGCCGTGGGATTCGACGATCTGGCGGACAATGGTCAACCCGAGACCGCGTTTGGATCCCTTCTCGACGACGCTCGGGTCGATGCCCTTTCCTTCGTCCGCCACGACGACCCAGCCCCAGCCGTCGTCGTTCGCGCCCGAGGCGAGGACGATCTTGGAGCCGGCCGGTGAGGCCTTGAGGGCGTTGTCGGCGAGGTTGTTGATCGCCCGCCGCAACGTCTCGGGCACGCCTTCCACCTCGGCGGTGATCGGGTTCGCCACCACCTCCACTCCCTGCTCGGCGCCCCGGGGCTGGAACTCTGTCGCCGCTTCCGATACGAGGTCGGCGAGGTCGACCCGCACCCGGGCGGCGGCCCGGGCCTCGAGCCGGGCGGTGGCCAGGAGGTCGTCGATCATCGAGCCCATCCGCTCGGTGTTGCGCTGGATGATGGCGGCGGTCTCCCGCCAGTCCTCGACGGTGGCGTCGGGATCGTCGACCAGCACGTCCACGTTGGAGCGGATGACCGCGAGAGGCGTCCGCAGGTCGTGGGACGTGTCGGCGAGGAAGCGGCGCTGCGCCCGGAAAGCGGCGTCGAGGCGCTCCAGCATCTGATCGAAGGTGGCAGCCAGCCGGCCGAGCTCGTCGTCGGGTCCCTGGTAGCCGATCCGCCGCGAAAGGTCGGATGCCTGGATCTCGCGGGCGACGGCGGTGATCGCGTCGACGGGGCGGAGGGCCCGGCCGGCGACGATCCAGCCCACGACGAGCGACAGCAGGAACAGTGCCACGAGGCCGATCCACAGGTAGTCGGAGAGGATCGAGAGGGCCCTCTGGGTGATGGCTTGTTCGACGAGCTCGGCGGTGTCGAGGTCGATGTTCTGGATGAGGATGGGCCTTCCGTTGACGATCGCCAGACGGCTGTCGAAGACGAGAGGCAGCCTCCGCAGGCCGCGGCGGACGAAGTAGTAGGTGATGCCCAGGACCGCCGCTCCCAGCCCGAACACCACCGACGAGTACATCACCGAGAGCCGGAAGCGGATGGACCGGACGAACGAAGACAGCTTGCTCATCGCGTCACCAGGCGGTAGCCGCGCCCGGGGATCGTCTCGATCACGGACGGGTCGACGAGCTTGCGACGCAGATTGGAGATCGTGACGCGCACCACGTTCGTGAACGGGTCGACCATCTCGTCCCAGACGTGCTCGAGCAGCGTCTCCTGGGAGAGCACCACCCCCGGATGGGCCATGAAGTAGTGGAGCAACGAGAACTCCTTGGCGGTGAGATCGAGGACCTGTCCGTCCTGTTTCGCCTCGAACCGCGAGGGGTCGAGCTCGAGGGAGCCCACCCGGAGCACCGGAGACCCGGGGTCGTCGCGGCGCAGCAGGGCGCGGACCCGGGCCGCCAGCTCGGCGAAGGCGAAAGGCTTGACGAGGTAGTCGTCGGCTCCGGAGTCGAGCCCCAGCACCCGATCGTCGATCTCGTCCCTGGCGGTGAGCATGAGCACCCTCGGCCGCTCCTTGCCGAACAGCTCCATCTCACCGGAAGCGACACGGCGGCATATGTCCACGCCCGCTCCGTCGGGGAGGTTCCAATCCAACAGCAGCAGGTCGTACTCCGTCGCCGCCAGCTTCAGCTCCGACTCGGCGACCGTGGAAGCGACGTCGACGGCGTGGCCCTCCCGGCGCAGCCCGCGGGCGATCGCCGAGGCGAGCTCCGCTTCGTCTTCGACCAGCAACAACCTCATCACCGGAAACGGTATCGCAAGCCCGAAGAGACGGGTCTCGGAGGGTCCCGGGGCGAGGTCCTTCGCATCGGGATCGCGGCGTGGCACGATGCTCTCGAAGAGGGGACGTCCTCCATGACCTCCACGCACCAGCTTCTCGCCCGCCCCGCCGGTGCGGCACGTCTCGTGGCTCATCCGAAGACGTGTACCGTTCCGGCTCCCGCTGGTGGGGGTGGGCCCTCGTCCACCGGCCACGGCTCGATCACCCGATGCGGAGGCGACGCTCCATGCGCTTCGACTGGTCCGAATACGAGGCGGTTCTCTTCGACCTGGACGGCGTCCTGACGTCGACCGCCGCGCTGCATGCCGCCGCCTGGAAGCGGACGTTCGATGCCGTGCTCCGGGAGCTGAAAGGCCCGGATGAGGAGCCGTTCGACATCGACGCCGACTACCGCACCTATGTCGACGGCCGCCCGCGCTACGACGGAGTGGCTGCGTTCCTCGCCTCCCGGGGGATCGAACTGCCGTGGGGCGACCCCAGCGACGAGCCCGGGATCGACACGGTCTGTGCCATCGGCAACCGCAAGAACGAGCTGTTCAACGCCGTCCTCGCCGAAGACGGAGTCGAGGTGTTCCCCGGCTCGCTGGCCCTGCTCGACCATCTGGAGGAGTTGGGCGTCCGATGTGGGGTCGTGTCTTCTTCGAAGAACGCCGGTCCGGTGCTGGAAGCGGCGGGGATACGCCACCGGTTCGAGGTGGTGGTCGACGGGATCGTCTCCGCCGAGGAGGGGCTGGCCGGGAAACCCGCCCCCGACGCCTTCCTCGAAGCGGCTCGCCGCATGAACGTGACGCCCGAGAGATGCGTGGTCGTCGAGGACGCCGTCTCCGGGGTCGAGGCGGGTGTCGGCGGATACTTCGGGGCGGTCGTGGGAGTGGACCGCCACGGCGACCCCGAGGCGTTGCGGCGGGCGGGCGCCGATGTAGTCGTTTCCGACCTGGGAGAACTCGTTCCATGAGATGGCGCAAGGAGATCGTTCCCGAGCTCCCCCACGACGTCTACCCCATCGACCCGTGGGCGCTGGTGGAGACCGAATACCGGCCCGAGCTCGTTCCCCTCCTGGAGACGGTCTTCGCCCTGGGCAACGGCAGGATCGGCGTACGGGGGTCGCTGCATCCGGGGGTCCCCAGCCACCAGCCCGGCGTGCTGATCAACGGGTTCTACGAGTCGTGGCCGATCCAGTACCCGGAGGCGGCGTACGGGTTCGCCACAGCCGGGCAGACCATCGTCTACGCCCCCGACCCCACTCCACTGCGCCTGGCGGTCAACGCCGAGACGATCGACTTCGACGACGCCGACATCTCCGGGTGGGAGAGGCGCCTCGACTTCCGCCGGGGCCTGCTGGTCCACCGCTACCACTGGGACACCCGCGGCGGTGTCGGCGTCGACGTGGAGGCGACCCGGATGGTGTCGATCGCCCATCCCGACCTCGTCGTCTGCCGGCTGCGGGTGAAGGTCGACTCCCCCGCCACGGCGGTGGTCGTCTCCGAGCTGATCAACCGGCAGGACACCGACTACCTCGAGCCCGCCGCCACCGAGTTCGATCCCCGCAAGGCGAAGAACTTCGGGCGCAGGGTGCTGGAGCCCACGGGGATCCGGCTCAGCCCCGAGACGGTCTCCGTCGGCTACGAGACCGTGCAATCACGCCTCCCGCTCGGCGTGTCGATGACCCACCGGCTCGACCGGCCCCACGAGGTGACGCTCCACGAGCATCCCGACCGGCCAAACGCCACCTTCTCGATGTCCCTCGAGGCCGGTGAAGAGGTCACCGTCGACGTCTTCACCGTCTTCGAGACCGGAGAGGAGCGGAGCATCGACAGCGCCGAGGACAAGGCGGCGATGGTCGCCGCCGCCGGGTTCGAGGCGGTGGCCGCCGCCCAGGAGGCGGCATGGGACGCGTTCTGGGAGAAGGCCGACGTCGAGATCGGCGCCGACCCGTCCGTCCAGCAGGCTTTGCGCTGGGTGCTCTTCCAGCTGAACCAGGCAACGGCCCACATCGAGGGCACGGGCGTCCCCGCCAAGGGCGTGACCGGCCAGGCCTACGACGGCCACCACTTCTGGGACGCCGAGATCTTCGTGCTGCCGTTCCTCGTCTACACCAACCCGCCCCTCGCCGCTCACCTCCTCCGGTACCGCTACTCGATGCTGGACAAGGCCCGCCAGCGGGCCCGGGAGTTGTCGCTGAGAGGGGCGCTCTTCCCCTGGCGGACGATCAACGGCGAGGAGGCGAGTGCCTACTGGGCGGCCGGGACCGCCCAGTACCACATCGACGCCGCCGTCGCCTACGCATTGCGCAAGTACGTCCAGGTGACCGGCGACGAGGAATTGCTGTGGGAGATAGGAGTGGAGATCCTCATCGAGACGGCCCGCATGTGGGCTGATCTCGGGTTCCACCGCGATGGGGCGTTCCACATCTACGGGGTGACCGGCCCCGACGAGTACACCGCGCTCGTCGACGACAACGCCTACACGAACCTGATGGCGCAGATGAACCTCGAGTACGCCGTCGAGTGCGTCCAGAGGATGCGCGTCGAGCGCCCCGAGCAGTGGGAGGAGTTGCGGACGCGCCTGGGCGTCGTCGACTCCGAAGTGGAGGAATGGCGGGTGGCCGCCGCCGAGATGTACGTCGGCTACGACGAGGGCTATGGCATCACCAAGCAGGACGAGAGCTTCCTGGCCAAGGAGAAGTGGGACTTCGACGCTGTCGGCCCCGACCGCCATCCCCTCCTGTTGCATTTCCACCCGCTGGTCATCTACCGCTACCAGGTGATCAAGCAGGCGGACGTGGTGATGGCCATGTTCCTGCTGCCCGAGAAGTTCCCGCCCGACCTGGTGCGACGGAACTTCTACTACTACGACCCCCTGACGACCGGGGACTCGTCGCTGTCTGCCTGCGTGCAGTCGATCGTCGCCGCCCAGATCGGCGAGCACGAGCTGGCGATGCAGTACTTCCGCACGGCCCTGTTCATGGACCTAGCCGACCTGCACGGCAACACCACCGACGGCGTCCACCTGGCGTCGGCGGGCGGGGTGTGGATGGCGATCGTCTACGGATTCGCCGGCATGACCGACGTCGGCGGAGAGATCGGCTTCGACCCCCGCCTCCCCGCCGAATGGGACTCGGTGCGTTTCAAGGTGCAAGTGAGGGGGACCACCCTGCACGTGGACCTGGACCATTCCCGGCTGGCCCTCCGCACGGACGAGGGCAAGCTGGACGTCACGGTGCGGGGCGGTTCGGTCACGGTCACCCCCGAGGGGGTGGCGATCCCTCTCTGACGTAGCGCAGGAACAGCATCGCTTCGCCCCTCAGCACGCGGTCGAGGCGGAACCGCCGCACCGCCTCGGTCGTCTCGGCGACGATGCGCGACGACACGCCTCCCGCCACCATCGGCGACAACGTGAGGTCGAGCTCGTCGACCAGGCCCAACTTCACCAGGGAGGCGTTCAGCGTGGGCCCTCCCTCGCAGAGGACGACCCCGTATCCTCGCTCGGCGAGGACGTCCAGGGCACGGGCGGGGTCGATGCCGACGTCGCCGCATACGACCACCTCCGCCTTCCCCTCGAGTGCCCGGCGCCTCTCGGTCGGGGCGTCGGCGCCGGTCACCACGATCGGCATCCGGTCGGGATCCGCGAAGACGCGGGCGTCGTACTCGAAGTAGAGGCTGCGGCTCACGATCACCAGCCGGGGCAGCGGATCGAGACCTCGGTCCTGGCGGAGGCGTTGGGCGGCCTCGTCGAGGCGCACCGGCCCGTAGTCTTCGGCCCGGACGGTCCCGGCGCCGACCAGGATGGCGTCGCAGGCGGCGCGCAGGGCGTGGAACATGGCACGGTCGTCTTCGTCGGCCAGCGGAGCCGATTCGCCCCTCACCGTCGTAGCCCCGTCGACCGAGGAGATCATGTTCACGTAGAGCCATCGTTCCGCCGGCCGGTGGGTCCGGAGGGCCAGGGCGACGAGGTCCTCGGCAGCGAGTGGATCTCCGCGTTCTACCGACCACAGCACGACCCGAGCGTAAACCGGCGCCGGCACCTGTGGGCTGTGGCAACCTGGCACGATGGAAGACCCCACGCCCTTCATCCACGACGCCATGCCGCTGACCCGAACCCTGGGCGTGACGGCAGAGAAGGCCGAACGGCGAGAAGTGGTCCTTCGTCTCGAGTGGGCCGAAGGGCTGTGCACCGCCGGCGGCGTCCTCCACGGTGGCGCGCTGATGGCCTTGGCCGACTCGGCGGGCGCCACGTGTGCGTTCCTGAACCTGCCGGAGGGGGCGACGGCGACGAGCACCATCGAGTCGAAGACGAACTTCATGAGGGCGGTTCGATCGGGGGCGGTGACCGCCCGGGCCAAGCTGTTGCATGAGGGCCGCACGACGATCGTGGTGGAGACGACGATCACCGATGGCGACGGCCGCCTGGTGGCGAAGACGCTCCAGACCCAGGCGGTTATCGCCGGCGACTGAGCCTGGACACGGAAGGGGCCGCCCACCTGGGGGGCGGCCCCTTCCTGCCTGGCCCGAGCTCGGCGGGTCAGCCTTCGACTATCACCTTCGCCCGCATCCAGGGATGGGGTGAGCAGAAGTACTCGAGCTCACCCGGCTGGTCGAACGTGTACGACCAGCTCTCGCCGGCGTCGAGCAGGCCGGAGTCGAAGGAGCCGTCGGCGGCGGTGACGGTGTGCATCATCTGGTCGTCGTTGGTCCAGGTGACCGTGGTGCCGACCGGGACCCGCAGGACGTTGACCGAGTAGTCCGCAGGCGCCTCGTTCTCGTCGAACTCGTCGGGCGAGTCCATGTCCTGGAACTCGGAGCTCCCCGGGAGGATCGACACCTGTTCGCCGCCGGCGGCCGCCTCGCCGCCATCGGCTCCGTCGGCGGGGGGTGCCTCCTCGGCGGGAGCGTCGCCCCCGATGGCCTCGTAGATCTCGGGGTTCTCGGGGCCGGAGACGACGATCTGGCCGATGGCGCCTTTGTCGAAGGCCCGGGCGAGGGCGTGGTCGACGAGGACGATCGTCGAGGGGACCTGGCCCACGAGCTCCACGACCGTCCCGCCCCCGGCCGGGACCAGGGTGGTCTGCGATCCCCGGATCGGCGTCGCCAACAACGCCGCCTCGGGATAGACCTTGTCCCAATGCGAGCCGATGGGGTGGAAGTTCGAGTCGAGGTTCAAACCGGCGTTGATGAAGTAGATCCGGGCCCGTTCGCCCACCTCCATCTGGAGGGCGTTGTCCCCGGCGATCGACCCGACGGCGCCGTTGAACACGACATAGCTCGGGTTCTCGTCGGTGACCGCCCGCCGGTCGAAGGCGGCGACACCGTCCTCCGGCGGGGAGGTGTAGTACTCGGACTGGACGATGTACCACTCGTGATCGACCTCAGGCAGCGGGGTCTCCGGATCGACGAGTATCCCGCCGTACATGCCGTGGGAGATGTGGGCGGGGGCGTCGTCGTAGGCGCAGTGGTACATGAAGAACCCGGGATAGAGCAGGCGGACCTCGATCGTCTTCGTCTCGCCCGGGGCCACGACCGTGTCCTCGGCGCCGCCGCCGGGCCCGGTCACGGCGTGGAAGTCGACGTTGTGGGGGTGGGTGTTGCCCTCCGGGTTGGTGATCGTGAACCGCAGCACGTCACCGACCCGTGCCCTGATCACCGGGCCGGGGGTTCCGGCCACAACTCCGTCCGGCCCATCCACGAGGCGATAGCCCCACGTCTCGGTCTCCACTCCCGAGGCCGGATCGATCACATTGACCCCCTCCACGACCTCGAAGGCGACTTCGACGATGGCAGGTGTGCTCCGCTGGGGTGCCGGGGGCACCTCGGGAGCGACGGCCACGGCGGTCTCCGCCGCCACCGGCAGCTGCGACTTGGGGACGAGGGCGGGGACGACGTCGCCGGCATCGACCGCCGCTCCGGCCTCGGAGAGATAGGCGTCGACCCGGGCGGACACGATCTGGTCGTCCACCGAGTTGCGGCTCGCGGTCACGGTCAGGGCGATGACCGCCACCACGACGGCCGCCAGGGTCCCCACGATCCCCAGGACGACGAGCGTTCCCAGGGCGTAGTGGGGATGCGGCGGGACACCTCCGGGGGAGGATCGGTCGGTGACCGGCCGGTTCAGGGTCTGAGTCATGGGCTGCTCCGTCGCTCGGTTTTTTCCGAGCTTTGCCGGAAAAACCCGCGACGGTGAGGGCCGAAAGTCCCTCGTCTCGGGGACATCGGCCCCCTATGTCAGCGTCGGCCGGCGCTCGCGGTGGGGACGCGCCCGTCGACGGCCGCCAGCGCCCGCTCCAGCATGCGCAGCACCTTCGTCGGCGTCGGGTCGTCCCAGCTGGAGCGAGGCATCCGTCGCACCCACCAGTCGCGGGCACGGCGGAGCTCGTCGGCGTCGAACCGGCCGGCGAGACGCTCGGCCCCCTCGGCGGGGCTGACCCCCTCCGAATGGAGACGCCGCGCCTCTGAGACCGGGGCCGGAGCGGGGAGCTTCGCCGCCACCGTTCCGGGAGGGGCAGAACTGGACACCATTCCGTCGACTCCTTTCTGCTCAAGCACGACGCCAGGCGAAGTATCCCTCGTCGTAGGCGAACGTCCCGGTGTCGGGATCCCAATCGACGATCTTCGGCACCCCGAGCACCCGGTCGGACGGGCACCGGCGCCCGAGATGGTCGATCACCTCCTCACCGAAGAGCCTGAGCACACCGGCGGCGAGAGCCCGCTGCCCGGCCCCCAGGCCACAGCGGTTGGCGTCGGTGACCCGTTCGATCCAGGCGGTCACCTCGTCGAGGGTGAACCGGTCGCCTCCCCCCGAGTCTATGAGGAAGAACCTCTCGGCCAAGGCGTCCGTGCCCAGCTTGCAGGGCGGGCATTGGCCGCAGGATTCCACCGCCAGAAAACGCGACAAGACGGCGGCGGCGGCCACGATGCAAGCCGAGTCGTCGTAGACGATCATCCCGCCCGATCCGAGCCCCGACCCGATGGCCCGCATCGAATCGAAGTCCATCGGGGTGTCGAGCAGCGAGTCCGGGATCGGGGCGTTGGACACCCCGGGAAAGACGGCCTTGACCCTCCTGCCCTCCGGTGGCCCTTCGCCCACGCCGTGGACCAGCACCGCCAGGGGCGTGCCCATCGGGAGCTCGGCCACTCCCTCGTGGACGACGTCGCCGCAGACGGTGAAGAGCATGTTGCCGGGCGAGTCGGGCGTTCCCTGCTCTGTGAACCACTCGGGGCCATGGGCGAGGATGTGCGGGACGTTGGAGAGAGTCTCGACGTTGTTGACGACGGCGGGGTTGGCCTGTTCGCTCCACCCGGCCGATCCTGCCCCGACCCCGGCCGGCATGTCCGTGTACAGACCGACGAGGTAGGGCGGGTACCAGCGGGGGAAGGGAGGGCGGCCCTCGATCGCCTCCAGGAGCCCCTTCTCCTCACCCAGGAGATAGTCGTCGGGCCCGGTGACGACCCGGATGGGGACGTCGCCGAGCAAGTCCTGGGCCTGCATCTCTGCCGCGGCCCGCTCGAGGGCGGACAACTCCGCCGCGTACCGCTCCTTGAGCCCGATGTAGGCCTCCTCGGCGCCGATGGCGAAGGCGGCGATGGCGATGCCTTCGAGCAACTGGTACGGGTTCCATCGCATCAGCGCCCGGTCCTTGAAGGTGCCGGGCTCGCCCTCGGCGGCGTTGCAGACCAGGAAGCGTCGCTGGTCGGGATCGGCGGAGGCGACCCCTCTCCACTTGACGCCGGTGGGGAACCCGGCTCCTCCCCTGCCCCGCAGCCGGGACCGTTCGATCGTGGCGATGGTGGCGTCGGGGCCGATCGCCCGGGCCCGCGCCAGGCCCTCTCCCCCGCCTGCGGCCAGGTAATCGGCGATCGACTCGATGGGCCGATCCGTCAACAGATAGCTCGCCACGTCCACCTCCACCCTATCCGTCCAGGGCCTCCGGAATTGTTCCTATCCTGACCGGAAATATGGCACATCCCCGGATCCGAGGCGTGACGACGGCGATGGCGGTGTACCTGGCGGCCACCGGCCTCGGGCTCGTCCTGCGGCTGGGACTGGCGGGCTGGCGCCTCCCGCTCCCGTTCGACCACCTGCTCCACGCCCACTCCCACGCCCTGTACTTCGGATGGGCGGCGGCTCCGATCGTGAGCGCCGCCCTCCCGGCGGAGAGCAAGTGGCGACGGTGGGCGTTCGTGTCGGTGGTGCCGATGACGGTCGCCTTCCTGGCTCAGGGATACGGGCCGGTCTCGATCGCCGCTTCGGCCGTGGTGATGGGGGTCTTCTACGTCGGGATCGCCTCCTGGTGGAGGACCGGCGAGCGACGGGAGCTCACGGCCAGCCTGGCCTATGTGATCCTCGCCAGCCTGGGGGTGTGGGCGCTGGGGGCGCTGCAGGCGACCGGCCGCGGCGACGGCCTGGCGGCGAGCCTCGCCGTCCATGCCTTCCTCTCCACGTTCGCCTGGTCGACGGTCCTGGGGACCATCGCCCTGCTCGGGCGCACCGGGATGGTGGACGGCGAGACCGTTCGGCGCGTGATCCGGTGGTTCGCGGCGCTGGCGTGGCTGTTCTTCCCGCTGGGTGTCGTCTCGGGCCCGGAAGTCCCGGTGCTCGGCTGGGCGGCGCGCGTTGCCGGGCTGGCATCGCTGGCGCCGGCGGTGTGGTGGTTGCGCGAGCTGTGGAGGACACGCGTGGCCGCGTTGCGGGCCGCCGGGGGCTGGCTGGCCGCCGCGGTGGCCGGGCTGGCGGGCGTCGGCGTCGGCGGCTCGGAGGCGCTGGCGTGGGCAGCGAGGCCGGGCGTGGTGTTCTACCTCCACGCCCTGCTGTTGGGATACGTGACGTCGGTCCTCGCCTGGTACGCCACCGCCGGGATGGACGTGTCCCGCCCGCTGCGCTGGCACCACATCGGGGTGGCGGTGATGATGGCCGGCGTGCTGGCGCCGCTCGCCGGCGTCGGCCGGCCCGGGGCGTGGCTCGCCGCAGCCGGGGCGTTGGTCGTGTGGCTGGCGGGATGGTGGTGGACGGCGCCAGCTTTCCTGCCCAAAGGGGAGGTCGTGGCGGCATGAGGTTCGACCTGTGGAGCCTGGTTCGCTTTCTCCACATCGCCGGCGCCGTGGTGTGGGTGGGAGGCCAGTTGACCCTCACCCTGGTGGTGCGGCCGGAGACCAGCCGTCTCCTCTCCCCCGAGGACCGTCGTCACCTCCTCAGCGCCTTCGGGTCACGCTTCGGCCGGATCACCTCCTGGATCCTCCTCCCGCTGCTCCTCGCCACCGGGTTGGGGCTCACCTACCACCGCGGGGTCGGGCTGGGCGCGCTGACCGCTCCCGGTTACGGAGCGACCTTGGGAGCCAAGATCACCTTGGCGCTCATGTCCTTCGGTATCGCCATCGCTCACGGCGTGATGGCCGCCAACGCCTCGTCGAGGACCGTGCGGGCACTCGGGATCGTCGGCTCCGTCGTGTCGCTCGCCGTCGTCGCCCTGGCGGCGTCGCTCGTGCCATGACGGACGACGCCGGGCGGCGAGTGGTCGCCTCCCATGCCATCGCCCGCCGGGCGTTTCGGCTGGCCGGGTTCTTCGGTGCGGTGGCGGTGCTGTGGGCGCTGTGGGTGTTGCTGAGAGGCGGGTCGTGGTGGGGCCCGGTCCACGCCTTTCTCGCCGGGACCGTCCTGTGCGCCATAGCCGGTGCCAGCCAGATGTTCACGGTCACCTGGTCAGCGGCACCTGCCCCTCCCGCCACTTCGACGACGGCCCAACGCCTGGCACTGGCCGGTGGCACGGGCTGCGTCCTGGTCGGGGTGACGGCGGGCCTGCGAGCGCTCACCTGGGTCGGCGGGGCCCTGTTGGTGGCGTCGCTGGCGTTGTTGGCGTGGTCGATCCGCCGCACCATCTCGCGCAGCCTGCTGCGCCGCTTCGACCTGTCCTCGCGCTTCTATCTCCTCGCCTTCGCCTGCGGGGCGGTCGGCGTCACTCTCGGGGCCGTGCTCGGGACCGGCGCCGCCGGTGCCGGCTTCTGGCGGGTGCGGCTGGTCCACTCGCACTTGAACCTCGTGGGCCTCGTCGGCTTCACGATCGTGGGGACGCTGCCCACCTTCCTTCCCACCCTCGCCCACCATCGGGCGGTCAGCGGACGGGAGGCCAAGGCGGCGTGGTGGCTCGTCGTGGGGTCGGCGGCGGGGATGGCGTCGGGGCTGTGGCTGGGCGACGCAGCCGTCGCCACGGGAACGATGCTGGCGGGCGTGGCGGCCCTGGCGATGGCGGGTGGAATCGCACTGAGGTTGTGGGACAAAGGCCGCGACCGCCTCCCGTTCGTCCAGGTGACGGCGGGAGTGGGGTGGTTGGCGGCGTGGGCCTTGGCCGACGGACTCCGTCTCCTGGGGGGTGTCCCTCCCGCCCCCTTCGGTGCAGCCACCTTGGTGGCGGTGGTGGCGGGAGTCGGCCAGGTGCTCCTCGGGTCGCTCGCCTATCTGGTGCCGGTCCTGGCCGGGCCGCCTCTGGAGCCGAAGTTCCGCCGCATGTCCCGCCGCCCGGCGATCCCCCTCGCCGCCGCCAACCTCGCCGCCGTCGCCGCCCTGGCCGGAGCAGAGCCGGTCGTGGCCCTCCTCGTGGCCTTGTGGGTGGCCGACTTCGCCCTGCGTCTCGCCGGCCTCCGCTCCGTTTCGGCCTGACCCATGCGGGGCTTTGGTCCCGGGCGGGGAAGGGTCCTTGTCCCGGGGACGGGTGACATTCGCCTCTCGCCGCTGGAAGGGCATTCCCCGATAGTCACGGGCATAGGCAGTTGGCCGGAAAGAAAGAGAGGACGCGATGGCTGCCACAGTCACCGAACGAGTCACCCCTACCGAACAGACTTCACCCATAAAGAAGAGCGGCCTGCTGCTGGCCGCTGCGATCGTGGCGCTGGTCGTGGGCTTCGGTTCCGTCGCCGGCGGCACCTTTGGTATCTGGTACACGTGGGACCAGGCGGTCAAGCAGGGTGTCACGACCCCCGCCGACGCCGTGATCCCCGAAGCCGACGTCCGTGGCCCCCTGACGATGTGGGCGCAGGCCGACATCATCACCAAGCACCAGCTGGAGCGCACCGGCGGCCTCTACTACTCGCAGATGCCCCGGGAGGTTCCGGCGGTCGACGAGGCCGGCCAGCCGATCCTCGACGAGAACGGTGAGCAGGTGATGGTGCCCAACGAGGCACGGGCCAGCTGGATCGACGCCACTGCACTCACAACGGCACTGAGCCTGGGGATCATCTCCTACGCCCTCTCGGCGATGGCGATCGCCGTCGGAGCGGCACTGATCCTCACCGGATTCGTCTTCTTGAGGATCCGAAACAAGGCCGTCCTCGTCTGAAGCAACGGCCACTGACGAGCGCAAGAGCCGGGCCCACCAGGGCCCGGCTCTTCGCGTGCGCGTCGATCAGGCGATGGGCTGATGGGTGTCTTCCCTCACGTGAGGTCGAACGATCCTCGGCAGCGTGAACCTGTGGACCGTCGCCCCGGGCTCGATCGGCTCCGTGGCCGCCGGGAGGGTGAGGACGAGGTGGCTCTCTCCCCGGATGCGCCGGTAGGTCAGCTCGCCTCCCATGCGCTCGACCAGGGCTTGGGCGACGGTGAGGCCGAGCCCCTCGGCATTGGCCCCGGCGGCGGCGAGGGAGAGCTCGTCGGTCAGTCGCATCTCGGACCCGGGAGACAGCCCGGGCCCGCGATCGACCACCTGACATATGTACCGATCCCCGAAGCTGTGGCCCCGCACCGACACCGGCGGCTCCCCGTGGGCGTGGGCGTTGACGAGGAGGTTGCGGAGAACGTGGCGGAGAGCCTCCGGGTCGACGAAGACGGTGGCGTCGCGGCATTCCACGGAGACTTCCAATCCCACGATCTCGAGATACCTCGCCGCCGACTCGACCTGCTCGAGGATCGATACCCTCTCGGGCACCAGTTCGAGCTCCCCGGCTTCGAGCCGGGCGGCTACCGACAGGTCGTCGACGACCCGCGACAGCTCGACCGACTGGCCGATGACGGTCTGGATCGCTTCGGCGTCGTCCTCACCCACGACCGTCGGGTCGATCAGCTGGGCGAAGCCGACGATCCCGGTCAGCGAGCTGCGCAGGTCGCGGCTGAGCCGAGCCACGAAGTCGCCCTTGTAGGCGGCCAGCCTGGCGTGGGCCTCTTCCCGGCTGCGCCGCCACACCCGGTCGACCGTCCAGCTGTAGCCCACGGAGACGGAGAGAAGGAGCCCGAACGTCACGCACAGGAAAGCGACCCGCAGGTCTGCGCCACCGGGGAGGGAGTCTCCGACCAGCCAGAAGAGAACCCCCGATCCCCCGGCGGCCACGGCGACGGCCGACACGCTGCGCGCCGGTCCGGGGCCGGCCCCACTCGCCTGGAACATGGGAGATGCATCGACCGCGGACGACCTGGACCTGGATGACCATACCGATCGGCACCATCCGGACTAGTCAGGGCCGAACAGGCGCTCCTGCTCTGCGGCGTCGTCCGACTGCTGCTGGTGCTCGTAGCAATAGCGAACGGAAGGGCGGGCTTCGAGGCGCGCCGGGTCGATGACGCGCCCACATATCTCGCATTGCCCGTAGGTGCCGGCCTCGATCTTGTCCAGGGCGGCGTCGATGTCGGCCAGCCGGGCGTCGATCTGCTCGCGGACGGCGAGGTCCTTGGTGCGCTCGAAGGTCTCGGTGCCCTGGTCTCCTGGGTGCTGGTCGTAGTCGGCGAGGGACCCGGACGAGTCCGCCTGCTCCTGGTCGAGAGCGGCGTCCTCGCCCTGGCTCTGGCGGAGGGCGACGAGACGGTCACGTTCTCTCTCGAGTCTGGCCCGGGCTTGGGTGATGTCCATGCCGCTCGGCTACCCACGGAGGCGCCGTTTGAACCGCCTAGCCATCGGCGGAGGGTTGGATCCGGCGGTAGGCGGCCACGGCCCCGCCCAGGCCCGCCCCAGCAGCGAGAGCAGTGGCGGCACGTTCGATCACCGGCGGCAGGGCGGTCGGGAGCGACGGCAGCCACAGCGCCCCGATCCGGGAGGCGGCCCAGCCGACGAGCACCGCGGCTCCGATCCCGAAGATGAGCGCCCCTCCCTTTCGGATCGTCGCCCAGGCGAGGATCGACAGGACGACCATCGGCGGAGCCCAGGCGAGCCACTCGTCACCGGGACCGAGCGGCGATCCGGCGACCTGGCCGAAGCCCACGACCGAAGCGGCGGCCGCGCCGGCGAGGAGGAGCATCGAAGGGCGGAGCCACGCCGCCGTGGCGGTCGCCACCGCTAGTGCGACCCAGGGAACGGGGTCGATGTTCGGCAACCAGTGGAGTGTGCCGCGGATCTCGGCGGGGCGGCCGTCGACGGCGATCGGCACGACCCACTCGAAGATCTCCGACGGCCCGGCCCCTGCGACTGCGGGCGGGGGTTCGGGAGACATCCAGTGGATCCGATGGTCGTGCCACCCGTACGAGCCGCCATGTCCCACGCTCGCCCAGTCGGGTGGCGCCTCCGCCGACGCCGCAGGCGGTATCGCCCTTCCCCCGTAGCGATCCTCGTTCAACCAGTGAGTCGGCGAGTTCCGGTTCACCTCGACTGTCCCGTCCGGGTGGATCCGCAGGTACGGTTCGTCCTCGTATCCGGGGACTTCGACCGTGACGCCGGGCTCGACCCGGAGGCGCAGGAACGCATCGCCACCCGCCACCTCTCCCCACACGGCCTCGTTCTCCGGCTCGACCGCGACCACCTCGGAGCGGTAGTTGCTGGGCCGGGCGGAATCGGCGGAGGCAGGGGACGGCAGGCCGAATACGGCGGCCGCCGCGACCACGGCAACCGCCGCACGCCTCATCGGGAGCCGCGGAAGAGCGCCACGGCGCCCATGACGGCACCGGCCGCTCCCAGGATCGTGGCTGTGATCGCCCATCCGTCGGGCCAGCCCGACGGCTCGGATGCGGCCCCCACCGCCACCACGGACGCCGGCGTCTCCGCCTCCGGCGGGCCCGTCCATTCCACCACCTCTCCGTCGTCGTAGGCCTGGAGGGCGGGAAACGACAGCTCGCCGGGGCTCTCCGGGTTGCGGGCCTGGAAGCGGAACTCGACGAACTCGCCCGGACCGATGGTGCCGCCCTCGGCGACGAGTACGCCGCCTTCGAGGCTGATCGCCCACCCGGGCACCGGCTCGTACCGGGACGCCGCCAGGCCCTCGGGGATCTGCACCTCCACCCGGATGGTCGAGGCGGTGTCCGACTCGTTGGGCACTCTCACGGTGTAGACGGCGAACCCCCCGGGCTCGGGATTGTCGGTGGAGACGGTCACGTGCGCCCACACCGGAGCCGCCACCCAGAGAGCCGAGACGAAGGCGCCCAACCACGCCGCCCACTTCCTCATAGTCCTGTTCCTTTCAGTCGCCCACCCTCACGACGGCGGTCGCCGCCGTCGCCTCGAATCCCTCGCCCAGCCGGAAGGTGACGTGCCATTCCCCGCCGACGGCGAGCTCGGGCCCAGTATGGACCCAGTGACCGGGCGCGGCCTGGATCGGCCGGCGGACGATCGGGCCGATGTCCTGGGCCGGGAAGTGGAACTCCAAGACAGCTTCCCCTTCGGTGTCGGCGGGTACGCCGGCAGCCGTCAGCACGTAGACGTGCACCTGGTTGGCCCCCGCCCGGTTGGGATCGACGACCAGCTCGAGCCGGTTCTCGCCGAACTCGAGGCGGTTCGAGTACGGCCCGGCGGCTTCGGCTGCCGGCGGAAGGTCCACGAGCACCGCGGTCAGCGCGACGACGATCGCCAAACCGGCCACTTCGATCCGCACGGTGGAGCGGAGCCGCTCCCCCGCCCCGGGCCGGCCCGACGCGACCCGCGGGACGAGGACCCGGTTGTTGTACGCCGCCACGGCCAGCACCGCGGCCACCGCCGCCACCTTGGCCGAGAGCACCAGTCCGTAATCGGTCGTGACGAGCTCTCGCCATCCGCCCACCTGGATCCACGCCATCGCCACACCGGCGGCTCCCAGGGCGAGGACCGACCACAACGCCACGGCCGAGAATCGGCCGACCAGCGCCGCGGCTCCGTCGTCGTCTCCTGCCGACCGGCGCCAGGCGACCGCGAGCGCCGCCAAGCCGCCCAGCCAGAACGCGGCGCCGAGGACGTGGACGGTGTCGGCGGCCATCACCACGAACAAGGGCTCGGTGGTGCGGGTGTGTCCCGTGGCCAGCTCGGCGGCGGCGACCAGGGCGACGCCGGCAGTCACCGGCGGCACGGAGTTGCGGCCGGCGGCGGCGAAGAGCACTGCCATCGCCGCCACGCGCAGCACCGCCGCCAGCCCCACCGACGACGCGAGCGCTTCCCGCAGCGTCGCCTGGGCTTCCTGTGCGAACACCGGCACCGTGATGGCAGATGCGACGACGCATGTGACCGCCGCTCCACGAACGATCGAGCGAATCGCAGGCACTCCCCGGGCCCGGCCGAGGACGAAGGCGCCGAACATGGCCGCTCCGGCTGCCACCAGCCCCGAGCCGTAGGTGATCCAACGGACCGCGGCGTCGGCGAGACGTCCCCCGCCGGGCCCCAGGATCTCTTCGATCACCGCTTCGTCGACGACCGCGTCACCGTCGCCGACCCCGAAGACGAACGCGCCGCGGATCGGATGCCCGTCGAGGGAGACCACCCTCCAGGCGACCACGTACGTGCCCTCCGCCGGCGCGTCGAGGTCGACCACCACCTCCTCGTCGGAGTCTCCCGGCCTCGCCTCGCCCGCCTCGACCCTGCGGCCCGACGCGTCGAAAACCCGCACCGCGCCCTCGGGCACGGAGACCGGCTCGCTGAACCTCAATGCCACTTGTTCTGGAATCTGCTCCAGCCGAGCGCCGTCGGGCGGGTCGGTCTCGACGAGGACGGCATGAGCCGACGCCCCCAGCGCCGGCCCGAGCACGACGAAGAGGACGAGCAGCCCGCGGATCAGGGTGCGCATGTGTGGCCGGGAGCCTATCGGCGGCTCCATTGGTACCGTCCGGCCCGAGGAGGTGGCATGGACGCACTCTGGCAGCAGATCGCCCTCATCGTGGCTCTCGTGTTGCTCAACGCCCTGTTCGCAGGCGCAGAGCTCGCTCTGGTGTCTCTACGGGAGAGCCAGCTCCGGCGGTTCGCCACCCGGGGCGGGGCGGGCAAGACGCTGGCCGAGCTGGCCCGGGATCCCAACCGGTTCCTCGCCACCATCCAGATCGTGATAACCCTGTCGGGCTTCTTCGCATCTGCCTCCGGGGCGGTGACCCTCGCCCAGCCCTTGGCCGACAATCTCGGTTTCATGGGGAGCGCCGCCTATCCGGCGGCGGTGGTGATCGTCACGCTGCTCATCGCCTACTTCACGCTGGTCGTGGGCGAGCTGGCACCCAAACGCCTCGCCATGCAACGGGCCGAGCGCTGGGGCCTCCTCGTCGCCCGGCCGCTGGCGTTCATCTCCAAGGTCACCCGGCCCGTCGTGTGGCTGCTGTCGAAGTCGGCCGACCTGGTCGTGCGGCTGTTCGGCGGCGACCCGGCCCGGCGCGGCCAGGAGATCACCGAGGAGGAGGTGCGTGACATCGTCGCCAACCTCCAGAGCTTCACCCCGGACCAGCGGGGGATCATCTCGGGGGCGCTCGACATCTCCCGGCGGACGCTGCGCCAGATCCTCACCCCCCGCCGCGACGTGTTCGTGCTGGACCAGGACCTGCCGGCCGAGGAGGCACTGCGCCGGCTGATCGAAGCCGGCTTCTCACGCGCCCCCACCGCCCCCGAAGCCGACCTGGATCGCGTCGCCGGAGTGGTGCACCTCCGGGACCTGATCACCGCGAGCGGGAGCGTCGGCGCCGTCGCCCATCCCCCGCTCGTGTTCCCCGAGAGCGTCGAGGCTCTCGATGCCCTCCGGGTCATGCGCCAGCGCCGCCAGCACATGGCGATCGTGGTGAACGAGCACGGCAGCAGCGAGGGCATCGTGACGATCGAGGACCTGCTCGAGGAGGTCGTGGGCGAGATCTACGACGAGTCCGACCGCGACGTAGTGCGAGTCGTCCGCCGGCCCGACGGCTCCCTCGACCTGCCGGGCAGCTTCCCCATCCACGACCTCGTCGATATCGGCGTCGACCTCCCCGAAGGCGACTACACCACCATCGCCGGTCTCATCCTCGACGAGCTGGGGAGGGTCCCCGACGAGCCCGGCGACCGGGTCGTCGTGGGGCGCTGGGAAGCGACGGTGCTGGCGGTCGCCGACCGCGCCATCACGCGGGTGCGTCTGCGCCGCCTCGGCGCACCAGACGGCTGAGGAGCTTCTTGAGCTCGTCGCCCCAGAGCACGGCCGACGCCAGGGCCGTGCACAGACCCCAGTCGCCGAGGGTCAACGGGACGGTGCCGAAGGCGTCGTTGAGGAACGGGATCTCTACGACCGCGACCTGGAGCAGTACCGACACGAGTATCGCCCCCCACAGGAGCGGATTGGTGAACATGTGGGAGAAGGCGCTCTGGTGGTCCGAGCGGGCGTTGAAGGTGTTGAACAGCTGGGCGATGACGAGGGTGGTGAACGCCATCGTCCGCCCGTAGACGACGTCGCCCGTCCCGTCGATGAGGCCGCCGGGCGTCTTCGTGTCGAGGGCGAGGAGGGTGGCAGCGGCCATCACGATCCCGACCCACACGATCCCCCGCCACATGGCGGCGTCGATGACACGGTCGGTGAGGCGGCGAGGCGGGCGCAGCATCACGTCGTCGGGGGGCGGGTCCACCCCCATCGCCAAAGCCGGGCCCGTGTCGGTGAGGAGGTTGATCCACAGTATCTGGGTGGCGAGGAGCGGCACGGCGAGGCCGTCGGCACCTTCCGTCAGGCCCAGGTACCCGGCGAAGAGCACTCCGAAGAACATGGTGAAGACCTCGCCGATGTTCGACGAGAGGAGGAACCGCAGGAACTTGCGGATGTTGGCGAAGATCCCCCGGCCCTCCCGCACGGCGGCGACGATCGTGGCGAAGTTGTCGTCGGCGAGGATCATGTCCGCCGCCTCCTTGCTGACGTCCGTGCCGGTGATGCCCATCGCCACGCCGATGTCGGCGGACTTGAGGGCAGGAGCATCGTTGACGCCGTCACCGGTCATCGCCACGATGTTCCCTTCCGCTTGGAGAGCGTCGACGATCCGCAGCTTGTGGACGGGCGCCACCCGGGCGAACACGTCGACGGTCGCCGCCTCCTCGCGGAGGGTCTCGTCGTCCATCTCCTCGAGTTCCGCCCCGGTCAACGCCCGGGCGTCGGCGGCGGCGATGCCCAGGTCGGAGGCGATGCGGAGGGCGGTGCGGGGGTGATCGCCGGTGATCATGATCACCCGCACGCCGGCCTCCTTCGCTTCGGCGATGGCGGCCCTGACCTCTTCCCGGGGCGGGTCGATGATGCCCACCATCCCGACGTACACGAGGTCCCGCTCGATGGACTCGTCGGGCTCGGGCGGTTCGTGGTCGGGCAACGGGCGGTAGGCGACGGCGAGCGTCCGCAGCGCCAGGTCGGCGAGGCGTTCCACGTCGGCGAGGATCTCCCGGCGCCTCTCTTCGGTGAGCGGCCGCTCCTCGCCTCTGACTCGCTCGTGGCTGCAGCGCCCGAGGAGCACGTCGGGGGCGCCTTTCACCACGACGTCGATGCGGCCGTCGCGCTCGGCGTCGGCCTCGAGAGTCGACATGAGCTTCCGCTCCGGCGTGAACGGCACCTCTCCGACGCGCCGGAACCGCCGGCGGCGAACCTCGTCGATGCCCAGCTTGCGTTCGGCCACCAGGAACGCCGCTTCGGTGGGATCACCTCGCGCCTTCCACACCCCGTCCTCTCGGTAGATCGAAGCGTCACTGGCCAGGCTCCCTCCACCCAAGACGAACGCGACCTCCTCCACCAGCTCGGGGTCGTCGAGCGGCTCCCCGTCGCACAGCACCTCACCGGTGGGGTCGTAGCCGGCGCCGGTGATGTCCACGGCCACCGATGGGGTGATCACCTTCTCGATGGTCATCTCGCTCTTGGTGAGCGTGCCGGTCTTGTCCGAGCAGATGACCGACGCCGAGCCGAGTGTCTCGACCGAGGAAAGCCTCTTGACGATGGCGTTCTTCCTGGCCATCCGCTGCACGCCGAGGGCCAGTACCACAGACAGGATCGCCGGCAGCCCCTCGGGCACGGCGGCCACCGCCAGCGACACGCCCACCAGGAACACGGTGACGAGGTCGGAGGCCGACTCGATGGGATCGGCGATGAGGATCGCCCCGACCACGACGGCGGCTATGACCACCACCGCCACCCCGAGCGCCTTCCCGACTCGCCCCACCTCTCGTTGCAGCGGGGTGGCCTCCTCTTCTGTCTCTCCGAGGAGGCGGGCGATGCGGCCCATCTCGGTGTCCATCCCGGTGGCCGTGACCACCGCCACCCCCCTGCCCCGGGTGACCGCGGTCCCCTTGAAGACCATGTTGGAGCGGTCGCCGAGCTCCACACGCGGCCCCAGCGGCTGGACCCCCTTCGAGACCGGCTCGCTCTCCCCTGTGAGCGAGGCTTCGGCGACCGTGAGGGCGGCGGCTTCGACGAGCCGGGCGTCGGCTCCGACGGCGTCGCCCTCGGCGACCACCAGCAGGTCGCCGGGCACGAGGTCTTCTGTGGGGACCTCCGTCTCGGTGCCGTCGCGCACGACGGTGGCGGTGGGCGAGGCCATTCTCTGCAGCGCCTCCACCGCCGCCTCGGCACGTGCTTCCTGGACGTATCCGAGGACGGCGTTCGCCACCACGATCACGGCGATCACCACCGCCTCGAAGGGGAACCCCCCGGCGCCTTCGAGGGCCCACGCCCCGACCGAGATGACGACTGCGGCGAGCAGCAGGTACACGAGGGGATCGGCGAACTGGGCGAGGAACTTCTTCCACGCCGGGACCGCTGCCGACTCTTCGAGCCGGTTGGGACCGAACCGATCCAGCCGGGAAGCCGCTTCCTCCGCGGAGAGCCCGGATTCGACGTCGGTCGCCAGGCGTCGGGCGACCTCTGCCGCTTCCAGCGCCCACGGAGCGTCGAGAGCCGAGGCCTCGTCGACGATGCCCTGGTTCAGCTCAGACGAGGTCATGTCGGAGGTCACGCAGCCGGAAGCCGACGACGACGAGGAGCACCCCCAAGACGACGGCATGAGCGCCGATCAGCACCACGAAGGAGAGCGCGGCGGCCACCGGGTAGATCGCCAGGACGAGACCGACTACGACAGAGAGGATCCCGGTGACGATGAGGACCCATTCGTTGCGCATCTCCTGCCGCCAGGCGATGGCGACCACCAGCTCCGACACCCCGGTCAGCACCGCCCAGGCGGCGATCAGATAGACCAGGGCGCGGGCCGTGATGTCCGGCCACAGGAACGCGGCCGCGCCCGCGGCCACCGAGACGAGGCCCCACATCGCCGTCCACCAGCGGACGTTCCCCCGCCCTCCGAGGCTGAAGATCACCGCCACGATCCCGTCGACGAGGACGTAGGCGCCGAAGGCGGCCACGAGGGCGATGACCGTGATCTCGGGCCACACGAGGGCGGTGAGGCCGAAGGCGACCGCCAGGAAACCGCGCAAGACGTAGGTCCACCAATCGCCCACGATGGCGGCGCGCAGGGCGGCGACGGCTGCTGGAGCGTCGACGCCACGGTCGCCGCCCGCCTCGACGGGGATGTCGGCACGCGGTTCGTCGGTGTCGTCGACGGTCATGGCTGCAACCTCTCCGTAGCCGTCGTCCTGACGGTATCACCGGGCAGGCGCCTAGAGAACGGGCGGCCGGGGTCCCCCATCGCGGCCACGGCGGCAACTAGCGTCTCCCCCATGACACCACCCGAACAGCAGCCAGAGGAAGAACGACGCCCGCCCTGGCCGCTGATCGTGGGCGCAGTGGTGGTCGTGTTGGCGGTGGCCGCAGTGATCCTCGCCCAGACGGGCGGGGACGAGCCGGCCACGACCACGATCCCGTCCGACACCACCGCCACGACCCCGCCATCGACGGAACCGCCTGCCACCACCTCCGCTCCGGCTACCACCGCCGCTTCGACGGCCACGGTGACGACCACTCCCCCGACCACCGCTCCGGCCACCACCACAGAGACGACCGAGCCCTCCCCGACCGAGGTCCCGCCCGAGGCCATCGCCGTGTCGGGTGCCGACGTGGTGCGGGTGGACACTGCGACCGGCGCCACCGAGATCCTCCACGAGCTCCTGTTCGAGGCGGCCGCCGCCGCCGACCTGGCACTCGTCGGAGACGGCAGGGCGTACCTGCACCTGTTGGAGGAGGACTACTGGTTCACCTGCGAGTCGGCGGGGGGCCGGGTCGAGGTCCTCGACCTGGACACCGGCCGCGCGACCACGATCGCCTCGGGCAAGCCAGCCCTGTCGCCGAACGGCGCCACCCTGGCCTACCTCACCGCCGACGACTGCTACCCGGACCCCGAGCAGCCCGAGTTCTTCGCCACCGTCTACGACACCCTGGTCGTGGCCGACACCGAGGGCAACGAGATCTCCCGGGTGCCGCTATCCGCCGGCTCCGTCGATGCGGCGTCGGCTCTCGTCGATCTCGTGTGGGAGGACGATTCGACCCTCCTCGTGTGGGACGACCAGCACACCTTCTACCGGGTGCCCATGGACACGGCGGGCCCGATCGACACGCTGGAGAGGGTCGACCTGCCGGCCGTGGACGTCTTCGCGGTCCACGACGGGATGGCGCTGGCCGCGGCGGTGGAAGCCGACGCCGGGTACGGGCCGATTCAGGTCGTGTCGATCGCCGACGGCTCCGCCACTCCCCTCGGGGCCGATGCCGCAGGTGCGTACTCGGTGGGCATGTCCTCCGAAGGGCTGGCGATCGTCAGCGCTGCCGAACCGCCCACCCTCTGGGTGGGAGTGGATTTGGCGACCGGAGAGATCGCCGCCACCTTCGAATCGCCCTGGCTGTCGGCTATCGACTGGTGAACGCCGCTCAGGCGAAGAACCAGGCGGCATCCTCCATGCGGGCGGTGTCCAGCTGCCGGGGAGGCTGATCGACGACGCTGAGCGGCACGGGGACGATGTCCTCGCCGTCGACGGCCACCATCACCCCGCTCTCGCCGGCCACGGCGAGCGCCCCAGCGGCCAGGCCCAGACGGGTGGCGAGGATCCGGTCGTAGGCGGTGGGTGTCCCTCCCCGCTGCAGGTAACCGAGCGTCATCACCCGGCACTCGTAGCCGGTGAGCCGCTCCAACTCGGCGGCGATGACGTTGCCCACCCCTCCCAGGCGGGCGAACCCGTAGGCGTCGACGCCGCGGGTGGCGGGATCACCCTCGGGGGTGGGTGTCCCCTCTGCCACAACCACGATCGAGTAGTCGTGGCCCGCCTTGTGGCGACGACGCAACCGCTCGGCGAGGTCATCGAGGTCGTATTCGACTTCGGGGACGAGGATCGCCTCCGCCCCGCCCGCGATCCCGGCGTACGCCGCGATCCACCCGGCGGTGCGGCCCATCACCTCCACGACCATGACGCGGTTGTGCGACTCGGCCGTGGTGGTGAGCCGGTCGATGGCGTCGGTCACGATCTGGACCGCCGTGTGGAACCCGAACGTCACGTCGGTGCCGGGGATGTCGTTGTCGATCGTCTTGGGGACACCGACCACCGGCAGCCCTTCGGCCTCGAGGCGGGCGGCGGTCCGCAGCGACCCGTCGCCGCCGATGACGACCAGAGAGTCGATGCCTGCCGACTCGACGGTTTCCCGGACCGACTCGTAGCCGTTGCCGTGCACGTACGGGTCCATGCGGGAGGTGCCGAGGATGGTGCCCCCCTGATAGAGGATCCCCCTGACGTCGTCGCGGGTCAGCGGCCGGACGAGGCCCTCCATCAGGCCCCGCCACCCTTTCTGGATGCCTACGCACTCGCCGCCACCTCCCGTCACGCGGGCGACCACGCCCCGGATGGCGGCGTTGAGGCCCGGACAGTCGCCTCCGGCGGTGAGCACCCCCACCTTCATCTCTGTGCTCCCCTCACGCCTCGGCGGCTTCCATCGACGCCGGGGTCTCCTTGACCCGCCACGGGGCGGGGATCACCAGGACCGGCACGGTGGCGGCCCTCACCACCCGCTCGGCGACGCTGCCCAGCCGCCATCGGGAGAGCCCGGTGCGCCCGTGGGTGGCCATCACGATCATGTCCACGTCGGGCTGGTGGGCCCGGTCGACGATCGCCGAAGCCGGGTCCTGTCCGGGCAGCAGGTCGGTCTCGGCCGGGACGCTGACGGCGCGGGCCCGGCTGCGCAGGTTGAGCTCCAAGAAGTCGATCGGATCCTGGCCTTCGATGCGGGCCAATTCGGAGACGGCGTGGATGGTGTCGTCGTCGGCCACGGTCACGAGGAGGAGCGATTGGCCCAGTGCCTTGGCGAGCTCCTCCGCCTTCGGCAGCGCCGACCGCCCCACCTCCGAAGTGTCGAGGGGCACCATGATGCTCATCTGCTCTCTCCTTGCTGCCGGTTCACGCCGTTTGTAGCACCGTGGAAAGACTTTCCGGCGCTCCTCGGCCGGAACGCCGCCGGGTGCGGCGATACGATCGGGTCGGAACCCGTGAGCACTCCACAACGATCCGACCGCCAACGCTACCTGGAGAACCTCCAGAGCGAGGTCGACGGCGCCTTCCTGTATCGGGCCCTGGCCGAGCTGGAGGGTGACTCGCCGCTCGCCGAGCTCTATGCGGGATTGGCCGAGGTGGAGGACCGTCACGCCTCCTTCTGGGCCGAGCGTCTGGGAGACGTGGAGATCCCCCGGCCGTCGCGCAGAGCGAGGATCGTCGCCTGGTTGGGACGCCGATTCGGCTCCCGGTTCCTGGCTTCGGTCGTCGCCGAGGACGAGGCCAAGGGACAGTTCATGTACGACGACCAGCCCGAGACCGAAGGCACTTCGATGCGCCAGGACGAGCGGTCCCATGCGGCGCTCCTCCGCCGGATCACCGACCGGGGGCTGGAAGGGCCCGACATCGCCCGCTTCGAGCGCCGTCACCGCAGCCTCGACGGCAACGCCCTCCGGGCGGCGGTGCTCGGGTCGAACGACGGCCTCGTCTCGAACCTGGCGCTCGTGATGGGGGTGGCCGGCGCCAACCTGCCCGCCGACACGGTCGTCGTCAGCGGCCTGGCGGGCCTGCTGGCCGGGTCGGCGTCGATGGCGATAGGCGAGTGGCTGTCGGTGCAGAGCGCCCGGGAGCTGCACTCCCGGCAGCTCGAGATCGAACGGCGCGAGATCGAGGAAATGCCGCAAGAGGAGGAAGAGGAGCTCGTCCTCATCTATCGGGCCAAGGGCCTCGACGAGGAGGACGCCAGGAAGCTGGCGGCGAAGATCATGTCGGACCCGGACCTGGCGCTGGACACGATGGCCCGGGAGGAGCTGGGCATCGACCCCGACGATCTCGGTGGGTCGGCGTGGGTGGCTGCGTTCACTTCGTTCGGGTTGTTCGCAGTGGGGGCGATCGTCCCCGTGATCCCCTTCTTCCTCACCGAGGGCCTGCGTGCCGTGGCCTGGAGCATGGGCGTCAGCGGTCTGGGCCTCTTCGGCATCGGGGCGGCCATCACCCTCGTGACCGGGCGCAGCGTGTGGAGGTCCGGGCTCCGCCAGATGGTGCTCGGGCTCGTCGCCGCCGTGATCACCTATGGAGTCGGTGCCCTCCTCGATGTCACCGTCACCTGAGACGGCGGGCAACCGGCGGCCGACTCTGCCAGGATCGCGGGCGATGTCTTTCACTGTGGCCGAACCGTGACCCTGGGGGCCGCCGTCGTCGTCTTCGTCCTCTCCGGGGCGGTGGTGGCCTGGGCGGGTATCCGCCTGTCGGTCGCCGGCGACGAGGTGGCGGAGACGACGGGAATGTCCGGGCTCCTGGTGGGAACGATCCTCGTCGCCGGCGCCACCTCGCTGCCGGAGATCGTCACCAACGTGGCGGCGGCGATCTCGGGAGCGCCGGACCTGGCGGTCGGCAACCTGTTCGGGAGCAACGCCATCAACATGGCGATCCTGGGGATCGTCGACCTGGCCGGCAAGCAACAGGTCTGGAATCGCATCGAAGGCGGCCACGCCCGGGTGGCGTCCATCGCCATCGCCCTGACCGCACTGGGGGTGCTGGCGGTGCTCGCCCCGCCCCGTGTCGCTGTCGGCTGGGTGGGCATCGACACCCTGTTCATCGCCGGCAACTACGTCGCCACTCTCGCCTGGATGCGGCGCTCGCCGGTGGGCCGCTTCAGCGATCAGGCCCGGGCCATCGAGGAGGCGCCCCGAACGCAGGCGTCGTCTCCCGACCGGGCCCGGCGCGCCGTCCTCCGCTTCGTCGTCGCCGCCGCTCTGATCCTCGTCTCCGCTCCCGTGATGGCCTCGTCCGCCGAAGCTATCGCCGACGCCACCGGGATCGGCCAGACCTTCATCGGGGCCACGCTGCTCGCTTTCGTGACGTCGGCGCCCGAGCTGGTGTCGTGCCTGGCGGCGGCCCGCATCGGTGCCCACGACCTCGCCGTCGGCAACCTGTTCGGCAGCAACGCCTACAACATGTTCACCCTGGTGATCGCCGACGTCGCCTACCTGCCGGGCCCGATCCTGGCCGACGTCCATCCGGCCCAGGCCGTCAGCGGCGTGGTGGCGATCCTCCTCACCTCCATCTCCCTCGCCGCCATCGTCCACGGCACCGAGACGCGCATCTACCGGCTGGAGCCGGACGCGGTCGTGATCCTGCTGATGTACCTGATCGGCATGTACGCGGTGTGGGCGGCGAGCTGAGAGGTCACCCGACCGGCTGGGTGCGCTGCTGCTCCTTGGAAGCCCACCGGAACCAGATGACACCGATCGTCGACCAGATGATCGGGATGGACCCGATCTTCATGACGATCCCGGCCAGCTGCTGGTCCTCCCGGGCGGTGAGCGTCCCGATCCTCGGCGCCAGCTCGTAGATCTCGTAGAGGGGTGTGGTCGTGAACGTCAGCAGGCTGGCGGGGATGACGGCCACCACGCTGGTGGTGCCGAACAAGTACAGCATCCGGCCGATGTCGGAGGGGTTGCGGAGCTCCCGGACCGGAGAGATCACCGGCAGCCAGAGGACGAAACCGGCGACCATCCACACGAAGTCCATGAAGAAGGAACCCCATTGGCTGGTGCGGAGGACCGACACGACGCCGGGGGTGTGGGTGACGGCGAGGATCACGTTGTAGGCGACGCCGGCCATGATCAGCGAGGCGCCGAGCCGGGCGGCGACGCCGCGGAGGCGCAGGCGCCCGAGGATCCGGTCGGCCATCCACTCGGGCGTGCCGAGGAGGATCAGCGGGGCGGCGACGTGGGTGTAGAGGAGGAACTGGGCCATGTGGGCGGACGCCAGATAGCCGGCTCCCAGCGTGCCGAGCGGCCAGTCGGAGGCGAGCCAGAAGACGATCATCCCGCCGATGAACTGGGCCCTCTGGCGACGGGTGGTGGGCTGGTCGCTGCGGGCCACCGCCCGCAGATAGGCGACGATGGGGACGATCGATGCGGCCCAGATCCCCGGGTAGGGGATCCACTTCCAGGTCCATGGCTCCTCGAGAGCCACGCACCACCAGGAGATCATCCGCCCAGCTCCCGGATGTACTGGACCAAGAGGTCCAGTTCCTCGTCGTCCAGCGTGAACTGCGGCATGGTCGCCCGATATCCGGCGACGATCTCGGCATGGGGGTCGACGATGGAACGCCGGATGTACTCCTCGTCGGCCACCACCGTGGAACCGTCGTCGAGCTCGACGGTGGACCCGAAGAGGCCTCTCCAGGTGGGCGCCACGGACGTGTCCTCTTCGGTGTGGCAGGCGAGACAGCCGAGGTCCCGAGCGAGCTCTTCGCCCGTCGCCGGCCCCGAGGAGTCACCGCCGCAGGCAGCAGCCAACAGAGCCACTGCGACCACGGCGGCTCGCCGCCGGTCAATGGCCATGGTGCTCGCCCATCGTGTCGGCGAGATCGACGACCTCCGCTTCAACTTCGATCTCCCCCGCCTGCTCGAACTCGAGTGTCACCGTCACCGTCTCCCCCACGCTGAGCCGTTCGACGTCTATGAGCATGATATGGAGCCCTCCCGGCTCCAGGACCAGGTCTTCGCCGGGCGACACGGTGAACGCCTCCACCTGGCGCATCCCCATGGTGCCATCGTCGCCGTGGACCGTCTCGTGTAATTCGGCCCGGGCGGCGGCATCCGTGTGCGCCCCCACCAAGCGGTCCTCCTCACTGCTCGTGACGGTGAAGTACATGGCGGCGTTGTCGCCCACCGGGGCGCCGATCCTCGGCTCGGCGATCGTGAGCTCCGAAACGGACACTTCGGCGCTCATCGCGCATGCGCCGAGGGCGAGCGCGGCGCAGACCAGGGCCAAGCGTCGCAAGTCATGCCTCCTCTGGGTGTATCTGGGCCAGGATCTGCAGATCGTTGAGCCAGGTGCTCTGACGGGTCCCGAACGGGTACTGGGCGTAGAGCAGGCCATCGGGGGCATAGGCGAGCACCTGTCCGGCGTGTTGGACGGTGTAGTCGTCGCCCTCACCGACCTTGAACGCCACCGGGACCCCGGCGGCCGTTTGCGCCGCCTCGAGCTCCTCGGGAGTGCCGGTGAGCCCGACGAAGCGAGGATCGAACCGGTCCAGCCACTCCCGCAGCACCTCGGGCGTGTCCCGCTCGGGGTCGACCGTCACGAACACCACGACCGACGACTCGGCGACCTGGGAGAGCTGGTCGAACGTCTCGGCGATCTGGGCCAGGTGGACCGGGCACACGTCGGGGCAATGCGTGTAGCCGAAGTACAGGAGGGTGAGCTTCCCTTCCGTCTCCTCGGCGAAGTGGAAGGGGTTCCCGTCGGTGTCGGTGAGGGTGAAGTCCGGCTTCGGCGTCGGCTCGGCGAGGGCGACGCCCTGGAGCTCGTCGGTGGACACCCCGCCCCCGCAGGCGGCCAGCACACCGACCAGAACGAGGAGCGAGAGGATACGCAGGCGTCGCATGCCGTAGCCAAGGCTATGAGGCGGGACCGAACATCCCAAACCCGCCGAGGCTCACGCCTCCGGCATGCGACAGGTGATCAGGCGGCTTTCTCCCAGCGGACCACGGCGATGGGCGGTGCCGGTTCGATGACGACACCGTCGGCGCCGCAGTACGGGCATGCCTCCATCGCCTCGCCCGTGTACTCGTGGCCGGCGGCGTCGCACACCAGCCGGTCGTACGCCCGCTCCCACGTGATGTGGGCGTCGCCGAGGTCGGTGCCGTCGGTGACGGTCTTCCAGGCGAGCTCCGCCTCGTGGGTGTCGACCCCCGGCCCCAGGGCTATCTCCACCCTCGCCAGAGGGCCATCGCAGAGCCTGCGGAGCGTGGCGATGGCGCTCTCCACCAACTCCTTTTCGTGCATGTCACTCCTCGCGTGGTCGTCGTCTTCCCTTCTCTTCTACGGAGTGGCGGGGCGGATCGGAAGGGCCGAACTTCCCTTCGGCGACTGCCGGAGGCCCGTAGGCGGATGGCGGTGGCAGCCGCCTACGATCGGAGGGGAGGTGGTGGACGGATGGCGCATCGAGTTCTCTCGCACACCGCAGACATCGGCATCGAGGTGACCGCCCCTTCCCTCGACGCCTTGTTCGACGAGTTGTTGTCCGCCACCTTCCAGCTGACGTCTCCCACCGACGCCGACGCCGATCCCGCCGCCGTGACGACCCGGTCGGTGGAGGTGTCGGCCGAGACGCTGGAAGACCTGGTGGTAGACACCCTCTCGGAGTTCCTCTTCATCGCCGAGACGGAGGACCGGCACTTCTGCGGCTTCCGGTCGCAGGTGGACGGCGACCGCCTGGTGGCCCGCGTCGAGGGAGACGCCCGGCCCCTGCGGCGCGATCAGGCCTCCGGAGCCGCCATCAAGGCGGTCACCTACCACGAGCTGGTGGTGGAGCGGCGGGGAGACGAGTGGTTCGCGCGGGTGTACTTCGACGTGTGAGGTCGACATGAGTGACCTGAAGAGAGTCGACGACGTGACCTGGGAGATCCCTCCGACAGGAGGGATGAGGGTGCCAGGGCGGATCTTCGCCTCGGACGCCCTGATGGAGGTGGCGGCGATGGGCGAGGCCACCCAGCAAGTGGCCAACGTCGCCCATCTGCCTGGCATCGTCGAGGCGTCGTTCGCCATGCCCGACATCCACTGGGGCTACGGGTTCCCGATCGGAGGCGTGGCAGCGACCGACATCGACGACGGCGGGGTGGTCTCGCCCGGCGGGGTCGGCTTCGACATCTGCTGCGGGGTCCGGCTCCTCGCCTCCGACCTGACCGTCGACGACTTCCGTCGGCACCGTGACGCCATCATGGCCAACCTCGACGCCCGCATCCCCCGCGGCCCGGGCACGGGAGCCATCGCCCCCGAGTCGCTCGTGCCGAAGGTCCTGTCGGAGGGGGCCGCCGCCGCCGTAGAGGCGGGATACGGCTGGGAAGAGGACCTGGAGCGGTGCGAGGAACGCGGCACCTCTCAGGGAGGCGACCCGGCGGCGATCAGCGAGAAGGCGATGACGCGAGGCCGTGGCCAGCTGGGCAGCCTCGGCGCCGGCAACCACTTCCTCGAGGTGCAGTACGTCGACCGAGTCGTCGATCCCGAGGCGGCCGAGGTGTTCGGACTGCGCGAAGGCGCGGTCACCGTGATGATCCACTGCGGGTCGCGGGGGCTGGGTCACCAGACCTGCACCGACCACCTCCGGCTCATGGGCCAGGCGATGGCCCGCCACGGGATCACCGTCCCCGACCGCCAACTGGCGTGTGTGCCGGTCCGCTCCGAGGAGGGCTCCGACTACATGGCGGCGCTGGCGGCGGCGTCCAACTTCGCCTGGGCCAACCGCCACATCCTCGCCCACGCCGCCCGGGAGTCGTTCGCCGACGCTCTCGGGGTCTCGCCCCGCCAAATCGGAATGCGCCTCGTCTTCGACGTCGCCCACAACCTCGCCAAGATCGAGCGGCACACGGTGGGAGGGGCCGAGCTCGAGCTGTGCGTGCATCGCAAGGGCGCCACACGTGCGTTCGGGCCGGGCCACCCCGCCCTGCCCGAGGACCTCCGCCCGGTGGGCCAGCCCGTCCTCATCCCCGGATCGATGGGAACCGCCTCGTGGGTGCTGCGCGGGGTCGAGGGCAACCCGGCGTTCGACTCTGCGGCCCACGGCGCCGGCCGGGTCATGAGCCGGCGCCGAGCCAAGCGGGAGCGCTCCGGCCGCCAGGTGGCCGAGGACATGCGCAGCGAAGGGGTCGACGTCCGGCCCGGCTCGGTGTCCCTGCTCTCCGAGGAGGCGCCCTACGCCTACAAGGACGTCGACGAGGTGGTGCGGGTGTGCGACGCCGCCCGGCTGGCTGCTCCCGTGGCCCGGGTGCGCCCCCTGGGCGTGGTCAAGGGATGAGGTCGGGCTCCGCCAGCGCCTCGATCTGGCGCACCACGACCATCAGGGCGACCGGCTCGATCTCCGGATCCGCCAGGACCGAACGGGCCAGGTCGACGGCGCGCTGAGCGTCGTCTCCGCAGACGACGAGGAACTGGTCGACGGCGACATCGACCGACTCGGCTCCCGACCCGATGAGGATCCGCTCGGCGAGTCGCCTCCTGACCGCCAGGAGGTCGTCCTCGACGGTCTGACGGGCCCACCGGTGCCACTTGCGTGAGACCCGCATCCGGCGGGCCGCCTGCATGAGGGCATCGAGCTCGAACGCCCGGCCGACCCGATGGAACACCGCCCCGACGTCCGCCAGCGACCGCCCGGTCGTCTCGGAGACCTCGACGATGTCGGGGGCGTGGAGCAGGTCCTCGACCGCGGCGGCCCGCTGCGCCAGCACGGTGGGGACACCGGCCTGCTCGAAACGGGTGCGCACGGCCGTGCGTTCGGCGCGCCGCTGCAGCGACCCCCATTCCTGGGCTTCTCCGACCAGCTGCTCGAAGCCCTCGGCCAGCTTCTTCAGCTCGGTGTCGGTAGCGACTGGGCGGTCGAGGAACCAGCGGGTCAGCGTGTACACCAGCCTGGTCTCCGCCGCGATGAGATCGCGCCAGGTCGCCGAGTCGACCTTCCCGAACAGCGCCTCGATCTCCTCGCGGGCCTGGCGCCCGGTGATGGCGTCGGCGACCCGGAAGGCCCGCACCACGTCGCTCGAAGCGGCCCCGGTCCGGCGGGCCAGCCTGAACACGAAGGTGGGGCCCTGGAAGTCGATGACGTCGTTGGCGACGATGGTGGAGAGCAGCTCCCGGCGCAGGGGATGCTCCCACAGGAGGTGCCGGAACCGGCTGGACACCGCCTCGGGGAAGTATCGGACCAGCTCCTCGACCAGGCGGGGGTCGTCCGGCAGCGACGACTCGAGCACTTCTTCGGCGAGTGAGCGTTTGGCATGGGCGAGCACGGCCGCCAGCTCGGGGCGGGTGAGCCCGCGGTTGTCGCGGGCTCGCTCGGCCAGCTCCTCAGCCGACGGGAGGACATCGATGGCACGGTCGAGGTGCCCCGACGCTTCGAGGGCGGCTATCAGGTCGGCGTAGTCGTCGGGCCGCTCTTTCGACTCGATCTCGTCGAGGGCGAGCCGGTTCGCCTGGGCGAGGTTGTCGGCGAGGATCTTCTCGACCACCTCCGGGGCACAGTCGGCGAGCAGCCGGTCCCGCTCCTCTCGGGTCACCTCCCCCCGGGCCTCGGCCATCCCGAGGAGGATCTTCAGGTTCACCTCCCGGTCGGAGCAGTTGACCCCGGCGGAGTTGTCGATGTAGTCGGCGTTGATGCGGCCGCCCAGGGAGGCGTACTCGATCCGTGCCCGCGGCGTGAACCCCAGGTTGCCTCCTTCGACGACGACCCGGGCCCGGAGCTGGGAGGCGTCGACGCGGACGGCGTCGTTGTTGCGGTCCCCGACCTCGTCATGGGATTCGTCGCTCGCCTTCACGTAGGTCCCGATGCCGCCGTTCCAGAGCAGGTCGACGGGCGCGCAGAGGACGATGCGGATCAGCTCGGCGGGAGTGACCACCGTCTCCTCCGTGCCGAGCACCGCCCGTGCCTGCGGCGAGAGCTCGATCTTCTTGGCGTCACGGGGGTAGACACCGCCGCCCTCCGAGATCGACTCGGGGTCGTAGTCGGCCCAGCTCGAGGACGGCAATGCGAAGAGGCGCTTCCTCTCCTCGTACGCCACCGCCGGGTCGGGGTCGGGGTCGATGAAGACGTGCCGGTGGTCGAAGGCGGCGACGAGCTTCATGGACCGGCTGAGCAACATCCCGTTGCCGAACACGTCTCCGGACATGTCGCCGATCCCGACCGCGGTGAACTCGTCGGTCGCCGGGTCGATGCCCAGTTCGGCGAAGTGCCGTTCGAGCGACTTCCACGCCCCGCGTGCGGTGATGCCGAGCTTCTTGTGGTCGTATCCGGTGGCGCCACCGGAGGCGAAGGCGTCGTCCAGCCAGAAGCCGTACTCGCGGGAGATCCGGTTGGCGACGTCCGACATGCGGGCGGTGCCCCGGTCGGCGGCCACCACCAGGTAGGGGTCGGGGCCGTCGTGGGCCCTCACCCGCGGAGGGGTGACGGGCTCGCCGTCGACGAGGTTGTCGGTGACGTCGAGCAGTCCGCGGATGTACGTCTCGTAGGCCCGCTGCACCGCCTCCGGGCTGCTGTCGCGGCCGCGGAGCACGAAGCCGCCCTTGGCGCCGGTGGGCACGATCACCGCGTTCTTCGTGACCTGGGCCTTCATCAGGCCGAGCACCTCGTTGCGGTAGTCCTCGCGCCGCTCCGACCAGCGGATCCCTCCCCTGGCCCGGAGCCCGGCCCGCAGATGGATGCCTTCGACGTGGTCGGCGAGAACGAAGATCTCCACCGCCGGGACCGGTTGGGGCACGTCGGGCACTTGCGAGGAGATCAGCTTGATCGTGAACGACTGGCGGTCCGGCCGGTAGAAGTTCGTCCTGACCGTCGCCTCGATGAGCCGCATCAGGCTGCGCAGGATCCGGTCCTCGTCGAGCGACGGCACCGCGTCGAGGGCGTCGAGCAGCCACTGACGGTGGCCTTCGTAGCCGCTGCCGTCGGCGTCGGGGTCGAACCGCAGTTCGAAGAGACGCACCAGGCCGGCGGTGATCTCCGGGTGGGCCACCAGCGTGTCGTTGACGTAGTCGACCGTGAACACCGGGCTGACCCGGCGCCAGTAGGTGAGGTAGCCCCGCAGGACGGCGATCTGCTCGTGGGTGAGCGACGTCTCGAGGATCAGGCGGTTGAGGGAGTCGCTCGGGGACCGGCCCAACCAGATGTCCTGCAACGCCCGGGCGACGCGGTCGCCGCAGCGCTCCAGGTCGAGGAGGCGGCCGTCGGCGCCGACCACGCCGAAGTCGTGGATGAACATCGTCTCGCCGCCGCCCACCCGGGTCGGGACCTCTTCGACCACGGTGAGGCCCATGTCCTCGAGTGCGGGGGCCAGCTCCGACAGCGGGCGCTTGCCGCCTTTCTCGTAGAGCGTCACCCGGGTGAGGACGTCGGGGCTCTCCTCCGTCTCGTTCTGGAGGCCCACGACGCAGCGGGCGTCGCTCGTCGCCAAGCGCTCCAGGTTCTCGACATCGCCGGCGGCGACGGTGACCTGCGTGGAGGTCTTGTAGTAGTCGGGCAGCCGGCTCTCCCATCGCTCGGCCATGTCCCGGGCCCTCTTCTTGGGCATCCGCTCCGACAGGACGTCGGCCACCCGCTCCGCCCACGAGCGGGTCAGCGCCATCACCTCGGCGTCGAGCTCTTCGAACGCCACGTCGGGGACCTGGCCTTCCGGCACCCACACCGTGAAGTGGAGCCGGGCGAGGTCTTCTTTCTCGAGGCTGAGGTGGTAGTCGGCGCTCGTGCCGCCGAACCGCTCGATGAAGAGCCGTTGCAGCCTGCGCCGCAGATCCGCCGAGTAGCGGTCGCGGGGCATCGCCACGAGGATCCGCACGCCTCTGTCGAGCAGGTCCCGCCGGACGAACAACCGGACGCGGGCGCGGTCCTGGAGGGCGAGGAGGCCCATCACGACACGCCGCAGGTCCTCGGTGGGGAGCCCGAACAGCTCGTCTTTCGGAAAGCTCTCGATGAGCGAGACGACGGCCTTGTAGTCGTGGGAGCCTTCGATCAGGTCCTCTGCGGCGGTGACCTCGGCGAGCTTCCGGCGCAGTACCGGGATCCGGGACACGCTCTCCATGTAGGCCTTGGAGGTGAACAGGCCCAGCAGCCGCACCTCCCCCACGGTTTCTCCGTTCGGGCCGAGGCGACGGACACCTATGTAGTCCATGCGGGCCCGCCGGTGGACGGTGGAGAGGCTGTTGGTCTTGGAGATGACCAACAGCCCGCCTTCCCGGTAACGGGCGACCACTTCCTCGGGGAGCTCCGAGAACGGGACGGGCTCGCACACCTTGGACTTCGACGGGTCGGAAAGGATCCCCAGGCCGCTGTCGGGGACCACGACGAGCCCGGGGCCCCGGGGGGTGTCGACGACCTGGTATTCCCGGTATCCCAGGAAGACGAAGTTGTCCTCGGTGAGCCATTGCAGGAACGCCACGGCTTCGGCGACCTCGTCGTCGGGGTAGGAGAGCTTTCCCTGCTCGGCGACTTCGATCATCCGCTGCGTGGCGTCGACCATCGCCCGGAAGTCGCGCACGGCCGCCAGGACGTCTCCGATCACCGCCCGGATCCGGGCCTCCAGATTCGGGTGGTCGACCTCGGCGAGCCGTCGGTCGAGCTCGTAGAGCTGGACCGACTCCCGCTGCGCCGTCTCGGAGGGTCGGACGATCTGGCGGAGGGTCCCGGAGTCGTCACGGACGACCCCGATGACGGGGTGCAGCACCCGCGCCACCTCCAGGCCGTGGGCTTGGATCTCGGCGGTCACCGAGTCGATGAGGAAGGGGACGTCCTGGACCCGGACCTGGATCACGGTCCCTGCGGTCTCGGGCTCGGGGTTGAAGAGGTGGACGTCGACGGTGTCGCGTCGGTGACGGATGAACTCGAAGAGCCGGCGGATCTCCTCGGTGGCGGAGTCGGGCGACATGTCCGCCTCGTAGGGGATCCGGCGCAGATACGCCTTGGCGAAGTCGATCAACGCCGGCGGCTCTTCCCGTATCCGCTCGAGGACTTGCGAGAGCAGAGGATGGGGACCTTGGTCCACGGCGTTCACGCTAGTACCGCCGGCGGAAAGGGCCAGACACCCCCTCCGTCACCGCGCCGCGGCGAGACTCTTCGGAGTCACGCCGCGTCCTCCCGATTCGGGCGGTAGCTTGGTCCCGATGACAGATAAACCGAGCCCCAGGGTGTTTCCCGATCTCCTCACCGAGGTCGAGGTTCCCGAGAACGGGACGTTGAGCCGCGTCCTCCACCAAGACGACCGGATCCGGCTGGTGCTGTTCGCCTTCGACACCGGCCAGGAGCTAACCGAGCACAGCTCCGGGTCGGCGGCGATCGTCCAGGTGGTGAGAGGTCACATCCGTTTCCGGGTCGGGAACGAGACCCACGACCTCGAGCCTTCCTCCTGGCTGTACATGGAGGAGAAGACGCCCCACGCCCTCGTCGCCCTGGAGCCGTCGGTGATGCTGCTCACCCTGCTGCGCCGCTGAGCCTCACGTGGAGTATCTGGGCACCTTCGCCAAACGGAGCAGGAAGGCGCTCACCTCGGCGGGGTCGGCGAGGCGGTAGCGAGCCGCGGTCAGGCGGTCCCCCGCCCCGACGACGATCCCGATTCCCGACCCGTCCTCGAACCGTCGGAAGACGTCCTCGTCGGTCTCGTCGTCGCCCAGATAGATGGGGACGATGCCATCGGTCCGCAAGCCCATCGACTCGAGCAGCCACATGACCGCTTTGCCCTTGTCCCAGTCGATGTCGGGACGGAGCTCGAAGATCTTCTTGCCGCCGGCGACCCTCAGGTCGGGGTGGCGGGCGGCCACGGACCGCACCGCCTGTTCGATCCTGGCCTCGGCGTCCGCCGGCGCCTGCCGGTAGTGGACGGCGAGGGCGAACCGCTTCCGCTCCACCCAGGCACCCGGGATGCCTTCCAGAGCCTGGTCGAGCTCGTCACCCGCGTCATGGAGGCTAGGTCGGAGTTCGGCGCCCCACTGCTGGGAGAACCCGCCGGGGCCGGAGATGTCGCATCCGTGGCTGCCGGCGTAGTACAGGTCGTCGAGCGCCACCCGCCCTGCGACGTCGAGCCGGTCGCGGCCGCTCACCACCGCCACCGGACAGCGATCTGCGATCCGCCGCAGCGCCTGACGGGTCTCGTTGTCGAGGACGGCCTGGTCGGGATGCGGAACGATCGGACACAGGGTGCCGTCGAAGTCGAGGAACAGCGCCGGGCGGCGATCGCCCAGCTCGGCCAGCAGGTCTTCTCCCAGAGCCGACGGAAGCTCGTCGATCCTCGTCACGGCTCGGATCAGGAGCTCTCCGGCTGGGCCCGTTCCACCGTGATCGAACATTCGGTGACGAGGGCCGCCACCGCTCCCACCGCCGCCAGGGCGGGCGCAAGCACCGCTCCGGCCACCCCCAGGGTCAGGGGGATCTCGATGAGCGTCCGGCCCTCGTTGTCCCTGACGATGATCCGGCGGACGTTGCCCTCCTGGATCAGCTCTCTGACTTTCGACAGGAGCTGGGTGCCTTCCACCCGCAGGTCCTCGAAGGTCGAGTCCCGGGCGGCTCCTCCGTCGTTGGGCGTCTCCTGTGTCATGTGGGTCTCCCTCGCGTGCTCACCGCCCAACCTATCCCGGTCGGCTCGCAATGGGCACTCGTAGGCGCGCCGGCGCGCCTAGCGTGATGCGCTCGGGGAGAGAGGAAGAGGAATGCTGCGCACACGCTCGGCCCGGATCCTGGTCGTGGCCCTCACCGTCTCGACGATGCTCGCCAGCGTCGCCGCTTCGGCCCAGGAGCTCGAACCGGGGGGCACGTTCATCGACGACGACGGCAACATCCACGAGGGGAACATCGAGGCGGTCGCAGCCGCCGACGTCGCCCGGGGGTGCAACCCTCCCGACAACACCTGGTTCTGTCCCGGAGAGCCGGTGACCAGGGGCCAGATGGCCGCCTTTCTGAACCGGGCGCTCGACCTGGAGCCGGCACCGGACGACGAGTTCGCCGACGACGAGGGCTCGATCTTCGAAGACGACATCAACGCCCTGGCCGCCGCCGGGATAGCCCGCGGGTGCAACCCGCCGGTCAACGACGAGTTCTGCCCCGACGACTTCGTCACCCGAGGGCAGATGGCGGCGTTCCTGGTGAGGGCGTTCTCCTACGAGGGCGGTGACCCAGACAGGTTCACCGACGACGACAACTCGATCTTCGAAGACGACATCAACGCCCTGGCCGCGGCGGGGGTGACGAAAGGCTGCAACCCGCCCGACAACACCTGGTTCTGCCCTTCCGACCTGGTGCTGCGCGATCAGATGTCGTCGTTCCTCGCCCGCGCCCTGGACCTGACCGAGAACCGGCCCCCAGCGGTGATGGTCGTGGCCCCCTACTTCTTCGTTGACGAAGACGGCCACACCGCCAGGCGAGGGCCCTTCGTCGCCCCGTTCGCCCGGCGGGTCCCGAGGTCGGCGGCCACCGCTCGAGCGTCCTTGGAGGCGCTGTTGGCCGGGCCGACTCCCGACGAGGAGAGCTCCATTCCCGGGATCACCACCTTCGTCCCGCCGGGGACAGAGTTGAACTCCGTCACGGTTTCCGGCGGGGTGGCGACGGTGGATCTCAGCGAGGAGTTCGCGCCGGACGAGCCCGGGGCGGCGCGGCGGGTGGCCCAGGTGGTGTTCACGCTGACCCGGCTTCCCTCGATCGACGCGGTGCTGTTCCGGGAAAACGGGGCGGCGACGCAGGTGCGAACCGACAACGGGGCGAGGGTCAGCCGCCCGGTGAGCCGAGCCGACTACCTCGACTACCAGGCGGCGATCTCGGTCGAGACTCCGCTCTACGGCGCTCTCGTCGACGACCCCCTGCGGGTCACCGGCGAGGCGCTGGTCTTCGAGGCCACGTTCCAGTACGCCTTGACGGATTGGGACGGGAGGATCATCGAGGAGGGAGTGGCGACGTCCAGCTCCGGGGTCGACTGGGGAGTCTTCGATTTCACGATCGACTACGACGTCGACCGCACCCAGCGGGGCGCTTTGATCGTCTGGACGAGCTCGGCCGAAGACGGGAGCCGGATCGACATCCGCGAATACCCGCTCGTCCTGCGACCGTAGCCGAACCCGTCCGGCGCCATCGCTGGTACGTTCGCGCCGATGGTCGCCGTGGCTCGCGGAGGGCAGGATTGCGCTTCTCGTTGATCGGCGTCCTGCTCGTGGTCTTCGCTGCGGGCGGGCAAGCCCCTCCGCTTCACGTGGCGGTGGGCGACTCCCTGGCCGCCGGCATGGGGGCCGACCCTGCCGGCGACGGCGGATTCGTCTCCTTGCTCACCGACCAGAACCCCACATGTGACGCGTCTCCCTGCTCCCGGCTGGAGTTGGTCAACCTGGCGTCGCCCGGAGCGACGTCGGACGTGGTAGTCGCAACCCAGCTCGACCGGGCGGTCGAGCTGATATCCGCACACCATCGGGAGGGCGGCGAGGTCGCCCTCTTGACCGTCACGGTCGGCGGCAACGACCTCTTCGGATCCGTGTTCGCCTCCTGCCGCCGCGGCCCCACCGAGCCGTGCCGCCAGGCGGCCGCCGTCGCCTTCACCTCCTACCTCGAGAACCTCCATCGGATCCTCGGCGAGCTCCGCTCCGCCGCCGGCCCCGAAACGCCGATCGTGACGATGACCCTCTACAACCCGTTCCGGGCCTGCCTCCTCGCCGACCTGGCCCCCGCCGCGGACACGGTGCTCGAGGGAGGGATGTCTCCAGTGAGCGGTTTCAACGACCTCATCCGCATCGTGGCAGGCTCCCATGGCGCCACCGTGGTCGAGACCGGCCGTCTGCTCGACACCTCCGACTTCGTCGGCGGCCTGGATTGCATCCATCCCAACGCAGCCGGCCACGAGAAGCTGGCAAGCGCCTTCGCTGCCGCCCTAGACGGCTGATCGTTCCCGGCGGGAGTGGCCGACCTCCTGCAGGACCCAGCGGTTGCCATCGGGGTCGCGAAAGAAGGCGAACGAGTTGTAATCGGCGTGCTGGGGGTCGGCTCCCGGCGCCCATCCACGGGGAGTCATGTGCTGGATCTCGCTCACCTCCACTCCCCTGCCGACGAGCTCGTCCCTGGCCACCTCGATGTCCGCCACGACGAGGTACATCTCGAGGGGGTTACCCAGGTCGCCCTCGGTGAGACCGACGCCGAAGGCGACCGAACACGCCGAGCCCGGAGGAGTGCACTGCACGAAGCGGAAGTCGTCGCCCCTGGAAACGTCGGCGTCGAGAGAAAAGCCCGCCTTCTCGGTGTAGAAGGCTCTCGCCCGGTCGACATCGGAGACTCTCAAGAGCACGAGTTGCAATTCGAAATCCACGGCGCCTCCGTCACCTCGACGTGTCGTTCGCCCCGCCCACGGTACGCCGAAGGGACGGAAGTGCGGTCTCCTGGCGCGGTCGTGGCCGTCCGCGGTGGTTGAATTGGCTGATGGCGGCGGCGCTTCCGACTGGGACGGTCACTTTCCTCCTGACCGACATCGAGGGATCGACGAGGCTCGTTCAGGACCTGTCACCCGACCGCTGGCGCGAGGTGCTCGAGGACCACAACCGCCTCTTGCGGTCGGCCATCGAATCCCACGCCGGCGTGACGGTCAAGACGGAAGGCGACGCCTTCTTCTCGGTCTTCGCATCGGCACACCAGGCGGTCGAGGCGGCGATCGGCATCCAGCGCGCCCTCCAGTCGCACCCGTGGCCCGACGACGCAGCCGTCAAGGTGAGGGTGGGCCTGCACACGGGGGAAGGGGCCCTGGGGGGAGACGACTACGTCGGCCTCGACGTGCACCGAGCCGCCCGTATCGCCGCCGCCGGCCACGGCAACCAGGTGATACTGTCCGAGACGACGGCGGCGCTGGTCGAGAGGCTCCTGCCCGCCGACGTCACGCTTCGGGACCTGGGCAAGCACCGCCTGAAGGATCTCTCCCACCGGGAGGCCCTGTTCCAGTTGGTGATTTCCGGGCTCCAGACCGAGTTCCCTCCTCTGCGCACGGTCGACACCGTCCCCAACAACCTGCCACTGGTGGTGACGAGCTTCGTGGGACGGCGCCGCGAACTGGACGAAGTGAAGTCCTTGCTCGAGAACACCCACGTCGTGACCCTGACGGGCCCGGGCGGCACCGGCAAGTCCCGGCTCGCACTCCAGGTTGGTGCGGAGTCGGTGGGGAGCTTCCCCGACGGCGTGTTCTTCGTGGATCTGGCTCCCATTACCGACCCCGACCTGCTCCCATCGGAGGTGCTCACCTCGCTGGGACTGGAGATCCCGCAACGGACGGACCCCCGCGACGCCATGCTCGAGGCGCTCCGCACCCGACGCGTCCTCTTGATCCTCGACAACTTCGAGCACGTCATCGCCGCTGCCGCCCTCGTCGGTGAGATCGTCAGGAGCTCGCCCCGATCGAGGATCGTCGTCACGTCGCGGGCGCCGCTGCGTCTCGCCGCCGAGAGGGAGTACCCCCTGGCGCCGATGCCCCTCCCCTCGATCCACGACGACCCGGACACGCTGTCGAAGTCGGACGCCGCCCGCCTCTTCGTGGAACGGGCGATGGCCGTGCGGCCCGGATTCCGCCTCGACGAGACCACCGCACCGGCGGTCGCCCAGCTGCTCAACCGGCTGGACGGGCTGCCTCTCGCCATCGAGCTCGTGGCGTCGCGCCTGCGGCTGCTTCCCGTGCAGACGATCGTCGAGCGACTCGACACCACGATGCTGTCCGGAGGGCTCGTCGACCTCCCCGAGCGCCAACGGACCATCGAAGGGGCGATCCGGTGGAGCTACGACCTGCTGTCGGAGCCGGAACGCCGCCTGTTCGCCCGCCTCGCCGTCTTCGCCGGAGGGGCGCGGCTCGAAGAGATCGAAGCCGTGTGCGGCCCGGACCTGCCGATCCCCGTCCTGGAGGGCCTGGCGACCCTCGTCGACCAGAGCCTTCTGATGGCGACAGAAGCAGGGGGCGACCCCCGATTCCGCATGTTGCATGTGATCCGTCAGTTCGCCACCGCCCGCCTCGCCGAATCGGGCGAACGCCGCGACATCGAGCTCCGCCACCTCCACGCCTTCATCTCACTCGCCGAGGAAGCCTCCCGCCACTTCAAATGCGGGCACCGGAACCAGTGGCTGGATCGGATCGCCCGCGACCACGACAACATCCGGGCGGCGCTCGACCGGGCCGCGGCGGCGGGCGAGACCGACCTGGCCCGCCGTCTGTCGTTCGCCACCTGGCGGTTCTGGCAGGCCAGAGGGCACATCCACGAAGGCCGCAGGCGCGCCTCGGCGACACTCGGCATGCCCGACGGCGATCCGTACTGGCGAGCCAAGGCTCTGGAGGCGCTCGCCGGGATCATCTGGTGGGGCGGCCTGTCCGGGACCCTCGAGGTCTACGCCGAAGCCCTCCAAATCCATCGGGCGCGGGACAACATTTGGGAGCTCGCCAACGCCCTCTACAACCACGCCCTGGCCCTCGTCTTCGACGGCGACCAGCCGCAGGCGGCCCTGGCGGAACTGGACGAAGCCGAGCGCCTGTTCGAAGAGGTCGGCGACACTAGCGGGCTGGGCGACGTCGAGTGGGCGCGGGGCAACGTCAGAGGGCTGTTCCTCGGGGACCACGAGACCGGTCTCGGCCACTGGGCGCGCAGCCTCGCCTACTACCGGCAGGCGGGGAACAACTTCGGCACCGGCTGGGCCCTCTTCGAGCTGGGCAGCGTGGCCCTGCGGGCCGGGGACCCCGCCAAGGCGTGGCCATACCTGCGCGAGGGCCTCCAACTCCTGTCGAGCGACGGCGACGTGTCGGCGGCAGTGTTGTTCATCGCCTTGATCGGCGGGGTCGCCCTCCAGCTCGGTGACGCCCAGCGCGCCAACCGACTGGGCGGCGCCTTCCACAGCCTCCGGATGACGTCCGGCACCGACATCGTCGACCACGAAACCAACCGCGTCGAGGAGCTCACCCAGGACCGCCTCGAGGCGCTCACCGGCGAGGCGCGAGCCGCCTACCTGGAGGGACGGGGCATGGACTTCGCCACTGCCGTGGCGTACGCCCTGGCCGGCCCCACGGACTGAGATTCTGACCACGCCACCGGGACCCCACCCACCGCCCGGACCAACCACGCCGCCGCGACCCCACCCACCGCCCGGACCAACCACGCCGCCGCGACCCCACCCACCGCCCGGACCAACCACGCCGCCGCGACCCCACCCACCGCCCGGGTGCTTTCCGGGATGGGATCTCCGGTCCCCCGCTCCATGACCTAAGTCCCTGGTCAGCGGTGCCCGGCCCCGGCACTCTCGGGGGTGGTCGTCCTCGTGAAAGGAAACCCGTGAAAGCACTTCGACTCCAAGCGTGGAAGACACGCCCCGAGCTCGTCGACCTCCCCGAGCCCGAGCCGGGACCTGGCCAGGTGGTCGTGGCGATCGGCGGAGCCGGCGCCTGCCACTCCGACGTCCATCTGATGGACGAGTTCGAGGAAGGCACCCTGCCCTGGAACCCGCCGTTCACTCTCGGACACGAGAACGCTGGCTGGGTCCATGCGATCGGCGAGGGAGTGACCGGCCTCGAAGTCGGCCAGCCGGTGGCTGTCTACGGGCCCTGGGGATGCGGCACCTGCTCCCGGTGCCAGCTCGGCATCGAGATCTACTGCGAGAACCTGCAAGAGGCCCCGATCCCCGGCGGAGGCGGCGGCCTGGGCCTCGACGGCGGCATGGCCGAATACATGCTGGTGCCGCACAGCCGGCTGCTCCTCCCCCTTCCCGAAGGGCTGGAGCCGAGGAAGGCGGCACCTCTCACCGATGCCGGCCTGACTCCCTACCACGCCATCCGCCGCTCGCTCCCCAAGCTGACGCCGGAGGCGACCGCCGTGGTGATCGGAGTGGGCGGTCTCGGGCACATGGCCGTCCAGATCCTCCGCGCGATGACCGGCTCCCGGATCATCGCCGTCGACACCCGGGAGGCGGCGCTGAAGCTGGCCGAGTCCCACGGCGCCGATCTGACGTTCCTGTCCGGCGAGTCCACCGCCGAGGAGATCCGTGCCGCCACCGGCGGCCGCGGGGCGGACGTGGTCCTCGACTTCGTAGGGGTGGACGCGACGCTGGCGATGGGTGCGGCGGCGGCCCGCCAGATGGGTGACCTGACGATCGTCGGGATCGGAGGCGGCACCCTCCCCGTCTCGTTCTTCTCGGTGCCCTACGAGGTGAGCATCCAGACCACCTACTGGGGAACCCGGCCGGAGCTGGCCGAGGTCCTGGCGCTGGCCGCCCGTGGGCTGATCGCCTCGCAGACGACCGAGTACCCGCTCAGCCGGGCGATCGAGGCGTACGAAGCGGTGAAGGCCGGCGAAGTCGAAGGCCGCGCCGTCGTGATCCCCGACGCTCGGATGTGAGCACCTGGGCGCGGGACCCGGCCGCGGGTCCCGCGCCCTACCGCAGCGGCGGCACGGTGGCGGCGCGGTACAGGGCGACGGTCACCAGGACCAGCCCCACTGCGAACACGACCGTCATCGACGGTGACAGCGGCCAGCGTCGGCGCAGGAAGCCGACGACGTCTCCGCTGGACACCATCTCGTGGAGCCGGTCCCGCTTCCAGTACGCCAGCGCCACGGCGACGGCGACGACTGCCCCGATCACCACGACCGGGTCGAGGTTGTCGTAGGCGAGGCCGTCGCCGCCGAGGCTCAACAAGACGTAGCCGGGGAGCCGACCGGCGAGCGAGACGAGCACGAGTGTGCGCATCGGGATCGGCGTCAGACCGGCGACGAACGAGATCATGTCGTCGGGGAACGCCGGGAGGAGGAACACCAGGAACAGCGCCAGCGTCCCCCGCCTGCCGGCGAGGTGGTCGAAGCGCTCCAGGTGCTCGCGGCTGACGAATCTCTCCACGAAGGGCCTCCCCCACCGCCGAGCGAGCAGGAAGACGAGGGTGAAGCCGATCGTCGCCCCGATCGTCGTGTAGACCACGCCGAGCACGGGCCCGAACAGGTACCCGCCGATGAGCCCGGTGATCTGGCCGGGGATCGGGGCGATGACGATCTGGACGATCTGCATGCCGATCAGCACCAGGGGTCCCCATGGCCCGGCGTCCTGCACGAGGCGACGCGCCTCTTCGGCATCCAGGAACCGGCCGATGTAGGGCCAACCCCACCAGGTGACCAGTCCCGCCACGACGAGAACCAGGCCCGCGGCCAAGAGCGGGACGAGGCGGGACCGCTTCTCGTCGGCGCGGTCGGGGGACGTGTCCCCCGCGGGTGGAGTGGGTCGGCTCACGTCCCCAACGTACGGCCAGGACGGTGCCGGGGAAATGGGGGAGATCCCTGGTTCCCACCCGATCGGGCCCCACCCGTTGGGGGATCGCCTCTCACATTCCCGACGCCGAGCGGATACGGTTCGAGGTGAGGAAGGAGGCGGTGACACATGGCCCTCATCTACGAGTGGGGATTCTTCGTCCGACCGGGAGCGTTCGACGAAATGCGCGAGTGGCTCCTGGAACACGAGCGTGAGTTGGCGGAGGCCGCTCCCCAGGGTCTCGAGTACCTCGGAACCTACCTCCCGGTGTGGGCCCCGGAGCAGCGCTGCGACGTCTATCAGGTGTGGAGATGGCGGCGCTCCGGCGAGTTCAACCTGAGGGCCGCGGCAGGAGCCGACCGGGGCGTCTTCGCCCAGCTCGCTTCCCAGTTCCTCTCCTTCGTGGACGACACCCGCACCGACGAGGAGACCTTCCGCCTCCACCGGTCGATCACGGAGCTGTCGCCGCAGGAAGTGGGGCCCGACTAGTCGGGGATCTCGATCACCGACAGGACGTTCCCGGCAGGGTCGGCGAACCAGGCGATGGCCGGGCCGTGGGGATTGCGGGCGATGCCGTTTTCGTCCTGGCCGAACCCTTCGTATCGGAGGAACTCGACACCGCGCGAGGCGAGGGCATCGACCACCTGCCCGATGTCGTCGACGGGGAAGTTCAGGATCGTGTATGTCGCCGGCACGTGGTCCGGCTTGGGATAGACGAGGACGTCTTCTCCGCCCCCGATGTGCAGGGCGAGCAACCCATCCCGCTCCGAAACCGGCAGCCCCAGTGTGTCGCCGTAGAACCGGCGCGCTGCTTCGAGGTCGGGCACGGCGAAGCCGCTGAAGGCCCGGCGGGGTTCGAGGAGTTCCATGGCGCCTCCATGGCGTTGCGGACTTGGTGTGTGTACCACCTTCGACGGTTCCGACACCGGTTACTCATCGGAGGACGCGAGACGAAGACGGAGGCGGAACACGCTGCACCCCTCGTAGTGGTAGTCGAGCGTCCCGCCCATCAGCGTGGCGAGCTGACGGGAGATGGCGAGGCCCACGCCCACCGAGTCCGGCTGGCCAGGAGCGTGGTGGGCCCTCTGGTAGGGCTCGAAGATCCGCTCCCAATCCCGGCGGGGGATGCCGGGACCGTCGTCCACGACGTCGACGACCACGGCGTCGTCCTCCACGGCGACAACGACCGACACGTCGGGCCCGCCGTACCGCTCGGCGTTGGTGAGGAGGTTGCGCACCACCTGGCGGAAACGCGCCGGATCACACACCGCGTACGCCTCGGCCACCCGGGGCTCGAACTTGACGCCCCGCGTGAAGCTGCCGCCCGAAGCGAGTAGCTGGCTGACGAGCCCGACGACGTCGTAGGGGGCGTTGGCGACCTGGATCTGTCCCGACTCCACCCGCGCCGCCACCAGCAGATCATCGATGAGGTCGGACATCTCCTGGGCGTGTTCGGCGATCGAGCCGATCATCATGCGCTGATCCTCCTCGGGCAGGTCCGGCTCCTGCTCGAGCAGCCGGGCGAAGCCGAGGATGGCGGTCAGGGGCGTCCTGACCTCGTGGCTGACCGAAGCCAGGAAGCGATCCTTCGCTTCGATCAGGTCCTGCATCCGCCGCTCCTCCTGGCGATGCGGGGTCACGTCGATGATCGTGAACACCGCCCGGGAGAAGTCGGGCTCACCGTCGACGAGGGGAGCCGCCAGGACCGACTCGGCGTCGTAGAAGACGCCGTCGGCGGTCTGGGCGGTGAAGGCGGCGTGGGCGACGGGCTCTCTCTCCCACACCGCGTTCAGCTGGCTCAACCAGCCGTGTTCTGAGCCCGGGTTGACGATACGGGGGTCGATGGGCCCCAGCATCTCGTCGACCTTCAGCCCCGTGGCTCGCTGGGCGGCCGGATTGGCGGCGGTCATCTCGATCATGGGGACGACCGCCCTGATGCACTCGAGGCCGGCTCCGCCCAGCGCTTGCACCAGGTCCTCGGCACCGGCTCGCTTGCGCTTCTCCATCCATCGCTGCAGGCGGGTGTAGTCCTGCTGCATGATCGGCACCGGCGAGTTGTGGAACAGATGCTCGAAGCTCGACCGGTCGAGCGCCGCGTCGCGGTGGAGAGCGCGGAGCTCCTCCACCTCCCGGTAGAGGTTGCCCACCCATTCGAGGAAGTGCCTCCACGCCGGCCCCTCGGGCGGGTCGGCGCCGGTCACGCCCAGCTCGGCGAGCTTGGCGGTCACCAACGGATGGGTGAAACGGAGGCCCGCATTCCGGGCAGGCCCTGGCCGGCTCCGGGGAGTGGAGTCGTCGAGAAACACCAGGAGTCTTCGGCCGATTCCGTCCGTTTATTGAGCCGTCCGCCGAAAAGCCGACCGATCCTCGAGGCTGAGCACCGAGCCCAGATAGGCGTGGGTGCCTCGTTCGAGCAGCTCGCGGGCGGCAGCGACCGCCGCACCGTACGCCACGAAGGCGAGCGCTCCTCCCGTGGAGACACGCCGGATGCCGATGGACTCCATCTCCGCGATCGTGGGGCTGGGCCCCTGGATCAGGGCGTTGACCGGCCCTCCGGCATCGGCGACCAGGCGCTGCAGGCCGGAGACGTCGGTGACTCCCGGGGCGTACAGGACGTCGGCGCCGGCTTCTCTGAAAGCGCGCAGCCGGGCGACGGTGTCGTCGAGGTCGGCCACGCCGTAGAGGTGGTTCTCGGCGCGGGCGGTGAGGACGATCCCCGACTCCGCCGCCGCCGAGGCGGCGGCGGCCACCCGCTCCACCGCTAGCTCGAAGGGGAGGATCCGACCCTCCGGGTCGTAGTCCTCGATCGACACGCCCGCCGCCCCGGTGGCGGCGATCCTCCGGACGGTCTCGGCCACCCCCTCAGGATCGATGGCGTGGCCGTGTTCGGCGTCGATGCTGACGGGGATGTCGACCGCCTCCACCAATCGGGCGCTGTGGGCCAACAGCTCGTCCAGTGAGGTGTGCTGGTCGGCGCGTCCCAACGAGGCGGCGAACCCGGAGCTGGTGGATGCGATCGCCGGGAACCCGAGCGATTCCAACAGCCGCGCCGAGCCGATGTCCCACGCGTTGGGCATGACGAAGGTGCCGCTCTCGTGGAGCCTCCGGAATCGTTCACGGGCGCGGCCGGCTCTGTCGGTCATCTCATCTCCTCGTCGGGTCCGGGCAATGATGCGACACGCCGCGCCGAGTTTCATCCCGATATGGGCGAGACGACGGGACTTTCGTCCCGGAGCGGAGGACCAAGGACCCGTGCGGCGAAGCCGTCCGTCGACGCAGGCTTACGCACGTGCCCGGTTGGAAGATGCGTCGATCCCGGACGGCGTTGTTCGTCCTCGTGCTGGCGCTGGCCGTCGCCGCATGCGGCGGGACGGCCAGCCTGAAGGGAGCGGTGCGCAACCCGCCCCTCGAGGTCGGCACCTTGTCGCTACCCGGCCCCGACGGCCGGGAAGTGACGATGAAGGCCGAGCCCGGCGGGCTGTTGCTCGTCTACTTCGGCTACACGAGCTGTCCCGATGTGTGCCCGACGACGATGGCCGACATCAGCGAGGCCCTCACCGAGCTCCATCCGGATCAGGCCGAGAAGGTCACCGTGGCGATGGTGACGGTCGACCCGGAGCGTGACACCCTCGAACGTCTCGACGACTATCTGGGTCACTTCTTCTCCCGTCGCCTTCCCCTCCGGACCGAAGACTTCGATCGTCTCTCCGCTGTGACCGCCGCCTTCGGCGTGCAGTGGGAGATCGAAGAGCACGAGCCCGGCGACCAGGCCTACGACGTGGCCCACACGGCTCTCACGTACGTGGTCGACGACACGGGCACCGTTCGAGTCGAGTGGCCGTTCGGCTTCTCGTCCGAGGACATGGCCGCCGACCTGGCAGCACTGTTGGAGGAACCACGAGCATGAAGCGCACATCCTGTCGTCGCCGGCTGGCGATCGCCTCGGTTCTGGTCGTGACCCTCGCCGCATGCGGCGGAGGCAGCGGCGGGCTGGAGGTGACCGAGGCGTGGGCCCGGACCTCCCCGGCCATGGCCGAAGCCGGCGCCGCCTACATGCAGATCACGAACGGGGGCGGAGCCGATGACGCCCTCGTCGGCGTGTCGGTGGACCCGGCGGTGGCGCGATCCGCCGAGATCCACGAGACCGTGATGGCAGAGGCCGACGACGAAGCCACCCACGGCTCCGACATGGGCGGCGGGATGATGGAGATGCGCGCCGTCGACCGCCTGGAGATCCCCGCCGGTGAGACGGTGTCTCTCGAGCCGGGCGGCTACCACATCATGCTGCTCGACCTGGCATCTCCCCTGGAAGAGGGCTCGACCGTCGAGCTGACGTTGACGTTCGAGAACGCCGGCGAGCTCGTGGTGACGGCCGAGGTACGCGCCACGGGGCCATGAGAACCGCCGGCCTGCTCCTCGCCGCCCTTGCGTTGCTGCTGGCCGCCTGCGGGGGCGGCGACGAGTACGCCTACGAGCTGATCATCCCCGCAGGCACCGCCGAGCGGCTCGCCTCCGGCGAAGAGGTGGACCTGATGCCCAGCCGCCTCACCTTCCGCGTCGGCGACACGATCAGGGTCAAGAACGAAGACGTGGTGGACCAGGCCGTGGGCCCCTACGTGGTCGGAGCCGGCCAGGAGTTCGAGGTCACGTTCGGCGCACCGGGCGTCTACCAGGGGTATTGCCCGCTGTCGGCCGACAACCGCTACGAGATCGTGGTGGAGGGCTGAGGTCGGGTGGCGGACCCTGCCGGGCACTGAGCACCCTCTTTGCCGGTCGGAGACCACATACGCCCGCGACCCGTGACACGATGGTGCCATGCGGGCCACGGCGCACCGTTTCCGGCTCGTCCTCTTGTTGGTGGCACTGGCAGCCTGTCACGAGGAACCCGACTCTTTGGAGGCACCGCTGACCATGGAGCTGACGTCCGTGTTCGCCGATGGAGAGCCCATTCCGGCCGTCTACACGTGCGACGGCGACGAGTCGTCTCCCCCTCTCCGCATCGAAGGCATCCCCGAAGACGCCCGATCCTTGGTTCTCGTCGTAGACGACCCGGATGCGCCCGGAGGCACCTTCGACCACTGGGTCGCCTACGACATCGAGCCCGTCGGCGAGATACCCGAAGACGTCGGAGAGATCGGCGTATCGGGACGGAACTCGGCCGGAGAGCTCGGATACGTGGGACCTTGCCCGCCGTCGGGCACCCATCGGTACTTCTTCCGGGTCTATGCGCTCGACACCCGGCTCGGCCTGGAGGAGGGAGCGACCAAGTCACAGGTGCTCGACGCCGCCCGGGACCACGTCCTCGCCGAGGCCACGCTGATGGGCACCTACTCCCGGGACGGATGAGCAGTGGGCACTGCTCCCCGGTTCGCCTACTGTGGGCGGTGACCGACCGAAGGAGGAGCGAGATGCTCCAACTATCAGAGAACGCCGCCGCAGCCCTCGAGACGATCCGGGCCAGCGAAGGCATCCCCGAAACCCACGACACCCGCCTCACCGCCGAGCGCGGACCGACCGGTGACCTCGCCGTGCGCCTGGAGTTCGTCGAGAACGCCCTCCCCGAAGACGGGGTGGCCGAGCAAGGCGGAACCCAGGTGTACGTCGATCCCCTCATCGTCGACGCCCTCTCCGAGTCCGTCATGGACGTTCGCGAGGGGGACGACGGACTGACGTTCGTCTTCCGGCCCCAGGCGGGCTGACGACCCCGTAGTCGGCGGCCCCGAATCATCTCGTTCCGAGATGCTCCACAATGGGGTCATGCCCGACGATTCGGTCACCGCACAGTTCGCCCCCGTCCGCGGCTACCTGAATACGGCGTCGCTGGGTCTTCCTCCTCGGGCCACCGGCGAGGCACTCCATGCGGCGCTGGACGACTGGTTCCACGGTCGGTGGGACGCAGGTGACTTCGACGTCCACGTCGACACCGCCCGGGCGGCCTATGCCCGGGTGGTGGACGTGGACGTCGCGCGTGTGGGCATCCTCAGCCAGGTCTCTACCGCCAGCGGCCTGGTGGCGGCGTCGCTTCCCGAAGGCTCGCGGGTGCTGCTCGCCGAAGAAGAGTTCAGCTCCACGATCTACCCGTTCCTCAACGACACGCGGCTGGACGTCCAGGCGGTCCCCCTGGACTCGCTCCTCGACCGGATCGACGACCGCGTCGACCTGGTGGTGGTGAGCGCCGTCCAGTCCGCCGACGGCCGCGTCACCGATCTCGACGCGCTGGAGGCTGCGGCCAAGGCTCACGGGGTGCGGACTTTCGTGGATCTCAGCCAGGCCTCGGGCTGGCTCCCGGTGAAGGCCGACCGATTCGACGTGACCGCCTGCGGCGCCTACAAGTGGCTGTGCTCCCCTCGTGGCTCCGGTTTCATCACCGTCGCCGAGTGGGCGGACTGGGTGCGTCCGGTGTACCCGAACTGGTACAGCGGGCCCGACCCTTGGCAGAGCCTGTACGGAACGCCGGTCCGGCTGGCGTCCGACGCCCGCCGCTACAACGTCTCCCCCGCCTGGTTCGACTTCGTCGGCGCCGCCGTTTCGGTGTCCCTCCTCGCCGACCTGGGCGTTGAGACCGCCCACCGCCACAGCGTGCGCCTGGCCAACCGCCTGCGGGAAGCGCTCGGCATGGAGCCGTCCAACAGCGCCATCGTCGCTCTCGACACGCCCCACGGCGATCGCCTGCGCGAAGCAGGGGTGAAGGCGGCGATCCGGGCAGGGAAGGTGCGGCTGTCGTTCTACATCTACAACACCGACGAGGACGTCGATCTGGTCGCCGACCTGCTCGGAGCGGCGCCGGCGTGACCTAGACGATCGCCGCCAGCACCGTCCACAAGGCGATGGTGGCGACGATCACGGGCACGAGCCGCAACTCACCCCAGATGGGGTTTCGCGTCGGCTGGAAACAGACCATCGCGTTCACCAGCACGTGGACCCACATTCCGATGGTGAGGATCGTCACCCACTCCTCCTCAGCACCAAACACCCCGAGTTCTCACCCCGAAAAATAGCGGGCGGAGCCAGACAACGACGGACCCCGGGTCACTCCGATCCTCGAGGCGCGTCGGCGCGCTCGGCGAGGGCACGTTGCAGCGTCTGGGTGAACACCTCGGGACGTTGGGCGCCCGATATGCCGTAACGACCGTCGACGACGAAGAACGGGACCCCGCGGATCCCGATCCGGGCGGCGAGCTCCTGGTCGGCGCGGACCGCCTCCGAGTAGGTCTGCCGCTCGAGAGCCGAGGTGATCTCCTCGGCGGGCAGCCCGGCTGACGAGCCGATCTCGACCAGCTCATCGACGTCACCGACGTGCCGCCCCTCGACGAAGTGGGCACGCATCAGCGCCTCCTTGACTTCGGCCTGGCGGCCGTGGGCCTTGGCCAGGTGGAGGAGCTGGTGGGCTTTGTGGGTGTTGGCGGGCTTGAGGTTGTCGAAGTCGTAGTGGAGCCCGACCGCGGCGGCGACCCGGCTCACCTGCCTCTGCATCTGGCGGGCCGACTCGACGTCGGTGCCGACGTGTTTCGCCAGGTACTCGGCGGCGGAGCCATCGAAGTGCTCCGGTGCCGTCGGGTCGAGCTGGAAGCTGTGGAACTCGACGGCGACGGCCACGCCCTCGTTCCCGCCGGTGAAGTCACGGATGCCGGCTTCCAGGTTGCGCTTGCCGATGTAGCACCACGGGCAGACGACATCGGACCACACGTCGATTCGGAGGGGCTCGCTCATGCTCCCAGTGTGGTCGGATCCGGACGGAATCCGACGCCCGGGTCAGACCGCCGGAGGAGGCTCTTCGTTCTCCTCCAGCTCGAGAAGCCGATCCCCCGGCTGGAGGACCACGTCGGAGGTGACGATCCGGCCTCCCCGGATGACTGCCACCGTCCGGTCCGGGGCGCGGCCGCCGACGAGGTCGTCGGTGACGTCCGTCTCCACGAGATCCACCCCCTCCCCGATCAGAAGCAGATCCTCGATCAATGCCGCCTGGTGGGGGTTGTCGATCGCCAAGCCGAGCAAGCGGCCGGTCGCCTCGTCGGAAGTGACGACGAGGGACGCCCCGCCCTTGCGCAGGATCTTGGAGTTCTCCGCCTCCTTGACGGCGGCCACCAGCCGGGCGGCGGGGTTGAGGATGCGGATGGTGAGTGTCGTCAGGACTGCCGTCGAGTCGCTGTTGACGGCGACGACGACTCCCTTGGCGGAGGCGACGTTGGCCCGGCTGAGGACCGACTCCCGGGTGCAGTCCCCGACGACCGCGGTGAAGCCGTCGGCGGTCGCCTCCCCCGCCGTCGTGGCGTCCCACTCCACCACGACCACCTTCTCCGGCTCGACTCCCTTCGAGACGAGCGTCGCCGCCGCCGCTCTCCCCTTGGTGCCGTAGCCGCAGATGACGTAGTGATCGCGCATGACGCGTCTCCATCGTTGCACACGGAGCAGATAGCGGGTGGTAGCGGCGAGCACCTCGACCGTGGTGGAGACCACGAGGATCAGAAACGCCACCCGGATCGGGGTGACCACGACCACGGTGACGAGGCGAGCCCCTTGGCTGAAGGGGACGATGTCGCCGTAGCCGGTGGTGGTGACCGCCACCGTCGAGTAGTAGAGGGCGTCGACGGCGGTGATATCGCCGTCGATGTCCCGGTAGCCGTCGCGGCCGACGAGAACGAGGACAGCGACGAACAGGATCAGGCCTGCGGCGGTGAGGAGGCGCAGGAAGACCAGCCGCAGTGGCCGCGGCCGGGAATCGGGGAACCGGATGGGTCCGGGAGGCGGAGCGGAGTCTCGGGTGACGATGCCCGAGATGTTAGAAACCGCCTCCCGGATGAGCCGTGATCGTTCTCAGGCGGCCTCCACCGTGACCTGGGCGATCATCCCTTTCATGACGTGGGGCTGCCCGTCGGGGCTGGGGATCTGGCACCAGATCACGTAGTCGCCGGGCTCCAGGTCGAGCTGGACGAGCTGGGAGCGGGCGGGGTCGAGGGCCTGTGCACCTCCCAGGGCCACTGCGGGGATCTCCTCTCCCGCCTCGAGCGCCCGGTAGACCTGGTCGATGGTGGCACCGTCTTCGAGCCGGGCGATCATCATCTCGTGGGGCTCGGCGAGGGCCCGGTTCGTCACCTCGAGGATGGCGTCGCCGGGGATGACCTCCGGCACCTCGAAGCCGTAGTCGAGCAACTCGATGCGGATGTCCGCCCGGATCGGCTCGACGGGGTTCCCCTCGCTCACGTACAGAGGAGCCACCATTCCGTGCATTAGATGGGGTGACCCGTCGGGCCCGGGGACGAAGCACAACACCGCGTACTGCCCCGGCTCGAGGTCGACGATCCCGTCGGCGCGGGAGCGCTCTCCGGGCGCCACCACACCGACGCCTCCGATGAACTCGGTGACATCGGCCACCGCCGGCTCCCCGCCTTCCTCGTAGAGGCGGGTGAGGTCGTCGACGGTGATGCCCGGGTCGAGTCTCAGCAGTTGGACGTGGTGGGTCTCGGTGCCCTCGTTGACCAGCCCGATACGCACGGGACCGGCGGGCACCGTGTCGGGCAGTTCGTAGAAGTACTCGCCGTCCACCTCTTTGGCGACGACGGTGAGCTCGGCGGGCTCCCCTGCCGAGGCGCGGCCACAGGCGGCGAGGACCAGAGCGATCGCCGCCGCCGCCACGGCCGGCCAAGCGAAACGGAGCCCACGAAGGATTCGGTTCGAGTAGCACATTCTCCCCACCTTGGGGGCGGTGGCGGTGGCGGGCAATCCCCCGTGTGGGGGGAGTTCGGTGGCCTTCGTCGGGATGTGGTGCGTCAGGGAGGGGTCCCCAACTCCAACAACCCTCCCTGACGCTCGCCTCCCACTCCGGTGAGAGACCTCCGCTGGTCTTCCCACCGCCCCCAGTTGGTGGGGCCCACCGAACGTCCCCGTTCGGATCCCACCGACCAACCAGAGCGGCCGGCACGCTCCGTGATACGCGTTTTTCAGACGAGGTTCACGACCGTCCCCAGCTCGGGCAGGCGGAAGAGCGACCGGTCGTAGACGACCCGCTGGGCGGCGGTCTCGGCGTCGACACCCGAGACGATCATCTCCTGGGCGATCGCCGCCGCCACCTTCGGTGCCGCGAACGAGGTCCCCGACCACCTGGCCCAGCCTTCGAAACGGTCGGGATCGGCACCACACGCCTCCCCGGCCGGCCCGTCGTGGAACACGAATGTGCTCACCACGCCCACTCCGGGAGCGCAGGCGTCGACCCATCGACCGTGGTTGGTGAACGCGGCGGGCCCGTGACAGTCGAGGGCCCCCACCGCGATGACGTCGGGGTGGGCGGCCGGAAACGCCGGGCGACAGGTGGCGTCGTTGCCGGCGGAGGCCACCACCACCACTCCTTTCTCCCGGAGGAGCCGCACCGCCTCCCCCATCGCCAGCGGACAGGTGTCGTCTTCGGTGTAGGTGCCGAAGGACATGTTCACGACATCGGGTGTGGTCCGCTCCAGGAGCTCGGTGACGATCCGGGAGAGGTGCCAGTCGTCGCCGTCACCGAAGCTCGACAGGACCCCCTCCACCTCTATGTCGGCGTCGGGGGCGTGCTTGCGGACGACGCCGACGATGAACGTTCCGTGGCCGGCTACCCGCTCCAACAGCCCGTCCCCGTCGACGTCCAACATGTCTTCGTCCACCGGCACGGTGACGTCGGGTCCCGTGGTCCACGGGCTGTGGACGACGGCGTGACCCTTGAGGACAGGATGACGCGGCTCCTTCCCGTCGACCGTCTCGAGGCCGGTGTCGAGCACCGCCACGACCGGGCGCGCCTTCCTGTCGGTGCGCTCGGGCCAGGCCGGCTTCGGCTCGGGGACCGGCTCGGCGGTGTTGACCTGGGGGTTCCCGAAATACGACGGGTTGCCGAAGAACGACGGGTTCCCGAAAAAGGAAGGGTTCCCGAAGAACGACGGGTTGCCGAAGAAGGAAGGGTTCCCGACGAAGGAAGGATTCCCGAAATAGGACGGCCCGGCGAAATACACGTAGTTCGGTCGGGCTTCGACGCCCGCCTCGGCGAGGCGGGCCAGGGCGTCTCGAGCCTTCACGCCGCTGACCCGTGCGATCCCCAGCGTGGGGTTCTCCTCCAGTGTGTAGTTCCCTCCCAAGGCGCGTTCGATCCGGGCCTGGACGCTCTCTTGCAGGCGCACGATCACGGAGTCCTTCCGGAACGCCACCCGGCCGTCGGTCCAGCCGATCTGCGCCCGTTCGACGCGTCGTTGGAACCGCTCGGCGTGCCGTCTCAGGACCTCGAACGTGTCTCCGTTGTCGGGGATGGTCATTTGTTCTCCTTGTCTCTCCTCGTACCGAGCGGAAGGCGGCCGTCGGTGATACCTAGCATTGCCGGAGATGACGCGGCGGACGAGGAACCTGGCCGCCGAGGCCCTAGACCTCGCCCAGGGGGAGCCGACGAGAGCGATAGAGCTCGCCACCCAGGCGCTCGCGGCCGAGCCCGATGCGCGGGAGGCGGCGGTCGCCTGGTGGGCCCTGGGCTTGGCGAAGCGAGAGACCGACGATCTCGAGGGGGCATCGGAAGCCCTGGCCACGGCGATCGAGACGGCAGAGGGCGCCGGCGACCCCGCCATGGCGGCCGAGATCCGCTCGAGCCTGGCGTGGACCGTGGCCCGCATGGGCGATCTGCGGGAGGCGCTTCGCCTGACGGATCTCGCCGGACGACACCTCACCGGTGGGCCGGCGGCCCGCAACGAGATGCAGCGGGCGCTGATCCTCCAGCGTCTCGGCGACAATCGGCGCGCCCTGCAGAGCTATGCCGTGGCCCTGGAGGGCCTGGAGGCGGCCGACGACCGGGTCGGGGCCGCCCGGCTCCGGGTCAATCGGTCGATCCTCCACGTGTACGCGGGCGACCTCGACGCCGCGGTGGAGGACCTGGGGGAGGCGCACCGGATCGCCGGAGAGGAAGGGCAGACGCTGCTCGAGGCCGCCTGCGCCCACAACCTCGGGTTCGCCCACGGGCGACGCCGCGACGTCCCCCGGGCGCTCATGTGGTTCGACCGAGCCGAGAGGATCTTCTCCCGGCTGGGCGCCGGTCAGCGGCTGGCCGCGTTGCTGTCCGACCGGGCCGAGGTCTACGCCGACGTCGGCCTCATGCCCGACGCGCTCGCCGATGCCCGGGCGGCGGTGGAGCACCTCCGAGCGGAGGGGGAGGAGCCGGCGCTGGCCGACGCTCTCCTGGTCCTGTCGGGCATCGCCGACGTGGCCGGCGATGCCGAAACGGCCCGGGCTTGCGCCGCCGAGGCGCGACAGCTGTTCGCATCCCAACGGAGGAAGCAGTGGGAGCTGCAGGCGACCTACGCCGAGGCTCTCGCCGCGCTCCGCCTCTCCCCCACCCGCCGCCAGCTTCGTCGGGCGCTCGCGCTCGTGTCGCGACTCGACAGCGCAGGCTGGGAATGGGAGGCGACCCGGGCCCGGATCGCGGCGGGTCGGGTGGCCTTCGACCTCGGAGACATGGAGGCCACCCTCGACGTGCTCGGCCCGCTGGAGGGAGCGGCGTGGGCCGACTCCCACCTCGACAAGATGGCGCGAGCCGAGACCGACTACATGCTGGCGATGGCGCGAGGCATGGAACGGGAGGCGCGCCGGGCCGTCGCCGCCGGGCTCCGCCTGCTCGACCGGTTCCGAGCCGGGCTCGGCTCACCCGAGATGCGCGCGGGTGTCGCCCGCCACGGCATCCGTCTCGTCACGGCCGCCATCGACGATGCCCTGCGGGCCGGTCGTCCGTGGCGGGTGCTCGAGGCAGTGGAGACGTGGCGGGCCCGCAACATCGACTTCCCGCCCGTCCTCCCTCCCGAGAGCGCCGAGATCGCCGCCGCTCTCGCCGCCCTCCGTGACGCCGACACCGCTCTCCGCCAGGCAGCGGCACGAGGCGAGCCCACGGCAGAGATCCGGGCGAGGATCCGCCGCCTCGAGACCCGGATCCGTCGCCTGATCCGCCAGGCCGAAGGCGACAGCCACGGCAGCGAAGCCACGCGTCTCGACAGGAAGACGCTCACCGGGGCGCTGGACGGGCGTGCCCTCGTCTCCTATTTCTCCCTCCGCGACCAGGTCCACGCCGTGTGGTTCGACGGCCGACGCTGGCAGGTGCGGCCCCTCGTCGACCGGGAGCAGGTCGCCGCCGATGTGGACTCCGTCGTGTTCTCCCTGACGAGGCTGGCGACCGGGCGTGGCTCGGAGGCGTCGCAGGCCGCCGCCGCGGGGACGCTCGACACGGTGGCCGACAGGTTGGCCGAGGTGCTGGTGCGCCCGCTGGAGATCGGCGACCGGGACGTGGTGATCGTCCCCACCGGGGTACTCCATCGGTTGCCGTGGCACGTGCTCCCCGAGCTCCGTGGACGACGCGTCTCGTTGGCGCCTTCGGCCCGGGCCTGGCTCCGGGCGGCCGAACGACGGAAGCGGATCGGCCCGACCTCCCCCGCCGCCCTCGTGGCCGGGCCGGATCTGCCGAGCGCCACGACCGAGGTCGACCGGCTCTCTCGCATGTATCGGACACGGCGACGGCTCACCGGCCGCAACGCCACGGTCGAGGCGGTTCTCTCGGCGCTCGACGGCGTCGACGTCGCTCACCTCGCCGCCCACGGCACGTTCCGCGCCGACAACCCCCAGTTCTCCTCGCTCCGCCTGGCCGATGGCCCGCTCACCGTCTACGACCTCGACATGGTGTCGTCGGTGCCGGCGGTGATGGTCATGCCCTCGTGCGATTCGGCGATCTCCGAGGTGGGGGTGGGCGACGAGCTCCTCGGGTTGTCGGCGACGCTCCTGCGGATGGGGGTGACGAGTCTGATCGCGCCGGCGGTCCCCATACCCGACGCGGAGACGATGCCGCTGATGGTGGAGCTGCACCGGAGGATGCTCTCGGGAGAGGATCCGGCGTCGGCGTTGACCCACATCACCTCGATGGATGCGACCAGTCCCTCCGAGCGGGCAGCACGCAGCGCGTTCGTGGCCCTGGGGGCGTGAAGAAACCCGTATCAGGTGGACGGGGCCCGGATCTGATTGGGCGTGACCGCCCTGTCGACAGGAGAGTTCTTGGGCGCCCGGTTCGCCCGCGTAGAGTACTCGACGATGAACGACGCCCCTGTCGCCGAACTGTTGGCAGGGGCGGCCAGCGGCGAACCAACCGCGTGGAACGCCCTCGTCGAGAAGTACAGCCGGCTCGTCTGGTACGTGGTGAGGGGGTTTCGCCTCGACGACGCCGCGGCCGCCGATGTCTGTCAGACCGTCTGGCTGAAGCTGGTCGAACACTGTGGCCGGATCCGCGATCCCGAGCGGTTGGCCGGCTGGCTGGCGGTCACTGCACGCAACGAGGCGTTACGGGTGCTCAAACAGCAGGACAAACAGACTCCATCGAGTTTCGAGTTCGACATCAGCGATCCCACGACTACCGACCTCGACGAACGGCTCGTCGACGACGAGATCGAAAGGGCGGCGCTGCGGGCGTTCTCGCGTCTCTCCGAGGACGATCAGCAACTGCTGCGCCTGCTGTGCGTCGATCCCCCGCTCGACTACTCGACGATCTCCGAGATCATCGGTCGGCCGGTCGGCTCCATCGGCCCCACCCGTCAGCGGGCCCTGGAGCGCCTCCGCAGGTTCATGACGGCGGAACTCGGTGAGGATCCAGGAGGAGGGGTGGCATGAGCGCCTACGACGACGATCGGCTCCTCGACCTGCTGACGCGGGCGCTGAGCCAAGCCGATCCAGTGCCGGAGCACGTGGTGGAGGCGGCGCGTGCCTCCTTCACGTGGCGGACCATCGACGCCGAGCTCGCCGAGCTGGTCTACGACTCCGCGGGCGAGGAGCTCGTCGGGGTGAGGTCGGCGGAGGCGACACGCCAGGTGACCTTCCGTGCCCCCGGCATCGAGATCGAGGTGATGGTGATGGAAGACGGCGTGCGGCGCCTGGTCGGCCAGCTCGTCCCGCCGCAGCAGGCGACCGTGGAGCTGCGATGCGGGGGCTCGGTGCGCGACTCCGCCACCGACAGCCTCGGGCGGTTCACGTTCACGGACGTCGGAACCGGCCCGGCGCAGATCACGATCGTGACCGCCGACGGCACCAAGGTCGTCACCGATTGGGTTCTCGTCTGACGGCTCCGGGTGACGCGCTGCGTCGTCGATACCTCAGGTAGGCGATCTCGTCGAAGCGATTCGTCTCGATCAACTCCAGGTCCACCCGTCGTCCGTCGGAGGGGAAGAACGGAAGACCGCCCCCGAGCGCGGCCGGACCGACGAACACCTGGAACTCGTCGATCAGATCGTGCGCCATGCAGGCTGCAGCCAGCGTCGCTCCGCCGATTCCGATCACCGAGTGGCGTTCTTTCAAGGCGGGCACCTCGTCCACCACGTCGCCGCCGACGAGCACCGTGTTGGTTCCCTCGACCCCGCTCAAGGTGCGGGAGAAGACGTACTTCGGCAACGCCTTCCAGATCCGGGCGAAGTCCTTCATGAACTCGGGCACGTCCGAAGACTCGTCGATCGCCTCCCAGGTCAGCATCACCTCGTACAGGCGGCGCCCGAGGATCTCGGCGTCCTGGGCTGCCACCCGTTCGTTGTGGAACCGGTGGAGCTCGGGGCTCGGCGCGGTCCAGGAGATGTCACCGTCTGCGGTGGCGACGTAACCGTCGACGGACATGGTCATCGAGTAGACGAGATCCCCCAGACGGGCTCCTTTCGACCTGTCGAGTCTCACCGCCCGGATGTGGCTCCGCCAGCGCTTTTCGTGTGTCAGAGGACCCGGTCGAGATCCTCGAGGATGTCCTGGGGGTCTTCCAGGCCCACCGACAGCCTGAAGACCCCGTCCCCGGCGTAGTCGCGGTAGCTGTCCAGGGCCGGGCCCTCGAGGTGGAAGCTCGATGCCACCAGGTCGTCGGTGCCGAGCCAGTAGATCAGGCTGCGATGGTGCCCGAGGGACACGGCGTAGTGGACCACCCGGAGCTCTTTCATCATCCTCTCTGCCACTGCTGGGCCGTCGTCGACCTGGAAGGCGATCATCCCCGAGAAGTTGGCCATCTGCCGGCGAGCGAGCTCGTGCTGAGGATGCGACTCCAGGCCCGGGTACACCACCCGGCGGACTCTGGGATGCTCTTCCAGGGCCCGCGCTACGACCGTGGCGCCTGCCTCATGGGCGGCCATGCGCAACGGCAAGGTGGCAGCACCGCGCATGATCAGCCAGGCATTGAACGGGGAGATGACCCCGCCGAAATGCACCGTTGCCTCGAGCTGGAGCTCCTCCAACCGCTCGCGGTCGGACAGCACCGCTCCGCCGAGGGCGTCGCCGTGGCCACCGATGTACTTGGTCAGCGAGTGCACCACGTAGTCGGCGCCGAGCTCCAGGGGCCGAGTGGCGATCGGGGTGGCGAACGTCGAGTCCACCGCCACCTCTGCACCGGCGGCGTGGGCGAGCTCGGCGACGGCGGCGATGTCGGTGAGGCGAAGGATCGGATTGGCGGGTGTCTCGACCCAGACCAACTTGGCGGGTTCCTGCAGAGCGGCTTCGACCCGGTCGAGGTCGGACATGTCGACCGCCGTCACCTCCACTCCCATCCGGGGAAGCGTGTTGTGGGCCAGTTCGGTCGTGCCCGGGTAGGCCACGTCGCTGATGACCAACCGGTCACCTGCGGACAGCCGGTTGAAGAGGAGCGACGAGATCGCCGCCATGCCCGAGGCGTACGCCCGGCAATCCTCGACTCCTTCCAGCGCGGCGAGCTTCTCCTCGAGCTGGCGGATCGTCGGGTTCCCCCAACGGGTGTAGAAGAACCCGTCGTCGCCCTCCTGGTCGAGCGCCGAGAACCCCCGCGGTTCGTCCACGGAAAAGGTGGTCGACATCACGATGTTGGGAGCCGAAGCGAGGGTCGTCGGATCCGGCTGTTCGCCGGCGTGGATGGCGGTGGTTCGAATGCGGGCGCCTTCGGGGAGATGGGACTGCATCCGCTCAGGTTACGGCTGCCGTTTCCCACCCGATCATGCCGGTAGCGGCAGCGGTTGTTGGGGTGGGGCGTTGGGGAGGGTCGTGCCGTCGGGTCGGGTGAAGGTGGGGTGGGTGGCGGTGCCGGTGAGTTTCCATCCTCGGCGGTGGATGAGGGTGTGGTGATGGCGGCACAACAGGATGAGGTTGTCGAGGTCGGTGGGGCCTTGGTGTTCCCACCAGGAGATCAGGTGGTGGGCGTCGCACCAGGTGGTGGGGCGTCGGCAGCCGGGGAACCGGCAGTGCCGGTCCCGGTGCCGTAGGGCCCGCCATTGGGTGGCACTCACTGTTCTTCGGGTTCTTCCCAGGTCGAGGATCTCTGAGTGGGGTCCGGTGATGAGCCGGCACACCTGGGCGTCACAGGCCAGCCGGCGAGCATCCTCCGGTCCGAGGAACGTCCCGTCGAGGTGTTCGGACCGGCCTTCGGGTCGGTCCCCTGTCAGGGTTGCCCAGTCGATAACGACGATGAGGTGGGGCCGGTTGCCATGATCGGTCGCCGCCGCGCCTCGGTCCAGGTGTCTTCTAGCGAGTTCTTTGAGCGCTTCGCCCCGCCGCACCGACGCCGACCCCAGCTCTTGTTTGGGGGTGGCAGCGACGATCTCGCCTGTCAACCCGTCCAGAGCCGCTGACAGCACCCGGAACGTCTCCCGGTCCAGGTCCCCGTCCAGGCGGCCCCTGCCGTCCATCGTCTCCGACAGATACAGACGCGACGGTTCTTGTTCTTGGGGGCCGTCGGGTCCGGCATGCAGATGGCACCAATGCTCCACCAGCCTGCGGGTATCGCCCACCGACAGGCCACCGGCCGCGTCCACCAGCATCTCCTCATCGGCTGCGAACTGGTCCGGGAACCGGTGCTGCGCGAACGCCAGGGTCGCCGCCTGATCGAAACTCAACCTGCCGGAAGCCACCGCCGCCCACACCAGCCGCATCCGGCCCATCGACCGGGCCAAGAACACCTCCCGGCGCGCCCGCCTAGCCGACATCCCACACCGGCACATCAAAAACGCCGCAGCCGAGGCATAACCGTCGTACTCGAAACCCCGCTCCCGGTCCAGGACGGCGAGCTTGGCCAGGTACCGGAGCCGAGAAGCAGTCATCTCCCCCAGGCGGCGGCCACCTCGTCCATCGCCTCACCACCCCCGGTGTTCAACATCCGCCTACCATCGAACTCATGTTCGATCATGACCCCAACATACGAGACCACAGGGACAAGAACAGACCCTACGGACGATCGAGCCGCAGGATCTCGTGGAGGCGATCGTCGATCGGGTTGTCGGGCTCCAGGTCTCCGCGGCCCGCCCGCTCAAATCCAGCACCGAGGAGTGCCCTCCACGACGCCTCGTTGGCGGCATTGACCGCCACGATGATCGCCGTCAGGCTCGGGTCGGATCTCCACTTACATTCGCAGAACGCCGAGATCATCGCCCGGCCGACGCCCCTGCCCGTCAGGTCGGGCTCACCGATGAAGTAGTCGATGGTGGCGGCTCCGTCGGGCACCTCGACCAACTCTCCGATCTCCGCCCGATAGTCGGGAAAGTCGGCGAACCGCGAGTACTGGATGAACCCGATGGGCCGGTCACCGAGCAAGACCACGTACATCTCGGTCGGGTCCGTGCCGTCGACCGCCGGACCGAAGTCTCGCTCCACCGCCTCGGCACTGTGATCGTGGTTCCACCACCGGGCGACGTGGGGCCTGGCGAGCCAGCGCGCCAGCGTCGGAAAGTCGTCCCTCGTCAGGGTCCGGAAGCGAATCTCGGGCTCTACCACTGTCGCTCAGACCCGGTGGACCATCACCTCGACCGGCTGACGCTCCGGATCGACGCCCACCTCGCCGGACCACATACTGGCGCCATCCGGTCCTTCGATCCGGGCATGGACTCTGTACCGGGTCTCGTCCAAGGGCCGGGCCGCGTCGAGGTCGAACTCGACGGGTGGAGCGACGGCGTCGCCGATGACCTGGGATGCGATCATCGTCGACGACGCGTCGTGGAGTTCCACGACGACCGAACTTCCGGGCGGGAGAGCCATCCGCTCCCGATACCAGACGCTTCCCCGCAGCCGAGTCGGGGCCACATACGACAGCTCGATGTCCCCGAGGACCATGATCTCGCCGACGGCGACGGGAAGTCGCCCGGAGAAGGCGGCATGGAACCGATCCTCCAGTTCCATCCGCTCCGGCGATCCGGCCATCAATGTCCGGGCCAGAGCCCCGACGACCAAGACGTCGCCTTCGATCGAATAGTCGCCGGTGAAGCGGTTGACACCGACCTGGCCCGTGACCCGCCCGCCCGAGAACTCGACAGATCGCGGGGCATCCGGGTCGACGTCTGCGCCCGCGATACGGGCCACGCTCCAGCGGGTGCCATCGAGGTAATCGCCCGGCTGATCCATCGATTCTCCTTCGTGATGCCGCCCGGGCCGAGTGGATCTGTCGAGCCTACGCCTGCCCGGGCCCTTACGCCGTCAGTATCCGGCGAGCCGGGCGACGAGATCCCGCTCGTCTGCGCCGAACCAGGGCGGCGCGCCTGCCGCGACGTTCTCGGCGATCCGGTCGGGACGGGACGTGGCGGGGATGGTCACGTGACAACGGGGATCGCTCAAGCCCCACTTCAGGAGGGCCTGAGGCCACGTCTCCACGCCGAACTCCCGCAACCGCTCGAGGGCTGCGGGCTGAGGAGGCGACTGGGTGAGCCGGCCCTCCCTCAGCGGCCGCATGACGAGAACCCCGAGGCCCATCTCGTGGGCGAGCGGGAGGATTCGTTGCTCGACTCGGCGCTCCCCCGGGTTGTAGGGGATCTGGATCTGGTCGATCCGACCGGTCCGCATCACCTCTTCGAGTTCGTCGAATGCCGCCGGTGAATAGTGGGTCGCCCCGATCATCCCGATACGACCTGCCGCCTTCTCCTCCTCCAGCATCGGCAGGTGGTCCCGCCACGCCACCAGGTTGTGGATCTGCATCAGGTCGATGTAGCCGCCGAACCACTCGAGGGCCCGACTCACCTGGGCCCGGCCCTCTTCCGGCGAAGGCGTCCACACCTTGGTGGCGACGAACGCCCGGTCCCGTTTCCCGGCGAGCGTTCGGGAGAGGATTCGCTCGGCCCGCCCATACATCGGCGACGAGTCGAACACCCGGACACCGGCGTCGAGGGCGGCGTCGACGAGTGTCTCCGCTTCGCCCCGACGGTCGGCGACCTCCAGACGCTGCCAGGTACCCAGGCCCACCACCGGCAGTTCGGGCCCGCTCGCTCCCAGGCGTCGTTTCTCCATCCGGCCACGATAAACGAGCGTCGCGTTCCGGCCGCCGAACCGCATCCGCCTGTAGCGTGCGAAGACGTGGGAATCAGACCGGACGAGACCGGCTACGGCACCGTCACGAAGGCGCTCCACTGGGTCACGGTTTTGGCCATGGCGGCCCAGTTCCTGGTCGGTTACGCCATCGATCGGGCCGACGACCTCCTGGACCCGGTCGCCGACCGCTTCTTCGCCGGCGAGCCAGAGGGCCTGGTGGTCGTCCACGCCGCTCTGGGGACCGGGATCCTGCTCACGACCATCGTCCGGCTCGTGTGGCGGAGGACCGCAGGCTTGCCCCCGTGGGCTCCTGGTCTCTCTCGACGGGAACGTGCCGTGGCCCACACCGTCGAAGTGGGCCTGTATTGGCTGCTCTTTCTGATCCCCGTCTCGGGGCTGGGCCTCTTCCTGTTCTCGGGAGAGAGCTGGGAGCTGGGGCGCGGCGAGTGGCGTGCCCCATGGGCGTGGGTCGACGACGACGTGCTACTCGCAGTCCACATCGCCGGCCATGCGCTGTTCTTCCTCGCGATCGCAGTCCACGTCGGTATCGCGCTGAAACACCAGCTGATCGACCGGGATGGGCTACTGCGCCGGATGTTGTGACGCCGAGAGCCCGATGAAACGTTCGACGGCGGAAACGATCAGCACGCCGAGAGCCAGAGACGCCACGACATCACTCGGGAAGTGCTCGCCGAGGTAGAGGCGACTGAAGGCCATGACCAGGCAGACGACCACGCCGGCGCCGAGAGCGATCCCGCGCCATCGCGTGCCGCGGAGGAGAACGACGAGGAGCCCGAAGAAGACGGTGACGAACAGGGTGTGGCCGCTCGGGTAGGACCCGATCGAGTCCACCTCGACGGCCCACAGGTCGGGACGTGGACGGCTCACCAGGGTCTTGATGACGATGTTGACGAGGAGGGCCGCTGCTCCACCGGCGAACGCGGCTACGGCCGGTCGACGACGTCCCGCCAACAGCAACGCCGCAGCCAGGGCGACGAACGCCGGGCTCATCACGGCGACGCTCCCCGCTTCATCGAGGAAACGCATCAGCCCGTCGAGTGAGCCGCCGAACGTGCCGCGGATCCATGTCAGCGTGGACACCTCCGCCGGGACCGGGGGTCGCACGAAGGCCAGCACCGTGGTGACGGCGAGGATCACGAACGAGACGGCGACGAGCCACGAAAGGGCCGTCCTGACTGGCTCCCTCTGGATCTGAGCGCCGGCGCGGGCCGTCTCTGCCATGTGCCAGGAGGGTATCGGCATCTCCCGGATAGTGGCGGCCCGCACGTCCCTGCCCGGGGCCTCGGTGGGTCGACGATCTCGAGCGCCGATGGTCGACCTTCGGTCCCGACACGGACCGAGGCGGAAGCCCTCAGACGAAGAGCAACAGGACTCTGGCAGGCCTGGCTTCCGCTCGGGTAGAAAGCGGGCAGACCAGGAATCTGGCCGGCGAAAGGAGCCAGCGTGAAGTTCGAGAACAAGGTGGTCGTCGTCACCGGAGGCGGAAGCGGCATCGGCCGCGAGGTGGTGCTCCAGCTGCTGCGCCGGGGAGCCCGGGTGGCTGCCGTCGACCTGCGCCAGGAAGGCCTGGACGAGACGGCGCGGCGGGCGGCAGCGGGCGACTCACTGGCGACTTTCGTCGTCGACGTCGCCGACAGGGAGGCGACGGCTGCCCTGCCCGAGAAGGTGGTCGGCAGGTTCGGGGCGGTGGATGCCCTGATCCACTGCGCCGGAATCATCCAGCCGTTCGTGACACTGAACGAGCTCGACTACGAGACGATCGAGCGGGTCGTGAACGTCAACCTCTACGGCACCGTGCACGTGGTGAAGGCCTTCTTGCCGACTCTCCTCACCCGCCCCGAAGCCCACATCGCCAACGTGTCGAGCATGGGCGGCTTCCTGCCCGTGCCCGGCCAGACGATCTACGGAGCGACGAAGGCGGCAGTGAAACTGATGACGGAAGGGCTCTACGCCGAGCTCCTCGACACCAACGTGGGTGTCTCGGTCGTGATGCCCGGCGCAGTGGCGACCGACATCACGGCCAACTCCGGGGTCGACGCACCCCAGGCGGGCGGCAACGGAAAGGCTCCGACCATGACATCGGCCGACAAGGCCGCCGAGATCATTCTCGACGGTATCGAAGAGGGAGCCCTCCACATCTACGTCGGCCGCGACTCCCGCACGATGAGCATCATCAACCGGCTGGCCCCCCGGCGGTCGACCCATCTGATCCAACGTCAGATGCGAGGCCTGCTCGCTTCCTGATCGCGTGGACGGAGCCTGACGCAGCAATAGCCGTCCTCGGGCGCCAGGACCGGTACCAGGTCGGCGCCGGATGCGTCGACCATGCCTTCGACGAGGGCCAGGTTCATGGCACAGGTCACCCGGCGGTCCTGGGTGACGAGAGTGTGGAAGGGGCAGTTCCGGAAGCGGATCTCTTCGCCTTCCCTGATCGGCTCGTACCCGCTGTCGGCCAGCGCCTGATCGAGCCCGCGACGCCCGATCTCTCTGCCCGCTTCCCGGGCCACTTCGGCGAGGGCGGAGGCGGACCCCTCCCTGCGTACGGCGTCGAGGAGGATCCGGGCCGCCAGCTCGTAGCGGCGAGGCGGGATGGTCACATCGACCACCCGTGAGGAGCGCCGATACAGCTTCGAGGGCCGGCCGGCACCGGGGCCGCGGCGGCCGCTGAGGCGGCGAAATTCGACGTCGAGGAGGCCGTCGTCGGCGAGGCGGTCGAGGTGATAGGCCGCAACTTGGCGGGATATGCCGAAAGCGCTCGCCGCCTGGTCGCGGCTGACGGCCTGACGAGAGGAAGCGACGTACTCGTAGAGGTCTCGTCTCAGCGGATCGGCTAGAGACGCCGCCGCATCGAGGTCACCGACGGGTGTCATGAGCCACCCTTTCTAAACGTCATATCGCCTGACGTTAGACGGCTGGGTTCGGAAAGCTCAGTCGGTCGAGTCGATCCTGGTACCGAGCCCGAGGCCCTTGACCGCCGCCAGGAGCGATGGCACGCCATCGTCGGCGAGGCGATCGAACCGTCTGACCTCCCGCCCTTCGGCATCGATGATCACGGCCCACGGCTCCGATGTGTCGCCGCCGTACGCCCGGACCATCTCCCCGCCGCTGTCCGCCAGGATGGGCATCGCCAGGTCGTTCGCCTCGGCGAAAGACTGGACGTCGTCGGCAGAGGCCGGGGCCACACCCAGGATCTGGGCTCGCTCCGACCCGAAACGGGGCAGGGCTGCGTTCATCGCTTCCACGAGGTCACGGTTTTCGTCGAGTCCGGCGAGGAACACGATGGCGACCGGCACTTTGCCACGGAACGAGTCCTGGGAGAGGGTCTGGCCGGTGCTGGCGGGGAGACTGAAGTCGGGCAGGGGTGCTCGGGATGATCGTGCGTCCATACCGGTTCCTGCCCAGCAACGCCGATTCGGAAACCCGGTTGTCCGCTTCCCTGCCCCATGTCGGCAGTTCCCCCAAAAGGGCGATGCGTTGGACTGAGGAGGGCGGGCGGTCCTCGCCACCGGATCGGAGTCGCAGCACGTGGCTCCGCAGGGACCGCTCCGATGCATAGATCGGTTTTCGCGTCGCGCGCAGGACCGCTTTGAGGAGCTCGTTTCGGATGCTCATCTTCGACGCCCGCTCAGGCGGCTCGTGCCGCTTCGGCGCCCGCCTGCCGGGCACTGCCCTTCAGGTATCTGTCGCCGATTCGCTCCGTGAGCGCGATGGCGCCGGCACCGACCAGCAGGTGGGCGACCCGGACGATCCAGTGGTTGCCGCCCACGAGGATGGTCATCTGGGTCATGCCGAAGATGGGCACGACCGGAGCGAAGAGGACGGCCAGAGCACCGATGGATCGGGTGTCCCTCCTGGTCATGGCGACGACTCCTGCCACGAGGAGCGATGCGGTCACCATGGACCCGAACACGATGTGGAGCCCGATGAAGCTGACACCGAAGAACCAGTGCAAGAGCCCCAGCACCAGAGCGCCGATGCCTGAATAGGGCCCCGCCAGGGTGGCGAGACGGATCAGAGTGGACATGGAACCTCCGTTCTCGATCTGTTCGACAGAGAACGACTACTGGACGGACGCCGTGAGGACTTGAACGGAATGGCTGTCTTTGAAGATTCGGGAGGGCGGTATCCCGAAGGTGGCGCGGAAGACCCGGGTCAGATGGGCCGAGTCCGAGAAGCCGGCGCCATGAGCGGCTTCGGTCAACGAGGCGCCACGCGCCGTGTTCTGCATGGCGGTGAGGAGGCGCTGCCAGCGGAGATAACTCTGGATCGACATCCCCATCTCCTGGCGCCAAAGGTGACGGAATCGGCTCGTCGACAGATGCACCCGGCCGGCCAGCTCGTCGATGGGGCGGTCGTGGTCGACCAGGAATTGGGCGGTCACCAGAGACCGGGCGGCGGCGACCCGTGGGTCCGCCCCGATGTCTTGTTGCGTCGACTGGAGGACACGGTCGATCAACGTCACCAGGAGCGGGTCGTCGACTTGCCCGTCGGAGAGCTTCTCGGCGGCTCCCAGCAGATGCGGCCAGAGCTCGGTCACCAGATCGGCGGGCAGTTCGGGTGTTTCCGAGCCCGATTCGAGGCGTAGCCTCTCGGCGAAGTCGGCCAGGGCCCGGGCTTCGCTGAAGATCTCGAGGATCGGCGTCGCGGATGCCTCGATGCCGTGGGCGAGGTTCGGGCCGACCACGAAGCTGTGCTGTTGGAGGAGGTCGCCGGTGGCCGTGCGCACCAGGACAGGCCTGCCGAGACCGATGGTGATCTGGGTGGCGTAGTGGCGGTGCACGTCGAGCGACAGGCCCCTTCCGATGTAGACCCCCTGTGCGGGCGGCCCCGCCCAGAAGGCCACCTTGGCCGGCTCGGCGAGGAGTCGGGCGCCGATCTCAGAAGGCTGGGGCTCGGTCACTGAGTCCGCTTCCAGTCACGGTGCCATACAAGACGCTCGTGCCGACCGGGGGCCAGCACATTTCGGCCAGGAGTCGCTGCGTCGGTCAGGTGAACACCACGGTCTTGGCGCCGATGAGTATCACCCGGTCCTCGGCGTGGTAGCGAACGGCACGGGACAGGACGATCCGCTCGACGTCCCTGCCGAGCCTGACCATGTCCTCGACACTGTGCGTGTGGTCGACACGGACCACGTCCTGTTCGATGATCGGCCCTTCGTCGAGGTCGGGTGTCACGTAGTGGGCGGTGGCCCCGATCAGCTTGACTCCCCTGGCGTGAGCCTGGTGGTAGGGGCGCGCTCCCTTGAAGCCGGGCAGGAACGAGTGGTGGATGTTGATGATCCGTCCCGGCATCGCCGAGCACACCTCATCGGAGAGGATCTGCATGTAGCGGGCGAGGACCACGAAGTCGATGTCCAGTTCCTCGACCCGGCGCATCAACACGGCCTCGGCTTCGCGCTTCGTCTCGGGGCTGACCGGTACGTGCTCGAAAGGGATCCCGTACCGCTCGGCGAGCGGAGCGCAGTCGGTGTGGTTGGAGATGATCAGCGGGATGTCGATCTCGAGCTCACCGTTCCGGTGCCGGAACAGGAGGTCGAGGAGGCAGTGCTCGACTTTCGAGACCATGATCAGCGCCCGCCGGCGAGCCGCCGCCGGCCGCAAGGTGTAATCGGCTGCGAGGGAGGCGGCCACCGGGCCGATGGCGGCGTCGACCGCGGCGAGGTCGGCCGGGGAGTCGAAGACGATCCGCTGGGCGAACGTCATCGTCTCGGGGTCGGTGAACTGCGCGGCCTCGGTGATGTTGGAGTCGACCTCCAAGAGGGCACCGGTCACGCGATTGACGATCCCCGGCCCATCGGGACACTTGACAGTGAGGATGTATGTCGTCATCGGCGGATCAGTGTCGTCGGTGTCGGCCCGGGAGTGAAGTCGAGGCTGGACCGGCGATCACGACTCGCTGGCGCCCCGCAGGAAGGGCTCGATCCGCTCTTCCAGGACGCCTGCCATGGATTCGACGTAGGTGGCCGTCAGGTGGCTGCCTTGCCGATACACGAGCACTTCCCCGATGACCGGGAAGCACGTCGGCGTCGGACAGATGTAGTCGAGCGTCTCGATCGTGGGATAGCCGTACCGCTCGGCGGCGAGGAGTTGTGCATCCCGGCCCCCGGAGTGGAGCCGATCTTCGCGAGCGAACGTACAGGCCTCGAGATCGTCCAGGTGCTCGGCGACGCACTCGTACACCTGCATCCCCGGGTGGGGGTTGTCGAGGAGCATCACGACCGTGCTCCCGGCATCGACGAGGGGACGGTAAGCCCGGTCCATTCCCTCGACGAGGGCTTCCGTCGTCTCCGTGCCGGAATCGTCGGTCAGGGCCTGTGACCTGGCCTGGCTCACCAGAACCAGGTCCGGCGGGTCGTCGGCCAATACCTCCACGAGACGTTCCGACCAGGTGAGGCACTCCGAGTACGGCTCGCCTTCTCGGCTGGTCATCACAAGGGAGAAGGTGCAGGCGGATTTCGTGCCGACCCTCAGCTGCCAGCCGTTCCGTTCGGCGATGGAGATGAGGGCGGGTGTGTACTGGTTCGCTTTGCTGTCACCGACCAGAGCCACGGTGATGTCGCTCTCCGCTCCGTATGGGCAGAGTTTCGGCTCTTCGTCCCTGAAACCGAGATGACAACCGTCCGCGTGAGTGGGAGGGATGTCGTCGACGGCTTCAGCCGGCGAGGGAATCATCCGCGACACCGCGCGAAGTTGCTCGAGGAGAAACGCATCAGTCACGTCCTCGCGGAGCACCTCCGCCCCCAGTGGTTGTGTCGATCCGACCGCCGATGCGTCGCTGGTGTCGGGGCCCGCTGTCCGGGGAATCGCCATCACCAAGAGCACGCCGGCCAATGCCCCGCACAGTGTGAGGTTCGCCCCGAGGCTCAGGCTGAGCCCGGGTGAGGAAACGAGCGGCTTGGCGAATCTGACCGGGTTCTCGAGCAGCCGGTAGGAGAGAACGGCCGGTACGCACGCCACGACGGTGACGAGCATCGCCATGGCGGGATCGAGCTCGACGCCGGTTGCGGCGAGGATCGCCAGCGGCGGCCAATGCCACAGATAGATCGAATAGGACCATGCGCCGATGCGCTGCATCGGCTGGCTCTGCAGGAGGCCTGCCACCTTGTCCGACCCCGACGTCTCGGCCCCGGCGGCGATCACCGCCGCAGTGGCCACGGTGGGGAGGAGCGCCCAGTAGCTCGGCCATGCCACTCGTTCGGCGACGAGCACCGCCGTGGCCACGATCCCGATGAGGCCTGCGGACCTCACCGCCGCCGAGAGTCGGGTGTTCGGCGCCAGCCGAACGCCGGCGGCGGCGACGAACGCACCGATCGCCAGCTCCCACAGCCGCGTGGTCGTCACGAAGAACGCCTCGGCTGGAGAAGCCGCCGTGTACGAGACGCTCCAAGCGAGAGACGGGACGAGAACGACCCCTCCCAGCACAATGGTCGTGGTCCGGGCAAGCGACCAGCCCTTCCGGCGGTGCAGCCACGCCGCCACCAGCATGAGGAACGGCCAGATCAGGTAGAACTGCTCTTCGACCGCGAGCGACCAGTAGTGCTGCACCGGCGTGGCCGACACCCCTTCTGCCAGGTAATCGACGGAGCGTGCCGCCAGCCTCCAGTTGATGAAGTACAGAGAGGCGGCGGCTATGTCGCCGCCGAATTCCCGCCACGCAGTGAAGGGCAGCACCAGCCAGACGGCGCCTGCCGTCACGATCAGGACGAGCAGAGCGGCCGGCAGGAGGCGCCGGGCCCGGCGAGCGTAGAACTCTCTCAGGTGGATGGTGCCGCTGCGGCCTACCTCCTCCAGGAGCGAACGGGTGATCAAGTAGCCCGACAGGACGAAGAAAACGTCCACCCCGATGAAACCCCCGCCGAAACCGGGGACTCCGGCGTGATAGAGCAGCACGAGAAGGATCGCGATCGCTCGCATTCCCTCGATGTCTGGCCGGAAGCGGGCCGAACTATGTCCACTCATGAATTGACCTGACCGCAACCCGTATCTCACGCCGAGCCGGCAGCGCCCAGGAGAACGCGAGTCCACTGAGCGACATCGGCCCCTCCCGAACTGCCGGTATGTGTCGTTCCCGTCGCCTGTCGATGATGGGACGGGTAAACATACCCCCGAATGGGCTCCGCTCACACCACGGCGCGAACCCGATTCGTCCACCCTGGCTGAGGGCCATCGATCAGTAAGCTCGGCGGGTGGACGACGGAGTGATCGTCTGGTTGATCGACCCCGACGAGTCGGACCCGTCGATCCGCTGGCAGGTGATGCGCGACCTGGCGGACTCCCCCGAGGCCGAATGGCGTGCCGAGCGCGCCCGGGTGGAGACCGAAGGGTGGGGTGCGCGGCTGCTCTCCCACCAGGACGATGACGGCCGCTGGGCCGCAGGCGCCCACTTCCCCGGCGACTACGCGTCGGGCGGATACGAAGACGGCCAACCCTGGACGTCCACCACCCACGTGCTGTCACTGCTGCGGGAGCTCGGGATCGAACCCACCTCGCCGCGGATGCGCTGGACGGTCGAAGCGATCGGTTCCAACTGCCGCTGGGAGCACGCCGGCCAGCCCTACTGGGAAGGTGAGGTGGAGCCGTGCATCAACGGAGTCACCGTCGCCAACGGGGCCTACTTCGGGGTGGACATGACCCCCGTCGTCGAGAGGCTCGTCACCGAACGCCTCGAGGACGGGGGGTGGAACTGTGAGGCGGAGTTCGGCTCGGTGCGGTCGTCGTTCGACACCACCATCAACGTCCTCGAGGGCCTGCTCGAGTTCGAGCGAGCCACCGGCGGGACACCGGAATCCAAAGAGGCCCGGAGGTCGGGAGAGGAGTATCTGCTCCGCCGCCACCTTTTCCGCCGGTTGAGCACCGGAGAGCCCGCCAACGACAAGTACCTGACCCTGCTCCATCCCAACCGCTGGCACTACGACGTCCTCCGCGGCCTCGACTACTTCCGGGCCGCCTCCGCCCTCACCGGAGCGCCCCCGGACCCTCGTTTGGAGGAGGCGATCGAACACGTCCGCCGGCGCCGCTCCGCAGACGGCACCTGGCCACTCGACCACAGCCCGGCTGGGCGGGTGTGGTTCGACGTGGACGACGGGCCCGGGCAGCCGTCCCGGTGGCTGACGCTCAGAGCGCTCAGGGTGCTGCGGTGGTGGGACGAAGCTGGAGCCGGCGCAGGAACTGGGCGTTGATCGCCACGATCACGGTGGAGGCGCTCATCAAGACCGCAGCGGCCGCGGGCGGGAGGACGATCCCCGCCCATGCCAGGGCCCCGGCGGCCAGCGGGATCGCCAGGACGTTGTAGCCGGTGGCCCACGCCAGGTTCTGGACCATCTTCCGATAGCCCGCCTGCGACAGCTTTCGCACCGCCACCACCCCCCGGGGGTCGTCGGAAGCCAGGACGATCCCGGCGGACTCGATGGCGATGTCGGTGCCGGCGCCGATGGCTATCCCCACGTCGGCTTGGGCGAGGGCGGGGGCGTCGTTGACGCCGTCACCGACCATCGCCACCCGCAGGCCCTGCGCCTGCAACTCGGCGACCTGTGAGTGCTTGTCCTCGGGGAGCACCTCGGCGAGCACCCTGTCGATGCCGAGCTCGGATGCGACCGCTTCGGCCACCTGGCGGGCGTCGCCGGTGATCATCGCCACCTCGACACCGAGCCTCTTCAGCTCCTGTACCGCCTGCCGGGATTCGGGGCGGATCTCGTCTTCCACCGAGAAGGCGCCTGTCACTTCTCCGTTCTCGATCACGTACAGAACGGCCGCTCCCCGCCGCATCCATTCCGCCACGGCCCGGTCTACGTCCTCGGGAACCTCGACGCCCATTTCGGCGAGGAGCGCCGGCCCGCCGACCGCGACGCGCGATCCGTCGACTTCAGCTTCGACTCCTCTCCCGCTCATGGCCCGGAATCCGGAGGCAGCCGGTACGCCACCCAGCTCGGATGCCGCTTCCACCACTGCCCGAGCGACGGGATGTTCCGACTCCGCCTCCACGGCTGCTGCCAAGGCGAGGACTCGGTCGTCGTCTCCTCGCCGGGTGTAGATGGACGTCAGCCGGTGGGTGGCGGAGGTGAGGGTGCCGGTCTTGTCGAAGAGCACGACGTCGACGTTTCGCATCCGCTCCAAGGCGAGGCGGTCCTTGAGGAGGATCCCGTTGCGGGCTGCCAGCGAGGTGGAGATGGCGATCACCAGAGGAATGGCGAGCCCCAATGCGTGAGGGCAGGCGATGACCAGCACAGCCACCGTGCGCGACACGGCCTCGTCGGGTCGAGAGACGAGGAGCCAGCCGACAGCCGTGACGACCGCCGCGCCGAGAGCCACGTAGAACAGGAGGGCCGCCGCTCGGTCCGCCAGCACTTGCGCCCGCGACTTCGACTCCTGCGCCTGGGCCACGAGGCGTTGGATTCCGGCCAGGGCGGTGTCGTCACCCACCGCCTCGACCCGGACCCGGATGGAGCTGTCGATGGCGACGGTCCCGGCGACGACTCGCTCGCCTTCGGCCCGGGCGACTGGCCGGCTCTCGCCGGTGATCATCGATTCGTCGAGCTCGGCCGCTCCCGCCACGATCTCGCCGTCGGCGGGGATCCGGCCGCCGGGGCGGACCAGCACGACGTCGCCGACCTGCAGCTCGGAGACCGCGACCTGCTCGGTGCCGTCGTCGGTGACCCTCTCCGCCTGGTCCGGCAGAAGCTCCGCCAGCGCCGCCACCGCACCCTGGGCCTGGCCGATCGCCCGCATCTCCATCCAATGCCCGAGGAGCATGACGGTGACGAGGGCCGCCAACTCCCACCAGAAGTCGAGCTGGAGCAGCCCGAAGGTGGTCGCCACCGACGCCCCGAAAGCGACGGTGATCGCCATCCCGATGAGGAGCATCATCCCCGGCTGGCGCGCCCGGATCTCGGCGATCGCCCCCCGGATGAATGGCGCGCCTCCATAGATGAACACGGCGGTGCCGAGCACGGGCGCCACCCACTCGGAGCCCGGGAACTCGGGAGCGCGGTAGCCGAACCACTCCTGGACCATGTCCGAGAAGAAGACGACGAGCAGCGTGAAGGCGAGCGACAGCCAGAAGCGGTCCCTGAACATGGACTCGCCGTGGCCGGCGTGCTGATCGTGGCCGTGCGCCTCGCCTTGGCCGTGGCCGTGGTCGTGGTGGGACCCGGACGAGCCTGGATCCGCACCGTGGTGGGAATGATCGGCCATACGCTCCTCTCCGCCTGGGCCCTACCCCAACCCGGGCTCGCCGACTCCCATTCCAGCCGTTTCGGGCGGCGACCGGCCCTAACGTGATCCGCGGCTACGGAGAGGAAGGATGCCCGAATACACCGATCGGGACACGGCGACCCGGGTGATCCGCCCCGACACCCCCAACGAGTGGATCATGCTGGCGGGCGTGGCGGTGTACGTGAACGATCACCAGCCCGGCGAGAAGGCGGATCTGCACACCCACCGAGAGGACCACATCCTCGTCATGCGCTCTGGGCGGATGCGCTGGACCATCGACGGGCAGACCGTCGATACAGGGGCAGGGGACGTGATCGTCGCCCCCGCCGGGATCGAGCACGGCTTCGAAGTCCTCGGCGACGAGCCGGTCAAGCTGTTGTGCGTCGAAGCCCCCAACCCCGAGCCGGACAAGCTCCGGAGCTGATCAGGTCCGGTCAAAAGCGGCCAGCACCTCGGCACCGGCGGGATGGAGCGAGCGAAGAGCGTCCCGGAGAGCCCCGGGGATCTGGTCAGCGAGTGTCACGCCGTGCGCCTCCAGTGTCGTGCGCTGCCAGGCGAGGGTCTCGATCGTCGGACGGGTATCACCGACGAACAACGAGGCCTCCACCGATCCGAGGAGGATCGACAACTCGTCCCGGGCCCTGGCTCGGACCTCACCGGGGACCGGCGCCAGGCGACCTTCCGCCTCCGCCAGGACGGCGCTCCGCAGGCTCATCAGCTCCACCAGGCCGGGCGACGGATCGACCGCTTGCCTCTCGGCGCGTTCGGGATCGGGTGACCACGTATCGAGAACCGCAGCGACCCGACGCGGATGCGAGACCCAGACGTCGGCCCCCACCGGCCGGGCCCACTCCCCTTTCGGCCCGAAGGCACGGCCGCCGACGACGACGGGAACTCCGATCGAATGCGCGACCCGGACCGCCTCCCGCGCGGCCACGAGACGGTCGACCATCGCCGCCGAGAGCACGAGCGCCGAAGGTGGCTCCAGCTCTAGGTACTCGTACAGGTCGGGCGCGGGCACGTCGGCGCCCAGGAAGGTGGTCCGATGACCGAGGTACAGCAGGTGGGCGGCAACGACCCGGCCCGCCAGGGAATGCCTGTCCCCGGCCACCGCCGCCACGACCAGGAACGGCCCGTCGTCGGGCCGATCGAACGCCCCCGCCATTAGCGACACGACCGTCTCCAACGTGGCGGTGGCGGCGTGCTCTTCGGCCACCAGGAAGTCGCCGAATTGCCAGCGGTCCCCGACTTCCCGCTCGGCCGGGACGAGAACGTCGAACAGCACGGTCTCGAAAGGGACTCCGTCTCCCATCAGGCCGGAGACGACGTGATAGAGGGTGGCGGCATCGCCGGCGATGGCCGCGGCACCGGCGGCGAGCCGCGCATCGGCCAGTCGCGAGATGCCGGAGGTCATCGCCGACGCTCGTCGGTGGTCACTCACCGGAATCTAACCCGCCCCGGCTCGAGCTCCCGCCACAACGACCTTCCCGTCCATAGCATCGTCGGGTGAGCCCGAAGCGCACGTGACCGAACCAGACGTCACCGACGGCACCCTCGCCCGCAGGGTCGGCGATGGCGACGAACGCGCCCTCGAGGAGATCTTCCATCTCCACAACGTCGCCGTCCGATCGGTGGCAGGGCGCGTGCTCCGTGACCACGCTCTCGCCGAGGACGTCGTCCAGGAGACCTTCACCACCCTGTGGGATGCACCGGAGAAGTACCGAACGGAGCTCGGCTCGTTGCGGTCCTATCTCGTGACCATCGCCCATCGGCGTGCCGTCGACATGGTGCGATCCCAGGTGGCGCGCGCCCGCCGGGAAGACCAGCCTCCAGAGCCCGCGCGAGCGAGCGTCGAGGAAGAGGTTTGGTCCCGCACGGTGTCGGGCAGCGTCCGGCGGGCCTTGAGCGAGCTCCCGGATCAGGAACGCGAGGCGGTCACGCTCGCCTATCTGCACGGGCTCAGCTACACGGAAGTCGCTCGCCATCTCGGCCAGCCGGAGGGGACGGTCAAGAGCCGCATCCGCAAGGCGATGCGTCGGCTCGCCGCCTCCCTCGCCGAGGAGGTTCGCCCGGAAGGCGCCTAGACGCGCAGCCGCCGTCCCGTGGTGGGGACGGCGGCGTGATGTTCGGATTCGCTCGATCAGCTGGCTCAGGCCGCTACGGCGGGCCGCGAGGCTTCGCTGCGGGCGAAGAGCCGGGCGACGACCCACACGCCGGCGAGCCCGACGAGGCCGTAGACGATGCGGGTGGCGGTGTTGGTCTGGCCGAACTCCAGTCCGAAGACGGCCGCTACGAGGTCGAACTCTGCCAGGGAGACGAGCCCCCAATTGATCGCGCCGATCCCGGCGAGGGTGCGGGCGCCGATGTCGATGCCGCTCATGTGCGTTCCTTTCGCTTTTGGAGGGCTACTCCCGCCCTCTCACAGCTCTATTCGGAACAGACCCGGTGGCCGGATGACGGTTTCTTCGATTTCCTTCGAGGACGTCTCCGACCCGCCGACGGCCACCAACACTGGGCCGCCTTGCGGGATCTCCTCTGCCGTCGACGGCGTGGTCGCCGTCTCCGTCTTCGGCGGATGCCAGGGGCTCAGGCACATGTCGTCACGCTCCTACGTAGGCGGCGAGGTGCTGGCCGGTGAGGGTGTTGCGGGCAGCGACCAGGTCGGCGGGAGTCCCTTCGAAGACGATCTCGCCTCCGTCGTGGCCAGCGCCGGGACCGAGGTCGATGATCCAGTCGGCGTGGGCCATCACGGCCTGGTTGTGTTCGATGACGATGACCGACTTGCCCGAGTCGACGAGCCGGTCGAGCATGCGGAGGAGGTGCTCGACGTCGGCGAGGTGGAGACCGGTGGTCGGCTCGTCGAGTATGTAGATCCCGCCGTCCTCCGCCATGTGGACGGCCAGTTTGAGACGCTGGCGCTCACCGCCCGAGAGGGTCGTCAGCGGCTGGCCCAGCTTCAGGTAGCCGAGGCCGACGTCGGTCAGCCGCAGGAGGATCTTGTGGGCGGCCGGCACCTTGGCCTCACCGGCGGCGAAGAACTCGACCGCCTCCTCGACCGCCATCTCGAGGACGTCGGCGATGTTGCGGCCGCCCAGCGTGTACTGGAGCACGGTGTCCTGGAAACGTCGCCCCTCGCAGTCCTCACAGACGGTGGCGACGGTGTCCATGAAACCGAGCTCGGTGAAGGTGACGCCCGCTCCCTTGCAGGTCGGGCAGGCACCCTCGGAGTTGGGGCTGAACAGGGCCGGCTTCACTCCGTTGGCCTTGGCGAAGGCCTTGCGGATGTGCTCGAGCATCCCGGTGTAGGTCGCCGGGTTGCTGCGTCGCGACCCTTTGATGACGCTCTGGTCGACGACGATCGCTCCCGAGTCCGGCGGCAGCGACCCGGGCAGCAGCGAGCTCTTGCCGGATCCGGCTACGCCCGTCACCACGCACAGCACTCCGAGGGGCACATCGACGTCGACGTCTTTCAGGTTGTGGAGGGAGGCGCCGCGGATCTCGAGGTAGCCGGAAGGCCGACGGACCTCCTCTTTCAGCTCGGCGCGGTAGTCCAGGTGACGTCCGGTGAGCGTGTCGCTCTTGCGCAATCCCTCGTAGCTGCCCTCGTAGCAAACCCTTCCGCCGGCGGTGCCGGCACCGGGGCCGAGATCGATCACGTGGTCGGCGATGGCGATCGTCTCCGGCTCGTGTTCGACGACGAGGACCGTGTTGCCGTTGTCCCGCAACCGCAGCAGCAGGTCGTTCATGCGCTGCACGTCGTGGGGGTGGAGGCCGATCGTCGGCTCGTCGAAGACGTAGGTGACGTCGGTCAGCGGTGACCCGAGGTGGCGGATCATCTTGGTGCGCTGCGCCTCCCCGCCCGAGAGGGTCCCGGCCGGGCGGTCGAGGGTCAGGTAGCCGAGGCCGATCTCGACGAACGAATCGAGGGTGTGCTGGAGCTTGGCGAGGAGCGGCGCCACCGACGGCTCGTCGATGCTGCGCACCCACTCGGCGACGTCGGTGATCTGCATGGCGCAAACGTCGGCGATGCTCTTGCCGGCGATCTTCGAGGAGCGGGCCGCCTCGTTGAGGCGGGTGCCGTCGCAGTCCGGGCAGGGGACGTAGGTCACGGCCCGGTCCACGAAGTCGCGTATGTGGGGCTGCATCGCCTCCCGGTCCTTCGACAAGAAGGAGCTGCGGATCTTCGGCACCAGGCCCTCGAAAGTCATGTTGACCCCACCCATGTCGACCTTCGTGGCCTCCCGGTACAGGAAGTCGTGGAGCTCCTGTTCGGAGTAGTCCCGGATCGGCTTGTCGGGATCGAGGAAACCCGACTCGGCGAAGATCTTCACCGACCAGCCGCCCGCCTTGTACCCGGGCACGAGGATGGCACCCTCGTTGAGCGATTTGTCCGGGTCGTAGAGCTGGGACACGTCGATGTCGGTCACGTTTCCGGTGCCTTCGCAGCGCGGACACATCCCGCCCAGGTAGACGACGTTGCGGACGACCTTCTTCTCGCCGGTGTCGCTGGTCATGACTCCGCTCGCCCGGGTGGTGGGGATGTTGAACGAGAAGGCCGTGGGAGGTCCGATGTGCGGCTCGCCGAGACGGCTGAACAGGATGCGCAGCAGGGCATTGGCGTCGGTGGCGGTGCCGACCGTGGAGCGGATGTTGGCGGCCATCGGCTCCTGGTCGACGATGATCACCGCCGTCAGCCCCTCGAGCACGTCGACGTCGGGACGGGCCAGGTTGGGCATGAACCCTTGGACGAAAGCGCTGTAGGTCTCGTTGATCAGCCGCTGCGACTCGGCGGCGATCGTGTCGAACACGAGCGAGCTCTTGCCCGACCCCGACACCCCCGTGAACACGGTCAGGCGGCGCTTGGGGATCTCGACGGCGATGTCTTTGAGGTTGTTCTCCCGGGCGCCTTGCACCCGGATGACGTCGTGGGAGTCGGCGGGGTGGGCCCCGCCGACTCCCACATGGCCACGACCGTTCATGGTCCTCAACCCGCTTGCATGACCCGGATCAGGTTCCCGGACGGGTCGCGGAACGCGCAGTCGCGGACCCCGTACGGCTGATCGGTGGGCTCTTGCACGACCTCCGCCCCGGTGGCCTCCACCTTGGCGAAGAACTCGTCGACGTTCGGGGTGGCGAGGTTCACGGAGGCGAACGTGCCCTTGGCCATAATCTCGGCGACTACTCGCCGTTCCTCGTCGGTGAGACCGGGAGTGGCTTCCGGCGGGTAGAGCACGATCGACGTCTCGGGCTGGCTGGGGTGCCCGACGGTGATCCAGTGCATCCCTTGCCATTCGACGTCGTTGCGCACCTCGAAGCCGAGGCCGTCTCGGTAGAAAGCCACCGCGGCCTCCGGGTCGTTGTGGGGCAGCATGACTTGGGAGATCTTGACGTCCATGGCGGTCACCCTATGCGGCGACCAGGGACATTTGCTTCTCGATTTCTGATCGATCCGCTCGTGGCCCCGCTGGTGGTGTGACCCGGCACACTCGTGCGGGTCAACTCGGCGTTTGCCCCTCCCGCTTTGCCTGCTTCTGGCGGATCGGCCGGGTGACCTGTTTCGAGACGCACGGCGGGATCCCGGCCATGACGCCGTCCGCTTGCTGGCGATAGACACTCGGCGGGACCCCCACCAACTCCGTGAAGCGGGTGCTGAAAGTGCCGAGCGAGGAGAACCCGACCGCGAAGCACACCTCGGTCACCGACATATCGCCCCGGCGGAGCAGCGCCATGGCCCGCTCGATCCTCCGGGTCATCAGATAGGAGTACGGCGACTCGCCGAACGCTTGCTTGAACAGACGGCTCAGGTGGCCCGCCGACATGAATGCGTCCCGAGCGAGCGCCTCCACGTCCAACGGCTGGTCGTATTCGCGGTCGATGCGGTCACGAACCCGACGGAGCGTCGCCAGGTCCTCGAGACGTCGATCCGAAACGCTCACTCCTTCGATGCTGCCACGCCCCGCTGCCCGCCTCAAGGCGGCGACATCGGAGGGACTCCTGGGTGTGAACGTCACCCACGACGGCTGATCCAGTCGGAGAGCATCTTCTCCAGGCCCTCCCCGGACTCGAGGCCGATGACCAGACGGGCGTAGCGGTGGCCCTCCAGCTCGCAGACGATCAACTCCTGGTCGGCCGACCCCTCATCGACGACCCAGAACTCGGCCCCGATCGCTCCCCGGCGGAGCATCGGGCCCACTCGCCGCCGGTTGGGAAGGCGCCACCCGTAGTGAGGGCCGATCCCCGAGATTCGATGCTCGATGTGAGGCTCCAGATCGCCCCTCCGCTCGGCCCTGACGTCGGCGATGCTCCGGCGGGGCACTCGCACCGTGCGACGGAACGTCAGCAAAGAGGCGACGGGCCCGAGCCGGATCACCAACTCGTCGTCGCCCAGTTCGATTCTCGTTCCCATCTCGTGTCGAACTCCCTTGTGGCGTCCTCGTGGCGGGACCGTGTCGTTGTACCCCCGCTGGACCTCTACAGTCACCGGCCGCATGAACAAACCATCTATCCGCACGGCCGCGGGCGTGATCGCCTCCGTATGGGCCGCTTTCCTACTTCCTCCCCAGCTCGTCGTCTGGTCGCTTTCGGACACACCCGAGTGGATGGTCAGGCTCGCGAGCTCGACGATGTACGAGTGGCTCACCGCCAGGGGAGCTTCGGTCGGGCTCACCGATCCCTACTTCCTCTACGGCGCTGCAGTGGCTCCCTCCTTCTTGCTGATCGGGTGGGTGCTCACCCACGCCACCAGGGGCCTGGGCTGGACCGGGCGCGCCCTTTCCTGGATCACGCTCGCCGGGGCCCCCCTCGTCGTGGTCAGCTACGCCGCCGAAGACTGGCCCGACCCATGGGGCATGCTGTGGGGAGCCGAGGCGATCCTGTTCATGGCCATCGGCCTGGCGGGGCTCGCCGCCGGCGTCGTCGCCTTCCGGCGCCACGTCTCTCGGTCGTGGGCCACGCTGATCGCCATCACGCCCCTCGTCATCGTGGTGAGCACCTTGATCGTCCCCTATTACCCCCACGGCACCCTCATCGGCATGGGGCTCCACGCCGCCGCCTTCGGGTTGGCGACGAGGGAGCCGGAGCCTTCACCGGCCCTCTCCCCCGCCGCCTGATGCGTCAGGACCACCCCTCCGTGATCGACCGCAGGGCGGCGATGTAGTCGTCGTAAGCCTTGCGCCCCGTGTCTGTGAGCGACAGCCACGTCCGGGGGCGTTTGCCCTCGAAGCCCTTCTCGACCGTCACGTAGCCCGCCTCCTCGAGCACCGCGACGTGTTTCGAGAGGAGCGAGTCGCTCACCTCGACGAAGTCCCGCAGATGCCGGAAGTCGAGGGCCTCGGCTGCGGACAGCGCGGCCATCACCGACAGCCGCACCGGGGTGTGGATGATCTCGTCCAGACGGTGACGAGGGTGCTTCTCGCTCATCGGACGAGGATCCGCCATGCTCCCACCAGCGGCGGCACCGCCGTGGCGAGAGCACCGACGACGAACCACGGCGGCGCCCCGGACGTGTCGAAGGCTGCGTCGAGGACCACCATCGTGAGCACCACCGCCACGTACGCCCAGGTGACCGGGCCATCGATCCGGGTAGCCCGCCGGTCCTCCACCTCGCCTCGGGCCTCCCTGCGGACGGCTGCCACCGCCAGCGCGCCCGTCACCACCATGAAGGCGATCGCCACCCAGAACCGGGCGGGCCTCTCCAACCAATCCGTCGAGGTGCCGAGGAAGAAGAGCGGCGTGGCGACTGCGATGACCAGCCACACCCAGCCAGTCCAGCGCACTCGCCGACCCACCGTCCGGGCGATCCGTGTCGCCTCGGCCATCGCCTTAGCGGGATCGAGCGCGTTCTCGTTGCCGAGCTCTCTCCCGTTGCCGAGTCGTTTCCCATCGTTCATAAACTTGAAGTGTATTCAAGTACATGACCATTGCGCAAGTGGATTCTGGAACGACGATGGAAATTTCCCCGGGATCCGCTTGACACCACCGCTCCACGGCAACTATTCAAGACCTGAATCACCTCTCAGGTTGAGAGGTGGGAAAAGCACAGAGGAGGGACCATGAGACGAGCGTGGATCGGGATCCTGGCGGTGATCGCCCTGGCCGCGGCGGCCTGCGGGGGCTCCACCGACACCACGACCACCCCTTCGGAGGGCGCCCCGGCCACCACCGAGCCGACCACGGCCGACACGACCGCCGACACCGGCGGTGAAGCGAGCGGCGAGCCGATACGTGTGGGGATCATCACCTCGACGTCTGGCCCGCTGCAGTCCTACGGCCAGCAGTACCTGGCAGGCCTGGAGGCGGGGCTCGACTACGCCACCGACGGCACCCGAGCGGTGAACGGGCGGCCGATCGAGTTCCTCATCTCCGACGACGGCGGCGACCCGGAAGCGGCGATCAGCCAGGCCACCGACCTGGTGGGCCAGGGAGTGAACATCATCGCCGGGACCGTCGTGTCGGGGGTTGCCGTTCAGCTCGCCGGCTTCGCCGAAGAGAACGACATCCTCTACATCGCCGGACCGGCTGCCACCGACGCCATCACCGGGGTGAACGACAACACCTTCCGCTCGGGGCGCCAGAGCCTCCAGGACGTGGCGACCGCCGCCGCCCTGGTGGAAGGCGAAGGAGGCAACGTCCTGGTCTTCGCCCAGGACACGGAGTTCGGCGCGGCCAACGTCGCCGCGGTCGAAGCCGTGCTCGGCAGCCGGGGCTTCACGGTCGACTCGCTGCTGGTTCCCGCCAGCGAAACCGAGTTCACCGGGTTCGCCGACCAGATCAACCAGGCTGCTCCCGACCTGGTGTTCGTTGCCTGGGCGGGCGAGACGTCGGGTGCCATGTGGCAGGCGTTGAACCAGCAGAACGTGTTCGACGCGGCCCCGGTGGCGACCGGCTTGGGCGACAAGGTGACGTGGCCGTTCTACGGCGACGCCGCCACCGGCTTGTCGTTCCTCAACCACTACTTCGAGGGCGCTCCCGACAACGAAGTCAACGACTACCTGGTGGAGAACGCCGAGGTGGTGGACCTGTTCACCCCCGACGGGTTCGTCGCCGCCCAGATGATCGTCAGGGCGGTCAGCGAGGGGAGCCCCGACGACGTGGCGAGCATGATCTCGGCGCTGGAAGGCTGGACCTTCGACGCCCCCAAGGGAACCCAGACGATCCGGGAGTCGGACCACGCCATGCTGCAGCCGATGTTCATCGTGCGGCTGGTGGAGGCCGGAGAGGGCGAGTACGAAGCCGAGCTCGTCGACGCCCTGGACCCCGAGGCGACCGCTCCGCCCGAGTCCTGATCGAAGCGATGACCGAGACCGCCCCGAGCCCCGGACAGCCCGAGCCCGTCGCCCTTCGTGTGACCGGGCTCACCTGGGGCGTGGGCGGTCTCGTCATCGTCGAGGGCGTCGACCTCGACGTCCAGCACGGGGAGTTCGTGTCGATCATCGGACCGAACGGCGCCGGCAAGACCAGCCTGATCAATCTGATCTCCGGGGTGTACACGCCGAGGTCGGGCGTCATCGAGCTGAACGGCGAGGACATCACGAAGCTCCGGCCCTCGGAGCGCACCAGACGGGGGCTGGGCCGTACCTTCCAGACCTCGAGCCTGTTCCCGGGGCTGTCGGTGGGCGAAAACGTGCGACTCGCAGCCCAGGCCGCCATCGGGGGGAGCCTTCGGGTGTTCACCTCCCCGCGCCACGACGACGAAGCGACGACCAAGGCGAACGAAGTGCTGGAGACCGTGGGCCTCTTGCGTCGTCGGGAGGACCGGGTGGGCGAGCTATCCCACGGGGACAAACGCAAGCTGGAGCTGGCGATGGTGCTGGCCGCCGACCCCGAGTTGTTGCTCCTCGACGAGCCCACCGCCGGAGTGTCGGCCGAGGAAACCGCGCCGCTCGTCGAGGTGATCCAGGACGTCCACCGCTCGGGCCGGGCGATCGTGATGGTCGAGCATCGCATGGAGTTCGTGGTGGACGTGTCCGAGCGGATCGCCGTGATGCACGAAGGCAAGCTGCTGACGGTGGGCAGCCCCACCGAGGTGATGGCGGACGAACGGGTGCGCACCGCCTACCTGGGAGGACGCCGATGAGCGTCCTCGAGATCGAAGCGCTCAACGTGTGGCGGGGGGAGGCGCACGTGCTCCACGGCGTCGACCTCTCCGTCGAGCCGAACGGGGTGACGGCCCTCCTCGGGCGCAACGGCGTCGGGAAGACGACGACTCTCCTCGCCGTGATGGGCCTCCTGCCGGCTACCGGGTCGATTCGCGTCGACGGAGAAGAGGTGATCGGCACCCCCAGCCACCTCATCGCCCAGCGCGGCATCGGATACGTGCCCGAAGACCGGGAGGTGTTCTCCGCTCTGACCGTGGCGGAGAACCTGCGCCTCGCCGAGAGGCCGGGAGTGGAGCACCGCTACGACCTGGTCTATGAGCTGTTTCCCGACCTCGCCTCCCGGCCCAACCAGCCTGCCGGGACACTGTCCGGGGGCCAACAGCAGATGCTGGCGATAGCCCGGGCGCTGCTCAACCCCAACCGGCTGCTCCTGATCGACGAACCGACCAAGGGACTGGCGCCGATCGTCGTCGAATCGGTCGTGGAGGCGCTGGTCAAGGCGACCGCCGACACCGCCGTGCTCCTCGTCGAGCAGAACCTGTGGGTGGCTGCCGAGCTGGCCTCGAGGGCGGTGGTGATCGACGAGGGAAAGACCGTATACGCCGGTGACATGGACACGCTGGCGGGCGACCCGCAGCTCGCCGGCCGATACCTGGGAGTCGAGGTGCGATGAGCAGCTTCGTCCTCTACACGATCACCGGGTTGGGTTTGGCGGGCCTGTACTTCCTGCTCGCCTCGGGCCTTTCGCTGATCTTCGGCCTGATGAGCGTCCTCAACCTGGCCCACGGCGCCTTCTTCGCCGCCGGCGGCTTCGCCGCCTGGTGGGTGATGGACTCGGTCACCTTCCTCTCCCCCGGCCCCCGCTTCCTGGTGGCCATCGGCGCCGCCGCCCTCGTGGGCACCGTGACCGGCGCTCTCGTGGAGCGGGGCCTGATCCGACGCCTCTACGGCAAGCACGTCGAGCAGATCCTCCTCACCATCGGCCTCGGCATGGCGGCGGTGGCGCTGATGGGCGGATGGTTCGGTTACGACCCGCGTCTGCTCACCCAGCCGGGTTGGTTCACCGACACCACCGAGATCGCAGGCGCCAACATCCCCAACAGCCGGCTGTTGATCCTCGGCGTCGCCGTGCTGCTCCTGGTCGGCCTCATGCTGTTCCTGAGCCGTACCCGCCACGGCCTCATCATTCGGGCGGGCGTCGAGAACCCGGCCATGGTGCAGGCGCTCGGCATCGACGTGGCCCGCAGCTTCACGATCGTCTTCGCTCTCGGCGGGGCCCTCGCCGGAGTGGGCGGTGCGCTGGGGGCCGTGTACTTCAACGGGATCAGCCCCAGCCTCGGCACCGCCCAGCTGATCTTCGCTTTCATCGTCGTCGTGATCGGCGGGCTCGGATCGGTCCCGGGGACGGCGTTGGCGGCGGCCCTGGTCGCGCTCACCCAGGTGTACGTGAACAACTACGTCGCCACCGGCTTGGGAAGTATCTCGGTGGTGATCCTGCTGGCCTTGGTCCTGCTCATCCGCCCGCAAGGTCTGCTCGGGAAGGCGGCACCGTGACCACCAAGCCCCTCGAAGAACCGGCCACCACCCGTCCCGTCGACCCGGCGCTCGTCCCTCACGGCGGACGCAGCAAGGCGCCGAAGGTCCTCGCCGCAGTGGCGGTGATCCTCGCCCTGCTGCCTCTGGTGCCGGTGGGGATCCCGGTCCTGTTCTCCGGCCCCTTCGACACCCCGGGCACCCTGCAGGTCTTGGCGGTGGCCCTCACCCTCGCCGGCCTGGCCATGTCCTACGACGTGATCTTCGGTTACACCGGGCTGCTCAGCTTCGGCCATGCCTTGCCGTTCGCCCTGGCCGTCTACGGCACCAACCTCCTCATGGCCCACGCCCGGCTGCCGTATCCGGTGGCGGCGGTGGTGGCGATCGTCGGAGTGGTGGCCCTGTCCGCGCTCCTGGGGGCGGTGGCTCTGCGGACGACCGGAGTCGCCTTCGCCATGGTGACCCTGGCGTTCGCCGAGGCCTTCTCCATCCTCGTCCTCACCGACCCGGTCCGCTTCCTCGGCGGGGAGGAGGGCCTGTCGATCGCCTCCGACATGGTCCCCGACCTGTTCCGGGGCGTCGTGAACACCCGAAACATCTACTGGCTGGCGCTCCTCACCGCGGTGGTCGTGTATGTGCTCGCCCGCAGGGTCGTCACCTCCCGGGCGGGCCGGGTGTTCGAAGCGATCCGCGAGAACGAGCCGCGGGTGGAGATGCTGGGGCTGGCTCCGTTTCCCTACAAGTTGACGTCCTTCGTGTTCGGTTCGGGCCTGGCCGCCCTGTGCGGGACCGTGTACCTGCTCGTCGTTCGGGGGGCCAACGCCAGCATCACCAGCCCGGATTTCACGCTGTCGATCCTGATCATGGTGGTGCTGGGCGGGGCCGGCAGGCTGTGGGGCGCGGCACTGGGTGGGTTCGTCTACGGGGTGCTCAACCTGCGGCTGTCGGGTGTCGCCACCTCCGACGCCATCGACGCCCTGCCCGACTGGCTGGCCGGGCCGCTTTCGGAGCCGCTGTTCGTCCTCGGCACCCTGTTCGTGCTGCTGATGCTCTTCGCCCCCGGCGGGCTCAGCTCGATCGGCAGGAGGATGCGTTCGTGAACCGGGCACACAACGGAGACGTGACGATCGCGTGGGAGGAGGCCGGTTCCGGCGACCCGATCATCCTCATACAGGGGCTCGGGTACCCCCGCTGGGGCTGGGAGCCGCTCGTCCCGCGTCTGGCGAGACGCTTCCGGGTGATCAGCTTCGACAACCGCGGGATCGGCGAGTCCTCTGTCCCGCCCGGCCCCTACACGGCCGCCGAGATGGCCGAGGACGCCGCCTGCGTGCTCGACGCCGCCGGCGTGGAGAGGGCGCATGTCGTCGGAGCGTCGCTGGGCGGGATGATCGCCCAGGAGCTGGCGCTCGCCCACCCCGAGCGCGTCGACCACCTGGTGCTGATGTGCACCACTCCCGGGTCGCCCCACGGACATCCGATGCCGGAGGCGACGGTGCGCCTGTTCGCCGAGGCGAAGGAACTGGAGCCGGCCGAGGCGTTGCGCCGCTTCGTGGTCAACGCCTTCGGCGCGGATCCCGACCCGCGTCTCGTCGAGCGGATCGTGGCCCGACGCCTCGAGTCTCCGCCCGACCCCGAGGGGTGGGCAGCCCAGGCCGCCGCCGGCACCACCTATGCGGGGGGCGATCGGGCGCGCCGGATCTCCGCTCCGACCCTGATCCTGACCGGGACCGAGGACCGGGTCGTCGACCCCCGCAACAGCGAGCTCCTGGGAGAGATGATCCCGAACTCGAAGGTCCGGGTGCTGGAGGGCGCCGGGCACCTGTTCTTCGTGGAGAGACCGGACGAGGTCGCTTCCCTCCTCGAGGAGTCCCTGCCATGAGCTCGTACATGACCATCGGGACCTGGATCCGCGACCGGGGCCGGCTGACACCGGAGAGGACCGCCATCGACTTCTGCGACCGGACCGTGACCTACGGTGAGCTGGACCGCGACTCCAGCCGGCTGGCCGCCGAGTTGATGGGCCGCGGGCTGGGACGGGGCGACCGGGTGGCCGTTCTCGCCGACAACTGCCCCGAGTACGTCACGCTGTTCTTCGCCTGCGCCAAGGCGGGACTCGTCATGACGCCGCTGAACTGGCGTCTGGCGCCGCCGGAGCTGGCCTACCAGGTCGACCATTCCGGCGCCTCCGTCGTCCTGGCATCCCGGTCTCGCCTGGAGCAGGCCGAACAGGTGGTGGCCGAAGCGGAGCACCGCCCGCCGATCCGCCCACTCGAGGACCCGCCGGAGGCGGAAGGCGATGTGGATGTCGTGGTCGAAGACGACGATCCGCTGTTCCTCATCTACACGTCGGGCACGACGGGCCGGCCCAAGGGAGCCGTCCTCACCCACGCCAACTGCTTTTGGACCAACACGGCCATCGACCGGCTGATGGACGTGACGACGTTCGACGTTGTCCTCCAGGTGCTCCCCCAGTTCCACGTCGGCGGCTGGAACGTCCAGCCCCTGCTCGCCTGGTGGAAGGGCGCCACGGTCGTGTTGGAGCCGAGCTTCGACCCGGGTAGGGCGCTGCGGCTGATCGAAGAGAAGAGGGTCACGACGATGATGGGCGTGCCGGCCAACTACCTGTTCATGGCCGAGCACCCCTCGTTCGCCACCACCGACTTGTCGTCGTTGCGCATGGCGGTCGTGGGCGGCGCCCCGATGCCCGAGTCGTTGATCGAGACCTGGACGGCGCGGGGCGTCTCCCTGGTCCAGGGGTACGGCCTGTCGGAGGCGTCGCCCAACGTGCTGGGGCTGCCGCCCGAGTACGTGAAGGAGAAGGTCGGCTACGCCGGCAAGGCCTACCCCCACGTCGAGGTGGCCCTGGAGGGATCGGACGGGTCGCTCATCGACGGCCCGGGGACCGGAGAGCTCCTGGTGCGCGGCCCCAGCGTCTTCGCCGGCTACTGGAACGACCCGGCGGCGACCGCCGAGGCGATGCGAGGGGGGTGGCTGCACACGGGGGACGTCGCCGAACGGGATGCCGACGGCTTCTACCGGATCCGGGACCGGATCAAGGACATGTACATATCCGGCGGCGAGAACGTCTACCCCGCCGAGGTGGAGTCGGTGCTGATGGCCCATCCGGACGTCGTGGAAGCGGCCGTCGTCGGCGTCCCCGACGAGCGGTGGGGCGAGGCCGGGGTGGCCGTCGTCGTCACCCGCCGACCGCTGGACCCCGAGGAGCTGCTGGATTGGTGCCGGGGAAGGCTCGCCAGGTTCAAGGTGCCGCGAGAGGTCCGGTTCGTCGACGCCCTCCCCCGGTCCGGCATGAACAAGGTGCTGAAGCGAGAGATCGTCGAGATGCTGGAGGCGCAACGGTGACGTCAGACCCATGGATCGAAGAGGCCTCCCCGCCCACCTCGGTCGAAGGCAACGCCCTGTCGGCCCGCGGTGAGAGGACCCGCCGCGCGCTGCTCGAGGCAGCGGAGGAGATCTTCGCCGAGTACGGGTGGGAGGAGGCTTCGATCGTCAAGATCACCGAACGCGCCGGAGTCAGCCAGGGCACCTTCTACCGCTACTTCGTCTCCAAGCAGGCCATCTTCGACGAGCTCGTCGACGACCTGAACCGCCGGGTGCGGCGGGCGATGGCCGAAGGGGCCGCCAAGGGCAAGACCCGCGCCGAGCGGGAGCGGCACGGCTTCGAAGGGTTCTTCCGGTTCACCGCCGAGCATCCTGCCCTCTACCGGGTCATCCGCCAGGCCGAGTTCGCATCCCCGGCCGCCCTCCACCGCCACTACGAGAGGATCGCCGCCGGGTACGTGGAGGCACTCCGAGAAGCGATGGACGCAGGCGAGATCGAAGAAGGCGACCCCGAGGTCCTCGCCTACGCCCTGATGGGCATCGGCGAGCTCATCGGGATGCGCTGGATCCTCTGGAACGAAGCCGGTGAGATCCCCGAACACGTCGTCGATGAGTTGATGCGCTTCATCCAGCGCGGGCTGGGGGCGAGGTGAGGCCCGTCGGCCTGGTCGCCACCGCCGGCTACCTGCCGGACAAGTGGATGACCGCCCGGGAGATCTCGGACGCCTCCGGCATCCCCGAGGAGGTGCTGGTGGAGCGTTTCGGCCTGCGGGGCAAACACATCGCCGCCCCCGACGAGCACGTCTCCGACATGGCCGTCAGCGCCGGGAGAGCTCTGTTGGATGAGCAAGGCCTGGACCCGGCCGACCTCGACGTCGTCGCCTACTTCGGCTCGACGTTCAAGGACTACCAGGTGTGGCAGGCGGCGCCCCACATCGCTCACCGGCTCGGCGCCCGCAACGCCTTCGCCCTGGAGCTCGACTACGTGTCGTGCGGGTCGCCGGTGGTGGTGCGCGTGGTGCGGGACCTGCTGCGGGCGGAGCCGGAGATACGCAACGTGCTGGCGGTGGCGGCGTGCCGGGAGTCCTATCTCCTCGACTACACCAACGAGCGATCCCGGTTCATGTTCAACTTCGGCGACGGGGCGGTGGCAGCCCTGTTCCGGGGCGACACCACCGACCACGAGGTGCTGGGAGCGCACATGATCACCGACGGCTCCTTCTCCCTCGACGTGAAGGTGCCGGCCGGCGGCTCGGCGGAGCCGGCGTCCGAGCGGACGGTCGCCGAGCGCCGCCACTTCCTCGACGTGCCCGATCCGCTGTCGATGAAAGAGCGCCTCGACCCCGTGACGCTCCCCAACTTCGTCGCCGCCGCCCGGGAAGCGGTGACGCGCTCGGGCGCCGACCTCGACGACGTGGCTCTGCTGTGCGGGATCCACATGAAGCGCTCCATGCACGAGCAGGTCTGCTCCGCTCTCGGCGTGCCGCTCGACCGGGCCGTCTACCTCGACGACACCGGCCACATGAGCGGGGTGGATCCGCTCTTCGGGCTCGACCGGGCGGCGCGGGAAGGCAGGTTGGAGCCCGGCGACCTGGTGCTGTTGCTGGCGGCCGGCACGGGATACACGTGGGCCGCGGCCTGCATCCGTTGGTGAGGAAGGGAGACCCATGCCGATCACGACAACGACCGTCGAGACCTCCCGGCTGCGGACCTTCGTCCGCCAGGCGGGCGAGCCGGGAAAGCCGGTGGTCCTGCTGCTCCACGGCAACGTGTCCTCGAGCGTGTTCTTCGAGCACCTGATGGAAGCGCTGGCGGCCGACTTCCACGTCGTCGCCCCCGATTACCGCGGGTTTGGAGGCTCGGAGCGCAAGGCGATCGACGCCACCCGCGGCGTCCGCGACTTCTCCGACGACGTCCACGCCCTGGTGGAGACGATGGGCCTGAGCACGCCGCTTCACATGCTCGGCTGGTCGGCCGGAGGTGGCGTGGTGATGCAGTACGCCATCGATCACCCCGACCAAGTGGCCTCGGTCGTCCTGGAAGCGGGCATGTCCCCGTACGGGTTCGGCGGGACCAAGGACGTCGAAGGCACCCGGGTGTTCGACGACTACGCCGGGTCGGGAGGCGGGACCGCCAACCCCGACTTCGTCGAATCGCTCCGCAACAAGGACCGGAGCGACAGCCCCACCGGTGTCCGCACCACGATGCGCTCCTTCTATGTCGCCGAGGGGTTCACGTTCGACCCTCGCGACGAGGAACGGTACGTGGACGCCTGCCTGGAGATGGCCGTCGGCGACGACGTCTACCCGGGCGACATGACAGCGTCGGAGAATTGGCCGGGCGTCGCCCCGGGCACGACCGGGATGAACAACGCCATCTCGCCCAAGTACCTGGATCTGTCCGGGTTCGCCGACCTGTCGGTTCCGGTGCTGTGGATCCGCGGCGATTCCGACCAGATCGTGTCCGACACTTCGTTCTTCGACTTCGCCTACCTCGGCCAACTCGGGGTGGTCCCCGGCTGGCCGGGTCCCGAGGTGGCGCCGCCACAGCCCATGGTCTCGCAGCTGAGGGCTGTGCTCGAGAAGGCGGGCGACTATCGGGAGGTCGTGTACGAGAACTGCGGCCACTCCCCCCACATCGAAAAGCCGGATCGCTTCGCCGCCGACGTGATGGAGTTCTGGAGAGCCCGATGAAAGAGGGGGTGGCCGAGGAGGCCACCCCCTCCTTCACCGCTCCGCCAGCGGCTGGGAGAGAACCGACCGGAGCACCGGCCGGCTGAGCCAGGCGCCGGCGACCGCGGCAGCGGCCGCCGCCACGACGACCAGCGCCGCCTGGACCAGGGAGGGGACGACGATGGCGATGTTGGGGTTGACGCCGATGATGGTGAGCGCCCCGGCGGCCGACCCCAGCGTCACGAACACGGCGGACGACACCGTGAGGGGAATGGCGCTCTGCAACGCCCGGGCGCCCTGGAGGTGCGACGTCGGGGTGCCGGCCAGCGAGAGCGCCGCCAACGTGTTGGCCTGCTCCAACACCGATGCCGCCGAGCCGACCGACGTTGCGAACGCCGCCTGGATCAGCGCGATCGCCACGACCACCCACATCGCCCGCCTCACGTCCTCGATGAAGAGACGGTTCTCGTAGTCGAGCTCCGCCTCCGTCAGGGGAAGGGTGCCGGTGGCTTCGGCGATGCGGGTGCGTTCCGCCTCCACGTCGACGCCGCCGGGAAGCTCGATGGTCGGCCAGCCGTAGGTGGACGGCCCGAACGATGCGTCGGGATACATCCCGGCCAGCCGTTGGCGCAACGCCTCCTCGTCGACTTGCTCACCCGGCCGCTGAGTGGTCAACACCAACGCCGAGTCGTCGGTGGAGACTTCGGGCAGAGTGGCGCTGCTCAACAGCAGGAACCCGGCCACGAACGAGATGAGAACGAGCCCCGTCGTGGGCCGGAAGCTGCCGATCGGGTCGGCCATCAGCCGCCGCCCGGCGACGAGGCCACGCGGACCGCGGGAAAGACGGGTGGTGACCCAGCCCATGAACCAGGCGAATACCGGGCCGACGGTGGAGATGCTGAGGATCACGACGCCGAGGCCCGCCACCATCGCCACGTACAACCCCGAGCTCTGGGTGAAGGGGATCGTGGCGATGAACCCAGCCCAGGCGACGACCATCGCGAAGAACCGTCGCCATCCGGGGCTCTTGTGGCGGCCTTGACGGACGACACCCAGAGGCGTGGCGCGCACCTCGCGCAGGCCGGCGAGCGCCGCCGCCACCGCCACCAGCAGAGAGCCCACGAGGATCACCGCCACCGCCAGCGGGCTGGGCACCAGGTCGGCGAAGGCGAAGCGCCCCCCACCGAGGGGGATGCTCGACGACACGACGGCCATGCCGGCGACCGCCACCACCACGCCGAGGGCGATGCCGATCCCGGCGCCGACCGCGGTCTCGAGGGCGGCGAGGGCCGTCACCTGCCCCGACGTGGCTCCGGCCAGACGGAGCGCCGCCAGCCTTCGACCCCGGCGGGCGGCGGTCAGGCGCGCCCCCGCTCCCAGCAGCGACAGCGACGGCGCCACGAGCAGGGCACCTGCTATCCACGCCGAGATCCTGTACAGCAGCGGGAGGCTGGGGTCGGAGCCGGTGGCGGCGAACTCGCCGATCGGCAGGACGTCGGAAGGCTGGAATCCGCCACCGTGGCGGTGGTCGTAGGGCAGCCGATCCTCTTCGGGCGTCGGCTCGAGCGAGGCGTTCCCGACCACGGCGACCAGCTCGTCGGGATAGGCGAGCGCCTCCTCACCGAGAACGCCGACGATCTCTCCCCCGACCCGGCGCTCGAAGGTGAGCCAGGAGCCGTCGTCGAGGATCTCCCGGAGAGCCGGCGAGACCCACACCTCTCCTTCCTGGGGGAACCGGTCCATCCCCGGCGGGATCGGGGGGTTCCCGTCGAGGGCTCTGAGCTCCACCACGTCCACCCGTCGGCCCTGCCAGGGCTCATAGCTCCGCCGCTGGAGCGCGGTGGCGTCGGATTCGGCGAGGGTCGGCTCGCGCCAGGCCATGGCGTTCTCCCTCTCCTGGAAGCCGCCGACCGTGCCGACGACCAACAGGATCACCGCCACGGGGACGGCGACCCCGACGACGGTGAGGCTGAGGTCGAGCACCGTGCGGCGCCCGCCCCCGCGGAGCAGGGATCCGGCGAGCGAGAAGATGTTCCTCATGCCGCCTTCCTAAGCCGTCCGTCGAGGATCGAGATCTGCACGTCACAGCGGGCCGCCACCTCCGGATCGTGGGTGACGACCACGAGGCCGGCGTTGGCGTGGCGCACCGCCGACTCGAGGAGCGACATCGTCCGATGGGTGGTCTCCGAGTCCAGAGCGGCGGTGGGCTCGTCGGCGAACACCACGGAGGGCCCGGTGATGATCGCCCGGGCGATGGCGACGCGCTGTGCCTGGCCACCGGACAGCTCACCGGGGCGGCGGTGCTCCAGCCCCTCGAGGCCGAACGGTTCGAACCAGCGGTACGCCTCGCGCATCGCTTTGGCTTTGGGATGACCGAGGAGCATCAGCGGAAGGGCCACGTTCTCCACCGCCGTCAGCTCCGGGACCAGATAGCCCTCCTGGAACACGAAGCCGAAGTGGCGACGGCGCAGACGTGACCGCTCACGGTCGGGTGCCGAGTCGATCCGCACCCCTTCCAGGGTCACGCTGCCCTCGTCGGGACGGATGATCCCGGCCAGAACATGCAGAAGCGTCGTCTTCCCCGCTCCACTCGGCCCGGTGAGGGCGATCGAGCTCCCCCTCCATACGTCGATGTCCACTCCGTCGATCGCCGTGACGTCGCCGTAGCGCTTCGTCAGGCCACGGCCCACCAAGACTGGCCTCTCCAACGTCATCGTGCGCTCCTTCCGGTCAAGGGGCCCTGCGGACGGATCCACTCGAGGACCGCCGTCAAGGCACCTCCCACGAGCATCAGGACGACGAGGGACGCAGCCACCACGAGGCCCGTCCCGACCAAGAATTCGAGAAACGTGTTCATGCCGGCCACTGTGCGAAAACGACCGCCTGCCCGCATCGGCCGCAGAGACGAATCCGGCATCATCCTTATGGACGATTCCCCTCCGACAGGCGCCCGATAGGCTCGCGGTCGTGGACTCCCCTTCACCTGCCGGGTCCGAGCGCGAGCCAGGACCCCTGCGATCGCTCGATTGGAGCCGCGCCCTCGACGCCATCGTCTACGCCGGGATAGTCGTGGGGATGGCCTCCTTCGTCGCGATCGACCTGATCACCTCGGTGGGCAGGCACACCCCCTGGCTCTCGGCGGCGATCGCCTTCGTGATGGTCTGGCTCGTGTTCGGGACCTTCCGCAACCCCCTGACCGGTGTGGTCGTCGCCAGTGGGCTGGCCTTCTTGGTGACCATCGGCTACTACGGCACGCTGGGGATCCTGGGTGTGAATCTCAGCCCCCTCGGCTTCTCCGAGGTCGCCGCAATGTCGATCCTCTCGAGCGAGGTCGTCCGCACCGAACAACCCCGGCGAGCGGCCTTCGGGCTGCTGGTGGCCGTGATGGGCACCGTCGCCGTCGCGGTGCGCACCCCCGCCCCGGTCCCGCTGCTGGCGGTGTTCTGGCTCACGCTCACCCTCGCCGTCGTCGCCGGGCTGTCGCGGCGGTGGGCGCAGCGGAATCGGGAGATGACTGAGGACGCCACCCGCCGTGCCGAGCGCCTCGCCATCGCCCGGGAGCTCCACGACTCGGTCGCGCACCACGTCACGGGGATCGTGGTCCAAGCCCAGGCGGCCCGGGCGATCGGGAACAAGGACCCCGAAGCGGTGCAGCAGGCGCTGGCCAAGATCGAAGAGAGCGGCATCGCCACCATGAACGCCATGCGCCGCCTGGTCGGGGCGCTCCGCGAGTCCGGCGGCGACGAGCCGTTGGCGCCCACCGCGGGCCTCGCCGACGTGGAGACTCTCGCCCGGGAAGCGTCGAAACGGGACGGCTACGAACTCGACATCGAGATCGACCACTCGGCGGTGCCGGCTTCGATGGAGCCGTCGATCTACCGGATCGTCCAGGAGAGTCTCACCAACATCGGCCGCCACGGTATCGACGTGTCCCGAGTCGAGGTGAAGGTGCGACGCCAGGACGACGGCATCCAGGTGAGCGTGGTCGACGACGGACGCCACCACGAGCGTGTCGGCGAGCGCGGGTTCGGGCTCACCGGCATGGCAGAGCGGGTTTCGGCGCTGGGTGGCCAGTTTTGGGCCGGGCCGCGCCCTGGCCGAGGATGGTCGGTGACCGCATGGATTCCGATAGAGAGATGACGTCCGGCCGGCCCCTGCGGGTGCTGATAGCCGACGACCAGGAGCTGGTCCGTTCCGGGTTCAAGCTGATCCTCGAGTCGAACGGGATCGAGGTGGTGGGCGAGGCTGCCGACGGCCGGACCGCGGTCGCCGAAGCGCGCCGGCTGCGCCCCGACGTCGCCCTCCTCGACATCCGCATGCCCGAGATGGACGGGCTGGAGGCGACGAAGCGCCTCGCCGGTCCCGGCGTGGAGGACCCGATCCCGGTGGTGGTGGTCACCACGTTCGATCTCGACGAGTACGTCTACACCGCTCTCCGCAACGGCGCCTCCGGGTTCCTGCTCAAAGACGCCGGCCCGCAACTGCTCGTCGAGGCGGTGCACGCCGCCGCCCGCGGCGACGCCCTGGTGTCTCCGTCGATCACCGTGCGCCTGCTGCGTCACTTCTCGAAGACCCAGCCCCGGGAGGTCCCCCAGCCGCTCGAGCCTCTCACCGAACGGGAGGAGGAAGTCCTCGAGGCGGTGGCGAGAGGGCTGACGAACACCGAGATAGCCGACGAGCTGTTCATCTCCCTTCCGACGGTGAAGACCCACATCTCCCACCTGATGACCAAGGTCGGGGCCCGCAATCGGGTGGAGCTGGCGGCGTGGGCCTGGGCGACGGGACGGATGGAGTCCTGAAGGCCCGTCGGCCGACGTGGACGCGGGCTCAGCGACTCGCTATCCGGAACACCGGGTAGAGGTGGGCGACGGCATCGAACTCGGCGAGGGACGCTCCCGGCGCCACCGGGATATGACGCCGACCGCTGGTCGCGATCCGCACGTACTCGGCGAGGACCGGGGCGCGTTGTTCGGGCGGGACCTCCTCCAGGCGGACCGGCTGGCGGCCGCCGTGCCGGAGGGCGGCTTCGCCGCCGGCGGCTCTCACGTTCTTGACCCATTCCGAGTCGGGGCCGAGCATGGCCACCAGGTACCGCTCACCCTCGACGGTCGTCACCACCACGGGTGTGGAGCGGATCTGTCCGGACTTCCGGCCCCGGACCTCGAGCGTCTGCTGGAACCGCGGCGGAAGTCCCTTGGACGCCCACCACTCCGTCAGCCGATTGGCGATCCGACCGAGCCGCGTCGGCCGCCAATCCCGGTAGAAGAGCCGGAGGATGCCCCGTTCGGCGGGGTCGCGCCCGCGTTCGGTCATCGACTCACCTCGATCACCGCGCCGAGCGTAACCGCCCCACCGGCTTCGAATCAGGCGGTTTCCCTGCACCGGCCTGGCGTGCGGCAGAGGACGGCTACCGCCGGCCGCCCGGCTGGCCGGCGAGCTGTCCCGCCAGCAGCCGCATCGCCGCCCGGCGGCCGGAGTCGACGCATTCGTTGAGCCCGATGCCGTGGAAGGCGGCGCCGGCGACGACGAGGCCGGGGTGCTGATCCAACGCCGCCTCGGCGACCCTGACCCGGTCCAGGTGACCCAACGTGTAGCGGTGCAGGCCGTCCACCCACTGGAACACCCGTGTCAGCACCGGGTCGGCCCGCAAGTCGAGCATCTCGGCCAACTCGGCGCGGACGATCTCCACCAGCTGATCGCGCGGGCACGTGGCTGCCTGCTGGCCGTGCCGGCCTCCGACGAAGGCGCGCAGCATCACGAAGCGGTCGTCGGGGACGCGTCCCGGCCACTTGTTCGATAGGAACGTCACCCCTGTCACCTTGCGGCCTTGTGCCGCCGGGACCAGAAAGCCGGTTCCCGACAGCTCGGGGACGTCGGCCGCCCGGTAGACGAGGGTGACGGTGGAGGTCGACACCTGGGCTATGCCGCCGATGGCGGCCGCTGCTTCGGGAACGACCGGAGCGAGCAACCGGGCAGTGGTGCGGGCCGGCGCAGCCAGGACCACCGCCGCGGCTTCGAGGGTCGACCCGGCGCCCAAGCCGAGCCGGTAGCCGCCTCCTCGGGCTTCCAGGTCCGTCACCGCCACCCCTGTCCGCACGTAAGCCGGCCCGATTGCCTCGACGAGAGCGTCGGTGAGCTGGCCCATGCCCCGGGCGAAGGTGACGAAATGGCTCCCGCTCGCCCCCGTCGCCTTCTTCCTGGCCGCCCGGGCGGCGAGGAACAGGCTGCGGTGTTCCCTCTCCATGTCCAGGAACCGGGGGAAGCTGGCTCTCAGGCTCATGGTCGAAGGCTCCGCCGCGTGGATGCCGGCCACGAGGGGCTGGGCGACACGCTCGAGCATCTCCGGGCCGAGGCGGCGCAGAACGAACGACTCCAGGCTCTCGTCGTCGCTGCCTCCCCTCGGGAGGAAGAGGTCGCCGAGCACCCGCAGCTTGCCTTTCCACGACAGGAGCGACGAGCGGAACAGAGGCGTGAGGCGCGACGGCGCCATCAGCAGCAGCCCTTCGGGCAGGTCGTGGAGGCGGCCGTCCCACCACACCCGCGAGCCGCCGACGCCGGGACGGGTCGGCCGGACGTCGCCGTCGAGGCCGAGGTGGGCGGCGAGCTCGAGGACCGTTCTCTTCTGTGCGACGAAGCTGTCGGGCCCGGCTTCGACGACGAATCCGTCGACGTGTTCGGTCCGCACCTTGCCCCCGAGGCGTTGCGAGGCCTCGACGATCGCCACGTCGACCCCGGCCTGGAGGAGGTGGTGGGCGGCGACGAGCCCGGTGACCCCGCCTCCCACCACTACGACGGGGCCGATCTCAGACACCTGCCATGGCTTCGGTCACGACGTCGCACAGGGCGTCGATCAGGGCGGGATGGTCGTTGAGGCAGCGGCAGCGGTGGAATTCGATCCCGATCTCGTCGGCGTGCTGGCGGTGCTCGACGTCGTTGTCGTACAGAGTCTCGACGTGGTCGGCGATGAACCCGATCGGGTCGACCATCACCGCCGGTGCGCCCCGTGCCTTCAGCTCGTCCATCACGTCCTCCACCGCCGGCCCGAGCCACGGCTCGCGAGCGGCTGCCGACACGCTCTGGTAGGCGATGTGCCAGTCGGCGAGGCCGAGGCGGGAAGCCACCTCGCGGGCGGTGGCGGTCAGTTGGTCGACGTAGGGGTCGCCCTGGTCGATCATGCGCTGGGGCAGGCTGTGGGCAGCGAACACGACCGGGGTTCCTTCGGGCGCCTGACGGAGCGCTTCGGAGAGCATCTCGGCCAGGCCTTCCACGTAGCGGGGTGCGAGGTTCCAGTCGGGCGCGAAACGCAGCGTCTCGACCCTGCCCTCTAGCGCTCGCCGGGCAGCGGCCTCGTAGGCGTCGGTGGACACTTCACACCGGTAGGGAGCGAGGCTCACGACTGTGACGTCCTCCACGCCGTCGGCGACCATCCGGTCGGCAGCCGATCGGATGGTCGGGTCGGCGTGGAGCATCCCCACGTACACGCCGGCGTCGACACCGCGGCGCCCCAGCTCCTCGGCGACCAGCTGCGCCTGGCGGCGGGTGGTGGCCGGAAGCGGCGAGCCCCCGCCGATCAGGCGGTAGCGCTCGACCGCATGCTCCGTGACGTGCTCGGGCGGCACGCGCCCGAGCACCGACTCGACGAACGGCGGCACCTCGTCCAGGGATTCGGGGCCGCCGAACCCGACCAAGAAGACGGCTCTTTCACTCACCGAACAACCTCCTGAGATCGTCGACTTTCTCTCCTACGTAGAACGGGCCGAACTCCCCGAAGCGGGAGCTGACCTCGTCGAAGCGCATCTCGTAGACGAGCTTCTTGAACTGGAGGGGGTCGTCGGCGAAGAGGGTCACCCCCCATTCCCAGTCGTCGAGGCCCATGGAGCCGGTGACTATCTGGGTCACCTTGCCGGCGTACTTGCGACCGGTCCGGCCGTGCTCCCGCATGAAGCGGGCCCTCTCCTCCGACGGCAGCGTGTACCAGTTGTCGGTGAGGTGCCGCTTCTTGCTCATCGGGTAGAAGCAGACGTAACGGCTGTGTTCGGGGATCTCGGGGCGGAGGCGAGCCTGGATGTAGGGGCTCGATTCGATGTTCTCTGCCGCTCCCTCGGGTGCGTTGTGGCGGCTGATCTCGATCACCGACAGGTACGAGTAGGGACGGGTGGTCATCGACCCGAGGAGGGTGCGGTCGAACTCCTGCTCGAGGCGGGCGAGCTGGCCGACCTCGGGCCGGAGGTGGAACAACAGCAGGTCGGCCTTGTGGCCGACCACTGCGTAGGTGACGCTGCGTCCTTCCGGGGCGTCGTCGACGCGGGCATAGGCGTCGAGCAGGTCGCGGGCTTCGGCCAGCGCCTTCTCCTTGGTCTCTGGCGGGGCCGCTCTCCAGGCGGCCTGGTCGAGACGTCGGAAGTCGTGGAGGGCGAACCAGCCCTCGAGAGTCTCGGGGGCGCTCAAGCGGATGCTCCTTTCGTGGCGGCGGTCGAGGAACGGTCCCAACCCACCACCGTCTCGACCATGGCGGCGACGTTGTCGACGGGGGTGGTCGGCAGGATCCCGTGGCCGAGGTTGAACACGTGACCGTCGACTCCGCTCGCCCGTTCCAGCACGTGAGTGGTGGCAGCGGCGACGGTGGGCGGGTCGGTGAGGAGGACGGCCGGGTCGAGGTTGCCCTGGACCGGGTGGCTGCGGCCCAGACGCCTCCAGGCTTCGTCGATGGGCAGGCGCCAGTCGACTCCGTAGGCGGTGGCGCCGATCTCGGGCATCACCTCCAACAAGTGGGAGGCGGCCGGAGCGAAGTAGATGGTGGGCACGTCGAGGTCGGCCAGGGCGGCGCGGGCGGCGGGTATGACGTGGCGGCGGTACACATCCACCGACAGGGCGCCCGCCCAGCTGTCGAACAGCTGGACGACATCGGCGCCCGCCTCCACCTGCATCCGCAGATACCGGCGGGTCGCTTCGGCCAGCCGGCCGAGCGCGGCGTCCACGCCGGGCGTGTGGAGGGCGCGCCGGAACTCTGAGAAGTGGCGGGATCCGGATCCTTCGAGGAGGTAGGCCAGCACCGTCGCCGGCCCTCCGGCGAAGCCGATCACGGCCACGTCCGCCCCGACTTCGGCGCGAACCCCGGCGACCGTCGCCGCCACATGACCGACTGCCTCCGGCCGGAAGGCCGGCAGGTGGGCGACCTGGTCGAGGCTCAGCGGCTGGAGCCGAGGGCCGGGGTCGAAGTCGACCTCGATGCCCAGCGCCTCCAGGGGCGTCATTATGTCGGCGAAGACGATCGCGGCGTCCAGCGGGAACCGTCGCAGCGGCTGGAGGGTGATCTCGACGGCGACGTCGGGGCGGCGCATCGCCTCCACGAACGAGCACCGCTCCCGCAGCTCCCGGTACTCGGGGAGATAGCGACCGGCCTGGCGCATGAACCAGATCGGGGGACGGTCGAGCCGTTCTCCGCGCAGTGCGGCGAGCAGCCTCATCGGGCGCTCACCTCCAGCGCCTCCTCCAGGACGTCGAGGGCCCGGTCGAGGGTCCCGTCCAGATGGGCCTCCATCAGGAACCAGGCCTCGAACGCCGACGGGGGCAAGAGCACCCCCCGCTCCAGCGCGGCGCGGAAGAAGCGGCCGAACCACTCCCGGTCGACGGCCGAGACGTCGTCCCAGCTGCGGACGTCTTCGACGCCCAGGAAGATGCCGAACATTCCCCCGACATGGGTAACGACGCCGGGCCGGCCGATCCTCGAGAGGACGGCGCCGAGGTGGTCGGCCACCCGGCCGCCGGCGACGTCGAACCTGTCGTAGAGGTCGGGGTGGTCGGCCAGGTAGCGGAGGGTGGCGAGACCGGCGGCGGTGACGAGCGGGTTTCCGGCCAGGGTCCCCGCCTGGTACACGGGGCCGTCGGGGGCGACCTGGCGCATGAGGTCGGCTCTCCCCCCGTAGGCGGCTCCGGGCGCTCCCCCGGCGACGACCTTGCCGAGGGCGGTGAGGTCGGGGACGACCCCGTAGCGGGCCTGGGCGCCGCCCAGGGCGACCCGGAACCCGGTCATGACCTCGTCGAAGACGAGGAGGGTGCCGTGCTCGTCGCAGAGGCGCCGCAGGCCGGGGAGGAAATCGGGGTCGGGTGGGACGCACCCCATGTTGCCGGCGACCGGCTCGACGACGACCGCGGCCACTTCGCGATCGGCGAGGCAATCGGCCACCGAGTCGAGGTCGTTGTAGCGGGCGACCCGGGTGTCGGAGGCGGTGGCAGGGGGGACGCCGGGGCTGGAGGGCTCCCCGAAGGTGGCCAGGCCGGATCCCGCTTTGACGAGGAACGAGTCGCTGTGGCCGTGGTAGCAGCCCTCGAACTTGACGACCTTGGAGCGGCCGGTCGCGGCGCGGGCGATGCGCAGCACCGATGCCGTCGCCTCGGTGCCGGAGTTGACCATCCGCACCACCTCGACCGACGGCACCAGCGAGCAGACGAGCTCGGCCAGCTCCACTTCGGCGACCGTGGGGAGCCCGAACGAGGTTCCCGCGGCGATCACCTCCTCGAGGGCGGCCACGACGAGGGGGTGGGCGTGGCCGAGGATCAGCGCTCCCCAGGAGGCGACGAAGTCGATGTACTCGTCGCCGTCGACCGTGTGCAGATGGGCGCCCCGGGCGGATTCGACGAACGGCGGCGAGCCGCCGACGGCCCCGAAGGCGCGGACCGGCGAGTTGACGCCGCCCGGCATGACCTCGGTCGCTCGGGCGAACCACTCCGTCGAGCGGGTGCGGGAAGTGGCCGGAGTCATCGAGAACCCTCCAGCAGGCGGGCGGCGTCGAGGGCGAAGTAGGTGAGGACCACGTCAGCTCCGGCGCGGGCGATGCCGACGAGGGATTCCATCACCACCCGGTCGCGGTCGACCCAGCCCCTCTCCCCGGCGGCCTCGATCAGCGCCAGCTCTCCGGACACCTGGTAGGCGGCGACCGGCACCGGGGAGACCTCCGCCACCGCCCTCACCACGTCGAGATACGGCCCGGCCGGTTTGACCATCACCATGTCGGCGCCTTCTTCGACGTCGAGCAGGGCCTCTCGGAGCGCCTCTCTGACGTTGGGCGGGTCCATCTGGTGGGTGCGGCGGTCGCCGAACGCGGGAGCGGACCCGGCGGCGTCCCGGAACGGCCCGTAGTAGGCGGAGGCGTACTTGACCGCGTACGAGCAGATGACGGCGTCGTGGAAGCCGGCGCGGTCCAGTTCTGCCCGGATGGCGGCGACCCGGCCGTCCATCATGTCGGACGGGGCGACGACCTCTGCTCCTGCCTCGGCATAGGTGACGGCGGCCCGGGCGAGAAGCGGCAGGGAGGCATCGTTGTCGACCACGCCACCCCGCACGGGACCGCAGTGGCCGTGGCTGGTGTATTCGCACAGGCACACGTCCGCCCACCTCACCAGCTCCGGGGCGGCGTCTGCCACGGCGGCGATCGCCCGGGGCACCGGACCGGCGGGGTCCCATGCCGACGAGCCGGTCTCGTCCTTGTGGGCGGGGACACCGAAAAACAGCATCCCGCCGACACCAACGGACTCGGCTTCTTTGGCGAGCAAGGTCACCTGGTCCACCGACAGCTGGAAGTGCCCGGGCATCGACCCGATCGGGTTGCGAACCCCCTCTCCATCCACGACGAACACCGGAAGCACGAGCTGGGAGGGGTGCAGGCGGGTCTCGGCGACGGCGCGGCGCAGGGCGTCGCGCATGCGCAGGCGGCGGGGACGGACGGCGGGAAACGTCATGTGTTCACCTCCAGGGAGCGGGCGAGTTCTTCGGCGAGGGCACGGTGGGACGGACGATCCGGCACGACCACGGGCCGGTGGCCCGTGAGCGCCGCGGCGGTGGTGTGCCCGATCGCCCCGACGACGAGCCCGTCGAGGGCCCGGGACAGGAACCAGCCCTCCACCGCCGAAGGCGATGCGAAAGCCACCGCGTCCACCGGGTCGGGGCCGGGGGCGGTCGGCACGGTTCGGTACACGTCGAAGGCGACGATCTCTGTCCCTTCGGAGTCGACCAACGCGAGAGGCGCCGGATCGGCGTTGGCCGCCCGGGGGAAGACGACCCGTCCGAGCGGCAACTGTCGGCTCAGGTCGGCGGCGAGCTGGGCGAGTCCGGCCGATCCGATGTGTCTCACCGAACCGCCTGCCTGCTCGACTGCGGCCGCCGTCGCCTCCCCCACCGCCGCCACCGGGACCGGCGGCATGCGGCGCCCGTGCCACAGCAGCCGCACGGTGCGTGGGGAGGTGATGAGGAGCAGGTCGGCCGACTCGGCGGCGAGCCGGGCTGAGCGGAGGGCGTCTTCGGGCGCCTTCACCACTCGGATGCAGGGAAGGGCGACGGGCTCCAGGCCCCGGACGGCGTACCAGGGAGCGGCGTCCTCGAAACGGTCGGTGGTGATCGCCACCTTCCTCACAGCCCCAGCTCCTTTCGGGCTGTTGCGACGACCTCCTCCGGGGACTCCCCCCAGACGACTGCACGGCGGCTTCCCTTCTCGTCGGAGACGAAGGCGGTGAGCCGGATGCCGTCGTCCCATTCCGCCACCGCGCCCAGAGCCGAACGGCATCCAGCGCCGGTCTCGGCGAGGAGGAGCCGTTCGGCGTGCAGGAGCAGCCGCAGCGACGGGTCGTCGAGGGCCCCGCCCACCGCAGCGCCGGCGGTGCCGGTCGCCGCCTCCACGGCGAGTGCCCCCTGACCCGGGGCGGGCACCATTCGGTCGAAGCCGAACCTCTCGGTGACGGCGTCGGCGCGGCCGAGCCGCTCGAGACCGGCTTCGGCCAGGATCGCGGCGGCGAACTCGCCGTCTGCCACCTTGGCGAGACGGGTGTCGACGTTGCCCCGCATCGGAACCGGTGACAGGTCGGGGCGGAGCTGTCGCAGCTGGGCGGCGCGTCGCGGGCTGGAGGTGCCGACCCGTGACCCCGGGGGCAGTGAGTCGAGGGCGCAGCCGACGAGGACGTCGTGGGGGGATCGGCGCTCGGGATAGGCCACGATCTCGAGGCCTTCCGGCTGGGTGACGGGGAGATCCTTGAGGGAATGGACGGCCAGGTCGGCCCGTCGGTCCAGGAGCGCTTCCTGGACGGCTCTCACGAAGGCGCCCACTTCGCTCAGCTCGCTCAGGGAGGTGGTCCGGTCGCGGTCGCCGAGGGTCGGGACCTCGACGAGTTCCACCTCGTCGACGCCGGCGCGGGCCCGGACCATTTCGGCCACGCGATGGGCTTGGGCCAGGGCCAGCCGGGACCCACGGGTGGCGATGCGGATCTTTCTCATCTGTCGACCCCGAATGCCTCTGCGAGCACCTCGACGGCCTCCGGGGCCGAGTTGATGTAGGAGATGGGCCGGTGGAGGAGACGACGGGCGACGGTGCGGGCGGCCTGGCGGAGCACTGCCTCGGGGTCGTCGGTGGTCTGGAGGCGCCGGGCGAAGCGGCTGACCTCTTCGTCGACGGCCGACTCGGCCTGGTCGACCAGGCCGGCGATCACCGACCTGGCCCGATCGGGCGCGGCGATCCGGCTCCACGCCTTCTCCGCCTCTTCTGTCAGGGCGGCTTCGTAGTCGGGTCGGGGTGGGCCACCGGCGCGGGTGGCGACGGCGTCGATCGTCAGGTGCTGGACGTGCGGGTTGTCGGGGAGGCGGATGAAGCCGGGCGGCATCCCCAGGTCCACGAGGAGGAGGGGCCGACGGCGAGCGCCGATCGCAGCCGCCACCCGGTCGGTGGGGAACGGCTGCTCGCTCCCCGGAACCGTCGAGACGACCGCCGGGTAGTCGACGAGGGCGTCGAACGCCTCTTCCCACGGCCGTGTGTGGTGACCGCCCACCTGGAGGCGGCGACGGGCGAAGACCGCCACCTCGACGTCGGCGAGCTCCTCGACGGCGGCCCGCGCCATCGCTCCGGCACCGAAGACGGCCACCCTCCCGTGGCGTGCGGCTTCCCTGGCCGCCACCGCCGCCAGCGACCCGTGGGCTGAGACCCCGGCGCGGCGTCGTGCGGCCCGGGCTGCGGCGACCGCGCCGTCGAGGACCCTCCTCAACGGATGCGAACGGGGGTACGTTCCGGCGAAGGCCGCCACGGCCGCCCGGAACTGGCCGAGCACCTCCACCTCCCCCACCACCGGGGACTCGAGACCGGCGGCGACCCGGCACAGGTGCAGGAAGGCCTCGCGCTCGTGGCGGACCTCGACCGGTCGCGGGGACCTGCCGTAGAGCGCCTGGAGCGCCGATCGGGCGAGGTCATCGCCACCGGCGACGGCGACCTCGACCCTTAGACACGTCGAGAGCAGAAACGCCTCCACCCCCTCGTCGCGGAGACGCTGGTAGGCGTCGGCCGCCGGCGCCAGTTCGGCACGGCGCTCGGCGGGCACGCCGGGGTAGGCGAAGGTGAGCGTGGTGAGCTTCAACGGGATGTGCGGTCGCGGAGGTGCGAACCTATGAGGGGGAGGCGCCGACAGCGAGTCGAATGCAATCCGACGCCCTGTCGTTTCCCGTCGCCAAACTGTTGCGAGCGTGCCTCTCAGATCGAACTCTCCGCCCGCCTACGACCCCCGCCGCTCCCGGCGGCTGTGGGGCCTCGCCTCGCCGGCCTTCCGGTTCGCCGGGCGCACGGTCTTCGGGCTGGAGATCGAAAGGCAGGCGCCGGTGCCCGACCCGCCGTTCGTCATCGCCGCCAACCACTACTCCCACTTCGACGCTCCGCTGATTGGAGCCTCGCTCGGATTGCCGGTGCGCTTCCTGGTCGTCGCCGACTTCTTCGGCAACAGCCGGCTCCTCGACTGGCTGGTGCTGGGTGCCGGCGGGATCCCGCTTCCCCGCCGCCGCGTGCCGCTGGCTCCGCTACGGACTGCCCTGTCGGCACTCGATCACAGGGAGGTCGTCGGCGTCTTCCCCGAAGGCACCAGGGTGACCCATTGGGGCACGTGGCCTCCCAAACGAGGGGCGGCGTGGCTGGCGGTGCGGGCCGGGGTGCCCCTGGTGCCGGTCGCCGTGATCGGCACTGGCAGAGTGTTCGGGCTCGACAACCGCCTCCGCCGGGGCCGGATCGGTGTGGTGATCGGCGCCCCGATGACAGGAGCGGACGCCGCCGAGCTGACCGACCGCTGGGCGAGGTGGATGACCGAGACGATCGGCGGCCATCCGGGGTCGGAGGTGGCTGGCCCGCCCCGCGCCTTCTACCGACCGGAGCCCTGACGCGGTGAGACTCCCGGGACGCGCCGCGTCGACGCCGCTACGGCATAGGCTGGGGCACCCTTCGACGGAGGTGTTGCGCATGCGGTTCGAGGAATCGATCGAGATCGGGGCCAACCAGAAGCGGGTCTGGGACGTGGTCAGTGACATCGAGTCCTGGCCTCGTCGGGTGGAGACGGTCGATTCGGTCGAAGCCCTCACCCCGGGGCCGGTAGGGGTCGGCAGCTGGTTCCAGCTCAAGCAGCCGAAGCTCCCGGAAGGGATATGGGAGGTGACCGCCTGGGACCCGCCCGCCTATTTCGAGTGGCGCCAGAAGTCCGGAGGGGTCACCAACACGGCCGGGCACCGCATCGAAGCGCTGGGCGACGACCGGTCGCTCCTCACTCTCACCATCGAGATGCGGGGCCTGATGGTGCCGATCGTGGGCCTCTTCATCCGGAACCTCGTCAGGCGTTACCTGTCGCTCGAGGCGCAGGGGATGAAACGTGCGGCGGAGTCGGGCGGATGAACACGCTGTTCGCCGAGGAGATCCGCCCCCACCATTTCATGCGGGACCTGGCGCTCGGTCTGCTCTCCGAAGAGGACCTCGCCTATCGCCTTCCCGGCCGCAACCCCAGCCTCGGGGAGCTGTTCGTGGAGATGGGTGAGGTGCAGGGTGCCTACACGCACTCGTTCGCGACGGGCCGGCTCGACTGGGGACACCGCGTCCTTGCACCTCCCGCAACACTCACCGTCGACGGGCTGCGGGCGTGGTTCGCCGACCACGACGTCGCCATGGAGACGGCGTTGGGCCATTTCACCGAAGAGGAGCTCCAGGCTGCGCCGATCGACCGGGGCGGCGGCTTCGTCGTCTCCCCGTTCCCCCAGCACGAGATCTACCGAGAGGCGGTCTACATCTTCTACGGGAAGCTCAGCGTCTACCTGCGCGCCCTCGAGCGCGACGCCGGCCCGGCCTGGGAAGCCTGGGTGGGTTGAGCCACCCGGTCAGCCGTCCGGTTGCACACCGATCTCGGTGGCCTTGACCGCGACCCAGATGGGAGACCCCGGCTCGATCGCCATCTCCGATCGGGCAGCCTCGGTGAGCTCGACGGTCAGGCTCAGAGGGGGCCCGGTACGGAGCCGGACACGGCTGCCGAGCCTCTCCACCCGCTCCACCGTCGTGGGCCAGGCGTTGCGCGGGCTCCCTTCGGGGCGCGCCTTGTGGACCGCTATCGACGCGGGGTGGATGGTGAGGAGGACGCCGCCGGAAATGTCGTCGTCGGCGACGTGCAGCGTCTGTGAGCCGGTCTCGACCAGCCCACCCGAGGCGTGCCCGCGCACGAGGTTGGCTCCGGCGAGATCGGCGGCGTAGGGCGTGCGGGGCCGGAGGCGGATGTCGTCGGCGGTGCCGTGCTGGGTGACCTCTCCCCTTTCGACGACGAAGATCTCGTCGGCGAGGAGGAACGCCTCGGTCGGGTCGTGGGTGATGAGCAGACGCGGCCCGGAGAAGGCCGCGAGATGCTCGCCGAGTACATGCCGCAGCTCCGTTCTGGTGGTGACATCGAGCGACGAGAGAGGCTCGTCGAGGAGAAGCAGGTCGGGCTCGCCGACTAGCGCCCGTGCCAGCGCCACCCGCTGGGCCTGCCCGCCCGAGAGGTCGCCTGGCTTCCGCCGCTCCATGCCTTCCAGGCCGAGGCGTGCCAGCCACTGCCGGGCTCGTTCTCGTGCATCGTCACGAGCGACGCGCCGGGCGCGCAGCCCGAAAGCCACGTTGTCGATCACGGACATGTGCGGGAAGAGCAGGTGGTCCTGGAAGACCACCCCGATGTTGCGCTCATCGGCGGGCACGAACACTCCCCGGTCCGGGTCGTCGAGGACCCTCCCATCGAGCGTGATGGTTCCCCGCTCGATCGGGAGGAGGCCGGCGACGGCGGCGACGGCCGTCGACTTCCCCGCCCCGTTGGGGCCGAGCAGGGCCGCCGTCCTCCCCGGCGGAATGTGGAGCTGCAGTCGGAGGCTGAAAGCCTCGGATCGGGAAACGACGATGTCGGCGTCCAGCCCCGTGGTCACAGCGACCTCCACCAGCGGTCGCGCAAGGCGACCAGGACGGCGAACGACACGAGCACCATCAAGAGGCTGATCGCCACCGCCGTGTCACGGTCGCTCTCGAGGGCGACGAACACGGCGAGAGGCAGCGTCTGGGTCCTCCCCTGCAGGTTCCCGGCGAACGTGATCGTGGCACCGAACTCGCCGAACGCCCGGGCCCATGTGAGGACGAGACCGGATAGGAGCGATGGTCCGATCATCGGAAGCGTCACTCTCCGGATCACGGTCCACCGCTTCGCCCCGAGGGTCGTGGCCACCGCCTCGTAGCGGCGATCCATGTTGCGGAGGGCGCTCTCGACGGTGATCACGAGAAACGGCATGGCCACGAATGTGGTGGCGACCACCACCCCCCACGTCGAGAACGGCAGGACGAGACCGGTGGCCTCTTCCAGGGGCCGGCCGAGGAGGCCCCGTCGGCCCAGGGCGAAGAGCAAGGCGGCGCCGCCCACGACCGGAGGCAGCACCAGAGGCAGAGTCACGACTCCCCTCACGATCGACCGTCCGGGGAAATCGACCCGTGCCAGGAGCCAGGCGAGCGGAACCCCCAAGACGAGGGAGACCGCCGTGGCCGAGATCGAAGTCACGACCGACAGGCGCAACGCCTCCGCGACGACTCCACCGGAAAGCAGTTCCGGCAACCGGGCCCAGGGGACCCGGGCGAGGAGCCCGATGAGCGGGAGCACGAAAAGGGCCAGGCCGACACAGCCGAGGAGGATCAGCAACGCAGGCGGCCGATCGGTGGTCCGCCGGGAGATCATGGAACCGAAAACCCGTGGTCGGCCAGGATCTCCTTCCCTTCGCCGGACAGGACGAAGGACACGAAGGCCCGCGCTGCCTCGGGCTCTGGGGCGCCGGCCAGCACCGCGATCGGGTAGTCGACGGCGACGTTGTGCTCCTCGGGGATCGGGATGCCTTCCACCGCCCCGCCGACGGAAGCGATGTCGGTGACATAGGTGATGGCGGCGTCCAGCTCTCCCGCTTCGACCTTGGTCAAAAGGGCGCGCACGTCGGGCTCGTTGGTGTCTATCACTGGCTCGACCCCCGCCTCGTCCAGTGCCTGGCGGGCGTAGCGCCCGCACGGCACCTCTTCGTGACAGAGGCCGATGAGCAGTTCCTCCCGGGCGAAGTCTGCCAGCCCGGTCACGTCTCCGGGGTTCGTTGCCGGTACGGCGATCTGGAGAAGGTTGTGGGCGAAGACTTCAGGGTCGCCGACGACCTCGCCGGCTTCCACCAGCTGGTCCATGTTCGAGGTGTCGGCGGACGCGAAGACATCGACCGGCGCTCCCTCCAGGATCTGCTCCCGGAGCGACGAGCTGGGCCCCAGGTTCAGCACGACGTCCACGCCGGGATGGGCGAGCTCGAACGCCGCCTCGATATCGGCGAAGGCGTCGGTTAGCGAAGCGGCTGCCGACACCACCACCTCACCCTGCGGCGCCGGCGACGCACAACCGACCAGAGCGGTCACCACCAGCGCTGCCACCCACCGAACCCTCACGATGCTCCAATATTCTCAATGTGACTACTGAGTAGCCACAGCGAGGATATTCTTCGACTCCGCCCTGCCGCAATCGATGCCTTGACAGCCCCTCACCTCTCGACCACCGAATACGCCGTGCTCGGAGTCCTGGCCGAGGGGCCCAGCCACGGTTTCGCCATCTCGAAGCTGTTCGAGCCCGACGCCGAGCTCGGGCGGGTGTTCAAGGTCCGGCGCCCGCTCGTCTACCGGGCGCTGGAGCGGCTGGTGGAGGCGGGCCATGCGGAGGAAGTCACGACGGAGAAAGGCGATGCGGGCCCGAATCGAGTCGTCCACCGCATCACCGGCTCCGGGCGACGCCTGTTGCGTATTTGGCTGGCAGAGCCGGTGCGCCATGTCCGTGACCTGCGGATCGACTTCCTCCTCAAACTGGCTCTGCTCCGCCGGGCCGGGCGATCGCCGCTCGCGCTGATCAGGAAGCAGCGGCGGGTGCTCGAAGCCACACTCCAGGCCTTGTCGGAATCCGAAACCGACGACCCCGTGGAACTGTGGCGACGCCACAGCGCCGGCGCCGCCGCTGCGTACCTGGCAGACCTGGAGGCCCGCTACTCGTAGATCCGTCATCAACGAACCGGTCCGAGCCTCGGTCTTCGCCAGACCGGTTCTGTGGGTCGGAATCGCCCGTCGCGCCGCTCATTTCGACCCACAAAACGGAAGGTCAACCCCGGGAAGGTGATGGCCGTACGGCCGACGCGGCGGATCGATTGGAGGCACAATCGGGCGATGGACTTCGTGCGGACACCCGATGAGAGGTTCGACGGCCTGGCCGACTGGCCCTACGAACCGCACTACCTGAACGTCCCGGCCGGCGACGGCTCGGAGCTACGGATGGCCTACGTCGACGAAGGCGACGGGCCGGTGATGCTTCTGATCCACGGCGAGCCCACCTGGTCGTACCTGTATCACCGCATGATCCCGCCGCTCGTCGACGCCGGCTTCCGAGTGGTTGCACCGGATCTCATCGGGTTCGGCCGTTCTGACAAACCGACCCGGCCCGAGGACTACTCGTACCAAGCCCACGTGGACTGGCTGGAGGCCTGGTTGCTGCAACTCGACCTCGGCGGCATCACCTTCTTCGGCCAGGACTGGGGAGGCCTGCTCGGCCTGCGGCTGGTGGCGGCGCACCCCGACAGGTTCGACCGGGTGGTGGCGTCCAACACGTGGCTCCCCACCGGCGACGAACGCCCCAACGAGGCGTTTCTCAAGTGGCAGAGCTACGCCGCCAATGCCCCTCGCCTGCCGATCGCCAAGATCCTCCAGAACTCGACTGTCAACGAGATCCCACCCGAGGTTCTCGCCGCCTACGAAGCGCCCTTCCCCGACGACACCCACATGGTGGGCGCCAAGGTGTTCCCGTCCCTGGTGCCGACCAGTCCCGACGACCCGGCGGCGCCGGCGAACCGGCGGGCGTGGGAGGTGCTCGCCAGATGGGAGAAGCCGTTCCTCACCGCATTCGCCGACTCCGACCCCATCACTCGAGGAGGCGACCGCGGTTTCCAGAAACGAGTTCCCGGTGCCCGTGGCCAGAATCACCGCACGATCGAAGGTGCCGGCCACTTCATCCAGGAGGACAAGGGCGAGGAGCTGGCGGATCTCCTGATCGAGTTCGCCAGCTCAGTCGGTTAGCCCGGCCCTCACCAGGAAGGCCGCCATCTGCCCCCGGGTGACGTAGTCGTCGGGACAGAAGCGGTCGTTGCGGGGCGGGTTGCAGCCTCGCGTCACCCCGGCGTTGGCGAGCGCGGCGATGTCGGCGGCGAAGACGCTGCCCGCAGTGTCGGTGAAGCGGCCTGATGCCGGCCTCAGGTCCAACGCTCGCACCAGGAAGGCGGCCATCTGGCCCCGTGTGACCGGTTGGTCGGGACAGAACTGGGTGTTGGCCGGTGGGTCGCAGCCCTTCGTGATGCCGGTGGCCGCGAGCCAAGCGATGTCGTCGGCGAACATCGAAGACACGGCATCCCCGAAGGGTGCGTTCTGGCGTCGGGCCCGCGACCACGCGGCGGCTTCCGAGGAGAACAGCCAGGCCGCTCCCCCGCCCCGCAGCCGCTCGGTGGCCGACGCCACGCCTGCGGGCACCGACGGCGACGTGAGCCGGTAGTCGACGCCGCCGGTCACGACGTCGTCCCAGGTCACCCCGACGAGTTGGGGATGCCCGGCGGCGTAGTCGGCCAGCGCCTGCAGATAGCGGAGGGGGTCGCTGTTTCGGGGAGCGGCGGTCTGGGAGATGAGGAGCGGCATGTCCGAGCCGGCGGCGGCCGCCAGGGCATCGAGCGCCGGCCCGAAATAGGACCCGGGCGACGTGGCGCCCGACGGTGCCGTGCCCCGCACCCCGGCGAGGTCCACGACGTCGGATCCGGGGAAGTACAGGTCGGGAGCGCCGGCGGGGTGCTCGTGGCGGGCGAATCGCGCCGAGCTGATCTCCCGGTGGTTGGAGTACGCCACCTTCACCCGGTCCGGGCCGAGCGTGTCCCGAACCCGGGTGGCGATCTTGCGGAACGCCGATTTGAACCGCGTGGGGTCGTCGCCGTAGGCGATCTGCTGGCGGTTCGAGCCGGGGAGGATGTCGATGATCATCCGGTGTGACGGGTCGGCGTCCAGGTACCTCTCGAACGCTCCCAGCATCCGGCCCAGTTGGCGGTCGTAGCGGCCTTCCACCAATCCGGGAAGGTCGCGGACGGAGATCTGGACGTACGGGACCGCTCCCCGGGCGGCGACGTTTCCGAGCTGGATCGGCACCCATTTGTTGGGGTTGTCGTTCTCCCCCTCCGCCAGCCAGTTCTTGTCCCCGCTGGTGTCGTCGATGTCGTAGGTGAGGACCAACACGTCGAGGGGCGCCCCGGCGGCGGAGAACGCGTCGAGGACGTCGGTGTAGAAGGCTCCCGATCTCGCTCCCCAGAAGTCCGGCGGGGAGGCGACGTCACGAAGTCCCGGGTCGGGCAGACGGCCGGACAGTGCCCGGTTGAGGAAGGCCGCCATCTGCCCGCGGGTCACCGGGTCGCCTGGACAGAACCGGTCGTTGGTGGGCGGGTTGCACCCCCGGGTGATCCCGGAGGCGGCGAGCTTTTCGATGTCGCCTTCGAAGACGTCGCCGTCGTCGTCGTGGAAGGTGCCCCGGGCGCCGGGGTTGTCGTTGCAGCCGATCCGCTCGGGCCCGGCGGCGAGGGAGTCGAAATGGATCGCGTTGTGCTGGGGCGAGGGGTCGTCGCCGCCGTGGTAGACGTCGAACCACAACGACTTCACCTCGAGACGGCTCTCCCCCGCCCGACGGAACATCACGTTCCGGGACGCGTACGCGACCTGGCCGTCGACGAAACCCTCCATCACGCCATCGGCACGGCCCGGCGTGTTCATCTTCACGTGCGCCTCGACGCAGTACCAGCGCCCGTGACGGAGGGTGGCGACGTCGGCGTTCCAGGGGATGACGTCCCCGGAGCGTCCGGTTCCGTTGCTGTTCAACGTGTAGGAGTAGAAGCCGATCCGGGTCACCTCGTCGGGATCGTGGGGCCAGGACGGGACTCCGTCGTTGGGATAGAGCGGAGAGAACATCAGCCGCGCCGACCAGCAGGGGGCGCCGGTGGTGGATGGGCGCCCGCCGTGGCAGTTGTTCGAGTAGAGACCTCCGAACCCCGGGAGCTTGCCCCGGTTGCCGTCGGCGACGCGGAAGCCTTCGGGGAAGCGAAGGTAGTAGCGGATCCACATCTCCTCCGGCTCGGAGCCGAGATGGGTGCTGGTGTTCCAATGGAGCGACGAGCCCCAGTGTTGGCCACGGGGGATGGTCGAGACGACCCCTGGGCCGACGTGACCGGGGCCGGGTGTCGGGGTCCCGAATCCGGAGTCGAACACACCTCCGGCGCCGCCGGAGAAGTCTTCGTCGAGCCACGGTTCGGCGGCGGGTGCCGCGTCCTGTCCGGCGGAGGGGAGGGGGAAGATGGTCAGGATCAGCGCCGCGAACGCCGCGGCTCGGAGACGCGCCATGGCGGCCATTCTCCCACCCGGGGCGCCGCTACCTCAGACGACGCGTCGTCCGGTCGCCAGGTCGAGCCAGAACCGCAGCTCAGCGTCGGAGCAAGGCCTCGAGAGCAGCTCGGATCGCTCCCCGATCGATGCCAGCGAGGGCCAACTGCTCCTGCGGCGTCGCCGAGGCGGGAACACCCTCCACCGCCAGATGACGGAACTCGCAGCGCACGCCGCGGGACAACAGCGCCGCAGCGACCGCCTCCCCGAGCCCACCCTGGGGGCGATGGTCCTCTACCACCACGACCGAGCCGGCGGATGCGACGGCGCCGGCGATCGACTCGGCGTCCAGCGGCTGGACGCTGTAGGCATCGATGACCGTGACCGGCGCGCCGAGGTCGTCGACCGCGGCGAGCGCCTCGTGAACTGTGATCCCCGCCGCCACCACCACAGCCTGGTCGGCGTCGCTGCGCCGGAGCGTCTTCGAGCCGCCGAGCTCGAAGGTCTCGTCGGGCTCGTAGATCACCGGGGTGTCGCCCCGGGTGGTGCGCAGGTACCCGACCCCCGACACGTCCGCCAGGAGCTCGACCAGGGCCCGCGTCTGGTTGGCGTCGCACGGGTACAAGACGGTGGACCCGGCCACGGCGCGGAAGGCGGCGATGTCTTCCAGACCCATCTGCGACGGCCCGTCGGGGCCGATCGACACGCCGGCATGGGAGCCGACGAGCGTGATGTCGACCCCGGAGACGGGTGCCATGCGGATGAAGTCGTAGGCGCGGCTCAGGAAGGCGGCGAAGGAGCTGGCGAAGGGGTGGTATCCGCTCCGGGCGAGCCCGATGGCCATGCCGACCATGTTCTGTTCGGCGATGTAGGCCTCGACGAAACGGTCGGGGAACTCCCGGGCGAAGGCGTCGGCGCGGGTCGAATTGGACACCTCGCCGTCCAGCGCGACCACCTCGGGCCGCCTCCGCCCCAGCGCCACGAGTGCCTCCCCGTAGGCGGACCGCGTGGCGACTTCCTCCCCCACCTCCCAGCGCGCCTCGCTCGCCTCCACGTCCCCGGCCAGGCTCGCCGTCTCCGGCGACCGCGGCTCCACCTCCAGAGGCGGGGCGGGGGTGATGACGATGTCACTGGGCCCGCCGAGTCGCTCGATGGCCTCCTCGGACCGGTCGAGCGCCTTGCCGTGGTAGTCGACCTGGTCTTCGACCTCCGGCACGCCTTTGCCTTTCACTGTCCGCGCCAGGATGGCGGTCGGACGGCTCGTCTCGGCGTCGGCTTGGGACAGGGCGGCGTCGATCTGTGCGATGTCGTGGCCGTCGACCTCGCGGGTCTCCCAGCCGAAGGCGGAGAATCGTCGGGCGTACGCGTCGAGGTCCCACTCGTGGCGGGTCGGGCCGCGCTGGCCGAGACGGTTGACGTCGACGATGGCGATGAGCCGGTCGAGACGTTCGTGCCCGGCGTGCTCGATCGCCTCCCACATCGACCCCTCGGCCATCTCCGAGTCGCCGCACAGGACGAATGTGCGCCGGGGGATGCCTTCCATCCTGGCGGCGATGGCGAACCCGACTCCGATGGGCAGACCCTGGCCGAGTGATCCTGTGGCGGCTTCCACCCACGGAAGCCGCGGGGTGGGATGGCCCTCCAGGCGGCTGCCGTGCTGGCGGTAGGTGAGGAGCTCTTCCTCCTCGATGGCGCCGATCGCCCGATAGAGGGCGTAGAGCAGCGGCGTGGCGTGGCCTTTCGAGAGCACGAACCTGTCGGCTCCCGGATGGTCGGGGCGGGAGACGTCGTAGCGGAGATGGCGGGCGAACAGGACCGCCCCCAACTCGACCGCCGACAGCGACGAGGTGGGGTGGCCGGATCCTGCCTGGTGGGTGGCCCGCAGGATGTCCACTCGAATCTGCCGGCACAGATCCTCGATGCGTACGCCTTCCTCGCCCATCTCCGACTCCTTCGAACTCTCCCCGCTCCCTCCGGCCAGCGTAGGGCGACACCGAGACCAACGCCCTATGCTGGCGAACAGTGGTCGACGACGCCGAAAGGACCGGGGGTCTCGGAGCCTCGTTCCCTCGAGAGGCGGTGAGGGCGGGGCTGCGTTGCGCCGACTGGCGGGAAGCCGTGCGGGAAGCCGGCAAGCTGCTGGTGGCCACCGGAGCGGCGACCGACGACTACGTCGACGCCATCGTCCGGGCTGTCGAAGAGCTCGGTCCCTACATCGTCCTGGCGCCGGGAATCGCTCTGGCCCATGCCCGCCCCGAAGACGGCGGGGTGGCGGTCGGGTTTTCGCTCGTGACGCTCGCCGAGCCGGTCGAGTTCGGTTCCGAGCACAACGACCCGGTAGACCTGGTGTTCGCCTTCGCCTCGCCCGACAGCGAACAGCACATAACGGCGTTGGCGGCTCTGGCAGATTTCATCGAGAGCGACGACAACCTCGCACGTATTCGGGCAGCGAACGACGATGAAGAGCTCTACCGTGTGATACAGGAGGCGAACTGATGATCAGAGTGTTCGCGGTTTGCGGGATGGGCCTCGGCACCAGCGCCATCCTCAAGACCCGGCTCCGTGCCGCCCTCGACGCCACCGGCGTGGACTACATGCTGGACGTCACCGACGCCAGCGCCGCCCGGGGCCAGCAGGCGGATCTCATCTTCACGTCCGCGGAGTTGGCCGAAGGCCTGAAGGGGACCTCCGCCAAGGTGGTGGTCGTGAAGAACTTCATGGACCGTGAGGAGATCAACCAGAAGGTGAAGGAGGCGATCGAAGAGCTCCAATCGTGAGACATCCGCCGGGCGGGCGGTGATGCAGACGGTGGGAGGCGATCAGGGAGACGGATAGGAGGAGGAGATGGCCGTCCTCGAGTTTCTGCAGGAGATTCTTTCCAACGCTTCGATCCTCGTCGGCCTGTTGGCGCTGATTGGCCTGCTGGTCGCACGAGCGTCCTTGCCCGACGTGGTGACCGGGACCCTGAAGACGATCATCGGGTTCCTGATCCTCGGGGGCGGAGCGAACATCCTCATCGGCGCCCTCGACCCGCTGGGGACGATGATCTCGGAGGGGTTGGGCCTCCAGGGAGTGGTGCCCACCAACGAGGCGATCGTGGCCCTCGCCCAGGAGGACTTCGGGGCCGAGACCGCCGGCATCATGGGCCTGGCCTTCGTGGTGAACCTGGTCCTCGCCCGCCTCACCCGGCTCCGCTACGTGTTCCTCACCGGACACCACGTCTTCTTCATGGCCGCTCTGACCGCGGTGACGATCGGAGTCACCGGCATGGAGGGCTGGCAACTGCTTATCACCGGTGCGCTGATCACCGGTTCGGTCATGGTGCTGATGCCGGCGATCGCCATGCCGTTCATGCGTCGCATCACCGGCGGCGAGGAGATCGCCATGGGACATTTCGGGACCCTCGCCTACTGCGCCGCCGGCTTGGTGGGCTCGAAGGTCGGCGACCCGGAGAAGTCGACCGAGGACTTCCAGGTCCCCCGCAGCCTGAGCTTCTTCCGGGACAGCCTCGTGTCCACCGCGGTGGCGATGCTGATCGTCTACCTGATCTTCGCCATCCTCGCCGGGCCGGCTGTCGTGACCGAGCTGGCGGGCGGGGCGAACCCCTGGGTGTTCGCCATCGTCCAGGCCCTCACGTTCGCAGCCGGCGTGTGGATCATCCTCGTCGGCGTGCGGATGATCATCGGCGAGATCGTCCCGGCGTTCGAGGGCATCTCGAGCAGGCTCATCCCCAACGCGGTGCCCGCCCTCGACGTGCCGATCGTCTTTCCCTACGCCCCCACCGCCGTGATCATCGGCTTCGCCACCTCGGTGCTGGGCGGCTTGGTGTCGATGATCTTCCTCGGCCCGCTGGGGCTGGCGCTCATCATCCCCGGCATGGTCCCCCACTTCTTCACCGGCGGCGGCGCCGGCGTGTTCGGAAACGCCATGGGGGGCCGCTGGGGGGCGGCCGCCGGCGGGTTCGTCAACGGCGTGCTGATCACGTTCCTGCCTGCCTTCCTGTTGCAGTACATGGGCGAGCTGGGCTTCGCCAACACCACGTTCGGTGACGCCGACTTCGCCTGGGTGGGCATCGTCACCGGGTTCATGTCCGAGGCGGGCCCGGCCCTGGTGTGGATCTGGGCGGCGGTCCTCGTCGCCGCCACGTTCGTGTTCGGGATGGTGTTCCCCAAGCTCCGCCCCGACTACCTCACCCAACAGGGGCAGGCATCGTCCGAGGCCGAGAGCGTGGCGGGCTGATTCGGGAACGGGCCGGGTCCGGACGACCCGGCCCTCACCTCAGCGGGCGCTCCCGCGCGACGATCTCTCGGACGGCGGGGACGATGTCGGCGGCGAACCGCTTGGTGAGGTCCTGGTCGTCGCCGCCGATCATGACCGCCGAGATCCCGTGGTTCAGAGCGAGATCGGCGAGCTCGTCGATCCACTGAGAGGCGGGCCCGTTGAGCGTCCCCCGACTGTGCGGCGCGATCGACACGTTCATCACGTTGAGCAGCCGGCGGATGTCGCTCGGGTCACGACCCGCCGCGTGGGCGGCTTCGTCGATCCGGGAGTTCAGCTCGGAAAGCATGTCCACCCCTCGGGGCAGGTACTCGAGGGTGGGCACCCAGCCGTCGGCGACGGATCCGGTCAAGGCGAGCATCTTCGGTTTGTAGCCTCCGACCCAGATGGCGATGTCGTGGGCCGGGCGGGGACCTCGCTTGGCTCCGCTGATCACGTAGTACTCGCCGTCGAAGCGGAGACCGGCGGGAGCGTCGGTGTCCCACAGTCCCCGGATGATCGTGATCGCCTCCCGGAGGGCTTCCACGCTCTGCGCCGGGGTGAGACGGCGACCGCCCATGGCGGCGATGCCCTCCCAGAATGCCCCGGCGCCCAGTCCGAGCTCGAAGCGGCCGCCGCTGAGGATGTCCAGCGACGCCGCCGCCCGGGCCAACACCGCCGGGGGCCGCAACGGGAGGCTGAGGACGTTGCCGCTGATGCGAATGCGGTCCGTCTTCGCCGCCACGTAGGTCAGCAGCGTCCACGTGTCGAGCAGCCCCGGGTGGTAGGGGTGGTCCTGGTAGGTGACCAGGTCGAGCCCCGCCTGTTCGGCGGTGACGGCTAGAGCCACAGCATCCCGGGCGTTCTGCACGGATGGGGTGACGAACGTCCCGTACAACAGATCGTGCCCGTAGTCGGTCATCCAACTCCTCCGCCGAGGTCGTCGTCGGTCCCTGCGCCTCGAGTCGCCGTACCTCAACTCTAAGAGGCGGTTCCGCGAACCCAACGGGGTGGGTGTCCCGGCTAGCGGGCGGCCAGCGTGAACTCGTTCCCGCCGGGACCCACCATGCGAATGGCGCCGCCCGCCTCGCCCACCGGTTCGGCTCCCAGCCCGATGAGCCGCTGGATCTCCGCCTCCCGATCCGTGGCGACGAGATCGAACCACTGCCTCCTGCTTCCGTAGTCGGGCGGCCCGGGGCGGACGTCCCAGGAGATCTTCGTGCCGCCGGCCGGCGATTGGATCGCGGTCTGGACTCCCCGATCCCACACGAGCGGCCAGGCGAGGGCGTCCCGCCAGAAACGGCCCGACTCGCGTGGGCCTTCGCAGGTGACCTCGCCCAGGTACCCGGTGCCCCAGAGGAAATCGGCGCCGGGCTCGATGACGCAGAACTCGTTGCGGGCGGGGTCGGCCATCACGACGTGACCTTCTTCGGGGTACTCGCGGATCAGCCGCCCACCCCGCTGCATCGCCTTGGTGACGGAGCGGTGCTGGTCGTCGAGGTCCGCGCTGGTCAGGTGCAGGTGGATTCGATTGGGCCGGTTGTCGGTGGCGACATCGGCGGCCACGAAACGGAGGCCGACCTGGGTGTCGTCGCCGGGAACGAGGGCACCGCCTTCTTCCATGACCACGTCCCGGTCGAGCATTCCCGCCCAGAACGCCGCCACCGGCCCGGGGTCTTCGACTTCGAAGGAGACGGCGAGGAATGACATCACCACCGAGACGAGGCTACGGCCGCCCGAGACCCTGTGCTCGGGAGTTTCCCACCCTGGGATGGGCGGCCCGGCCCTAGCCTGAGCGCATGCCCTATCCGGAACGGATCGTGTGCCTGACCGAGGAGCCCACCGAGGTGCTCTATGCGCTGGGCGAAGAGGACCGGATCGTCGGGATCAGCAACTTCACGGTCCGCCCGGAGAGGGCCCGCAAGGAAAAGCCCCGCGTCTCGGCGTTCACGTCGGCTCACATCGACCGGATCCTCGCCCTGGAGCCCGATCTCGTCGTCGGCTTCTCCGACATCCAGGCCGACATCGCCCGGGACCTGATCCGGGAAGGCGTCGAGGTGTGGATCTCCAACCATCGCACGGTCGACGGCATCCTCGGCTACGTGCGCCGTCTCGGCGCGATGGTCGGGGCAGCCGCCGCGGCCGACGAGTTCGCCCGGGACCTCGAACGCCACGTCGCCGACGTCAGGCGCGCCGCCGACGCGCTTCCGTACCGTCCCCGGGTGTATTTCGAGGAGTGGCACGACCCGCTGATCACCGGCATCGGGTGGGTGGCCGAACTGATCCGGATCGCCGGCGGCGAAGACGTCTTCCCCGAGCTCTCTGCCCACTCGCTGGCGAAGGACCGCATCATCGCCGACCCCGCCCGGGTGGCGGAACGGTCCCCGGAGGTGATCCTGGCGTCGTGGTGCGGGAAGAAGGTCCAGTTCGATCACATATACGGGCGACCTGGCTGGGAGGAAGTGCCGGCGATCCGAAACCGCCTCGTCTTCGAGATCGACTCGTCGATCGTCCTCCAGCCGGGCCCGGCCGCCCTCACCGACGGCCTCGATGAGATCCATCGGCTCATCACGAGGTCGGTGGATGTGCTGCTCTCCTCCGTCGACTGACACCGCCGGCCGCGGTCTGGGCCGCGCCCGAACTGGTCAGTCTCGGGCGATGCGATCGAGGAAGTCGGCTGGGTCGACCGGACGAAGGCTGTGCGCCACCTCGAGCACCTCCGCCTCGTCGATGAGGTAGCCCGCCACTTCGCTCGAGATGGGACCTCCCTCGTATACGGTGACGCTGAAGTCGTAGAGGGTGGTCCCGGACGCCCGGACGACGTGGGCCGGGCGGCCGCGGATCTCGATGCGCTCGAAACCTCTGGTCCCCGGCAGAGCCGCCAGGCGTTCCTCGGCTTCGTCCATGCACGACTCGGGGTGGATACGGTCCTCGGCTTCGGCCGCCTCGGCTGCGCACGTGGACGACTCGGGGTCGGCCAGCTCGTCACGGACGAAGACCAGTAGATGCGGGTCACCGGGACCGAGCGAGCCGATCGGGCGGTATTCGAGGAGGATCCCGGCGGCGGCGTCCGGGTCGGATGTCTGCTGGCGGGCGGCGTCGGCCATCGCACCGAAGGTCAACTCGAATCCCTCGGGCACGTATTCGGGGAGCATGAAGATGCTGGCCTCGCTCTGGACAGAATCTTCTCCGCTCGATCCGGCGAGCGCCCACAGCACGGCCAGCACTGCCGCGGCCACCACCGCCGAGATCCAAAGCTTCCGCCTGGAACCCGCCGCAAGAGGTCTCGTGTCTCGGTCGTCGATGTCCACTTCGATGCTCACATTGGGATCGGAAAGAGAATCTCTCCCTCCCGCATGGTCGTAGACCGTGCGCGCCTATGCGAGCGAAGCGAACATGGAGCCCATGACTCGACCTGGCGACCTGGACGATGCGCCCGGCGACCTGCCCGCTACGACGCGGCCGCCGGCGGAGCGGCGGTCGCGGCGAAGGCGGATCCTCGTCTGGGCGGCGACCGTCCTCGGAGTGACTCTCATCGTGGGCCTGGTCGCCGGCCGCGCCCTGTTGCTTCCCCGCTATCGCTTCCCTCCGCCGAGCGGCCCTTTCGGTATCGGCACCAGCACCCTCCACCTGGTCGACACGGAGCGGGCCGAGCTACTCGGTCCCAACCTCGAGGCGCCGAGGGAGCTGATGGTCCAGTTCTGGTATCCCACCGAACGCGACACCGCCGGGCGAGGCCAGTACCTCTCGGACCCCGACGAGGTGATCCCCGCGCTCGCCCGGCTGTTCGGGCTGCCCCGCTTCGTCCTCGGCCACCTGAGGGGCGTCAGGACCAATGCGGTCGACGGCGCCCCGGTCGCCGGCACCGGGCGCTTCCCGGTGGTCCTGATGCTCAGCGGCACCGGCGGGTTCAGGCAGTCGACGACGTTTCTCGTCGAGCACCTCGTCTCTCACGGGTTCGTGGTGGCGGGGATCGATCTGCCGTACGCCTCCGCCGCGGTGGTGTTCCCCGACGGGCGGGTTGCCGAGATGTCCCCTCTCGACGAGCTTCGCCCTCTGGTGCGCCAGTCGTACATGCCGGGTGACGCGGCTCCGACTGTCGACGGTGTGACTCTCGACGAGGGGATCGTTCCCTATTTCGGAGAGGACGTCAGCTTCGTGATCGACGAGCTCGAACGCCTCGACTCGGATGTCTCCCATCCGCTGGCCGGCCGTCTCGACCTCCAGCGGATCGGAGTCGCCGGGGTCTCGTTGGGAGGGATCGTCGTCGGCGAGGTGGCGAGGGAGGACCGGCGGGTGCGGGCGGCGGTGGCACTGGACGCGGCGATGCCGTTGCGCACGGCCCGGGAGGGGCTCGACGTGCCGACGATGTGGATCACCCGCCCGCCGGAGACGATGCGGCTGGAGCGGGAGCGGGCTGGAGGATGGCCGGAAGAGGAGATCGAGGCGCATCACCGGACGATGCGGGCCACCTTCGATTCGATGAGGGCGCCGGGTCACTTCGTCCAGGTCCCCGGCATCTCCCACCTCGATTTCACCGACGCTCCCTCGTGGGCTCCGGCGCTGCGTTGGATGGGCCTGGCGGGACCCGAGCACGTCGCCTACGCCCACGGTGTCATCCGGGACTACACCCTGGCGTTCTTCGGTCGCTACCTCGACGGCCGCGACGTGTCGCTCGATCGTCTGGCCGACACGTACCCGGCGGCGTCGGTCGAGTCAGTGGAGCCCTGACTCGCGGAGTCGTCTCGCCACCGGGTCGACCTCGGCGAGGCGACGGAGGACCTCTTCGAACTGTGGCGCCTGGCCCAACACCGCAGCCATGGTCTCGGAGGCAGCCTCGACCTTGCCGAGCTCGAACAGCGCCAGGGCGCGCCAGAAGTCGAGCTCGACGCCGTGGGGGAGACGCTCCGCCAGCGACAGATGATGCAGGGCGAGGGCCTCCTTGCCGTCCGCCAGCGCGGTCTGCCCGCGCCGGAGTGCCCGGTAGGCCCGGTCGACGGTGATGAGCCGCCGCAGCTCGGCGATCGGGTCGGGGTGGTCGGGAACGCTGAAGTCGATACCCGCTTCGAACCCTTCCTCCAGCTCGTCGCGTCCTGGCGCGATCCGGATGGCGGCCGACTGGACACCTCTGATGTCGCCGCCGTTCTCCTGTGCCACCTCGAGTGTCGCCACCATCCGCTCGGCGAGCGTCCCTCGAGCCCGGGGGAACACCTCCGCCATGGCGTCTACGACCCGCTCCGATGCGAGCAGGTTGCCGAGGACGGCCCATCCCTCCCCCACGACGTGGCCGGCATGGGAGATGCACCGTGAGCCGGTGTGGACGGCGACCCGGCCCTCCGGGTCCACGAAGGCGACCTGGCGGCGCTCCCTGTCGGGGTCGTCGGCGAGCAGCCGGTTCAGAGCCCGATCCGCGGGGATCCCCTCGCCCATGGCGTCGAGGCCTCGCCAACCGTAGGAAGGGTCGGTCAGGGCCTGCGTGACCACGGCTCCGACCCCGAAGCGGACCCACGGAGCCGTCCGCCCGACGTTGAACCAGTGGGACTGCACCGCCACGCCGAATGCTCCGGACTCCGGGTCGAAGGCGATCACCGAATACGTCATCGCTCACCCCTCACGCGCACACCGAGCTCGTCGTAGAGGTGACAGGCGACGAGATGCCCTTCCGCTCCCTCGAGGGCGGGGTCTTCGACCGGGCAGCGTTCGAAGGCGTATGGGCACCGCGTCCGGAAGTTGCAGCCCGAAGGTGGATCGATCGGCGAGGGCACGTCCCCCTCCAGGAGGATGCGTCGCCTGTTCCGCTCGACCTCCGGGTCCGGGATCGGCACCGCCGACAGCAGGGCCTGGGTGTATGGGTGTTTCGGGGAGGCGTACAGCTCCTCCCGGGAAGCGGTCTCGACGATCCGCCCCAGGTACATGACGGCGATGCGGTCGGAGAAGTGCTGCACTGCGGCGAGGTCGTGGGCGATGAACAGGTAGGTGAGCCCGAGCTCGTCCTGCAGGTCCTGGAGCAGGTTCATGACCTGAGCCTGGATGGAGACGTCGAGGGCGGCGATCGGCTCGTCGCACACGATGAAGTCCGGCTCGGTGGCGAGAGCCCGGGCGATGCCCACTCGCTGTCTCTGCCCGCCGGAGAACTCGTGCGGGTACCGGTTGCGGTGGTCCGGGTTGAGGCCGACGAGCTCCAGCAGCTCCCCCACCCGCCGGCGCCGCCCGGCCCGGTCGCCCGCCAGCCCGTGGACCACGAGCGGCTCCGCCACGATGTCACCGATCGACATCCTCGGGTCGAGCGACGCCATCGGGTCCTGGAAGATCATCGCCATCCTGCGCCGCAGCCGCCTCAGGTCCCGCTTCGACAGCGAACGGACGTCGATGCCGTCGAACTCGATGCGCCCGGCGGTCGCTTCGATCAGCCGAAGGATCGCCAGACCGGTCGTGGACTTGCCACAGCCCGATTCCCCCACCAACCCCAGCGTCTCGCCGCGGTAGACGGTGAGGTCCACTCCGTCGACCGCCTTCACGTCGGCGACGTGACGCCGGAGGATTCCCGAGGAACGCACTGGGAAGTGGACCTTCAACCCTTCCACCGAGACCAGGGGTTCAGGCATGGAGATCCTCGGGGTCGAAGTGACACTTGGACCGATGCCCTGGCACCGGCTCGCGCAGAGCCGGCTCCTCGCGGACACAGACGTCGGCGACGTAGGGACAGCGTGGCGAGAACGGGCATCCTCGTGGCGGGCGCAGAGGGTCGGGCGGAAGGCCGGGAATGGCTTCGAGGCGCCGGCTGGTTCGGCCGGGCACGGGGAGGCTGGCGAGAAGACCGCGGGTGTACGGGTTGCGCCGGACCCGGAACAGGTCGTCGACGTCCGCTTCCTCCATGATGTGCCCGGCATACAGGACCACCACCCGGTCGGCGACGCCGGCCACCACCCCGAGGTCGTGGGTGATCCAGATCAGGGACATCCCGAGGCGCTCCTGCAGGCCCTTTATCTCGTCGATGATCTTCGCCTGGGTGGTGACGTCGAGGGCGGTCGTCGCCTCGTCGGCGATGAGGATGTCCGGCTCGCAGGAGATGCCCATGGCGATGACGACTCGCTGACGCATGCCCCCCGAGAACTGATGGGGGTAGTCGTCGATCCGCTCCTCCGCCGAGGGGATGCCGACGAGGTGGAGCAGTTCGATCGCCCTCTCCCGGGCGGCCCTGCCGGTCAAGCCCAGGTGCAGTTCGATCGGCTCCATGAGCTGGTGTCCGATGGTCCGGACCGGGTTCAGGGAGGTCATCGGGTCCTGGAAGATCATGGCGATCCGATTGCCACGGATCTTCTGCATCTCGGGTTCGTCGAGGGTGAGGAGGTTGCGGCCCTCGAAGATCGCCTCCCCTTCCACCACTGCCGGCGGAGTGGGTAGCAGCTGCATGAGGGCGAGCGACGAGACGGACTTGCCCGACCCCGACTCGCCGACGATGGCCAACGTTTCGCCCGGGCCGAGGTCGTAGGAGATCCGGTCGACGACCTTCGCCGGGCCTTCCCGGGTGCGGAAGGTGACCGAGAGGTCGCGCACCGACAGCACCGGCTGGGTCATGACCTGCCCCTCGATTCGATGATCGACCGCTGCTGAGGGTCGAGCGCATCCCGCAGCCCATCGCCGAGGGCGTTGAAGGCGAAGACGGTGGCGAATATCGCCAGGCCCGGGAATATCGCCATCCACGGCGCTTGCTGGAAGAAGGCGCGCCCTTCGGAGAGCATCCTCCCCCACGCCGGGTTGGGCGGCTGGACGCCCAGGCCGAGGAACGACAGGGCCGCCTCGGCGAGGATGGCGAAGGCGAGGCTCAGCGAGGTCTGCACGATGATCGGGGCGATGACGTTCGGGAAGACGTGGTTGCCGATGATGCGCAGGTCGCTGGCGCCGATCGAGCGGGCGGCCTGCACGAACACGGCGTCGCGCAGCGTCAGGACCGACCCTCGGGTGATGCGGGCGAAGATCGGCGTGTAGACGACGCCGATGGCGATCATGGCGTTGACGATGTCGGGCCCCAAGGCGGCGAGGATGGCGATCGCCAGGACGATGGCGGGGATCGAAAAGAGGATGTCCATCAGCCGCATGAGGATCGAGTCGATCCTTCCGCCGTAGTAGCCGGCGATCAGCCCGACGGGAACTCCCAGGCCGAGGGCGATCCCCACCGAGACGAAGCCGACCTGCAGCGAGACCCGGGAGGCGATGATGACGCGGCTGAACACGTCCCGGCCCAGCTCGTCGGTGCCGAACCAGTGCTGCGACGACGGGCCCTGAAGTCGGTTGGCGACATCGACCTCGTTGATCGTGTAGGGAGCGATGAGCGGCGCCGCCAGCGCCACGAGGACCAACAGGACGAGGATCACCAGGCCGAAGACGGCGAGGCGGTTGCGCAGGACCGTCTCCGCCGTGGTGCGGAGTCGGGACCGGTGGGCGACCACCCCCACCGTCGTCTCTGCGGCGGGCTCAGTCATATCGGACTCTCGGGTCCAGCCAGGCGTACAACAAGTCGACGACCAGGTTGATCACGAGAAACATCGTGGCGATGTAGAGCACCGATCCCTGGAGGACGGTGAAGTCCCGGTCCCCCACTGCCAGGTAGGCGAGCCGCCCGATGCCGGGCCAGGCGAAGATGATCTCCACCACCACCACGCCGCCGAGGAGGAAACCGAGCTGGAGGCCGACGACGGTGACGATGGGGATCCAGGCGTTGGGGAGGACGTGGTCGAAGAGCACGGCGCGGCGGCTGAGCCCTTTGGCTCGGGCCATCCGCACGTAGTCCTGGTTCAACGCCTCGAGGACTGCCGAGCGGACGAACCGGAAGATGATCGACCCCGACACCAACCCGACCGCCAGCGCCGGCAGCACGAGGTGCCTCAGCCAGCCGGTGAAGTCGACGAGAGGCGACACGTACCCGGACGGCGGCAACCAGCCGAGCGTCAACGAGAACAACAGGATGTACATTATCCCGGCCCAAAAATCCGGGACCGAAACCCCCACCTGCGAGACCGCCGAGGCGATGTAGTCCAGCTTCGAGCCGGATCGGACGGCGGAGACGACACCGAGGGGGACCCCGACGACGAGCGCCACGGCCAGGGCGGCGCCGGCGAGCGTGAGCGTCGCCGGCAGGCGCTCCAGCACCAGTCCCGTGACCGGCTGGCCGCTCCTGAAGCTGACCCCGAGATCGCCTTGGAGGGCGGAGCCGAGCCAGGAGAAGTACTGGATCACGAGCGGCCGGTCGAGGCCGTGGCGCCGCACCAGCGCTTCGTAGACGTCGGGATCGAATCTCGTGCCCAGGGCGGTACGCACCGGGTCCCCGGGCACGAAATGGATCAGGGCGAAGACGATGACACTGACCCCCAGGAGGGCCAGTGCCATCTGTCCTATCCGGCGAACCACGAACCCGGTCAACGAAGCTCTCCTCCGCGGGCCGGGTCAGCCGGTCGGGTCAAGAACCGAGGCTCGCTTCCACGAAACGGACAGCATTGTCACCCCGCACGTGGTAGCCGTCGAGCGCCGTGGTCCAGGCGCCGATGTTCTCCGGGTTGTACAGGTAGATGTACGAGGCCTCGTCGACGATGATCTCGACCGCCTGGTCGTAGAGAGCCTTGCGGGCTTCCTGGTCAGTCTCGACCCTCGCCTGGTCCAGGAGATCGTCGACCTCCGGGTTGGAGTAACCCTGGAAGTTGAAGCCGCCTTCGCTGTGGTGCTGGGCGTAGTAGAAGTCGTCGGGGTCGATGTTGCCGATCCAGCTCAACATGAAGGCATCGAAATCTCCCTGGCCCTGACGGTCCAGCCACGTGGAGAAGTCGACGTCGTCGATCTCCACCGTGATCCCGAGGGGCTCGAGCTGGCTGGCGATCACCTGCGCCTGGGTCACCGTCTCGGGGAACTCCGAGCTCACCATGAAACTGATCGTCAGGTCGGACACGCCCGCCTCATCGAGCAGGGCCTGGGCCCCATCGATGTCCCCGGGCGTGAACGGCGCGTAGTCGTGGTGCCAGAAGTTGCCTTCGGGGATGGCGGTCTGGTTGGCGGTGGCTGCCCCGAATTGGGCCGCCTCGGCGATCTCCTCGCGGTCGATCGCCATGGCGATGGCCCGCCTCACCCGGACGTCGTCGAAAGGCTCTCTGGCGTGGTTCAGCGCGAAGTAGTGGTAGTCGCCTCCCGGCACCCGTTCGAGCGCGATCGAGTCGTCGCCGGCGAGCGCCTCCAGCTCCTGGGGCGGCACGCTGTCGACCCAGTGCACCTCACCGGTGCGCAGGTTCGTGAGCTTCACCGTCGGGTCGGGGATCTGGACGAAGCGGATCTGCTCGAGCCGGGGCAGTCCTTCCTGCCAGTAGTCGGGGTTGCGCTCCAGGAGGATGCCCTGGTCGGGGCTCGACGACACGAAACGGAAGGGGCCGGTGCCGATCGGATGGGTGTCGATGGTGCCGTCTTCGACGATCTCGCGGGGGACGATCGCCATGCCCTTGAATCCGCCGATGTTCACCAGGAGGTTCGGAGTCGGGCGGGTCAGGCGGATCTCGACGGTCCGTTCGTCGACCGCGTCGACCGATTCGACCGACTCGAACCGGTAGGCGTTGGCCGCCCCCGTTTCGGGATCCATGATCCGCTCGAAGGAGTAGACGACGTCTTCGGCGGTCAGGTCCCGGCCGTTGTGGAACTTCACTCCTTCGCGCAGGTGGAAGGTCCAGGTGAGCTGATCGTCGGAGATGTCCCAGCTCTCGGCGAGGGCCGGCTCCATCGTCAGGTCGTCGCCGGGCTGGACGAGAGTGTCGTAGACGTTCTCGAGGATCTGGAAGCTGGCGTAGGCGGAAGTGAGGTGCGGGTCCAGCCGGTCGGGCTCTGCGCCCTGGGCGGCGATGAGGGTCCCGCCCGCTGTCTCGTCTCCGCCGCCGGTGTCGGGTGGTGACGTGCCGACGGTTCCGCCGTCGGCTGCCTGGGTCGTGCCGGGATCACCGACGTCGACGCTTTCGCCCTGCTGGCACGCGACGAGGACCACCACCAGGATGGCCATCGAGGCCAGGGTCCGCAGAGTCTGCCGTAGTTCCATGTCTTGTCCCTTTCTCGATCTAGAAGCTGGGAGGAGTCACCGCTCCCACCACGGTCGCTTCCCGGTCTGTCTCGTTCGCCCACCAGTGGGGCAGAGCGGGGTCGTAGGTGATGGCGTCACCGGCCTGCAAGTGGTGCTCGGTGTCACCGACGCAGACCCGGAGATCGCCCTCCAGCACGAGGACGCATTCTTCGCCCTCGTGGCGGAACGGATTGGACTGGTTGGAAAAGCCGGGGGGTATCCGTGTCTGGAGCATCTCCAGGGACCCCCGCAGGTTCGGTGTCAGCAGCTCGTAGATCAGGCCGTCGTAGCCGACCTGCAGCCGAGCCCGCTCGTGTCGGCGGACGACCATCGGGCCCCGTGTCGTCGAGGTGGCGGCCTCGACCAGGTCGCCGATGCGCAGTCCCAGGGCGTCGGCGATCTTCTGCAGGGTGCGGAACGACGGGTTGCCTTTTCCCCGTTCGATCTGGGACAGGGAACCGGCGGCGATGCCGGCTCGCCGGGCCAGCTCCTGGACGGTGAATCGCCCGCTCCTCGCACGGCGAATCATCTCCCCGAGCCGCCGCGCGGCCGCCTCTTCAGCCTCGTACCCGTCGTTCATCTGACCAGCGATGGCGTTCAATATAGTGAACGCCATCGCCGCGTGTCCACGGCTGCGGGCAATCGCCTTTCAGCGACGCTTGGGCGCCCGGATGGGGCGCCTCGGGCGGGCGGGCGGGCGAGCAGCGGCGTCAGCGTCGAGCTCGGGGCGGCCGCGCCACCAATAGAGGGCCGCCCCGAGGACCGGGACACACAAGATGGCGGTCCATTTCCAGACCAGGACTCGGCGGACCCCCTCTCGGTTCTGCAGGTCGTGCAGACACAGGAAGGTGGGGATCCACCAGGCCCCGGCGAGCGCCGCCAGAATCGCCAGCTCGCCGGGGTCTGTCATGGTGGCTTCCCTCCTCTGCGCTCAGGTGGCGGGGACAGCCTCGGCCGTGCCGGAGGCTGTGGTGCGGCCCGGAGTCGGCAGGTCCATCGTCCGGATCAGGACGCTGAACAACAGGAAGTAGACGACGGCGTACACCAAGCCGACCGGGATCAGCAGCCAGCCGTTGGTGGCCAGGTGCATGTTCACCAGGAAGTCGATCAGCCCGGCGGAGAAGCCGAAGCCGTGCTTGATGTTGAGCAGGTCGGCCACCACCAGCGCCGATCCCGACAGCAGCGCATGGACGCCGTACAGCGCCGGGGCGAGGAACATGAAGCTGAACTCGATCGGCTCGGTTATCCCCGTCAGGAACGAGGCGAAGCCCGCCGATCCCATCACCGAGCCGGTGGCCGCCCGCTCGTCTGCGTCGGCCGCCCGGTACATCGCGTAGGCCGCGGCGGGAAGGCCGAACATCATCACGATGAACCATCCGGCCATGAACAGGCCCGCGTCCGGGTCGCCGGCGAAGAACCGGTTCAGGTCGCCGGTGACGACCTCGCCGGTGGCGGTCTCGAAGGTGCCGAACTGGAACCACACCAGCGTGTTGATGATGTGGTGCAGGCCGAACGGGATGAGCGCCCGGTTGGCGACGCCGTAGAGGAACGCGCCGAGGGCTCCGGCACCTACGATCCAGTTGCCGAACGCCTCGATCGCACCTCCGATGGGCGGCCAGATGAAGTAGGCGAGGGCACCGACGACGATCGCCGCGAAGGCGGTGATGATCGGCACGAAGCGCCGTCCGCCGAAGAAGGCGAGATAGTCCGGCAGCTTCACGGTGTGGTACCGGTTGTACAGCCAGGCGGCGAGCAGCCCGATGATGATGCCGCCGAGCACGCCCATGTTGACGGTCACGGCCTCCTGGACCACTTCACCGTTCTCGACCACTTCCGGCTCGACGATGCTGATGTCGTTGATCGCCTTCAGCACCAGGTAGCCGACGCCCGCCGACAGGCCCGCCACCCCCTGGCCGCCGCTGAACCCGATCGCCACCCCGATGGCGAAGATCAGCGGCAGGTTGCCGAGGATGGCCTCCCCGCCTGCGGTCATGATCTCCCAGATGGTCTGACCCCACGAGAGCCACGACACGCTCTGGAAGTAGACGCCGAGACCCAGCAGCAGAGCCGCCGCCGGGAGCACGGCGATGGGCATCATCAACGAACGCCCGATCTTCTGGAGCTGACCCATCATTCCATGGACCTCCCCTCTCTGGAGTGACAGCGCGCCGAATGCGATCGCTGTCGACGACGAAAGGCCCCATCGAAGCCACCGAAGCTTGCGATGAGACCTCCTTGGAACCCCCAAACAGCCACCGGGTGTGTCCGGGCACTCATCGGTGCTGGCATGTGGCCGTCCCCTCCTCTCTGGTTTCTGACGCTAACTTCGCCAAAACCTGACCTCAAGCATCGCGGTCCTCCGGCGTCGCCTCGAACAGGGGGGCGCCGGCCGAAACGGTGTCTCTCGCCAACGGCGAGACCCTCTCCCCGGAGAGGACGACCACCGGCGAGTCCATGTCGACTCCTCGCTCGTCCATGAACTGCAGGTCGACACTCACCAGCTTCTGGCCGACGGTCACCTCGTCGCCCTCCTCGACGAAGGTGGTGAACCCCTCCCCTCTCAGGTGGACGGTCTCGAGACCGACGTGGATCAGGACCTGGAGACCGGCGGCAGTCTCGATGGCGATGCCGTGGCCGCCGGGAAAGAGCTTCTCGATGCGCCCGTCCACCGGGGCGACCACGTCCGGTTCGGTGGGGTGCACCGCCAGCCCGTCCCCCAGCACCTTCTCGGCGAAGACCGCGTCGTTGACCATCTCGAGGGGGACGACCCTGCCGGTGAACGGGCTGGCGACGGTGGTCACGACCCCTCCATGATCTTCCTTATCTCGGCTTCGATGTTGTCGGCCTGGGGCCCGAGGATCACCTGTATGGCCTTGCCCATGCGCATCACACCGAACGCTCCCGCCTGGCGCAGCGCGGCGTCGTCGACCTTGCTGTCGTCGGAGACCTCCACCCGGATGCGGGTGACGCACGGCTCCATCTCGGTGATGTTCTCCTTGCCACCGAGTCCCGCCAGCACCTGCTCGGCTTGCTCCCGAAAGCTCATCTACGTCTTCCCTCCCTTCCAGTTGGCCCGCACGTTGCGGGCCATGCGGTTCCAAGTGTGGCGGACGCCGCGGACAGCGACCGCATAGGCGTATACGTTCTCCGGGTGGGCGATGCCGGTGTATCCGGCGTCGCCGATGTGATGCACGTCGACACCGATGCGTTTCGCCATGAGAGCCAGTGACCTGAGCGTGTCACGGTCGGCACCCTCCTGGGAAGTGCCGATGGTCCCAACGGCGAGACCTCCGCGCCCGCGGACGGCTCGGACCATCGCCGCCGCGATGTCCTCGGAGAGGCCCGGGACGGTCCCCGGCAGCGGCACCAGCACCCCGTGGGCCCCGGCGTCGACGAGGGCCGACGCCAGGTCGGGACCCAGAGGCTCCTCGGCGCCCGCCTGATGCATCTTTCCCGCCAGGCACACGAGACCCGGTGCCGCCTCCCGAACCGTGGCCACCGCCGCCGCCAGCTCTCGTACGGTGACGCGCCGTCCCGGGTTGGCGGTGACGACGACGAACGCCGCCCCCGCCTCGGCGGCTGCGCGAGCCCTCGAGCCGGAGGCGCGCACCGGCTCCGGCACGGTGTCGACGTCGGGCTCGAGGTTCAGGCCGACGGGCCGGCCCAGGAGGCGTGACAGGCCGGCGAAGCCGACCGGTGGCGGGTCGAGAGCCTCCAGGCCGGGCATCAGCACGCGGTCGGCCTCGGTGGGGTCGATGAGGTTCAGGCACACCAAGTCGGCGCCGAAAGCAGACACCAACTCGGCGTTGCTGGTGCCCGCCAGCAACGGTGGCGCCGCCGCCACCACCTCGGCGAGGATCGTTCGGCCCTCCGCGGCCCGGATCGCCTCGACGAGATCGTCGCCGCGCAAGTCGGCCAGGTCGGCTCCGAAACGGTCGAGGATGCGTGTCACGGCCCGGCCTCACCCAGCCCGCGACGACAGCGAGTCACCACTGCGGCCACCGCCGTTGCGACCGTCTCTCCACCCTCGATCCCTCCGATCATCGGGAGCGGCCAATATAGAGAAGGAGCCTTCGGCGCGCCGTCAGTCGCCCGGTGTCAGGTCGGCCCACCAGAAGCCGTCCCGTTCGATGACCGCTCCCCGGGACACGGGGATGGGGCGGGCGAACACCGGGCCCGCCCAGCAGAAGGTGTGGAACTCGCCTCTCTCGCCCACGGGGTCGACACCGGCCGGCAGTTCGCGCGGGTCCCAGGGACGCCCCGCGTAGCGGGGGTCCATCTGGTTGGCATCGACGCATGTGATGGTGGCCCGGACCCCGGCCGCCGACATCTCTTCGGCCAGGCCGGTCGTGTCTTCGCTGCCGAGCCAGATCGGAAACAGGGGATCGAGTCCCGTGGGCCGCAGCATTTCCTCCCGGTATGCCCGGACGTCCTCCAAGAAGACGTCGCCGAAGGCGACGTGGGTCACCCCTGCCTCTTCCGCCCGCTCGACCGCCTGCAGCATCCGCCGCTCGTACTCGTCGTTCGGACATGGATCGGGCAGGTTCACCTCCCACACCGGCAGGCCGACGGCTGCAGCCTGTGCCTGGAGGAGCTCCCGGCGGGTGCCGTGCATGGCCACCCGGCCGTTCGTCTCGTTGATCGTGCTCAGGAGGGCGACTACTTCCACCCCCTGGGCGCGCAGCGAGTGGAGAGCCCAGGCGGAGTCCTTCCCCGTCGACCAGGACAGCAGCACCCTCACCGGGCGGAGCGTAGGCCGCCCCGAGGCTCTCCGGAGGAGCATTCGGGAGGTGACGCCCTCTCGGATCTCAACGCGGGTAGCGAACCAGCAGAGTCGCCGCTACCCCGCCGTCGCCGACGACCCGGTACGAGTGCGGCACATCGGCGGTGAAGCTCGTGCTCTCGCCCGGCCCGAGGCGGACGAGTGCTCCACGCGGCCCGAGCTCGACAACACCGGCGTAGACGATCCAGTGCTCGGTGACGCCTGATGAATGGGGCTCGGAGCGCTGCTCACGGCCCGGACGGATCGTCACCCGGTACAGCTCGGTGACAGCCGACAGGTCGTCGAAGCGATCGACGAGAGTGGCCTCGATGGCGTCGCCTCGTATCGGTTCGGCCCGAGCCGAGGCGGGTTCGCCGGCAGGCAGGGCGGCGCTGATGGGCACACCCAGCGCCGTCGTGATCGCAAACAGCGTCGCCAGCGTCGGGTTCCTCCGCCCCGACTCCAGCTCGGAGAGCGTGCCCTTGCCGACCCCGGTCGCCTTCGCCAGCGCACCGAGCGACATGCCGCGCGCCTTGCGGAGATCGCGAACGCGGGCGCCCACGATGGCAGCGAACTCTGCGGCGGTGTTGTCGGATGAGGTCATAATTCGTTCTGTTTACAGAACACCGTGCGATATGCTGTTCCGTAAACGGAACACTCTAGGAGGCCAGCATGAAGATCGTGGTCACCACCCCGACGGGGAACGTCGGCTCGCATTTGACCCGGATGCTGATCCAGGCTGGCTTGCGGCCGACACTCCTCGTGCGCGACCCCGCCCGCCTCGACGCTGCGGTCCGCGAGCGAGCGGACGTCGTGGTGGGGGACCAACTCCGAGCCGACGACGTGCTCCGCGCCACCGAAGGAGCCGACGCCCTCTACTGGGTCAACCCGCCAACGGGGGCTCCCGACCCGATCGCCGCCCACACCCAACTGGGCGCGATCGTCGCCGAAGCCGTCAGGGAGAACTCGATACCTCGGGTCGTCTTCCAGAGCAGCGTCGGTGCCGAGCTGCGTCGCGGCGCCGGCGAGATCGACGGCCTGGCGGCGACAGAGCAGGCCCTGGACGGGACCGGCGCCGACGTGCTCCATCTTCGCTGCGGCTTGTTCTTCACGAACTTGCTGCTCGACCCGGCGGGGCTGGAGGAGGGGGTGTTGCGTGTCACGTGGCCGGTGGATCGTCCGCTTCCGTGGGTCGACCCCCGCGACATCGCAGAGGTCGCCGCGGTCCGCCTGCTGGCAGGCGGGTGGTCGGACCGCGAGGTGCAGGCGGTGCACGGGCCCGAGGATCTGACCTACGAGCAGGTGGCGACGATCATCGCCGAAGTGACCGGGCGCCCGATGCGGGCCGAGCAGATCCCCGACGACGCCATGCGCGAGGGACTGCGCGCCGTGGGGCTGACCGACGCCCAGATCGAGGCGCTGATCGGCATGTCGATCGGCCTCCGCCAGGGCTTCGTTCCCGAGAATCCGCGGACGTTCACGACCACGACCCCCACCACATTGGGCGCATGGGCGTTCGCCAACCTCCGGCAGGCAGGGCGAAACCTGAGCCGATGAAGCGCCGACCCAGATAGCGCCCTTCACACGATCCCGCGGTCGGCGGCCCAGCGAGCCAACTGGTGACGGTTGGACAACTGCAGCTTGCGAAGGACGGCCGAGACGTGCCTCTCCATCGTCTTGACGGAGATGTCGAGGCGTTGGGCGGCCTCCTTGTAGGTGTGGCCGAGGGCGATGAGCCTCATCACCTCCCGTTCCCTCGCCGTGAGCTGGTTCAGCTCCGGGTCCTCGCCGATCGGGAGAGCTCCGGCGAAGGCGTCGAGGACGAACCCGGCCAACCGGGGGGAGAAGACGGCGTCGCCCCGGGCGACGGTCTCGATCGCCGCCACCAGCTCTTCGGGATCGACGGTTTTGGTGACATAACCCCGCGCTCCCGCCCGGACCACCCCGATCACGTCCTCGGGCGAATCGGACACCGACAGGGCCAGGAACCGGATCTCCGGGTGGCTGGAATGCACCGCCTCGATGACCGCCCGGCCTCCCCCGCCGGGCAGGTGGACGTCGAGCAGCACGACGTCGGGCACCCGCTCCCGGATCAACTCGATGGCGGCGTCCACCTCCGACGCTTCCCCGACGATGTCGACCCGGCCTTCCAGCTCGCTGCGGACACCGGCACGGAACAACTGGTGGTCGTCGACCACGAGGACGCGTGCTCGCTCGCTCATCGCTCCACCATCAGGTCCACCTCGGTGCCGCGTCCCGGCTGACTGTGGATGGTCGCCTTTCCGCCGAGGCGCTCCATCCGGCCGACGATCGACTCGCGCACGCCTCTGCGCCCTTCCGGGATCGCCTCGGGGTCGAAGCCCCGGCCCCGATCGCGGACCACCACCCGAATCCTCTCGGCGTCGACTTCGGCCAGCACGTACACCCGGTCGGCGCCGCTGAAGCGGGCGGCGTTGCCGATCGCCTCCCGAGCCGCCAGCACCACACCCTCGAGCCGATCGTCGAGTGTCGTGTCGCCGGCCACCGACAGCTCCACCAGGACGTCGTGTTCGCTTTCGATCTGGTCGGCCACCCGTGCCAGCGCCGACGTGAGCAGGTTGTCGGCGCCGAGCGGGGAACCTCCGTTGAGCCACGCCCTGAGGGCGCGCTCCTGGCGCCGGGCGAGGACGACCACGTCGCGGTTCTCGGGGACACGTCGCTGGATCAAAGCGAGGGTCTGGAGCACCGAGTCGTGGAGGTGGGCTGCCATCTCGGCTCGCTCGTCGGCTCGGGCCCGCTTGGCGCGTTCTTCCGCCAGGGCATCCTCGGCTTCCCGCCGCTGGCGGTCGTGTTCCCGGATGGTGCCGAAACCCCATGCCACCACCAGCGGCGCCAGCAGGTTGATGAAGACGACCTCGGCAGCTCGGGCAGACGCGTAGCGGACTCCGGCCACCGAGGAGGCGGCGATCACGACGGCGACCACCAGCGTCGCTCCCATGCCCCGGGTGGTGGCGATGAGGAAGGCCGAAGATATCGGGTAGCCGCCGGCGAAGAACCCGTCCGATCTGACGAGGCTGGGGGTGACCGCCACCCAGATCGAGGCCAACACGTCGATGGCCTGGAACCAGGGCTGGCAGAGGACGACGGGATTGCGTCGAGCCAGGATGGAGGTCACGGCCGCTCCGACCACGGCGACGGCCATCACCGACACCACCAGGCCGAGCCGGACGGCGGGGTCGATCCGCGGCTCTTCGGTCATCAGCACGGCTACGGCCAGGAAGAGGAGCCACGCCGCCCCGATGATCCTGAAGACCACGACGATGCGAAGGAGGGTTCCCTCGATCGGCACGATCTCCGGGTCGGTTCCCGTCTTCGAATCGGCCATGGAGACGGCGGTCACTCTACCCGCGACCCTCATCCCGGTTGAGGGGGTATGAGGGAACTTCGCGGAACGTCCCGCATAGACCGGGCCGTCGGATCTCCACAGGATGTCACCGCCGCCTGTGAGGTGGTGACGAAAGGAGATACCGATGAAGCGACTGAAGACGACCGCCCTGGCTTTGACCCTGTCGCTGGCACTCGGCGCCTGCGCCGGAGACCTGGGCGGTGGCCCCCGCGCCATCTCCTCCTCGAACTCCTCGGGCTCGGTCTCGCCGATGACGGCCGTGCCCGCCGGAACGGTTACTCCCGGGACCGAGCCGAGCCAGTTCGTTCCTCCCAACGACGAACCGTACGACACGGTCTTCTTCGACAATCCGGGAGTCAACCCGTTCATCGACACGGAGGACGACGCGCTGTCGACGTTCGCCCTGGACGTGGACACCGGCTCCTACACGATCGCCCGCCGCTTCCTCGCCGACGGGTTCCTCCCGGACAAGGACTCGGTGCGGGTCGAGGAGTACGTCAACTACTTCGAACAGGACTATCCGGCACCCGAGCAGGGACTGGCGGTCAGCGTCGACGGCGGGCCGACTCCGTTCACCCAGAACGAGCGCAACCGCGTGGTCCGGATCGGTGTGCAGGCGGCAGAACCGGCCGAAGAAGAGCGTGGCCCGGCCAACCTCGTGTTCGTCGTCGACGCCTCCGGGTCGATGGACCGCGAAGACCGCCTCGGCCTCGTCAAGGAGGCACTGGCGCGGCTGGTGGCCAACCTGCGGCCGGACGACACGGTGGGCATCGTCGCCTACCAAGAGCACGCCTGGGAGGTGCTCCAGCCGACGCCCGCCTCGGACCCGGCGACGATCCTCGGCGCCCTGCATTCGCTGGCCCCGAACGGCTCCACCAATGCCGCCGAAGGGCTCACCCTCGGGTATCGGATGGCCGACGAGGCTTTCCGGGAAGACGGCATCAACCGGGTGATCCTCTGCTCGGACGGCGTGGCGAACACGGGCGACGCCACGGGCCCCGAATCGATCCTCGAGCTGATCCGGGGCGCATCGGAGCGGTCGATCGAGCTCGTCACCGTCGGGTTCGGGATGGGCAACTACAACGACGTCCTCATGGAACAGCTCGCCGACCAGGGCGACGGCTTCTACGCCTATGTCGACACTCTCGACGAAGCCGACCGGCTGTTCGTGGACGGGCTGACCGGCACCCTCGTGACCGTCGCCAAGGACGCCCGCATCCAGGTCCAGTTCGACCCGGAGACGGTCCAGAGCTGGCGCCTGATCGGCTTCGAGAACCGGGCGATGGCGGATGAGGACTTCCGCGACGACTCGGTCGACGCCGGCGAGATCGGGGCGGGCCACACCGTCACCGCCCTGTACGAGATCAAGCCCACCGACGCTACCCAGGGAGCGTTCGGGTCGGTCTACCTCCGCTGGCTCGATCCCGCCACGAACGAGGCGATCGAGGTGGAGCAGCCGATCGAGAGAGATCTCCTCGCCGATGGCTTCGAGAGCACCTCACCCCGCTTCCAGCAGGACGTCGTGGTGGCCCAATTCGCCGAGGTGCTGCGGGAGAGCATCTGGGCTCGCCAGACCGGCAGCACGCTCTCGGACGTCGCCGCCGTCGCCCAGAGGCTGGACACCGAAGGCGACCCCAAGCTGGCGGAGTTCGTCGGGCTCGTCCAGCAGGCGGCCGCCATCTCCAGCTGAGGAGCGCCTCGGACGGTGTCGCATCCGGTAGCTCCGGATGCGACACCGTCACCGGCGGGAACCTGGGTCGCTGCTACTCGTTGATGCAAGAGGGCAGCATGGACACCGACCGGAGAGACCATCTCAGCCGCTACGCGGTCGTGGCGTCGGCCGTGCTGCTCGCCCTCCTCGCGGCGTTCCGGCTGGTCGTGGGGACACCATGGGAGGTCAGCGATGGCACCACCACCCGGACGGTGAACGAACCCTATTGGCCCGCTCTCCTGCAACTCCTCTTCTCCGGGCTGATGCTGGCGGGCGTGTTCGAGCGGCGTCGGGACCTGGTGTGGGTGGGAGCCATCTGCGCGGTGGCATATGGAGGCCTCCAGGTTTTCAGCGCCCGTTTCGAGTTTCTGCTGGTGGCTCTCGCCTGCCTCGCCTCGACGGCGATCCGCTACCGAAATCCCTAAGGAGGACGCACCTGAGAACCACGTAGGGTCATCTTCGCGCTCCGACCATGGTCCCGTCCGGGGACGTGGTGTATGGGTGATGCCGCGTCGGCCTCTGTGTGGTTGTTTCTAGCCGGTTGCTTCTAGGGCTGCCACCTCCTGGTCGTCGGGGTCGGGTTGGTCGAGGATGCGGATGCGGGCTTGGGCGAGTGATTCGAGGCTCATGTAGCGGCGGGTGATGGCCCACTCGTCATCTTGTTCGGCCATTACCGCTCCGACGAGGCGGATGACAGACGCCCGGGTGGGGAAGATCCCAACTACGTCGGTGCGGCGCCGTATCTCCCGGTTGAGCCGCTCCTGGGGGTTGTTGGACCAGATCTGACGCCAGTGCTCTTTGGGAAAACCGGTGAACGCCAACAGGTCGGCAGCGGCCTCGTCGAGGTGGGTGGCGGCGTCGGAGAAGCCGGCTGTCTCGAGCTGGTCGACGACGCGGCGGTGCTGGGCCCACACCGAATCTGGGTCGGGTTGAGCGAAGATGGTCCGGACCATGGTCGCGACCATCTGCTGGGCGGCTTTCGGCACTTTGGTCAACAGGTTGCGCATGTAATGCGTCCTGCATCTCTGCCACGCTGCTCCCGGCAGCGTGGCCCGGATCGCCTCCACAAGCCCGGTGTGGTCGTCGGAGACGACCATCTGCACACCCGAAAGGCCCCGAGCGACCAGCCCCCGCCAGAACGAAAGCCAGCCGGCGCCGTCTTCTGCGGTGGACAGCTCCAGCCCAAGTATTTCCCGGTGCCCGTCGCCGTTGACGCCCACCGCGTGCAAGAGAGCGACGTTGACCACTCGGCCACCCTCCCTGACTTTGAGGAACAGAGCGTCGGCCCACACGTACGTGTAAGGGCCCCTGTCGAGACGCCGGTTTCTGAAGTCGTCGACCAGCTCGTCGAGGTCCTTGGCGATCTCCGACACCTGCGACTTGGACAAAGAAGCGATCCCCAGGGTCTCCACCAGACCCTCCACCCGCCGAGTCGACACTCCCCGCACATAGGCTTCGGCGACGCACTGCACGAACGCCCGCTCCGCCCGGGTGCGGGCATCCAACAGCCAGTCGGGGAAATAGGTGCCCTCCCGCAGCTTCGGGATCCGCAAATCGATCGTCCCCACCCGGGTGTCCCAGCGGCGGGTCCGATACCCATTCCGACGATTCACCCGATCCGGCGACACGGTGCCGTACGGGGCGCCGCACACCTCGTCCGCGTCCGCCGACATCAGCGTCTCCGCGAAAGACCGGACCATCTCCCGCAACAAGTCCGGGTCCGCTTCTTCCAGCTGCTTGCGCAGCCACTCATTCACGTCCATCCTGTCATTGATCACCGCGTTACTCCTCACGGTCGCTTGCACGTGCTCGTGAGGCTGGCGCGGTGATCACCTATATGGAAGGACCCTCAAGTTCTCCTCCCGTACACCACGTCCGTGGACGTATCTCGAAGCTCAGAGTCGGAGGCGGCCGTGAGAACAGCACGAGCATCGTTCAAAGTTCGCTTGAGCGACTCGTGGGCGAGGTGGTGGAGCCGCCAACTTCCTAGGGGGCAGCGACCGGCGTTGGGACAAGGCGGTTTTCGGTGTCGCCGTTGCCGAGTTGGCCATATTCGCCATTCCCCCAGCAGTAGGCGGCGCCGGCGGGGGTGAGCCCGCAGGTGTGATCCAGCCCGGCGGTGATGTCCGTGAAGGTGAAGCCGCCGGCGACCGGTTCCGGTACGAGACGGTAGGCGGTGTCGCCTGTCCCGAGGCGGCCGTGGCCGCCGTGCCCCCAGCAGTAGGCGGCGCCGTCGGTGGTGAGCCCGCAGGTGTGATCCGCCCCGGCGGATATGGCCGTGAAAGTGAGGTCACCTGCGACCGGGGTGGGGACGAGACGGTTGTCGCTGTCGCCGTTGCCGAGTCGGCCGTACCGGCCAGACCCCCAGCAGTACGCGGCGCCGGAGGCGGTGAGCCCGCAGGTATGCGCGCCTCCGGAAGATAAGGACGAGTACTCCAATTCGATGTCTGGCTCTTCTCCGTTTCCTGGGTCGTCTTCTCCGCCGGCGCTGTCGTCTTCTCCGCCGGGGTCGGGTCCGGGAGCCGGCTCTCTTACGACGAGGTTCAGCGTTTCCGTGACCGATGTGCCTCGGCTGTCGGTGACGGTGAACTCGACGGGGAATGTGCCGGCTTCGGTGGGGGTGCCGGAGATGACACCGGAGGGCTGGTCGATGTTGAGGCCGGAAGGCAGCCCGTCAGCTGACCAGACATACGGCGGGGTGCCGCCGGACGCCTCGAGGGTGGCGGAATAGGCGTCCCCGACCTGGCCCGCAGGGAGCGCCGCGGAGGTGATCGCCAACGGCTGGCCCGGGATAGCGCGGAACAAGAAAGCAGCCATCTGCCCGCGGGTCGCCGGCTCGTCCGGGCAGAAACGGTCATTGGCGGGCGGGTTGCAGCCTCGGGTGATGCCAGCGGAAGCCAGGGCGGCGATGTCTGCTTCGAAGACGTGACCGGACGTGTCGGAGAACGTGGCGTCACCCGCAGGCAGGCGGAGCGCGCGCACAAGAAACGCCGCCATCTGGCCCCGGGTCACCACATCGTCGGGGCAGAACCGGTCATTTCGGGGCGGGTTGCAGCCCCGGGTGATCCCTGCCGCCGCCAGAGCCGCGATGTCGGCTTCGAAGAGGTGGCCCTTCGTGTCCGCGAACACAACGTCGCCCTTCGGGAGTCGGAGAGCACGGACCAGGAAGGCTGCCATCTGGCCGCGGGTGACCGGCTGGTCGGGGCAGAAGCGGTCGTTTCGGGGTGGGTTGCAGCCTCTCGTGATGCCTTGGTCGGCCAGCCACGACACCGCTTCGTAGAAGAGATGATCGGCCGGCACGTCAGAGAAGGCGGAGGCGGCTTGGGGGAGAGCTCGGGAGCTTCGGCTGCTTGGGCGGCAGGCAAAGGTACAAGGCCGAAGACGAGGGTCAGGACGGCGGCAAATACAACTGCTGAGCGTGACATGCGCGACAGTCCCCACACGTGGGCCGGGGGCAATCTATCACACGACCGGGGAGCTGCTGGGTGACCCGGCGGGCTGCCAGTCAGGTGCCGGTCACGGAAGGCGGGGAGGGCTTTCGCCCTCCCCGCCCAGAGTCAGTCTTCGAATGCGAGTGGTGGGGTTTCCGCTCGCATTCCGCGACACCTCCACTCCCACATGTGGCATACGCCTCGATGCGAGTGCGGCATTTCTCATCAGCTACAGCCGAGGCTGTTGCCGCAGTTCAGGCACTTGTAGCAAGAGCCGTTGCGGACGGTGATGTGCCCGCAGGTGTCGCACAGCGGAGCATCACCCATCATGTCGCCCAGCGCCGACTGCATGCTCAGCGTGCCGGCGTCGGCTGCGGCCACGGCCACCTTTTCCTTTGCCGGCTGGGGGATGGAAGCGGTCGTCACCGGGGAGTCGGCGAAGCGAGCCGCATCTTCCACCGCGTCGACGTCGGAGTCGGCCAGGGCGTCGCCCAGTTCGAGCTGGTAGCCAGCCTCGGCGGCGATGCCAGACTTCGGCTCGGGCAGCTCGCCGTCCCGGTTCGGCGGAACCTGGGCGAGGTCGTCCCGCTTGAGGTACTCGACACCGAGCGCCCGGAAGACGTAGTCGATGATCGAGTTCGCCATCTTGATGTTGGGATGGCCCTCGACGATGCCCCGGGGCTCGAAGGTCTGGAACGTGAACGTGTCCACGAACTCCTCGAGCGGCACGCCGTACTGGAGGCCCTTGCTCACCGCGATGGCGAAGCAGGACAGGATGCCCTTCAAGGTGGCGCCTTCCTTGGCGAGGTCGATGAAGATCTCGCCAAGGGTGCCGTCGTCGTACTCGCCGGTGCGGAGGAACACCTTGTGGCCCCCGACCCGGGCCTCCTGGTTGAAGCCACGACGGCGAGCCGGCAGGAGGAACCGCGGCGGCTTCATCCCCGAGGCGTATGCCTGGGTGGGGGAGATGCCGGCGGGGATGTTGCCCCAGTGGAGCTTGATGTCCTCTTCCACCGCGTCGGTGACCTTTTCGTCCTCCTCGTCCGAGACGCCTTCGTCCGACTTGGAGTTGAGAGGCTGGGCGGCCTTCGACCCGTCCCGGTACAGAGCCATCGCCTTGAGCCCCAGCTCCCACGAGAGCATGTAGGCGTCGGCGATGTCGTCCGGGGTGACGTCGTTGGGCATGTTGATCGTCTTCGAGATCGCCCCGGAGATGAACGGCTGGGCGGCGGCCATCATCTTGATGTGGCCGGTGTAGTGGATGAACCGCTTCCCGTACTTGCCGTTCTTGTTGGCGGTGTCGAACACCGGCAGGTGCTCGTCGCGCAGGTGAGGGGCGCCCTCGATCGTCTGCCGGCCGCAGATGTGGTCGTTGGCCTCCTGGATCTGCTCCTTGGTGAAGCCGAGCCAGGCCAGCAGGTCGAAGTCGAACGACGTGTACTCGTCGACGGTGAGGCCGAGACGCTGCAGCGCCTCCTCGCCGACGGTGAACACGTTGAAGGCGTGCCGCAGCTCGAACACCGACGGCAACGTCTTCTCGATCTTGTCGATCTCCTCGGCGGTGAAGCCCTTGGCGGCCAGTGACTCCCTGTTGATGTGCGGGGCGCCGTCCAGCGACGAGGTGCCGACGATGTACTCCACGATGTCGTCGACCTGGTCCTCGCTGTAGCCGAGACGCCGCAGCGCCGGGGCCACCGACTGGTTGACGATCTTGAAGTAGCCGCCGCCGGCCAGCTTCTTGAACTTCACCAGGGCGAAGTCGGGCTCGACGCCGGTGGTGTCGCAGTCCATCAGCAGGCCGATCGTGCCGGTGGGCGCCAGCACCGTCGCCTGGGCGTTGCGGTAGCCATGGCGCTCGCCGAGCTCGAGGGCCTCGTCCCAGCACTTCCGAGCCGCGTCGAGCAGGTCGGAGGGGGCGAGGGCGGGGTCGATGCCCATCACCTTGTGGGACACGCCCTCGTAGTCGGAGGCGTTGTAGGCGGCACGCCGATGGTTGCGGATCACCCGCAGCATCGCCTCGGCGTTCTCGTGGTACTTCGGGAATGGCCCCACCGCCGCCGCCATCTCCGCCGAGGTGGCATAGGCCTGGCCGGTGAGGATGGCGGTGAGGGCCCCGGCGATCGCCCGGCCCTCGTCGGAGTCGTAGGGCACGCCCCGGCGCATCAACAGCGACCCGAGGTTGGCGTAGCCGAGCCCCAGCGTCCGGTAGTCGTAGGAGTTGCGGGCGATCTCCTTCGAGGGGAAGTGGGCCATCGCCACCGAGATCTCGAGGACGATGGTCCACAGGCGGATCGCATGGCGATAGGCGTCGATGTCGAAGCCGCCGTCCTCGGTCTCGAACTTGACCAGGTTGATGCTGGCTAGGTTGCAGGCCGTGTCGTCCAAGAACATGTACTCGGAGCACGGGTTGGAGGCGTTGATCCGCCCCCCGGCGGGGCAGGTGTGCCACTCGTTGATCGTGGTGTCGTACTGCACGCCGGGGTCGGCGCACTCCCATGCCGCCCGGGCGATCCGCTCCCACAGGTCACGGGCCTTGACGGTCTTGCGGACCTTTCCGCTGGTGCGCTCGACCAGGTTCCAGTCGCCGTCTTCGAGGACGGCCTGGATGAAGTCGTTGGTGACCCGCACCGAGTTGTTGGAGTTCTGGCCGGAGACGGTGGCGTACGCCTCGCCGTTGAAGTCGGCGGGGTAGCCGCCGTGCTCGATGAGGATGCGCGCCTTTCGCTCCTCGACCATCTTCCAGTCGATGAAGTCCTCGATGTCGGGATGGTCGATGTCGAGGATGACCATCTTGGCGGCGCGGCGGGTGGTGCCTCCCGACTTGATGGCGCCGGCAGCCCGGTCGCCGATCTTGAGGAAGCTCATCACCCCCGAGGACTTGCCGCCGCCGGACAGCAGCTCGTTCTCGGCGCGGATCTTCGAGAAGTTGGTGCCGGCCCCGGAGCCGAACTTGAAGATGCGGGCCTCCCGCACCCACAGGTCCATGATCCCGCCCGGGTTCACCAGGTCGTCGTTCACGCTCAGGATGAAGCAGGCGTGAGGGGCGGGTCGGGAGTAGGAGTCGGGGGAGGGGACGACCTCGTCGGTCTCGGGATCGACGTACCAGAAACCCTGGGCTGGCCCGGTGATGCCGTAGGCGTGGTACAGGCCGGTGTTGAACCACTGAGGGCTGTTCGGAGCGGCCATCTGGGTGGCCAGCATGTACTTGATCTCGTCCTCGAACGCCTGAGCGTCCTCGGCGGATGCGAAGTATCCCCCCTTCTCTCCCCAGTGCCTCCACGTGGAGGCGAGGCGGTCGAAGACCTGGCGGGCCGACCTTTCCGGGCCCGTCACCACCTCACCGTTCTCGTCGCGGATCGGTTCGCCGTTCTCGTCGTACTGGGGGACGCCGGCCTTGCGGAAGTACTTGGACACCATGATGTCTGCCGCCACCTGCGACCAGTCGGCGGGGACCTCGGCGCCCTTCATCTCGAACACCACGGAGCCGTCAGGGTTGGTGATGCGGCTGTCGCGCCGCGACCACTCGATGGTTTCATAGGGGTCTCTGCCCGCCTCCGTGAAACGGCGAGTGATCTTCAGACCGGCGCTCATAGCGCTCTCCTTCCTATCGGACGACTCTTCCACTCAAAGGCCCGTCTTCGTAGGCCCAACCACAAGATGTTGTGGTCGCGTGTTCCGCAGACACCACATCTTGGGGTGAACACAGCAATGTAATTACATCCGTGTCGTCCGTCAACGGAAACTTCGGATTCGGCTCCGGAAGGGTCCGTCGACGTCGACGACGGGTGGGGAAGTGCACCCGATGAGGGTGGGGAAGTGGGCGGGAAGCTACCGCAGGAGGACCGGGTCGGGAAAACGAGACACGGATGCGAGTTTTCGCGCCCTCTCAGGCGGCCGTGCGCCCCTTGACGATGGCCATCTCGTGCCGTCCGGCCTTGCGCTTCACCACCTCCACGTCGTCGAACCCCAGTGTGGCGAGCCGGTGTGACAGGTTCTCGGCCTCGGCGACGGTGAGGCCGTGGCCGCCGGGCCTGCGGAGGACCCGCTCGGCCACCAGGACACGTCCCCCGGGCGCCAGCACCCGGGCGACCTCGCGCAGGCCGGCCTCGGGGTCCTCCCAGTGGTGGAACGAGGCGATGGACCACACCACGTCGATCGTGTCGTCGTCGAAGGGGAGGTCTTCTGCCACCGCCACCGCCACTTTGGCGCCGGGCACGCGCTTTTCCGCGGTGGAGGCGAGCGCCGCCGTCGGGTCGACGCCGAAGACGTTGGCGGGCCCGACCACAGCGGCGGCCAGCCGGAGGGCGTGGCCGGCGCCGCTTCCGATGTCGAGCACCCGCTCGCCCGGCTGGAGTCGGGCTTCCTCGAACACGGCTTCGTTCGATGCCGGGTTGCGGGCGACGAGGCCGTAGACCTTGCCCATCAGCCACGACCACCCGGCCCTGTCGGCAGGCATGGGCTCAACGGTACCGGCGTCGAAGGAGACGACGACGCCTGGGAGCGACGGCACTTCAGCGGCGCGCCGAGACGGGACGGAACAGGAGCACCACGAAGAACGCCGCCACCGCCACCGCGGCGATGGTGGCCGACGCGGCGGTGTCGGCGTACCAGGAGACCAGAAGGCCGACCACCACCGAGGCGACTCCCAGGACGGCTCCGGCCGCCATCATCGCCGGCACCCGGCGGACGAGGAGGGAGGCGGTGGCCGGTGGCGCCACCAGCAGGCCGAACACCAACAGGCTCCCGACCGTCCGAAAAGAGGCCACCACCGCCAGGGTGATCAGCGCCAGCATGACCACGTGCGCCGCTCTCGGGTGCAGTCCGAGCATCTCCGCCTTGTCGGTGTTGAAAGACAGCACCAGGAACGACCGGTAGAACACCGCGGTCGTCACCGTGACCGCGGTGAGCGTGGCAGCCAAGAGCACGATGTCCCGCGTCGTCACCGCCAGGGCGTCGCCGAACAGGATCCCCGTGAGGCTGCCCGTGTAGCTGGGCGTTCGGGAGATGATCACCACGCCCAGCGCCAGCATCCCCACGAAGAGGAGGCCGATGCCGGCGTCCTCGTTGAGCCGGGAATGCCGGTGAACGACGTTGATGCCCAGCACCATCAATATGGCCGACGCCGCCGCCCCCAGCGTGGGGTCGAACCCCCACAGCACCGCCAGGGCGATGCCGGGCAGGACCCCGTGGGCCAATGCGTCGCCCATGAACGTGAGCCCGCGGATGACGACCCAGGTGCCGACCAGGGCGGTGGTGACGGCAGCGAGGATCCCCGCCACTGCGGCCCGCTGCATGAAAGCGTGGGAGAACGGTTCGGCCAGCCAGTCCATCGCTAGCCTCCCAGCGCCTCGGCGATCGTCCGTGCGTTGTGCCGCATCATCCCGACGTAGGTGTCGGCACCCGACCCCGGGGCGCCCAGCGAGCCGGTGTACAGGGTGTAGACCCGGACCTCTTCGCCCACCTCCCGGGCCAGGGCGTCGGCCAGAGCCGCCGGGGCGGTGGTCTCGGCGAAGATCGCTGGGATCCCCTCTCGCCGGATCAGGGCGGCGAGGGCGCTCAGCTCGGCGGCGCTGGGTTCGCCCAGCGTGGACCCGCCGGGGACGATCGTCGCCACCACCTCGAAGCCGTAGCGATCGGCGAAGTAGCCGAGGGCGTCGTGGTTGGTCACCAGCTTGCGGCGCTCCTCTGGAATCGGCTGCAGCAGCTCCTCGATCTCCCGGTCGAGTCGTTCCAGCTCGTCGATGTAGGCGCCAGCAGGCGACTCCCAGTCGGTCGCCGGGTCGATGGCCGCCAGTTCGGTGGCGATCGCCTCCACCGCCCCGGCCACCCGGGTGGGGTCCATGTAGAAATGCGGGTCGTCGCCCTCGTGGTCGTGGCCGTCGTGCTCGTGGTGGTGGGAGCCGCCGAAAGGGATCGGATCGGCCAGCGGGGCGAGCTCCAGGACCCTCGTCCCGTCTTCGGCCGCCGCCGCCAGGGTACCGGCGAGGCCTTCTTCGAGACGGAGGCCGTTGGCGACGACCAGGTCGGCCGACTCGATCGCCGCCACCTGGCGGGCCGAGGGGGAGAAGTCGTGGGGGTCCACGCCCGGTTCCATCAGGACGACCACCTCGGCGGTTCGGCCCGCGACCTGGGAGACGACGTCGCCCAGGATCGACGTGGTGGCCACGACCGTCACGCCGTCGGCGTCGTCGCCGGCCGCGCCGGCGCACGCCGAAAGCACCGCCAACAGGGCGACTGCGAGCCTCCTCACCCGAGCCTACCTGTCTCGCCAGAAATGAGAATCATTATCATTTCATATTAGAGTAACCGACGGATCCAGCGAGCAGGAAGGTCAGGGTTGCCCGAGAGGAGAACCGCCGAGCTCCACGAGGCCGTGAAGCGACGGCTGGAAGAGCGCAACATCCGCTACACCCGCGGTCGACGTTCGGTGGTGACGGCGCTGGTGCGGATCGAAGGCCCCGAGTCGACCGCAGAATTGCATCGCCGCATGAGAGGCGTCCCGCTTTCTTCGCTCTATCGGAACCTCGTCGTCCTCGACGAGGCCGGGGTGGTCCAGAAACACCACGACGCCGACGGACTCGCTCGCTACGAGCTCGCCGAGTGGCTCACCGGTCATCACCACCACGTCGTCTGCGTGGACTGCGGCACGGTGGAAGACGTGTCCCTGTCCGACGAGGACGAGGAGATGATCGGCCGCCTGGCACGCCAGATCGCCGAGAGAGCCGGCTACCGGGAGACGGGGCACAACATCGAGGTCGAGGGAGTGTGTCCCTCGTGTCAGCATGACTGACGCCGTCGTCGCCCGCGGAGTCGAGCTCACCTACGGGGACCGGGTGGCCTTGGCCGCCTCCGACTTCCGTTTCCCGGCGGGCGCCATCACCGCCCTCATCGGGCCCAACGGGTCGGGGAAGAGCACTGTGCTCGCCGCCGTCGCCGGCCTCCACGAGCCCGCCGCCGGCGAGCTGACGGTGTTGGGGTCGACCCCCCGCAAGGAGCGGCCCCGCATCGCCTTCGTCCCCCAGAGCACCAAGGTCAACGACTTGCTGCCCGTCACGGTGCGGGAGGTGGTGGCGATGGGACGCTACGCCTCGCTCGGCATGCTCGGCCGTTTCGGCCCCGACGACAGAGCGGCCCTCGACGAGGCCCTCGACCGTCTGGACCTACAGCCCCTCGCCGCCCGCCACCTTCGAGAGTTGTCGGGCGGGCAGCGTCAGCGCGTGTTCGTCGCCCAGGGCCTGGTCCAGAGCCACGACATGCTCCTCCTCGACGAGCCCACGACCGGCTTGGACATCGTGTCGACCGAGGTGATCCGCCAGGTCGTCCAGTCGGAGCGGGCGGACGGATGCGCGGTGGTCATAACCACCCACGACTTCGCCGAGGCGAGGGCCGCCGACCACGTGGTGCTGTTGGCGAATCGGGTGGTCGCCGAAGGCGCCCCCGAGGAGGTGTTCACGCCGGAGAACCTGGCGGACGCCTACGGCCTCGAGCTCAACTCCTCACACGAGCACGTCGACGTGGACGACCCGGCCCACCGGCCGACCCAGACCCTCCACCGTCACGTCGAGATCCCCCCGCTCGACGACTGAGCGGCTCACAGCCGGTTCTGGAGCATCATCGCCACCCGGGTCAGCTCGGCGTCGAGCCACGACCGGGCGGGCTCGGCGATCCCCACCTTGTCCAGCGCCACCCGCATGCAGGCCGCCCACTCCTCTGCCGCCTGCTTGTCGATGGGAAAAGGGGCGTGGCGCATGCGCAGCGCCGGGTGCCCTCTCCTCTCCCAGTACAACGGAGGTCCTCCCATCCAGCCGCTGAGGAACTCGTAGAGCTTCTGGCGGGAGACGCGAGTGTCTTTGGGCAGCATCGCCCGGATGAGCGGCGAGTCGGACTCGATCGTGTCGTAGAAGGCGTCGGCGAGCCGGCGAACGGTCTCGTCGCCGCCTATCTCCTCGTACACCGTCGGTGCCGAGCCCCAAGGCCGTCCCACAGGGATCACAGGCGGAAGGGTATCGGTCATGCGGCCGAACCGTCAGGCCTGCGTCCCACCCTCCGCGACCCGAGTCCCACCAGCCCGGCGACCGCCCCCAGCACGAGAGAGCCTCCGACCGCCTCCGGGTCCGGGCCGAGAGACGCCGACAGCACGGTCACGCCGGCCGCCAACGCCACAGCCAAGGCCAGCAGTGACGGGCGGACGTCGTCGAGGAACGCGCCGAGGCCGTAGCCCATCGCCAAGCCGAAGGCGACCGACACGACGACGATTCCCAACGACATGACGGCACTGTAGGGGGCGAACACCCGCGGTGCCGTATCCTGGCCGGCATGAGACGCTGGGCTGCCGCCATCCTCCTCCTGCTCGTTGCGTGCGGCGGCTCCCGGCCCTCCCGCGCCGAGTGGACGGCCGACGTCTGGGTCCCGATGCGCGACGCCGTTCCCGTGCCGACCGAAGCCACCGCGGCGGCCTGCGACGAGGCGTTGGGCGTGATCCGCGCCGTCTCCGAGAACCTGCGTCCGGCTCCCACCCAGGAGATAGGAGACGCCGCCGACGAGTGGGTCCGGCTGGGCGAAGGGCTGATGTTCGACTGCGCGGCGAGCGACGCCGACGACTACGAGGCTCGCTACGCCGACCTGATACGCGCCCAGGACCGGGTGGAACGGCTCCTCGACTGAGCCGGCTCAGGAGCCGACCAGCTCCACGGTCGCCCCGGCGATCTCCGCGCTGGCCGTCTCCCGGGCCGCGACGACGAGTCGCGCCGGGCCCTGTCCGATCGTGGTGTTGGGGAGGCGGAACGGCGGCCCGTCCGCCTCGGCCACCTTCCTCATCGACTCCCAGGAGGCGTCGTCGGCCTCGGCCACCTCGACGGCGGCGAGGCGGGTCGCCCCGTTGGCGTGGTCGAGCAGGCCCGGATGCCACACCTCGTCGGCCGTGTGGTGATGGCACACGAAGGAGCCGACGGCGGTGCCCCCGAGATCGGGGATCACGACCGAGAACTCGACCGGGTGCAACGTGCCGTCACGGCGGGCACTCTGGCGTCCGAACCGGAGCGGCTCCGCCGGCACCGGCAGGCCGTGGCGGCGCATCCGCGCCAGGTCGGCTTCGGCGTCCTCGGAGCGGAAGGCGAACAGGATCGGGCCGGCCCGGCCGGCCGCCAGCGCCTCCAGGACGAAGCGGGCGAAGCCGGCGTCTGGAACCAGGTCGGGCCGGGTCACAGACACCAGCTCGATGTAGACGTCCTGGAGCATCACCAGCCGGTTGGATGTGCCGAACGGGTGGTCGGAGCGGGCCGTGACGTAGAAGCCGGCGCCTTCGAGGGCGCCCGCCGAAGCGTCGAGGTCGGGCACGGCCACGACCACGTGGTCGAGGGGGCGGGGCTGGCGGTCGGTCATGGGAGAGGAAACGGTAACTAGCGGGAGCCCGTCGCGGGGGTACGCTGCCGGTCACCGCCTCCGACGACGAACCGTGACCCTGCGCGAACCCCCCAAGAGGCGCGAAGCCTCACGCATCGCGGGCCGCTTCATCGGCCTGCTCGTCCTCCTCGCCGTTTTCTCCCTCGTCGTGTGGACCGCCGCCACCATCCAGCAGGCTCGGGCAGTGGAGAGATCCGATCCAGCCGTCGTCGCCCCCGGGGAGTTCGCCGCGGTGGCGGGAGGGTCCATCCACTACCGGAAGTTCGGGGAAGGCGGCCCGGTCGTGGTCTTGGTGCATCCCGACACGGTCGCCGGTGGCGCGGTGCTGGTCTCCTTGGCCCAACAGCTCGGTGACGATCACCTCGTCCTGGTCCCCGACCTGTTCGGGTTCGGGTTCAGCTCCCGGCCCGTCACCCCCGGCAGGCTCCAGAGCACCACCGGACAGGCCGAGACGCTCGCCGCCTTCATAGACGAGCAGGGCGTCACGGGGGTGCATCTCGTCGGCTTCGGCTGGGGCGGCGAGGTCGCCACCGAGATGGCAGTGATCCGGCCCGAGCTGGTGCAGAGGCTCACGCTGGTGGACACGCCGGACCTGCCCATGCCCGGGCGCGACGACCACCGCTGGCAGTCGCTGCCGTTGGGCGTCGGCGAGGCGTTCGCCTACACGTTCGACGGCGCCGGGCCGCGGTCGGAAGCCCGCTTCCTGGCGCTGTGCCCCTCCTGGGGGACCTGCGACGAGAAGGAGTTCAGGGACGCCGCCACCGTGCCGCAGACGTCCCGGTCGATCTGGGCGCGGCGGGCCAGCTCGCCGGCCATGGTGGCGACGTCCCGCCTCGACTCCATGTCGGCGCCGGTGACGGTCGTGGCGGTCGACGTGGGCCTCGTCGCCGCCCAGGACCTCGCCTCCCGATTCCCGGCCGGAGAGGCGATCCGAGCCGATGCAGCCGAGCTCGCCGTCGTCCTCTCAGGGGATCAGCAGTAGCTTGCCGGTCGTGGCGCGGCTCTCCAGGGCGCGGTGGGCCTCGGCGGCGTCGGCGAGGGGATAACGGGCGCCGACCAGGACCTCGACGGAGCCGTCGGCGATCCAGCCGAACAACCTGGCCGCCCTCTCCTCGTACTCGGCGCGGTCGCGGATGTAGTCGCCCAGGGTGGGGCGGGTCAGGAACACCGACCCGGCCCGCATCAGCGTCAGCGGGGCGACGGGCTCCACCGGGCCGGATGCGTTGCCGAAGGTGACCATCGTCCCCCGGGGCTTGAGCAGCCTGAGGCCGCCTTCGAAGGTCGCCGCCCCCACCCCGTCGTAGACGACGTCGAGCGGCTTGGGGCCGGCGATAGCCTCGATCGCCTCGACGAACGACTGTTCCCGGTAGTCGATGACGTGGTCCGCCCCCGCCGAGCGGGCCACCTCCACCTTCTCGGGAGAGCCGACCGTGGCGAACACCTCGGCACCGCGCAGCTTGGCGATCTGGATGAGCAGCCTCCCCACCCCGCCGGCGCCGGCGTGGATCAGGCAACGGTGGCCGGGCTGCAACGGGAACGTGGAAGTCGCCAGGTACTCGGCCGTGAGGCCCTGCAGCATCACCGCCGCCGCCGTCTCGGCGTCGATGCCGTCCGGGACGCGGATCGCCTGCTCCTCTGGCACGGAATGAACGGAGGCGTAGCTGCCGATGACGTTGGTCCAGGCGACCACGTCGCCCACCTGCACTCCTTCGACGCCCTCACCGACGGCGACCACCGTTCCGGCGCCTTCCTGTCCGACGACGAACGGCAGGTCCATGGGGTACAGGCCGCTCCGCTGGTAGGTGTCGATGAAGTTGACCCCGGCGGCGGCCACCTCGACGACGATGCGGCCCGGAGAAGGCTCGGGATCGGGCAGTTCGACCAGTTCGAGGACTTCGGGTCCGCCGGTGCGGCTCACCTGGATGGCGTTCATCGTCTGAAAGCTAGCTCGGGCCGGATCGATGGGAGCCGAGCAGGCCCCGGCGCCGAACCTCGGCCAGCAGGGCATCGTCGGGCACGACGCTGAGGTCGATCATCTGCTCCCACGGCGGGACCAGGTCGGCCGCCAGGAGCTCGGCGACTCTGTCCCGCAGCGTCCGTGCCCACGCCCCTCCTTCGGCGTGGCCCTGGGGAGTGAGAGTTGCGTCGGGGTTGACGGTGAACACCGACGCCAGAGGGCGCGGGTTGGCCCGAGACCCCTTCTCGCCGTAGACCAGTACCACCGATCCCACCGGCACGTCCTGGATGCCGCCCGTGGCGATGAAGGTGCCTTCGAACGCCCAGCCCGAGCTCTTGGTCTCGTCCACCCACTCGACGATCTTCGCCCACGACTTCAGGCGGCCGTCGCCGATCTCGGGGATCTCGACGGCGACGAGCGGGGCGGGCTCGGGGCGGCCGCTTCCCGGGGTGGCTGGTCTGCTCACGCATCTCAGGCTACGAGATCGCCGGCCCGGCGCCCAGACAGAGGCTCGAGGCGCGATTGCGTCACACAAACCCGGTACCCTCCGCTCCGATGGCCACGGTTCGTCTGTTCGCCCGCCTCCGGGAGCTAGCCGGGAGCTCGCGTGTCGAGATCGAAGGCGCGACGGTCGGTGATGTGGTCGCAGCCGCCGCCGAGCGATTCGGTTCCGAGTTCGCCGCCACTCTCGACACCGCCCGGGTGTGGCTGAACGGGGAAGAGGCCGACCCGTCCGATCCCGTGTCGCCGGGCGACGAGATCGCCCTCCTGCCCCCGGTGTCGGGCGGGGCCGCCACCCTCACCGACTCTTTCCAGCCGGCGGCGGTGGTCCCGGGCGTGGTCGCTCTCGTGCTGGTCCTCGTCAACCTCCGCGGGGACGCCGCCATGTGGGCCGCGGGCCTCGTCGCCGCCGCCGGCGTGTGGGCGATCGACATCGCCCAGCGGATGGAGCTGAGGCAGCGGGCGTTCCCGGCCATAGCCGTGATCGCCAGCGCCGTCGCCGGGGCGGTGCTGTCCTCGTCCATGGGCGCGGTCGGGATGGCGCTGTCCGTCGCCGTCTCCATCGTGGTGGTGCTCGGTTGGGGCGTGTTCGTCGCCGGCTACCGCTCGGTGGATGCCATCGCCCCGGGCGCGATGGTGGCGCTGCTGGCGTCGTCGGCGGTGGGCTCGCTCGTCCTCGCCCGATCCGAGGTGTCCCCCGACAGCGAGGCGGTCGACGTGTTCCTGGTGGCGGTGATCCTGGCCCTGGCCCTCGGGGCGATCGTCGACCGGTTCGCCCAGATCCCGTTCCTGGACCCGTTCACCGTCACCGCCGTCGTCGCCATCCTCGCCGCCGTGCTCACCGCCTTCTTCCGCGATCTCGACGTGGCCGGCTACCTCCTCGTCGGCCTGGGGCTGGCGGTGACCCTCGTGGCGGGCCGCGGCCTGGGCGGGATGCTGCGCACCGGGGCGGTGGCGCTCACCGAGCGGGCGCCCGGGTTCATGGTGCCGTTCGACGGGGCGGTGCTCGCCGCGTCGCTGTTCTACCCCCTCATCCGCCTGGTGCTCTGACCAGGGACTTCCCGCCGCGTTTGAGCATCGTTCGTTGTTCTGCGTTACCCTGTCCGCCGGCCATGCGACGTTCCCCAACCGTCCGCGGCGCGCTCCTGGGCCTCTGTCTCGTCCTTGCCTGGCCGCTGAGTGCCTTCCCCGTCACCAAGAGTGAAGTCGAAGCTGCCTGCCAGGACTCGAAAGAGGCCTACGCCGCCTTCCTCGAAGCCCAAGACAGGTTCGCCCAAGCGGCCGTGGCTTACGAGGAGGCGGTGAACGACGTCGCCCGGGTGGAGCATCAGCAAGCGCACATCGCCGACACCATCGAGGGCCGGAAGGCCGCCCACCAGAAGGTGGCGGAGACGGCCCAGAGGAAGGCAGTCGAGCTGTACATGCGGGGTGCCGCCAGCTCCCCGTCCGCCCTCCTCTCCGTGGCGAACGTCGGGGACGTGATGTCCAGCGCCGAGCTCCTCGCCGCCGCCTCCAAGGACGACCAGGCGTCGCTCAACCAGTTGGTGGCGCTGGAAGCGGACCTGGAGCGGTTGCAGGCCGAGCTCGAGGAGGTCGAGGCCGAGCTGCGCGAAGTAGAGGCGCAGCGGCTGGTGGCGATGGAACAGCAGGAGGCCGCCCGCAACGACGCCGAAGCTGCCTACGCCAAGATGTCCGAGCGGTGCAAGGAGCTCAACCGCCGCTACAAGCAGGAGCAGGCCGCCGCCGCGGCCCGCGCCGCCGCCCAGGCCCAAGGCAAGAGCGGGGCCGCCGCCGGCGCCAGCCCGCAATCGACGTCGGGGTTCATCTGCCCCATCGCCCCGGGCCGGTCGTCGTTCATCGACTCGTGGGGATTCCCCCGGTCGGGAGGGCGGCGGCACAAGGGCACCGACATGATGGCCGCCTACGGCGAGCCGGTGTACGCCGTCGTCGACGGCAGCGTCTCCACCCGCAACGGAGGCCTCGGGGGCCTGACGATCTGGCTCGTCGCCGACAACGGCACCGCCTACTACTACGCCCACCTATCAGGGGTCGCCGTGTCCGGCGGCCGGGTGTCCCGAGGCCAGGTGATCGGATACGTGGGAGACAGCGGCAACGCCAAGGGCGGAGCACCCCACCTGCACTTCGAGATCCATCCCGGCGGGCGCGGCTCGGCGGCGGTGAACCCCTACCCGACCCTGGCGTCGGCTTGCTTCTGACCGGCACCGATCGGCTGCAGAACCACGCCTTCGCAGAGGACCACCGCGTCGAGCGGTTACCCTGTTGGCCGTGACCGAACCGAAGCGTCGCCGCATCGACATCGTCCTGTCGGAGGGGTTCTCGACCGACCTGGGCGACCTCTCCCTCGAGGAGGTGCGCAGCCGCCGCGACATGGCCGAGGAGGTCGAGCGGGAGCTGTCCTACTACCGCCGCCTGCTGCATGGCCGCATGGACCTCCTCGCATTCGAGATGAGGCGACGCCGGGGAGAGGAGACCCGCTCGCTGATCGAGGCGCTGCCCGAGATCATCGCCTCGGGGATCCCGTCCGGGCGGGAGACGGGGGAGCTGCGTCATCTGAGCGTCGACCTGCAGCTCCCCGAGATCACGGGCCGGCGCGAGATAGACCACATCCTGGAAGACGACGCCATCACCAGGATCGCGACGATGGACGACTCGGAGCTGTCGGAGCTGCAGCTGGCTCTCGCCGAAGCCGAACGGACCGTCTCCGAGCAACGGCGGCAGCTGCACGAAGTCATCGACCGGCTGCAGGCAGAGATCATCGACCGCTACAAGCGGGGCCTCGCCGGATCGGGCACCACGTCCTGACGTGCCGCTGGCTGACGAGATCCTGGCCCAGGCCGACCGCTCAGGGCTGACCGAGGAGTACCACGCCGGAGCGATCGCCGTCGTCGACCGGCACGGTCGGCTCGTGGCCAAGTTCGGGGACGTCGAGCGGCCGTTCTTCATCCGCTCCTCCGCCAAGCCCTTCCAGGCCCAGGTCGCCCTCGAGGCGGGAGTGGACCTGCCGCTCGTCCACCTGGCGGTGGCGTGCTCCAGCCACTCGGGGGACCCGGCCCACATCGCCCTCGTCCTCGACATCCTGGAGCGACACGGGCTCACCGAAGACGATCTGCAATGCCCGCCGGCACGTCCTTTCCTGGCCGCCGACCGCCGGCTCGCCGCCGACGGCGACATGGAGCCCGCCCGGCGGTACCACAACTGCTCCGGCAAACACGCCGCCTTCCTGGCCGCCTGTGCGGTCGCCGGCTACGACACCTCCACGTACCGGTCGGCGGACCATCCGCTCCAACAGCGCGTGGCCTCGCTGCTCGCCGACGTGACGGGCGGGGAGGTGGGGCCGCCCGGAGTGGACGGCTGCGGCATGCCGGTGTGGAGGGTCGACGCCGCCGGGTTGGCCCGTGCCTTCGCCCGCCTGGGAAACGACGACCGCTTCAGCCGCGTCCGCGAGGCGATGAGCCGCTATCCCATGCTCGTCTCCGGTGAGGGCCGCGCCGACGGGCTCATCGGCCGGTGGACGGGCGGGGTGGCCAAGGCGGGGGCAGCCGGCTGCATGGGCGTCGCCTACGCCGGGTATGGCATAGGAGTCAAAGCCTGGACCGGGTCCGGGCAGGTGGCGGCGATGGGAGTCACCCTCGCCCTCGACCGACTGGGTGTCGTCACGCGTGCGATCGCCGCCGGGTTGGACGAAGTCATCAGCCCTCGCGTTCTCGGTGGCGGCGAAGAGGTGGGACGATTTCGCACCGTTGCATTGTTGGAGAACCAGTGACCATCGACATAGAGCAGGGCTTCGGGCTGCCGCCCGTCGCCGAAGCCACGGGCCCTTTCTGCACGGCCGACTTCTACCGAGTCGTGTCCCGCCACGACGAAGGCGAGCCGCTGCTCGTCGGGACCGAAGAAGCGTTCATCCCTCTCCGCCGGGTCGGTGACGAGATCCTCTTCGCCGGCGACCCCAACGTCACCGACTACCACACCCCCTTCGGGGACGGGTGCGAGGCGCTCATCGCCGAGGTGGCCGAGCGATACGCGCCGGGCCGGTTCGTCCTCGATTCCCTCCCCGAGGAGGCCGCCAAGCCGCTGGCGTCCGGCCTGCAGGAGGCGGGATGGGCGGTCCAGGCGAGGACCCACGAGATAACCGCGGTCCTGGAGCTGCCCGACACCTTCGACGACTACCTCGTGGCCATCGGCAAGAAGGAGCGCCACGAGATGCGTCGCAAGCGGCGCCGTTACGAATCGATGGTCGGGCCGCTGGCCCACGAGACACATCACGGCACCGGGTGGGCCTTCGAAGAGTTCGTGCGGCTGCATCGCATGGCGGAAGGGGAGAAGGGTCGTTTCCTCACCGAAGAGCGCCTGGAGTTCTTCCGATGTTTGGCCGAGCTGGAAGGCTGGCGCCTCGACCTGCTCAGGACCCCCGCCGATTCGGCCGCCGCCGTCGTCTTCGGATACTCCGACCCGTCCGGCTACTACCTCTACAACTCCGCCTACGACCCCGCCCTCGCCGACGCTTCACCCGGAGTGGTCCTCCTGGGAAGCATGATCGAGCTGGCGATCACAGAAGACGCTCCCCGTTTCGATTTCCTCAAAGGCGACGAGACCTACAAGTTCCGCCTCGGCGCCCGCCCCCGTCCCCTGATCGAGATCGTCGCCACTCCCGGAGCCGGTTCGTGATCCGCCGCGTCGCCTACCTCTCCATGCACACCTCCCCGCTCCTGCAGCCGGGGATCGGCGACGCCGGCGGGATGAACGTCTACATCGACCAGCTCGCCCGCGGCATGGCCGCCGCCGGCGTCGCAGTCCACGTGTTCACCCGCCGCGACGACCCGGAGCTGCCGGACCAGGTGACGGTGGTCCCCGGGTACGTCGTCCACCACGTCGATGCAGGCCCGGCCCGTCCCCTCCCCACCGACCGCCTCGTCGGGCTGGTGAGCCGTTTCGCCGAGGGGACTCTGCGTCTGCTCGCCGACCTGCCGCCGATCGACGTCATCCACTCCCACTACTGGCTGTCGGGATGGGCGGGTCTCGTCGTCAAGCGCCGCACGGGCCTGCCGCTCGCCCACTCCTTCCATACCCTGGGCCGGCTGAAGAACCTCTACCGGCGCCAGGACGAGCCGCCCGAGTCGCTGTTGCGGATCGCAGCCGAGCACGAGGTGATCGCCCAGTCCGACTGCGTCATCGCCTCCACGCCTCTCGAAGCCGACGACCTCCTCGCCCACTACGGAGCCGACCCGGGGGCTCTGTGCGTCTCGCCGCCGGGGGTCGACCACTCGCGTTTCCACCCCGGGCCATCCGAAGAGGCGCGGAACCGCCTCGGGCTCGCCCCAGGGCCGCTGATCGCCTACGTGGGCCGGGTGCAGGCGCTGAAAGGGGTCGACGTCGCCGTCGACGCCTTCTCGATCGTCCGCCGGAGCCTCCCCGACGCCAGGCTGCTGATCGTCGGGGGCCCGTCGGGGCCGCGGGGCGCCCGGGAGATGAAGGCGATCCGGGCCGAGGCGGCCCGCATCGGCGGCGTCACCTTCTTCGACCCGCTGCCCCACAGCACGCTCGCCGACGTGTACCGCGCCGCCGACGTGGTGCACGTCCCGAGCCGCAGCGAATCGTTCGGGCTGGTGGCGGTGGAGGCGCAGGCGTCGGGGACACCCGTCGTGGCGAGCCGGGTCGGCGGGCTCACCTACTGCGTGGAAGACGGCGTCTCCGGCATCCTCGTCGAGGGGTGGGAGCCCTCCGACCACGCCGATGCCCTCCTCGAGATCCTCACCGACCCCGCCCAGGCCGACCTCATGTCCAAGCAGGCCGCCGAGTGGGCACAGCGCTTCTCCTGGAAGAACGCCGTCGACCGATTCCTCGAGCTGTATGCCGGCGTCGTTGCCGCCCGCACCTGATCGCTCCGTCCTGGAAGCGGCGATAACCCGCTGGCTGGACGACCCCGAGAGCGACGTCGTCTACGCCGAGAAGGTGGAAGGCAGGTGGGCGGTGAGAATGCGTCAGACGGTTCGGGACGCCACCACCGTCTGGTGGGAGGTCGGCGACTACACGATCACCGCCGAGGCGTACGTTCTCCCCGCTCCGGAGAACCCCGTGGCGGAGGCGTACCGGCTGGCGCTGTCGAGGAACTTCGACACCTACCGGGCCCGGTTCGCTCTCGACGGCGAAGGAGCGTTCGTGGTCCGGGGGAGGGTGGACGTCTCCGCCTCGTTCGAGGAGTTCGACTCCCTCCTCGGAGAGATCTACCTGCTGGTCGAGACCACCTTCCGCCCGTTGGTGGCGGCCGTCTTCGGAAAGCGCGAAAAAACGCCCTAGAAACCTTTCGACAACCCCCTGTGGATAAACCCTGTGGAAACCTGTGGATCGTGGGGAAAACCTCAGAAGACGCAGGCGTTTGCGATAGTCGGCGGTGTTCTGCGTTCACGGAACGGAAGCTGCGGCGGGCTTGACGGGGAAAACCGAGCCGTCGTAAGTTCGCGCCACAGCGCCCGTGGAGCTGTCAGGGAGTGGTAACCCGTTCGGGGAAGTGCGGGGCCGCCCTCGACGGTTTGACGGGCGCTGTACCGCGTTCGGCTCAGACGCCGAACATCACCTCGCGCAGCGACACCGGCTTCGTCTCGAACGTCTCCAGGTCGAGGCGGAGCGAGCCGAGACGCAACCCCTTCATGCCCTCCCCGACGTTGGTCAGCACCCGAAGGGTTCCGTCTTCGTGCTCCAACCGGCCCAGGCCCAGGCAATGGCCGTTGCCGTCGTGGACGCCGACCAGGAGGCTGTCCAGGCGCTCCAGGTCGAGGCCGGTGGGGAGGGTGGGGGCGAAGACCGTGGGACGGACTCGCCAGTGCTCGAGAGGCTCGGCGAAGGCCCTCCGCAGGCCTTCCGCCCGCATGGCGGCCCGTTCGTCGGGGGAGCGGACGGCGACTTCGGGCTCGGCGGGCAGCACGTCAACCTCGACCGAGAAGAACCGCTGGAGCATCCCGATGATGGGCTCCATCTCGCTTCCCCGCTGCAGCGCCACCACGCGCTCGGGCCGGCACAGCTCCATCTTGTGGTACTTGAGGGTCTCGCCGGCCACACCCGAGACCGTGGCCGTGGTGTCGATCACCACCAGGTCGGCGCCGGCTTCCCGGGCCCGCTCGACCAGCGAGGCGGTGGCGATGACCTGCTGGAGCACCAGGCGGCTGGGGCTGAGCGTGCCCACGAAATGCAGCGCGTCGGCCGGGGCGATCTCGTCCACCTGCTCGGGGTCCTTCAACAGCCGCATGCCCACGCAGGTGGGCGGCCCGATGGTGCTGTTGTCGACGTCGGCGTCCACCATCCCCACCACCCGTCCGGCGGCGGTGGCGGCTCGAGCGATCCGGCGGGCGAGGGTGGTCTTGCCCGTGTCGAGCGCACCCAACAGCATCACGGTCGAGGCCTCGGCGGCCAGTTCCTGCGCCAGTTGCTCGTGGCTCTTCACGACGGTCAGCATAGGGAGGCGGCCAGGACCCCCGACGACGCGGGCTACCGTGGCGCCCGATGAGCCGACCGATCTCGTTCCTGTCCGATTTCGGCTACGACGACGAGTTCGTGGGCGTGGTCCACGGTGTCCTGGCCACGATCGCTCCCGAGTCCCGGATCATCGACATCAGCCATTCGGTGCGCCGGGGCGACATCCGGGCGGGGGCGCTGATGCTCACCAGGGCGATCCAATACCTGCCCCGTGGCGTGCTGCTGGCCGTCGTCGACCCCGGCGTCGGCACCGACCGCCGGGCCATCGCCGCCGAGACGGAATGGGGATTCTTCGTCGGTCCCGACAACGGCCTGCTGTCTCCCGCCGTGGCGATGATCGGCGGGGCGTCCCGGATCGTCTCCATCGAGAACGAAGATGCCCGGATCCCCTCCAGCGGAGAGACCTTCCACGGACGGGACGTGTTCGCCCCGGCGGCGGCGCTGTTGGCGTCGGGGGAGGCGAGCCTCGAGGATCTCGGCCCGGAGGTCGACCCCGACAGCGTGGTGCCTCTCCTCCTGCCCTTGCCGGAGGTCGACAACGGGGTGGTGTCGGGGGAGGCGTGGTGGATCGACCACTACGGGAACGTGCAGACCAACGTGTCTCCCGACGACCTGGCCTCCATCGGCCTGCGACCCGGCTCCCACGTGACGCTGCGGGCCGGCGCCCGGCTGCACCAGGTGCGGTGGGTGGAAGCCTACGGCGACGTGGACGAGCGGGAGCCCCTGCTCCACGTCGACTCCAGCGGGCTCATGGCGCTCGCCGTCCGCAACGGACGAGCCGATGAGGAGCTCGGGATCAGCGAGGGGATGTCGGTCTCGTTCGCGGGTGTCAAAGAAGAGTGAGACCCCACACGACGCCGGCGACGACGATCATCAGCAGCAGGAGCACGATGACGAAGGCGGTGGCGGGTCGCATGCCCCGCTGAGCCTACGACGCCCCGGCCCGACTCCCAATCCGGTCAGCCCACCGCGGCGTAGGCGCGCACCGGGAAGGTGCCCAACCCCGCCACCATCACCGGGACCGCGCTGAACCGAAAACCGGTCTCGGGAAGCCCGCTGAGGCCGCACAGGTGCTCGACGATGGGGATGCCGGCGGCCAGCAGGACCGTGTGGACGGGTCGGGCCCCGCCGTCGGTGGCGTCGATGTTCAAGGAGTCGATCCCGACCAGGCGGGCCCGGTTTTCGACCAGGTACTCGGCGGCGGATTCGGTCAAGTGGGGGTGGCCCTCGAAGTAGCTGTCGGTCCCCCAATGGCGGTCCCAGCCGGTGTGGACCAAGACGGCTTTGCCGGCGACGTCGAGGGACTCGAACACCTCCGGTCCTATCGCCGGCGCTTCCCGCTCGAGCACGCGGACCACCACGCCTTCCACTTCCGCCACACGATCGAGGGGCAGGCCGACGAGGTCGTAACCGTCGGCGAAGCGATGGAACGGAGTGTCCAGATACGTGCCGGTGTTGGCCACCATTTCGATCCGGCCGATGTGGAACTCGGTGCCCGACTCGTAGTGGTGGCGCGACTCCTCCCGGCTCAGATGGTCGGAAATCCTGGGCCCGGGCAGCCCCGGATAGGTGATCATCCCATCGGCGACGATGTGACTGAGGTCGACGAAACGTGGCATCTCGGCACGTTATCGCTCCGTGAACGCGCGGTGGCGCCCGGTGACATCTCACCCGGAAATCGGAACGGTCTTCGATTTGGTATACGTTTAGGAGAGGGACCCGCCTCTTGCGGGCCAGGCCTCGTGGCCTTCGCAGCGGTGCTCTTCGTCTCCACCGCAGGCGATCACGAGTTGAGAACTGAACGCGCGCATGAAGGGAGGGCATTTGCAGGCGGTCATATTGGGTGCCGGCTCGGGGAAGCGGCTCCGCCGGATCTCCCCCAGCAAGCCACTGACGAAGCTCTTGGGATTGCCGCTCCTCGAGCGGAACATCCGTCTGCTCAAGGATCTGGGTGTCTCGAAAGTGGTGGTCGTCACCGGCCACAAGCGCGAGCAGGTGGAGGCGTGGTGCCGGAAACGCGCACCCGAGATCGGAGTCGACCTGGTCACGGTGCACAACGACGAGTGGGCCAACACCGAGAACGGACGCTCCCTCCATGCCGCCGCCGGCCACCTGGACGAGCCCTTCGTCCTGCTGATGGCCGACCATCTCTACAGCTCCGAGCTCCTGTCCGCCCTCGTGAAGACCCCGCCGCCGCCCGGGGGAGCGGCCCTGGCGGTGGACCGGGACACGTCGGCGAGCTGGGTGGACCCCGACGACGTCACCCGTGTCACCCTGCGCGGACGCCGGATAACCCGGATCGGAAAGGGCCTGGAGTCGACCGACGGGTTCGACACCGGCGCCTTCTACTGCGACCCCGCCGTGTTCACGACCGTGGCCCGATCCATCCGGTCGGGCAACACCTCCCTTTCGCGCGCCATGCAGGTGCTCGCCGACGACGGCCGCCTCGAAGCCCGCTTCGTCGACGGAATGTTCTGGCAGGACGTCGACACCCCCGCCGACTACCGCAAGGCGCGCCGCCGCCTGGTGGACGCGGTCGCCGACAAGGCGACCGACGGGCCGATCTCCCGTCACATCAACCGCCCGGTGTCCAAACGGATCACCCCGCTACTGGTGGCGGCGGGGATGACCCCCAACGCCATATCGGTGCTCTCGCTGATGCTCTCCTTCGGCGCCGCCGCCCTGCTGGCCCAGCCGCAGCACGGCCTGATGGCTCTGGGAGGGGTGCTCGCCCAGCTCGCCTCGATCATCGACGGGTGCGACGGAGAGGTGGCCCGTCTCACCATGAGATCCTCGAAGTTCGGGGGGTGGTTCGACGCCCAGCTCGACCGGTACGCCGACGCCGCCCTGCTGGCGGCGCTCACATGGAACCTGCTCAGCCGGGGAGCGGGGCCGGCGGCCTACCTGTTGGGCATCGCCGCCATCGCCGGCAGCTTCGTGGTCAGCTACGGGGCGCACAAGGCCGACCGGGTGCTGAAAGAGAAGTTCCGGGTCGGCCGGGACCTGCGGGTCTTCGTGATCATGGTGGGTGCGCTGGTCGGCGCGCCCTGGCTGGCTTTGGGGGTCATCGCCGTGACCATGAACGCAGTGGTGGTCTGGAGGATGACCCAGATGCGCCCCCTGCTCGACCGGCCGGTGGACCGGCCCGAGCCGACACGGGTCCCTTCGGAGACGGCGGCGGCGGTGGCATCGGTCTCGATCACCCCTGTCGCCACCAAGCCCCTCACCCGTTCCGACCACACATGGGCCGCTCGTCCCGTCCGGCCCGGGCTGCGGGCCACACAATCCGCCCCCTCCACCCGGCCCCGTCCCAAATGATTCCCGGCTCCCCGGCATCGCCATCCTCGGGGCGGACCGGGACGATCTGCGGCGTGCTCGGCGGCACGTCGACACCGGGCGTGTCCCGGGTCGGCAAAGCGCTGGGCCGCTGAGCTCGCTGGACGACCTCCTCGAGGCCGGTGAGCAGCCGCTGGAGGGCCGCCGGGTCCATGACTCCGCTGCCGGGCGAGGTCGAGCTCGACCTGGTCAGGAAGCTGGGGAAGGGACCAGGACCCTTCGATCTGGCGGATGATCTGAAGGTTCTGGTCTACCCGTTCGAGGTCGAGGGCCATCTACACGGCACCTCATGGTCGCCCTGCCAGTACCCGTCGACCTGCAGTCGGGGAGAGAGAAGAGGAGTCGAAAAAGAGCGACGGGGCCCCGTTTGGGCGATGGGGCCCCGTCTAGAGAGGGTGCTCCGCCATGGGGCGGGCTGGGAGGCTATCCGATCACACCTAGGGTCTTATGAACGTGCCCTGGGTATGACTTGGCGGAGCTGTTTCCCTCTCGCTGGCATTGTACATCGGTCGGAGCGATAGTCATCTTTAGCGAAAATCCCCTGAGGCTCGTCGTGAGCAACGGCTGCCACCTCTGCGAGGAGGCCGAGCCGGTGGTACGCCGTGTCGCTCGTCGCTACGGCTTCGGCGTGGAGATCGTGGACATCGACACCGACGACGAGCTCGTGCGCCTATATGCGCTGCGGGTCCCGGTGGTGCTCGACCCCGCCGGCAGGGTGGTGGCGGAGGGCATCATCGAGGAGCGGCCGCTGCGGAAGGCGGTGAAGCGGCTGCGGCGCTGATCAGCCCGACCGGGCGGGACGACGGGCCTCGGCGCCGGCGGTGGTGTCGGTGGTCTCCTCGCCGCCCTCTTCGGAGCCTTCCTCTGCTCCCTCCTCGGCCCCCTCCTCGGCGCCTTCGTCGCCACCCTCGCCCTCCACCAGGCCGCAGTCGACGAGAGTCTGTTCGGGGTCGGCCCCGCCGAAGCGGACCCGCTCGAAGGAGGCCACGGCCGCGATCTGCTCGGGCGTGAGCGAGTTCCCGAACCCGGGCATGCCGCCGCCGATCCGCTTGCCGGTGTCGCCAAACGTGCTGTCGCCACGGGCAGTGAAGCCGTTGGACCCGAGCGTCACCCACTCGATGTGGTCTACGCAGGCGGAGAACGTCGTGGTCACCCCGGTCAAGGCGGGGAAATTGCCCTGGCCCTGTCCCTGGGGCCCATGGCAGCCGGCACAGCTGGCGTAGATCTCCTCACCCATGGCGATGAAGTCGGCGCCTCCACCGGCGGCTCCTCGACCCTCGAAGGGGGTGCCGTCGCAGTTGACCAGCTCCCCGGTGACCCGGTCGGCGGCCAGCGCGGTGCCGGCGCCGCATTCGGTGGCGCCGGAGCCGACGGCGAGGTAGATGAGGCCGAACGCGGGGACGAGGAGGAGGAGCATCCCCAGCCACATGGGGATCGAGAACCCCGTCCGCTCGGCGATGCCCGCGGTGGGGACCGTGACGACCACCGGGTACTCGAGCGCCTCCTCGGGGGTGACGGTCTCCGGTGCCGGCGGGGGAGTCACCGCGGCCGGAGCCGCGGCGGGAGCGGGCTCGGCCGGCGCCGCCGGTGCGGCAGCCGGTGCCGGCTCGGAATCGGTGGCGGCCGTCTCGGCGGGTGCTTCGGCCGGCGCTTCGGCGGGCGTCTCCGCGGGAGCTTCGGCGGGTGCGGCGGCGACTGCCTGGCCGCCGGCCCAGGCGGCGAGGATGTCTTCGTAGGACTGTCCGGAGGCGGCGGCGCGGGCCCGGGCGGATCGTTCGGCGATCGGCTCGGGGACGCCCATCGCCTGGGCGGCTGCCGAGAGGAGATCGCTCATTCTTCCTCCTTCGCCACCAACACCTCCTGGGTCGTGACCGGTCCCTCGGTCAGGGTACGGAGGATCACCGAAACGAGCGAAAACGCCCCGAGGGCGCCGACCAGGCCGGCGAGGGTCGCCGCACCCAAAAAGAGGCGGGCAGTGGCGGTGGCGGGCGCCCACGCCTCACCGACCGCGCTGTAGGCGCCGGTGAACGAGCCGCCTGCCCAGGAGTACCCGGCCACCAGCCCCGCCGCGACCAAGAGGACGACGAGGGCACCGGATCCGTAGACGATCAGTCGCACCGTGCGGGCCGCCGCCTGTTGCGAATAGAGGCCGCGGCCGGTCATCTTGGGGATCGCCTGGATCGCTGCCGCGCCGGACAGCAGCGGGATCACGGCGAGGGCGAATCCGAAGACGATGCCCTCCCAATAGGGGGTGAAGCCGACGAGGTTGCCGGTGGAACGGAACCCGGCGAGGGCGGCGAGGACGCCCACGACGGTGGCGAAGAACAGCCCGGCGACCGACAGCATCGCCACAGGCTCGACGTGGTCGTCTTCCCGCCACTGCCCCTGAAGGGTGGCGAGGAGGTTGGCGGTGGCGGCGATCAGCCCCACCGGGAGCCCCAGGCCCAGGACGGCGCCGATCACACCCAGCCAGCCGGGGGCGGGGCCGCCGGCGATCTGAGCGATGCCGAACCACCCGGCGCCGAAAAGGAGAGACCAGTAGGCGATGTGGGAGAGCTGCCGCCCGGCCAGAGGCTTCTCGGTCTGTTTGACGACGGCGTAGTGACCCAGGCCGATGGCGATCGACACCAACAGGACCAGGTAGGCGGATCCGGAGAAGAGATCGGCGGTCGTGGAAGCGACCGGTGTCTGGGAGGGGAGGTTGCCGAACAGGTAGACCAGGGGCAGACCGCCCAGGCCGGTGACGACGAAGGGGATCGTCACGAAGGTCTGCGACTCGGTCCGGTTGCGGAGGGTGAGGACGGCGACGAGAGGAGGGATGCCGATGCCCACGAAGAGGGGAATGTCGAGCCACCAGGGCAACCCGAACGGCTCGCGGCCGTCTCCCCACCCGACGGCGACGACGATCATCCCGGCGGCGGTGGTCGCGGCCGTGATCACCAGCCCCAGCCACGCCAGCGGCTCGTTCCACAGGCGGGCACCGGTGAGGCGGGGCAGCACGTAGTAGGCGCCGCCGACGAGGGTCAGGGTCCCGAAGCCGACGAGCAGGCCGAGCATGGCGATCGCCCGCCAGATCCCGTATCCGAGCGGGATGAACCCCGGAAAGCTCATCGAGATGAACGCCAGCGCGGCGGCCACCGCACCCACACCCAGGAACAGGGTCCCGGTGAGAACGTGGGCCACAGCGGCGCTGTCCGGCTGGGTCCGATCGGCGCGAATCAGCTGTCTGATCTCAGTGGTGGATGCGGCCACCTATCCCTCAGTGTCTCGCGGGTCGTCGGCGGGAGCATAATGCTTGCCAGCTGAAGGCCAGGAACGGGCCGCCCGAGCGCGTAGCATCGGATTCTGCCCTGCCTGGAAGCGTGTGGTAGAACAGGCACAACGGACCTCTCCCCGGAGCTCTATCGCAATGTATCGCCTCGGTGAGCTCACCGAACAGCAGAGAAGCCGCTACGGCTGGTCGATGATGGCGCTCGGCGCCTTCTTCCTCGTTGTCGGTGTGATCCTCGTCCACTACGCCGGCCTCCCCGACGACGTCCCCCGCACCGGCGTCTTCTGGTGGATCCCCCGGGGCTGGCTCCCCAAGGGGATCGGTTATCTCATCGGCTTCGGCGCCTCCCAGCTCCTCATCGGCGGTGCCGCCATCGCCTTCGTCCTCGGCCGCCGCATGACCTGGGCTCTGGCCACCTTCGCCGCTTTCCTGGCGTGGATCGAGTTCGTGCTCATCTTCGGCGTCGTCCCGTCCGAGTGGCTGAACCTCGCCCAGACCGACCTGGACTGGTCGTTCCAGCGCGTCGCCTTCACCATCCCGCCCTGGCTGGTCCTCGGCAACGAGGTCGACGTCAGCTGGGGCGCGATCAAGGACATGATCTCCATGGGCTACAACCTGGTCGCCCTCGTCGGAGCGGCCGTGTTCGCCTACAAGCTCCAGGACATCGGCAAGGGCGCGCCGCCGCGGCCGGAAGAGCCCGAGCTGGTGTCGCCGTACGGTCGTCCCCTGGTGAGAGGTGATTCCTGATGGCGAACGTCGTCGACGAGACACCTCCGATCCGGGACGACTATCAGCTCGCACTGGTCGAGGCGGACTACTTCAAGGACAAGCTGCGCCCCAAGCAGTTCCTCCACATCGACCAGGCCGAGTGCATCCTCTGCGAGGGATGCGTCGACATCTGCCCGTGGAAGTGCATCCACTTCCTCTCCCTGGATGCCATCGCCGAGGCGATCAACGTCGACCATCCCGCCGACGACCCCCAGAACTACGGGTTCTTCGTCGTCGACGAGGACGAATGCACCCGGTGCCAGCTCTGCATCGATCGTTGCCCGACCAACGTGATCTCCCTCGGCAAGTTCGAGGGCTCGTTGGCCGACCAGGCCGCCCAGCTCGGCCTCACCGACGTCATCGACGAGATCAACCGGCGGCCGTGGGACGTCGACACGGGGCAGCGCGACTTCAAGAACGGTTACGCCTACGGAATGCGCTGGTAGGAGGACAAGTGGCAAGGTTGAACCTCAAAGAGCGGATCACGGAGCTCAACGACCGCATTCGCGAGTCACAGTTCGTCGAGTCTGTCCTCCGTCCCGGTTCGCCTTTCAAGAAGGGCTACGCCGACAGCCCCCGTAACCGGTCGTACGTGATCATGAACAACGTGCTGTATCACCTCCACCCGGTGAAGGTGAAGCGGCACGGCGTGAAGCTCTCCTACACCCTCTGCCTCGGGGGCCTGAGCTTCTTCCTGTTCATCCTCCTCACGATCACCGGCATCTTCCTGATGTTCTATTACACGCCGACCGTGGAGCAGGCCTACGCCGACGTCAGCGCCCTCTCCACGAACGTCGCCTTCGGGTCGCTGGTGAGGAACATGCACCGGTGGGGGGCCCACCTGATGGTGCTGTCCGTGTTCCTGCACATGAGCCGGGTCTTCTACCACGGCGCCTACAAGCCGCCCCGTGAGTTCAACTGGGTGGTCGGCGTGGTGCTCCTCCTCCTCACGCTGCTGCTGTCGTTCACCGGCTACCTCCTGCCTTGGGACCAGCTGGCCCTGTGGGCTGTCACCGTGGGCACGAACATGGCCGGTTTCGTCCCGGTCGTCGGCTCCCAGGTGAAGTTCGCCCTCCTGGGATCGGCGGAGGTCACGGCCAACACCCTGCTGCGCTGGTACGTGCTCCACGTGCTCTTCTTCCCCTTCATCATCGTGATCTTCATGGCCGTGCACTTCTGGCGAGTGCGCAAGGACGGCGGTATCTCCGGTCCGCTGTAGGAGGCAATTCACATGGTCGAGATCCCAGAAGACCTGCTTCGCAGATCGGCCGAAGCGAAGGCGAAAGCCCTCGGCGTGCCGGTCGAGCAGGTGCTGGCCGAGATGCGAGGGGAGGCGCCGCCGTCCACGCCGCCCGCCGGCGAGGCACCGCCTGCTCCCAAGCCGCAGCCCGGAGCCTCCGCCCAGCTCGAAGAGGAGGCGCCCGAGCCCGAGCAACCGGCAGAGACTCCGGCCGAGGCACCTGCCGAGCCCGCCGAGGAGGTCGCGGTACCCGAAGGGACCGCGCCCGACACCGGCATCGAGCCCGAGTCGATGGAGGCCGGTCAGGTGACCGACACCACTCCGCCCGCCCAGGCCGAGATGGAAGGCGAGCCGGAGGGTGGAGCGGTGGCCACCGCCACCGAGCCGGAGGCGCCCGCCCCGGCTGCCGACAACGGCGGAGGAAACGGGAAGGTGGCGGCCGTCGTCTCACCCCGCCCGGTGGCGCCTCCCACCGGCGTGCCGGAGGGCGTGCGTACCCAGCGTCTGTTGACCGTCGTCAAGGCCCGGGCCATCCAGCAGGTCAAGCCCGAGCCTCACGACAAGGTCAACACCTGGCCGCACCTCATGCTGATGGAGTTCGTGGCGCTCCTGGCGATGACCGCGTTCTTGGTCGTCCTGTCGGTCATCCTCCAGGCGCCGCTGCTCGAGCCGGCGAACTTCAACAACACTCCCAACCCGTCGAAGGCCCCCTGGTACTTCCTCGGGTTGCAGGAGCTGCTGTCGTACTTCGACCCCCAGATCGCCGGCGTGACCGTGCCGACGATCATCGGTTTGGTGGGTTTCATGATGATCCCCTACGTTGACCGCAACCCGTCGACCAAGCCGTCGGATCGCAAGTTCGCCATCATGCTGTACACGTTCTTCCTCGCCGGGTCCGCCACGCTCACGATCCTCGGCGTGCTGTTCCGCGGCGAAGGCTTCAACTTCGCCTACCCGTGGGAGGCGGGCGTGTACTTCGACGACCTGAAGGACTGGGTCCACTTCGAGGGAGGTCATTAGTTGACCACCACCAACCTGATCCTCATCGGCGTGGCCGTGGTGGCCATCTTCGGTGCCATGGGCGCCTTCGCCATCGCCTTCCGGCGCACCAGTCGGGACACCCGGCCCGACTGGGAGTCCCAGGTCGAACCCGACGCCCGGCGAGCGGACCAGTCTCTCCGCGGCGTGCGTGTCGAGCCGCCGGTCGTCGCCGAGCCGGAGCCGGAGGCAGCGGCGGTGACCACCGCCGAGCCCGAGCCGGAGCCGGAGACCCCCGCCGAGCCCGAGCGGGAACCGGTGGGCGTGACGGTCGTCGAGGTCCAGAGGGTGGTCGAGGTCTCGCCCGAGGAAGCCGGCATCACCCGCCGCCAGTTCTTCAACCGGGCGCTCGGCGCCACCTTCGGCCTGTGGGGCGCCGGGCTGGGCCTCGGGTTCCTCGCCTACTTCTGGCCGCGGGTGAGCGGCGGCTTCGGTGCCGACATCAACGCCGGCAACGTCAACGACATCATCGGCGAGCTCCGCGACGCCGACGGCAACGTCGTGCCGCTGTTCATCCCCGAAGCCCGGGCCTACATCGTCCCCGCCCCGGCCAGGCTGTCGGAGCAATTCGAAGGCAGGCAGGTGGAGGCCGCCGGCCTGATGGCCCTCTACCAGCGCTGTGTCCACCTCGGCTGCCGCGTGCCTTGGTGCGCCACGAGCCAGGGCTTCGAGTGCCCCTGCCACGGCTCCAAGTACAACGAGATCGGCGAGTACTTCGCGGGGCCTGCCCCCCGCAACCTCGACCGGTTCGTGGTCGAAGTGACCGACAGCAACGACTTCATCATCCACACCGGGACGATCGTCGAGACGCCGCGTGCCCCGGCACCGTCCGTCGAGTACCCCCGGGGACCTTCGTGCATATGAGAAACGACCCTTTCGCCTCCCAGATCGGTAGCTGACGCATGTCTTCCAACATCGTCATCACGCTGGCCGCCATCGGCGGGATCGCTTGGCTGGGATTCATCCTGGTCAACGCGCTGCGCCGTCGCGGACCCGAAGAGATCCCCGCCAACCTGTCCCCGGGCATCACCGACGACGAGTTGGAGACCCGGCGCCTCGAAACCGGCCAGAAGGCGGCGGTGCTGCTGTCCGCCTTCCTCGCCGTGTCGCTCCCCCTCTATTTCCTGGGTGAGCAGGACCGCCAGCAGGGCTTCGTCGAGCAGTTCGACGCCGAGTCCGTCGCCCGCGGCCAGGCTCTCGTGGAGGAGTTCGGCTGCTTCGACTGCCACGGCCCCGACGGGACGGGCGGCAGCGCTTCCTTCGTCGAGCAGCGCTCCGGCGTCACGGTCCTGTGGGAGGCACCGTCCCTCGACGACGTCTTCTATCGCTACGACGAAGAAGAGGTGAACTTCTGGATCACCTACGGCCGCGGCAACACGCCGATGCCTCCGTGGGGCGTCGACGGCGGCGGCGCCATGAACGAGGCCCAGGTCCAGGACATCGTCAACTACCTGAAGACCATCCAGAAGCCGCAATCGGAAGTCGTCGCCGAGTTCGACTCCGACATCCGCGCCACCCAGCTGAGCCGGCTGCAGAACGCCGAGCAGGTCGCTGAAGACACCCTGAGGACCCAGCGCCAGGTACTCGCCGACATCAACCGCGCCCCGGAGCTCGCCGAGCTGGTCGGACCGCTCGCCGAGGAGGCCCGCCAGGTCCTCGACGCCGCCGGCGACGGGCTCGACACCGACGGCGACGGCCTCTCCGACTCCGCCGAGGTGCGGCTGGTGGAGATCGGCAACTCCATCGTCGAGGTCTACCGGGTGCTGGAGCCGGTGTCGTTCGACCCCGAAGCGGCCCAGTCCGTCGAGGGAGTCGACGACGCCGACACCGCCGAAGGCATCCTCGCCACCCTCGAAGACCTGGTCGAGTCCGGCGACTACCCGGCCCTCGAGCCCCGCCTCGAGGTGGTCCGGGAGCTGTTGGAAACCGGCACCGTCGACCCGGCGGTCGGGCTGTCGGAAGCCGCCATCGCCGCCCTGGAGGAGATCGCCTCGTCGGTCACCGCGGTGGAGGCACCCGCCGGGGACTGGGATCTGAGCTCGGCCACCACCTGGGTCGAAGCCCTCGAGGCGGCCGCGGCGGAAGAGGGTGCCGCCGAGGAGGTCGTCCAGGCGGCCGGTGACGCCCGGGCAGCCCTGGATGGGGGCCAGGACACCGACGGTGATGGCCTCTCAAACGACGCCGAGAACGCGCTGTCCACGCAGGTCACCGAGATCAACTCGCAGGTGGTGCCCAACGAGGCGACCGTCCCCGGTCTCGATCCCACCAACCCGGAGGGCTCCGGCGAGCCGGACGCCTCGGCGGCCGAGACGGCGGTCGGCAACTGGGAGACCCTGGCGCTGAACCTCGACGTCACCACCAACAACATCGACAACCTGCGCCGGGGCGCCGAGGAAGGCGTCGCCTACCTCGAGCGGGCCCTCGCCGAGCGCCGCTGGGAGATCGACATCGAAGGTGTCGCCGAGGCGGCCTTCGACGGGGACGTAGAGAAGGCCGAACGGGCGGTGCTGCTCTTCAACGGCTACTGCGCCCGTTGCCACACCGCCGGTTTCGCCGCCGGCGTGCCGTTCACCCTGGAAGCCGGTTCCGGCGGCTTCGGGCCGGCGCTGTGGGATGGCCGCCCGACCGTGCAGTTCGGCCCGCCGGCCGACACCCCCGAAGAGGACCTCCTGGTCCAGTTCATCATCAACGGGTCGGAGGCCCAAGAGCCCTACGGCCTCAACGGCTTCGGATCAGGCCGCATGCCGGCTTTCGGTCAGATCCTGTCGATGGAGGACATCCAGTTGATCGCCCAGTACCTGCGGGGCGGTGACCTCACGGGGATGGGCGAGGGGAGTGGTTCCTGATGCGTGAGCTCATACGGTCGCTGCTGTCGGCGAACGTCTTCGTCACTGGCATCCTGCTGTTCATCGGCTCGATCGCTGTGTTCTACGGCAGCATCTGGCTGATCAACGCCACCAACCTCGGAAAGAAGCTGGCGTTCCTGATCACCGGAGCGGCGGTGTCGGGATGGATGGCCATCAACTCGCTCCTGTTCGTCCTCTACGCACCCCGCGGGCCGCGGCCGGAAGACATCGAGGGGCTGAACGCGGTCGAGATCCGCATCATCCCCCTCACCTACATGATCGTGTCGATCATCGTCTTCGCCGCGTTCCTGGTCGGCCTCAAGCAGTACGAGGAGATCCAGGCGAGATCCTCCAGCTGACGCCGGTCCGACCGGCTGGGCTAGCCCGCCGCCATCTGCGGGCCCGACGCAGACGACGCGTCTTCGATCAGCGCCTCCAGTTTCTCCCGGGTGTCCGATCCCGGCGACGGCACGTAGGTGACGAGGTGCAGGCCGTAGCCCTCCTCGGTGCTCATCTCCAGCGTCGTGTACACGAAGCTCAGCGGGCCGACCTCGGGGTGCTGGTAGATCTTCTCCCCGCTGGCGGGCAGCTGGACGTTGTGCTCGTCCCACCACGCCGCGAACTCGGGGCTCTTCGCCTGGAGGACGTCCACCAGCTCGTTGAACCACGGGTCGTCCACGTGGCGGGCGTGAGCCAGCCGCACCTTGGCGACACAGTCGCGGGCGTGGAGCTCCCAGTCGACGAGCCATTGGCGGAAGCGGGGATTGAGGAACATCTGGTGGAGGCCGTTGCGCTCCATCCCCTCCATCGCTCCCAGGTCGCCGTGGACGATCGTGGCGGCCCGGTTCCACGCCAAGATGTCCCACCGGGCGCCGTAGACCCAGGCCGGGCAGGGATCGAACTCGTCGAGCAGCAGCTGGACGTGGCGCCCCACCGTGGGCGAGTGGACGGCGCCATTGCCGGGCTGGTCGCCGCCGTAGCCGCAGAGCGCCAGGAGGTGCTGGAGCTCGGCCGGTTCCAGCCGCAGGGCCTCCCCGATGCGGTGCAGGGTGGCGGCGGAGGGACGGACGTCGCGGGCCTGCTCCAGCCACGTGTACCACTCCGGGCTCACCCCGGCGAGGACCGCCACCTCCTCGCGGCGCAACCCGGGTGTGCGGCGGCGGGCGCCGCGGGGCATCCCCACGTCTTCGGGCTGCAGACGCGCCCGGCGGGTGCGTAGGAACGCAGCGATCTCTCGACGGCGGTCGACGCTGAGCATCTCCCTCCCGGGGGAATCGGCGATCCCAGGATAAGCCCTCCCTCATCCCTGTTCCCGTTCTCCGATACGTTCGCCGTCATGCAGACACGCAGATTGGGTATCGACGGCCCGGAGGTCTCGGCGATCGGCCTGGGCTGCATGGGCATGAGCGACTTCTACGGCCCGGCGGAGGACGCCCGCTCCACCGAGGTGATCCATCGGGCCCTGGACATGGGCATCGACTTCTTCGACACCGCCGACATGTACGGCGTCGGCCACAACGAGGAGCTGCTGGGCCGGTCGTTGGGACACCGCCGCGACGAAGTCGTGATCGCCACGAAGTTCGGCAACAAGCGGGCCCCCGACGGCACCTTCCTCGGCGTAGACGGCCGTCCGGAGTACGTGAGGGAGGCGTGCGAGGCCAGCCTCCGCCGCCTCGGGGTCGACGTCATCGACCTCTACTACCAGCACCGGGTCGACCCGAACACCCCCATCGAGGAGACGGTCGGGGCGATGGCCGAGCTCGTAGAGGAGGGCAAGGTGCGTCACCTCGGGCTCTCCGAGGCGGCCCCCGAGACCATCCGGCGAGCCCACGCCGTGCATCCCATCACCGCCTTGCAGACCGAGTACTCGCTGTGGACACGCGACCCGGAAGAAGAGCTGTTCCCGCTGTGCGCCGAGCTGGGCATCACGTTCGTCGCCTACAGCCCTCTCGGGCGAGGCTTCCTCACCGGAGCCATCCGCTCCCCGGAGGACCTGGCCGAAGACGACTGGCGGCGCAACAACCCCAGGTTCCAGGGAGAGAACTTCGACAAGAACCTGCAGCTCGTCGACGCCGTCTCCGAGATGGCGAAGGAGAAGGGCTGCACTCCCGCCCAGCTCGCGCTCGCCTGGGTCCTCGCTCAGAGTGATCGCATCGTGCCCATCCCGGGGACCCGGCGGATCGAACGGCTGGAAGAGAACGTCGGGGCGCTCGAAGTGCAGCTCAACTCCGAAGACCTCGAACGATTCGACGCCATCGCCCCGATCGGGGCCGCCGCCGGCACCCGCTACCCGGAGCCACTGATGGGCGCCTTGAACCGTTGAGCCGCCGCCCGGAAAGGAAGGACGACATGACACTCACCAGCAGCACACTCGAATCGGCCGTCACCGCCGCCGTGTCCGACCTCCTGTTCGCAATCGACGACCTCGACTGGGAGGGCGTCCGCAACGCCCTGGCCGACGAGGTGACGATCGACTACACCTCGCTGTGGGGAGGCGAGCCGGAGCACCTGGCGGCCTCGGAGCTGGTGGCGAGATGGCAGGGCCTGCTGCCCGGTTTCGACGCCACCCAGCACCTGACCGGGCCCATCGTGGTGCGGCAGGCCGGCGAGGGCCGCGTCACCGCCACGACGACCGTCCGCGGATATCACGTCGTGGAAACGGCGGGGGAGCCGACGATCTGGATGGTCGCCGGCCGCTACCTGATGACGCTGGAGCAGGGCGCAGACGGCGACTGGAAGATCAGCGGCGTCACACTGCGGGTCGCCTACCAAGAAGGCGACCGCGGGCTCCCCGACGTCGCCAAGAGCCGTTCCGCGAGCGGATCGGGCGGCAGGGCCGCCTGATCCTCGCTAGGCGCGGGAGCGGTAGTAGCTCAGGATCTGCAGCTCGGTGGCCAGGTCGACCTGGCGCACCTCGGCGCCGGCCCCCACATCCACCCTCGTCGGGGCGAAGTTGAGGATCGAACGGACCCCGGCTTCGACCAGGCGGTCGGCCACCTCCTGGGCGGCGGCACCGGGAACGGCGATGATGCCGATGTCGATGCGGCCCCGGCGGCCGTCCTCTACCAGCTCGTCGAGAGGCTTCACCGGGACCCCGCCGACGTCCTCGCCGATCTTCTCGGGGTCGATGTCGTAGAGGGCCACGACCCGGAACCCCCGGCGGGCGAAACCTCCATAGTTGGCCAACGCCCGCCCCAGGTTCCCGGCTCCGACCACCGCCACCGAGACATCGGCGGTGAGGCCCAGCTCGGCCCGGATGTGGGCCCGCAGCCGGTCCACGTCGTAGCCGACGCCGCGGATCCCCGAGAAGCCCAGCATGCTGAGGTCACGGCGCACGATGGCGGCGTTGGTGAACGCGGCCGCCGCCAGCTCCTCCGAGGAGATGCTCTCCCGATCCGTCGTCGCCTCGAGCGCCCGCAGGTATCGGGGGAGTCGGCGGATGGTGGCCCGCGGGAGCGACTCAGGCATCGACCACCCCGCCCTCCACCAGCGGGGGCTCGGTCGACCACGGGAAGTTGATCCACTTGTCGGTGCGCCGCCACACGTAGTCGCAGGCCACCACCGAAGTCGGCTTCTCGTACAGCACCGCGGTGCGCGACTCGGCCACGACGCCGGAGCAGAAGTCGTGCACCGCCTTCAGGGTGAGGCCGGTGTCGGCCACGTCATCGGCGACGAGGATGCGCGTGTCGGCCAACTCCGCCGGGTCCAGGTACGGCGGGAGGACCATGGGGACGTCCAGGCGTTCCCCCACTCCCGTGTAGAACTCCAGGTTCATCACGTAGAGGTTCTTCACCGAGAGGGCGTAACCCAGGGATCCGGCCACGAAGAGGCCGCCGCGGGCGATGGCGAGGATGATGTCCGGCCGGTAGCCGCTGTCGGCGACCTGGGCGGCGAGCTCCCGGGCGGCGATTCCGTAGCCGGCCCAGTCGAGGGTCTCTCGTTCCATGCCGGAACGGTAACGCCGCCGCAGCCTACGGCGGAGCCGGGCGATTCCCCCAGCCGCCAGGGGGCCGATATCCTCCGTGCCAGTGTCTTCTCCGTCCCTCCTCGTCGTCGGCGGCGGACCGTCGGGATCGGCGGCTGCCTACTGGCTGGCCCGCGCCGGCCACGAGGTGACCCTCGTCGAGAAGAAGGAGTACCCGCGGGACAAGACCTGCGGCGACGGCCTCACCCCCCGGGCGATCCTGCAGCTCATCGACATGGGGTTCGATTTCGACGTCCCCACCTTCCATCGCGTCACCGGGCTCCGCTCCTATGCGGGGGATTCGCTGATGATCGAGATGGAATGGCCGAAGCACTCCCGCTTTCCCGACTGGGGAGGCGTGATCCGCCGCCGCGACCTCGACCAGCAGGTGGCCGCCCTCGCCGAGAAGCAGGGCGTCCAGGTGAGGCAGAAGACCGAGGCGAAGCCGGTGGTGGCGAACGGGCTGCTCGTCGGGGTCGATCTGGTCAGCGGCGGCGAGACCGAACGGGTCCGCCCGGAAATGGTGGTGATCGCCGACGGGTCCCTCGACCGTTTCGGGCGCCAGCTCGGCGTCACCCGCCGCAAGGACTACCCGATGGGCCTCGCCGCCCGCGGCTACTACCGCTCGCCCCGCTCGGCCGACCCGTTCCTCGAAAGCCAGCTCGACCTCCGCGACGACACCGGGGCGACGATGCCCGGCTATGGGTGGGTGTTCCCGCTGGGTGACGGCACCGTCAACGTGGGTGTGGGCCTGCTCTCCACCTTCAAGCGGTGGAAGCACGTCAACACGACCCGGATGATGAACGACTACGTGCGCCACGGGGCCCCGGAGTACTGGGACCTCGGCGAGCACTCGCAGATCACCAAGCCCGAGGGCGGCAAGCTGACGATGTCCTTCTCGAAGGGGCCGCTCATCGGGCCGAACTGGGTCGTGATCGGCGACGCCGCCGGATCGATCAACCCGTGGAACGGGGAAGGCATCTCCTATGCCTACGAGACCGGCCGCCTGGCGGCCCGGTACGTGTCGGAGGCGTTGGCCGCCGACGACCCGACGCTCCTCTATCGGTACCGCCAGCACCTCGAGGACGAGTACGGGCTCTACCACAAGATGGCCCGGATCTTCGTGAAGCTGATCGGAAACCCGTCGGTGATGCGCACCCTCGCCCACGTCGGGCTGCGCAACCGCCCGTTGATGGAGTGGACCCTCAAGGTGATGGCCAACCTCCTCGACGAGGACGAGAAGGGAATCGGCGAGATGGCCTACGACATGCTCGCAGCCATGGTCCGGCCGCTGCCCGTGAAATAGCCCGGGGGCGGCCTCAGCACCACCCGGCGCGCGACGGCTCCCGACTTCTGCCTCGACCCTCGTTGGCCCTAGAGTCTGGAGAGCAATGACGCTGGCCGACTACCTCCCGATCGCGTTCATGCTCGCTCTGGCGATCGTCTTCGTCGCCGTCTCCTATCTGATCTCTCGCTTCGTCGCCCCCCGTCGGCCCACACCCGAGAAGCTCGCCCCCTACGAGTCGGGCATCATCCCCGAGGTCGAGCCGGCCCAGCGTTTCCCGGTCCAGTTCTACCTGGTGGCGATGCTGTTCGTGATCTTCGACGTCGAGATCGTCTTCCTCTTCGCGTGGGCCGCCCAGTGGGATCGGCTCGGCTGGTACGGCATCGCCGCGGTCGGGATCTTCACCCTGTTCGTGCTCGAGACGCTGGTCTACGTGTGGAAGCGCGGCGCCCTCGACTGGAACGTCAAGCTGCGGCGCCGCTACATCCGTGACGTCACCGAGGAGGCCGCCTGATGCCACCTCCTGCCATCCCGGGAGTGCTCACCACCACTCTGGAGAAGGTCGCGGCCTGGGCCCGCACCCGCTCCATGTTCCCGGTGACGTTCGGCCTGGCGTGCTGCGCCATCGAGATGATGGCCACCGGAACCGCCCACTACGACCTCGCCCGGTTCGGCATGGAGGTGTTCCGGGCCTCGCCCCGCCAGGCCGACCTGATGATCGTCGCCGGGCGCCTCAGCCAGAAGATGGCCCCGGTCCTGCGCCAGGTGTACGACCAGATGCCCGACCCGAAGTGGGTGATCTCGATGGGGGCGTGCGCTTCCACCGGGGGCATGTTCAACAACTACGCCCTGGTGCAGGGTGTCGACCAGATCGTCCCGGTCGACATCTACGTGCCCGGCTGCCCGCCCAACCCGCAGACCCTCATGCACGGGATCCTCACGCTGCACGAGAAGATCATGTCCGGGGAGATCGCGTCGTGAGCGACGACAAGACGAACCCCGGCGGCACCGGCCCCACCGACATCGCCAGCGCCGCCAAGCTCCACGCTCCCGGAAGGCATCCCACCGAGAGGCTCACCCCGACGCCGGGTTCGGTGCCGGAGCTGGCACCCAAGGAGCCCGACGAGTTCCTGGCGGGCATCCTGGATGGCTTCGAAGGGGATGCCGAGCTTTTGGACTCCCACGGCCAGGACGTCGTCCGTCTGGAACGGAGCCGCTGGCGCCAGTTCGCCGAGGCTTGCCGGGACGCCGGGTTCGAGATGTGCGTCGACATCACCGCCGTCGACTGGTTCCGCCACCGCATCCCCCGGTACGACGTGGTGGCCAACCTGTTGTCGCACCAGCACGTGCGCCGTCTGCGCGTGATACTGCCCGTGCCCGAAGACGACCTGCGCCTCCCGTCGGTGACGTCGGTGTGGCCGGGGGCTTCGTTTCCCGAGCGGGAGGTCTACGACATGTTCGGGATCGTCTTCGACGACCACCCGGACCTGACCCGCATCCTCATGCCCGACGACTGGGAAGGCCATCCGCTGCGCAAGGACTACAACGTCGGGGCTGTCCCGGTCCAGTTCAAGGGGAACAGGAAGGCGACATGACCGAGACCCGCGACTACGAGTCGAAGACCGTCGACCTGTGGGCCAGCGGCACCGAGGAGCTGCCCTTCGACCCCACCGACGAGGGTCGCCAGGAGATAGGCCCCTACGACACGCCCGAGCGCCTCCGGGAGCAGTTCGGCCGGGTCATCGCCGACGACTACATGTACGAGGAGGAAGGCCTCGACGACGACCGGATGCTGCTCAACATGGGCCCGCAGCATCCCTCGACCCACGGCGTCCTCCGCCTGCAGGTCGAGCTCGAAGGGGAGGTCATCCGGCGCACCCGCCCCATCATCGGCTACCTCCACACCGGCATGGAGAAGACCGCCGAGACCCTCACCTTCATGCAGGGCCCGACAAACGTCACCCGGATGGACTACCTGGCGCCGCTCCACAACGAGCTCGCCTTCTCGATGGCGGTGGAGAAGCTGTTGGAGATCGAGGTGCCGCCCCGGGCCCAGGCCATCCGGATGCTCATGACGGAGCTGAACCGGATCTCCTCCCACCTCGTCGCCCTGGCGACCAACGGCATGGACATCGGCTCGTTGTCGATGATGCTCTACGGTTTCCGGGAGCGCGAGATGATCCTCGCCTTCTTCGAGAAGACCACCGGGCTGCGGATGAACCACAACTACATCCGCCCCGGCGGGGTGTCGGTCGACCTCCCTCCCGGGTGGCGCCAGGACGTCCTCGAGATCATCGACACGATCCCCGAGCGGATCCAGGCCTACCACGACCTCCTCACCGACAACCCGATCTGGCTGCAGCGCACCAAGGGGGTCGGCATCATCACCGCCGAGGAGTGCCGTGCCTACGGCGTGACCGGGCCCACCCTGCGCGCCGCCGGCGTGCCCTGGGACCTGCGCAAGACCATGCCCTATCTGGGCTACGAGGAATACGAGTTCGAGGTCCCGGTCGGCGAGAACGGCGACGTCTTCGATCGCTACATCATCCGCATGCGGGAGATCGAAGAGTCGTGCAAGATCGTCCGCCAGGTGGTCGACCGGATGCCCAAGGGCAACTACCGCGTCGACGACCGCAAGATCACCCCTCCGCCGCGGGCCCGCATCGACGAGTCGATGGAAGCCCTCATCCACCACTTCAAGCTGTTCACCGAGGGCTTCAAGGTGCCCGCCGGCGAGACCTACGTCGCCATCGAGAGCCCGCGAGGGGAGCTGGGCTGCTACCTCGTCTCCAACGGCGAATCGAAGCCGTGGCGGATGCACTGGCGGGGCCCCAGCTTCTACAACATCCAGGGGCTGCCGATCATGATGGCCGACTCGCTGGTCGCCGACACCGTCGCCTCCATCGCCTCCATCGACCCCGTGATGGGCGACGTGGACCGGTGACCCGGGAGGCTGTCGGCGTACTCGGGCTGGTGGAACCGGGGGAGGGGAGGGTACGTGACAGCTGACAGGCCAGGGCGACTCCCGGCTTCCGGCTCGCCCCCCGATTCGGCGCGTCGGGTGGGGGGTTCCTATTCTCCAGCGCAGTATGTCTGACTGGTCCGAAGCCACCCTCGAACGGGCACGCCAGATCATCGCTCGCTACCCCGAGAAACGTTCGGCAGTGATGCCGCTTCTCTATCTGGCGATGGCGGAGGAGGGATGGTTGACCGACCACGCCATCGAGCAGGTGGCCGAGCTGCTCGACCTGACTCCCGCCCAGGTCCAGTCCGTCGCCTCCTTCTACACGATGTACAAGCGGGAGCCGGTCGGGCGCTATCTGATCTCGGTCTGCACCTCGATCTCCTGCATGTTGTGCGGCAGCGACGACGTCCTCCACGCCATCGAGGACGAGGCCGATCTCCCCGCCGGCGAGACCGACGACGACGGCCTCCTCACGGTGGAGCACGTCGAATGCCTCGGCGCGTGCGGCGGGGCACCGGTGGTGCAGGTCAACTACGAGCTCATCGAAGGCGTCACCCCGGAGAAGGCGAGAGAGCTGGTGCGGTGGCTGCGCAATGCCACTCCGGCGGTCGTCAACACCGACGAGATGCAGGAGCTGTTCGGAGGAAGGCGCAGCTTCGACTGGGCCATCCCCACCGAAGACGGGGCGGTCGGGCCCTACCCGGCGTTCCAGCCCTACGGAACCGTGGGACAGGATCGGCGATCGTGACTCTGACTACCTCCTTCGAGCGTCCGCTGGTCGTCACCAAGCGGATGGTCGACTACCCCAACGACTCCCACACCCTCGAGCGCTACCGGGCGACCGGCGGCTACGAGGGCGCCCGCAAGGCGCTGGGCATGACCCGCGACGAGCTGGTGGAGCTGGTCAAGGAGTCCGGTCTCCTGGGCCGGGGCGGTGCCGCCTTCTCGGCGGGGATGAAGTGGAGCCTGCTGGCTCCGGCCCGCCCCGCCTACCTGATCGTGAACGGCGACGAGTCCGAGCCCGGCACCTTCAAGGACCGGCAGCTGATCGAACGGGACCCCCACCAGATCATCGAGGGCACGATCATCGCCGCGTGGGCGAACGAAGTGAACCACGCCTTCATCTACATCCGGGGTGAGTACGCCAAGCCCGCCCGTCGGCTCCAGGCGGCGATCGACGAGGCGTACGCCGCCGGGATCCTCGGCGACGACGTCCTCGGCACCGGCTACCGCCTCGACATCACCGTCCATCTCGGCGCCGGTGCCTACATCTGTGGCGAGGAGACCGCCCTCATCAACTCGCTGGAGGGCCGCCGGGGCGAGCCCCGGCTCAAGCCGCCCTACTTCCCCGCCGCCATCGGCCTGTACGGCCAGCCGACCATCGTCAACAACATCGAGACGGTCTCGAACCTGCCGCACATCCTCGTGAACGGGGTCGACTGGTACAAGGGCCTGGGCCATCCCGAGGACACGGGCACGTTCATGATCTCCCTGTCCGGGCACGTCAACCGCCCCGGCAACTACGAGCTGCCCCACGGCATCACCTGGCGGCAACTGTTCGAAGAGGTCGGCGGCGGCATCCGCAACGGCAACGAACTGAAGATGTGGATTCCCGGCGGCGCCTCCGCACCCTGGTTCACCCCCGAGGAGCACCTCGACCTCGAGATCACCAAGGGAGCGGCCGCCGGCGCCGGCTCGATGCTCGGATCGGGCGCGGTGATCGTCATGGACGAGACCACCTGTGTGGTGCGGGCCGCCGAGCGGGTCGTGCGCTTCTTCGCCCACGAGTCATGCGGCGAGTGCACGCCGTGCCGGGAAGGGACGTCGTGGCTCGAGATGATCCTGCGTCGCATCGAGGCCGGCCAGGGCCGGCCGATCGACGCCGATCTCCTCCTCGACGTGTCCGACAACATCAACATCGGGCTCACGTTCCCGCCGCGGCAGACCACGATCTGCCCGCTCGGCCCGTCGGCCACCTCGCCGATCATGTCGATCATGAACTACTACAAGGACGAGGTCCTCCAGCACATCGAGCTGGGGCGGTGCCCGTTCTCGTGAGCGGCTGCAAGCCGGAAGCCGGAAGTCGGAAGTCGAGACAGTGACGACAGAACAGAAGACCGACACAGTCAAGATCACGGTGGACGGCCTCGAGATGGAGGCCCGGCCCGGCGACCTGCTGATCCGGGTCGCCCAGGACAACGGCGTCTACATCCCCCGCTTCTGCTGGCATCCCCGCATGCGGCCCGTCGGCATGTGCCGCATGTGCCTCGTCCAGGTGGAAGGGCCCCGCGGGCCGATGATCGTCCCCGCCTGCACCACTCCCGTGGCCGACGGGATGGTCGTCGACACCCAGAACGACACCGTCGCCAAAGCCCAGGAGGGCGTCCTCGAATACCTGCTCATCAACCATCCGCTCGACTGCCCGGTGTGCGACCGCGGCGGCGAATGCCCGCTCCAGGACCAGACCATGGCCTACGGGCCGGGGGAGAGCCGCTTCGTCGAGGAGAAGCGCCACTACGAAAAGCCCATCCAGATCTCCGAGCTGGTCCTGCTCGACCGGGAGCGCTGCATCCTCTGCGCCCGCTGCACCCGCTTCTCCGAGGAGATCTCGGGCGACCCGCTCATCGAGTTCATCGGGCGGGGCTACAACACCCAGGTCAACACGTTCCCCAACGAGCCCTTCCGGTCCTACTTCTCCGGCAACACCGTCCAGATCTGCCCGGTGGGCGCCCTGCTCGGCGCACCGTACCGCTTCCGGGCCCGGCCGTGGGACCTGAGAGAGGTCGCCTCGACCTGCCCCCACTGCTCGGCCGGCGACTCGATCAGCGTCCAGGTCTCCCAGAACGAGGTGCTGCGGCTCCTCGGCGTCGACAACCCGCACACCAACCAGAGCTGGCTGTCGGACAAGTGCCGCTTCGGCTACGAGTTCGTGAACTCGGCGGAGCGTTTGGCGGCGCCGCTCGTGAGGGGAAGCGACGGCGAGCTGCGTGAAGCTACCTGGGTGGAAGCGCTGGACATCGTCGCCGACCGTCTCGGCGGGATCCTGCGGGAGCACGGCGGAGGGGCCGTCGCCGGGCTCGGCGGGGCCCGGGGCACCAACGAGGACGCCTACGCGTTCTCCAAGTTCATGCGCACGGTCGTCGGCTCGAACCACGTCGACGCCCGCATGGACGACGCCCCCGCCTCCCAGTTCCTCGCCGCGGTAGTCGACCGCGCCCGGATAGACGACATCGACTCGGCCGCCACCATCGTCGTGTGGGGCCCGGACCTCAAAGAAGAGCACCCCACCCTCTACCTGCGAGTGCGGGCCGCCGCCACCGGCTTCGACCCCAACCAGGTCGTGTCCAACTCCGACGGCCTGAAGATCCGCCGTCCCGGCGCCCGTCTCATCGTGATGCACCCCCGCAGGACCGGGCTCGACGACGTGGCCCGCCACGTGCTCCGCTACCGGCCCGGAGCGGGAGGCGAGCTCCTCACCTCGCTGCAGGCCGGAGACCACCCCGAGATCGACGAGGCGCTCGCCGCAGGCCCCGTCGTCGCCCTCGTGGGTCGGGCGAGCATGACCGAGGACCCGCGCCTCGCCGAGAACGTGGCGGCGTGGCTGCGGGACAAGGGGGCGAAGATCCTGCCGCTCGCCCGCCGGGCGAACACATTCGGGGCGCTCGACATGGGCCTCGCCCCCGATCTCCTGCCCGGCCGGGTGCCGGTCGGCGAGGGCTTCGAGTCGTGGGGCGAGATCCCCACCACCGTCGGCCGCGACACCCGGGGAATCCTCGAGGGCCTCCGCGACGGCGACATCAAGGCCCTGATCATGGTGGGGGCCGACCCCGTCGCCGACGTTCCCGACTCCCACCTGGCGACCGAAGCCCTGGCCAACGCCGAGTTCGTCGTCGCCATCGACATGTTCCACACCGAGTCGACCGCCTACGCCGACGTGATCCTGCCCGCCCTCGGGTTCGCCGAGAAGGAAGGGACGGTCACGAACCTCGAAGGGCGCGTCCAGAAGGTCAACGACATCGTCGCCGGGGAGGGCCAGTCGCGGGCCGACTGGTCGATCCTCGACGACATCGCCCGCCGGCTGGGCAAGGAGCTGGGCTTCGCCACCGCGGCGGAGATCGCCAAGGAGATCTCCGAGGTGGCCCCGGCGTACCGGGGCATCACCTGGGACCTGCTCGAGTGGGACGAGCCGATGGGCGCGATCGTCCCCTACGGCGACGCCACCCAGCCGCTCCAGTACGTGCCGGTGACGACCTCGCTGCCGACGGTCGCCGCCGAGATGGTCCTCCACTCGGCGCGCACCCTCTACGACGACGGGGTCCTGATGCGTCACACCCCGTGGCTCCATCGGCTCGCTCCCGGCGCCGCCGCCTACCTGCATCCCGACGACGCCTTCCGGCTCGGAGCGAGAGAGGGCCATCGCGTCCGCGTCGTCACCAAGCACGCCGAGGCCGAGCTGGAGGTGCGGCTCGACGAGACCCTCCACCGGGGAGTGGTCTACGTGCCGTTCAACCAGCCCGACGGGCCGCGGCTCGGCTCGGACCCGATCGTGCGGGTCACGGCGATCGGCTGAGGCCAGACGAGATCGGTCTCAGCGGGTCCTGGTCACCTTGCTGAGGCCGCGGGGCGCTTCCGGGTCGTGGCCCCGGGCGAGGGTGACCGAGCGGCTGTGGGCCTGGATCGCCGGGGCCGCCACGATCGGCGAGAGCCAGGGCTCTGTCGCCGGGATCGGCACCACCACGTCACCGGGAGCGTCGTCGACGTCGGAGATCGTCATCACCTCCGCGCCTTTCTGCTGCATGTCGGAGGCGAGGGAGGCCATCTGCTCGAACGTGGGGCCGGCCGTGGCGACGACCAGCACCGGGAACCCCTCCTCCACCACCGCCACCGGCCCGTGCAGGAAGTCGGCGGCCGAGAACGGCTGGGCGACGACATAGGCCATCTCCTGCAGCTTCAGCGCCCACTCGAAGGCGGTGGCGATGTGATAGCCGCGGCCCACCACGACGCATCTGTCGGCGTCGGCGAGCATGCCCGCCGCCCGCGCCGGGGCGGAGGCGGCGCCGTCCAGGGCCTCCCGCAGCAGAGACGGGAGGACGGCCAGGCGGCCCGGGTCGTCGCCGGCGAGCGCCAGGCTGACCAGAGCCACCGCCGCCAGCTGGGTCGTGTAGGTCTTGGTGGCGGCGATGGCCCTCTCGGGCCCGGCGCAGAGGTCGAGCACGCAGCGGGCCTGGGAGGCGAGGGGCGACGACGGGTCGTTGGTGATGGCGAGGGTGGGGCGGTTCTGGCGGTTGGCCTCGGCCAGGACCTCCACCAGGTCGGGCGACTGGCCCGACTGGGATATCCCCACGACGAGGGCGCCGGTGAGGTCGGGTGGCGACTCCAGCGGCCCGAACAGGGCCGGGGTGGTCAGCGAGACCACCAGCCGGTTGCGGGCGCCCCACACGTACTGGGCGTAGCGGGCGGCGTTGTCGGAGGTGCCCCGGGCCGCGACCACCACGTGGGTCACGCCTTCCGCCAGCGCGGCCAGCTCGGCGACGATGCCGGCGTTGCCCTCCAGCATCCGCGCCACGGCCGCGGGCTGCTCTTCGATCTCGCCGATGAGGCTCACGCCTGCCTCTCCCACACCACCTCGCCGCCGATCGCCGTCGCCACCACCGCCAGGTCGTCGTCGACCAGGACGGCGTCGCCCGGGCCGGGGTGGTGCCCGACGATGGCCGACGGAGTCGCCGAGGCCATGGCGGCGAGGTCGTCGAGGGAACAGCCGGTGGCCCGCCGCATCACCGCCACCACCCGGTCCAGCGTCGCCGCGCTGCCTGCCAGCGCCCCGTCACGGTTTCGGACCACCCCGTCGGTGACGGTCACGTCCACTGTCCCGATCCTGTATTCGCCGTCGGCGAGCCCGGCGGCGGCCATGGCGTCGGTGACCAGGGCGATGCGTGTCGGGCCTAGCGCCCTCCAGGCGAGACGCAGCATCGTGTCGGCGACGTGGGCGCCGTCGGCGATCAGCCCGCAGGTGACCCGGTCGTCGGCGAGGATCGCCGCCGCCACGCCGGGTGCCCGATGGTCGAGACCGGACATGGCGTTGAACAGGTGCGTGGCATGGCGCAAGCCCCAGCCGAAAGCGGCCTGGGCCTGCTCGGCGGTGGCGTCGGAGTGGCCGATCGCCACCACCACCCCGGCTTCCATCAGGCGCCGCACCACCGCCTCGGCGCCGGGGAGCTCGGGGGCGATGGTCACCATCTTCGGCGGTCCCGCCGCGATCAGCCGCTCCGCCCATTGCAGCGACGGCTCCTGCAGGGCCTCCGCCGGGTGGGTGCCGCGGCGGCGGGGCGAGATCACCGGGCCCTCGACGTGCACGCCGAGAGGCATCGCTCCGGCGAACCCGGGTGGCGGGCCGGCGGCGACCACCGCCAGGGCCGCCTCGGCGACCTCGACCGGGCTCGAGATCACGGTCGGCAGGAAGGCGGTGACGCCGTGGCGGGGGAGGAGCCTCGCCACCTCCCAGATGGAGCCCGGGTCGGTGGTGAAGTCGTGTCCGTAGGCGCCGTTGACCTGGATGTCCACGAAGCCGGGCATCACGTGCCCTTCTGCGCCAGCGAAAGGATGCGTCGTCATCTCGTCACTCCGTGTCCGCGTGGATACAACCCGGGGATCGCCGCCGGCAGGGTGCCCCGCGCCGGCTCGACGCCGAAGAGGACGTCGGCGAGGGCGTCCATCGACGGGCCGAGGATGCTGTAGGTGCACAGGTGGGTCCCCGCTCCCGGGTAGGCGGCGAGGTCGAAGGGGGTGCGCAGGGCGACGGTGACCACCGGTCTTCCCGTCGCCAGCAGCGCCTCGACCAGGGCGGCCTGCTCGTCCCCGGCGGTGATGGTGCCGACCACCACCGCGTCGGCGGAGGCGGCGGCGTCCGCCGCCGCGGCGATGTCCTGGCGGCTCGGCGGGTGCCCGGTGACGATCTCGGCGACGTCGGGATGGTGGCGACGCAGGGCCGTCGCCAGCAGTGGGGGCACCACCGACGACGTGTCCGCGGGGGTCAGGTCGGCGGGTCGGGGCATCACCGCCAGCAGCCTCCCGGCGGGCCGGAGAGGCAGGATCGGCGGGTCGTCCCGCACCAGGGTCACCGACCGCCGCGCCACTTCGGCGGCCAGGGCCCGGTGGGCGGCCGAGCCGACGGCCTCGATGCCCGGCCGCCGAAACCCTGCCAGCCAGCGGCGGAGGCGTGCGACCCGCTCCCGGGACCTCCTGGTCGCGTCAGGCTCGATCAGCCGGCGGGCGACCGCCAGGTCGAGGCCGGTCCGGAGACGCTGCTGCGCCTCGGAGTCGGGCGTGGTGAGGAGCAGGTCGACGCCGGCGCGGATGGCAGCGACGGCGTCGACGATCTGGCCGACTCCCTGGGGGAGCGCCTTCATGTCGAGGGCGTCGGTCATGACCACGCCGTCGAAGCCGAGCTCCCGGCGCAACAGCCCGTTCACGGCCGCCTCCGACAGGGAGGTGGGCAGGTCGTCGCTGCCGGTGAGCGACGGGAGGGCGTAGTGGCCGATCATGAACGCCGACACCCCGGCGGAGATGGCGGCCCGGAACGGCACCAGCTCCACCGAGTCGAGGCGGTCACGGTCCAGATCGAGGAGCGGGAGCTCGTGGTGGGGGTCGACCACCGCCTCGCCTTTGCCGGGGAAGTGCTTGGCGGTCGACGCCACCCCCGCCGCCTTCAGCCCGTGGATGGTGGCGGCGGCGAGCTCGGCCACGAGGCCGGGGTCGTCGGAGAAGGCCCGGATCCCGAGCGACGGGTTGTCGGGGTTGGTGGCGACGTCGCAGACCGGGGCGTAGTTCACAGTGACCCCCAACGCCCGCATCTCGGTTCCCACCGCCTCGCCCACCCGGCGGGCCAGGTCGGGGTCGCCCACCGCCCCGAGGGCCATCGCCCCCGGGAACTGGGTCGTGTCGGAGCCGAGGCCCGTCAGCTGGCCGGTCTCCTGGTCGGCGGCGACCAGCAGCGGCAGCCCGTCGGGAGAGGCGGAATGGAGCTTGGCGGTGAGTGCCGCCACCTGCTCTGCCGACTCGACGTTCGTGTGCGGGAACAGGGTCACGGCCACGACGCCGTCTTCGGAGATGGAGCGGAGGACGTCGGCGGGGGCCTCCGTCCCCTCGAAAGAGGTGATCAGGTAGGAGTCGCCTCGCATGCTCTCACCCCTTCATCGAGCCCGCCAGCAAGCCGCGGACGAAGAAGCGCTGCAAGGACAGGAACACCACCACCGGCACCACCATCGTCACGAAAGCACCGGCGGTGAGCAGATGCCAATCCTGTCCCCGGCTGCCGACCAGTTCGTTGAGGCGGGCGGTGAGGGTGGCCACCGCCGAGTCGGTGCCGAGGAACACCAGCGCCACCAACAGGTCGTTCCACACCCACAGGAACTGGAAGATGGCGAACGCTGCCAGCGCCGGCATCGACAGCGGCAGGACGAGGCGGGTGAAGGCGGTGAAGTGAGAGGCGCCGTCGATGAACGCCGACTCGAACAGGTCCCGGGGGAGCTGGGAGATGTAGTTGTAGAGGATGTAGACGGCGAGGGGCAGGCCGAAGCCGGTGTGGGCCAGCCAGATGCCGAGGAAGGTCCCGGTCAGGCCGGTGCGGTTGTAGACCTGGAGCAGCGGCACCAGGGTCATCTGCAGGGGGACGATGAGGAGGGCCACCACCACGGCGAAGAGGAAGCTGCGTCCGGGGAACTGCATCCAGGCGAAGGCGTAGGCGGCGAAAGCGGCCAGGGTGATGGGGATGACAGTCGCCGGGACGGTGACGATGAGGCTGTTGACGAAGGCGTCGAACATCCCGCTGGCCGTGAGCACCTGCTCGTAGTTGGCGAGGGTCCAGGTGGTCTCGAAAGGGTGCAGCAGCGCCGTCCACCATCCGGTCGAGTTGATGTCGTTGGCGGAGCGGAAGGAGCTGATCAACAGGCCCGCGGTGGGGAGCGACCACATGACGGCGATGACCACGACGGCGGCACGCACCAACGCCCGCGACCAAAAGGACGTCCCCACCGGGTCGAGGCGCGCAACCGACCCCCGAGGAAGGAGGTCGTCTCTGCGCCGGGCTTTCGGCTCGCGGCTTCCGACTTCTGCCGTCACGACCCCACCCCCTGGCGCCGCAGGTTGCGGACGTTGATCACCATCACCGGGACGACGGCGACGAGCAGCACCACCGCCAGAGCCGACGCCAGCCCCGGGTTCCGGAACCGGACCAACTCCTGGAACATGCGGTTGGCGATGACGTCGCTGCCGAAGCGGCCGCCGGTGGTGACGAACACGATGTCGAACACCTTGAGGATGACGATGAAGATCGTCGTCGCCACGGTGATCAGCGAGCCGCGGATCGTGGGGACGATGATGCGGCGGAACACCTGGATCTCGGAGGCGCCGTCGATGCGCGCCGCCTCGATCAGCTCCTCCGGCACGCCTTTGATGGCGGCGGACAGGATCACCATGGCGAAGCCGGTCTGCAGCCAGACCATCACCATGATGAGGACCAGGGTGTTGACCGGGGGCGTCTGGAAGAAGGCGACCGGCTCGTAGCCGAGCGAGGTGAGGATCCCGTTGGCGAGGCCGATCTGCGGCTCGCTCGGCGGGCGCCAGTAGAACACGAACCGCCATATCACCGCGGCGCCGACCATCGAGATGGCGAGGGGGAGGAAGAGGAACGTCTTGGCCAGCGCCTCCCGCTTCACCCTGTCGACCAGGGTGGCGAAGGCGAGCCCGATGACGACCGAGCCGGTGGTGCCGAGCACCAGCCACAGCACGTTGTTGCGGATGGCGGCGAGCATCTCCGGCCGGGTGAACACCTGGCGGTAGTTCTCGAACAGCCCGCCCGTGCCGGTGTCGGTGAGGCTGACGGCGATCGTGCGGATGGTCGGGTAGACGAGATAGAAGCCGACGAGGGCCACCGCCGGGAGGACGAACACCCACGGGCGGGCCAGGCGCTCGAAGCGGCCGCCCAGCGCCTCGAGGAGGCGGTTCACCGAGATCAGGATCGCCCACACTCCCCCCACCCCCACGACGAGGGCCACCGCCGCCAGGGCCAGCTTCTCGGTGGTGTCGGTGAGGCCATAGACGGCGACGGCCTCGGCGGCGCCGCGGGCCCCGACCAGCCGGTAGAGGGCGGCCACGGCGTCCTGGATTCCCGTCGGGGAGGAGAGGACCCGCACCCCGGCCCAGATCGCCGCCACGGCGGCGAGGAAGACTCCCAGCGCGATCAGTCCTCGCCGGGTGGCGTGGTCCCGGGGACGGGGGGCGGGGGTGGAGGGATCTCGCATGGTCGGTGGGAGCGCTGGCCCGGGGCGACGCCCCGGGCCAACGCTACTGCTCGTCTCTCAGTCGGCCGGCCAGCTGGCTTCGATCCGGGCGAAGATCTCCTCGGTGTTCTCGCCGTTGGCGGACACCCATTCGATCATCCCGTTCCAGAACGTGCCGGCGCCGACCTCGGCGGGCATCGTGTCGGAGGCGTCGAAGCGGAACACGTCGGCTTCGGCGAGGATGGCGGCCAGCTCGTTGTTGGGGTAGGTGGAGTACCAGTCCAGCGGGACGCTCTGGTTGGGCGAGACGAACCCGCCCGCCTCGATCCAGCCGCGGGCGCCTTCCGGGGTGGCCAAGAACTCCATCAGAGCCCGTACCTCGGGCCGGTCGTTGAACATCACCATCTGGTCGCCGGCGCCCAGCACCGGGCTGCCGTACTCCTCCTCGATCGGCGGGAAGTAGAAGAAGGAGCTGTCGACCCCCGGCTCGGTGCCTTCCGGCCAGAACTCGGGAATCCACGCCGCCTGCTTGTGCATCCAGCACTGGGGGCCGTCCTCGGCGAACATCGGCGTCTGGGTGTCGCCCACGAACGTGGAGTTGATCGCCGCGGTCCCGCCGTAGACGTACCCGTCGGTGAACCAGATCTGGCTCATGTACTCGGCCGCTTCCAGCACCTCGGGGTGGTCGAAGGGGATCTCGTGGGCGATCCACTGGTCGTAGATCTCCACCGGAGCGGTGCGCAGCAGGATGTCTTCGATCCAGTCCGTCGCCACCCAGCCAGTGGCGTCCCCGTGCTCCATCGAGATGCACCAGGGGGCGCCGTTGCCGTCGGCGATGATCTGGTCGCTCAGGGCGATCAGCTCGTCCCAGGTGGTGGGGACCTCGTAGCCGGCCTCCTCGAAGGCCTCGACGGGGTACCACACGATCGACTTCAGGTCGCCCTTGTAGAAGATCCCGTACAGGTTGTCCTCGTAGGAGCCCAGGTCGATGAACGACTCGATGTAGTCGTTGCGCAGCTGGTCCATGTTCCACCACTCGCTCAGCTCCACCAGGTGGCCTTCGGCGGCGAACGTCCGCATCAGGCCCGGCTGGGCGAGCTGGGCGATGTCGGGAGCGTTGCCCCCGTCGACCCGGGTGGAGAGCACGGTCTCGTAGTCGGTGATCCCCTCGTAGGAGACGTCGATCCCGGTGGCGTCGATGAACGGCTCGAGGGCGGCTTCGAAGTTCTCCGCCTCCCCGTCGACCCACTGGGCGAGCACCTCGACCGACGTCCCGGCGAACTCGCCCGCCATCGCCCGGGCCAGGTGCTCGTAGGGGCCTTCCGGTGCGGCGGCGGTCGTCGAGGGCGCCTCCGACGCCGGGGTCGTCTCCGGCGCGGTCGATTCCTCCGTGGGAGCGGTCGTTTCCTCGGGGGCGGTGGTGTCGGCGGCGGGGGTGTCCGCGCAGGCGCCGAGCACCATCGCCAGCGCCAGTATCAGCGCCACGAGTGTGCGTTTGCTCATGGGTTTCCTCCCTGTCGTCCTTCCGCGGTCGCGGAGGGTGGCTCGAGCAGTGCTGCCCCCGTGGTGCCGACGTCGGCTTCCGGGGGGAGCGTGATCACCCGCTCGACGGACACGACCTCCCCGCCGAGAGGGGAGGAGGCGGCCATGTCGAGCAGGGCCCGGCGCACGGCGGGGGTGGCATCTTTGGCGATGCCTCCGCCGAGCACCAAGACATCGGGGTCGTAGGCGGCGGCCAGGACGTAGAGGGCCCGGGCGATGGCGGCCACGGCTCGGTCCCGGACGGGCGCCGCCTCGGGATCGGTGAACAGGCTGATGGCGCCTCCGGGAAGGAGCTCGTCGAGGGCGCGGCCACCGGCGACGGCCTCCAGGCATCCGACGAGACCGCAGCGACAGGGGGTGGCCGTGTCCCCCAGGGGAGCGTGGCCGATCTCCCCGGCGATGCCGTGTCGCCCGCGGTGGAGACGTCCGCCCATCACCACGCCGGCCGAGATCCCGGTGCCCAGGCCCACGTAGACGATGTCGGAGATGGCCGGCCGTTCCCGGGTGATGTGGTGGTATGCCCCCAGGGCGGCGGTGCGGACGTCGTTCTCGATGACCACAGGGACTCCGAGCCGTCCGGCCAGGACCGAGGCGAGAGGGAACGGTGTGCCGTCGATGCCGAGGTTGACGGCGTGGCGGACGGTCCCGGCGGCGGGATCGACGAGGCCGGGGATGCCGACGCCGACCATCTCCGGCTCCGGCCCCGCGGGCAGGGCCTCTATGGCGGCGGCGATGCGGTCGGCCAGGGAGGGGCCGCCGGCGGCGGCGGTGGGGACTTCGAGGCGGTCGGCCGGCCCGCCGGGGAATCGCCTCACCCGCAGGGTGGTCCCGCCCACGTCCACGCCGACCCGGGCCGTCATCGCAGGATCACCCCCAACTCGTCGCGCATGACGATGGCGGCGGCGCCGGCCAGCACCGGGTCGGCCACCTCGCTCGCCGAGACGGACAGGTGGGGGCGACGGGACCGGTGGATGCGGGCCGTGAGCTCGTCGGCGACGGCGTCGACGTAGCCGTCGACACGCGCCAGATCGGAGTTGATCACCACCCGGTCGACGTCGATGGCGGAGATGACCATGGCCAGGGCCGCCCCCAGCCGCCGGCCCGCGTTCGCCGCCGAGGCAGGGTCGTGGGAGCCGTCGGCCCGGCGGGCGACGACCGGGACGGCCGCCACCGTCTCCAGGCATCCGACGAGCCCGCAGCGGCACCGGTCGCCGTCGGGCTCGATCACGACGTGGCCGATCTCGCCCGACGAGAGGTGCTGTCCGGAGTGGAGGGCGCCGTCGAGGACGAGGCCGGCGCCGATGCCCTCGGCGACCGTGACGAGCAGGAGCGTGTCGGCCCCATCGGTGGCGCGCAGCTCGGCGAGAGCGGCGACGTGGGCGTCGTTTGCGACCGAGACCGCCAGCCCGAGGCGTTCGGCCAGGAAGCGGCGGAGAGGTAGGTCGTGCCAGTCGAGGTTGGCGGCTTCGGTGATCGTCCCTTCGGGGTCGATGATGCCGGGAGTCCCCACGCCCAGCCCGAGGACCGGGTTCGAGGAGGCCGCCAGGCAGGTCTCGGCCAGGCGGATGGCCGTTTCCACCGCCTCGTCCCCGGTGGCCGGGGCGTCGGCGACCTCACGGTGGGTGATCTCTCCCGCCAGATCGAAGATGGCGGCCTGGAAAGGCTGGCGGCTGAGGTCGAGGGCCACGATGTCGCGGCCGTCGCCGTTGATCGCCAGCAGCGTCGGGGGCTTGCCGGCCGACTCGGCTTCGCCGACCCCCACTTCGTGGACCAGGCCTTCGGCGATCAGCTCCGCCACCAGCGACGACACCGTTGCCCGAGTGAGCCCGGTGACACGGGCGATGTCGGCACGGCTCACCGTGCCGTGGCGAGCGATGGCCTGGAGGGCGGTGAGGAGGTTCCAGCGGCGGCTGTCGTCGCGGCTGGCCTTGCGGAGTTGGCTGGAGCTGGGGGATCGACGCATCTCGGAATAAATAAGTTCAATGAACTTACAAATGATCTCGGAGGGCTGTCAACCGATTCCGGCGACGGAACCTTTTGCCCCTGGAGCCACGTCTACTACACAGTGTCCTGTTCGAGACGGGAGAGAAATGCCGAGAAAGACTGCCTTGTTGCTGCTCGCCCTGGCCCTGGCCGTCGCCGCCTGCGGCGGCGGGGGAGAGTCGGCTAGCTCCACGGAGCCGGGCGAGGAACCGTCCGCCGAGCCGACCTCGGCGGGAGAAGAAGAACCCCAGACCCTCGCCGCTTTCTTCGGCTGGGACAACGGCGACCCCGCGGCGACGGAAGCGCGGCTGCGGGACCAGGAGGCCCGGGTCCAAGAGAGCATCCGCCGGTGCATGGCCGAGCAGGGCTTCGAGTACCAGCCGGTCCTTCCCCCCGACGATGCCTTCCGGGTCGACGCCACCAGCGAGGACCACGAGGAGTGGGTCCGCAAGCACGGCTTCGGCATCACCACCTGGTTCGGCAACGAAGAGGAGTTCACCGACCGGGCTGCCGTGGAATGGGAGGACCCGAACCAGGAGATGCTCGACGCCATGTCCGAGTCGGAGCGGCAGGCCTGGTACGAGGCCCTCTACGGCACCGAAGAAGAGCAGATGGCCACTTCCGAGGTCGAGATCGACGAGGAGACCGGCGAGACCATCTACGTGCAGATTGGCTACGGCGCCGGCTGCGAGGGTCAGGCCTATGAGGAGGTGTTCGGCGACCCGACCCGGACCCAGGAGCTGTACGAACAGCTGGGGCCGGCCTTCGAAGAGCTGTCCCAGCGGATCGAGGCGGATCCCCGCATCGTGGAGCTGAACGAGGACTGGGCCGCCTGCATGCAGGAAGCCGGCTACGAGGTCACCACTCGCAACCAGATGTGGGAGACCGTCTACACCGACTTCCAGGAGCGCCTCGACGCCATCGTCGGCGGCGACTTCTGGGTCGACCCGTTCGAGGGTTGGAGCGAAGAGGAGATCGACGCCTACTTCGAGGAGCACACCCAGGAGGAGATCGAAGCCCTCTACGAGGAGGCGCAGCAGGCCGCCTACGAGAACATCGACATGGAGGCCGTGCGCGCCCTCCAGCAGGAGGAGATCGACATGGCGCTCAAGGATCTCGAGTGCGCCCGGGACTGGGACGAGACCTATGCAGAGGTGAGCGCCGATTACGAGGCGGAGTTCATCCAGCAGAACCGCGAGATCCTCGAACAGATCCGTGAGCTCGAAGGGTCCTGAGCCAGGTTCCCGACCGTGAGCCGCAACAGACTCCTCGCGCTCGTGGTGGTCGCCGTGGTGGCCGCCGCCGGGATCGGCTGGTATGCCGGCGCGCAGATCCGCTCGCCGGCGGAGGTCGCCGCCGAGGCCGAGCCGCCGCCGCCTTCCAACATCACCGTGGCGGTGGTGCGGGAGGAGCTGTCGGCCGACATCGTCACGCGGGGTGATGTCGTCTTCGACGACCCGATCACGCTGTCCCTCTCCGGCTCCTTCGCGCAGCAGCCGGAGCGGCTCGTGGTCACCCGGTCGGTCGAGGAGGACACAGAGCTGGCCGAGGGAGACGTGGCAGTGGAGGTGGTGGGCCGCCCCGTCTTCCTGCTCCAAGGAGACATCCCCATGTACCGGGATCTGCGGCCGGGAGCCACCGGCGACGACGTGCTCCAGCTCGAGGAGGCCCTGGCCCGGTTGGGGGTCTTCGCCGGGGAGCCCGACGGCACCTGGGACCAGATGACGGGGGCGGCCGTCGCCGCCTGGTACGAGCAGGCCGGCTACCGCCCCAACGGCCTCTCCGACGAGGACGAGGAGGCGCTGCGAGCCGCCCGCGACCGGGTGCGCGCCGCCGAGTCGGCTCTGGCCGACGCCGAGTCCGCTCTCCGGGAGGCGCAGCAGGGCTCGGGCCGCTCGGCGATCGCCGCCGCCGAGGCGGAGCTGAACGACGCCGAGCGGGCCCTGGAGCTGGCCCGGATCGACGCCGACCGGGCGAACGAGCTGGCGGCCAGGGCCGTGAGCGACGCCGAAGCTGAGCTCGCCCGGGCCGAAGCCGGCCTGGCCGCCGCCGAAGATGCCCTGGCCGCCGGCCAGGCAGCCGACCCTCCGCTCGCTCCCGACGAGATGGCGGCGTTGGAGCAGGCCGTGGCGGAAGCCGAGGCGACCGTCGCCGCCGCCGAGGACGCCCTCGACCAGGCGAGGTTCGAGGTCGACCGCACCGCCAAGGAGCAGGAGGCGCTCGTCGCCGCCGCCAACGACCGGGTCCAAGTCGCTCGCGCCGCCCTGTCCGACGCCCGCCGGGGGGTGGACACCGCCCCGTTGCAGCGCCAGATCGACTCGGCCCGCCAGGAGCTGGACGCCGCCCGTCAGGAGCTCGCCGAGCTCGAGTCCGAGCTGGGCACGTGGCTGGCGTCGGCGGAGGTGATCTTCCTGCCCCGCCTGCCCGTCCGGGTGGACGCCGTCCAGGCGCCCCGGGGTGCGACCATCGACGGGGCTTTCCTGACCGTGTCGGGTTCCGAGATCGCCCTCCGCTCGTCCGTGCTCGAACGGGACGCCCCCCGGGTGACGGAAGGCATGGCCGTCGAGATCGAGAACCCCGAGACCGGCGAGGTGATCCCCGGGGTCGTCTCGGTCAAGGCAGAACGGGCCGGCACCAACGGCGTGGCCGACGACCGGGTCTACATCGAGATCACGCCCGAGTCGATCCCCGACGAGATCGTGGGAGCCAACGTCCGGGTCACCATCCCCGTCAGCTCGACGGGGGGAGCGGTGCTGGCGGTGCCGGCCGCCGCCCTGTCGGCGACCGCCGACGGGTCCACGATCGTCCAGGTCGAAGAAGCCGACGGCACCCTCCGCACCGTCACCGTGGAGCCGGGCCTGGCGGCGGGCGGCCTGGTGGAGGTGACGCCGGTCCACGGCGAGCTGGAGGAGGGGGACCTGGTGGTCGTCGGCCTGGGGCAGGGCTCCTCCTCCCAGACGGCGGAGGGCGACGAGGGAGACGGCGAGGAGTCGTGATCGCCCCGGTCGTCGAGCTGCGCGGTGTCAGCCGGGTCTTCCCGGCGGGCGACGTGTCGGTCACCGCCCTCGTCGACGCCGACCTCGTGGTCGAACCGGGCGACTACGTGGCGGTGGTGGGGCCGTCGGGGTCGGGGAAGTCGACGATGCTCAACATCCTCGGCCTGCTCGACCGGCCCACCAGCGGCACCTACCTGCTCGAGGGCATCGACACGTCGACGTTGAGCGAGGGGCAACGGGCCGGCCTGCGCAGCCGACGGATCGGCTTCGTGTTCCAGTCCTTCCACCTGCTCTCGCACCGCACGGTGCTCGAGAACGTCCTCCTCGCCACCATCTACAACCGGATGCCCCGCTCCGAGCGGCTTCCCGCCGCCGAGGAGGCACTGCGCCGGGTGGGGCTCGGCCACCGGATGGACTTCCTCCCCACCCGGCTGTCGGGCGGTGAGCGCCAGCGGGTCGCCATCGCCCGGGCCATCGTCACCCGTCCCGCCCTCCTCCTCGCCGACGAGCCCACCGGAAACCTCGACTCGGCCACCGGCGAGTCGGTGCTCGCCTTCTTCGACGAGCTGCGCAACGACGGGCTGACGCTGATCGTGGTCACCCACGACGACAAGGTGTCCCAGCACGCCGAGCGCCAGGTCCGCCTCCGCGACGGCCGGATCGAGAGGGCGGCATGACCGAGGCGGCCGTCGGCCCCGTCGCCCCCGACCCCCGCCCGGAGGTGGCCCCGGCGAGCATGTCGGCGCGGGATCTGCTGTCGGAAGCGGTGGCGGGGATCTTCTCCCGTCCCGGGCGAACGGTACTCACGGTGCTCGGCACTGTGCTCGGCATCGGGGCCCTGGTGGCGACGCTGGGAGTGGCCAAGACGGCCGGCAACCAGATCGTCGGCCGCTTCGACGAGCTGGCCGCCACCTCCGTGGTGGTGACCAACGAGCAGGGCTTCTTCGGCGGCGGCGGCCCCCGGGTCCGCATCCCCGCCGATGCCGAGGAACGGCTGATGCGGCTCAACGGCGTGACCGCCGCCGGTTCCATGGGCTCGGTGGACGTGGGCGGGGCACTCGTGCGGTCGGTGCCGATCCCCGACCCGCTGGCCCAGACCGAGTTCCAGATGAGCATCTACGCCGCCAGCCCCGGGCTGTTCGACGCCGTGCGGGCCACCCTGCGCACCGGACGGTGGTTCGACGCCGGCCACTCCGAACGCGGAGACCGTGTTGCCGTGCTCGGGCCGGGCGCCGCCCAGCGGCTCAACATCGGTCGGGTCGACCAGCAGCCGGTGATCTTCATCGGCGAAGACCCTTTCGTGGTGATCGGGATCATCGAGGGGGTCCTGCGCCAGCCGTCGCTCCTCAACGGAGTCGTGATCCCCGAGGGGACCGCCCGCCAGCTCTACGACTACGAGTCGGCGAGCACCGTGCAGATAGACGTGCAGATCGGGGCCGCCTCACTCATCGCCGAGCAGGCTCCCATCGCCCTCAACCCCAACGAGCCCGGGCTGCTGCGGGTGCAGAAGCCGCCCGAGCCCGAGGACCTGCGCCGCCAGGTCGAGAGCGACGTCAACGCCCTGTTCCTCGTCCTCGGCGGCGTCGCCTTGCTGGTGGGGGCGATCGGCATCGCCAACGTCACACTGGTCTCGGTCCTGGAGCGGGTCGGCGAGATCGGCCTGCGGCGGGCGCTGGGCGCCGCCCGCCGCCACATCGCCGCCCAGTTCCTCGTCGAGTCCACCGCCATGGGGCTCGTCGGGGGAGTCATCGGAGCCAGCCTCGGGGTGCTGGTGGTGGTCGGCATCTCGGCGGCGCGGACCTGGACGCCGGTACTCGACCCGTGGGTGCCACTGGCGGCCCCGCTCGTCGGTGGCGTCACCGGCCTGCTCGCCGGCGTCTACCCGGCGTTGCGGGCCGCCCGCCTCGAGCCGGTCGAGGCGCTGCGGTCCGGCTGAGCCGGCGCCGGCCAGGCCGAGGTTTGTCCCGCGATCGGTGGCGTTCCTAATCTCAGGCGAGCCATGTCACGTCGCTACCACCCCGTGATCTGATGGACGGCATCGACGTCCTCATCGCTGCCTTGCGGGTGGTCGGGGTCTTCGCCCTCGTGCTCCTGGCCACGATCATCAACGTGTGGGCGGAGCGGAAGATCGTGGCCGACTTCCAGAACCGGCTGGGGCCGATGCGGGCAGGCCCGTACGGGATCCTCCAGACTCTCGCCGACGCCTTCAAGCTGATGTTCAAGGAGGCGGTGATCCCCCGGAACGTGGAACGGCTCGTCTACCACGCCGCCCCGTTCCTGGCCGTCGTCCCCGCCCTGCTCATCGCCATGAACATCCCGTGGGGCCGGCCGTTCACCATCGGGGAGCGGGAGATCCTGCTGCAGGGCGCCGACCTGAACGTGGGCCTGCTGTTCATCCTCGCCTGCTCGTCGATGGCCGTCTACGCCGTGGTGCTGGCCGGGTGGTCGTCGGGCTCCAAGTACCCCCTGCTCGGTGGCATCCGCGGCACCGCCCAGGCGATCTCCTACGAGGCGGCGATGGGCCTGGCCCTGGTGTCGGTGGTCATGTTCTCCGCCACCTACCCGGGAGCGGAGGGCGGGACCCTGTCGCTGGCCGAGATCGTCGAGCGCCAGGCCGGCACGTGGGGAGGCATCGTCCCCCGGTGGAACATCATCCCGCTCATCCCCGCCTTCGTGATCTTCTTCATCGCCGCCATCGCCGAAACCAACCGCGCCCCCTTCGACCTCGTCGAGGCGGAGCAGGAGCTGACCGGCGGGTACTTCACCGAATACTCGGGCATCCGCTGGGCGATGTTCTTCCTCGCCGAGTACATCAACATCTTCTCGATGTCGGCGCTGACCGCCACGTTGTTCCTGGGCGGTTGGAACGGCCCGACCTGGGACGGCGTGCTGCCGGCGTGGATCTCGGCGATCCTGCCGACGGTGTGGCTGTTCCTCAAGACCTACGTGTTGGTCTTCATCTTCTTCTGGATCCGGGCCACGCTGCCCCGGTTCCGGTACGACCAGCTGATGCAGCTCGGCTGGAAGCGGCTGATCCCGGGAGCGGTGCTGTGGCTGATCCTCTCTACCGTCGTGATCGGCTTCCGCCAGTTCGGAGCACCGTGGAGTTGATATGGGACTGCTAGGCGACCTCTGGAAGGGCCTCAAGGTCACGGGCGGGGAGATGATCCGCACCATCACCGGGAAGCGGATGCTCACCAAGCAGTACCCGTACGAGTTCCGGGACAAGCCACAGCGTTTCCACGGCCGCCACGTCCTCAACCGCTACCCGGATGGGATGGAGAAGTGCATCGGGTGCGAGCTATGCGCCGGTGCCTGCCCCGCCCGCTGCATCTACGTCCGGGGCGCCGACAACCCGCCCGACGACCCGGTGTCTCCCGGCGAGCGGTACGGGTTCGTCTACGAGATCAACTTCCTGCGCTGTATCTTCTGCGCCCTGTGCGTCGAGGCGTGCCCGACGGAAGCGATCACGATGACCCATCTGTTCGAGTTCTCCTTCACGAACCGCGACGACGCCATCTTCACCAAAGAAGAGCTGCTGATGCGGCCCGACGGCACCGTGCCGCACATGTTCCCCGACGACCCCTTCGCCAACTTCGAGGAGCTGCAGGTCGCCGACGGGTGGGTCCGTGCCACCGCTCCCAGCGGCTACGCCGAGTACGAGGGCGTCCAGATGTGGCAGGGCACGCCCGGGCCGGGGGACTGGTCCCCGGAGCCGAGCCAGGACGAACGGGACGCGTGATGGCGAGGAGGGTCCGGTGACCGTCGAGGTCGTCATCTTCGTGCTGATGGGCCTGACCGCCCTGGGCGGGGCGATCACGGTCGTGATGGCCCGCAACCCCGTGTACTCGGGGCTGGGCCTGCTCGGCACGATGCTGTCGCTGGCGGTGATCTACGTCTCCCAGCTGGCCCACTTCGTGGCCGCCATCCAGGTGATCGTCTACGCCGGGGCGGTCATGACGCTGTTCCTGTTCGTGATCATGATGATCGGCGTCGACGTCGCCGAGGACACGGCCGAGAACCTGCCCCGCCAGCGGCTCGTCGTCGGCGTGCTGGCCGCGGCGGTGGTCGGCTTCGCCGTCTACCTCGGCGTGAGCCAGGGCTTCGATTGGGTCCCGGCCGCGTCCGGTGAGCCGGTCGCCGAAGCCACCAACGGCACGGTCCAGGCCATCGGCGAGCGGCTGTTCTCGACCTGGGTGCTGGCGTTCGAAGCCACCGCCCTGCTGCTCACCGTCGCCGCCGCCGGTGCCATCGCCCTGGCGTACTTCCGTCGAAGGAGGGCGGTCCGAGAGTGACGCCCATGCGTTTTCGTCGTTCCGGAGTCCGCGCACGCCACGAGGGGGGCCGATGACCGACTGGTACATGCTGCTCGCCGCGGCGTTGTTCACCATCGGGGCGATGGGCATCCTCGTGCGCCGCAACGCTCTCGTGATGTTCATGTGCGTCGAGCTGATGCTCAACGCCGTCAACCTCACCCTGGTCTCCGCCGGGCGGGCGCTCGGGAGCCTCGACGGCCAGCTCGCCACCTTCTTCGTCCTGGTCGTCGCCGCCGCCGAGGTCGTGATCGGCCTGGCGATCATCGTGGCGATCTTCCGCCACCGCGACACCGCCTCCGTCGACGAGCTGTCGGAGCTGAAGGGGTGACGGCGTGAGCGACTTCCTCTGGCTCGTCATCGCCCTGCCCCTCGCCGGGGCGTTGTTCCTCCACTTCTTCGGCCGCTACCTGCGCGAGCCCCTGGCCGGGGTCTTCGCCACCCTGGCCATCGGCGCCGCCTTCGTCGTCGCCGTCGTCGCCGCGGTGCCCTTCTTCGCCGGGACCGGCGAGGCCGAGCATCTCGTCATCTGGGAGTGGATGCCCGCCGTCGGGGCCACGTTCGAGCTGCAGTGGGACCCGCTGTCGGCGCTGATGACGCTGGTGGTGACCGGGGTCGGCACCCTCATCCACCTCTTCGCCATCGGCTACATGCACGGCGACGAGCGGTTCCACCGGTTCTTCACCTACCTGAACCTGTTCGCCGCCTCGATGCTCACGCTGGTCCTGGCCGGCAACTACGCCATGCTCTTCATCGGCTGGGAGCTGGTGGGTCTCTGCTCGTACCTGCTGATCGGGTTCTGGTTCACCCGTCCCAGCGCCGCCGCCGCCGCCAAGAAGGCGTTCGTCGTCAACCGGATCGGCGACCTGGGCTTTCTGATCGGGCTGATGGTGATGTTCGCCACGTTCGGGACCCTCTCGTTCGAGGGCGTGCTGGGCCGGGCCGCCACCGAGCTGACCGTCGGGACCGCCACCGCCATCGGGCTGCTGTTCCTCGTCGGCGCCGCCGGCAAGTCCGCCCAGGTCCCGCTGTACGTGTGGCTGCCCGACGCCATGGAGGGCCCCACCCCGGTGTCGGCCCTCATCCACGCCGCCACCATGGTCACCGCCGGCGTCTACGTCGTCGCCCGCTCGTCGCCGATCTACGTCGAGTCGCCGATCGCTTCGGGCACCGTGGCGGTCATCGGGGCGATCACAGCCCTGTGGGCGGCCTCGATCGCCATCGGCCAGCGCGACATCAAGAAGGTCCTCGCCTATTCGACCGTCTCCCAGCTCGGGTACATGTTCATGGGCGTCGGGGCGACCGCATACGTCGCCGGCGTGTTCCACCTCATGACCCACGCCTTCTTCAAGGCGCTCCTGTTCCTCGGCGCCGGGTCGGTGATCCACGCCATGTCCGACGAGCAGGACATGTACAAGATGGGCGGCCTGGCCAAGCGCATGCCCATCACCGCCACCACCATGGGCATCGCCACCTTGGCCATCGCCGGCATCCCCCCGCTGGCCGGCTTCTGGTCGAAAGACGAGATCCTCGGCGCCCTGTTCGAACGGGGCGGCATCTACTCGGCGTTGTGGGTGGTCGGGCTGATCGGCGCCCTCATGACCGCCTTCTACATGACCCGCCAGTGGGTGCTGGTGTTCGCCGGCCGTCCCCGCTGGGACGAAGGGGTGGAGCCCCACGAGTCACCGGCGGTGATGACCCTGCCGCTCATGGCCCTCGCCGTCCTCTCGGTGGTCGCCGGGTTCGTCAACACCCCGTTCCGGTTCACGCTGGAGCACTTCCTCGAGCCGGCGTTCCACGGCGTCGAGATGCAGCACGCCCCCGAAGGCTGGGGCATGTTCCTGGTGCTGGCGGGACTCTCCACCCTCGCCGGCGTCGCCGGCGTCGCCGCCGGCTGGCTCGCCTACAACCGCCCACCGGAGGTGTGGCGACGGTTCCAGGAAGGCTTCGGGCGCCTGTGGACCGCCTGGGAGCAGGCCTATCGGATCGACGACCTCTACGGCGCGGTCGTGGTGGCCCCCGGCCGCCGGCTCGCCGAGTTCTCGGCGTTCCAGTTCGACCAGAAAGTCGTCGACGGGGCCGTCAACGGCGTCGGGGCGCTCGTCTACCGTCTGGGCTCGGCGTTGCGGATGCTCCAGACCGGATACGTCCGCAACTACGGCGCCGGCTTCGCCGCCGGCCTGCTCGTGGTCGCCATCTGGCTGGTCGTGCGGGGGATGTCGTGAACCGGGAGGCAGCATGCTCACGTGGCTGATCCTGTTGCCGGTGCTCGGCGCCGCGGTGGTGCTGGCCGTCCCTCGCCGCCGCAGCGAGGTCGTCCTGCCGCTGGGCGTCGCCCTCTCGGTCCTGCCGCTCGCCCTCGCCGGCTACCTGTTCGTGGCGTTCGAGCCGGTGGCGGGGTACCAGTTCGTCGAACGGGCCGTGTGGTGGGAGCCGTGGGGCATCTCCTGGCACCTCGGCATAGACGGCATCTCGATGCCGCTCGTCGTCCTCACCACCATCCTCGTCCCGATCTCGCTGGCGGCCTCCGCCTCCATCACCCAGCGGCGCAAGGAGTTCGTCGTCTACACGCTCGTGCTCGAGGCGGCGACCCTGGGCGTGTTCATGTCCCTCGACCTGTTCTTCTTCTTCGTCTTCTTCGAGGCGGTGCTGGTCCCGATGTACTTCATCATCGGGATCTGGGGCTCGGAGCGGCGCCGCTATGCCGCCATCAAGTTCTTCCTCTACACGGCCTTCGGGTCGGCCCTGCTGCTGGCGGCGATCATCGCCATGGCGGTGCTCCACGCCTCCCAGTTCGGGGCTCCCAGCTTCGCCCTCGAGGACCTGATGAACCTCGACTTCGGGCCCACCGCGGCGGTGCTCCTGTTCTGCGCCCTGGCGCTGGCGTTCGCCATCAAGGTGCCGGTGTTCCCGCTCCACACGTGGCTGCCCGACGCCCACGTCGAGGCCCCCACCGCCGGTTCGGTGCTCCTGGCCGGCGTCATGCTGAAGCTCGGCACCTACGGCCTGATGCGGTTCAACCTCTCCCTCTTTCCCCAGGTGGCCGTCGACTGGGTCCCGGTCCTGGCGACGCTGGCGGTGATCGGCATCGTCTACGGGGCCGTAGTGGCGATCGTCCAACCCGACCTGAAGAAGCTGATCGCCTACACGTCGGTGTCCCACCTCGGGTTCATCGTCCTGGGCACGTTCGCGCTCACCTCCGGCGGCCTCCAGGGCGCGGTCATCCAGAACGTCAACCACGGCATCACCACCGGTGCCCTGTTCCTTCTCGTCGGGATGATCTACGACCGTCGGCACACGAAGCTGATCGCGGAGTTCGGCGGTCTCCAGAAGGTGGCGCCGATCTTCGCCGGGTTCTTCCTGTTCATGACCTTCGCCTCGATCGGCCTGCCCGGCCTCAACGGCTTCGTCGGCGAGTTCCTGGTCCTCATCGGCAGCTTCCCCAGCCTGCCGGCGTGGACCGCGGTCGCCGCGGTCGGCGTCGTGTTGGCCGCCGTCTACCTCCTGTGGGCCTACGAGCGGGTGTTCACCGGCGTCCCGGAGAAGGAAGAGAACCGCACCTTCGCCGACCTCGATGCGCGGGAGATTGGGCTGCTGGTGCCCCTGGCCGTCCTGGCTCTCGTCCTCGGCCTGTACCCGAAGGTGCTGCTCTCGAAGATCGAGCCGTCGACCGAGGCGCTGCTCGACCACATCGAAGCCTCCACCGACTACGAGGTTCCGGCGCCGGGACGGATCGCTGACGTGTTCCTCACCGGAGGTGGACGATGACGCTGGCGCAGGCGACGATGATCGACCCTCCTGTCGTCTCCTGGCTGGGTATCGCCCCCGAGCTGGTGCTGGGCGTGGGGGCGGCGCTGGTGCTGCTCATCGAGGTCCAATGGAAGCCGTCGCGCACCGCCATCGCCTGGGCGGGCGGGGCGGCGGTGATCGCCGCCGCCCTGTTGTCGGTGCTGTTGCACGCCCGCATCGAATCCGGTGACGGCATCTCCACGTTCCTTCCCTTCGCGGGGATGATCGCCCTGGACGGCTTCGGGGTGTTCGCCCGCTACGTGCTGTTGGCGGTGGCCGGGCTGGGGCTCCTCGCTGCGCAGAGGATGGTCCAGGAGGCGGGGACCCGGGCGGCGGAGATGGTGGCGCTGATGCTGCTGGCGACCGCCGGCTTCTCGCTGATGGCGATCTCCGCCAACCTGATCTTGACGTTCCTCGGCCTCGAGATCGGCTCGATCTCCCTGTACGTTCTCGCCGGCTACGTGCGGGAGAGGGGGAACTCCGACGAGGCGGCGATCAAGTACTTCCTGCTCGGCTCCTTCGCTTCCGCCGTGTTCGTTTACGGCGTCGCCCTCGTGTTCGCCGGGACCGGCAACTTCAGCATCCAGGGCGTGCACGACTACCTCGACGGGGTGGTGGTGTTCGAGCCCGGGGTGATTCTGCTGGGCCTGGCCCTGCTCGTGGTCGGGCTCACCTTCAAGGTCACCGCCGCCCCCTTCCACAGCTGGGCGCCCGACGTGTACCAGGGAGCGCCGGCCGGGGTGGTGGGCTTCATGGCCGCGATCGCCAAGATCGGCGGCTTCGCCGGCCTCGTCCGTATCCTGGTGTCGGCGTTCCCCGACCTGGCCGGGGACTGGGCTCCGGTGGTGGCCGCCATCGCCGCCGTGTCGATGGTGGTCGGCTCCGTCCTCGCCATCGTCCAGGACGACATCCGCCGGCTGCTCGCCTACTCCGGCGTCGCCCACGCCGGGTTCATCCTCACCGGCGTCCTCTCCGGCGGGGAAGGAACCGCCGAGATCTGGTTCTACCTGGCGATCTATGCCGTCCAGCTGGTCGCCGCGTTCGCCGTCGTGGCGGCGGTGAGCGGTCCCTCGGGGAGCCGTTCCGCCCTCTCCGACTACGCCGGACTGGCCCAGCGCCAGCCGTTCCTGGCCGCCACGTTCGCGGTGATCCTGCTCGGGATGGGCGGCATCCCCCTCACCGCCGGGTTCGTCGCCAAGTTCGGCGTCTTCTCCGACGCCTGGGCCGCCGGCCACGAATGGGTCGTGATCGTCGGCGTGCTCGCCTCGGTCGTGGCCTTCTTCCTGTACCTGCGGGTGATCGTCACCATGTACATGGACGAGCCCGCCGGCGAGGCGGCAGCGGCGCCGCTCGGCGTCCGCTGGGTGACGTCGGTGGCGGTGGTCGTCACCCTCCTGTTCGGCGTGTTCCCCGGCCCGCTCCTCGACCTGGCCGGCCGTGCGCTCCCTCTCTGAGAAGAGGCCTCCCGCCCGCAGGCGCCCGACCGCGTTCTTGCTCTCGGCTCTGCTGGTGGCCGGGCTGGCGATCCCGGCGGCGGCGGCGACGCGGAGCGTCTCCGACGTCGTGCTGGTCGACTCCGGTTCCGTCATCACCGACGACCTCTATGCCGCCGGAAACCGGGTGGTGATCGCCGGCCGGGTCGCCGGCGACCTCATCGTCGCCGCCTACGAGGACGTGACCATCACCGGCACCGTGACCGGCGATGTCGTGGGTGTCGCCGGATCGGTGGTGGTCACCGGCAACGTGGGAGAGTCGCTCCGGGTCGCCGCGCCGGAGGTGGTGGTCTCGGGGCGGGTCGGCGACGACGTCCTCGCCGCCGCCTGGTCGGCGACCCTCGACGGCGAAGTAGCCGGGGAGGTGACGCTGTGGTCGTGGGCCGCCGACGTCGGCGGCAGGATCGGCGGCGACCTGGAAGGCCAGATGCGCACGCTGGACCTGCACGGCCGCATCGACCACAACGTGGACGTCAGCGTCCGTCGCCTGACCGTGTCCGACGAGACGTCGGTGGGAAGCGACCTCGGATTCCGCTCGCCCCGGCCGGCGGTCGGCATCGAAGACGCCGACGTCGGAGGGGCGGTGGTGCACCGGCTGCCGCTGGCACCCAACATCCGCATCCGCGCCCTGGTGCTGTTGGCCAAGGTGGTCCTCGGCCTCCTCGCCGCCATCGCCGGCCTGGTGGTCATGTGGGCCCTTCCCGGCCTCACCTCCCGGGCGATCGCCCGGGTGAGCGAATCGTGGTGGCGGGCGTGGCTGAGAGGGCTGGGCGTCCTCGCCCTCCCCGTCGTGGTGGTGGGCCTGGCCCTGCTCCTCCTCCGGCTGGCGCCGCTCCAGGCGGCGATCCCGTTCCTGGGCGTGCTCGGCCCGATGTTCATCGCCCTCCTCGGCCTGGTGCTGATGCTGGGCTTCGTCGCCCCTGCCGCCGTGTTCCCATGGCTGGGGCGGATCGGCCAGCCCCGGCGGGGCCCGGTACGCGCCTTCGTCTACTCCGCCGCCCTCGTCGTACTCGCCTCCCTGATCCCGTGGGTCAGCTGGGTGATCGTCCTGGTGCTGTTCCCCATCGGGATCGGAGGGTGGGTGGTGGCCGCACCCATCTCCGAGACGGCCGAAGGGGCATCGCCGGCGGCGGTCTGACCCCGCCGGGGCGTGCCGAAGGCCCGGCCGGGCGGTAGTTTGGGGTCCGTGACGAAGATCCCGCTCGTCCTCGTCGACCGGCTGCAGCGACCGGTGCGCGACCTGCGCATCTCGGTCACCGACCGGTGCAACTTCCGCTGCACCTACTGCATGCCGAAGGAGATCTTCGGGCGCGACTACCAGTTCCTCTCCCGGGATCTGCTGCTCACCTTCGAGGAGATCACCCGCCTCGCCCGCATCTTCGTCGACCGGGGAGTGAGGAAGATCCGGCTCACGGGCGGCGAGCCGCTGCTCCGCAAGGGCATCACGGAGCTCATCGCCATGCTGGCCGAGATCCCCGGGGTGGAGGACCTGACGCTCACCACCAACGGGTCCCTGCTCGCCCGCAAGGCCGAGGCCCTCGCCGCAGCCGGCCTGGACCGGGTGACCGTCAGCCTCGACTCCCTCGACGACGAGGTCTTCATGGCCATGAACGACGTCGGCTTCCCGGTCGCCCGGGTGCTGGAGGGGATCGAGGCGGCAGCCGCCGCCGGGCTGACCCCGGTGAAGGTGAACATGGTCGTCAAACGCGGGGTCAACGACGGCTCCATCGAGGACATGGCCGAGCACTTCCGGGGATCGGGCCACATCCTCCGCTTCATCGAGTACATGGACGTCGGCAACACCAACGGGTGGCGCCTCGACGACGTCGTCCCCGCCAAGGAGATCGTCGAACGCATCGATGCCGTCTTCCCGATCGAGCCGGTGGAGGCGAACTACGTCGGAGAGGTCGCCCAGCGCTGGCGCTACAAGGACGGAGCGGGAGAGATCGGCGTCATCGCCTCGGTCACCCAGGCGTTCTGTGCCACCTGCACCCGGGCCCGGCTCTCGGCCGAGGGGTCCCTGTACACGTGCCTGTTCGCCACCCGGGGCACCGACCTGCGGGCGCTGCTCCGGTCCGGCGCCTCCGACGAGGAGATCGGCGAGACCATCGACGCCGTGTGGGCGTCGCGGGCGGACCGCTATTCGGAGATCCGCTCCTCCAACACCGTGGGGCTGCCCAAGGTGGAGATGTCCTACATCGGGGGATAGGGCAGGGGAGCCTGCGGCTCGCCCGTTCCTCTACGGGGCGCCGAAGCGGGCCAACCCCTCGGCGGCGTCCTCGGGGGTGTCGACCGAGTACCACGACCGGCCGTCTTCGCCCCAGGCGCGCCAATCGACCACCTGCTGGAAGGCCACGACGTCCAGCAGGCTCTGGAGCGACCCGCCCTCTTCCAGTTCGGTGCGGGCGGCGGCGGCGACGGTGGGCGGATAGACGGCGCACGTCGTCTGGCGGATGCCGCCGTCGACCGGCACCACCGGGAGATCCCCCATGCGCTCGATCAGCCCTCTCAGAGTCTCGGCCCTCACCCACGGCTGGTCGGTGGCTACCACCACGACCGCGTCCCCGAAGGCCTCCAGCGCCGCCACGACGCCGGCCAGCGGGCCACGGTGGGAGGGCCCGGGATCGGGGATCGGCGCGTAACCGGCGACAGGATCGTCCCGTCCCGCCACCACGACCCGATCGGAGACGGCATCCAGCGCCGCACCGACCCATTCGATCATCGGGCGGCCGGCGACCACGTGGCCGGCCTTGTCCGAGCCCATCCGGCTGCTGCGCCCGCCGGCGAGGATCACCCCGGTCATCGCATCATCCTCGCACCTCTACCATCGGCTGGCCATGGTCTCTCGCACCGTCCTCGCCATCGCCATCGCCGCCTGGACACTTCTCAGCTGGGGAGGCCGCATCCGTCTCCTCACCTCCGCCGAACAGGACGCCGCCAACTGGCTGCGGATCGGGGGGTCGCTCCTCATCGGCCTGGTGGCGGTGCTCGTCCTGCTGTTCGCAGCCGGCGGCGGGCTGGAGCGGTGGGTGTTGACCCTGTTCGCCGTGTGGACGGCGGTGATCTGGGTCCGCTCCCTCTACAGCGTGTGGACCAACGACCACACCCTCGGCTTCCAGCTGGTCCACACCGTCTTGGCGGTCGGGTTCTTCGTGCTGGTCTACCTGTCGGTCCGCACGGGCTGGGGGGCCTCGTCGGCGGCCTGAGCCGTCAGCGGGAACGTCGAGACCTCACTCACCGCCACGCTGACCACATCGCCCGGTTGCAGATAGGGCGACGGCCCGAGCCTGGCCCTCAAGGTGGTTCCGTTCGCCAGGTCGACGGTCACCAGCTGGTCGTGGCCGAAGTACTGGCGGTCGCGGACCACGGCGTTGCCGGCGGCGTCGGGTCGCAGGGACACGGCCTCGGGCCGGATCATCACCCGCACCGGGCCCTCGAGACGGGTCGGGAACGAGCCGACGGGGGTCGAGACGGTGCCCCGGCTGGCGACGCCGTCGACGAAGTCGGCGTCGCCCAAGAACTCCGCCACCCAGGCGTCGGCGGGGTTCTGGTAGAGGTCGGCGGGCCGGGCCGCCTGCACCACCCGCCCGTCGCGCATCACCGCCACGAAGTCGCTCATCGAAAGCGCCTCCTCCTGGTCGTGGGTGACGAACACCGCCGTGGTGCCCGCCTCCCGCAGAATGGAGGCGATCTCGGTGCGGACCCGGGACCGCAGCGAGGCGTCGAGGTTGGAGAACGGCTCGTCGAGGAGGATCACCTCGGGTTTGGGGGCGAGGGCCCGGGCGATGGCGACCCGCTGCTGCTCGCCACCCGACAGCTCGTGGGGCATGCGGTCTTCCTTGCCGGCCAGGCCCACCAGCTCCAGCGTCTCGGCGACCCGGCGGCGCCGGGAGCCGTTCCGCACCCCGTAGCCGACGTTGCGGGCCACGGTGAGATGCGGGAACAGGGCGTAGTCCTGGAACACCATCCCCACCCGCCGCTTCTCCGGCGGCACGAACACCTCCCGGTCACAGACCACCTTCCCGTCGATCTCGATGCGCCCCCGGTCGGCACGGTCGAAGCCGGCGATGAGACGCAGGGCCGTGGTCTTGCCCGAGCCGGACGGGCCGAGCAGGGTGAGGATGTGGCCCGGGTGGACGTCGAGGTGGAAGCCCCTCAGGGCGGCCGTGTCGCCGAATCGCTTCTCGACGTCGCGGGCTCGGATCGCCGGGGTGTACTCGTCGTGGGTCATGTCCGGTGCAGGTCGCGGGCCACCAGCAGGTACAGGGGGACGGCAGATATCGCCACGAGAACGAGGGCTGCCACTGAGGCATCAGTGTAGAAGAGCTCGCTGGAAGCGCTCCAGACGTGGACGGCGAGTGTCTCGAAACCGGTGGGGCGCAGGAGCAGGGTGGCGGGCAGCTCCTTCATCGTCGACAGGAACACGATCCCGCCCCCGGCGAGGAGGGAACGGCCGAGGAGGGGCAGCGTCACCCGCCACAGGGTGCCGAAGGGCCCCACGCCGAGGCTGCGGCTGGCCTCCTCGAGGGAGGGGCCGACCTGGCGCAGGCCCGTCTGCGCGGCGGACATCGCCTGGGGAAGGAACATCGCCATGTAGGCGACGACGAGCAGGAACACCGACTGGTACACCGCGGGCACGAACCGCAATGCCACCACGAGGAAGCCGAGCCCCACGGCGAGGTGGGGGAGCGAATAGGTCGACCACGCCACCGACTCGAGCATGCGGGTGGCCCGGCTGGCGTGGCGCACCGTGAGGACCGCCACGGGCACGCTGGCGGCGACGGTGATGACGGCGGCCACGGCGGACACCGAGGCCGAGCGGACCAGGTCGCCGATCACGGGGCCCACGGGGCTGCCCAGCGTCAGCCCGCGTATGGCCCACCACCCGAGCGTCACGAGCGGAAGGACGAGGGCGGAAGCGACCGCCGTCCCCAAGAAGACGTAGGCGGCGACCCGCCGCCACCCCCGCAGCCGGGCGGGGGCGAGCTTTCGGGCCGGCCGGTGCGAGTAGAGCGCCGCCTTTCCCCGGGCACGCTGCTCGGCCCACACCACCACCAACGCCACGAGGACCAGCACTCCCGACAGGAACAGCGCCGGCGTCACGTCGAGGCGGCCGCGGAACTGGGTGTAGATGGCCCGGGTGAAGGTCTCGTAGCGGAGGAGCGACACCGCCCCGAAATCGGAGAGCACGTACAGGCCGACGAGCAGCATGCCGCTGAGCAGGGCGGGGCGCAACTGGGGGAGCACCACCGTGAGGAAGGTGCGCCACCGCGATGCCCCCAGTCCCCTCGCCGCCTCCTCCAGCGCCGGGTCCATTCGCCGCAGGGCGGGCACGGCGAGGAGGTGCACGTAGCTGAAGTTCCACAGGCTGAGCGCCGCCCAGGCCGCCCAGAATCCCGAGAAGACGGGCAGCGGCCCCAGCCCCACCGCTGCCAGGAGCCGGGAGAGGAGGCCCTGGTTGCCCGACAGGCCCAGGAACGCCAGCGCCCCCACGTAGGAGGGGACCACCAGCGGGAGGGTGAGGAGCGTCGACCACAGCCGCGCCCCCCGCAGGTCGGTGCGGGTGGTGAGCCAGGCGGTCGCCGTCCCCAGCACGCTCGTCGTCAGGGTCACCGCCACCACGAGCCGGGCCGTGGAGCCGAACAGCTCCACGAGCCGGCTCGCCGGGATCCCGCCGGCGTCGAAGCCTCCCGGCCTCACCACCGCCCACACCAGGTAGGCGATGGGGACGAGCGCAGGGAGGGTGACCGCAGCCGCCAGCAGCCACAACGGCAGAGGAGCCTTCCTCCGGCGGCGGGAGGAAGGCTCCGGTGTCGTCTCGGCCGCGGGCGGGGCCAGGGTGGTCATCAGCTCAAGCCGGACTCCGCGATCAGGGCGAGGGCCGGGTCGAGGGTGTCGGCCGTGTCGGTGAGGCTGATGTCCAGGGTCGGCAGCTCATCGAGCGGCAGCTGGCCCTCGGGAGTCCCGATTCCCTCCACCAGCGGGTACTCGAACAGGCCGAGGAAGTGCCGTTGGGACTCCTCGGTGAGGAGGTAGCGGATCAGCTCGGCGGACTCCTCCGGCTGGTCGCTGGAGGCGAGGATGCCCGCACCGGTCGCCATCACCAGGCCTCCGGGGTCGCCGTCGGAGAAGAAGTGGTTGGCGGCCGGCACCTCCCCAAGCTCGGCGATGCGCTGGAGCAGGTAGTAGTGGTTGACCAGGCCGGCGTCGAGATCACCGGCGACGACCGCGTCGACGATCGGGCCGTTGCCGTCGAAGATCTGCGGCTCGTTGGCGGCGAGGCCCTCCAGCCACTCCCGGGTCCGCTCTTCGCCCTCGGAGAGGATCATCCCCGTCACGAAGGCGACGAACGAGCCGTTGGTCGGCGCCACCCCCAGGCGGCCGTGCCACTTCGGGTCGGTCAGCTCCCAGATGTCGGCGGGCAGCTCGTCTGAGGCGACGAGCTCGGTGTTGTACACGAAGACCCGGGCCCGGGCGGTGATGCCCACCCAGCGGCCGTCGGCGTCGGCGAACCGCTCCGGGACCAGCGACAGGATGTCCTCGGGCAGCTCGGCGAGGTAGCCCGCCTTGGCGAGACCGCCGATGAACGCCGGGTCCTGGGCCCAGAAGACATCGGCGGGGGAGGCGTCGCCCTCGGTCATGATCGTGGTGGCGAGCTCGCCGGTCCCGGCGTACCGGACCTCGACTTCGATGCCGGTCTCCTCGGTGAATGCGTCCACCACCGGCTGGACGAAATTCTCGTTGCGGCCCGAGTACAGGGTCAGCGGCCCCGTGGACGCCTCCCCGGTCGTCGTCTCGGTGGCGGCGGTCGTCTCCGGCGGTGCCGTGGCATCGGCCCCGGTGGTCTCGGTCGCCGCGGTGGTGGTGGAGCCGCCGTCTCCGCCGCAAGCGGCGAGGAGGGCGATCACAGCAACTAGGGCAGTCAAACGACGCACAGTTGGTTTCCTTCCTACGACCGGCGTCAAGCTAATAAGCACTATCCAGATAGTGCAAACTCGCCTAACCGGCGGGGTTAGGGGTCCCTAACCCGGCCCTGGTGGCCGGGGCGGAGGTCTAGGATCGGTGCCAGTGACCCAGACCACCGACTACCGGACCACCCACCGCGAGTACACGGCCGCCATCTACGAGCTGGCCGAAGCGGGGCTGCCCGTGATCCAGGCCCGCATCGCCGACTGGCTCGGCGTCTCCCGCCCGTCGGTCAACGAGATGGTCCACCGCCTGGCCGAGGACGGGCTGGTGATCGTCGACGACGAGGTGAGGCTCACCGAAGAAGGCCGCCACCTCGCCGAGGTGGTGGTCCGCCGGCATCGCCTCGCCGAGCGGTTCCTCTCCGAGGTGCTGGGGCTGCCGTGGGTGAAGGTCCACCACGAGGCCGAGGTGTGGGAGCACGTCATCTCCGACGACGTGGAGAAGGCGATGTGGGAGAAGCTCGGGGATCCCAAGACCTGCCCTCACGGGAACCCGATCCCCGGAGCCGGGTACCTGCCTCCCCCCATGGTGGCCATCTCTTCGATGGAGGGGACGTCGCGTGTGGAGCGGATCTCCGAGGAGCTGGAGCTGGACCCCGAGGTCATGGCCTTCCTGGACGAGAACGGCATCCGGCCCGCAGCGGAGGTCGAGTTGGTCGCCCGCACGCCGGACGGCATCGTCACCGTGCGCGTCGACGGGGGATCGCCGGTCGGGTTGAGCCCCTTCATCGCCGAGCGGGTCTACGTCGTCAAATGAGACTCACCGCCTGACGAGCAGCGGGACCTCCATCTCGGCGGCGGCCAGCCCGCCGTGGTATCCGATCAGGCGCTTGTCGAACGGCTTGGGCAGCAGGACGCGGCCTTCGGGAGCCAGCAGCAACCGGTCGGGGAGGCGCTCGTCGAGATCGGGATGGGTGGGCGGGCCCCCGAGCCACTCCAGGATCTGGTCGACCTCGTGCATCGACGCCCCGGTGGCCGCCGCCAAGCGGGAGATGAGCTCCGTGGGGCCGGAGACGTAGACCGACCGCGGGTCCCCGAAGAAGCGGAGCGGCTCGAACTCCCGGTCGCGTACGAGGATCTTGGCGTCGTCGTCGTAGTCGAGGTGGCCGTGATCGGCGGTCCCCACCAGGCCCACCGAGTTGGGGAGGGCGCGGGCCAGGCGGTCCCAGACGAGGGAGGCCGCAGCCAGCGCCTCGGCGTAGCCGTCGGCGCCCTGGCCTTCGATGTGGGCGGCTACGTCGACGTTGGGGAAGTAGGTCAGCACGAACCTCCCGGGCCGGGCCAGCTCGAGGGTCGCCCGGATCAGCTCGTCGACCGACCACGCCGCCTCGAACCGGCAGCCCCGGTAGAGCATGCGGGTCAGGGGGGAGTCCATGAAGGCTCCCGGTTGCACCGTCACCGGGATCACCCCCGCCCGCGAGAGCCGCTCCCACAGGTTGGGGAACGGCAGCACCGACGAGTAGGCGTGCTCGACCGGGGCTCCGGCCGGGGTCACCCATTTGAGCACGTTCACCACCTCCGCCACCCCGGGGAGGTGGAGCATGTGGCCGATCACGCCGTGGCGCGCCGGCGGCAGGCCGGTGACGAGCGTCGCCATCGACGTCGTCGTGGTGGTGGGAAAGCCGGCGGTGAGCACCCCGGCGCAGGAGGCGGCCAGAGCGGCGGCGGCGGGATGGGCGAGCTGGTGGGAGCCGAGGCCGTCGAAGACGACCAGGACGTAGCCTTCGGCGTCGGGTATGTCGTCGGCGGCGAGGCCCGGCATCGGCGCCTGTCCGGCGAGGCGGCGCTCGAGGTCGGCGACGAGGTTCACCAGGCCGCGCCCGGAATAGTCCGGAGGTGTCAAGCCCACGCCGGGACGGTATCACCGAACCGGGAGTGTCCCGGCCGCGAGGCGAATTCGTGCTCAGCCGTCCCGTTCCTATACTCGCTCCCGCCGGTCCTCGATACCAGCAGATATGGATATGTCCACTTACTTCCAGGACTACCTGACTGTCGGAGCCTTCGCCGCCTTCGGCGTGGTGCTGGTACTCGTGATGCTCGGCGTCGCCGCCATCCTCCGCCCCTCCAATCCGACGGAGGAGAAGCTCACCACCTACGAGTGCGGCGTCGACCCGGTGGGGACCGGGTGGTCGCAGACCTATGTCCGCTACTACATCTTCGGTCTGCTCTTCGTCCTCTTCGACGTGGAGGCCGTGTTCATCTTCCCCTGGGCCCTGATCGCCGAGGACCTCGGCGTGTTCGGCCTCGTAGCGATCCTGCTGTTCATGCTGACGCTGGTCGAGGGCCTCTTCTACGCCATCAAGAAGGGAGTCCTGCGGTGGGAGTAGTCCAGAAGTTCGGCGCCCCGAAGCCCGTCTCGTGGCTTCTCAACTGGTCCCGCAAGTACTCCCTGTGGCTGTTCCAGTTCGGCCTCGCCTGTTGCGCCATCGAGATGATGGCGGCGTCGGGCCCTCGTTTCGACTCCATGCGCTTCGGGATCATCCCGCTGCCCGCCTCGCCCCGCCAGGCCGACCTCATGGTCGTGGCGGGCACGGTGACCGACAAGATGGCGCCGTCGATCAAGCGCCTCTACGAGCAGATGCCCGAGCCCAAGTACGTCATCTCCATGGGCTCGTGCGCGAACTGCGGCGGCCCCTACTGGGACTCCTACTCGGTCACCAAGGGCGTGGATCAGGTGATCCCCGTCGATGTCTACGTGCCCGGCTGCCCACCCCGGCCCGAGGCGCTTCTGGAGGGCATCGTCCTGCTCCAGAAGAAGATCCAGGGGGAAGACATTCGCGAGAAGTGGAATCAGCGTGACCTCCAGCCAGCCTGAGGCGGAAGCCCCAGAACAGGAGACGGCCGAGGCCCCGCACCCGCTGACGGAGTTCGCCAACTCCGTCGCCGAGGCGGTCGGTGGCGAAGCCACCATCGCTTTCGACACCATCAAGGTGTCGGTGCCGGCGGAACGGTGGGTGCAGGCCCTCACGACTGCGCGCGACGAGTTCGGCCTGGTGCTGTTCTCGTTCCTGTCGGCGATCGACTGGTCCAACGAGACTGCGGTCGGCGAGCCGCTGGAGGAGCCGCTCGAAGAAGAGTTCATCGAGCTCCTCTGCACGGTGAGCGACGTCAGCGAGGGCAAGCGCGTCACCTTCTCCACCCGCCTCGACCACGACAACCCCGAGGTCTACACCCTCATCGACGTGTACGCCGGCGCCAACTGGCACGAGCGGGAAGCCCACGAGATGTTCGGCATCCGCTTCATCGGCCACCCCGACCTCTCCCACCTGTACCTGCCGGAGGGGTTCTTGGGCAACCCGTTGCGCAAGACGTTCCCTCTCCTCGCCCGTGAGGTGAAGCCCTGGCCGGGCAAGGTCGACGTCGAGGGCATGCCCTCCGAGGAGGCCGAGGAGGGCGCCGAAGAGGCCGAGAGCGAAGAGGAGGAAGCGTGACACTCGACCAGGACCTGGTCCGTCACCTCTCCGAGGTCTCCGTCTCGGTGGAGCTGCAGACCCCCGAGATGACCCTCAACATCGGGCCCCAGCACCCGTCGACCCACGGGGTGCTGCGCCTCGTCGCCCGCGTCGACGGCGAGCGCGCCTACGACGTGCGGCCGGTGATCGGCTACATGCATCGCGGCTACGAGAAGCTCGCCGAGGTGCGCAACTACCCCCAGATCACGACCATCGTCAACCGGATCGACTGGGTGGCCGGCTACGCCAACGAGATCCCCTTCATCACCGCCGCCGAGAAGCTCATGGAGCTCGAGGTGCCGCCCCGGGCGCTCTGGATCCGCCTGATCCTCACCGAGATGGCCCGGATGGCCTCTCACCTCATCTTCATGGCCTCCTACCCGCTCGAGCTGGGGGCGCAGACCCCGCTGTTCTTCGCCCTCCGGGAGCGGGAGCGTGTCCTCGACCTGCTCGAGGGAGTCACCGGCGGCCGGTTCCATCCCAACTTCAACCGCATCGGCGGCGTCAAGCCCGCCTACGGCTCCGGCTCGAAGACCCGCAAGCTGGTCCAGGACCTCCCCAAGACCTTCTACGAGGAGACCCGGCGGGCCATGGACGAGGTCCTGCACGCCTGCGACCAGCTCGAGGACCTGGTGGCAGGCAACGAGATCATCCTCGCCCGGACCAAGGGCATCGGCGTCCTCCCGCCCGAGGTGGCGGTCGCCTACGGGGTCACCGGCCCCAACCTGCGCGCCTCCGGCGTGCCGTTCGACCTCCGCAAGGTCGAGAACTACCTGCCCTACGACCAGTTCGACTTCCAGGTCATCACCACCCAGAACGGCGACTGCTGGGACAGGTGGTGGTGCCGCCTCCAGGAGATCCGCGAGTCGGCGAAGATCGTCCAGCAGGCGATCGACTCGATCCCCTCCGGCCCGATCCAGGCCAAGGTGCCCAAGGTCATCAAGGTGCCCAAGGGCGAGACGTACGTCAGGGCCGAGAACCCCAAGGGCGAGATGGGCTACTACCTCGTCTCCGAAGGTGGACAGGGCCCGTACCGGCTGAAGATCCGCTCGGCGTCGTTCTCGAACATCTCGGTGCTGCCGTGGATCCTCGAGGGGGTCCTCGTCCCCGACATCATCGCCATCATGGGCTCGCTCGACTTCGTTCTGGGAGACGTGGACCGATGAGTCTGATCGCCGACATCATGGCCAACTTCTGGCTCGGGCTGATCATCAAGCTCCTGATCGTGGCGCTGCTCGTGCCCGTGATCGGCATGATCATCGGCTTCGCCGAGATGAAGCTCTCGGCGAAGATGCAGAACCGGGTCGGCCCCTACTACGCCGGCGGGCGCTGGGGCTGGGCCCAGCTGATCGCCGACGGCCTCAAGTTCTTCCAGAAAGAAGACGTCATCCCCGCCGACGCCGACCGGCAGGTCTTCAAGCTCGCTCCGGCGCTGGTGCTGGCCGCCACCGTCGCCCTGGTGGTGGTGATCCCGTTCGGGCCCGACATGGCCTTCCGCAACCTCGAGCTGGGGCTCTTCTACGCCCTCGCCATCTCCTCGCTGTCGACGATCGGCGTGCTGGTGGCCGGCTGGTCGTCGGCGAACAAGTACTCGCTGATCGGGAGCCTCCGGGCCGCCGGCCAGCTCATCGCCTACGAGCTGCCGCTGGTCCTGTCGGTGGTGGGTGTCGTGATCCTCGCCGGCACGATGAACCTGGACGGGATCGTCCAGGCCCAGATCGCCTCGGGAATCCCGTACGTGGTGCCGCAATTCGTCGGCTTCGTGGTCTTCTTCATCGCTGCCCTGGCCGAGCTGTCCCGCATCCCCTTCGACATGCCCGTCGCCGAGTCGGAGCTGGTGATGGGCTACATGACCGAGTACACCGGCTTCCGGTTCCTGTTCTTCTACCTGGCCGAGTTCGTGAACATGTTCACGATGTCGGCGATCGCCGCCACCCTCTTCCTGGGCGGCTATCACTTCCCCGGGTTGAGCGGCGACCTGGCCACGGTCCTCGGGCCCGTCGTGCTCATCGCCAAGTCGTTCCTGCTCGTCTTCATGATGTTGTGGTTCCGCTGGACGTTCCCGCGGTTCCGCGAAGACCAGCTCCAGTCCATGGCCTGGAAGGTGCTGGTTCCCGTTGCCCTCGCCAACATCGCCGTCACGGCGATCCTGAAGGTGGTGATCTGAGTGAGCACCCGCACGTTCCCCGGGCTCGGACTGTGGAAGGGCATGTGGGTGACCCTTTCCACGATGTTCAAGACCATCTTCATGCCCGGAAAGCACCTGAAGACGGTGATGTACCCGGACGTCAAGGAGACGCCGGTCCCCCGGGCCCGCGGGGTCATCGCCCTCGATCAGGAGGCATGCACCGTGTGCATGCTGTGTGCCCGCAACTGCCCCGACTGGTGCATCTACATCGAGGGCCACAAGGTCGAGGTGCCGCCCGACAAGCCCGGCGGCCGGGTCAAGATCCGCAACACCCTCGACCGGTTCGACATCGACTACGCCCTCTGCATGTACTGCGGCATCTGCGTCGAGGTGTGCCCGTTCGACGCCCTGTTCTGGAGCCCCGAGTACGAGTACTCCGAGTACGAGATGGGGAAGCTGATGCACGACAAGGAGCGCCTGTCGGAGTGGCTCGCCACCGTCCCCGAGCAGCCGGAGATCGCACAGTGATGTCGCCTGTCCGGAGCAGAGAGGATCGATGATGGGCGAGTGGTTGTCTCAGCCGGTCAACTGGGTCTACCTGGTGGTGGGCGTGCTGACGCTGGTGTCGGCCTTCCGGGTCGTCACCTCACAGAACGTGGTCCACGCCGCCCTGTTCCTCGTCGCCGCTCTCGGCGGGGTGGCGGTCAACTTCATCCTCCTCTCCGCCGAGTTCGTCGCCCTGGTGGTCGTCCTCGTCTACATCGGGGCGGTGATCGTGTTGTTCCTGTTCGGAATCATGATCACCCGGGCGCCGACGGGGCTCGACGTGGCGCTGGACAACGACAAGAAGTTGCCCGCCGCTCTCATCTCCCTCGTCGTGTTCGCGGTCCTGTCGTACGCCACCGTCACCACCTTCGGCAACGCCGAGCTCGTCGAGATCGGCACCGCCACCGACACGGCCTCCCTCGCACGGGCCTTCATCGGGCGGTTCGTGGTCCCCTTCGAGGTGGTCGGGTTCATCCTCCTCGCCGCGTTGGTGGGTGGCATCGCCATCGCCCGCCGCGACCTGACGCCCCTCGAGGAGGAATCCAGGAGGTCGGTGTGATCGCCAGTCAGTTCCTCGTCCTCGCCGCCGCCCTGTTCGCCCTGGGCGTCTACGGGCTCCTCGTCCGGCGCAACGCCGTGCTGGTGCTGCTGTCCGTGGAGCTCATGCTCGCCGCCGTCAACATCAACCTCGTCGTCTTCGAGGCGATGTGGCGCACCTCGGAGGCCATCGGCCAGGTCTTCTCCATCTTCGTCCTCACCGTCGCCGCCGCCGAGGTGGGCATCGGCCTGGCCATCATCCTGATGATCTTCCGCAACCGCCAGTCCGCCAACGTCGACGAGCTGGACCTGATGAGGTGGTGATGGGTTCCCTTCTGTTCGCCGCTGCTGAGGCCACTCACGCCGGAGACGGCGGATGGTGGGCCGACACGGCCGGGATCATGCTGATCTCGCCGTTCGTCGCCTTCCTCCTCATCCTCGCCTTCGGCAAGCGCCTCCGATACAACGGGGCCGAGTTCGCCATCGGTGCCCTCGCCATCAACACGGTCTGGGCGGTGGTCCTCTTCGTCCTCAACATGACCGAGGGGGTCCTGCGCGAGCCGGTCAGGTTCGTCGTCGGCGACATCGGCTCGGGGCTCACCTTCGAGCTGGGGTGGGCGGTCGACGGCCTGTCGATCATGATGTACCTGCTCGTCAACCTGGTCGGCCTCCTCGTGTTCACCTACGCGGTCGGGTACATGGAGGGCGACCGGCGGGTGCCGTGGTTCTTCGCCGCCTTCTCGCTGTTCGCCGGCTCGATGCTGCTGCTCGTCGGCGCCCCCAACCTGGTCCAGCTGATCATCGGCTGGGAGGGCGTCGGCCTCGCCTCGTACCTGTTGATCGGCTTCTACTGGGAAGACCACGAGAACGTGAACGCCGGCAACAAGGCGTTCATGGTCAACAAGCTGGCCGACGTGGGCCTGCTCTTAGGCGCCGTGTTCCTGGGGGTGGCGATCGGCTCGTTCGATTTCGCCGAGCTGAACCTCGCCGCGGTCGAGGGCAACGCCGCCCTGAGCGCGGTGGCGATCGCCGGCGGGGCGCTGCTCTTCTTCGGGGCGATGGGCAAGTCCGCCCAGTTCCCGTTCCACATCTGGCTCCCCGACGCCATGGCCGGCCCCACCCCGGTGTCGGCCCTGATGCACGCCGCCACCATGGTCACCGCCGGGATCTACCTGATGGCCCGGACCTTCCCGCTCTACCAGCAGATGGCCGCCGACCTGCGGCCGTGGATGGTGGCGATCGGCACCATCACGCTGTTCGCCATGGGGCTGCTCGCCCTCGTCGTCGACGACATCAAGAAGGTGCTCGCCTACTCGACCGTCTCCCAGCTCGGGTACATGATGACGGCGGTCGCCGCCGGCGGCTACACCGCCGGCCTGTTCCACCTGTTCACCCACGCCTTCTTCAAGGCGCTGCTCTTCCTCGGCGCCGGATCGGTGATCCACGCCGTCCACTCCAACAACATGTCCGACATGGGCGGGCTGCGCAAGTACATGCCGCGCACCTATGCCACCTTCGTGATCGGGGCGCTGGCCCTGGCCGGGATCTTCCCGCTGTCGGGCTTCTGGTCCAAGGACGAGATCCTCGCCACGCTGGGCCACGAGGGCTACACCGCCGTTATGTGGATCGCCATCGCCGGCGCCTTCGTCACCGCCTTCTACATGACCAGGGCGGTGGCTCTCACCTTCCACGGGACCTACAAGGGCCATGGCCATCCCCACGAGTCGCCGCCGGTCATGACCGTGCCGTTGATCGCCCTCGCCGTCCCTTCCGTGGTCGCCGGCCTCCTCAACATCCCCGGCGTGTCCTGGCCCGGAATCGGCAACTTCACCGAGTGGCTGGCGGTGCGGGTGGTGCCGATGGGGGACCACCACGCCGAGGCGATCGACTTCTTCCTCGCCGGAGTGGGCCTCCTCGCCGCCGTGGCCGGCATCGTGCTGGGCTGGCTGATCTTCGCCCCGGACAGGGACACCCAGCAGGCCCGCGACCGTCTCGAGATCCCGGTCCTGTACCCGCTGTTCCGCCGCAAGTACTACATGGACGACGTCGCCCTGGGCATCTCCCGGTTCACGATGGGCCCGTTCGCCCGCTTCGTGAACTGGACGAACACCTACATCATCGACGGCGTCGTCAACGGGGTCGGCGGACTGGTCTACCATCTCGCCCGGTTCATCTATGGCGGTGTCGACCAGCGCGGCATCGACGGGATCGTCAACGGTTTGTCGGCCGCAGCCGACGCCGCCGGGTCTGGGTTGCGCAAGCTCCAGACCGGGCGTGTACAGCAGTACGCGGCGTCCTTCGTGATGGGGGCGATCGTGTTGGTGATCGTGTTCGTACTGGTGCGATAGAGAGGGCTGATTCCGATGGAATGGTTTGACACTTGGGGACTTCCCCTGATCGTGTTCCTGCCGCTGGTGGGGGCACTGGTCCTGGGCCTGATCCCCAAGGAGAAGGAAGACGCCGTCAAGGCCACCGCCCTTCTGTTCTCCCTCGTCACCTTCGGCCTGTCGTTGGTGGCCATCGGCCTGTTCGACTTCGACCTCGACACCTACAACACCTACCAGTTCGAGGTGAACACACGGTGGATCCCCGCAATCGACTCCAACTTCCACCTCGGTGTCGACGGGATCAGCCTGCCGCTGTTGGTCCTGTCGTGCTTCGTGACGGTGCTGGCCGTCATCTACTCGTGGGACCACTGGGAGGAGCCGCGCAACCCGCGGGCCTTCCTCATGCTGATGATGATCCTCCTCACGGGCATGAACGGCACGTTCGTCGCCCTCGACCTCGTCCTCTTCTTCATCTTCTTCGAGGTCGTCCTGGTCCCGATGTACTTCCTGATCGGCATCTGGGGCGACAAGGCGCCCCGCAAGATCCCCGGCTTCAGCCGGGTGGTGGAGACCCGCCTCTACGCCGCCATCAAGTTCTTCCTGTTCACGCTGTTCGGCTCGGCCTTCATGCTGCTGGGCTTCCTGGCGCTGTACTTCCGCTCCGGGGAGTTCGGTGACCGCACCTTCGACATCGTCGAGCTGACCAACCTGGGCGCCAGCGGGGCCTTCACCGGCACGTTCGCCTTCCTGGTCTTCTTCGGCCTCTTCCTGGGCTTCGCCGTGAAGGTGCCGATGTGGCCGCTCCACACCTGGCTGCCCGACGCCCACACCGCCGCGCCGACCGTCGGCTCGGTCCTCCTGGCGGCGATCCTCCTCAAGCTCGGCACCTACGGCTTCGTGCGGATCTCGCTGCCCATCCTGCCCAACGAGGCGGTGCGGTGGGCTCCGGTGATCGCCATCCTGTCGGCCATCGGCATCATCTACGGCTCGCTGGCCTGCCTGGCCCAAACCGACATGAAGCGGCTCATCGCCTTCTCCTCGGTGGGCCACATGGGCTTCGTGATGCTCGGAATCTCGACGCTCACCGATGTCGGCATCAACGCCTCCATCATCGGCATGGTGGCCCACGGCCTCATCACCGGCCTCCTGTTCTTCATCGCCGGCTCGATGGCCCACCGCTACCACACCCGGGAGATGGCCCGCCTCGGCGGTCAGATGAAGCTGATGCCGATCATGGGCGGCATCCTCGGGTTCACGGCCATGGCATCTTTGGGCTTGCCCGGCCTCGCCGGGTTCTGGGGCGAGTTCATGTCACTCGTCAGCTCCTACAACCCGCTGGACGGGCTGAGCCTGACCGTGTTCCGGTCGGCCATGGTCGCCGGCGCCATCGGCACCGTGCTCACCGCCGGGTACATGCTCTACATGCTGCAGCAGGTGAACTTCGGCGAGCCCAGCGACGAGTGGGTCGGGCGCAACTTCCACGACGTCGACCGGTTCGAGATGACCGCCTGGGTGCCGCTCATCATCTTCACCGTCGTCGTGGGCTTCTACCCGAACCTGATCTTCGGAGTCACCAACGACGTCGTCGGCTCCCTCGTCGAGATGGCGTTCCAGGGCGGTGCGGTGACGGCAGGTCTGGGCGGATGAGCAGTCGTAAGTCGGAAGTCGGAAGTCGATAGCAGTGACGATCGATTACCTCGCCCTGGCGCCGGAGATCGTCATCGTCGTCACCCTGTTGGGGGTGCTCTCGCTCGACCTTTTCCTGCCCCGTCGCAAGAAGTTCTGGGTGGCGACGCTGGCGGTGGCCGGCACCGCCCTGGCGGCCGTCCCGTTGATCTTCCTGGCCGTCGAAGGCTCCACCCGGTCGATGTTCGACGGCTCGTTCGTCGTCGACAGCTTCGCCCTCGCGCTGAAGGGCCTGCTGCTGGTCGGCGCCTACATCGTGCTGCTGATGTCGGTGTCGTACATCGAGTCGGACCGCTACTGGCAGGGCGAGTACTACCTGATGATCCTCTCGTCGCTGCTCGGCTCGATGGTGATGGCGTCGGGCCGCGACCTCATCGTCCTCTTCATCGGGCTCGAGCTGACCACCGGCCCCCTCTACCTGCTGGCCGGGTGGAGGAAGGGCGACATCCGCTCCAACGAGGCGTCGCTCAAGTACTTCATCCTCGGCGTGTTGTCGACGGCGATGATGCTCTTCGGCATGTCCCTCCTCTTCGGCCTCACCGGGGTGGTGGGCTTCGACGAGCTGGCGGCCGTGGTCGGTGACCACGCCGCGGAACCGGCGATGGTCCTCGCCGTCCTGTTCCTCTTCGCCGGGTTCGGGTTCAAGGTCTCGGCGGTCCCGTTCCACTTCTGGGCGCCCGACACCTACGAAGGCGCCCCCACCCCGGTCACCGCCTACCTGTCGGTGAACTCGAAGATCGCCGGCTTCATCGCCATGCTGGTCGTCTTGTACCTGGCCCTGCCGGACCTGGCCGACATCTGGGCGCCGGCCGTGTGGGCGCTGTCGGCGCTGTCGATGACCGTCGCCAACCTGTCCGCGCTGCGCCAGCGCAACATCGTGCGGCTCCTGGCGTACTCGTCCATCGCCCAGGCCGGCTTCATGCTGGTCCCGTTCGCCGCCGCCGCAGTTGCCGACGCCGACCTGGCCGAAGGGTTCTCGGCGACCATCATCTACATCGCCATCTACGCCCTCATGAACCTCGGGGCGTTCGCCGTCGTCATCGCCGGCGCCCGGGCCACGGGCAGCGGCGAGGTCGACGACTGGGCCGGGCTCGGCCGCTACAACCCGCGTCTGGGGGTCCTGGCCGCCGTCTTCTTCCTGTCTCTCGCCGGCATCCCGCCGCTCGCCGGCTGGTTCGCCAAGTTCGTGATGTTCCGCTCGGTGATCCTGACGGGCGGGGCGGGGCCGATCGCGCTGGCGATCATCGCCGCCGTCAACACCGTCATCGCCTTCTACTACTACGCCCGTGTGGTGAAGGCCGTGTGGCTCGATCCGGTGCCCGAAGGGGCCGAGATCCCCGAGCAGCGAGCCCCGGCCGGCTCCCTGTCGCTGGCGCTGGGCCTGACGACGGCACTGACGGTGATCATCGGGATGTTCCCCGCCATCGCCACGGTGTTCGCCGACGCCTCCCAGGTGCTCACCGCCGCCGGCGGCTGATCTCCCCCCGGCTCCCGCCGTCCCGGCGGGAAGCGTCATCGTATGATCCGCCTGTCCCGGCTGGGCCGGGCCGATGAGCGAAAGGGGCGGGCATGGAAATCGCGTACATGGGGGCGGGCGAGCTGGCGCGCGCCATCCGACGAGGGGAATTGTCGCCGGTCGAGGTGATGGACGCCACCATCGACCGCATCGAAGAGCGGAACCCCAGCCTCAACGCCGTGGTCTACAAGGGCTACGACGAGGCCCGGGAGCGGGCCAGGCAGGCCCAGGAGGCGCTGGCCAAAGGAGAGGACGTCAGGCCTCTGTGCGGAGTGCCGGTGCTCATGAAGGACCTGTTCGACTTCAAGCCGGGCTGGCCCGCCACCTTCGGGGGCATACCGGCGATGAAGGACTTCACTCTCGACGCCTACTGCGTGTGGGCCGAGCGCATGGAGGCCGCCGGGGCGATCATCGTCGGGAAGACCAACAGCCCCGCCATGGGCTATAGGGGAGCCTGCGACAACTACCTGTTCGGGCCGACGTCCAACCCCTTCGACGTCACCCGCAACTCGGGCGGCTCCTCGGGCGGATCCGCCGCCTCCGTCGCCGACGGCCTGGTTCCGCTCGCCGAGGGCACCGACGGCGGCGGTTCGATCCGGATCCCGTCGGCGTGGTGCGGGACCTTCGGGTTCCAGCCCTCGCCCAGCCGGGTGCCGACCGTGCTGCGGCCCAACGCCTTCGCCGGCGTCACCCCCTACATCTACGAAGGGCCCATCACCCGCAACGTCGCCGACGCCGCCCTGGCCATGGAGGTGCTCGCCGGATACCACCCCGGAGACCCCTTCACCTACCACGACGACCCCGATTTCGCATCGGTCACCGACGGGGACGTCTCCGGTTGGAAGATCGCCTACTCGCCCGACTTCGGCGTCTACCCGGTGGCACCCGAGGTCCGCGAGGTGGTGGAGGCGGCGGTGCGGGCCTTCGAGGACTGCGGCGCCGAAGTCACCGAAGTCGAGATCTCGATCGACCTGGACCAGCGGGAGCTGGCCGACCTGTGGTGCCGCCTGATCATGCCCCTCTCCCTCGACTCGTTCGCCAACCTCAAGCAGGCCGGACTCGACATCGTCGGTGAGCACCGCACCGATCTCCCGCCCGAGTTCCTGCGGTGGTACGACCACGTGGCGCAGATGTCGGTGATGGAGTACTTCGACGACAACTCGAAACGCACGGTGGTCTACGACGCGCTCCAAGCGGTCTTCGCCGAGCATCGGATCCTCGTGACCCCGACACTGGCCTGCATGCCCCCGCTCAACCGGAGCGACGGCGAGACTCGGGGGCCGACCGAGATAGGAGGCGTCGAGGTGGACCCGCTCATCGGTTGGTGCCTCACCTACTTCACCAACTTCACCGGCCACCCGGCGGCGTCCGCTCCTGCCGGCCTGTCGGGAGGATTGCCGGTGGGCATGCAGATCATCGGGCGCCAGCGGGCCGACGTGGACGTGCTGCGGGCGGCGGCCGCTTTCGAGCAGGCCCGGCCCTGGGCAGAGATCTATCGGATCCCGGCGTCCCGTCCGATCGGATGAGCTAGGCGGGCGGGGCGACGACCGATCGCCGCTCGACGATCTCGCCGACGAGCCGGACGTCCTCGACGTCCTCTCCGGCGAGGATCCTGCGCAGCAGGATCGCCCCCTCGCGCCCGATGTCGTAGGTCGGGACGCGGACCGTCGTGAGGGGCACCGGGGCGTACTCGGCCAGCAGCATGTCGTCGAAGCCGGCCACCGAGACGTCCTCGGGGACTCTGTATCCGTTGTCGAGCAGGGCCCGGATGGCACCGATGGCCATCAGGTCGTTGGAGGCGAAGATCGCCGTCGGCTCGCCCGCCGAGACGATCTGCATCGCCGCCCGCTTGCCGCCCTCGATGGAGAAGGACCCTTCGGCCACGAGAGCGGGATCGTAGGAGAGCTTGCGGCGCTCCAGGGCCCGGCGGAACCCTTCGTGGCGGTGGTTCGAGACGGTCAGGTCCGGCGGGCCGAGGATGAAGCCGATGCGGCGATGACCCCTGTCGACCAGGTAGTCGACCATGGCGGCGGTGGCGGCGCGGTTGTCGAACTGCACGCGATGGCCCGCCGCGAAGTGGTCCGAGAGAACGAGGGTGATCCCGCCCCGCGACTCGAACCTGCCCACCAGGGTCTCCACCTCGCGCCGATAGTCGGCGTCCTCGAGGGCGCTGGCCGCGAACACGAGCGCATCGACCTGGTAGGCGTCGAAGGCGCGCAGGTACTCGAGCTCCCGCTCGGGGTTGCGGTCGGAGCTGGCGACGAAGAGGCGGTAGCCGTCGGCACGGATCTCGTCTTCCAGCCCTTTCACCAACTCCCCGAAGTAGGGGTCGGAGATGTCGTGGACGATCACCCCCACGGTCTGGGATCGGGCGGTGACCAGAGCCCTCGCCAGCTGATTGGGCTGGAACCCGAGACGCTCGGCAGCTTCGAGGACTCTCTTGCGGGTCTCCTCGGCGACCGGATGAGACGAGTGGGACATGACACGGGAGACGGTGGCCACCGAGACGTCGGCCAGCTCAGCCACTGCGCGCAGCGAAACCCTCTCCCGAGCCGACGGTGTGCGACGGTTGGACATGGGTGGGGGTGACTGTAGTAGCGCCGATCGTAGAAATCGTTTACCGTGCGCGAACTGTTGAGGACGGAGAGGCGGCAAATCGCCGTCGGATCGAGGAGCGAGCCATGGACACCTTCCTGAACTACATCGATGGCCAGTGGGTGCCTTCCGTGACGGGGGAGCGATTCGAGAGCCGCAACCCGGCGCACCCTTCGCAGGTGCTCGGCGAGTTCCAGTCGAGCGACGCCCGCGACATCGACGCCGCCGTCCAGACGGCCCGCCGCGCCCAGAAGGCGTGGCGGAGGACGCCCGCGCCCAAGCGCGCCGAGATCGTGGAACGGGCGGTGCGCATCCTCGAAGATCGAAAGGACGAGCTGGCCCGCCTGGTCACCCAGGAGATGGGAAAGACCCTCGTCGACTCCAGCTACGACGTGGGCGGAGCGATCACCTCCGGCAAGTACATGGCCGGTGAAGGGCTGCGCATGTTCGGCGACACCGTCCCCTCGGGGCTGCCCAATCGCATGGCGATGACCCGCCGGGAGCCGGTGGGGGTGGTCGGCATCATCACCCCCTGGAACCTGCCCATGCTGATGCCGGCGTGGAAGCTGTTCCCCGCCATCGTCTGCGGCAACACGGTCGTGGTCAAGCCGGCGGAGGACACCCCGCTGTGCGCGGTGCGGCTGTTCGAGATCCTGGAGGAGGCGGGGGTGCCTCCCGGCGTCGTCAACCTGGTGACGGGGTACGGCCACACCGCCGGCCAGGCCCTCGTCGAGCACCCCGACGTCGACATGATCTCGTTCACCGGCTCCCAGGAGGTGGGACGCCGGATCGCCGCCACCGCCGGCGCCGACCTCAAGCACGTCTCCCTGGAGATGGGGGGCAAGAACGCCATCGTCGTCTTCGACGACGCCGACGTCGACGCCGCCGTCGACGGCGTCCTCTGGGGCGGGTTCTCCACCGCCGGGCAGCGTTGCACGGCGAGCAGCCGGCTCGTCGTCGACGAGAAGATCGCAGACGACTTCGTCGATCGCCTGGCCAAGCGCATGGGCGAGCTCGTGGTCGGCGACGGCCTCGACGAGGCGACGAACGTGGGGCCGATCATCAACCCCAAGCAGCTCGACCGGGTCCACTCCTACACCCGGATCGGCATCGACGAAGGCGCCGAGCTGGTGCTCGGGGGGAAGAAGCTGGACGACGCCGATCTCGACGGCGGCTACTACTACGCCCCCACCCTCTTCGACCACGTCACGCCCGACATGCGCATCGCCCAGGAGGAGATCTTCGGGCCGACGGTGGCCGTGCTGCGGGTGTCGGGAGACGAGGAGGCGATCGAGGTGGCCAACGGCACCGACTACGGGCTGTCGGCGTCCGTCTACACCACAAACGTCGCCCGGGCGATGAACGCGGTCGCCGAGTTCGAGTCCGGCATCGCCTACGTCAACGCCCCGACCATTGGCAGCGAGATCCACCTGCCCTTCGGCGGGGTCAAGAGCACCGGCAACGGCCACCGGGAATCCGGGAAGTCCGCCATCGAGCAGTTCACCGAGATCAAGACGGTGTTCATCGACTACTCCGGCGGGCTCCAGCGGGCAGGGATCGACTGATGGCGGAGATCGGGATCGAAGAGCTCGCCGAGATGCTGGCGGGCGCCTGGGAGCGGGCCCAGGCGGTCACCGCCCCCAGCCGGCTCCGCCCCCAGACAGACCTGGCCGACGCCTACCGCATCCAGGAGATGGTCGTCGGGCATCGCCTGGCGGCAGGTCGGCGGATCGCCGGCTGGAAGATGGGCCTCACCTCGTCGCCGGAATCGGAGCCGATCGTCGGCATCCTGCTCGACGACATGGTCGTCGCCTCCGGGACGACGCTCGACCCCGCCACGATGGTGGCACCGCTCGTGGAAGCCGAGCTGGTCTTCGTGGCGGGAGAGACGATCCCCGCCGGGGCCACCGTCGAAGACATCGCCGCCGGCGACCATCGGGTGGCCGCCGGGCTGGAGGTGATCGACTACCGGACCGTCGATTCCCAGGGCGTCGTGGACTGGGTGGCCGACAACTCGACGGTCACCTTCGCCGTGGTGGGGGAGCTCCGGCCCCTCGCCGAGGTGACGCCGCTCACCGAGATCGGAGTCGAGTTGCGCCGGGACGGAGAAGTGCTGGCGACGGGCGACGGGTCGCTGGTGATGGGGGAGCCACTGCGGGCGATCGCCTGGCTGGCGGACCACCTCGCCGGGCGCGGCCTCCTGCTCGAGCCGGGGGCGGTGGTGCTCACGGGATCGTTGACCGGCCATCACCGGGCGGTTCCGGGAGCCGGCTACTCCGCCCGGTTCGACCGGCTCGGCGAGGTGTCGGCCTCCTTCGCGACTTGAACGGCGGCGGCCCGACTCGTAGGCTCCGGAAAACGTTTGCCGGTTCAATGGCCCGAGGGAGGAGTCGGTCGTGCGTCTGATGAGCGTCGAGGAGGCAGTCCGCCAGGTCGCCGATGGGGCGACCGTCATCATCGGCGGGTCCGGAGCGGGTCACGCCGTCCCCCAGCTTTTCATCGACACGTTGGCCGAGGTCTACCAACGCGACGGCCATCCCCGTGACCTGACCACCGTGCGGGTGGTCGGAGTGGGCGACTTCGCCGACCGGGGCTTCTCCCAGCTGGCCCTGCCCGGCCTGATGAAGCGGACGATCGGGTCCAACATCGGCAACGAGCCGCGCCTGGGGGAGCTGGTGAAGGCGGGCCAGATCGAGGCGTACTCCTTCCCTCAGGGCGTGCTGTCGCTCCTCGTCCGGGAGATCGCCGCCGGGCGGCCAGGTCTCGTCACCAGCGTCGGCCTCCACACCTACGTCGATCCCCGCCAGACCGGCGGCAAGCAGGGGGCCGCCACCGAGGACCTGGTCCAGGTGGTGGAGCTGGACGGCCGCGAGTGGCTGTTCTTCAAGGCGTTCCCGATCGACGTCGCCGTGATCCGCGGCTCGACCATCGACGAGGACGGAAACCTGACGATGGAGGACGAAGCCATCCGGGGCGAGATGCTGGCCATGGCGATGGCCGCCCACAACTCGGGAGGGATCGTCATCGCCCAGGCCAAACGACTCGCCCAGGCCAAGAGCCTTCGCCCCCGCGACGTGGTGGTGCCGGGCGCCCTGATCGACATCGCCTATCTCGACCCCGACCAGACCCAGACCTACTACACGGACTACTCGCCGTACTACGCCGGAGTCATGCGCCGCCCGGCCACGGGCGGCGCCGCCCTGCCGCTGGACGTACGCAAGGTGATCGCCCGCCGCGCCCTCCTCGAGTTCCGACCGGGGGACATCTGCAACCTCGGCTTCGGGATCAGCCAGAGCATCGGGGCGATCGCCTGGGAGGAGGGCATCGACGACCGCCTGGTGCTCACTGTCGAGCAGGGCATCTTCGGTGGGGTCCCGGTGGGGGGCATGGAGGGCGGTGCCGGCTTCAACTACCAGGCCGTCATCGACCAGCCCTACATGTTCGACTTCTACGAGGGAGGCGGGCTCGACATCGCCAGCCTCTCATTCGCCCAGGTCGACCGGGAGGGCAACGTCAACGTCCATCGGTTCGACGACCGCCTGCGCGGGCCGGGTGGCTTCCCCAACATCAGCGCTCACACCCCGCGCATCTGCTACGTGGGGACATTCACCACCGGCGGCCTCGAGGTGACGATCGAGGACGGTCGCCTCCACATCGTGAAGGAGGGCTCGGTCGCCAAGTTCGTCGAGGAGGTCGCCGAGATCAGCTTCAGCGGCCGGATGGCGCGCGAGCGCGGCCAGCAGGTGAAGTACATCACCGAGCGGGCGGTGTTCGAGCTGATCGACGGGGTGGTGACCCTGACGGAGGTGGCCGAGGGGATCGACCCCGAAAAGGACGTGCTCTCCCACATGGGCTTCGAGCCGGCGGTGGCGTCGGAGCTGCGGACCATGGATCCCCGCATCTTCTCCGCCGGCCCGATGCGCCTCACCTTCTGAGTCAGGCTCTCGCCGACTCTTGGCGGGCGTCCCAGTCCGCGAGCCGGATGGAGCCCAAATGGGCGCCGCTGCCGGGAACCAGCGATCCAGGTTCGAGGGCGGCTCCGAAGTAGGTCGCGGACAGGTCGGTGACGACCCGACGGGGATCACCGGTCGTCTTCAGGCGTTCTCGGACGAGCTCGTCGAGTCGGAATCTGTCCGGGCCAGCCACCTCCACCATGCCGTCCGCGGGCGGGCCGACCGCGACTCGAGCGATCTCTGAGGCGACGTCGTCGGCTGAAATCGGCTGGAACAGCACGGGTGCCAACCGCACCGTCTCGCCCCGTGTCGCATCGTCGGTGATCCTGCGGAGGAACTCGAAGAACTGGGTGGCATGGACGATCGTGTACGGGATGCCCGAATCCCGAATCAGGTTTTCCTGGGTCTGCTTGGCCCGGAAGTATCCGCTATCGGGAAGCCGATCGGTCCCGACGACCGACAGGACCACATGGTGGCCGACGTTCGCTCGTTTCTCGGCCTCGAGGATGTTGCGGGTCGATCTCTCGAAGAACTCCCTCACCGCCGAGTCCTCGAACGAGGGCGAGTTCGTGACGTCGACGACGGCTTCGGCGCCGTCGAGGGCTCGGTCGAGGCCCGCCCCCGTCATGGTGTCGACACCCGTGCCGGGGGAAGCGGCGACGGCCTCGTGTCCCTGGTCGGCCAATATGGCAACGACTTTGGAGCCGATCAGCCCCGTGCCGCCCAAAACGACGACCTTCATGATGTCCCCTTTCTCAGTGGGCCGGCGGCTCAGCTCTTGAGGAAAGTGAGCAGGTCGCCGTTGATCTGGTCCTGATGCGTGGCCGTGATGCCGTGGACGGCGAGGCCCCGAAGGTTGCCTGGCACCAACTCGACCTCGCCGGTGTGGACAGCGACGCGGATGTTCAGTCCGATGGCCTCGAGCTCCTCGCGCATCGCGGCGGCGGCCAGGACGGCGCGGCCCGCTGCATTGAATGTGGCGAGGAAGCCGTCGCCGGTCGTGTCGATCTCGGTTCCTCCGAACTCCTCCAGAGACTCCCGAATGAGCGAGTTGTGGCGCTCCATGAGCTGGTCCCACGCTGCGTCACCCACCCGGGCGGCGTGAGCAGTGGATCCCGCGATGTCCGTGAACAGGAGCGTTGTCAGGATGCGGTTGCCCGTGGGGCTCTTGCCGAACCCTCGCCAACCTCCCCATATCACCAGGACCGAGGGCTCGTCGCCGACGACCCAGACATCGTGCCCGGCAGGTATGTCGAAGACGTCGCCGGCCATCACACTGAACTCCGCTCCATCGTCCATGCGGAAGCGGAGCTCACCGCTCAACCCGACGCCGACGTGATGGAACTGGCAGGAGTCGGTGCCGGCGATGGGCTTGATCTGCTCGGCCCAATGCCAGCCTGGATTGCACACGATCTTGCCGATCACCAGGTCGCCGAGACGGACCGTCGTGCCGGAGCCGTAGGGGAACGCCTGGACCTCTTGGGCGTCGTGGAAGCTCTGCGTGTATCGGATCGGTGGCCGATGGGAAGCCTTCACCGGGCGACATCCTGGGCGGGAGCGGACGGGCCCGGTTTCAGGTCGACCAGCGTCTCCCACGCATGACCACGGTCCAAGAACTTGGCCATCATGACGTCTTCGCCGTCGTGGACGACCCCGTGGATCACCCAATGATCAGAGGCGATGCGGACGATGTCGGAAGCGATGACCGCATGCTGGTCGATCATCCGTTCCAGGAATGCCCGTTGGAGGGACAGGTCGTGCTCGAAGTCCGGGTAACGGTCCATGCGCCCATGGTGGCGGTCAGTGCAGAGGGCCGCCTCCGTAGGAATCCCTAGTCGTGACATGTGGGCGAGGGCCGCGTAGCGAAATGCCCCGCGGGATACTGCGTCTCTGGACGAAACACGACTCACTATCGACCGGAGGATCGTCGACGCCACGCTGACGGCGGCGTCGACAGCGGCGGTCGCCGCCGCCATCGCCGTGGCCCCCTCCCAGGGTGCGCCCCGCACCCTCGTCACCTACGCCCTGGCGCCGGTGGTGGGTTCCCTGTCTCTCCTGCGGAGACGCTGGCCGCTGGGCGCGCTGCTGGCCTCGGCGGCGAGCCTCCAGGTCTACAACCTGTTGGACACCCCCGGCATCTTCGCCGCCGTCCCCCTCTCGGTGACCCTCGCTGCCGCCTGGGCGTCCGGGCATCGACTGGTGCCTCTGGCCCTGGCCGTCTGGTTCGGCGCGAGCCCGGTCGTGTTCGCCCTGGTGGCCGACCTCCCGGAAGCGATGCGGACACTGATCCTCGAGGGGGCGATCCCCGACGCGGCCCTGTTGGCCTCGGTGCTGCTGCTCGGGGAGGCGATCCGCAGCCGCCGCCGGCTGGCTCGAGCCCACGACCTCCTCCTCGCCGAGCAGGACAGATCCGAGGCGCTCCTCCTCAACGTTCTTCCGGCCACGATCGCCGACCGTCTCAAGCAGGGCGAGAAAGTGATAGCCGACCAGTTCGACGACGTGACCGTGATGTTCGCCGACCTGGTCGGCTTCACGCAGGCCAGCCAGCAGGTCCATCCCGACGAGCTGGTGGGGACGCTCGACGAGCTGTTCTCCACCTTCGACCGCCTCGCCGAACTCCACGGACTGGAGAAGATCAAGACCATCGGCGACGCCTACATGGTCGCCGGCGGGCTGCCCGAGCCGAGACCCGATCATGCCGAGGCGGTCGCCGACATGGCGCTCGAACTGCGTCGCGCCGTGTCAGAGCGGGTAGGACCCCGCCGGGCGCCCCATGCACGTCCGGATCGGGATCGACAGGTCCCGTGGTCGCCGGGGTGATCGGAAGACACAAGTTCGCCTACGACCTGTGGGGGGACACCGTCAACACCGCCAGCCGCATGGAGTCCAACGGCGTGCCGGGGCAGATCCAGGTCACCGAACGCACTTACCGCCGGCTGCGAGGCTCGTACGACTTCGAACGGCGCGGCTCGGTCGAAGTGAAAGGGAAGGGGACCATGGTGACGTGGTTCCTGCTGAGGAGATCCGGGCCCACGACCCCGGAAGAGAGCTAGGGGAGGGCACCATGCCCATGGCCATCGACCCGGTGTGCGGGATGCGGATCGACACCGACGACGCCGTCGCCCGCGCCGACTTCGAAGGGACGACCTACTACTTCTGCAGCCGCGCCTGCTTCGAGGCGTTCGTCGCCGACCAGGGGCTGTACGCCACCGGACCGGAGACGGAACGGCTGGATGCTGAAGAGCTGGCGAGGCGCGGGTTCTCCACCGTCGAGGAGGTCGACCGGCTGGTCGAGTTGGGGGTGGTGGAGCCCACCGACGGGGAGTTCACCCGGGAAGACGTCATGCGGGTGCGGGTCGTCGGCCAACTCCAGGCGGCCGGGATCGAGCTCGAAGCGCTGGCTGCAGCTCTCCGCAGCGGCCATCTCACCCTCGGCTACATGCAGGCGTCGGCGAGGATGCATCCCCGCTCGAGCGCGACGTTCGCCGAGCTGGCCGAGGAGATGGGAGTCGACTTCGAGTCGCTGGTGAGGCTGTACCTGGCGATGGGTCTGCCCGCCCCGCGCCCGGAGGAGCGGGCCCCCGAAGAGGACCGCCAAGCGTTGGGAGGCCTCGCCGTTCTGTTCGAGGCCGGGGTGGAAGCCGACGACGTCGTGGCGCTCGCCCGCCTGTGGGGCGACAGCGTCCGAAAGATCGCCCAGTACCTGCCCCACTACTTCCACATCGCGGTCGAAGAGAGGTACCGCTGCCGCGGGCTCGCCGACAACCAGGCCTACGAGGAAGCCCTGCGGAAGGTGGGTCTGCGCATCGGCCGGTCAGGCGAGGACTTCCTGGGGTGGCTGTTCCGCCGCCACACCGACCTCTTCTCGGTCGCCCATCAGTTCGAGCACGTCGAGACGGCGCTGGAACAGGCCGGAGTCCGACCTCGCTCGCCCCGGGGGATAGAAGCCGCCGTCTTCGCCGACGTGTCGGGTTTCACGGCCCTCACCGAGCGCTCGGGCGACCGCGCCGCCGCCGACGTCGCTCTCACCCTGGCCGAGGTGGCCGCCGAGGTCGCTGCCCGTCATGGCGGCGAGGTGGTCGAGATGCTCGGGGACGGGGTTCTCCTCCACGTCGGCGACCCCTCCGGGGCGGTCATGGCGGCGCTGGAGATCGTCGCCGGCGCCGAGGCGCGGGGACTGCCTCCCACCCACGTCGGGGTGGAAGCCGGGACGATGCTCTACGAGGGAGGCGACTACTTCGGGCGCACCGTGAACCTCGCCGCCCGGATCGCCTCGGAGGCCGGCCCGGGGCAGGTGCTGGCGGGGGAGGGCGTCGCCGCCCATGCCCGCTCTCCCGGGTTCAGGTTGACCGAGCTGCGCCGCTTCCGGCTGAAGGGCATCACCGGAGAGGTGGCGATATTCGAGGTGACGTCTTCTCAGGAACCTGTTGACGCCGGCGGGGGCTGACCCTAAGGTTCGACAAACAATCGATTATCGAAGATAGGACACCCCTACGGAGAGGCGAGCTGGAGAGGAGGACCTCCGTGGACAGCAGCGGTGTGATCAAGCAGTTCCTGGGAGACGAGAGTTTCCCGATCGAGTGGGAGTCCGAGGAGGAGAAGGAGCTCTTCTGGTTCTTCGACGATCTCCACTGCCCCCAGCCGTTGTCGCCGATGTACTTCGACATCGGCGGGTGGTGGCTGACCTGCGACCACATGTTCCGGCGGTTCGGCACCCCGTTCGCCGTCGACTGGGTCGCCAAGAACGTCAACGGCTACCTGTACACGGCGGCCATCCCGCCCGACCCCGATGTCCGGGTCGACGCGATGGAGTACGGGTACCGCTACGTGCCGCGGGTGCCCAAGGACGACCCGAACTACGCCGCCGAGATGGGCGCCTATCTCAACGCTGTTCTGCCCGTCTACGGGGAGCACTTCGCCGACTGGTGGGAGAAGCGCCTCGTCCCCGAGATGAAGCGGAACTTCGCCTACCTCGAGGAGAAGATCGACAACTGGCAGGACATCTCGCTCATGGAGTGGGCGACGATCCTCGAGGACGCCATCGACATCCATGACCGTCATTGGAAGATCCACTGGATGCTCAACTTCGCCCAGCTGTCGGCCACCCTCAACCTCGAGGCCACCGTCCGCGAGGTGCGGGGCGAGGTGGACCAAGACCTCCTCGGCCGGCTGCAGAACTCGGCCAAGGACCGCAACTGGGACTCCATCGAGGCGCTGTGGAAGATGAAGGAGGAAATCGTCGCCGACGAGGAGCTGTCGGCGATCTTCGCCCGGGAGACCGGGGTCGACGTGATGGCGGCATTGCAGGCGTCAGAGCGCGGCCGCCGCTTCATCGAGGAGCGCCTCCGTCCCTACCAGCGCGAGTTCGGCTGGCACGCGGTCTGGAGCCACGAGTTCATCTTCCCCACTCGCTTCGAGCAGCCGGAGCCGATCCTCGAGGTGATCAAGGGGTACATCGAGACGGACTACGACTACCCGTCCCGGGTGGAGGAGTTGAGGCGGGACATCGAGGAGGCCTCGAGACAACTGCTCGAAGGCCTCGAGGGCGAGGACCTCGAGAAGGTGCGCCGGGCCAACGAGATCAACCTGAAGATGGCCCCGCTCACACCCGACCACCACTTCTACATCGACCAGGGCACCAACGCCCATCTGCGGGTCGTGCTGATCTGCATCGGCCGCAAGCTGGTCGAGGCCGGCTACCTCGACGAGCCCGACGACGTCATCTACCTGCGCTACAACGAGCTGCGGCGGTTCATGGCCGACCCGGAGAACTTCGACGCCCGCAGCATCGTGTCCCAGCGGAGGGACGAGCGGGAGGCGGCCTACGAGATCCGGCCCCGGGACTGGATCGGCACCGCCACCGAGGCAGCGCTCTCCTTCCCCTACCTGTCGCTGTGGGGATTCCCGGAGCGGCTGTACATGGAGCAGCCGGAAGCCGAGGACCAGGTCAACGGTCTGGCCGCCTCGCCCGGGGTGGTGACCGGAACCGCCAAGGTGGTGCTGTCCGTCGACGAGTTCGACCAGGTGGAGAAGGGCGACATCCTGGTCTGCCAGATGACCAACCCGGCATGGGTGGTGCTGTTCACGAAGATCTCCGGCCTCGTCACCGACGCCGGCGGCACTGCCTCCCATCCTGCCGTCCTGGCCCGCGAGTTCGGCATCCCGGCGGTCATCGGGACGTCGGTGGCCACCTCGAGGATCGAGTCGGGGGACAAGTTGCGGGTCAACGGATCGACCGGTGTGGTAGAGATCCTGGGCGCCGACCACACCGAGCGCGAAGTCCCTGCCAGCGACCTGTTCACCACATGACTGCGAGCGCGGAGGAGAGACAGGAAGGCCGCGACGACCTCAACCGGGAGGTCCTCAGCGTCCAGGTCAAAGACAAGATCCTCCAGTGGATCATGGAAGGCGAGCTCCCTCCCGGGTCCCGCATCGTCGAGACCCGGGTGGCTCGGAGGCTCGGCGTCAGCCAGGCACCGGTGCGGGAGGCGTTGCGGGACCTGGCCAGCGTCGGGATCGTCCAGGTCGAGCCCTACCGGGGCGCTTTCGTTCGCCACCCCAGCCGCGAGGAGCTGGTGGAGGCCATGACCGTGAGGGGCGAGCTGGAGGCGTTGGGCGCCCGCTGGGCCACCGAGAGGATCACCGACGACGACCTGGCCGAGCTGCGCCGGCTGGTCGACGCCATGGACGAGGCCGCAGCCGCCCACGACACCCACGCCCATGCCCTCCACAACACCGCCTTCCACCAGCGGATCATGGAGGCCTCCGGCAACCGCTCCCTGGTGTGGGTGTGGTCGCTGCTCGAGCCGATGGCTCGCACCTACTACACGGCGGCCGTCTCCGGCGCCGACCTCGGCTGGCTGGGGCGCCGCCACCTGGCGATCGTCGAGGCGCTCGAGTCCCGCGACCCGGAGAAGGTGGCGGAGGTGATGCGGGCCCACGCCAAGGAGGCCGAGGAGGCCGTGCTGCGCCACTACTCGGAGGCCGAAGGAGGAGGCGAGGAGTGACCACCCAGCAGGCGGACACCATCCTGTGGTTCGACCACGACGACTGCCGCCGCGTGGACGTCGCCGGCGGCAAGGGGGCCAGTCTGGCCTCGATGGCCGGCCTCGGCCTCCCCGTGCCACCCGGCTTCCTGGTCCCCGCCGCGGCGCTCGACCGGACGCTGCACAGGGCCGGGCGCGCCGACGAGATGCTGGCGATCCTCTCGTCGATCTCCACAGAAGACGACATCGAGCCCGCGTCGGAGCGCCTGCAAGCCCTCGTGCTGGACTCTCCGATCACCGGGCCGCTCGCAGATGCCATCAGCGACGCCTACGAACGTCTCGACGCGGGCAGCGGGGTGGCCGTCCGCTCCAGCGCCTGCGCCGAGGACGGCGAGGTGGCGAGCTACGCCGGACAGCAGGACACCTACCTCAACGTGAGGGGAGCCGACCAGGTCCTGCATCACGTGAGCCGGTGCTGGGCTTCGTTCTTCGGGACCCGTGCCCTCTTCTATCGCCGGCTGAAGGGGTCGCTGGCCGACCTCGGCATGGCGGTGGTCGTCCAGCGCCAGCTCGACGCCGCCAAAGCCGGCGTCATGTTCACCATCGACCCGGTGCGCCGCCGCCGCGACCAGCTGCTCATCGAGGCGGCATGGGGCCTGGGAGAAGCGGTCGTCTCGGGGGCCGTCATCCCCGACCAGTACATCGTCGCCCGGGACGGGCGCCTCAAGCGAGCCCACGTGTCGCGGCAGGACAAGATGGTCGTGCGCAGGCCCGACGGCGGCACCGAGGAGGTGGAGCTCTCCGAGGAGCAGGCGACGGGCCAGGTCCTGGACGAAGCCGAGTTGTCCCAGCTCGTCGAGTTGGGTTTGCGGGCCGAGGAGATCTTCGGGGGCCCTCAGGACGTGGAGTGGGCCTTCGAGGGCGGAGCCCTCTACCTCCTCCAGTCCCGCCCGGTGACGGCCTGATCGTGTTCGCCTACGCCCGACCCGAAACCCTCCGAGAAGCCATCGATCTGGTAGCGGGAGGCGGGCGCCCGCTCGCCGGAGGCACCGACCTCCTGGTCGGCCTCCGCAAGGGGAAGTTCTCCGCCGAGCTGGTGGTGGACCTGAAAGGCATCGACGAGCTCGCTCCCCGCATCCGATCGACCGCCGAGGGAGTCGAGATCGGGGCCGCCACCGTGATCAGCGACGTGATCGGCCATCCCGAGGTCAGGAGCGGCTACCCGGCGCTGGTGGAGGCGGCGTCGGCGGTCGGTTCCGTCCAGATCCGCAACCGGGCGACATTGGCGGGCAACGTCTGCAACGCCTCCCCGGCGGCCGACACGGCCCCGCCGC
>PKRG01000019.1 GCA_017577575.1 Acidimicrobiia bacterium | reverse complement strand
CCCTACTACGGCCGCACCAACGCCGACGTGTGGTTCCGCGACGATGAGTCGGCCGAAGCAGCCGGGTTCCGTCGTTGGGATCGCAAGGACGAGGAGGGCGGCGAATGACGTTCCAGTATCCGCTCTCGACGTGTGAGGGGACTGCCCCATGTTGATGCCCAAGCGAACCAAGTACCGTAAGGTCCACCGCGGTCGCCGCTCCGGCAAGGCCAAGGGTGGGACCCGGGTGAACTTCGGCGAGTACGGACTGCAGGCACTCGAGTCCGGGTGGATCACCGCCCGCCAGATCGAGTCCGCCCGTATCGCCATCACCCGTGCCATCCGCCGTGGCGGGAAGGTGTGGATCAACGTGTTCCCGGACAAGCCGGTGACCAAGAAGCCCGCCGAGACGCGGATGGGCTCCGGCAAGGGCAGCCCCGAGTACTGGGTCGCCGTCGTCAAGCCGGGCCGGGTCATGTTCGAGCTGGCCGGCGTTCCCGAGGAGCTCGCTCGCGAGGCCATGCGGCGCGCCGGCCACAAGCTGCCGGTCAAGACTCGCTTCGTCACGAGGGAGGACGCATGAAGGCTGCCGACCTCCGTGAGAAGAGCATGGACGAGCTGGCCGAGGCGCTCGCCGAGGCGAAGGAGGAGCTGTTCAACCTCCGTTTTCAGCTCGCCACCAACCAGCTGGACAACACCGCCCGCCTGAAGCAGGTCAAGAAGGACATCGCCCGAATCCGCACCGTGATGCGGGAGCGGGAGAAGGCCGAGGAGAGCAAGCGATGACGACCGAACGAGGTCGACGCAAAGTCAGAGTGGGCGTGGTCGTATCGGACGTCCGCGACAAGACCGTCAAGGTGGAGGTGCCGACCTCGTTCAAGCACCCCCGCTACGACAAGATCGTGCGGCGCTCCACGTACTTCCACGCTCACGACGAGAACAACGAAGCCCGGGTCGGCGACACGGTCCGGATCATGGAGACGCGCCCTCTCAGCAAGCAGAAGAGGTGGCGGGTCGTCGAGATCGTGGAGCGTGCCCGATGATCCAACAGGAGTCACGAGTCAAGGTCGCCGACAACACCGGCGCCCGCGAGATCCTGTGTATCCGCGTGCTCGGCGGGTCCGGTCGGCGCTACGCCACTGTCGGCGACATCATCGTCGGGACCGTGAAGGAAGCCACGCCGGGCGGATCGGTCAAGAAGGGCGACGTGGTGAAGGCCGTCGTCGTCCGCACCAAGAAGGAGAAGCGGCGCCCCGACGGCACCTACATCCGCTTCGACGAGAACGCCTGCGTGCTCATCGACAACAACCAGCAGCCCCGCGGCACCCGCATCTTCGGGCCGGTGGCACGCGAGCTGCGCGACCGCCGCTTCATGCGCATCGTCTCGCTCGCACCGGAGGTGTTGTGATGGCTCGCAAGACGCAGACCGCACCCCGCAAGGTCCGCATCCGTGAGGGTGACAAGGTGATGGTCATCGCCGGCAAGGACCGCGGCAAGGAGTCGCGGGTCACCCGGGTGTTCCCCCGGCAGGGCAAGGTGCTCGTGGAGGGTGTCAACACCGTCAAGCGCCACGAGAAGCCCCGCGGCCAGACCATGCAGGGCGGGATCATCGAGCGGGACATGCCGATCGACATCTCGAACGTGATGATCGTGTGCGACGACTGCGGCCCTACCCGCATCGGGATGAAGGTCGAGGCCGACGGCACCAAGAAGCGCATCTGCCGCAAGTGTGGAGACGAGCTATGAGTGCGCCCCGCCTCAAGGTCAAGTACAGAGAAGAGATCGCTCCCCGGTTGATGGAGGAGTTGGGCCTCGAGAACCCGATGCAGATCCCGCGTCTGGAGAAGATCGTGGTGAACATGGGTCTCGGCGCCGCCAACCAGAACCGCCAGATCATCGAGCAGGCGACCAACGAGCTCGCTCTGATCACCGGGCAGAAGCCGCGTGTCAACCGTGCCCGCAAGTCGATCGCCGGCTTCAAGCTGCGGGAGGGGACCCCGATCGGGGTCTCGGTCACGCTGCGCGGCGACCGAATGTGGGAGTTCTTCGACCGCCTGCTGGCGGTCGCCATCCCCCGCATCCGGGACTTCCGGGGACTGAACCCCAACTCCTTCGACGGTCGCGGCAACTACACCTTCGGTGTCACCGAGCAGCTGATCTTCCCGGAGATCAACTTCGACGACGTCACCGGCACCCGGGGCATGGACATCACGATCGTCACCACCGCCGAGACCGACGAGGCGGCGCGAGCGCTGCTCGACGCTTTCGGTTTCCCGTTCCGCAGAACCGCAGGGGTTTGACCCAATGGCCAAGAAGTCACTGATCGCCAAAGCAAACAGGAAGCAAAAGTTCAAGGTCCGCGAGTACAACCGCTGCAAGCGGTGCGGTCGGCCCCGTGCCTACCTCCGCGACTTCGGCATGTGCCGCATCTGTGTTCGCGAGCTCGCCTCGCGGGGAGAGCTTCCCGGAGTGAGAAAGGCGTCGTGGTAATCATGATGACCGATCCCATCGCCGACATGCTCACCCGGATCCGCAACGCCGTGGCCGTCGGCCACGAGACCGTGAGCATGCCTTCCTCCAAACTGAAGGAGGAGGTGGCTCGGATCCTGGCGGAGGAAGGGTTCATCGACCGGTACGATGTGGAGCCTTCGGGTCCCGGCAAGACGCTGACCCTGCACCTGCGTTACGTGGACCGGCGCCGTCCGGTGATCCAGGGTCTGCGCCGCGTGTCCAAGCCCGGCCACCGGGTCTACCGGGGCGCCTCCGAACTACCCCGTGTGCAGGGAGGGCTAGGTGTCGTGGTCGTGTCCACCTCCCAGGGCCTGCTCCCCGACCGGGAGGCGCGCCGGCGCCGTCTCGGAGGCGAGATCATTTGCGAGGTCTGGTGATATGAGTCGAATCGGAAACGCCCCCATCACCGTGCCCTCCGGCGTCGAGATCACCATCGACGGCCCGGAGGTCACCGTGAAGGGCCCCAAGGGAGAGCTGAGCCGACGCTTCCCCGAACGCGTGACCGTCTCGGTCGAGGACGGGGTGGCGAAGGTGACGCGCATCGACGACTCCCGCGAGTCGAAGGCTCTCCACGGCCTCTCCCGGGCGTTGCTCGCCAACATGGTGACGGGGGTCTCGGAGGGATACCGCAAGGACCTCGAGATCCAGGGTGTCGGCTACCGGGCCCAGCTCAAGGGCCGCGACCTGGAGCTCCAGGTGGGCTTCAGCCACCCGGTGACCGTGCCCGCCCCGGAGGGCATCACCTTCGAGGTGCCGGAGCCGACCAAGATCTCCGTCGTCGGCATCGACAAGGAGCTGGTCGGCCAGACCGCGGCCGTGGTCCGCAAGGTGCGTCCGCCCGAGCCCTACAAGGGCAAGGGGATCCGTTACGTCGGCGAATACGTCCGCCGCAAGGCCGGAAAGGCAGGTAAGTGATGAAGGCCACCCGTGCTGCCGCCCGAGCCCGCCGGCACCAGCGCATCCGTCGCAAGATCCACGGAACGGCCGAGCGTCCGCGCCTGGCGGTGTTCCGCAGCAACCGCTACATCTACGCCCAGCTCATCGACGACGACAAGGGCCACACCCTCGCCGCGGCGTCGTCGCTCGAGAAGGGGCTGCGGGACAAGACTCTCACCGTCGAGACGGCCGCCGAAGTGGGCAAGCTGCTCGGCGAGCGGGCCAAGCAGGCCGGAGTGTCCCGGGCCGTCTTCGACCGGGCCGGATACAAGTTCCACGGCCGGGTCAAGGCGCTGGCCGAAGCTGCCCGCGAGGCGGGATTGGAGTTCTAGATGGCTGAACAGACCCAGTACGACGAGCGAGTCGTCCAGATCAACCGAGTAGCCAAGGTCGTCAAGGGCGGCCGCCGGTTCTCATTCACCGCGCTGTGCGTGGTGGGCGACGGCAACGGCCGGGTCGGGATCGGCTACGGCAAGGCCAAAGAGGTCCCGGCCGCCATCCAGAAGGGGATGGAGATCGCCCGGCGGTCGATGTTCGACGTGCCGATGGCCGGCACCACGATCGTCCACGAGGTGATCGGAGAGCACGGGGCCTCCCGGGTGCTGATCCGTCCCGCCGCCCCCGGTACCGGTGTCATCGCCGGCGGCGCCGCCCGCCAGATCCTGGAGGCGGCGGGGATCCGCGACGCCCTGGCCAAGTCGCTGGGGTCGCCCACGCATCTCAACGTCGCCCGGGCAACGGTCGACGCCCTGAAGAAACAGCGGCGTCCCGACGAGGTGGCCCGCATGCGCGGCAAGAGGCCCGAGGAGATCATCCCGCCGGGGCTGTTGGCCGCCTACCGGTCGGCCGAGTCGCTCCGGGCCGCCGGAGGGGAGGGCTGAAGATGGCCGAGAAGACCCTGAAGGTCACCCTCAAGCGCTCGCTCATCGGCGAGAAGCCGAAGACGCGGGCGACGGCCGAGACGCTCGGCCTGCGGAAGATCCGCCAGACCGTCGAGCACCCCGACACGCCGGTCGTGCGGGGCATGCTCCACCGGGTCCGGCATCTAGTCGAAGTGGAAGAGAAGTAGTCGAGGTCGGAGCGGGATCTCCGACTTCCGGCTTCCGACTATGGAGAACGGCATGTCCGACGAGAGAGAAAAACTGAAGCTCCACCACCTGCGGCCGGCCCCGGGCTCGAAGAAGTCGAAGATCCGGGTCGGGCGGGGTGAGAGCGGCAAGCGCGGCAAGACCGCCGGCAGGGGCACCAAGGGCCTCAAGGCACGCGGCAAGCTCCGTCCCGGGTTCGAGGGCGGTCAGACCCCGCTGTCCATGCGGCTGCCGAAGCTGCCGGGCTTCAAGAACCCCAACAAGGAATACTTCGCCATCGTCAACCTGGAGACGCTCAACCAGTTCGACGCCGGCACCGAGGTCACGCCCGAGCTGCTGCGCGAACGCGGTCTGATCCGTCATCGGGGCCGCGTGAAGGTCCTGGCGGAGGGCGAGGTCGATCGCGCCCTCACCGTCAAGGCGCACGCCTTCTCGGCGAAGGCGAAAGAGAAGATCGAAGCAGCCGGCGGAACGGTCGAGCTGATCGACTAAGCCAGTTCAAAGTGACCGGTGGTAGGTGGTAGGTTCCTATCACCTACCACTCGCCACCCGATCCACGGGAAGCGCCCAAAGCCAATGCTCAGCATCTACCGCAACATGTTCAAGGTGCCGGACCTCCGGCGGAAGATCCTCTTCACGCTGGCGATGTTCGCCGTCTACCGGTTCGGCGCCACCCTGCCCGTCCCCGGCATCGACTTCGAAGCCGTCCAGTTGTTCCAGGCCCAGCAGCAGGCCGGCGGCATCTACGGCCTCCTCAACCTCTTCTCCGGCGGCGCGCTCGAGCAGTTCTCGGTGTTCGCGCTGGGCATCATGCCCTACATCACCTCGTCGATCATCATGCAGCTGCTGACGGTGGTGATCCCCCGCCTCCAGGCGCTGCAGGACGAAGGCGAGGCCGGGCGGAAGGTGATCACCCAGTGGACCCGCTACCTCACGGTCATCCTGGCTCTGATCCAGTCGACCGCCTTCACGTACCTCTTCTACAACGGCACCTTCACCGGGGGCATCAACCTGGTCGGTGACTACACGTTCGGCCGGGTGTCGGTGATCGTGATCACGATGACTGCCGGCACCGCCTTCGTGATGTGGCTGGGCGAGCTCATCACTCAGAAGGGCGTCGGCAACGGCATGTCCCTTTTGATCTTCGTGAGCATCATCAGCCAGTTCCCGTTCATCTTCGGCCAGATGTGGGCCAACACGGTGGAGATGGGGAACCCGGTCCGCTTCGCGATCATGGTGGTCCTGTTCCTCCTGATGATCGTGGCGATCATCTACGTCGACCAGGGTCAGCGGCGCATCCCCATCCAGTTCGCCAAGCGGGTCCGGGGTCGGCGGGTCATGGGCGGCCAGTCCACCTACATCCCGCTCAAGGTCAACACCGCCGGCGTGATCCCGGTGATCTTCGCCACCTCGGTGCTGCTGTTCCCGGCGATGATCATCACCGCCATCCCCTCCGACGCCCGTTGGGTGCAGGCGATCTACCGCTGGATCAACGACAACCTCGGCGGCTCTGCCACCGGCCAGCCGTCGTGGTGGTACGTGATCCTGCTCTTCGGCCTGATCATCTTCTTCACCTACTTCTACACGGCGATCCAGTTCGACCCGCAGCGGCAGGCGGAGATGATCCAGCGCAACGGCGGGTTCGTCCCCGGCGTCCGCCCGGGGCGCCAGACCGAACAGCACCTCGCCCACATCCTCAACCGGATCACCCTCCCGGGCTCCGTGTTCCTGGGCCTCATCGCCGTGCTGCCGGTCATCGGCGGGATCATCTGGAACATCCCGGTCGCCTTCTCCGGCGTCTCGATCCTCATCGTGGTGGGTGTTGCCCTCGAGACCATGAAGCAGATCGAGTCGCAGCTCACCATGCGCAACTACGAGGGGATCCTCACCTGAGCCGTTGGATCGAAGGCGGAAGGCGGAAGACCACATGAAGCTGTTGTTCATCGGCCCTCCGGGCGCTGGCAAGGGAACCCAAGCCGGTCGCGTCGCCGACCGGCTGGGGATCCCCCACATCTCCACCGGTGACATGTTCCGTCACCACGTCGCCGCCGGCACCGAGCTGGGCAAGCAGGTGAAGGCGATCATGGAGGCCGGCGACTACGTCCCGGACTCGATCACGGTGGCGATGCTGAAAGAGCGCATCGCCGAGGACGACGCCGCCGGTGGCTTCATCCTCGACGGCTTCCCCCGCACCATCGCCCAGGTGGAGGCCCTCGACGAGCTCATCGGAGAGGACGGCCTCGACAAGGTCGTGCTGTTCCGGGTCGACAACGACGTCCTGGTGGAGCGGATGCTGGCCCGGGGCCGCGCCGACGACAACGAGGAGACGATCCGCAACCGTCTCAACGTGTACGAGGAGCAGACCGCTCCGCTGATCGACCTCTACAGAGAGCGGGGAGTGCTGGTCGAGGTCGACGGCGTAGGCGAGATCGACGAGATCACCGAGCGGGTCCTCGCCGCCCTCGGCGCCGACTGATCGGCCACGCCGGCAGCACAGGGACGAAAAACCTGGGGCTAGGGAGCCGTCTCCCCTTCCGACCAGCGAAGCGCCCAGGTCACCGCTTCGTCCACGAGCGACCGAAGGTCTCTGCCGTGGAGGCGGAACTCGAAGACGTCGACGGGTGCGTCGAACACCTGGCCGAGGACGCGGACGGTGGCTTCTCTGCGCTCGGCCACCTCCTCCTCGGCGCCATACGGGTCGTCGGAGTGCTCGTTGGCGCCGAAGTCGTCGACCACCGCCACCGAGTCGACCGGCCCGATCGCAGTCTGGACCGCCTTCCAGAACTCCGGCGACTGCTTGCGACTGCCCAGATCGGCCGAGGTGGCCACCAGGATCGAGCCGGGGGCGGGCTCGGTCACCGGCCTCGCTTCGAGGCCGAGCCTCTCCAGCTCCGAGACGATGTGAGCCGTGGCCTCGGCGTAGTGGTCCGACGCCACGACGAGACGGCAGCGGCTCACGAGCTCCCTGAGCCCCGTTTCCCATTCGGCCGCCACGGTCGACGCCGCCAGGTAGGCGGCGGTGAACGACCGGGCGGCACCGATGATCGAACCGACCTCGACTCCCAGTCGATCGGCCATCGCGCCAGCCATCGAACGCGCATATCCCACCCCGGTGGTGCTCGCCTGCTCCCAGGTCTGGGCGACGGCGTCCCAGAAGATGTCGCGGGTGACCCCGAGCCCGGCGAGCCCGGAAGACCGCAGCGCCGCCTCCAACGTCTCGGGCTCGGCGAACCCGGTGGCGCCCGGGCTCAGCGTGCCGGAGAAGTCGAGGACGACGAGCCTTCGGGATGTCACGACCAGAGGGCGAAGAAGTGGTGGACCGGACCGTGGCCGGCGTCCGACCCGAGGTGCCGTTCTGCCCCGGCCTCGATCGCCCCGGTCATGTACTCCTTGGCTAGCCGGGCAGCTGCCGGCAGGCTCTCCCCCCGGGCCAGATACGCCGCCAGTGCCGAGGACAGGGTGCAACCGGTCCCGTGGGTGTTGGGAGTGTCGATGCGGGGGCCGTCGAGCTCCACGAACGTGTCGGTCTCCCGGTCGTACAGCACGTCGACAGAGCGCGAGCCCTCCAGGTGCCCGCCTTTGAGCAGCACGGCTCTCGGACCCAGGTCGGCCAGGGCCCGGCAGGTGTCCTCCATCTCGGCGCGGGACCGGATCGGCTCGGTGTCGAGCAGGACGGCCGCCTCTTCCACGTTGGGCGTGAGCACCGAGGCCAGCGGCAGCAGGTGCCGGCGCATCGCCTCCACCGCATCCTCCCGCAACAGCCGGTCCCCGCTCGCCGCCACCATCACCGGGTCCACCACGACGGGTCCGGTGTGGTGGGCGCGGAGGCGGTCGGCCACGGCTTCGACCGCCTCCCCCGAATGCACCATGCCGATCTTGGTGGCGTCCGTCCCGATGTCGTCGAGCACGGCGTCGATCTGGGCGGCGATGAACGCCGGGGGTACCGGGTGGACGGCGGCCACTCCCAGCGTGTTCTGAGCGGTCAGGGCGGTGATGGCACTGGTGCCGAAACAGCCCAGGGCGGAGAACGTCTTGAGGTCGGCCTGGATCCCGGCACCACCGCCGCTGTCGGATCCCGCGATCGTCAGAGCCCGGTGATACGTGTCCATCCGCTACCTCCTCGCGGGCTCTCGGTCGGCGAGAGCGGCGTCGACCACAGCGGCGAGCTCTTCTGCCGCCCGGCGGGGGTCCGCCGCGGCGCATATCGCCGAGACGACCGCCACCGCATCGGCTCCGGCCCTGATCGCGTCTGCGGCGTTCGTGGCGTTCAGGCCGCCGATGGCGACCAGGCGATGGCGCGACATCCGGCGCACCTCGGCCAGCCCATCCAGTCCCCACGCCCCCTCGGTGTCGGTCTTGGTCGGGGTGGGAAAGATCGGGCTGACGCCGAGGTAGTCGACGTCGAAGCCCTCCGCCTCCCGGACGTCCTCGGGTGTCTCCACCGACAGGCCGATGATGGCGTCGGGCCCGAGCAGGGCCCGGGCATCGGGATAGGCCATGTCCTCCTGGCCCAGATGGACTCCGTCGGCTCCGGCGGCGAGCGCCACGTCGACCCGGTCGTTGACGATCAGCGGGATCCCGCGGGGCTCCAGGAGCGCCTTGAGCCGGCGGGCCGACTCGACGAACGCCCGGGTGGCCAGCTCCTTCTCGCGGAGCTGGACGACGCCGGCCCCGCCTTCGACCGCAGCGAGGACCACCTCTTCGAGCGGCCTGTCCCCGGCCAGCCCGCGGTCGGTCACCAGGTACAGGCCCCTCATCCCGTCACCTCCGCCCGCATGCGGGCCTCGAGCTGGGCGCGGCTCAGGTTGTGGAGGGCGTCGAGGAGGTACAGCTGGAGCGTCCCCGGCCCCTCGGCCCGCTCGGCTGCCAGCTCACCAGCCACTCCGGTGACGATCAGGGCCGAAGCCGCCGCCGATGCGGGATCCGGGTTCACGGCTAAGAACGCGCCGCACAACGCCGTCGCCGTGCAGCCGAGACCGGTGACCCGCGCCATCAGGGGGTGGCCGTTGTCGATGCGGATCGTCGCCCCGTCGGCCACGACGTAGTCGGTGGCGCCGGTGACGGCCACCACGGCACCGAAGCGGTGTTGGAGTTGGCGGGCGGCATCCAGCGCCGCCGACGGGGCATCGACACTGTCGACGCCACGGGCGGCGGAGGTGGACGTCACCAGGGCCATGATCTCAGAGGCGTTGCCGCGCACGAGGGTCGGGGGCGTGTCGTCGAGCAGGGCGTGCGCCGTCTTGGTCCGATACGGGGTGGCTCCTGCTCCCACCGGGTCGAGGGCGACCGGGATGCCGCGGTCCCGGGCGGCCCGCGCCGCCAACTCCATCGCCTCCACCCAGGCAGGGCTGAGCGTGCCGATGTTGACGACCAGGGCCGAGGCGATGCCCACCATGTCGGCCACCTCCTCTGTGGCATGGGCCATGACCGGCGAGGCGCCGATGGCGAGGAGGGCATTGGCCGTCGAGTTCATCACGACGTAGTTCGTGATGTTGTGGACGAGAGGGCTCCGTTCCCGGACGGCGCAGACGTCACGCCAGACGGAATCGACGGTGACGGCTCCTGTCATGTGCTACTCCCTTCGCTGGCATTGCCCAGATCAGGTTCGGAGGGTCGAGGCGTTGCCGCCTCCTCTCAGCCGGGCGCTACCGGCTCCCCTGCGCGACCCATGAAGCCGCGTGCCTCCAAGGCTAACCAGCCGGGCGGCGGACCGACCGGCGGAATAGCCCCCGACGGGGCTACGTTGGGGCCCACATGGACCGTTCCCGCCTCGAATTCAGCGACCGGCGCATGCCGGTCGTGTACCTGAGCCACGGCGCGCCTCCGTTGGCCGACGACCCGGTGTGGACCCGTCAGCTGGCCGAGTGGTCGGCGTCGATGCCCAAACCCAGCTCCGTGCTCATCGTCTCGGCCCACTGGGAGGACGATCCCCTCACCATGGGCGCCACCACCACCGTCCCGCTGTACTACGACTTCTGGGGTTTCCCCCAGCGCTACTACGAGGTGCAGTACCCCGCCCCCGGGGCGCCGCGACTCGCCCAACAGGTCGCCCGTATCCTCTCCAGCCCCGAGCATCCCGTCCGCCAGGACCCGGAGCGGGGGCTGGATCACGGCGCCTACGTCCCGCTCATGGAGATGTACCCCGAAGCCGACGTGCCGGTGCTCCAGATATCGATGCCCACGCTCGACCCTCGCCGCCTGTTCGAGATCGGCCGGAAGCTCTCCGAGCTGCGGGACCAGGGTGTGCTGATCGTCGGGAGCGGCTTCAGCACCCACAACCTGAGGGAGATGAACTGGCACGCCGGGCCGGACGGCGACCCGCCTTCCTGGTCGGTGGAATTCGACGACTGGCTCAGCCGGACACTGGCCGCGGGTGACATCGACTCGCTGCTCGACTTCCAGCGGGCGGCACCCGCCGCCCACATCGCCCATCCCCGCACGGAACACTTCGCACCGTTGTTCGTGGCGCTGGGGGCGGCGGTCGACACGGGGGCGGACGCCGAGAACGCCGTCGAGGGGTTCTGGTTCGGCCTGTCCAAGCGCTCCGTTCAGTTCTCCTGACCGTTCTGTGGGCCGGAATCGACGCGGCAGGAGCCGATTCCGGCCCACAAAACGGAATGGCGAACGGCCCCCTACAATGGCTCTCTCCCCATGATCACGATCAAATCCCGTCGCGAGTTCGAGAAGATGGCCGTCGCCGGCGCGTGCGTGGCCGCCATCCACCGCGCCGTCAAAGAGGCGGCCCAGCCGGGCGTCTCCCTCCTCGAGCTGGAGGACATCTCCCGGCAGATCCTCGCCGAGCGGGGCTGTCAGTCGTCGTTCCTCGGCTACCACGGGACCTATCCGGCGACGTTGTGCCTGTCGCCCAACGACGTGATCGTGCATGGCATCCCCACCGACTACAAGCTGAAGGAAGGCGACATCCTCTCGGTCGACGCCGGAGCGATCTACGAGGGCTTCCACGGCGACGCCGCCATCACCTTCGCCATCGGCGAGGTGCCCCCGGAGGTCCAGCGGCTGATCGACGCCACCGAGGAGGGGATGTGGGCCGGAATCCGAGCCGTGCGCCACGGAGCGCGCCTCGGTGACATCGGTGCCGCCATCTCCGAGGTGGGCAAGCGCTACGGGTACGGGGTCGTGGAGGAGTACCTGGGCCATGGCATCGGCCGCCAGATGCACGAGGAGCCCCAGGTGCCCAACATCGGGGTCCGGGGCACCGGGATGAGGCTCCGCACCGGCATGGCCCTGTGCATCGAGCCGATGTTCAACATGGGGTCCCGCCACACCAAGGTCGATCCCGACGGCTGGACGGTCCGGACCGCCGACGGCTCGCTCTCGGCGCACTGGGAGCACACCGTCGCCATCACCAAGGAAGGGGTGATGGTCTTCACCGCCGGCGAGGAGCCTCTGGCGGTGGAATCGGTGCCGGAGCCGGTGGCCGAACAGATTTGAAGATAGAAACCGCAGGTCGGTATGATTCCGGTCTGGCCGTGGTTCTGCCATGCCTTCATTGGCAGAGCCGTGGTCTCGTTCCCGAAGCACCCTCCATGTGCGACGCCGGTCGCTCGGTGACGGCTGCAGGGGCGTTTAACAAACCGTAGGCAGAATGAGTCGAAGTGCCGGTGTAGCCATCGGCCCGACGGAAACGTCTGGAGATACCAATGAAGGTGCGTCCTTCGACCAAGAAGATGTGCGAGAAGTGTCGCATCATCCGCCGCCGCGGGCGGGTATGGGTGATCTGTCCGAACCCTCGCCACAAGCAGAGGCAGGGGTGATCGGCTGATGGCACGTATCGCTGGAGTAGACCTTCCCCGCGACAAGCGCCTGGAGATCGGCCTCACCTACATCTATGGGGTGGGGCGCAGCCGCGCGCAGCAGATCTGCGAAGCCACCGGGATCGACCCGGGCACCAAGGTCCGGGAGCTGACCGACGACGAGGTGGCTCGTATCCGCCGCTTCATCGATCAGAACTACCAGGTCGAAGGCGACCTCCGCCGCGAGGTCCAGCAGAACATCAAGCGCAAGATCGAGATCGGCACCTATCAGGGTATCCGCCACCGTCGTGGCCTCCCCGTCCGGGGGCAGCGGACCCACACGAACGCCCGCACGCGCAAGGGCCCGCGCAAGGCGATCGCCGGTAAGAAGAAGGCCAAGAAGTAGGAGCAGCGGTGGCAAGGCAGCAGAAGCAGGCAGGATCTTCACAGAAGCGGGTGCGCCGTCGGGAGCGGAAGAACATCTCTCACGGCCAGGCGCACATCAAGGCGAGCTTCAACAACACGATCATCACCATCACCGACCAGGCCGGCAACGTCATCACCTGGACCTCCGGTGGCTCGGTCGGTTTCAAGGGCTCGCGCAAGTCGACGCCGTACGCCGCCCAGGTGGCGGCCGAAGAGGCGGCGCGGCGGGCCGGTGAGCACGGCATCCGCAAGCTGGACGTGATCGTCTCCGGAACCGGGTCGGGGCGGGACACGGCAGTCCGCACCCTGCAGAACATGGGCATGGAGGTGAGCGGCGTCCGCGACGTCACCCCCATCCCCCACAACGGCGTCCGTCCCAAGAAGCGTCGGAGAGGCTGAGATGGCTCGTTACACCGGACCCAGGCACAAGGCTTGCCGTCGGGCGCGTACCCCGCTGTGCCAGTCGAAGAAGTGCCCCGTCGAGCGTCGTCCCTATCCGCCTGGCGAGCATGGACGCGGCCGCATCCGCGAGAGCGACTACCAGATCCAGCTCCGCGAGAAGCAGAAGCTCCGCTACATGTACGGGGTGCTCGAGCGCCAGTTCCGCCGCTACTACGAGGAGGCGGAGCGTCGCCCGGGCATCACCGGCGACAACCTGCTGCAGATCCTCGAGAGCCGTCTCGACAACGTGGTGTGGCGGGCCGGCCTGGCCCAGACCCGCGCCCAGGCTCGCCAGCTCGTCAACCACGGCCATTTCCGGGTCAACGGCAAGAAGGTCGACATCCCCTCCTACCTGGTGAAGAAGGGTGACGTGATCACCGTCAAGGATCGGTCACGCGACCTGGTGGTCATCCAGCACGCCATCGACACCCTCGACCGGCCCGTTCCCGAATGGCTGGACGTCGACCACGAACAGCGGCGGGTGATGGTCCGCGACCTCCCCAGCCGCGATCAGATCGACACCGCCGTCCAGGAGCAGCTGATCGTCGAGCTCTACTCGAAGTGAGGAATCCCCAGTGCTGATCGTTCAACGACCCCATATCCAAGAGGAGCAGGTCGGCGAGAACCGTTCCCGGTTCATCGTCGAGCCGCTCGAGCCCGGCTTCGGCTACACCCTCGGCAACACCATGCGCCGCACGCTTCTTTCCCGGATCCCCGGGGCGGCGGTCACCTCGATCCAGATCGAGGGTGTCGAGCACGAGTTCTCGACGATCGAAGGGGTGGTCGAAGACGTCGTCGACCTCATCCTCAACATCAAGCAGATCGTGGTGCGGCTCGAGGACAACGAGCCCAAGACGGTGTACCTGTCGGCGAAGGGCGCCGGCGAGGTGAAGGCCGGCGACATCAAGGTCCCCGCCGGCGTGGAGATCGTCAACCCGGACCTGCATCTCGCCACCCTGTCGGCTTCCGGTCGCCTCGAGATGGAGATGACCGTCGCCCCCGGCGTCGGCTACCGGGGTGCCGAGCAGAACAAGGAGCCCGGCCAGCCGATCGGGGTGATCCCCGTCGACTCGATCTTCTCGCCGGTCCGCAAGGTCGCCTACCGGGTGGAGAACACCCAGGTCGGCCAGATGACCAACTACGACAAGCTGATCCTCGACGTCGAGACCAACGGCGCCCTCGAGCCCGCCGAGGCCGTTTCCTCGGCCGGCAAGACCCTGCGCGAGCTCATGGGCCTCTTCGCCGACATGGGCGAAGGCGTCGGTCTCGAGTTGGGCGAGGTGGAGCAGGAGGGCACCGGCTCGCCGGACCTCGACCTGCCCATCGAGGCGCTGGATCTCTCGGAGCGTCCCCGCAACTGCCTCCGCCGCGCCCAGATCAAGACCGTCGGCGAGTTGGTGCAGCGCACCTCCGACGACCTCCTCAACATCACCAACTTCGGTCAGAAGAGCCTCGAAGAGGTCGTCGCCAAGTTGGACGAGCTCGGCCTGTCGCTGGCCGATGCCGGTCAAGGAGCGAAGTCCTGATGCCACGGCCCAAGAAAGGTCCGCGATTCGGTGGTTCGCCGGCTCACTCGCGGCACCTGATGATCAATCTCGCCACCGCCCTGATCCGCGACGGGCGGGTGGAGACGACCCTCGCCCGAGCCAAGGCGGTGCGTCCGCTCGCCGAGAAGCTGATCTCGCGGGCACGGGTCGACGGCCCGCACAACCGGCGCATCGTCCGCAAGACGATCACAGACCGGGAGACGCTCACCAAGCTGTTCACCGAAGTCGGCCCCAACTACGCCGATCGCGCCGGCGGCTACACCCGCATCGTCAAGGTGGGCCCGCGGCGGGGCGACGGCTCCGAGATGGCCATCATCGAGCTGGTCTGAGCCCGACCCATCTCATCTCCGGGCGGTGAGCGACATCACCTCTCGGCGGTAGGCGCCCGGGCTCATCCCGGTGACCGAACGGAAGTCGTTCGTGAGGTGCGCCTGGTCGGCGTAGCCGAGTTCGAACGCCAACGTGGCCAGGTCGAGATCCGGCTCGGTGACGAGGAGACGGGCCAGCTCCTGCAGGCGGATCCGGCGGCTCAGGAACTTCGGGCCGTGGCCCAGGGTCTCCTTCAGGGCGCGCTGGATCGTCCGTTGGCTCACCCCGAGCCGTTCCGCCAGGTCGGGCCCGACCCGGGAGCGGACTCCCGCCACCAGCTCGTCGTAGACGGCGTTGGCGAGGCGCCCGACAGGGCCGACGGGCCGTTCGGCCAGGCGCTCGGCGATGGCGGCGTTGGCAGCCTCCACCCGGTCTTCGGCCGCGTCGGCCGCGGCGACCGCGGACATCGTCTCGTGGAGGCGGCGGTCGAGCGACGGGGTCACCGCCACCGTGGAGTCGGCGATGCGGGAAGGGGTCAGGTCGGAGACGACCGCGAGCCCGGCCGGTCGGAGGCGGATGCCGAAGGCCGATCCGCTGTCTCGTATCTGCCGGTGCCACACCCGCCGGTGCACCCCGGTGACGACCAGAGGCGCCGGCACCGCCCCTTCCTCGACGGTCAGATGGACGTTGACGGCGTCGATGATCCGCTGGGAGATGACCTCCCCTTCGTCGAGGTGCCAGCGCACGTGCCAGAAATAGTCCACCACCTCCGAGATGTCGGGATGGGGCTCGAAGCGGCGGACGTCGTAGCGGGCCAGGTTCTCGGGGTGGAGGACCCCGGAGCGGGCGTCGACGCGGACCTGTTCGATCCTCCTCATCCGCCTTCGATCCGGGCGCGGATCCATTCCTGGGCCTGGCGGAGCCGTTCGGCGCCGTCGCCGGGCGTGCGCGGGATCGGGTCGCCGATCCACATCTCGACCCGGGCCCCCGGCATGTAGGGCCACATCCGGTTGAGGCGCCACGATCCCTGGATCGCCACGGGCACCACGGGGAGCCGGTCGGCGGCCTCGAGCAGCACCCTGGCGCCCGACCGTTTGAACGGCTGGAGGGTGCCGTCGCGGGACCGGCTGCCCTCGGGGAAGATCACCGCCGAGCGGTTGCGGTCCTGGACCCGCTTTCCGAAGTCGCGTATGGCCGCCAGGGCCTGCATGGCATCGGCCCGGTCGATGAGCGCATGCCCGCCGCGCTTGAGGTTGAGCGACACCGCCGGGATGCGCCTGCCCAGCTCGGCCTTGGCGACGTACTTGGGGAGGTTGGTGAACAGGTACCCGCCGATGAGGGCGATGTCGAGCATCGACTGGTGGTTGGAGATGATCACGTATCCGGTGCGAGGCCGGACGTGGGGGGAGCGGTGCACCGTGATCCGGGTCCCGAAGAGCTGGAACACGGCGACGAGAGCCCGTTGCAGCCCGGCCATCACGTACTCGAAGGCGGTGAGGGAGAAGGCCAACGCGGCCCGGCCGGCGAGATCGAACACCAACAGGACCAGCCCGAACGTGACGAGGAACGGGATCGTCACCACCCAGCGCAGCGCCGACTTCACCCCAGGCAGTCTATGGAGCCCGCGCCTCAAGGTGGTCCGTCTCGACACGGCCAAGCAGCCGTTAACGTCATCTCCGCCAGATGAGCTCTCACCCCACTCCTTTCCTCTCTTTCACGCGCGACGAATGGGCGGCTCTGCGGGCCAACACCCCGATGACCCTCGACGAGAAGGACGTCGAGGCGATCCGGGGCATCAACGTCGCCCTGTCGATGGACGAGGTGGAGCACATCTACCTGCCCCTGTCGAGGCTCCTCAACCTCTACGTGCGGGCCAGCCAGTCGCTGTTCTCGGTCACCGACACGTTCCTGGGAAAGCCGACGACCGCCGTCCCGTACGTCATCGGCATCGCCGGATCGGTGGCGGTGGGCAAGTCGACCATCGCCCGCGTCCTCCAGGCCCTGCTGTCCCGCTGGCCCGACCATCCCAAGGTCGACCTCGTCACCACCGACGGCTTCCTGTGGCCCAACGCGGTGCTGGAAGAGCGGGGGCTGATGCAGCGCAAGGGCTTCCCCGAGAGCTACGACCGACGCCGCCTGCTCCAGTTCGTCGTCGACCTCAAGTCGGGCCGCTCGCCGGTCGAGGCGCCGGTGTACTCGCACAACGCCTACGACATCGTCCCTGGTGAGACGCGGGTCGTGGAAGACCCCGACATCGTGATCATCGAGGGCCTCAACGTGCTGCAAGGGGGAGGCTTCGGGAGCTACGTGTCCGACTACTTCGACTTCTCGATCTACGTCGACGCCGATCCCGCCCACATCGAGGAGTGGTACGTCCAGCGGTTCCTCACCTTCCGGGACACGGCGTTCCGTGACCCGACGAACTACTTCCACCGCTACGCCTCATTGAGCGATCAGGAGGCGAGGGCGGAGGCGACCCGGATCTGGAACGAGATCAACCGGCCCAACCTGGAGCAGAACATCGCCCCCACCAAGGAGCGGGCGACCCTGATCCTCCACAAGTCCCGCGACCACAGCGTCGATCAGGTGTATCTCCGGCGCCGGTGAGCCTCCGTCCGGCCGGAATCGGGCCGACGTCTAGTACGCTCCCCGGCCATGCGTGCGCTTCGACGGGCCGTCCGGGCCTCGATCCTCGATCGGAGGGCCCACTCCGAGTTGTTCTTCGATGCGGACGCCACCGCCGACGCCGTGCTCCTGGTGGCGGCCATCAGCGCCGTCACCTACGCGGCCAGCGTCGTCAGGATCATCGGGTTCCGCTTCCTGACGATCACGAACCTGCTGGAGTACGTGATCTACGGCCTGATCGCCTGGCTCATCCTGTCTGCGGCGACGTGGTTCGTCGCCACCCGCCTGTTCGGGGGCTCCGGGCAGATGCAGACGATGATCCGCCTCCACGGCCACTGCGAGCTGCCGCTCCTGCTGGCCATCTTCGGGGACGTCTTGGGCGGGATCGGCCTGGCGTGGTCGCTGGTGGCCAAGATCGTCGCCACCTCGGAGGCGGCATCCATCGACACCGCCAAGTCGGTGGCGTCGGTCCTGGTCGGATTCGCCCTGGTGCTGTTGATTCGCCTGGTGTTCCGCCTGCCGTTCCTCGTGCTCGGCTCCCTGTTCTGAGGTGCCGGTCGTCCGCCTCGACATCGCCTACGACGGATCCGGGTTCCACGGGTTCGCCCGCCAGCCCCGCGTGCGCACCGTCCAGGGGGAGCTGGAGGCCGCGCTGGAGAAGGTGCTCGGGCATCCCGTCGAGACGACCGGGGCGGGCAGGACCGACGCCGGCGTCCACGCCCGACACCAGGTGGTGAGCTTCGAGGTCGACGAGATCCCCGATGTCGAACGGCTGCGCCGGTCGCTCGACCGGATGCTAGGCCCCGAGATCTCGGTGCTGGCCGCCTCGGAGGCGCCGGAGGGGTTCAACGCCCGCTTCTCCCCGGCGTGGCGGGCGTACCGGTACTTCATCGACCCCCGCCCCGCCACCGACCCCCTGACCCGCAACTGGGTGTGGCACTTGGGGCGACCGCTCGACCTCGAGGCGATGAACGCCGCTGCCGCCGCCTTCGTGGGGGAGCACGACTTCGCCAGCTTCTGCCGCCAACGACCGGGGGCGACGACGGTCCGTCACGTGCTCGAGGCCGGCTGGTGGGCCGAGGAGCACCGGGTCGTCTTCGGGGTGACGGCGAAGGCTTTCTGTCACCAGATGGTCCGCTCGCTGGTGGGGTTCTGCGTCGATGTCGGCTTGGGCCGCCGCCGGGCCGAAGAGGTGCCGGAGGTCATCGCCGCCCGGGATCGCCAGAGGGTCGGCACCATCGCCCCTCCCCACGGCCTGGTCCTCTGGGAGGTGGGATTCTCCTAGGGGCGAGCCCCCAAGGGGGCGAGCGGGTCGAGGAATTGGCGAATCGCCCGCCTTCCTCGTATCCTGTAGCTGCTCCCGCCGGGAGCTCGTTTCCCACGCCGCCCCTCGACTCGAGAGGGATTTCGTTTTGCCATGACCGTCAACAAGACATACTCGCCCAAGCCCGGCGACATCACACGTGAATGGTGGGTCGTCGACGCCACCGACCTGCCCCTGGGCCGGCTCGCCTCCGAGGTGGCCCAGATCCTGCGCGGCAAGCACAAGCCGATCTACGCCGCCCACATGGACACCGGTGACCACGTCATCGTGGTCAACGCCGAGAAGGTGGCCGTCACCTCCGAGAAGGCGCAGCAGAAGATCTACTACCGCCACAGCGGCTACCCCGGCGGGATCAAGGCCGAGTCGTTCGCCTCGCTCATCCGCCGCCGGCCCGAAGCCGTGATCGAGCGGGCCGTGCGGGGCATGCTCCCCAAGAACCGGCTGGGCCGGAAGATGGCTCGTAAGCTGAAGGTGTACGCCGGGCCGGATCATCCCCATCAGGCCCAGCAGCCCAAGCCCTTGGAACTCGACATTCGAAAGGTTGAACGCTGATGTCCAAGCCCCTCGTCCAGGCCACAGGTCGACGTAAGGAAGCCGTCGCCCGTGTCCGTATCCGTGACGGAGGCGGACAGATGACGCTCAACGGCCGCTCGCTCGAGTCCTACTTCCCGACCATGGCCCAGCGCATCCGGGTGATGGAGCCACTCCAGATCACCAACATGCAGGGCCGCTACGACATCGACGCCACCCTGGAAGGCGGCGGAGTCAGCGGCCAGGTCGACGCGCTGCGGCTGGGCATCGCCCGCGGTCTCGTCCAGCTCGACCCCGAGCTGCGTCCCGTCCTCAAGAAGGCGGGGATGCTGACTCGTGACCCCCGGCGGGTCGAACGCAAGAAGTACGGCCTCCGCAAGGCGCGGCGGGCTCCTCAGTACACCAAGCGTTAGAGAGGGCACTTCGGTTTGGCTGACCTTCGGGCGCTCCTCGAGGCGGGTCGGCCCATCTTCGGGACCGACGGCGTCCGCGGGGAAGCCGGCACCGAACTCACTCCAGAGCTCGCGCTCGACATCGGCCGGGCCGCCGGCTGTCTCCTCAGCCACGGCCCGGTCGTCGTCGGCCGGGACACCCGGCGCTCCGGCACGATGCTGTCGGCGTCGCTGCAGGCGGGCTTCCAGGCCGTCGGCATCGACACCGTCGACGTCGGCGTGCTGCCGTCCGGCGGGATCTCGCTCCTCACCGCCCAGTCCGGCGCCCGCATGGGGGCGGTCGTCTCCGCGTCCCACAACCCGGCGCCCGACAACGGCATCAAGCTGCTGAGCGAGCACGGGACCAAGCTCCCCGACGAGGTGGAGCGGGAGATCGAATCCCGGCTGCGTTCGGGGTCGGGCAGGTCCTCGGTGGGCGGAGCCATCGGCATCGGCCTCACCGACGACGACGCTCTCTACGAGTACGTCGGCTACCTAGCCAACGCCTCGACCTATCGGCTCTCCGGGATCCAGCTGACGCTCGACTGCGCCAACGGCGCCGCCTTCAAGGCCGCCCCGGAGCTGTTCAGTCGGCTGAAGGCGGACGTCGAGGTGCTGGCCGCCGAGCCGAACGGCGTCAACATCAACGACGGCTGCGGGGCCACCCACCCCGAGTTCCTGGCGTCCCGCTCCCGGGGACGGGTCGGGTTGGCGTTCGACGGCGACGCCGACCGCCTCATCGCCGTGGACGAGGACGGGCGCCCGGCGAACGGCGACGTGATCATGGCGATCATCGCCCGCCACTGGAAGGCGAACGGGGGCCTGCGCAACAACCTCGTCGTCACGACGGTCATGGCCAACCTGGGCTTCCGCAAGTCGATGGAGGAGGCAGGCATCCAGGTCATCGAGACCAAGGTCGGCGACCGCTACGTGATGGAGGCGCTCCAGCAGCACAAAGGCGTCATCGGCGGCGAGCAGTCCGGTCACGTCATCTTCCTGGACAAGGGCAAGACGGGCGACGGGCTGTTGACCGCGGTGCGCCTCCTCGACGTGATGGCGGGGACCGGAAAAGAGCTGCGCCAGCTCCGGATGGAGGCCATCACCGAGTACCCCCAGGTGCTCGTGAACGTGAAGGTCGGCCGGGGCGTGGACCTCGAGGCGGCGTCGGCCGTCTGGGAGGCGGTCTCCGAGGTGGAAGGCGAGCTGGGCGAGGAAGGACGGGTGCTCCTGCGCCCGTCGGGAACCGAGCCCGTCGTCCGGGTGATGGTGGAGGCCCCTACCCAAGAGGCGGCGCAGAAGTATGCTGAGCGCCTGGCGGCGGTCGTCGCCGCGGAGCTAGGAAAGGAGTAGAGAAAGAACACACCGAGATCACCTGGGCCACGACGTCCCGATTCGAGAGTCAAGCGCCAGATCTGCGGCCCATCCCGCAGATGACGAGGAGGAAGGTGATCGAACTCTTCGGCGGATGCCTTCCCGGCCTGTCCACGGTCGTTACGGGTGGGACCAAATCCCGGAGGTGACTCCGGGGACAGAAGCCCATCCGGTGTGGAACCGGTCAGCGGACCGGTGTCGTGGCCTTCGTACCAGCACCCACAGCACCTAGCGCGTCTGTCGGCGCGCCATAGAAGCGAAGGAGACAAGAGCGCATGTGCGGAATCGTTGGCTACGTCGGTCCGCGCCCTGTGACCGACGTGCTCATCCCCGGCCTCAGCCGACTGGAGTACCGAGGCTACGACTCGGCGGGAATCGCCGTCCACGGCGGCGACACCATGACCGTCGTCAAGCGTGCCGGCCGGATGTCCGAGCTGGAAGCGGCAGTGGCCGGCCTGGACGTGAACGGGGGCCGCGGCGGCGTCGGCCACACCCGGTGGGCCACCCACGGGGCGCCCAACACCACCAACGCCCATCCCCACCAGGACTGTGCCGCCTCCGTGGTGGTCGTCCACAACGGCATCATCGAGAACTGGGCCGCCCTCAAGTCGGAGCTAGTCGCCCGGGGTCACTCCTTCGCATCCGACACCGACACCGAAGTGGTCGCCCACATGATCGAGGAGATGGCCGACCTGCCTCTCGCCGAAGCGGTGCGCCAGGTGATGAAGCGAGCCGACGGCGCGCTCGCCCTGGTCGTGATGCGGGTGCAGGACCCCGACCTGATCGTGGGGGCCCGGCGCCACAGCCCGCTCGTCGTGGGCCGCGGCGACGGCGAGAACTTCATCGCCTCCGACATCCCCGCCTTCTTGGAGCACACCCGCGACATGGTGGTGCTGGACGACGACCGGGTGATCGAAGTCCGGCCCGAGTCGGTCACGATCACCGACCTCGACGGCAACCCCGTCGAGGTGCGGGAACGCAAGATCGAATGGGACTTCGAGGCCGCCGAGAAGGGCGGCTACCCGACCTTCATGCTGAAGGAGATCCACGAGCAACCCGACGCCATCGCCGACACGCTGTTGGGACGGGTCGACGCCTCCGGTCAGGTGCAGCTGAAGGAGCTGGAGCTCGACGACAGGCTGCTCCGCGCCGTCGACAAGGTGTTCGTGGTCGCCTGCGGCACGTCGTACCACGCGGCGATGATGGCCAAGTACGCCATCGAGCGGTGGACGCGGCTGCCGGTCGAGATCGACATCGCCTCCGAGTTCCGCTACCGCGACCCGGTGCTCGACGCCCGCTCCCTCGTCGTGGGGATCAGCCAGTCCGGCGAGACGATCGACACCCTCGCCGCCATTCGGTACGCCCGGGCCCAGGGGTCGACGGTGATCGGCGTCTCCAACGTGGTCGACTCGGCGCTGGCCCGGGAGTCCGATGCCGTCCTCTACACCCGGGCCGGGCCCGAGATCGGCGTCGCCGCCACCAAGACGTTCACCACCCAGCTGGTGGTGATGCAGCTGCTCGGCCTCTACCTGGCCCAGGTGCGCGGCTCCATGGACCCCGGGGCGATCGAACAGCTCGTCACGGAGATGCGCACCCTGCCGGAGGCGGTCAAGAGCGTCCTCGAGCGGGACGACGAGATCGCCAAGATCGCCGCCGAGTTCGGCGACGTGCGCGACTTCTTCTTCCTGGGCCGCTCCGGCGACTTCCCCGTCGCCATGGAGGGCGCTCTCAAGCTCAAGGAGATCGCCTACGTCCGGGCCGAGGGTTACGCCGCCGGCGAGATGAAGCACGGCCCGATCGCCCTCATCGAGCCGGGGGTGGTGGTCGTCGGCGTCGCCACCGACAACCACGTCAAGTCGAAGACCCTCTCCAACATGGAGGAGATGCGGGCCCGGGGCGGCACCATCGTCCTCGTCGTCGAGGAAGGCGACGGAGACGCAAAGGAAGTCGCCGACCACGTGATCGAGGTGCCCCGCGGCTCGGACCTGCTCTGCACCGTCACCGCGGTGGTGCCGCTGCAGCTGTTGGCGTACCACATCGCCACCGCCAAGGGCCTCGACGTCGACAAGCCCCGCAACCTCGCCAAGACCGTCACGGTCGAATGAGATGACCGAAAAGGGTGTGGGCGGCCCCGGTCGCCCACACCCGGGCGGCTCGTGGCCGACCTCGCCTCTCTAACCTGGCCGAATGCGGATCATCGGACTCGGTGTCGACCTGGCCGACATCGACCGCGTCGAGGCGGTGTACCGCAAGTACCCGCGCTTTCTGGAACGCTGCTTCACCCCCCACGAGAGGGAATACGCCTTGCGGTTCGCCAACCCCGCCCGCCGTCTCGCCGCCCGCTTCGCCGGCAAAGAGGCGGTGATGAAGTCGATGGGTGTCGGCTGGAGGCGCATCCGCTGGACCGACATCGAGATCACCGGGGGCGGGCCTCCCCGGGTCAGGCTGAGCGGAAACGCCGCCCGCCGCGCCGAGATGCTGGGCGTCACCGACGTGCTGGTCACCATCACCCACACCGACACGTCGGCGCTGGTCATGGCGGTCGCGGTCGGCGAGCACGAGCCCATCCCGCCTTCGCCGCAGGAGCATCGGGCATGATCCCGGTCGTCACCGCCGCCGAGTCGGCGCGTATGGATCAGCGCTCCGCCGATCCCGTCGATGTCCTCATGGACCGCGCCGGGTGGGCCGTCGCCCTGGAGGCGGTCGAGATGGGTGCCGCCTACGGGTCCCAGGTGGCGGTCCTGTGCGGTCCCGGCAACAACGGGGGAGACGGCTACGTGGCCGCCCGCTACCTCCGTCGCCGCGGTGTCGCCGTGACCGTGCACGCCCTCGCCGAGCCCCGCACCGACGCCGCTCGAGGGGCGGCCGATGCCGCCCGCCGCGCCGGCGTGCCGATCGTCCCGCTCGGTGCGCCCCGGCCTTGCGACCTGGTGATCGATGCCCTCTTCGGGGGCGGGTTCCGCCCCGGGCTCCCCGACGAGCTCCGAGCCTGGTTCGAGGTCGACACGCCGGTGCTCTCCATCGACGTCCCCACCGGATTGGACCCCGACACCGGCGAGGCGCCCGACGGTGGGTTCGTCGCCAGCCGCACCGTCACGTTCGGGGCGCTGAAGCTGGGTCACCTCCTGGAAGAGGGGCCCGACCGCTCGGGCATGGTCACCATCGCCGACATCGGCCTCGCCGAGGGCGAGCCGACCCTGCGGGTGGCGGAGGCCTCGGACTGTCCACGGCCGCAGCGGCGCCGCGACGCCCACAAGTGGTCGGCCGGGTCGGTGCTGGTCGTCGGCGGCAACGCCGGCATGACCGGCGCCGCCGTCATGGCAGGCCGGGCCGCCCTCCACTTCGGCGCCGGGGCGGTGGGGGTGGCGTCGCCGCAGCGGGAGGTCGTCGCCGGGTTGGGCCCCGAGCTCCTGACCTACGAAGTCGACGACATAGAGGCGCTGTGCAGCCGTTACGACGTGGTAGTCGTGGGCCCGGGCCTCGGCGATCTGGGCGAGGTGGTTGCAGCCGTCGCCGACCACGCCCGGGCCGTCGTCGCCGACGCCGACGCCCTCACCCATCGGGAGCTGCTCGAGCGGGCCGCAGGGCGGCTGGTCGTCACTCCCCACGCCGGCGAGTTCCGCCGTCTCTGCGACCACGCTCCCGGCCCGGAGGGAGCCGCCATCCTGGCCCGGGAGATGGGGTGTGTGGTCCTGCTCAAGGGGTGGCCGACCTACGTCACCGACGGGACCGTCCCCTGGGCGGTGCTGAGCGGCGGCCCCGAGCTGGCCACCATCGGCACCGGCGACGTGTTGGCCGGGATGATCGCCGCGCTGTGGGCCCGGGGACTGGGACCCGTGGAGGCTGCCCGCTCGGGTGCCTTCTGGCACGGGGCAGCGGCGGCCGACCTCGCCACCGAGACGACGGTCACCGCCGACCGTCTCGCCGTCCACGTCGGCCGTTACGCCGGGGCCTGAGAGGGATCAGCTCCCGAGGAAGGCTTGCGGGTTGGCTTCGAATGCCCGCTGGCAGCCGGCGGCGCAGAAGTAGTAGGTCTCGCCTTCGTGCTCCGTCTTGAAGCGGGCCGTCGCCACGTCGACTTCCATCTCACAGACGGGATCGATGGCGACTTCGGGCTCTTGCACGGTCACGGCATCAGTGAAGCCGCCGGTGGCGCGCAAAGCAACCAGCTCGGCGAGGATGGCCACCGCGATCTCCTCGTGGTCGACGGACCCCAGGTCCAGCCCGGCCGGGGCCCGCAGCCGGGCGAGGGCTTCGGCGGTCACCCCGCGTTCTCGCAGCCAGGCCTTCACCGAGGCGGCCCGCTTCTCCGATGCCACCAGTCCCACGTACCGGGCCGGGGTGGCGAGCGCGGCTTCGACCGCCGGCTCGTCGTAATGGCCCTGAGTCGCCACGACGATCATCGACGACTCCGTCACCTCCTCGAATTCGGGGTCGTCGATGTGGCGCACCCGCCACCCCAAGCGTCTCGCCATGTCGGCGAGTGTCCCGGTCATCGGGGAAGACCCGACGATGTGGATGTCCGGCGCGGGCAGGAACGGCTCCACGTACACCTCCATCGCTCCCTCGCTGGCACACGCCATGGGCACGGTCGTCACGTCGGGCCTGGTGTCGTCGGCTCCGAGGACGAGCAAACGGGGACGTCCGTCCTGGAGCGACGCCAGCGCTTCCCGCACCACCGTGGGCCGCGAGCACGCTCCGCCGATCCACCCCTCCACGCTGCCGTCGGGGTGGACGATTGCCTTGGCGCCGCCCTTCCCCGACGAAGGCCCGCGCCGCCACGTGACCGTCGCCAGGGCGAACGGTAGGCCCTGTTGTCGGAGCCGGGCGCCGCGAGCGAGGAGATCCACCGCTACCTCCGGCTCAAGGCTTCGCCTCGACCCCGTTCACCGCGCCCCACACCCGATGGGGGAGCACCGGCATGTCGATGTTGTCGACCTCGTGACCTCTGCGGCGGAGGGCGTCGAGGACTGCGTTCACGTACGCCGCCGGCGAGCCCACCGTCGCCGACTCGCCGACGCCTTTGGCGCCCAGCGGATGGTGCGGTGAGGGCGTGACGGTGGCGCCGAGAGTGAACTTCGGGGTCTCGTAGGCGGTCGGCACCAGGTAGTCGAGGAAGTTCGATCCGATGCAGTTGCCCTGCTCGTCGAAGGTGATCCACTGCATGTTCGCCTTGGCGAACCCCTCCGTGAGGCCGCCGGTGATCTGGCCGGCGACGATCATCGGGTTGATCCGCACACCGCAGTCGTCCACCGCCGTCATGTTCAGCACCTTCCAGGTCCCGTCCGCCGGATCGACCTCCACGACGACGACGTAGGTGCCGAAGGGGTAGGTCATGTTGGGCGGGTCGTAGTAGTGGACCGCCTCCAGGCCGGCTTCCTCGCCGTCGGGCGGGTTGGTGTAGGCGGCGAAGGCGATGTCCTGGATGGTCACGCTCTGGTCGGTGCCGCGCACGGTGAACCTGCCCGGCTCCCACTCCAGGTCCTCTTCGGCGGCCTCCAGCAGGTGGGCGGCGATCTTGCGGGCCTTGTCGCGGATCTTGCGGGACGCCATCGCCGTCGCTGCCCCGCCCACCGGGGTCGACCGGGAGGCGTAGGTGCCGAGCCCGTAGGGGGTGTTGTCGGTGTCGCCTTCCACGACCTTGATCTGGTCGAAGGGGATCCCCAGCTCCTCGGCGACGATCTGGGCGAAGGTGGTCTCGTGGCCCTGGCCCTGGCTCTTGACACCCAGCTTGAGGATCGCCTTGCCGGTGGGATGGATCCGCAGCTCGGCCGAGTCGAACATCTTCAGCCCGGCGATGTCGTACTCCTTCGAGTGGCCCGCTCCCACCACTTCGGTGAACGACGCCAGCCCGATTCCGATCAGCTTGCCGTCTTCGGTCGGGCCTTCGGCCTGGCGGCTCCGCCACCCGTAGTAGTCGGAGAGACGCAGCGCCTCGTCCATGGCGGCGTGGTAGTCGCCGGAGTCGTACACGAAGCCGGTTGCCGAGCGGTACGGGAACTGGTCCTTGCGGATGAAGTTCTGGCGGCGGAACTCCGCCGGGTCCATCCCCAGCTTCCAGGCGGCGTTGTCCACGAGCCGCTCGATCAGGTAGCTGGCCTCCGTCACCCGGAACGAGCATCTGTAGGCCACTCCGCCCGGCGCCTTGTTGGTGTACGCCCCTTTGGCGGTGACGTGGGCGTAGGGGATGTCGTAGGAGCCGGTGCAGATGTGGAACAGGCCCGCCCGGAACTTGGACGGCTGGGCGTCGGCGTAGAAGGCTCCCTGGTCGGAGAGGATCGACGCCCGCATCGCCAGGATCTTTCCGTCGGAGCTCAGCGCCAGCTCGCCTCGCATGTGGTAGTCGCGGGCGAAGCCGGTGGAGATCAGGTTCTCGGAGCGGGACTCCACCCACTTGACCGGCTTGCCGAGCAACAGCGACGCCGCGGTGGCGACCACGTAGCCGGGGTAGATCGGCACCTTGTTGCCGAACCCGCCCCCGATGTCGGGGGCGATGATCCGGATCTTCTCCTCCGGCAGCCCCGCCACCAGCGCGAACAGCGTGCGATGGGCGTGGGGCGCCTGGGAGGTGAGGTAGATCGTCGCCTGGCCGGTGGCGGGATCGATGTCGGCGAGCGCCCCGCACGTCTCCAGCGGGGCCGGGTGGGAGCGGGGATAGTGGGTCTCGAGGCTGACCACGAGGTCGGCCGAAGCGAACGCCCGGTCGGTTCCCTCCCTGTCGCCGGTCTCCCATTCGTAGGCGACGTTGTCGGTCTGGCCCTCCTTCTCGTCGCGGATGAGCACCGCCCCTTCGGCGAGCGATTGCTGGGGGTTGGTGATCGCCGGCAGTTCCTCGTAGTCGACGAACACCAGCGTGGCGGCGTCACGGGCGACGTAAGGATCGGTGGCGATCACCGCCGCCACCTCCTGGCCCTGGTAGCGGACCTTGTCGGTGGCGAGCACGGCTTGCGTGTCGCCGGAGAGGGTGGGCATCCACGCCAGCCCGTGGGCGGCCAGGGCGTCACCGGTTATCACCGCCACCACCCCGTCGATCGCCTCGGCCGCCGAAGTGTCGATCGAGCGGATGCGGGCGTGGGCGACGGGCGAGCGGACGATCGCCATGTGCAGCATGCCCGGCAGGACGATGTCGTCGAGGTACCGCCCGGCCCCCTGGATGAAGCGGTCGTCCTCCTTGCGTCGTACCGAATGGCCCAGACCCCCGATCTCGGGGGGAGTAGCGGGGCGGGGAGCCGTGACCGTCATGCGTGTGCCTCCATCTCCTCTGCCGCGGCGACGCTCTCGGCGGCGCCGAGGTCCTCTCCGACGGCGTCCCCGGCGCTCCCGGCGCCGGCCGCCTTGATCGCCTCGACGATGTTCATGTAGCCGGTGCAACGGCACAGGTTGCCGCTCAACTCCCAGCGGATCTCCTCCTCGGAGGGAGCGGGGTTCTTCTCGAGCAGTGCCGCTCCCACCAGCATCATCCCGGGCGTGCAGAACCCGCACTGGAGGCCGTGGTGTTCCTTGAAGGCGGCCTGGATGGGATGCAGCCGGCCGTTCTGGCGCAGGCCCTCCACGGTGCGCAGCTCCGAGCCGTGGGCCTGGACCGCCAGCACCGTGCACGACTTCACCGGCTTGCCGTCCAGGATCACCGTGCACGCCCCGCACGAAGTCGTGTCACAGCCGACGTGGGTGCCGGTCAAGCCCAGGTGGGTGCGGATGAAATCCACCAGCAGGGTCCGGGGCTCCACCTCGGCGGAACGGGGCTCCCCGTTGATCGTGACGTCGACTCGCATCATCCCTCCTCGCTGATCTGGCGGACGCATGCCTCGAGGCCGCGTCGGACGTACGCCTCCACCACGGCCCGCTTGTAGTCGGCAGGCCCTCTCACGTCGGAGGCTGGGTCCGAGGCGAGGGCCGCGGCCCGGGCAGCCTCGGCGAACAGCTCGGAGCTGGGAGCCTCGCCCACCAGCATCGCCTCCGCCTCCCGGGCCTTGATGTTGCGGGGCCCGACACTCGTCAGCCCGATGCCCGCCTCGACGATCGTGCCGCCGTCGATGCGGAGGTGGGTGGCCACCCCCACGGTGGCGTAGTCGCCCACCTTCCTCTCCAGCTTCAGGTATTTCCCTGCGGTGCCGGCGTCGCCGCGGGGTATCCGAACCGCCGTCACCATCTCTCCCGCCTGGAGCGAGTTGGTGAAGTAGTCGACGACGAAGTCTTCGATCGGGATCACCCGCTCGCCGTGACGAGAGGCGGCGACCACCTCGGCGCCGAGCGCCAGCATCACCGAGTTCCAGTCGCCCTCCGGGTCGCAGTGGGCGACCGAGCCGCACACGGTGCCGCGGTTGCGGACCAGCGGGTCGGCCACCCAGGGAGCCGTCGATGCCATCAGCGGGCTGGCATCGGCGATCTCCTGGCTGTCGACGACGTCGGCGTGACGCACGAGCGCCCCGATCTGCAGATGGCCGTCGACGTGTTCGATGCGGTCGAGCCCGGGGATCCGGTTGATGTCGACGAGGTGGCCCGGGGTGGCCAGGCGCAGCTTCATCATCGGAAGGAGGCTCTGTCCCCCCGCCAGGACCCTCCCTTCGTCTCCCAGCTCTGCGAGGAGCGCCGTCGCCTCCTCGAGCGTGGTGGGCGCCGAGTACTCGAATGGCGCTGGGTACACGTCTCACCTCCCACCGGTGAACCCTCTCCGCCCCCCACAACCGGCCCGGCTGGGGGACCCTTCGCCGTCCGACCATACAGCCCGCCGGTTCGGCGCGTCGGCCGCAGCCGACTTTTCGATCGGCTTTCAGGAGGCGGTACGAACCGGCGCCGCCGAGCGGTTCGGGGCGGCTATCTCCACGGCAGGGACGAGCGCGTTTCCCAGTACTCGTCGGGGTGCTGGCGCCACGAGGCCAGGTCCCCCAACAGCTCCTCCGCGTCGAGGGTGAGAGCGTCGAGATTGGAGCGCAATTGGGCCACGGAGGTGGCGCCGGACAGGACCACGTCCGCCCACGGACGGCTCAGACAGGCGGCGATGGCGACCGCGTCGGGATTCACGCCCAGCGGCCGCGACACCTTCTCCACCCGGATGGCGTCGCCGCCGGCGACGAGGCGGCCGTTGGCCAGCGCCTCCTTGACGATCACCCCCCATCCGGCCCGGTGCGCCTCCTCCAGCGCCGGCTCCGCCGACTGTTCCAGGAGATTCCAGGTCGCCTGGACGCAGCGGAAGGGGTTGATCCCGTCCACGTCGACTTCGAGGGCCCGCCGGATGATGTCCGCCTGGCGAGGGCCGCTCACCGACAGGCCCACGACGAGGCCCTCTTGGGACAGCTCGGCGAGCCGGGCGAGCACCGCCCGGTCCTCGAGCACGCCGCTCTCCAGGGTGGCGGAGTGGATCTGATAGAGGTCGAGGTGCTCGCCGAGGAGGCGGCGGCTCTCTGCGAGCTGCTCCTCCAGCGTCTGGAGGGAGTGGTCCTTTATCTCGTGGACCTCGACGTCGAGCCGCCAGTCGCCCACGTAGCGATAGCCCCACTTGGAGCCGACTGTCACGTCGCGGCCGGTGGCCTCGAGCCAGGAGGCCAGGAACTCCTCGGCGCGCCCGTAGGACCGGGCGGCGTCGACGTAGCGGATCCCCGCCTCGTAGGCGGCGTCGAGGACCTCGTGGGTGCGCCGCTGGAGGTCGGGGATGGCACGTCGCTCGCCGATGTCCCGTCCGAGGTTGATGTAGGCGGGGCGTCCGAGCGCGGCGAGGCCCAAGCCCAGCGACGACACCTGCAGGCCGGTGTCGCCCAACGGAACCGATGCGGGGCTGTCCACGGTCCCTCCCATGGTCACCACTGTATGGGAGTGTGCCAACATTGGCGCGGTGCGACCGACCCACGCCGAGATCGATCTCGCCGCCATCCGCCACAACGTCACCGCCATCAGCCGCGTCGTGGCGCCTGCGAGCTATTGCGCGGTCGTCAAGGCCGACGCCTACGGCCATGGTGACGTCCCCGTCGCCGAGGCGGCGCTGGAGGCGGGAGCGGCGTGCCTGGCCGTGGCTCTCGTCGAGGAAGGGGTGCGGCTGCGAGAGGCAGGGATCGAAGCTCCGATCCTCGTGCTCTCCGAGCCCGCCCTGACCGACGCCGCCGAGATGGTGCGCTGGGGCCTGACCCCCACCGCCTACCGGGTGGATTTCCTCCGGGCCCTGGCCGAAGCCGCCGACCGGCCGGTCGATGTGCACATCAAGGTCGACACGGGGATGCACCGGGTGGGAGCGCCTCTCGCACGTCTTCCCGAGCTGGTGGACGCCGTGCGGCCCCCGCTCCGTCTCGGAGGTGTCTGGACCCACTTCGCGGTCGCCGACGAGGACCCCGAGTTCACCCAGCTCCAGATCGAGCGCTTCCGCGAAGCCGCCGCCGGCCTCGACGTGCCCAGCCATCTCGCCAACACGGCCGGGTCGCTTCTCTTCCCGGCGGCCCGGGCCGACCTGGTGAGGGTCGGGCTCGGCACCTACGGCCTCCACCCGTGCCCGGCGACCCGCGAGGTGGTCGACCTCCGTCCGGCCCTGCGGGTGGTCTCCCGGGTCGTGTACGTGCAGCGGCTGGCTGCCGGCGAGCGGCCCTCGTACGGGAGGCGGCGAGCCCTCCAGAAGGAGTCCAACGTGGCCACGGTCCCGATCGGCTACGCCGACGGCGTCCCCCGGCGTCTCTCCGCCACCGGGGGCGAAGTCCTGATCCGCGGGCGCCGGTACCCGCTCGCCGGGACGGTGACGATGGACCAGATCGTCGTCGACGTCGGTGACGACCCCGTGGAAGTGGGCGACGAGGTGGTGCTGATCGGGAGGCAGGGCACCGAGGAGATCACCGCCGACGAGTGGGCCGAGAAGACCGACACGATCTCCTACGAGGTGGTGTGCGACATCGGCCCCCGCGTCCCCCGCAGGTACTCGCCGTGAACGAGACGCTCACCGCCATCGAGGGTGTCCGCGTCGGTCACTGGACGAACGCCGAAGCGGCCACCGGCTGCACGGTCGTCGTCTTGCCGGAGCCCAACTGCATCACCGCCGAGTTCCGGGGGGCGGCGCCCGGGACGCGGGAGGCCGCCCTCCTGCAGCCGGGCATGGCCGTCGAGCAGGCGCAGGCGGTGGTGCTCACCGGGGGGTCGGCGTTCGGCCTCGCCGCCGCCGACGGGGTGGTGCGAGCCCTGGAAGCCGACGGGCGCGGCCACCCGACCTTGATGGGCCCGGTCCCCATCGTCCCCGCCGCGGTCGTCTACGACCTCCACACCGGCGACCCCTCCGTCCGGCCCGGGGCGCCCGAGGGCGAAGCCGCCTACCGGGCCGCCACCGCAGAGCCGGTGCCGATGGGCCGGGTGGGCGCCGGTGCCGGGACCCGAGTGGCCGGATGGCGCGGCTTCGAGGCGTCGCGGCCGGGGGGCCTCGGCTCCGCCCTGGTCTCCGGCGACGGCTTCAGGGTAGGTGCCTTGGCGGTGGTCAACTCGGTGGGCGACGTGTTCACGCTGGATGGTGAGCCGCTGACCGGGGGTTCGGCGGTGCCGGGGCCGCCCGCCGCGGTGGGATCCCCACTGGAGCAGACCACGCTGGTGCTGGTCGCCACCGACGTGGCCCTGCCGAGGCATCGTCTCCGCCGCCTCGCCGTGCGGGGGCACGACGCCATCGCCGTGTGCGTCCGGCCGGCGCACACCAGCCACGACGGAGACGCCGTGTTCGCCGTCTCGTGTGGCTCGGTGGAGGCGGACGCCGACGTGGTGGCCGAGGCCGCCTGGGAGGCCACCGGCCGGGCGATAGAAGCGGCCATCCGGTCGTCCGTGGAATAATTCCCGGGTTGGGCCGGGGAGCGGACCGCGACGACAGGGGACTTGACGCGATGATCGAACTCGACGCGCTGCGCAGCCAAGCCGAGTCCTGTACCGCCTGCCGGCTGGCGGAGACTCGCACCAACGTCGTCTTCGGGGTCGGGCGGCCCGACTCCACGCTGATGTTCGTGGGGGAGGCGCCGGGGCGGAACGAGGACCTCCAGGGCGAGCCGTTCGTGGGGGCGGCGGGCCAGTTGCTCAACCGGCTCCTCGCCGAAGTCGGGATCCCCCGGGAGACCGTCTACATCGCCAACGTCCTCAAGTGCCGGCCCCCCGGCAACCGCGACCCCCAACCCGACGAGATCGACGCCTGCAAGGGATACCTGCGCCAACAGATCCGGCTCATCCGGCCCCGGGTGGTGGTGACGCTGGGCAACTTCGCCACCAAGCTGCTCCTGAACACCACCGCCGGCATCACCCGGCTCCGGGGCACCGCCTACCCCTGGTGGCTGGGCTCCACCCTCATCCCCACCTTCCACCCCGCCGCCGCCCTGCGGGGCGGGCCCCGGGTCCTCGACCAGATGCGCGAAGATTTCGCCCTGATGCGTCGCACCCTCGACTCCGCCGCAGAGGCCGAGCCCCCGCCGACTCCCGCTCCCGAGCCCTATCAGGCGACGCTGTGGGGCTGAGCGTCGTCTGTCCCGGAGAGGCCGACACCGTGGCGGTGGCCGGCCGTCTGGCAGCCGAGGTCCGCCCGGGTGACGTCATCGTGCTCAAAGGAGGGCTCGGCTCCGGCAAGACGCGCTTCGCCGGCGGGCTGGCGGCCGGTCTCGGCGTGGAAGAGCCCGTCGTCAGCCCGTCTTTCATCCTCATGCGCGAATACCGCAGCGGGTTCCTCCCCTTCGTCCACGTCGACGTCTATCGGCTCGGCTCCATCCACGAATTCGACGACCTCGACGTCTTCGAGCGGGCGGCCGATGGCGTGCTCGTCATCGAATGGGGCGACGCGGTGAGCGCCGCCCTGCCCCCCGACGTCCTGGTCGTGGAGTTCGAGGTGGGAGAGGACGGGGCCCGGACCCTCCGGTTCGAACCGAGGGGAGAATGGTGCCGCCGTGACCTGAGCCGGGTGGTGGCATGAAGGTACTCGCCATCGAAACCGCCACGCCGGGCTCGTCGGTGGCCCTCGCCGAGGGGCGGCGGGTGGTCGCTTCCGCCACGCTGGTCGACCGGACCGGTCACTCCCGTTTCGTGGTGCCCGCCATCGACTTCTGCTTCGACCAGGTGGGCTGGTCTCCTCAGGACCTGGACGGGATCGCCGTGGACGTCGGCCCCGGCCTCTATACCGGCATCCGGGTGGGCGTGGCCACCGCCCAGGGCCTCGGCGCCACCCTCGGGGTCCCGGTGATCCCCGTGTCGGGCCTCGACGCCCTGGCGTTCGAGGCGGCCACCGGCCACCGCCACATCTGGGCCGTGATCGACGTGCGCCGGGGCGAGCTGGCGGTGGCGTCGTACCGGCCCGTCCCCGGAGGCGTCGTCCGCGACAGCGCCCCCGAGCTCGTCGACTTCGAAGGGCTCCGCGCCCGCCTCGACTCCGACCCCAGCGACTTCCTCGTGGTCGGCGACACCGAGCTGATCGCCGACAAGGTGCTCTCCGGCCTCCACCGGGTGAAGACCGGCCGGCCTCTGTACCCCACTGCCGCGGCGGTGGCAGAGCTCGCCGCCGGTCGGCTGGAACGCGACGACATCCCTCCGCCCGAAGAGGTGCGCCCGCTGTATCTGCGCGACCCGGACGTCACCATCAATTGGGACAAGATCCACGATCGGGGACCATGGGGATGAACGTGTCCACGACGCCCGATTCGACCCGCCACGTCACGCTCGCCCCGATGACGGAGGCGCACCTCCCCGAGGTGCTGGACCTGGAACGGCGCACCTACGCCACCCCCTGGTCCGAGCAGATCTTCCGTGACGAGCTCGCCGCCGAGAACCGCCTCTACCTGGTGGCGCTCGACGCGGAGGGCCGCGTCGTCGGCTACGGCGGGGTGATGGAAGTGGGCGAGGAGGCACACATCACGACGGTGGCCGTCGACCCCGCCCATCGCCGGGCCCGCATCGGCACCCGGCTGATGCTGGAGCTGGTCACCGGCGCCATCGAGAGGGGCGCCAAGAGCCTCACGCTCGAGGTCCGGGTGTCGAACGCCTCGGCCCAGGCGCTGTACCGCCGGTTCGGGATGGTCCCGGTGGGGGTGCGCAAGGCCTACTACGTCGACGAGGACGCCCTGATCATGTGGGCCCACGACATCGACACGGACGCCTACGCCGAACGGCTGCGCCAGATCCGAGGGGAGCTCCCGTGAACCCGACCGTCCTCGCCTTCGAGACGTCGTGTGACGAGACCGCGGTCGCCGTGGTCCGGGGCACCGAGATCCTCTCCAACGTGCTGTCCTCCCAGGTCGAGCTGCACGCCCGCTTCGGGGGAGTCGTCCCCGAAGTCGCCGCCCGGGCGCACGTGGAGGCGATCCGCTCCCTCACCCATCAGGCGCTGCGGGAGGCGGGGGTGCACCCCGACGACCTGGACGGGATCGCCGCCACCGCCGGCCCTGGCCTGATCGGCGCCCTCCTGGTGGGCCACTCCTTCGCCAAGGCCATCGCCTGGGCGCGGCGGCTGCCGTTCGTGGGGATCGACCACATGGAGGGCCATCTGATGGCGCCCCGGCTGCAGTTCGAGGAGTTCCGTCCTCCTGCAGTCGCCCTCCTCGCCTCCGGGGGCCATAGCCAGATCGTCTGGGTGCGGGACTGGGGGGACTACGAGACGCTGGGCTCGACCATCGACGACGCCGCCGGGGAGGCCTTCGACAAGCTGGCGCGGGTCATGGGATTGGGGTTTCCCGGGGGCCCGGCCATCGACCGGGAGTCGGAAGGGGGCGACCCGACCGTCGTGTCGTTCCCGCGGGCCCTGCCCGACCGGCCCTACGACTTCTCCTTCTCGGGGCTGAAGACGGCAGTGGTCACGTATCTCCAGAGAGCGCAGAAGGAGGGCTCGCTTCCCGAGAGGAAGGACGTGGCGGCGGCGGTGCAGGAGGCGATCGTCGACGTGCTGGTCGACAAGACCTTCCGGGCGGTCGACGACACCGGCGTCGGGGTGGTGGCCGGGGGAGGAGGGGTGCTCGCCAACCGTCGCCTCCGGGAGCGCTTCGCCGAAGAGGCCGACAAGCGGGGCATCACCCTGTGCCTTCCCTCTCCGATCCTGTGTACCGACAACGGGGCGATGATCGGGGTGGCGGGGGCGTTCTGGCTGAGCCAGGGGCGGATCACCGACTGGGCAGAGACCGTGGACCCCGCGATGAGATTGCCGTGACGGGGGGCCGGATGCAGGGAGCGGGCCCCGGTGCCTGCTTCCGGGGCCCGCTCCGCGGTGACGGATGGGCCGGCCATCTGCCCCATCTGGGCGCACAGCCCACCGACCAGACGGGCAGACGGGCGGACATCGATCCCCAGCACTGTTCGATGTATGGACCGTCCGTCCGATCCATCACCCCACATATCGGCCCCGATGCACCTTCGGATGAGGAGGATCGTGGAGATCCCCGCGCGGACTAGTCACTGTCTGACGTGACGCACGCGTGAGAAAACCTGAGTCTGATAGACTGAGATCCGTCGGGGAGAGATTTGGCACTCCCGAGCGTCGAGTGCTAGTTTCTTAGCAGTCAACAGCCGCGACTGCTAACGGCAGTCAGAGGAGCTTCAAGGAGGAACGTATGAAGCTGCAGCCTCTGGGCGATCGGGTAGTGGTAGAGCCCGAAGACGAACTCGAGCAGAGGACGCCTTCGGGTCTCGTCATTCCCGATACCGCCAAGGAGAAGCCGCAGATCGGGAAGGTCGTGGCCGTCGGTCCCGGCGCCCTCGATGACGACGGGAATCGACTTCCGATGGATGTGAGAGAGGGCGATCGCGTCCTGTATTCCAAGTTCGCCGGTACCGAGGTCAAGCTGGACGGCACCGAGTACCTCGTGCTGTCTTCCCGCGACCTGCTGGCCATCGTCAACTGAGTTAGAGGAGTCGATCGCATATGGCAGCGAAGGAACTTCGCTTCAACGAGGAGGCCCGCCGCGGCCTCCAGGCCGGCGTAGACAAGCTGGCCGACACGGTAAAGGTGACTCTCGGCCCGAAGGGTCGCAACGTCGTCCTCGAGAAGAAGTGGGGCGCCCCCACGATCACCAACGACGGTGTCACCATCGCCAAGGAGATCGAGCTGGACGACCCGTGGGAGAACATGGGCGCCAAGCTCGCCTACGAGGTGGCGAACAAGACCAACGACGTCGCTGGTGACGGCACCACCACCGCCACCGTCCTCGCCCAGGCGATGGTCCGCGAGGGTCTGCGTCAGGTGGCGGCGGGCGCCAACCCGATGGAGCTCAAGCGGGGCATGGAGCAGGCCGTCGAGAAGGCGGTCGAGGAGATCCAGTCGATGTCGCGTGACATCGAGACCTCCGAGGAGATCGCCCACGTGGCCACCATCTCCGCCAACAACGACGAGTCGATCGGCAAGGTGATCGCCGAGGCCTTCGAGAAGGTCGGCAAGGACGGCGTCATCACCGTGGAGGACGGCCAGACCTTCGGGCTCGAGCTCGAGTACACCGAGGGCATGCAGTTCGACAAGGGCCTCCTCTCCGGTTACTTCGTGACCGACCCGGATCGCCAGGAGGCGGTGCTCGAGGAGCCCTACATCCTGATCGCCAACCAGAAGATCTCCTCGGTCAACGACCTGGTGCCGGTCCTCGAGAAGGTGATGCAGGCCGGCAAGCCGATCCTGGTGATCGCCGAGGACGTCGAAGGTGAGGCCCTGGCCACCCTGGTGGTCAACAAGCTCAAGGGCACCTTCCAGTCGGCCGCCGTCAAGGCTCCCGGCTTCGGCGAGCGGCGCAAGGCCATGCTCCAGGACATCGCCATCCTCACCGGTGGCACCGTGATCTCCGAGGAGGTCGGCCTCAAGCTCGAGAACGTCACGCTCGACATGCTGGGCCGGGCCCGCAAGGTGGTCATCACCAAGGACACCACCACCATCGTCGACGGTGCCGGCTCCGAGGCCGACGTCAAGGCTCGCATCAAGCAGATCGAGCGGGAGATCGAGAACACCGATTCCGACTGGGATCGTGAGAAGCTCCAGGAGCGTCTCGCCAAGCTGGCCGGTGGCGTCGTCGTCATCAAGGTCGGCGCGGCCACCGAGGTGGAGCTGAAGGAGAAGAAGCACCGCATCGAGGACGCGGTGTCGGCGACCCGGGCCGCCGTCGAAGAGGGCATCGTGCCCGGCGGTGGCGTGGCGCTGCTCCGTGCCCAGGCCGCCATCGACAAGATCCGCGGCGGGACCGACGACGAGAAGACCGGCCGCATGATCGTCAAGCGGGCCATGGAGGAGCCGCTCCGCCAGATCGCCGTCAACGCCGGCATGGAAGGCGGCGTGGTGGTCGAGCAGGTGCGCAACATGGAAGACTCCATGGGCTTCAACGCCGCCACCGGCGAGTTCACCGACATGTTCAAGGCCGGTGTCATCGACCCCGCCAAGGTGACTCGCTCCACGCTGCAGAACGCGGCCTCCATCGCCGCTCTGCTGCTCACCACCGAGGCGCTCGTCGCCGAGCAGAAGGAAGAGCAGCCCGCCGGCGCTGGCCACAGCCACGGCGGCGACATGGACTTCTGATCGGTCCGGACGCCGAACACACCCGGAAGGCCCCGCCCGGCGGGGCCTTCCTCTTTCGCGGGTGCTCGTTGCGCCGCCGCCGAATTACCGTCTCCGTCCGTGCCGACGGTTTTCGCATCCATCCCCTCGCCGCCCATCCGGGCCATCGAGATCGGGCCCCTTCGCGTCACGTTCTACGGGATCTGCATCGCCATCGGCGTCGCCCTGGCGTGGACCCTGCTCCGCCGCCGCTACGAGGCGGGCGGCGGCGACACCTCCGTCGTCGAGCGGATCGTCTTCTGGATGGTGTTGATCGGGTTCCTCGGGGCGAGGGCCGCCTACGTGAGCACCCACCTCGACCGATTCCAAGGTGAGTGGTGGAAGGTGATCGCCATCTGGGAGGGAGGCCTCGCCTTCTACGGCGGCCTCACCGCCGGGGCGATCACCGCCCTGGTGCTGATCCGGCGGTGGGGGGCAGACCTGCGGCTCTTCCTGGATGCGGCCGCCCCTGCCATCCCGCTCGCCCAGGTGGTGGGCCGATGGGGCAACTGGTTCAACCAGGAGCTCTTCGGGACTCCCACCGACCTGCCGTGGGGGCTCGAGATCGACCCTGCCCACCGCCCGCCCCAGTACGCCGGGTTCGAGACCTTCCACCCCACCTTCCTGTACGAGTCGCTCGGCAACCTGATCGTCGTGGGGCTGATCCTGTGGGCCGAGAGACGCTTTCCCGCCATCCGGGGCAAGCTCCTGGCCCTCTACCTGGTCGGCTACGGCATGCTCCGCTTCGGAATGGAGCTGCTGCGCACCGACACCACCTTCCGCTTCCTGGGGCTCAGCCGCAACGCCTGGGTCAGCCTGGGGGTGATCCTCGTGGGCATCGTCGTCGCCGCCCGCCTGCAACCGATCGACCGCCAGCCGCTCGGAGGCCTGGGCCCCGGACGGTCGGCTCCGACCGCCACGTGACGATCGGGGGCCGCCCGCTTTCGCCGGGCGGCTCCCGCCTCTGTTCGTCTACTTGGTGACCGACCGCTTGTAGAGCCTCACCGACAGGGGCACGAAGATCGCCAGTATCACGACCACCCAGATCAGCGTGTAGAGGGCGGCGTTCTGCATCGACCAGGCCTCCGACGCCGCCGCCAGCGGGTTCGTGTTCCCGAACAGCTCCCGCGCCGCCTGGGTGACCGCCGACACCGGGTTCCATTCGGCGAAGATCCGCAGCGGGGTGGGCAGGTTCTCGGCCGGCACGAAGGCGTTGGAGATGAACGTGAGCGGCATGATCACCATGAAGGAGGCGTTGTTGATCACCTCCACGTTGGGGACCAAGAGGCCCACCGTCGCCATCACCCACGAGAAGGCGTACGAGAACAGGAGCAGCAGGGCGAACCCGGCGATCGCCTCCCACACCGAGGTGCGGATGGTCCAGCCGACGAGCAGGCCCGTGAGGGACATGATCGTGATGGACAGGACGTTGTAGAGCACGTCGCTCGCCGTCCGCCCCAACAGCACCGCTGCCCGTGACATGGGCAGGGAGCGGAAGCGGTCGATGATGCCCTTCTGCATGTCCTCGGCCAATGCCGCGCCCGTGTAGCTGGCGCCGAAGACCACCGTCTGGGCGAAGATGCCGGCGATGAGGAACTCCCGGTAGTTCACCCCTCCGGGGACGTCGATCGAGCCGCCGAACACGTAGGCGAACAGCAGCACGAACATGATGGGGGACAGCAGGACCCACACGATCATCTCGGGGACCCGCTTCACCTTGATGAGGTTGCGCTTGGCGACGACGAAGCCGTCGGCCAGCGCCCATGTCAACGTAGTCATCGGATGGTCTCCTTTTCGGTGGCGCCATCGACCGGGGCGCCGTTGCGCTCGGCGGCGGTGGCGTGGCCGGTGAGGGCGAGGAACACGTCGTCGAGGGTCGGGCGGCGCAGGCCCACGTCGAGGATCGTCACCGCCCCGTCCAGGCTGCGGAGGACGTCGATCAGAGCGCCGCTGCCTCCGGCGACCGGGGCGGTCACCCGACGGGACTGCTCGTCGATCACGACGTCGCCGACCGCCACCCGGACGAGGGTCTCTTTGACCGCCGCCAGGTGCTCGACCGACTCGACGACGAGCTCCACCCGCTCGCCTCCGATCTGGGACTTCAGCTGGTCGGCGGTGCCCCGGGCGATCGCCCGCCCGTGGTCGATGACCACGATGTCGTCGGCGAGGCGGTCGGCCTCCTCCAGGTACTGGGTGGTCAGCAACAGCGTCGTGCCGCCTTCGACCAGCTCCCGGATGATCTCCCACATGCTCGCCCGGCTCCGCGGGTCGAGCCCGGTGGTGGGCTCGTCCAGGAAGAGCACGGCGGGCCTGGCGACGAGCGCCGCGGCCAGGTCGAGACGGCGGCGCATGCCGCCCGAGTAGGTCTTCACCGGCCGGTCGCCGGCCTCGGACAGGTCGAAGCGCTCGAGCAGCTCCCGCGCCCGCTCCCGGGAGGCCTTCCGCCCGAGCCGGTAGAGACGGCCGACCATCTCCAGGTTCTCGAACCCGGTGAGGTGCTCGTCGACGGCGGCGTACTGGCCGGACAGCCCGATCCGTGACCGCACCCCGTTGGGGTCTGCGACGACGTCGATCCCCGCCACTTCGGCTCGACCGCCGTCGGGGACGAGCAGGGTCGTGAGGATCCGCACCGCGGTCGTCTTGCCGGCACCGTTCGGGCCGAGCAGGCCCAGCACCTGGCCTTCGGCGACTTCGAGATCGAGGCCGTCGAGGGCGGTCACCTCCTTGTAGCGCTTGACGAGCCCTTCGGCCCGTATGACTGGTCTCATCTCTTCCTCCGTTCTCTCGTCATGTGGTGCAGACCGATCGGCCGCCTCGATCTCACCGGTCGGCAAGCTATGCGCTATTGGTGTCAGTTTCTGACCGCAACCGATAGGATCCTGTCGCCCATGGCCACCACCGCCCGACTCCTCCAACTCCTGTCGCTGCTCCAGACCCGGCGGACGTGGTCGGGTCAGGAGCTGATGGATCGTCTCGAGGTGTCCGAGCGGACCCTGCGGCGCGACATCGAGCGTCTCCGCGATCTGGGGTACCCGGTGCGTGCCACGCCGGGGCCGGCGGGCGGATATCAGTTGGAGCCCGTGGCCGACATCCCACCCCTCCTACTCGACGAGGAGGAGGCGATCGCCATCGCCGTGGGGCTGAGGACCGCCGCCGGCGGGTCGATCACCGGGATCGAGGAGACATCGGTGCGGGCCCTCGCCAAGCTGGAACAGGTGTTGCCTCCTCGGGTTCGGCGGCAGGTGAACACGCTCCAGACCGCGGTCGCCCCCATGATCCGCTCCTGGGCGACGGTGGATGTCGACGTCCTGGCGACGCTAGCCCAGGCCTGCCGGGACTGCGAGCGAATTCGCTTCGAGTACCAGACCCGCACCGGCGACACCGCCGAGCGCCACGTCGAACCGCATCGTCTGGTCACCCTCCATCGTCGCTGGTACCTGGTCGCCTACGACCGGGACCGCGACGACTGGCGCACCTTCCGCCTCGACCGGATCCGGGACCCGCGTCCGACCCGGCTCCGATTCAATCCCCGCCAGATCCCCGGAGGCGACCCGGTGGAGTACGTCTTGGAGTCGATGGGGGCGATCCCCATGCGCTACCACGTGACGGCGGTGCTCCACGCCCCTTACGAAGAGATCGCGCCCAAGGTGCGCCCCCGCGAGGGGGAGGTGGAGCCGCGGGACGGCCACAGCTGCCTGTTCCGCACCCGCGGCGACTCGCTCGAATGGCTCGCCTTCCACCTGATCTGGTTCGACGTGGACTTCGAGATCCTGGAGCCGCCCGAGCTCGTGGGCTACGTCGAGGGCCTCGCCACTCGCTTGGCCCGGGCGGTGTCGACGGCCCGCTGATACGCCCCTTCGTACTCGCCGGCCGCCTTCTCCCACGAGTTGTCCTCGGCCATCCCGTTGAGCTGGAGCTGTTTCCAGCCCTTGCGGTCGGCGTAGGCCCCCAGCGCCTCGTTGAGGGCCCACCACACGCCGCCCTCGTCGAAGTGCTCGAACACGAAGCCGGTCCCCGTCCGGTTCGTCGGGTCCCAGTGGCGGACCGTGTCGGCGAGCCCGCCGGTCTTGCGCACCACCGGCGGCGTGCCGTAGGCGAGGCTGTACATCTGGTTCAACCCGCAGGGCTCGAACTGGGAGGGCATCAAGAACACGTCGGCGCCGGCTTCGATCAGGTGGGCGAGAGGCTCGTCGTATCCGGAGACGAAGGCGGCCCGTCCCGGGAAGCGCTCGCCCAGGTCCGCCAGAGCCTCCTCGAAGCGCTGCTCGCCACTCCCCAAGGCGACGAAGCGGGCATCGGCCCGCTCCAGCAGCCCCGAGATCGGCCCGGGGAGCAGGCCGATGCCCTTCTGTTCGACCAAACGGCTGACGATGCCGAACACCGGGACCCGTTCCCCCCACTCCAGCCCCACACGCTCTGCCAGCGCCTTCTTGTTCCATTCCTTCCGCCACAGGCTCTTCGCCGAGTAGAGGTGCGGTATGAGGCGGTCGGTGGCCGGGTTCCACACCGCGGTGTCGATGCCGTTGAGTATCCCCACGAGATCGTCGGCACGGGTGCGGAGCAGCCCGTCCAGCCCGAAGCCGAGCTCGGGAGTGAGGATCTCTCGCGCATAGGTGGGGCTGACGGTGGTGAGGAGGTCGGCATAGCGGAGGCCGAGCGCCAGGATGCCCACGTAGCCGGAGCGGAGGCTGTCCTGGTCGAGCATGTCGCGGAAGCCGCCGATGCCGAGAGACGGGATCACGTCGGCGGGGTAGACGCCCTGGTAGGCGAGGTTGTGGATGGTGAAGACGGTCGCCGCCGACCCCAGCACCGGGTCACTCCGGAACATCGCCTCCAGATAGAAGGGGACCAGCGCGGTCTGCCAGTCGTTGCAGTGCACCACGTCGGGCGCCCACCGCCATCTCCGGCACAGCTCCAGGGCCGCCCGGCTGAGGACCGCGAAGCGAAACGCCTCCTCGGGCCCTTCCGTGTAGATGGCGCCCACCCGGTACAGGCTGGGCACGTCGATGAGGGTCACGGCCACGTCGCCCAGCGGAAGCTCTTTGACTCCCGCCGCCACCCGCCGGGGGCCGAGATCGAAGCCCAGGATCCCCGGCTCCGCCTCGGCCGGTCGGAAGCCGTTGCCGGAGACGACGTCGTAGTTGGGCATCACCACCCGCACGTCGTGGCCCCGTGCCGCCAACGCCTGGGGGAGGGCGGAGGCGACATCGGCCAGCCCGCCGGTCTTGGCGAAGGGCGCTACCTCCGAGGCGACGAACAACACCCGCACGGCCCCGATTATGGTGCGCGGGCGCCCCCGCAGCCTCAGCCCTCGTCACCACCACCATGAAGGACCGCATCCTCCAGACCATCCGGGAAGAAGGCCCGTTGCCGTTCGAGCGGTTCATGGAGCTCGCCCTCTACGACCCCGAAGGCGGGTTCTTCGCCGGTGACGTGCTGCGGTCCCAGAAGGCCGGTGACTTCCTCACCAGCCCGGAGGTCTCGAGCCTCTTCGGCGAGACCCTGGCCCGCTACGTCGCCGAGGAGGAACAGAGGATCGGGGCGCCGTTCCGCCTCGTCGAAGTCGCCGGCGGCTCGGGGAGCCTCCTGCGGCCCCTCCTCGCCGCCCACCCGGTGGAAGCGTGGGCGGTGGAGGTCGCCCCGCCGGCCCGGGCGGCGCTGGCAGAGATCGTCGGGGAAGGGCGGGTCGTCGCCACTGTCGCCGAGGTGGGCGAGCGGTGGCGGGGGGTGGTGCTCGCCAACGAGCTGATGGACAACCTGCCGATGGCCATCGCCCAGCGCGTCGACGGCGCCTGGCGCGAGCGGTGGGTCGGCGCCGAGGACGACCGCCTGGTGTTCGTCGACGCCCCACCCCGCCCCGAGGTCCTCGACTGGGTCCAGCGCTACGCCGGGCCCGTCGAGGACGGGGGTTGGGTGGAGGTCCAGATCCAGGCGTGCCAGTGGCTGGAAGACGTCCTCTCGCGGCTCGAGGCCGGGTCCGTGGTGCTCATCGACTACGGCGACACCGCCGAGAACCTCGTGCCACGCCGCCGGGACGGCACCCTCCGCACCTACCGCGCCCACCACCTGGGGCCTCATCCCCTCGACGAGCCCGGAGCCACCGACATCACCGCCGACGTCAACTTCACCGCCCTGGAGGACGTGGCCCGCAGGGCCGGCGCCGAGGTCACACTCCAGCGCCAGGACGACTTCCTCGCCGCCTACGGCCTCCGCGACGTGATATCCGACCTGCGGCGCCAGGAACTGGAGCTCGCCCGCCGGGGAGAGGAGATGGAGCGTCTCCGGGTGCGCACCGTCCGCACCGAAGCCGAGACGCTCATGCATCCCCGCGGCCTGGGCGACTTCCGGGTCCTGATCGCCAAGCGATGAAGGAACCCGGCGACGGCTCGGGGCGTCCCAGTGGTGTGAGGGTCCTGATCGCCCTCGTGGTCCTGATCGCGGCGTGCGGAGGCGGCGAGCCGGCCGCCACCGGCGTACCATCCACCGGTGCGCCGACCGAGACCTCGACCATGCCCAGCGACCTCGAAGCGGTGATCCACGCCGCCCGTGCCGATCTCGCCGCACGCCTCGACGTCGACCCGGCGGCGATCGAGGTGGCCTCGGCCGGGAGAGTGACGTGGAGCGACGGCAGCCTGGGCTGCCCCGAGCCGGGCAAGATGTACACCCAGGCCCTCGTCGACGGCTATCGGGTGGTCCTCTCCCACGACGGGACCCGCTACGAATACCACGCCGGTGACGACGGAATCCCCTTCCTGTGCGAGCGGCCGTCGCTCGAGCCGAAACCGGGGTCGTCCGTCGCCCTTCCCGAATCCCGGCGACGATGATCCTCCTGGCCGCCGTCTGACCGTATTCCCGCCCTCCCGGTAGGATTCGAGCGGGATGAACAACCTGAAGACCGCTGCCCTTCTCGCCTTTCTGTCCGCCCTGGTGTGGGGGGTCGCCTACGCCTGGGGAGGCATGGACGGATTCTGGGTGGGGCTGGTGCTGGTGGGCTTCATGAACTTCGCCGCCTACTTCTGGTCCGACAAGATCGCCCTCGCCGCCACCCGCGCCCGGCCGGTGGCAGAGCATCAGCTCCCCAACGTCTATTCGATCGTCCGCAACCTCACGAGCCGGGCCGGCATGCCGATGCCCCGCATCTACCTCATCGACTCCCCTCAGCCCAACGCCTTCGCCACGGGGCGCAACCCCCAGAACGCGGCGGTGGCGGTGACCACGGGCATCCTCCAGATCCTCGACGACGAAGAGCTGGAGGGGGTGCTGGGCCACGAACTGGCCCACGTCCGCAACCGCGACATCCTCATCAGCTCGGTGGCGGCGATGCTGGCCGCGGCTCTGTCGATCTTCGCCCGCATGGCGTTGTGGTTCGGTGGCGGCGACCGCGACCGCAACAACCCCATCGGGGCGATCATCGGGCTGGTCTCGATCATCCTCGCCCCGATCGCCGCCATGCTGATCCGCCTCGCCATCTCGCGTACCCGCGAGTTCGAGGCCGACGCCGACGGCGCCGAGCTCACCGGGCGCCCCATGGCGCTCGCCTCGGCGCTGGCGAAGATCGGAGCCGGCACCGCCCGGCGCCCCATGGAGGTCAACCCCGCCGTCAGCCAGCTGTTCATCGACAACCCGCTGAAGGCGGTGCGGGGCCAGAGCTTCGCCACGCTCTTTTCCACCCACCCGCCGATCGAGGAGCGGATCCGGCGTCTGCACGCCATGGCGTCGGGGATCCGGTGAACCTCGACACGCCGGCGGCGATGGTGGCGATCACCGTCGTCGTGGCGGCGGTCACCGCCTGGGGCGGCTGGTTCTCGGCGCGGTCCGCCTGCCGCGGCCCCGGCTGGGCGCTGATGCAACTCGAGCGGTGGCGGCCCCTGTCGTGGGCCCTGGCGGGCGGCGGTGCTCTCGTCACCTTCGCCGTCGACCCCGTCTGGCTGGGCGTGGCCGTCGTCTACGTCGGGCTCATGACGGGGCTGGTCACCCGCACCGTCAGGCGCCGGCTCGAAGACTTCCAGAACACCTACGGCGAGTTCGACCCGGCGCCCTAGCGCCCTTTGGGGGTGGCGGGACCAGTCACTAGAATTCTGGATGCAACCGCGCGCTCTGGGCGCGCGGTTCGGTGTGCCGGGATACCCAAGCGGTCAAAGGGAGCAGACTGTAAATCTGCCGGCTCAGCCTTCGGAGGTTCGAATCCTTCTCCCGGCACGGTGGCGTCCCCCACCGTGGGGGACGCCACTAATCTGCAACACACGCCCCCTTAGCTCAGTGGTAGAGCACTTCCATGGTAAGGAAGGGGTCCGGGGTTCAAGTCCCCGAGGGGGCTCAAACCCGGCGACTCGAGACGGTCGCGGTCGCCGGGACCGCGCACACATGTCAGCGCAACGAGGCGGCGTAGCTCAGCAGGTGAGAGCGCTCGACTCATAATCGAGAGGTCGGCAGTTCGAGTCTGCCCGCCGCTACCAGGCGGCCGTCAATCCGTCAGACAAGGGAGAAGAGGAAATGGCCAAGGCGAAGTTTGATCGGTCGAAGCCGCATGTGAATGTGGGGACGATGGGTCATATTGATCATGGGAAGACGACGTTGACGGCGGCGATTACGCGGGTGTTGGCTGATCGTGTGGGGG
>PKRG01000018.1 GCA_017577575.1 Acidimicrobiia bacterium | reverse complement strand
CCCGAAGACGACCCCCGCAACCCGGCGGTGATCGCCGACAACGTCGGTGACAACGTCGGCGACGTGGCCGGCATGGGCGCCGACCTCTTCGAGTCCTACGTCGGCTCGCTGGTCGCCCCGATCGCCTTCGCCGCCATAGTCTTCGCCGGGGCCTCGTTCCAGGCGCAGGCGATCATCTTCCCGCTGGCGGTGGCGGCGCTCGGCATGCTCGCTTCGATCATCGGTTCCTTCCTGGTCCGGGCCAAGAGCGCCGACGACCTCGCCGCCGCCCTCCACCGGGGAACCAACTTCTCGTTGATCGCCACCGCCGCCGGCACCCTCGGGCTGGTCTACCTGGTCTTCGACAGCTCCGAGACCCGGCCGCTCGGGCTGTGGATCGCCGTCGTCGTCGGCCTCGTCGTCGGCTGGTTCGTCGGCAAGATCTCGGAGTGGTTCACCTCCGACAGCTACAAGGTCGTGAAAGAGATCGCCCGCCAGGCCCAGACCGGTCCCGCCACGGTGATCATCTCCGGCATCGCCGAGGGCATGCGCTCGGCGGCGTTCTCGGTGATCGTCGTCGCCGTCGGCATCGCCGGGGCCTACTTCGCCGGCAACTGGGCGCTGGGTGACGGCGGCGGCATCTACGGCGTCTCCATCGCCGCCATCGGCGTGCTCGCCACGTTGGGCATCACGATCTCCGTCGACGCCTACGGCCCGATCGCCGACAACGCCGGGGGCATCGCCGAGATGGCCCACCTGCCGGCCGAGGTCCGCGAGTCCACCGACGCCCTCGACGCCCTCGGCAACACCACCGCCGCCGTCGCCAAGGGCTTCGCCATCGCCTCGGCGGCCGTGACCGCCCTGGCCCTGTTCGCCACCTTCACCCAGGCGGTGCAACTGGACGCCATCGACCTGGTCCGGGCCGAGACCGTCATCGGGCTCTTCCTGGGGGCGATGTTCCCGTTCCTGTTCGCCGCCCTCACGATGAACGCGGTGGGCCGGGCCGCCAACAAGATGATCGACGAGGTCCGCCGCCAGTTCCGCGAGATCAAGGGACTCAAGGAAGGCGCTCCCGACGCCCGCCCCGAATACGCCAAGTGCGTCGACATCGCCACCGCCGCCGCCCTGCGGGAGATGATCATCCCCGGCGCGCTGGCCGTCGCGCTGCCGCTCATCATCGGCTTCTACGACGTGGAGATGCTGGGCGGGTTCCTGGCCGGCGCCCTCGTCACCGGCTTCCTCCTCGCCATCTTCATGGCCAACGCCGGCGGGGCGTGGGACAACGCCAAGAAGTTCATCGAGGCGGGGGCGTTCGGCGGCAAGGGCTCCGACCCCCACAAGGCGGCCGTGATCGGCGACACCGTCGGCGACCCGTTCAAGGACACCTCCGGCCCGGCGATGAACATCGTCATCAAGGTGATGACGATCGTGGCGCTGATCTTCGCCTCGGCGTTCATCTGAGCGCTACGGCCGACCGCCGATATACGGTGGTGGCCATGGAGGAACGGGAGAGAGCGATCCTGGCGCTCGAGCGCGACTTCTGGCTGGAGGGCGGGGGAGACCCCGAGTACTGGCGGCGCCACTTCGCCGACGACGGCTTGATCGTGCTGTCGTCGGGGATGATGGGAAAAGACGAGGTCGTCTCCGTCATGGAAGCCGAGAGGGGCTGGGACGCCGTCGACTTCGACGACGTCCGTTGGGTCCATTCGGCCTCCACGTCCATCCTCGGCTACCAGGCGAGGGCCAGGTCGGCAGGCAGCGGTGAGATCGACTACCAGGCGATGATCGCCAGCGGATACCGAAAGGACGACGACGGTTGGCGGTTGGTCTTCCATCAGCAGACTCCACTGGTGTGACCCAGGGCCCGGTGTTCATCGTCGGCGCTCCCCGGTCGGGGTCGTCGATCCTCTACCGCACCCTGCTCAAGCACCCGTCTTTTGCCGTGAGAGGCCCCGAGGAGCTGGCGCTGGCGGAGTCTTCGGTGGTCAACCATCTCGACTCGGCGCCCCGCTGGAAGCCGCCCCGCCCCCGCAGCCTGTGGCTGTACTTCCTGGGCGACGAAGCCGCCTACAGCGCCTTCTGCGACGAGGTGCGCAAGCTCACCGGCGGTGTCGGGGTGCCCGACGACGGCAGCGCCCCCGCCTGGGCTACGCCGGTGCTGGAGGCGTTCGTGCGCCACGCCGTCGCGGTCCGGGGATGCCGGCGCATGCTGGAGAAGACCCCCACCCACATCGAGCGCGCCGACTGGCTCCTGGCCGCCCTGCCGACGGCGAAGCTGTTGTTCATCCACCGTCACCCCGTCGACACCTACACGTCGTACCTGCGGCGGGCGGCGGTCGACCCCCAGGCGACCTGGGCCGACCTCAGCGTCGAAGAGTTCGCCGAGATCTACCGTCGCCAAGGGCGCATCGCCCAGCGTCTCGTCGCCGAGGTGCCGGAGCGGTTCCGGGCCGTCTCCTACGAGCGGTTCACCTCCGATCCGGCCGCGGTCGTCGCCGAGGTGTGCGAGTTCCTCGGAGAGGATTTCGTCCCCGAGATCGTCGACGAGCCCAACCCGGACCTGAGCCGGGCCCGCTTCGATCCCCACCTCTACGGGAAGATCACGACCAGGACGAAAGACAACTCGGACTACGTCGACGAGGCCACGGCCCGAAAAGTGATGGAGCTCGCCGCCGACGTGGCCGCCGGGTGGGGCTACACCGGTTAGGCATCCCCGTCGATCGGGTCCAAAATGTCCGCAGTCCCGTGCCCGAGATCCTCCTAGTCCGCCACGCCGAATCCGAAGCCAACGCCGCCGCGGCGTGGCAGGGCCGCGGCGACGCCGGCCTCAGCGCCGCCGGGCGCGAGCAGGTGGCGGCTCTCGGCCGTCGGGTCGAGGGCCAGCGCTTCGACGCAGTCGTCTCCTCGCCCCTGACCCGTGCCTACGAGACCGCCGCCGCCTTCTCCGATGCTCCCGAGATCGAAGAGGACCTGATCGAGATCGACCTGGGGAGATGGGAAGGCGTCCCCTTCGACACCGTCGCAGAAAAGGACGGGGTCCTCCTGCGATCCATCTACAACGGCGCCGACGAGCCGTTCGGCGGGATCGGCGAGCGGATGAGCGAGGTGGCTGCCCGGGCGTGGTCGGCGATCGACCGTCTCGCCGAGCGGGTCGGGGAGACCGGCCGGGCAGTGGTGGTCACTCACGGCGGGGTGCTCGACTCTCTCCTGTCGACGCTGCTTCCCACGGTGCGCCGCCGCCCCCACCGCATGGCTTCGAACGCGTCGCTCACCCACCTGGTCGGAGGGCCCGGCCACTGGCGTCTCAAGCGGTTCAACGACACTGCCCACCTGGGCCGCCTCAGCACCCACGCGGCCCGCCACCTCGAAGCCGGCGACCCCGTGGTGGCGCTGATCCGCCACGGCAGGACCCGCGCCAACGTCGACGGCCGCTTCCAGGGCCAGTCCTGCTGGGGCCTCGACGACGTCGGGGCGGAGCAGGCCCGGTGGCTGGCGAAGTGGTACGGGCGCCTCGACCGCGTCTACACCTCGCCGCTGGCGCGGGCCGCCGACACCGCGGCGGCGATCAGCGCCGCCACCCCGGTGCCCGTCGACGGCCTCAAGGAGATCGGCCTCGGGGTGTGGGAGGGGCTGACCTGGAAAGAGGTGTGGGACGGCTGGGCCGACGTCGCCCGCAGGATCTACGAAGAGGGCCAGGACCTCCCCCGCGGCGAGCACGGTGAGACCTGGGCGGAGGCGACCCGGCGCATGGCCCAGACCGTCGCCTCCCTCGAGCTCGCTCCCGGCGAGATCACCGGCGTGGTCACCCATGGCGGGGTGATCCGGGCCTACATCGGAACCCTCTCCGGCGACACGACGGGGACGATGAGCCGGCTCGCCACGCCCGAGAACACCTCCGTCACCCACGTGGCGATGACCGCCGACGGTCCCGTCCTCTGCGACTACGCGGTGGCGCCCCATCTCGAGTCCACGACGGAGGCGGCACCGCGGTGAGCTACGACAATCGGCGTTACGCCCTCGTCAACCGCTGGGACTCGAGCCACCTGAAGAAGATCGACCGGCTGCTGCCGCTCCGTCCAGGCGAGCGGGTCCTCGAGGTCGGCTGCGGGGCGGGCCATCTGGTCAAGCGCCTCGCCGCCCGGGGGATCGACGTCGTCGGGATCGACGCCAACCCCAACGCCGCCGAGGTGGCGGGCACGGAGCGGGTCAAGACGATGCGAGCCGAAGAGCTCGAGTTCGCCGACTCCAGCTTCGATGCCATCGTCTCCATCCACGCCATCGAGCACATCCCGGCGCTGGAGGCGGCGTTCGCCGAGATGGCCCGGGTGCTGCGGCCCCGGGGCCGGGCCTTGTTCATCTACCCCGCCGAGCCGATCATGGGCCTGTACGCCATACCCACCTCGGTGATACTCCACGGCTCGCCGTTCAAGGCCCGCCAGGTCCACTGCCACAAGCTCTGGCCCGCCAAGGTGAGGCGGATGGTGGAGCCTCTCGGCTGGGTGGAGACCCATCGCCAGTTCGACCTCTTCAAGAGCCCGCAGTTCGTGTCGCGCTTCACCGCCGCCTGAGCGGTCCTTGGTTGGGGGAGGGGGATGGGGGAACATGGATCGTGGCCAGCCAGGAGATCGCCGTGCCCCGCACCTTCGTCCTCGACACCTGCGTCCTGCTCGCCGACCCCAACGCCGTCCTCCGCTTCGACGAACACGAGGTGGTGCTGCCGCTGGTGGTGGTCGAAGAGCTCGACCGGAAGAAGACCCGCCTGGACGAGGTCGGCGCCAACGCCCGGGCCGCCATCCGCCTGCTGGAGAGGCTGGGGGCCTCCCGGCCCGGCGGGATGCGCGAGCCGGTCGCCCTCCCTTCCGGCGGGACACTCCGCATCGAGATCAACGGCATCAACTCCGACCGGCTGCCTCCCGTGCTCGACCCTTCCACGCCCGACCACCGGATCCTCTCCACCTGCTTCAACCTCGACTCGCCGGTCCTGGTGACCAAAGACGCCAGCTTGCGCATCAAGGGCGCCCAGCTCGGCATCGAGGTGCAGGACTACCGGGCCGACACGGTCCAGGTCGACCAGGTCTACGCCGGCGTGGTCGAGCACCAGACCGACGAGGCGACCATCGACCGGCTGTTCGACGAGGGAAAGATCGGCGTCGACCTGGACGCCCTGGTCAACGAGTTCGTCGTGCTGCGGGCCGGACGATCCCGGTCGGGTCTGGCCCGGGTGGTGGAGGCGGGCCCGCCGGCCGTCGTCGAACGTGTCCCCACCCATGTGCGGGCGTTCGGGGTGGAGCCGAAGAACCTCGCCCAGACGGTGGCTCTCCACCATCTGCTCGACCCCGACCTGCCGGCCGTGTCGCTCATGGGCAACGCCGGGTCCGGCAAGACGTTTCTGGCCTTGGCTGCGGGGCTGGAACTGGTGCTGGAGCAGCGGCGCTACCGCCGGGTGTCCGTCTACCGGCCGTTGGTGCCGGTGGGCCGCCAGGAGGTCGGATACCTCCCCGGGGACCTGAGCGAGAAGCTCACGCCGTGGATGGCGGCCGTGCACGACAACCTCTATGCCCTTTTCGCCGACGCCGGTGCCGACGGCGCCAAGGCGGCGGTCGAGGAGCTCATCGACCGCGGGGAGCTGGAGCTGGCGGCGGTGACATACCTGCGGGGACGGTCGATCACCGACGAGTTCGTGATCATCGACGAGGCCCAGAACCTGGAGCTGGCCACGCTCAAGGTGATCCTCACCCGGATGGGCCGCAACTCGAAGGTCGTGTTCTGCGGGGATCTCAGCCAGGTCGACAACCCCTACATCTCCCCGTACGGCGGCATGGCGGCGCTGATCGAGAAGTTCAAGGGCTCGGAGCTGTTCGGCCACGTCACCCTGGAGCGCACGATCCGCTCGCCGCTGGCGGAGCTGGCCGCCGCCTGCCTGTGACCTAGGGCGTCTCAGGCCACGGGTGCTTGGGGTAGCGGCCGGCCATCTCCTTTCGGACCTCGTGCCACGACCCCTCCCAGAACCCTGCCAGGTCCGAAGTGACCTGGATCGGCCGGTTCGCCGGCGACAGCAGCTCGACGACGACGGGGCGCCCGCCCACCGTCGGGGTCTCGGTCACCCCGAACAGCTCCTGCACCCGCACCGAGAGCCGGGGCTCGTCGCCGGAGTAGTCGAAGCGCACCCGCCGTCCCGACGGCAGCGTGTAGTGCGTGGGGGCCTCGGCATCCAGCCTCCTTCGCCTCTCGTGGCCGAGAGCAGCCGACAACACCGCGGCGAGGTCCACTCTCTGGACGTCGTCCCAGCCCGTCGCACCCCACAGGTGCGGGGCGAGCCAGTCCTCTAGAGCCGCCGTCAACGCCTCGTCGGACCAGTCCGGCCAGCCTCCCGGATCGCTGCGAGCGAGATGCTGCACCCGGTCCCGCAGGTCCTGCGCCGGCTGCGACCAGGGGAGCGAATCGATCCCGAGGCGTCGGATCCGCTCCAGCAGCGCCGCCGTCGTCTCCTCTCCAGGGGCGGGCCGATGGTCGCGGGAGTCGAGCACCAGGCCGCCGAGGCGGCGCTCGACCCGCTCGGTCAGGCGGTCGCCGTCCCAGGTCAGGCGGGTCGTCTCCTCCACTTCGGAGGAGAAGGCGGCAGCCACGGTCTCGGCGTCGATCGCCGCTGCCAGCCGGATGCGGGCGTCCCTGCGGCGGCCGTCGAGGTCGGCGGCGACCAGGAACCGCTCGGCGGCCAGCGGGTCGGATGGCGTCACCAGCGCCGTCGTCCCGGTGCGCAACTGGAACCGCCCGGGGCTCCCCCTCCGGATCGCCAGGCGGTCGGGGAAGGCGAGCGCCAGCACCCGCCCGGTGTGATCCAGGTCCACCGCGTAGAGCCCGTCGACCCCCGCCCGTCGGGCCAGGTCCTCGGCCGCCTCCCGCAGCCGCGCCAGCGGCGCTCCCGCCGCGGCGGGATGACGGAATCCGCGGTCCACGAGCAACCGGACCCGCAGGGCGATGTCGGCCGGGAGCTCGTCGGGCCGCCCCCGCAACGGGTCCCGTTCGGCGAGGATCGTCGCCAGCCACACCGCCAGCGCCTCGTCTTCTCCGGCATCGACGACCATCCGCGCCAGCCGGGGATGGAGGGGCAGGTCGGCCATCCGTTTCCCGGCGGGGGTGATGCGGCCCCGGGAGTCGACCGCTCCGAGGCCGCGGAGCAGCGCCACCCCCTCCTCCCACCCCGCCGGCGGCGGCGGGTCGAGCCAGCGAAGGGCCGCAGGGTCGGAGACTCCCCACGCCGCCAGCTCCAGCACCAGGGCGGCCAGGTCCACCTGGGTGATCTCGGGGTCGATTCCCGGACGCCGGGCGGCGTGCTCCATCTTCGACCACAGCCGATAGGCGACGCCAGGCCCGAGACGTCCCGCCCGTCCCGCCCGCTGATCGGCCGAGGCCCGCGAGATCGGCACCGTTCGCAGCCGGGTCATGCCGGTGCGGGGATCGAAGCGGGGCGCTCGGGCCAGCCCCGTGTCGACCACGGCGGTGACCCCCTCCACCGTCAGGCTCGACTCGGCGATGTCGGTCGACAGCACCACCTTGCGGAACGGCGGCTCCGACGGGGCGATCGCCCGGTCCTGTTCCGCCGGCGGCAGCGACCCGTGGAGGATCCGCACGTCCGCCAACACGTCGGCGAGCCGTTCCTGTGTTCGTCGTATCTCGGCCATGCCGGGGAGGAACACCAACACGTCGCCGTCGGTCTCGGCCAGCGCTCTCCGCACCACCCGGGCCACGTGCGACTCCAGGTCCCGGGTCCGGGGCGGGGGCGGGTCCCAGCGGATGTCCACTGGGAACGAAGGGGCGTCGGCTTCCACTACCGGGGCGCCGCCCAGCAACTCGGCGAAAGCGACGGCGTCGATCGTCGCCGACATGAGGAGCAGCTCCAGGTCCGGTCGGAGGCTCTGGCGCACGTCCAGCGTCAGGGCCAGGCCCAGGTCGGTCTGCAGGTTTCGCTCGTGGACCTCGTCGAAGACGACCACCGACACCCCCGGAAGGGACGGATCGGCCTGCAGACGCCGGGTCAACACCCCCTCGGTCACCACCTCGATCCGAGTGGCCGGGCCCACCGCCCGGTCGTGGCGGGTGACATAGCCGACCGTGCCGCCCACCGACTCTCCCAGGAGGGACGCCATCCGCCGGGCCGCCGCCCGGGCGGCGAGACGACGCGGCTCGAGCACGACGACCTTGCCCTCGACCGAGCCCAGGAGCTGGAGGGGGACCCAGGTCGTCTTCCCCGAGCCCGGAGGGGCGACCAGGACCGCCGCTTTGGCCTCGTCGAGGGCGCGGCGCAACTCGGGAACGGCGGCGTCCACCGGGAGTCGGTCCATGTGCGCGAGGGTAGGGAGGGAATGGCCGGTGCCGGTCGCCGGTTCACCGACAGGATCCGCCTGAAAGAGGAGTACGAGACTTGGACCTCTCCACCGCACTCGAATTCGCCCGCCCCCGTCACCGGGGCGTGCTGCTCGCCATCCAGCCCAACGGCATGCCCCACGCCTCCAACGTCGTCTACGCCGTCATCGACGACGCCCTCTGCGTATCCGTCACCGACTCCCGGGCGAAGACCCGTCATGTCAGGCGCGATCCCCGGGCCGCCATGTACGTGCTCGGCGACGACTTCGGTCAGTGGCTGGTGGTGGAAGGCGACGTGTCGCTCACGCCGGTCGTCGTCGATCCCGACGACGACACCGCCCGCCTCCTGCGCCGGGTGTACGAGGCGATCGCCGGGCCGCACCCCGACTGGGACGAGTTCGACCGGGCGATGATCGACGATCGGCGGCTCGTGCTCACCATCCACCCGACCCGCGCCTACGGGCACATCTGAGATCAGCCGCCGAAGGCGAACACCAAGCTGTGGATCGCCAGGCCGACGAGACCGCCGACGACGGTACCGTTGATGCGGACGAACTGGAGGTCGCGGCCCATCCACAGCTCCAGCCGTCTGCTCGTCTCCTCCGGGTCCCACCGTTCGATCGTCACCGCGATGATGTCGGCCAGCTCGTTCTGACCCACCCGGGCCAGCGGTGGGGCCAGCGACTCCAGCCACCCGTCGAATCGGGCTCGCAATCGCTCCTCGGCGACCAGGCGCTCGCCGAGCCGGGTGAGGGCGCTGGCGATGCGGCCCCGCATCGGGGAGTCGGCCCGGGAGGCGGCATCCGCCAGAGCGGCGGTGACCTGCGACCACAGGTCGCGGACCCAGCCCCGCACCTCGGGCTGGGAGGCGATGGCGTCCACCCTCTCTGAGACGATGGCGGCGAGGTCCGGGTCCGTCTGCAGGCGGCGGGCGATCTCCACCAGGCGGAGGTCGAGGGTGCGGCGGATCTCGTGGCTCGGGTCGGAGGCGACCCGTTCGACGAGATCGAGCAGCGCCTCGAGCCCTCGTGAGAAGACGGCGTCGTCGACCACCTCCGGCACCCACCAGGGGGACTGCTCCCTCACCCATCGGCGCAGCGTCTCGCGGTTGTCGTCCAGCGCCGACGCCAGACCGCGGATGGCCCCTTCCATGATCTGCCGATGCTGGCCGGCGACGACGGCGGCCTCGATCCCCTTGCCGACCATCTCCGCCAGCGGGAGGGAGTGGAGCCGATCGAGCACGAGGCTCTCGAGCGACTCCTCCACCGCCTCGGTGTCGAGGCCCTCTGCCACCGCTCCCAAGACGGAGGCGATCTGGCCGGCGAGCATGTCGGCGTTGTGGCCGGCAGACAGCCACTCGCCGGCGCGGCGGCCTATGTCGGCGGCGCGGATCCGCTCGACGAGCTGTGATGGCTCGAGGAAGTTGTGGCGGACGAACTCGCCCAGGCTGCGCGCCAGGCCCGTCTTGGAGCGGGGGATGATCGCCGTGTGGGGTATGGGGATCCCGAACGGGTGCCGGAACAATGCGGTGACCGCGAACCAGTCGGCCACCCCGCCGATCATCGCCGCCTCCGCCGTGCTGCGGAGGAACCCGACCCAGGTGGCGTCGCCCATGGCGAACGTGGAGGCGAACATCGCGGTCGCCACGAGCAGCAGCCCGGAAGCACGGCGACGGGCACGGCGGAGCTCCGCCTCCCGCTGGCGGTCGTAGTCCGTGTGCGCCGAGATCACCGGATCATGGTGGCATGGGGTCGGGCGAACGGCGGCCACCGTACGATTCCTGGGATGACCCGGACGTCCCAGCTTCGACTCCTCACTCTCGGCGTCCTGTTGGTCACCCTGTCCACCCTCCCGGTGTTCCTGACCGGGGCGGCCTTCTTCCAGATCGGATCCGAGCTCGCGCTCGGCCCGCTCGCCCTGGGTGCGCTGACCGCGGCCTTCTTCCTGACCGCCGCTGCGGTTTCCCCGCGTCTCGGCCGGTGGGTGGAGAGGGTCGGGTGGCAGAAGGCGATGCGAATGAACATCGTCGGCTCGGCGCTCCTCTCCACGCTCATCGCCGCCCTGGTCCGCAACGCATGGGCCCTCGGCGCGCTGCTGGTGGCCGGAGCCGTCGTCTACGGCATCAGCAACCCCGCCGCCAACCAGGCGCTCGCCCAGTACACGAGCCCGCGCCGGATCGCCACGGTCTTCGGCATCAAACACGCCGGGATCCCCAGCTCCACCCTCCTCGCCGGCGTCGCCGTCCCGACCGTGGTCATCGACCTGGGTTGGCGGGCCGCCTTCCTCATCGCCCCCTTGCTCGCCGTGGTGGTCTGGTCCCTCGTTCCCCGCCACCTGCCCGATCCGCCGCCCGCCGTCGCCCCGGTCCGGGACGGCGACCGGCTGACGGTCTCGGAGCTGCGCCGTCTGGCGGGTGTCGCCGCCTTGGGGGCGATGGCCGCCGGGGCACTGGGGACGTTCCTGGTCACCGCGTCGGTCGAAGCGGGCCTCGACGAGGCGACGGCCGGCTGGCTCCAGTTCGCCGGCTCCGGAGCGAGCATCGGCGCCCGCCTCCTCGCCGGTCTGGCGGTGGACCGGGTCGGCGGGGTGGGGAAAGCTTTCTTCTCCCTCCTCGCCGCGGGCGCCGTCGCCTTCGCCCTGCTGCCGTGGGCCACCGGCGTGTGGTTCGTGCTCCTCGTCGTCGCCGCCTATGCGACCGGCTGGGGCTGGCCGGGGCTGCTCACCGCCACCGTGGTGGGCTCCGACCGCAGCTCGGCCGCCTCCCGGTCGGCCATCACCCAGGCCGGGGTGTTCGTCGGCGGCGGCGTCGGCCCGGTCGTTCTCGGGTTCGTCGCCGACCGTCTGTCGTTCGACCCGATGTGGCTCCTCGTCGCCGCCAGCCTGGCGCTCGCCACCCTGATCGCAGCCCCGGTCCTGCTCGGACGCCGGGCGCGGCGGGGTTGACGTGGCACAATCGACGCCGATGGACGCCGCCACCCTCCTCGCCCGGGATCGTTTCGCAGCCGCCCTGGGCGCCCGCCTCGTCGTCGACGAGCCCGACCGCGTCGTGGTCGAGATGACGGTGTCCGAGACGCATCTGGACGAGTCGGGACGAGTGTCCACCGGGGCTCTCTTCGCCCTGGCCGATTGCGCGATGAGCCTGATCTCCAACGCCGGCGTCACCGCCGTCGCCGTGGCCACCCACTTCGTGCGTCACGGCACGGCCGCGGTCGGCCAGGTGGTGGCCGCCGACGCCCGCCCCGCCCTCGGCTCGGACACACCCGAGCGCACCTGGGACATCCCGGTGACGGCGGGAGGAACCTGCATCGCCCGGTTCGTCGGAACCACCCTCACCCTGTCCCGCTGACTCAACCCTCTTCAATCGTCGTATATCGTCGTATATCGTCGGCGCCATGGCCGATGCACCCACCCCCGCCCAGATCGTCGAGCTCGCCCTGTCCTACTTCGCGGCGGTCGGGGTCGATGTCCGCGTCACCGGCGATGGGCTCGCCACCGACGACGGGAGGGTCTTCGGGCTCGAGCCGCTGCGGAGGCGGCTCGCCGACCGCGATCCGGCCGAGTGGGAGGAAGCGGTGCGCAGCCACTTCGACACCCTCCTGGCCGTCGACCCGTCGATGCCGGCCACGTTCGACGAGGCGGCGCCGGGTCTTCGGGCGGCGGTCGTAGCCGAATCTGACCTGGGACTGTTCGACGGCGCCCTGATGGAACGTCCCCTGGTCGACGGTCTCGGTGAGCGCCTGATGCTCCGCCGCGGGCCGCTGGGGATGACCGTGACGACGGAGGCCGTGCGGCGCTGGCGGGTCGACGCTCCCCGCGTCTGGGAGCGAGCGCGGAGCGGGTCGTTGTGGGACGAGCCGGTCCACACCGAGCGGTTCAGGGTCGGCGAGGGCGCTGCCGACTACCTCGCTGTCCGGGGCGGACGATGGACCTCCGCCCATGTCCTGGCGATCGGCCGCTACGTCGGCCCCCGGCACCCCTATGGGGCGCTGGTGGCGGTTCCCGCCCGGGACGAGATCCTCGTCCACCACATCCGCGACGAGTCGTTGACCGACGTCGCCCTGGCCATGCTCCGCCACGCCATGTCTTCCTACGTCGAGTCCCCGCTCCCGGTCGGATGCGACCTGTTCTGGTGGGACGACGGCACCCTGCACCGAATCTGCACGCCGGCCGGGGGCCGCTACCGCTACATTCGGGTCCCGGCGTTCTCGGCGATGCTCTGGCGGCTCGACGAGGCCGCCGCCGGCCGCCTGTGAGTGGGTCAATCGGCCCTCTGGCGGGAATCGCGCGGGCTCCTAAGCTGACGGCGGGCTATCCGAATAGGGAGTTGGGAATGAAAGTGTTCGTGGCGACGCGCGCCGGCGCCGAGCCAGGCGACTTCTCGCAGACCATCGAAGGCGAGCTGGTCCGTCTACCGATCACCTGTGACGATCCCACCTGCGACTGTGGGAAGGCGATGACCGGCCTGGGGAGCGGGCTGTCGACGACGACCTTCACCGTCCGCGACATCGACATCGACCGAGCCATGTACCGCCAGCTCCTCTGGGACACGCTGCTCCGCGACGGATGGGTGGACGAGGACAAGGACGAGGACCACGACTGGGTCGACCGCCTCGTCGACCTCCACCTCGACCTGGCCGAGAAGTTCACACCAGAGGTGCCCTTGCGTCTGGCAGGCGACCGGCTGTACGAACGACGCTGACCTCGGGAGTCGTACACTCCCCGGGGTGATCGATCTCCGCTCCGACACCGTCACCCGCCCCTGCGACGCCATGCGCCAGGCGATGGCCGAAGCGGAGGTGGGCGACGACCAGTTCGGCGAGGATCCCTCGATCAACGAGCTGCAGGAGCGGGTCGCCGACCTCCTCGGCAAAGAGGCGGCGCTGTGGCTCCCTACCGGCACCATGGCCAACCAGGTGGGGCTGCGCACCCTGACCCGGCCGGGAGACGACGTCGTCGTGGCCGCCGGTGCCCACATGGTCTGGTCGGAGACCGGGGCGGGAGCGGCGAACTCCGGCGTGCAGTTCACCGAGCTCGGCGGCAGCCGCGGCTGGTTCGACCGTGACGAGTTCCTCGCCGCCCGAAAACCCCGGGGCCACGAGCTGCTGCCGCCCACGACGCTGGTCTGCTTCGAGGACACCCACAACCGGGCCGGAGGCGTGGTCGTCCCCCTGGAAATGATCGAGTCGGTGTGTGGGGCGGCGCGCACGGAGGGGGTGACGACGTTCCTCGACGGCGCCCGGCTGTGGAACGCCGCGGTGGCCCTCGACGTGGAGCCCGCCCGCCTCGCCGCCCCGTTCGACGTCGTGTGGGTGGCGTTCTCCAAGGGCCTCGGCGCCCCCGGCGGGGCGATGATGGCGGGGCCCGCCGACCTGATCGCCCGGGCCCGCCGCTACCGGCGCATGCTCGGCGGGGCCATGCGCCAGGTGGGCGTCTTCGCCGCCGCCGCCTCCCACGCTCTCGACCACCACATGGACGACCTGGCCACCGACCACGCCAACGCCCGGGCCCTCGCCGAGATCCTGGCCTCCTCCGACGCCATCTCCCTCGACCCGGCGGCCGTCCAGACCAACATCGTCTTCTTCCGCCTCGTCCCTGGCGCACCCGACCCCCAGACCGTCGTCGACCGGGCCCGGGAAGCCGGGGTGGGGGTGTTCGCGTTCGGCGACGGGATCCGGGCCGTCACCCACCGGGACGTGAGCGCCGACCAATGCCGGGAGGCGGCCTCGATCCTGGTGGCGGCGGCGGAGGCGTGACGACCCGCCGCCGGGCCGTTACGCTCGGCTCATGAGCATCACCGCGGCGATCCTCGGCTTCGGCGGCTACGTCCCGGAGCGGGTGTTCACCAACCGGGACTGGGAAGAGTTGGTCGACACGACCGACGAGTGGATCGTGACGCGGACCGGGATCCGCGAGCGGCGCTTCGCCGCCCCCGACGAGGCGACCGCCGACCTGGCCGAGAACGCCGCCCGGGTGGCGCTGGAGGAGGCCGGCCTGGACGGATCCGATATCGACGAGATCATCGTCGCCACCGACACCCCCGAGGTGTACACGCCCGACACGGCGGCGTTCCTCCAGGACCGCCTGGGAGCGGGCAGCATCCCCGCCTACGACCTGGGGGGCTCGGGGTGTGCCGGGTGGCTGCAGGCGATCGACGTCGCCCGTGCCCGCATCGCCCTCCATCCCGAGCGGATCCTGGTCGTGGGGGTGGAGCTGATCTCCCGCATCATCTCCTGGAAAGAGCGCGAGACCTGCGTGCTGTTCGGGGACGGCGCCGGCGCTGTCGTGATGGGGCCCGAGGGAGGGACGGCGAAGGTGCTCGACGTCGTGGCCGGCACCGACGGGTCCAAGGCGGGGATCCTGACCCTGTCCACGGGCGGGACTCGCCACCCGTTCAACCAGGAAGCGGTGACTTCGGGGGCGTACAACCACCTGACGATGAACGGGCGGGAGGTGTTCCGGGAGGCGGTGCGTCGCATGAGCGAGGCAGCCCGCGAGATCATCGAACGGGTCGGGGCGTCCCTCGCCGACGTAGCGCTGGTGGTGCCTCACCAGGCCAACCAACGGATCATCGACGCCGTGGGCAAGGAGCTCGGGGTCGAGCCCGACCGGATGTACTCGAACATCGCCTCCTACGGCAACATCGGGTCTGCCACGGTCCCGTTCGCGCTGTGGGAGGCTCGTCGCAACGGCCGTATCCGGCCCGGGGACCTGGTGGTGGCGGCCGCCTTCGGCGCCGGATTCCACTGGGCGGCGGCCGCCGTCCAGTTCTGACCGCTAGACGTCGAGCGACCCGTCGGGGCCGACCTCTTCCACGCTCAGGCCGGTGACCTGCTGGACGAGACGCAGGTACAGGCCCCACCCGGCGTCGGAGACGATGGCGTCGTGGATCGGGAACGCCCGGGCCGGCGCCACCGCGGCGAGGAAGTCGGCCGTCATCGCCATCCGCGCCCACGGGGCAGTGAGAGGCAAGGCGAGCACGTCCACCCCTTCCAGCGGGTACTCGTAGGAGTCGCCCGGGTGGTAGAGGCGAGCGCCCCCGGCCTCCGAGAGCACATAGCCCACGTTGCCGACCCGAGGGATCGACGGGTGGATCTCGTTGTGGATCCCTCCTGCCACCTCCACCTGGATGGAGCCGAGATCGATACGGTCGCCGACCCTGGCTGCCCGGGCGTCCACGGATTCGCCGGCGAGCATCGGCACCACCGCCTCTTCGGCCCAGACCCGGGCGCCGGTCCGCCCAACCAGGGGAGCGAGATGCTCGGGGTCGACGTGGTCGGCGTGCTGGTGGGTTATCAGCACCGCGTCGACGTCTTCGAGGTCGTGCCAGGCGGTCGAGAAGCCGCCCGGGTCGACCAGCAGCCGGGAGTCGCCACCTTCGACCAGGAGGCAGGCATGGCCCAGTCGTTCGATTCGCATGGGAAGCGAGTATGCCAGCGGCGCCGGCTCAGTCGATGGTGAGCGCCGCCACCACTCCGCCCAGAGAGGCCAGGACGACCGCCGCCGCCAACGACATCGCCGCCACGGGAATCCCCGGTCCTGCGCGGCGGGAATCGCGGTAGGAGAGAAAGATCTCGACGACTCCGGCGGTCAGTGCCGCCAGGGCGAGCACGGTCAGCAGCCACCCCCTTTCGAGGAGGCCGAGACGCAGCAGCACGAAGCCGAGCACGAAGATGGATGCGCCGGTGCGGCTCCCCGCCAGGGCCGTGCGCTCGGGCTGGGTCTCCCGCGGCGTCATCGCAGCACGCTCACTATCGCCGCCAGCGAACCGGTGACGACGACCGCCACGAGCAGCATCGCCAGGGTCGGTCCCGGGAGCGGCTCACCCAGCCTCAGTGCCCTCTCCATCCGCGCCCAGCGAACCGTCGCCCCCACGGCCACCACCAGCGCCACGGCGAACGCCACCGCCGCGGCCTGGGGAGCCCACTCGCCGAGAGCTTCCCGGGCCAGGAGGATGCCCCCTCCGGCGGCGGCGAACCCGACCGCGGTTCGGATCCAGGCGAGGAGGGTGCGTTCGTTGGCGAGGGTGAAGCGGGGGTCGGGCTCGGAGCCCACCCCGTACAGCCATCTCGGTCTGCGGTCGGTCACCCGCTCAGGTTATCCGCCCACCGGATTGCGCCTCACCGGCCCGACAGGCGCCGCTCCAGCGGGGTCCGGAAGCGGACGGAGGCCACCTCTCCTCCCAGCCACTCCTCCAGCCGCGCCGCCTCTTCGGCGACCCGGTCGGCGTCTCGCCCATCGACCTCTTCCAGCAGTTCGTAGACCACCTTCCCGTCGGCGGTCTGTGCCCAGCCCCCGACGATCCTGCCGCCGAGCCATATCGACGGCCCGATGTTGCCGGCGTCGTCGAACAACTGGTCGCCGTGGGGCCCCAGGAACCAGTCGCGGTGTTTCCACCCCATCGGCGTCGGGTCCAGGCCGGGCAGGAAGGCCACGGCGTCGGTGGGTGGGCCGTCCTCTTCCGTGTCGCCACCGAGGACCCATCCCTGCTCGCCGTCTTCCAGTTCCACCGTCGTCGCCTCGACGGCGTTCAGCGCCGCCTTGCAGTCGCGGGCCGTCCACCCGGTCCACCACCGGATGTCGCTGGTGGTGGCGGGGCCGAAGGACCTGAGATACATGCGCACGATCTCCGCCCGGTGGGCGGCGGGGTCGCCGATTTGGGGCATGGACCCGAACCACACCGAAGTGGCTGCCCAGCGGTATTGGCTCGACCGCCACGAGCCGGCGGGCCGGGTGCGAACCACCCGCCCTTCCATCCCCAGCAGGTAGAGGAGCCGTGACGACACCGGTGTGTCCGTCGCCCACTTGCCCCCACCCACGCGGACGGTGCGGCCGATCGAGGGGAGGGCCTCGGTCAGGTCCTGGACCCTCCACTCGCCGCCTTCGCTCTCCAGGAAGCCGACGACCTCCTGCTTCGCCGTCTCGAGCCATCTCCGAGCCTTACCCTCGCCCATGTCGGCGGCGAGCCAGCCGACGACCCGTTCGTGCTCCCGGCGGGCGACACCGGCCGACGCCCCGCCGAGGAAGTCGGGTGCCGCCGCAGCCGGGACCAAGAAAAGGGTGCGGCGCATGGCGTGGAGCCGCCACAATGTCCGGCGTTCCCAGAGCAGGTCGTCGAGCCGGCCGGTGGTGAACCCCTCCATGCGGGCGCGCACGCCCAGATAGGGCGTGACGGGGTCCGAGGAGTGGAAGGCCGTCACCGCGGTCACCGCCGCCAGGGCGTCCGGTGCCGAGCCGTCGAGGCAGTGGCGACGGACCAGGCGCCTGCGCCGTTGCTCGGTGGAGAACATGCACGGCGAAGGTAGCGGCGGCCGACTCGGGACGGGCGCGGATTTCACAGGTCGGAGACGGAGCGGTCGATGCAGGCGTTCTTCGATGGGATGGTGGCGGGCTACGGCATCGCCATACCGGTCGGAGCAGTGGCGATCCTGATCGTCGGCGCGGCCATGCGAGGCGGGTTCAGGTATGGCTTCAGCGCCGGAGCGGGTGCGGCCACCGCCGACCTCCTGTACGCGCTGGTGGCGGCCGTCGCCGGCTCGGTGATCGCGGCCCGCTTGGAGCCATGGTCGGCCCAGATACGCGCGGTGTCGGCGGCGGTGCTCGCGGCGATCGCCGTGTGGGGCCTGGTCGGCATCCGTCGCCGGCCCGAGTCGGCTCCCGATCTGGGGGTCAGGCGATCGGACCTGATCGGCAACTACCTGCGCTTCCTGGGAATCACGATCATCAATCCGCTCACCGTCGTGTACTTCACCACGCTGGTCCTCGGGTCCGGTCTGGGCCGCCAGCAGGGTCTGGTGCCCCTCGCCCTGTTCGCCGGGGGAGCCTTCCTGGCTTCCCTCTCCTGGCAGACGCTGCTGGCGGCCGCCGGCGCATTCGGCCGCCGCGGGTTGTCGCCCCGAGCCAGAGCGGTCACGCTGGTCGTCGGCAACCTGGTCGTGCTCGGCCTCGCCGTGCGGATCGTGCTCGGCGCCTGAGAAATCCGGGGGCGTCTGCATGCGCCCCGTCGATAGCATGCCCGGGTGACCTCCGACTGGCGATCCGCCCTCCAGGTGGCTCACGAGGCCGCCCTGCGGTGGCTGGAGAGCGTCCGCGACCGCCCGGTGCGCGCCGACGTCGACATCGCCGAGATGAGGCGGCGGCTCGACGCTCCGCTCCCGGAGAGCCCGACGGATGCGGCGAAGGTGATCGAAGAGCTCGTCGCCGACACCGAAGGCGGCCTGCTGGCCCTCAACTCGCCCCGGTTCCATGGCTGGGTGATCGGCGGGGTGACACCGGCCGGGGTCGCCGCCGACTGGCTCACCGTGGCATGGGACCAGAACCCTGCCATGGCCGGTCCCATGCCGGCGTCGGTTGCGGTGGAGAACCAGACCCGTTGCTGGGTCCTGGAGCTCTTGGGGCTCCCCGAGGACGCGTCCATGGGGTTCGTCACCGGAGGCCAGGTCGCCAACCTCGTGTGCCTGGCTGCCGCCCGCAGCGGGGTCTGCGCCGCCTACGGCTACGACGTCGACGCCGACGGCCTCGCCGGTGCCCCGCCGATCACGGTGATCGTCGCCGACCACGTCCACTCCACCGTCGGCAAGGCGCTGCATCCTCGGGTTCGGCCACGCCACTGCCCTGCGGGTGGCGACCGACCGCAACGCCCGGATCGTCCCGGTGGCCCTCGCCGAGCTGGTGGCCGACGCCGACGGTCCCGTGATCGTCTGCTCCCAGGCGGGGGAGGTCAACACGGGAGGCATCGATCGGTTCGACGCCATCGCCGACGTGCTCGATGCCGCCCGGGAGGGCCGACCCGACGGGGCGATATGGCTGCACGTCGACGGAGCGGTGGGGCTGTGGGCGCTCGCCTCGCCGCGGCTGCGCCCCAGATTCGCCGGGATCGAGCGCGCCGACTCGTGGTCGACCGACGCCCACAAAGGGCTCAACACGCCATACGACTGCGGCATCGCCATCACCGCCCATCCCGCCGCGCATCGTCGGGCGATGACCCTGCGCGCCGACTACCTGGTCGACGGGGAGGAAGACCGCCATCCCATCGACTGGAACCCCGAGATGAGCAGGCGCGCCCGGGCCACCGCCGTGTACGCCACGATCCGGGCACTGGGACGGTCGGGCATCGTCGAGATGGTCGAGCGCAACGTCGACATGGCGCTTCGCTACGCCGAGAAACTCGCCCCCCACGACGGGGTCGAGATCCTCAACGAGGTGGAGCTGAACCAGGTCCTCGTCCGGTTCCGCGACCGCGGTGGGGACGCCGCCGCCCACACGCCAGCGGTCCTGCAGGCGGTGCAGGACTCGGGTGTGGCCTATCCGACCGGCACGATGTGGGAGGGCGAGCCCGCCATCCGCATCTCGGTGTCGAACTGGATGACGACGGAGGCCGACGTCGACGCCACGGTGGCGGCGCTGCTCGACGCCCACCGCCGCCTGGGCTGAACGGTCACAGCGAAAGCGGCAGCCCGAACAGCGGGAACAGCCGCTCTGCTTCGAGGAAGAACGTGAAGTCCCGGATCTTGCCGTCTTCGAGCTCCACGACCTGGAGCGCCCAGGGGAAATAGGTTCCGTCCGGGGCCTTCTTGTACTGGCCGAAAGCGGGAAGGCCGTTGGCTCTGGTCGGCACGAGCCGGGAGCCGCGGCAGGCGGCGCCGGGACCGGTCCACCACCCGAACACGTCGTCGCGCCCCTGCAGCCACAGCGCATACGGAGGCATCGATTGGCGGGCGTCCTCGGCCACCACCTCGGTGAGGACGTCGAAGTCGTAGCTCTCGAACGCGGCCATGTAGCGGGCCAGCAGCTCCTGGTCGGGAGAGTGCTCCGGCACCGTGGTGTCCTCCAGGCCCCGATCGGCGAGAGTGGCTCGGGCCCGCTGCAGCGCGCTGTTGACGGCGGCCACCGAAGTGTCGAGGAGCTCGGCGATCTCCTGTGCCGAGAGGGCCAGCACCTCCTTGAGGATGAGGGCCGCCCGTTGCCGGGGCGGCAGTACCTGGAGGGCGGCGATGAAAGCGAGTCGGATCGAGTCCCGCTCCACCGCCTGCTCGGCGGGATCGTCGCTCGCCAGGGCCCGCGCATCCGGGATCGGCTCCACCCACATCGACGAGGCCAGCGGCTCTCCGAGCGGGCCGTCGACCGTGCCGGGCTCGCCCATGTCGACGGGACGGGCCCGCCGGTTGGCTGCCCGCAGCATGTCGAAGCACACGTTGGAGGCGATCCGGTACAGCCAGGTGCGGACGCTGGAGCGGCCCTCGAAGCGGTCGAACGCCTTCCACGCCCGGGTCAGGGTCTCTTGGACGGCGTCCTCGGCGTCGAAAGAAGAGCCGAGCATCCGGTAGCAGAACGCGGTGAGCTCGCGGCGGTGTGCCTCGAAGTCGAGGCTCTGGATGCTGGAGACGCTGGTGGCCATGGATACCTCTCGGGACAGTAGCGGGGCACCCCGACGGATTCCGCCGTCAGTCGAGGCCTCCCACCGAATCGATCAGGGGGGACACTCCGGGGGTCACCCGGATGGTCACCACAGGGGCTGGCGGCCGATGCTACGGCGATCCCGAGCCTAGGGATCAAGCCAGGATGGGGGAAGGGCTGTGGGTGTAGCCCGGTTCGGCGGGCTCGGCGGAGCGGCGGCGCCGCCGCCGAGCCACCTGGGTGGCCCGACGGGCGGCTTCCACTTCCGCCATGCGGTCGGCGTGGAGCGCTCGGGCGAGCGCCGCTGCAGTGATGGGGTTGAACATTCCGCCTCCTCCGACGGGCTGCTTACAAGCGTGAAATTACGCCGATATGTGGACAGTTCCGGTCCGCATTGACGAGAATCTTGGGGAGTGTCCGAAACCACCGGCCGCCTGCTCCGCCTGCTTTCGCTGCTCCAGGCCCGCCCCGCCTGGGCGGGCGAGGAACTGGCCCAGCGGCTGGAGGTGACCGACCGCACCCTGCGCCGGGACATAACCCGGCTGCGGGAGCTCGGCTACCCGGTGGAGGCCACGCCGGGGAGGTACGGCGGGTACCGGCTGGTGGCCGGGGGTGCCATCCCCCCGCTCCTGCTCGACGAGGACGAGGCGGTCGCCGTGGCCTGGGGGCTGAGGACCGCGGCCGCCTGGGCGCTGCCCGGGTTCGAGGATCCCGCCGTCATGGCCCTCGCCAAGATCGAACAAGTCCTCCCCGCCCGGGTCCAGGAGCGAATCCGGGCACTCTCCGACGCCACCGTCCGGGTGGGAACGCAGTTCCCCTCCGAGGGGCGCCTCGACGTCGGCACGCTGGTGGCCGTCGCCCGGGCCCGCCAGACACCGGAACGTCTCCGCTTCGTCTACCGGGACGGCTCAGGACGCGAGAGCGAACGTCACGTCGAGCCCTACCAACTGGTCCACGCCGGCCGCCGCTGGTACCTGTTCGCCTGGGACCGGGACCGGGAGGACTGGAGGAGCTTCCGGGTCGACCGGATGTCGGCCGTGCAACCCACCGGCATGCGCTTCCAGCGCCGGGAGGACGCACCCGACGCCGCGACCTTCGTGGCCGAGGGCCTCGCCGTCGGGGTGTACAGCTATCGGGCCCGGGTGGTCCTGCACTGTCCCATCGACGAGGCGCGGCGGCTGGTGTCGCCCACCGCCGCCGTCCTCGAGGAGGACGGGGACCGCACCCTCATGCGCATCGGAGCCGACGACCTCGACTGGATCGCCCGTTACCTGGCGGGGATGCCGGTGAGGTTCACGGTCCTCGAGCCTTCCGAGCTGGTCGAGGCGATCTGCGATCTCGCCGAGCGCCTCAGGGCCGACGCCGCCCAGGCCGTCACGCCTGCCGAGCCGGGCTCCGCCCCGTGAGCGACGAAGTGGCGCCGGCGATCAGGCTCCGGGCTTGAACACCATGAGCCCTACGATGACGATCACGGCCAGGAGGTCGAAGTTCTCGATCACCCGCATGCGGGCCTGGATCCGCTGGACCTCGGGGTCGTCCGCTCCGCGTTCGGCGGCGAGCTGAGCGGCCCGCGCCGACTGGGGGCCGAGCACCGCCCCGCCGAGGACCATCGACAGCAGGGCGAGGGTGAGCGACAGCCACACCCAGAGCTGGCCCAGCGACCACGCCGGGTTCTGCCACACCATGAGAGCGCCAAAGAGAACGACGGCGAACGCGGCCGGGCCGAACGGGCGGGAACCGGTCCAAGCGTCGATGGAGGTGAAGACCCTCTTGGCGGACTCGTCGCCGGAGGCCTCGACCTGGCGGGCGGTGAAGAACGCCATGATGCCCCCGCCCACCCAGATCGTGGCGGACAGGATGTGGGCGAAGACCAGAACCGGGTACCAGCTGCTCATTCCTCTCCTTTCCGCGGAACGTGCAGGGCCAGGATGGCGCACGCCGGCCGCTTTGCCTGGCGAATCTCCTCTCAGGCCAGATGGAACTCCACCCCGGCCAGGGCGATGGGCAGCCAGTCGGGGCGGTTGTTGAGCTCGTAGCCCACCTCGTAGACGGCCTTTTCGATCAGATAGGCGTCGAGGAGGATGCGCAGGTGCTCCCGGTCGGGAGGCAGGACCGCAGACCCCTCGGTGACATGCAGGTAGCCGCCCAAGAACGCCGCCGCCGTCCACTGGAACCAGGCGTCGACCCATGGCTCGAGCTCGGCGATCGCCTCCGGGTCCCGGGCGACCACGCCCTCGTCGACCCGCTGCATCAGGCCCGACCGGGCGGCGTAGTGGTAGGAGCGGATCATCCCCGCCACGTCCCGCAGCGGCGACCGCTTGATGCGCCGCTCGCTCAGCGGGCGGGCGGGCTCGCCTTCGAAGTCGATGATGACGAAGTCGTTTCCGGTGAAGAGGACCTGGCCGAGGTGGTAGTCGCCGTGGATGCGGGTGCGGAGCGCCTCGATCTTTCCCGAAGAGACCCGGCGCAGGCGCTCGAGGATCTCGTCCTCGCGGGCGAGGAGCTCTTCGGCCCGCTGCCACATGGCCGGTTCGAGTGACCTTCGGTTGCGGCGCAGGAGGGCGAAGGTCTGGCGGACGCTGGTCCGCATCCCCTGGTACAGCGAGCGCTGGTACAGCGTCGACATGGGCAGGGGAGCGAACGGCTCCTCGTCGGCGGGTCGGGCGAGAGCGAGGTGCAGCTCTCCTGTCCGCCGGCCGAGCAGGTCCGCCGACGGCAGAGAGGGGCTCACCAAGTCGGCGAGGTTGGCGGGGGGAGCCGAGCCGACGATGTCGAGCAGATGACGTACCCGCCCGGGTCTGCCCCGTTGGCCTTCAGCGGTGGTGGTGAGGTTGTCGACGAAGTTGCCCACGAGGTCGAGGGCGTACTCCCAGCTGTCGCCCTGGTTGGGGATGAAATCGGACAGGAGCGCCACCGACACCGGCCCGTCCGGGGTGTTGGCGGTCACCGTGCCCCGAGCCGGGGCGATGTGGTCGAACACGCCGGTCAGATAGCGGTTGAGCTCGATGTCGGGGTTCTCGCCCGGCTCCAGTTTCCGGTAGATCTTGAGGATCAGGTCCTCGCCGAACACGACGGAGGTGTTCGATTGCTGCACGCCCAGCACCCGGATCGGCTCGGGGATCGCCTCGGCCCGGTGCAGATCGCCTCGTCCCCGGATCTCGACCACGGCGCCCTTGAGCCGCTTCCGGCTGCGGGTGAGCTCCAGCAGGGCCCGGACCGCTTCGTCGTCGCCGACGGCGTCGGCGAGGACGCCCCATGAGCTCTCCGTGCCGCCCACCTCGGCTACGACCCGGTCGGGGTCGTGGCTCTCGATGAAGCGGGCCTCCTCTCCGAGGTGGAGCGACAGCGGGACGATGTACTTCTCCGGGTCGTGGTCGAGGTAGTGGACCTCGGCGATGACGAGGCGCACCCCGTGGGCGGACACGGGGACGACATCGAGGACTTCCACCTCCCGGATGGTCTGCGCCTTGGACCGAAACCACCGGCGACGCGGCAGGTCGGCGGTCAGGGCGCGCCCGAGCTGTGTGCGGGCCCGGAAGGCGGCGTCGAGGTCGACGGTGCTCCGCAGCCGGATCCGCGGTGTCTGCGGGCGGCGGTCCTCGGCGTGGCTGAGGAGGAACCAGTAGAACTGGTAGGGGCCGAGCGTGAGGAAATAGGGCAGCTCGCCGATGCCGGGGAAGGGCGTCTGGCCGAGGATCTCGACCGGCTGGACGCCTTCGTGGTGGGACAGGTCGATCTCCACCGGCTGGGTGCGCCGGGACAGGTTGGCGACGACCAGGACCGTCTCGGTGCCGTAGGACCGCTCGAAGGCGAGCACCTTCGGGTTGTCGGGCAACAGGAACCGCAAGTCGCCCCGGGACAGCGGCTCCAGGGCCTTCCGCTGGGCGATCATCTGTCGCATCCACCACCACAGCGACGACGAGTTCGCCTGCTGCGCCTCCACGTTGACGGTCTCGAAGTGGTACTCCGGGTCCGTGATCAGTGGCAGGTACAGCTGCTGCGGGTTGGCCTCCGAGAAACCCCCGTTCCTGTCCGGCGACCACTGCATCGGGGTGCGGACGCTGTTGCGGTCGCCCAGGTAGATGTTGTCGCCCATCCCGATCTCGTCCCCGTAGTAGACGACGGGGGTCCCCGGGAGCGACAACAGCAAGCTGTTCAGCAGCTCGATCTGACGGCGGTCGTTGCGCAGCAGGGGGGCGAGGCGGCGGCGGATGCCGACGTTGACGCGGGCCTGGGGGTCTTCGGCGTAGACGCGGTACATGTAGTCCCGCTCCTCGTCGGTGACCATCTCCAGGGTCAGCTCGTCGTGGTTGCGGAGGAAGATCGCCCACGCCGCGTTGGCGGGGATCTCGGGTGTCTGATCGAGGATGTCGATGATCGGGAACCGGTTCTCCATCCGCACCGCCATGAACAGCCGCGGCATGAGCGGGAAGTGGAACGCCATGTGGCATTCGTCCCCGTTCCCGAAGTAGGCGACGGCGTCCTCGGGCCACTGGTTCGCCTCGGCGAGGAGCATCCGGTCCTCGTACTTGGAGTCGACGTGGGCCCGCAGCTTCTTCAGGAAGGCGTGCGTCTCGGGCAGGTTCTCGCACATGGTCCCCTCCCGTTCGTACAGGTAGGGGATGGCGTCGAGCCGAACCCCGTCGACGCCCTTGTCGAGCCAGAAGTCCAGCGCCTCGAACACGGCCTCGTGGACGAGGGGGTTGTCGTAGTTGAGGTCGGGCTGGTGGGAGAAGAAGCGGTGCCAGTAGTAGGCGCCGGCGACCGGGTCCCAAGCCCAGTTCGACGACTCCGTGTCTGTGAAGATGATCCGCGCTTCGTTGTACTTGTCGGGGGTGTCGGACCACACGTAGAAGTCACGCTCCGGTGAGCCGGCCGGGGCCCGGCGCGCCCGCTGGAACCAGCGGTGCTGGTCCGAGGTGTGGTTGATCACCAACTCGGTGATGACCTTCAGTCCGCGCTCGTGGGCGGCGTGGAGAAAGCGCGTGAAGTCGCGCATCGTGCCGTAGGAGGGGTGGACGGCCGTGTAGTCGGCGATGTCGTAGCCGTCGTCTCTCAACGGCGACGGATAGAAGGGGAGCAGCCACAGGGCAGTGACGCCGAGGTCCACGAGGTAATCGAGACGCCTGGTCAGGCCCCGGAAGTCACCGATGCCGTCGCCGTTGGAGTCCTGGAACGCCCGGACGTGGGTCTGGTAGATGACCGCTTCCTGGTACCAGCGCGATTCGGTCATAGGTAGTAGTCGAAGTCCTCTTCGGTCCGCACCCGCCGGCGGACGGCGAACACGTGGGCCGGCATCAGGTGCGGGTCGAGCTGCACGAAGTTGTGGGGGCCTTGCCACAGGTAGCGCCGGTCGACGAGCAGGTCGTGGACCTGGAACTGGTGGTCGGGATCGACACCGAGCTCGGCGAGGTCGAGCGACGTCCACCCCGAGTGGGTGTGGGTCGGGTCGAGGTTGACGACGACGAGGATCGTGTCGTCGCCGTGCTGCTTCGAATAACACAACAGCTGCTCGTTGTCGGTGGGATGGAACACGAGCCGGTCCATCCGCTGCAGCGCCGGGTGCTCCCGGCGGATCTCGTTGATGCGCCGGATGATCGGGGCGAGGGAGTCGGGCCGGTCGAGCTCCCAGTGGCGGATCTGGTACTTCTCCGAGTCGAGGTACTCCTCGGAGCCGGGGTGGCGCGGCGTCGACTCCATCAGCTCGAAGGCCGGGCCGTAGATCCCGTAGTTGGACGACAGTGTGGCGGCGAGCACCAGGCGGGTCACGAACGCCCCCCGGCTCCCGGTCTGCAGGTACTCGGTGAGGATGTCGGGGGTGTTGGGCCAGAAGTTGGGGCGGAAGAACTCGGCCGGTTCCCCCTGGGTGAGCTCGGTGAGGTACTCGCGCAGTTCCCAGGCGGTGTTGCGCCAGGCGAAGTAGGTGTACGACTGGGTGAAGCCCAGCTTCGCCAGCCGGTACATGACCTTGGGCCGGGTGAACGCCTCCGAGAGGAAGATCAGGTCGGGCTCCTGCCGCTTGAGCTCACCGATCACCCACTCCCAGAAGGGAAACGCCTTCGTGTGGGGGTTGTCGACTCGGAAGATCTTCACCCCCTCTGCGATCCAGAACTCGAACACGCCCCGCAGCGCCTCCCACAGGCCCTCCGGGTCGGACGTCTCGAAGTCCAGCGGGTAGATGTCCTCGTATCTCTTCGGCGGGTTCTCGGCGTACTGGATGGTGCCGTCGGGCCGGTGGGCGAACCACTCCGGGTGCTCTGTCACCCAGGGGTGGTCGGGAGAGCATTGGAAAGCTACGTCGAGAGCGATCTCGAGGCCCAGCTCGGCGGCCCGGTCGCGGAGCTTCCGGAAGTCCTCGATAGTTCCCAGTTGGGGATGGATGGCGGTGTGGCCCCCCTCCGGCCCGCCGATCGCCCACGGCACTCCCGGGTCGTCGGGGCCGGCTTCGAGGGAGTTGTTGGGGCCCTTGCGGTTGGTGCGCCCGATGGGGTGGATGGGCGGGAGGTAGAGGACGTCGAATCCCATCTCCGCCACGTAGTCGAGCCGGTCGGCCACGTCGGAGAGGGTTCCGTGCTCGCCCTCGTCCCCCCACGACCGGGGGAACAACTCGTACCAGGCGGAAAAACGCGCCCGCTCGCGGTCCACCCAGATCTCGTAGATCGGGTCGTGGACCGTCGAGCGGCTGCGGTCGGGGAAGAGCCGCATGGCGTCGGCCACCTCCGGGGCGAGTGCCGCTTCCACCCGGATCTCGATCGGCCGGCGCCGGTCCCCGAGCAGGGCTGCGGTGGCGGAGAGGAGCTCGGCTCGGGTGTCGTTCTTCGCCCGTTCGGCGGCGTCTTCGATCAGGCCGGCGCCGATCTCGAGGTCCGATTCTTCGACCACGTCGGCGTCGCGCTTCTTCGCCAGCCCGAGCCGCCAGGTGGCGAAGTGGTCGACCCAGCCTTCGACCGTGAACGAGAACCGTCCGATGTCGGTGACGGTGAACTCTCCCCTCCAGCGGTCGTTGACCACGGGCTCCATGGGCACCCTCCGCCAGGCCGTCTCCCCGCGGCGCTGGTAGCGGACGTCGGCGGCGACGGCGTCGTGGCCGTCGGCGAAGACGTCCGCCTCCACCGTCACCACGTCGCCGACGATGCGCTTCGCCGGGAAACGTCCGTCGTCGACGCGGGGCGTGACGTCCTCGATGACGACCCGGCGGGTGGTGGCGAAGCTCACGGGGCCAAGGCTAGGAATCGGTGGATCCGAAAGTCGGCCCCCGCTCATGCCGGCACTCGCTCCCTGCGCAGGAGCAGCGTGGAGTGCGCTTCCACCCCGAACGCCCCCGTAACCGGCGCCGGCTCGTCGAGGAAGCCGCCGGCGGAGGTGTCGAGTACCACCTCCCAGCCGTCCCCCATGGTGTCGGGTAGCTTCCAGTCGAGCCGATCGCCGCTGGCGTTGAGGACGGCGAGGTAGTCGTCGTCGACGATCGGCCGGCCCCGGCGGTCCCGCTGGCCGATGCCGTCGCCGTTGAGGAACAGCCCGAGGAATTTGTGGCCCTGGTTCCAGTCTTCGTCGTCCATCTCGGTGCCGTCCGGCTTGAGCCAGGCGATGTCGGGGACTCCCCGGATGTCGCGGCCCCGGAACCAGGCCCGACGGCGGAAGGTGGGGGCGTCGGCACGCAGGGCGATGAGACGCCTGGTGAACTCCAGCAGGTCGTCGTCGACGTTCCCCCAGTCGAACCAGGAGATCTCGTTGTCCTGGCAGTAGGCGTTGTTGTTGCCTCCCTGCGTGCGGCCGATCTCGTCGCCGCCCAGGAGCATCGGCACCCCTTGGGACAACAGCAGCGTGGTGAGGAAGTTGCGCTGTTGGCGGCGACGGAGCTCTGCGACTCCGGGGTCGTCGGTGGGCCCTTCCGCTCCGCAGTTCCACGACCGGTTGTGGGATTCGCCGTCGGCGTTGTCCTCACCGTTGTCCTCGTTGTGCTTCTCGTTGTAGGAGACGAGATCCGCCAGGGTGAAGCCGTCGTGGGCGGTGACGAAGTTCACGCTCGCCACCGGGGTGCGGCCGTCCGACTGGTAGAGGTCGGAGCTGCCGGTGAGCCGGTAGGCGAGCTCGCCCAGCGCCGCCGGCTCGCCCCGCCAGTAGTCCCGCACCGTGTCGCGGTACCGCCCGTTCCATTCCGACCACTGGACGGGGAAGTTGCCCACCTGGTACCCGCCCTCGCCGACGTCCCACGGCTCGGCGATCAGCTTGACCTGCGACAGGATCGGATCCTGGTGGATGATGTCGAAGAACGTCGACAGGCGGTCCACCTCGTAGAGCTCCCGGGCGAGTGTGGCGGCCAGGTCGAAGCGGAAGCCATCGACGTGCATCTCGGTGACCCAGTACCGCAGCGAGTCCATGATCAGCTGCAGCGTGTGCGGGTGCCGCATGTTGAGGCTGTTGCCCGTGCCGGTGGTGTCGAAGTAGTAGCGAGGGTCGTCGGGAACCAGCCGGTAGTAGGCGGGGTTGTCGATGCCCTTGAACGACAGCATCGGACCTAGGTGGTTGCCCTCCGCGGTGTGGTTGTAGACCACGTCGAGGATCACCTCGATCCCGGCGGCGTGGAGGGCCTTGACCATCCCCTTGAACTCGGTGACCTGCTCGCCCCGCGAGCCCGACGACGAATACTCGGAGTGGGGGGCGAAGAACCCGATCGAGTTGTAGCCCCAGTAGTTGCGCAGGCCCCTCTCGACCAGGTGGTGGTCGTGGACGAAGTGGTGGACCGGCATCAGCTCCACCGCCGTCACCCCCAGCGACCGCAGGTACTCGATCGACGCCGGGTGGGCCAGCCCGGCGTAGCTGCCCCGCTGGGCGTCCGGGATCTCGGGGTGGCGGGCGGTGAACCCCTTGACGTGCACCTCGTAGATGACGGTGTCGTCCATGGGGACGTCCGGATGGCGGTCCCCTTCCCAGTCGAAGTACGGGTTGACGACGACCGACTTGGGGATGTGAGGGCCGCTGTCGGTGTCGTCGGCGACGTCCTCTTCGCCCGGCCGGTACGGGAAACAAGACCGGTCCCAGTCGATGTTGCCGTCGATGGCGCGGGCGTAGGGGTCGATCAGCAACTTGTTGGGATTGCAGCGCAAGCCCGATGACGGGTCCCACGGGCCGTGGACCCGGTAGCCGTAGCGCCGCCCCGCCCCCACCCCCGGCAGGTATGCGTGCCAGCAGAAAGCGTCCACCTCCTGCATCTGGATTCGGGTCTCGGTGCCGTCGTCGTCGAACAGGCACAGCTCGACCGAGTCGGCGACCTCGGAGAAGAGCGAGAAGTTCGTCCCCTCCCCGTCCCAGGTGGCTCCGAGCGGATAGGGCCGCCCGGGCCACACCTCAGGTGATTCCATGGTTCCTCTCTCCCTTCACTGCCCCCTCCAGCGTGGTGGCGAGCGTGTTCGCGATCGGGTCTTCGATGAGTTCTTCCAGGAGGAGCGGCAGGGGGATGCACCAGTTGGGGCGGCGGCTCGCTCCCGGGATGTTGGGCCGTCGCACGGCGCGGGCGGCGTCCTCCAGGGTGGCGGTGATGAGACGGGACGGGGCGGCGGCGAGGCGGCGGTGCAGCCGTTCGGTCACCTCGTCCACGGGGGCGTCGGGGTCGACCCCGCCCAGCCGGGCGGCCCGTCGTCGGATCGCCTGGGTCGACTCGGCGTTGGGCGCCATGTCGTAGTGCTGTTGCTCGGCGAGGTCGGCGCCGGTCCACAGCCCGGCCACGGTCGGCAGGTCGTGGGTGGTGACCGACGCCATCGACAGCTCGGGCCATTCCTCGGGCGGACGGTCTTCGAACCACAGCAGTCGGTAGGAGAGGACATGGCGGGCGGCCAGCTCCTCACGCACTCCCGGCTCGACCGTTCCCAGATCCTCGCCCACCACCACGGCCCGGGCCCGGGTGCTCTCCAGGGCGAGGATGTCGAGCAGCTCGCCGTGCGGGTAGCGGACATACGCCCCACGGGTCGGAGGCTCGCCGGCGGGGATCCAGAACTGGCGGAACAGCCCCATCACGTGGTCGATCCGCAGCGCCCCGCCTCGGGCCATCTGTGCCCGGAGCGTCTCGACGAACGGCCGATAGCCGGCGCGCCGCAAGCGATGGGGGACGAACGGAGGAAGGCCCCAGTCCTGGCCGAGCGTGTTGAACTCGTCGGGAGGTGCCCCGATCGACACGTCGCGGGCGAGGTGGTCCTGCCACGTCCAGGCGTCCATGCCGGCGGGATCGAACCCGATCGGCATGTCCTGCATGAGGATGGTGGCCGAGGCGGCGGCGTCGAGCTGGAGGCGGCACAGCCACTGCAGCCACTGGTGGTAGCGGACGCGGTCGGCGTGCTCGACGGCGAAGCGGGCGACGGCGGAGCCGTCGGGGTGGGAGTAGCGAGCCGGCCATCTCCTCCAGTCGGGCCCGTGGGTCTCGCACAACACGCACCACAACCCGAATTCCTCCAGGGGGCGGCCCCGGGCGGTCCGCCAGCGTTCGAAGCCGGCGGGGGGTGGCCCCGACGACCAGATTGCCTCGAGGCATTCGGACTTGAGGTGCCAGATGGCGTCGCGATCGACGAGGGGAGCGGCGGTGAGTCGCCGACCCGCCGCCGCCGCCCGCTCCAGGCCGGAGCCGAGGCGCTCGGCGCCGGGCACCTCTTCCACTCGCAGGTAGATCGGGTCGAGGAAGCGGCGGGTGGCCGGGTAGTAGGGGCTGGGGTCCCGGGGGCCGACCGGGGCGGCCGCCAGGAGCGGGTTGACGAGCACCGTTTCCGCTCCCCGGCTCGCCGCCCACTCGGCGAGCGATCCGAGGTCGGCGAAGTCGCCCATGCCCCAGCTGTGGCGGGAGCGGGTGGCGTACAGCTGGGCCGCCCACCCCCACGCCCGCAGGAGGGCGGGCAGGTGACAGCGGGCGGGGGAGACGATCAGATCGGTCTCGCCATCGGGGCCCCGGAAGCGGTGGTATCCGGCGGGCACGTCGGGCGGGATGCGTCCGGTCACTTCGAATGTCTCGCCCGTCTCCAACTCGACCACCCCCGGGCCGAGGTCGGCCTCCTCGCCCAGGTGCACGAATCGCGGCCCGTCTCCGGCGGGCTCGCCCATCGCTTCGGTCAGCGCCCGAATCGTCTCCTCGGGCACGACGTGCTCCATCCCGAAGGCGTCGAAGAAGGTGCGGTCGATGGCCGTCATGGGGCCGGTCGCGGCGCCAACGCCGGCCGCAGCCGATGAGGGGTCGTCTCTTTCAGGCCGTCTCTCCCCGGCGATGCTTGAAGACCACCGCGCCGAGAGGCGGGATCACGATGTCGATGCTGTCGGGGCGGCCGTGGTGCGGCACCGGAAGCGGCCCGGTCTCCACCCCGCCGAGATTGCCCTGGCCGCTTCCCCCGTAGATGCGGGCGTCCGTGTTGAGCACCTCGTCCCAGCGGCCCGAATGGGGCACCCCCACCCGGTAGGCGTGGCGGGGCTCCGGCGTGAAGTTGAGTGCCACCAGCAGGGTGTCGCCGTCGGAGGACTTGCGCAGGTATGTGAGCACGCTGTGGACGTTGTCGTTGGCGTCGACCCACTCGAAGCCGGCTGGATCGGTGTCGAGCTCGTGGAGCGCCGGCTCCTCCCGGTAGAGACGGTTGAGGTCGGCCACCAGCCGCTGGATCCCCGAGTGGGCGTCGGCGTCGAGGAGATGCCAGTCGAGGTCGGTGTCGTGGTTCCACTCGGACCATTGGGCGAATTCGTTTCCCATGAACAGCAGCTTCTTGCCCGGTTGGGTCCACATGTATGCGTAGAGGAGGCGCAGGTTGGCGAACTGCTGCCACTGGTCGCCGGGCATCTTGCGGATCATCGAGCCCTTGCCGTGGACCACTTCGTCGTGGGACAGCGGGAGCATGAAGTTCTCGGTGAAGGCGTAGACCATCCGGAACGTCAGCTCGTTGTGGTGGTAGAGCCGGTACAGGGGGTCCCGGGAGAAGTACTCGAGCGTGTCGTGCATCCAGCCCATGTCCCACTTCATCCCGAAGCCGAGGCCACCCAGGTACAGGGGGCGCGAGACCATCGGCCAGGCCGTGGATTCCTCGGCGATCGTCTGGATCTCGGGGTACTCGCCGTAGGCGGTCTCGTTGAGCCTGCGCAGGAACTCGATCGCCTCCAGGCTCTCCCGCCCGCCGAACCGGTTGGGAATCCACTCACCCTCTTTCCGGGAGTAGTCGAGGTACAGCATCGATGCCACCGCGTCGACCCGGAGGCCGTCGACGTGGTAGCGGTCGAGCCAGAACAGCGCCGAGGAGATGAGGAAGGCAGGGACCTCGGCGCGCCCGTAGTTGAAGATGAACGACTTCCAGTCGGGGTGGAACCCCTGGCGAGGATCGGCGTGCTCGAACAGGTGGGTGCCGTCGAAGTAGCCGAGCCCGTGCTCGTCGGTGGGGAAGTGCGACGGGACCCAGTCGAGGATCACTCCGATGCCGGCCTGATGCAGCGTGTCGATCAGGTACATGAAGTCCTGGGGTGTCCCGTAGCGGCTGGTCGGGGCGAAATAGCCGGTCGTCTGATAGCCCCACGACCCGTAGAACGGGTGCTCCATCACCGGCAGGAACTCGACGTGGGTGAACCCCAGCGAGGAGACGTACTCGGCGAGCTGGGGGGCCAGCTCCCGGTAGGTGAGGAAGCGCTCGGGATCGGACGGGTCGCGTCGCCACGAGCCCAGGTGCACCTCGTAGACGCTGATCGGGTCGGTGAGGCGGTTGCGTTCTCCCCGGGTGCGCATCCACTCGTCGTCTTCCCACTCGTAGGACAGGTCCCAGATCTTGGAGGCGGTCCGCGGGGGTGTCTCGTGGTGGAAGGCGAACGGGTCGGCCTTGTCGACCTGGTACGACCCGTTGCGGATGCGGTACTTGTAGGCGTGCGCAGCCCGGGCCGCGGGCACGAAGGCCGCCCACACCCCCGACGAGCCGACCGGTCGCAGCGGGTCGGCGTCGGGGTCCCAGCCGTTCCAGTCCCCGATCACCGACACCCCCTCGGCGTTGGGGGCCCACACCGCGAAGTAGGTGCCCTCACCGTCGGGGGCGAGGTGCGATCCCATCTTCTCGTAGAGACGGAAATGCGACCCCTCGTTCCACAGGTAGATGTCGTGGTCGGTGAGGAGCGTGAACTCGGCGGTGGGGTCCATGAGCCGATGCTATGCGGCCGCTCGGGCCTTTTGCCTTCGGCTCAGGCGGCGCGGCGGACGGCGGGCACCTCGACCTGGAGCCGGGGGAGGAAGAACTGCACTATGGGGCCCACGAACAGGGCGAAGGCCACGGTGCCCACACCGAACGTCCCTCCCAGGAGGTACCCGATCACCAGCACCGCCACCTCGAGCAACGTGCGGGTCAGGCGGATGGAGGGACCGAACTTGGCGATTCCGGTCATCAACCCGTCACGCGGGCCGGGGCCGAGGTTGGCGCCGATGTACAGCCCGGAGGCGAACCCGACGGTGAAGATCCCCCCGGCGAGCATGACGACCCGCCACAGCATCGATTCGGGCTCGGGCAGCACCAGGGCCGCCAGGTCGAAGACGACGCCGATGACGACGGCGTTGAGGATCGTCCCGATGCCGAACCGCTCCTTGAGAGGTATCCATAGGGCCAGGACCAGGACCGAGACGATGATCGACCACGTCCCGATCGTCAGGCCGAACTGCCGGTACAGGCCCTGGTGGAGGACGTCCCAGGGCGGCACGCCGAGACGGGCGTTGAGCATCATCGCCAGCCCCGTACCGAACAGCACCAGCCCCGCCATCAGGTTGGCGAGGCGTCGCGCCAGGAGCGGGCCGCGGGCAGGGATGATCAGGCTCGGCATGGGAGGTACAAACCCAAACGCACCGGCTGCATTCCAACGCGTCGGCGCCGGAATGCACAAACCGATACTCAGGCCGACGATGTCTCGGCGGCGGGGACCTTGGGCTCGAGGCGCACGTTGCGCCGGGTGAGGCGCTCCCCGCAGTGGCTGCAGTGGACCGTGGCGTGGCCCTCGTTGCCGCAGTCGACGTGGATCGCCCGGAAGCGGTCGGCGGCGCCGCCCGGCTGCCAGCGCTCCCCGAACGAGTACAGCGCCATCATCACGTCGAAGAGGTCCTTTCCCATCTCCGTCAGCCGGTACTCGTGACGCAGCGGCCGCTCCTGGTAGGGGACGGCCTCCATCAAGCCGGACTCCACCAGGCGGTCGAGCCGGTCGGTGAGCGTGTTGCGGGCGATGCCCAGGCTCTCCACGAAACCTTCGAAGCGGCGCACCCCGAGGAATGCGTCGCGGAGGATCAGCACCGACCAAGCATCGCCGAGCAACTCGACGGTGTTGGCCACCGAGCACTCGAGATGGGAGAAGGACTTGCGGGCCATGCACCCAGCGTAGTGAGTTTTCGGTTGCAACTCACTCCAGGCGGAAGTATGGTCTGAGTTGCAACTTGCAACTCACCTTCGGGAGGAGAGATGTATCGATTCCGCCGTTGGCGCCGCCGCCTGACCGCGAGGACGTTGCGCATGCCCGCTCCGCTGTTCGTGGTGGACTACGACGAGCTGCGTCCCCAGCTCGGCTGGCTGTGAGGCTGCCGCTCTGCCCGCGTCTCCCCGCGGCGGCATTCCCGGCTCCCGACACGCTGGAAGCCGTCGCGGCCTTCTTCGTCGAAGCCCGCCCGGATGTCCTCAGCGGGGAAGGGCGGGCCGATCCGAAAGGTTCTGGGGGGAACCGCGTCGCGGCTCGGAGCGTCGGAGGAGTATGAGGACGAGAACGATCTTGGCGCTGGTCCTCGCTGTCTTGGTCGCTGCCTGCGGCGGCGGGGAAGCCGGCGAGGGAGCCGATGGAGGAACGGTGTCGCTGCCCGGGGAGCCCCGGTGCATCAGCCGAGGCGGAGATGTCGAGGAAGCCCCCGATTTCGTGGGGCTCACCGAGCAGGAGGCCATCGAGCTGGCCGAACAGCGCGGCCTCCAGGTCCGCGAGGTGGGCCGCGACGGCGAGTGCTTCCCCGTGACCATGGACCTGCGCAACGACCGCGTCAACCTCGAGTTCATCGGCGACGTCGTCGTGGGCGCAGCCATCTACTGACCTCCAGACGAGAGGTGCCCCACCGTCGTCGGGTGGGGCACCTCCACGCTCAGGTGGGAGAGGGCCTGCTGTCAGATGGAACGCTGGTAGCTCCGGAAGGCACTCGTCGCCAGAGTGAACAGCACGGCGCCGACCACCACCAGCGAGCCGAGACGGATTCCGATCAGTCCCCAATCGGGAGCCGCCGACAACGCCTCGCGGCCGGCCTCCAGCGCCCAGTTCACCGGGTTGAACCTCGCCACGGTCTGGATCCAGTTCGGAGCCAGGTCGAGCGGGATGAAGCCGGAGGCGAGGAACGTGAGCGGCAGAGCCACGAAGTTGGCGAGGCCGATCATCGTCTCCTCCTGGCGTGCGGTCAGCGCCACCGCGTTGGAGAAGGCGGCGAACGGGGCGGTGAGGAGCAGCGAGGCCACGATCAGCACCGCCACCCCGGCGATGCCGCCCTCGTAGTGGGCGCCGAGCAGGCTGCCGACCCCGAAGATCACCGCCGCCTGGACCAGGGAGGACACCGCGGCATTGGCGATCGGGCCGGCGATCAGAGCGCCTCGCCACACCGGCGTGACGAGGAACCGGTCGAGGGTGCCTCGTTTCATGTCCTCGAGGATGTCCATCCCGTTCCACACCGCGGTGAACAGGGCGCTCATCACGAGGACGCCGGGGGTCAGGAAGGTGATGTAGGAGTCCGACCCGAACCCGGGGATGAGCGAGGCCTTCTCGAACAGCGCGCCGAAGATCAACAGGTAGACCAGCGGCTGCAGCAGCGTGAAGGCGATGTACCACGGCTGGCGGGCGAGAGCCCGCAGATGGCGGCCGGTCATGTAGCCGGCGTGGGCGATGGCTGTCATTTGTCTTCTCCTTCCTCCGCCGCGGCCAGCGAGCGGCCGGTGTGGCGGAAATAGACGTCGTCCAGGGAGGGACGGGAGACGGTCACCGAGGCGACGGCGATGCCGGCGCCGTCGAGGGCGGTGAGGATGCGGGGTACGGCTTCCGCCCCGGCCCTGACCCGGGCCCTCACCGTCTTTCCTTCGACCTGCGTGCCGTTGGCGGTCACCCGGCTCAACAGCTCTCGGGCCCGGTCGGCCGCCTGCGGCTCGGCCAGCTCGATGTGGACGGCGTCGCCCTCGAGGTCGGACTTCAGGGCCTCGGGAGTGCCCTCGGCCACCACCCGTCCCCCGTCGACGATCGCCACCCGGTCGGCGAGGCGGTCGGCCTCGTCCATGTAATGGGTGGTGAGGAGCACGGTGAGGCCGTCGTCGGTGACGAGGCGGCGGATCATCTCCCACATGTCGGCCCTCACTTCCGGGTCGAGCCCGGTGGTGGGCTCGTCCAGGAACAGGACCTGGGGGCTGTGGATCATGCCCAAGGCGATGTCGAGGCGCCGCTGCATCCCGCCCGAGTAGGTCCGGGCGGGACGATCGGCCGCCTTGGCGAGCCGGAACCGCTCCAGCAACTCGTCCACCCGACGGCGGAGGGCGGCGCCCCGCATCCCGTACACCCGGCCCTGCAGCATCAGGTTCTCGCGCCCGGTCGCCACCGGATCGACGCCCGAGCCTTGGGCCACGACGCCGATCCGGCGCCGCACCTCGTTGGGGGAGGAGAGGACGTCCGCGCCCGCCACCGACGCCTTCCCCGAGTCGGGGCGGCTCAGGGTGGTGAGGATGCGGATGGTGGTGCTCTTGCCGGCCCCGTTGGGGCCCAGCATCCCGAAGATCTCGCCCTGCTCGACGGAGATCGAGAGGCCGTCGAGCGCTTTGACGTCCCCGGGATATGTCTTTCGCAGCTCCGTGGCTTCCACGGCAGTCGCGGTCATGGTCATCCCCTTCCTTCGACGTACAGCGTTCGTATAAACGAACACTGTTCTACTAACGAACACTGTTCTAACATGGTACGGTGTTCGTTGTCAAGAGGCTTTGGAGTGGAATGACCGAAGTGGATCTGCCCGAGCCGCCGTGGCGGCGGCGGTCGAAGAAGACGAGGCGCCAGGTTCTCGATCGGGACCGGATCGTCGAGGTGGCTCTCCGGATCATCGACGAGGAGGGCATCGACGGGCTGTCGATGCGGCGCATCGCCGAAGAGCTCGACACCGGCCCCGCCTCCCTGTACGCCCACGTCAGCGGCAAGGAAGAGCTCCTGGACCTGGTCCTCGACCGGGTGATCGGCGAGATCGAGCTGCCCGAGCCCGACCCCGCGCGCTGGCAGGAGCAGGTGAAGGCGTGGGCACGGGAGGGCCGGAGGGTGATGAAGGCCCACCGTGACATCGCCCGCATCTCCCTCGGCAGGATCCCCACCGGCGTCAACGTGCTCCGATCCGCCGAGTGGCTCATCGGGCTGCTGCGAGGGGCGGGTCTGCCCGACCGGGTCGTCGCCTACGCAGGGGACCTCGGGGCGTTGGTCGTCGGCGCCTACGTCTTCGAAGAGAGCGTCGAGGAGGCCAACGCCGACCCCGAGACGTACGCCATGGTCGCCGACTACATGCTCAACCTGCCCCCCGATCTGTTCCCCCACATCACCAGCATGGGCACGGCTCTGTTCGAGGGAGGCGCCGACGAGCGGTTCGAGTTTCTGATCGACGTCTTCGTCGCCGGCCTGGCCGCGGTCGCCGCCCGCGACCAGACTCCATGACATGCGCATCGCCACCTGGAACGTCAACTCGCTGAAGGCTCGACTCGAGGCGCTGGAGAAGTGGTTGCAGCGCGCCGAGCCCGACGTGCTGCTGCTGCAGGAGACGAAGCTGGCCGACGAGGACGTCCCCCACATGGCGTTCCAGGCCGCCGGCTACGAGGTGGCCCACCACGGCGAGGGCCGGTGGAACGGGGTGGCGATCGCCTCCCGGGTGGGGATCTCCGACGTCGTCACCAACTTCGGCGACGGCCCCGTGCGGGACAGCCGCCGGGGCGGCCAGGACGAGGAGGACTTCGACCCCTTCGACGAGGCGCGGATGGTCAGCGCCGTCTGCGGAGGGATCCGCTTCGTCAGCCTCTACGCACCCAACGGCCGGGTCGTCGGCTCCCCGTTCTACGAGGGGAAGCTGCGCTGGTTCGATCGGCTCCGCCGCTGGCTCGACGAGGCCTGCTCGCCCGAGGAGGATCTGGTGCTGGGCGGCGACTTCAACGTGACCCCCGAAGACCGTGACGTGTGGGACCCGGTGGCCGCCCACGGCGGCACCCACGTCTCTCCCGCCGAGCGGGAAGCACTCGGCAGGCTCCGGGAGTGGGGTCTGGTCGACGCCTTCCGCCTCCACCGGCAAGAGGAGGGGCGGTTCTCGTGGTGGGACTACCGGGCGGGCATGTTCCACCGCAACGAAGGGATGCGCATCGACCTGCTGTACGTCACCCGGTCGGTGGCCGAGCGGGTGGTGTGGGCCGAGATCGACCGCGAAGCGCGCAAAGGCAAGCCCACCCCTTCCGATCATGCTCCGGTGGTCGTGGACCTCGACGAGCCGGGGAAGCCCTTCGACGCCGGATGGGAAGCGGCCATGGCCCGGATAGCCGCCCGCCAGCGCAAGGCGCGCCGCTAGCAATATGCCTTGACAGTTATATAACTGAACCGGCATACTGAGGCTGTGGCCTTCTCGATATTGGCCGAGCCGGCCAGACGCCAGATCCTCGACCTGCTCCGGGACGGAGAGAAGTCCGTGAGCGAGTTGGTCGAGGCTCTGGGGATGAGCCAGCCCGCCGTCTCCAAGCATCTCCGGATCCTCCGGGAGGCGGGACTCGTCGAGGCGCGGCCCCGCGGCCAGCTCCGGCTGTATCGGCTCCGACCCGAACCGCTCGCCGAGATCGACGCCTGGCTGGCCCCGTACCGCCGGCTCTGGAAGGGCTCGCTCGACCGTCTCGAAAGACACCTGGAGGACAACCCATGACCGAATACGGCACCCTCGAGCACGAAGACGGCAGATGGGTGCTCCGCTTCGAACGGAGACTCTCGGCGCCTCCCGACCGGGTGTGGCGGGCGATCACCGACCCCGACGAGATGAAGGCGTGGTTCCCCTCCAACGTCGAGGGAGACCGAGCGGTGGGAGCCGAGCTGCTCTTCACCTACGACGTCGTCGACCAGGACGACCCCGAACAGCTCGCCGCCGAAGGCTTGCCCCTGTTCGCGGGCCGGGTCCTCGAATTCGACCCGCCGCGGCTCTTTTCTTTCACCTGGGGACCGGAGGTGATCCGCCTGGAGCTGGTCCCCGAAGGCGACGGCACCCGGCTCGTCTTCCGCCAAATCTTGTCCCATCGGTCGGTGGCCGGCCGCAACGGGTCGGGCTGGCACGCCTGCCTCGACGCCTTGGAGACCCACCTGGGCCGTGATGTCGCCGCCGCCGACGGGTTCGCCCTCTACGACGAGTACGTGGCCCGGATGGGGATCGCCCTAGGAGTGCCCGCCGACGACGGGTCGATCACCTGGGAGGTGGTCACCCACGTCGGCCCCGACCGGGCACGGGAGGTGATAGCCGCCATGGCCGAGTGGGCCGGCGACCACACCGCGGCGCCCTTGCGCTGGGACGTCGGAACGAGCGACGCCGGCACCGTCGTGCGGGTCACCCACGACGGCGTCGGAGCCGACCCGGAGCTGGCGGCCGTCTGGCACGCCCGGCTCACCCAGCTCGACCTCTACATGGCAGCAGGGGTGTTCCACCCAGTGGCTCCGGAGCCGTGGGTGAGCCGGTACCGCGAGGTCCTCGGAGCCTGACGGTCAGCCGGCTCCCCACAGGAGCCCCGCCAGCCCCGAGGCACGCTGCACGGAGCGGCTTACGGCTCGGCGGACCACGTTCTCCGGGCTCACCACCCACACCCTCCGGCGGGCCCGGGTGACGGCGGTGTAGAGCAGCTCCCGGGTGAGCAGGCGCGACTCCTCGTCGGGCAGGACCACGACCACCTGGTCGAATTGCGAGCCCTGGCTCTTGTGGATCGTCATGGCGTGGACCGTCTGGTGCTCGGGCAGGTGGCTGAGCGGGAACGTCCGGACCTCGCCGCGCTCGAACACGGCCCGTAGCCCGTCGACGGTGGCGACGGCGACTCCGATGTCGCCGTTGTACAGGTCGAGGTTGTAGTCGTTGCGGGTGATCATCACGGGCCGTCCCGGGTACCACTCGGTGTCCCAGCGGAGGCCCGGGTACCGCTCGTCGAGGGCCAGCTCGATGCTCCTGCTCCATTGGCTCACACCGTTGGGGCCGCGTTTGGTCGCGCACACCACCGCCACCTCGGTCAGCGCCTGGATCGCTCCGTCGACGTCGCCGGCGTTGGCGAGGTCGACGAGACGGGACCGCTGGGACGTCACCTCCCGCCACATCGCCGCGAACTCGGGATCCTCGGGGCTGCGCACCCAGCGGAGGCGGTCGCCGCCGTCGGCGAGGCGTTCGACCGCGTCGTCGGGGTCGCCCCGCCGCACCGCGTCGGCGAAGTCGGCGATCGAGCTGTCCTCCTCGAAACGGTACACCCGGTCGAGGACCGTCACCTTGCCGGCGATGGCCGTGTCGGCGGCTGGCCGGTCGGCGGCCGGCCCCACGATATCGGCCAGGACGGTGCCGGCCTCGATCGACTCGAGCTGGAAGGGGTCGCCGACGATCACGAGCGTGGCGTCGTCGCGGAGGGCGGCGAGCAACCGAGCCGCCAACGGCAGGGAGACCATCGACATCTCGTCGACGATGACGATGTCGTGGGGGAGGCGGTTGCTGCCGTCGTGGCGGAAGCGACTGCGTCCCCAGGCCCAGCCGAGCAGACGGTGGATGGTCTGTGGAGTCACCTGCTCCAAGATGGCGGAGATCGCCGGGTCGCCCACGTCGCGGGCCAGCTCGGTGATCGCCTGACCCAACCGCGCCGCGGCCTTCCCGGTGGGGGCGCACAACCCGACCAGCGGGAAGGTCTCCGCTCCGGCCGCGGCCAGGGCGACGAGCATCGCCCCCACGGCGTAGGTCTTTCCGGTTCCCGGCCCTCCGGCGATGACCGCCAGCTTCGAGGCGAGGGCGACGCGGGCTGCCCGGAACTGGGTGGTCTCCCCGTCCTCGGCCAGCAGCCGACGGAGGGTCTCTTCGGTGGCCGGCGCCAACGGGGCCTCGCCCCGCCCGAGGCGGTCCCGGATCAGGCCGGCGACCTGCTGCTCGTACCGCCAATACCGCTCCAGGTACAGCCGGTCGTCTGAGAGGACCAGTGGGTGCTCGCCGGAGCCGTCGCCCACCAGCGACGACGACCGGAGGCGCTCCAGCCATTCGTCGGGCTCGGGCCAGGGCAGTGCCTCGACCAGCTCGGCTTCGCGGCCGTCGACGACCACCGACTCCCGCAGAGTGGACACCCGCACGCAGACGTGGCCGAACCGGGTGCCGCGTACCGCCAGCGCCGCCGCCAGGGTCACGGCTTCGTCGGTCTCGCCGAGGAGGCGGCTGACCGCTTGGGCGGAGGCGACGTCGACCGGGGCGAGGACGCCGGCCTCGTTGAACTCGGCCAGAAGGCCGTGGGCATGGACGACGACGTTGGGATCCTGGGCGGCGAGGGCGATGCGGTCGTTCACGATGCCTCCCCGTCGAACAGCTGCGAAAGGCGGACGACCATCTCCGCCGGCGGGAGCCAGCGGGCGACTCCGCAGCGCTCGCCGTCGATCACCGGGGTGTCGGGGCCGATCATCCCCCGGATGAAGAGATAGGTCGAACCACCCAGGTGGCGCTCGGGGTCGTAGCCGGGCAACCGCCACTGCAGGTATCGGTGGAGCGCCACCTGATAGAGAGTCGCCTGGAGGACGTAGCGGTGGCTCACCATCTCGTGGGCCAGGGCGGCGGGGCCGTAGTCCTCCGGGGAGGCGACGGGACCGGAGGAGGGAAGGAGGTTGGACTTGTAGTCCATCACCACGAAGCGGCCATCGGGCCTCGTCGCCACCAGGTCGATGGCGCCCGCCATGAATCCCCTGAACGGCTGGCCCGGCGAGGCGATCAGCTCGTCGACATGCGCCCGGTAGGGGTGGGTCGATTCGACGTAGTCGGACATCACCCTGCCGATGTCAGAGAGGGAGATGGCCGCCGCGTCGGTGCGGACGGGCAGCTCGAAGGTCAGCTCCCGGCTCATGCCGCCGGCCTCGAGGTCGACCAGGGTAGGGTCGTCGGGCGACGGTCCCAGCGGCGTGGCGGCGACGGCGGCCAACGCCGACGCCAGCACCCGGGGATCGAACTCCCAATCGCCGGCCCGGGTCTGTTCGGCGAGCAGGGCGACGGCCCGGCCCTCTATGTCTTCGGCGTCGAAGCGGAGGTGCTCGAGCACGGCGTGGACGAGGGTGCCGAAGCGCGCCCCCGCCGGCATGTCGGCGAGCGGCAGCAGCGGAGCGGGAGCCGCCTCCTCGTCCGCTTCCTCGTCCGGAGGTTCCGCCTCGTCGGTGCGGAGGGCGTCTTCGGCGGCCTCCTCGGCGGCGGTGAGCGGCTGGTCGGCCGACAGAGACGAGAACGACACCCGCCGCCACGTGTGGTCGAGCTCCCGGCGGAGCTCCATCACCTCCAGCGGCCGCGGCGGCGAGGCGGGAACTCGCCAGGCCTTCTCGGCGGCGAGCTCGTTCATGTACGACACGGCGATCTTGCCCCCGGATCTCTCTGCCAGCGCCTCCGGGGAGCCGTGACGGTTCATCAGCTCGGCGAGCTTCTCGGCGGGATACTTGTGGTTGGGGACCCACCACACCTCGAGGTGGTGCTCGGCCCGCGTCAACGCCACGTACAGGAGCCGGCTCTGCTCGGCCAGAGACTCCTGCTTGGCGAGCCGGCAGTGCTCGGCATAGTTGGGGCTCTGCTTGCCGGACAGGTCGACCACCCGACGGCGGGGCTCGCCCCCGGGACGGGGGTGGGGCTCGTGGAAGACGGGGAACTCGGGGTCGCGCTGGAAGGCGTCCCACGAGAACGGGACGAGCACCACCGGCCATTGGAGTCCCTTGGCCCCGTGGATGGTCTGCACCGTGACCGCGTCGGCGTCGGTCTCCAGACGGCGCTGACGGCTGTCGATCTCCTCGGCCCGGGCGTTGTCCCGCTGGTCCGCTTCGGCGATCGACGCCTCCAGCCAAGCCGACAGGGACCCGTGGCGGCCGTGCCGGAAGGCGGAGTGCATCTCTTCGGCGATGTGGATGATGTCGGTTAGCCGCCGTTCTCCGTCGGGGAGGGACAGGATGCGGCGGGAGAGGCCCGTGCGCTGGTTCAGGTCGGCGAACAGGGCGGGCACGCCTCCTCGTTGCAGTATCTCGTGCCAGGCCCGCATCTGCCGTTGCAGCTCCAGGGCGGCTTCGTCGTCGAGGGCGGCGACGGCCTCGACGGGATGCCCGACGAGGCTGGTGGTGGCGGCGAGCCGGACGAGGTCCATGCGATCGGGTCGCTCCACGGCGAGCAGGAACCGGCGCCAGTCCTCGGCGGCGCCGGTGAGGAGGACCGAGCCGCTCCGTGACGACACCGAGGGGACCTGCCGGCGTTGGAGCTGGCCTCTCACCATCTCGACCTCGTCGTTGCGGCGGCACAGCACGGCGATGTCGGCCGGGCCGAGTGGCCGAGGGCCTTCGTCGTCGGTGATCGTCACCCCGCTCTCGAGCAGCTCGACTATGCGGGCGGCGACGTCGGCGGCGATCGCTTCCCGGGCGGGGCCCACCCGGTAGTACGGGTCCCTGGCGTAGCGCTCGATGGGGAGGTCGGAGGAGACCACCCGGAGCGTGATGGGGGCGACCCCCTCGATCCGTGACGGGTGCCGCGCTCGCATCCGCCGATAGGCGATGCGTTCGTCGCCGAACGTCGTGCCTTCCAACATGAGGTCGAGTGCCTCGACGAGAGGGGCGTCGCTGCGCCAGTTGGTGTCGAGGGTGCGGATCGCCGATGCGCCCGAGACGGTGGCCAGGTACGCCTCGATGTCGGCCCCGCGGAAGCTGTAGATCGACTGCTTGGGGTCTCCGATGACGACGAGGCGGGCCCCGTCGAAGATCCGACGGATGATCTGCCATTGGATCGGATCCGTGTCCTGGGACTCGTCGACCATCCCGACGTCGTAGCGGCGCCGCAAAAGCTCCGTGGCCTCGGCCCCCACCTCCGGGTCGGAGAGGGCGTCGCGCACCTCGGTGAGGATGTCGTCGTAGGTGATGGACGCCGCTCGTCGCATCCTCCGCTGCGTCTCTTCCGCCACCGCCAGGGCGAGCTCGACCCGGAGGCGGGCCGGCCCCTCGGCTTCGGCCGGGTCGGGCACGACCCGGGCGTCGGGATGGGCGAGCACCTCGGCGGCCATCCGGGCGGCTTCGTCGGGAGTGACGAATCCGTCGGGGGTGCCTTCGGCGAATCGCGAGACGGCCAGGTCGGAGGCGGCCTGGCGGAGGGCCAGGTCGTCGACCTCGCCGGGGACGAGGTCCTCGGGGACTCGGGCCCGGAACCCGAGTTGGCCGAGGAGGCGCTGGGCGAAGCCGTGGATGGTGAAGATCTGAGCCTGGTCGAACTCGGCGATCGCCTCGTCCAGCCGCTGGCGGGCGACGGCTAGGTCGGCCGGCGGCAGGCCGAGGAGGAACTGCAGGTGGTCGTCGGCGTCGGCGGGGGTATGGCCGGCCAGGGCCCGCTCGGTTTCCACCAGGCGCTTGCGGACCCTCCCTTTGAGCTCGGCGGTGGCGGCCCGGGTGAAGGTGACGACGAGTATCCGCTCCAGCGGGATGCCGTCGACCGCCACCAGCCTGGTGACGGTGGCGGCGATGGTGAAGGTCTTTCCGGCCCCGGCGCTGGCTTCGATGATCGTGCGGCCGGTCGTCACCGGCTCGGCGGGGTCGAAGGGGCGGATGGCGGTCACAACGTCTTCTCCGAGCACATCCCGAACACAGGCCCCCACAGTCGTTCACAGAAGTCGGCGAAGCCGGCGGCCTGGAGGGCGTCGATGGAATCGAGATGGGGCGCCGCCAGCTCGAACGAAGGGTCCCGCTTCCTCTCGTCGCCGAACGCCTCGCCGGCGGCCCGCCTGGCGGCGTACTCGCTCTTGGGCTTGTTGCGGTGCCAGTTGTAGGCCGCCTCGCAGGGGAGCGGCAACGGTCGGCGGTGGCCGTCGACGTAGAGGTCGACGAGGTCGCCGAGCAGCAGCCGCGCCTGTCGGCCCCGGGCGTCGGCGTCGGGCCCCCGCACCGGGCCGATGGTCACGACCTGGTGCCTCTCGGAGTTCTCCTTCTTGCCGATGAGCACCGCCTTCCAGGCGATGTCGGGCCGGATCGCCGTGAGGAACAGCATCTCGGCGTAGCCCTTCAAGCGGCGGGCGCCGTTGATCTTGCTGGGGGTGACGGTGGTGACGTGGCCGAGGTGCGGCTCGGCGTTGACCCTTCCTTCCACCACCACCCCACCGACGTCGACTTCCCCTGCGAAGGGCTGGCGACGGAGTGGGTCGAATCCGATGGCGGTGGCGGCGTCGTAGAGGGTGCGGGCCGCCGCCAAGGCTCGTTCCAGGTCGTCGTCGCCGAGTCGGCCGGGGGGCAGCGAGTCGGCGCCCCGCTCCCGGTCGGCGAGGGCGTCGGCCGGATGGCCGGAGATGAGGCCCTGGAGCAGCCGGTCGGTGAGGCCCCACATGTCGAGGCCCTTGAGGTCCACGGGCAGTGTGTCGTCGGCGATCTCGCCCCGGTCGGGGACCGTGAACCCCAAGCGGGCCCGCACGAACTGGCGAACCGGTTTGCGCAGGAAGGCGACGAGGTCGTCGAGGCGGATGGTCTCCGGCACCTCGTAGTCGGGCCAGGCGGGGGACGCGGGCCGGATGTCGCGGGGACGTTGCTGGGCGGCGACCGCTCCTTCGTACTGCATCCGGTCGAAGCCCCAGGGTCGGCCGGGCACGAGCTCGCCGGGAGCGAAGTTGACGGGGCTGAACGACTGCAGCGGGTGGTGGACCTCGATGGCGGCGCGGCCTTCCCTTCCCACCATCTTCTCGACGGTGTCGAGCAGCTCGGCGACGGGGACGGCGGGCGGGATCTCGGCGTTGGTGAGGTCGTCGCGTCCCGAGTAGGCGACCACCACGTTGTCGCCGGCCGCCATCAGCGCGTCCAGGAGGAGCTGGCGGTCCATGGACCCGGGGTGGACGTCGCCGACGACTTCGTGGTCGGTGAGCAGGTCGTCGCCGTCGATCCGCCCCCGGCGGGGAAAGCGCGCCTCGTCCATGCCGATCAGCGCCACGACCCGGTAGGGGACCGAGCGCATCGGCACGAGCGTGCACACGGTGATGTCGCCGGTGCGCATGTGGAGGGCGCTCGGGCGGTCCTCGGTCCATGCCCCCACCGCCTGGCGGGCTTCACCCAGCGTGATCTCGGGGTCGACTCCGCTGTCGGGGAGCGGGAACGTCTCGGCGAGGAGCCGCTCCAGCTGGTGGATCTGCCATTCCTGGCCCCACTCGGGGGACGCCATCATCCGCACCGCGGTGGCGATCGCCCCCGCCCACTCGGAGCGGGGACGCCGCCGGCACAGCAGCTCGCGGACGGCGGTCAGGCGGTCGAGGACCGCCGCCAGCACCGAGGCGGGCGTCAGCTCCTGGCCCTCCACCCCGTCGAGTGGGGCGAGGTCGCCGACGGTTCGCACCGGGTCGTCGGCGTAGAACACGCCGGCGAGGGCGCGGTCGAGGCCCCGCCGCCACGTGCGTTCCTCCCGGTCGACGCCCCAGCGCCGACGATGCTCGCGATCGAGGCCCCAGGCGACTCTGGCGTCGTCGATCATCGTCACCACTGCCCCGGCGATGTCGTCGTCGATGCCGAACCGCTGCTGGACGACCGGCCGGTGGACGAGGTCGCGGACGGCGTCCGCTTCGATCCGTGACCCGGCGATGTCCAACAGGGCGGCGGTGAAGGAGACGAGGGGGTTGGTCGCGGCGGGGGAGCGGTCGGCGATTCGCAGCCTCAGGTCGGGGAGCCCGGCCGAGGTTTCCCGGGGGAACGCTGCCTCGAGGAGGGGAGCGAATGTGGCGAGGTCGGGCGTCATGATGACGACGTCGCGGGGCTCGAGGGTGGGGTCGTCGGCGAGGAGATGGAGGATGGCGTCCCGGACGACCTCTGCCTGGCGGCGGGCGCCGTGGCACACGTGCACCTGGAGCGAGCGGTCCCGGCGCTCTGTCACCTCCGCGGCGAGCTCGGGGTCGAAGGCGGGCGCCCGGTTGTCCTGGACGTCGGACTGGATCCGGCCCAGGAGCGTCGGGGGACGCGGGGGTGGGGCCGCCACCTCGCCGCCGAGCCCGTGGGAGGACAGCACCGCCTGCAACTCCCGGACGTCGCGTCCCCACGCTCGCAGGAGGGGGTGGTCGACGTGGCGGGCCGTGGGGTCGGCGGCCCGTGGCGGGAGGGTGGTGACTTCCGTTTCGGCCACGGCCCGCCCCACCGCCGGCGAGGGGTGAAGCACGTAGAGCAAGACGTCTCGCTGCTCGCCGAGGGCGACCAGCACCTGCAGGTCGAGCGGGTCCGTCGATGTCAGCCCGTAGACGGCGACACGCTCCGGGAGACCGGGGTCGGCGTCGCCGCGGCGCAGTGGCTCGAGGGCCTCGGGCAGGAGCTCCGCCAGCGAGCCCACGTCGAGGTGGCGGCGCAGCTCCCGCCACAGAACTGCCTGCCAGCGGGCGTCGGGCGCCAGCGGCTGCCCGTCGGGGCCCACGTCTTCGCCCCGAGCCCACGCCCGGATCATCGCCGGGCGGCGCCGGGCGTACTTGGAGAACAGGCGCCCGACCTTCGTCGCCGCTGTCAGCCGATTGTCCTCCGACCCGCCCAGTTCCTCGTCGATGTAGCGGGCGAGGATCCGCATCCACGGCTCGTGCAGTCGGGCGTCGATGACGTCGAGGAGGTGCGAGACGATCCCCGCCCCCTCCCACGCTCGCACCGACCGGGCCAGCTCGGGCACCGATTCGAGGGCCCGACGGACGACCTGGCCCGGGGAGGGGAACTCGACGTTGGCGCAGATCCCGTCGGTGACGCCTCGTTCGGCGAGCCCGGCGGCGATGCGCTGGGTCAGCCAGCGCTCGATGCCCCGGGACGGCACCGCCACGACCTCGGCATCGAAGAGCCCTCCCACCGGTCGGGCGAGCTGGTCGCAGAGGAGAGCCACCAACGCGTCCGGGTGGGGAGCTACGTGGATTCGGACCGCCACGCCGTCAACCTATCAGGGCCCTACGACGTGTTCGTCGGGCCGTCAGTCCCCTTCGGCGAGGCGGCTGCCTCTCTGGCGGAGCCGGCTCATCTTGTCGCCGATACGCTCTTCGGCTTCGGCTGTCGCTCGCTGGTCCACCTCGAGGCCCAGGCGCAGCCAGGTCCCTTCGGCGGCGCCGGCGGGCAGCTCGGAGCGGGGCACGACGAGCTCGGTCTCGTCTTCTCCCACCAGGAGCACCGCCAGGTCGCCCTCGAACCTGTCCACGACCCCTTTGATCGCCATCTCTCACCTCCTCACCCGGCGCAGGCGATGCCTTGCGCCTTGATGTCGGCGAGTCGTTTCTCGCCGATGCCTTTGATCCGGATCATGCTGTCGACCGACGAAAACGGCCGCAACTGGAGGATCTGGCCGGCCCGTTCCGGGCCGATGTGGATGATGCGCTCCAGCTCCTCGGGCGGGGCGTGGTTGATGTCGACCTGCCAGGGCTCACAGGCACTCGCCGTCTCCTCTTCGTGGGGCGCGGTGGTCGCCGGCGCGGTCGATGTCGTGGTCGATGTGGTGGTCGTGGTGGGAGCAGGAAGCGGGCCGGTTCCGCCGCCGGTCGTGTCGACCGTGATGGAGCGGCCGTCGGTGGTGACGACCACGGTGCCGTTCACGTCGGTGCCGTAGACCTCGACCCCGTGGTCGGCCAGGCGTTGCAGCACCTCGGGCGAGGGGTGGCCGTATTGGTTTCCCGCTCCCGCCGAGTAGACGGCGATGCGAGGCGAGACGGCGGCGAGGAATGGCTCGGTTGTCGAGGCTGCCGAGCCGTGGTGGCCGACGTGGAGGACGTCGGCGGCGAGGTCGTGGCCGCGGCCGAGCATCGCCGCCTCGGCTCCCGCCTCGGCGTCGCCGGTGAAGAGGAACCGGACCTCGCCGAAGGTCACCCGCAGGACGATCGAGCCGTCGTTGAGGTCGCCTCCGACGGAGGCCGGGTTGAGCACCTCGACGACGGCCGAGCCGATCTCGAAGGTCTCCCCGGCCCGCGGCTCGTGGTAGCCGGCTTCGGAGTCGAGGATGGCGTCCAATGCCCGCTCGAAGGTGAGCGTGGTGTGCTGGTCGCCCGACATCCACACCTCGGTGACCGGGAAAGCCGCCAGCACGTCGGCGAGCTGGCCGATGTGGTCGGCGTCGGGGTGCGTCCCCACCAGCAGATCGATGGACTCGACTCCCGCTCGGCGGAGATGGGGCACGACGTCGGTGCGGTCGTGGCGGCCGGCGTCGATGACGACCGTGAAGTCGGGCCCGGCGAGCAGGGTCGAGTCGCCCTGGCCGACGTCGAAGAAGTAGACGGCCATCTCGCCTTCCGCCGCCGGGGCGCCGGCCGCGGCCGCGGTCGTCGTGGTCGGCGGGGCCGTCGTGGTGGTCGAGGTCGTGGTGGTGGTGGTCGAAGTCGTGGGCGGGGTCGTGGTCGTCGAAGTCGAGGAGGTGGAAGGCGGCGCCGAGGTGGTCGTCGGAGTGGTCGTGACGGTCGTGACGGTCGTGGGTGGCGGCGTGTCGGGGAGGTCGGGATCGTCGGCGTATGCGCCGAGGGCGAAGAGCAAGGCTGCCGCCGCCACGGAGGGCACCCAGGCGGGCGACACGGGCCGGTCGGGCCTCACCAAGCTGTCGCGTTCGGCCCGCAGGTCCGCGAGCTGTTCATCGGCCGCTTCCAGTTGCTCGACCGTGCGGGTGACTTCTTCTGTCGCCTCGGCGACGGGGTCGATGCCTGCCGCCAGCTTCCGGCAGGCATCGAGCACCACCTCCAGGCGCTCGGCGGGGCCGGCCAGGATGTGGTCCCGCTTCCGGTTCGAGACGGCGAGATACAGCCCCTCGGGGCGCTGACCGGCGATGGTGATGGCGTCGTAGCGGAACTCGACGTTCTTGGCGCCTGAGAAGACCATCCGCCGGTCGGTGAAGTGGACGTCCCCCAAGTCGACGGCCCGCCAAACGGTCTGGCCCTCGCGTCGGCGTGTCTCGAGGAGGGTGACGTCGGCCACGGTGGCGAGCCCGGTCTCGGTCCTGGCTGTGCGGATGGGTACTTCCCGGGGGCCGAGCTGGCGGATCCACTCGAGGCGGCGACCGGCGGCGCCCGCCTCGGCGGCCGCCCGTTCCCGGTGCTCTGCGGCGGATGCGATCCGGGCATCGAGAGAAGTGGCCCGGTCCCGGTACTCGTTCCACGCCCGGCGTCGCCGCCACCATGCCGACCACGTCCGAGCCGACCAGAACTTCCACCACGTCGGGTCCTCTCCACCGGCCACCGCCTGCCAGAAGGCTTCCGGCTGGGCGACGACGAGGCGCGCCCGTTCGCCGTCGATGGTCAGCTCGACGCCTTCCAGGCCTCGGGCCAGCCGAAGCTCGGTGATCGACCACCGTCCCTCCCGCCCGTCGGGCGTGCGGAGGACGAGGTGGTCACCGTCGACGATGGCTTCCACCGGCCGGCGGCGGGTGCCTCTTTCCAGGGTGGCACGGAAGGTCGGCATCTCTTCCGCGATATCGGAAGGTCCCTCGGGGGCCTGTAATCGTGGACCTGGGTCTTCGGGACCAGGATCGTATCGGTGGGTGCCGCCTACCGAGACGACAGGACCGCGGGCTCGGCCACTCCTAACCTGCCGTAGACCCGCGTCCGGAGAGCCTGGCCATGTACCCCCAATACGAGGAGACGGTCAACACCGTTCTGTCCGTCCTCGACATCACGGGGATCTTCGTCTTCGCCCTCTCGGGTGCGTGGCTGGCCGCCCGGCGTGCCTTCGACCTGGTCGGCACCGTGGCCCTGGGAACGGTGACCGGCCTGGCGGGAGGCATCGTCCGCGACGTGCTCGTCGGCGACCTGCCGCCGTTGGCGATCCAGCGGGAGATCTACCTGTTCGTGCCGGTGGTGGCGGCTCTGGCCGTCGTGGTGGCGCCGGGGATCGTGCAGCGCTTCGGCTTCCCGGTGCTGGTCCTGGACGCCATCGGCCTGGGCCTGTTCGCCGCCGTCGGGGCGGCCAAAGCGGTCGACTTCGGAGTGGGCGTGTGGGCAGCGACGATGATCGGGGTGATCTCCGCGGTCGGTGGCGGGATCCTTCGCGACCTGCTCGCCGGCGTCACCCCCCAGGTGTTCGGCCGGGGGAGCCAGCTGTATGCGACCCCCGCCGCCCTGGGGGCGTTCGCGGTGGCGCTGTTGTGGGAACGGATGCCGGCGAGCCCGTTTCTCGTCGTCGGGGCGATGGTCGGCGTCATGACCATCCGGCTCCTGGCGGTCCGTTACGACTGGCACCTGCCCGGACCGCCCCGCCGCCTCGTCGAAGACGACACGGAGCGCACTGGCTAGCCCGGGTCCGGCTGCTACCGAGATCGGAGTAGAGCGGACTCATCCCCAGGGACGATGCCGAACGGGAGGCATCGATATACCTTGCAGGGGTGGCGGTGAGGATCTCTGCGTGGGCGACCGGCCTGGCGGTCGCCGTCTTCCAGGTCGGGGCGACCTGGCTGGCGGCGATGGGCGACAGGCAGCCCCTCCGCCACCCGCTCGACGCCTTCGCCGTCTTCCTCTTGCTCGCCGGTCCGTTGGCGCTGATGGGGCGGGACAGATGGCCGGTGGCGGCGGTGGCGGTGGCGGTGGTGTCGACCGACCTGTATCTGGCGATGGGCTACCCCTACGGGCCGGTGTTCCTCAGCGTCGTGGTGGCGGTGTTCTCCGCCATCCGCCGAGGTCATCGGTACCCCACCTATGCCTGGGTGGCGGCGGGGGTGGTGGCGCTGGTCGCCGCATACCGTTTCTCGCCGCGGGTAGTGGAGACGCACGGGTCGCTGCATTTCCGGCGCATCGGAAATGAGCGGGGTCCGAAGGTCGTAGGCGCGTAACAGGGGTCCTGCCAGTCTGGCGGTGTTCTATGCCGACCAGCTGGAGGACCCCTGTGATCAGTGACCCTATTCGCGTGTGCGAGCTGATTGTCGGCTTGCCCGACGTCAACGTCTTGGGTGTCGAGGATCTCGGCGCCGATGCCCCGCTGCGGCTGCACATCGAGTCTCGTGGACCGCGACCTGTCTGTGAGGAGTGTGGGGCGGCGGCGGAGGTCAAGGACCGGCCACGGGTGGAGCTGGCTGACCTGCCGGCGTTCGGGCGGCCGGTGCGGACGGTGTGGCACAAGCACCGGTGGCGCTGTCCCGACCCGGAGTGCCCGGTCGGTTCGTGGACCGCAGTGGACCCACGGATCGCTTCCCCGAGGTTGGGGGTGACGGATCGGGCCGGGCGGTGGGCCACCGTCCAGGTGGGCCGCTGCGGTCGTACGGTGGCGGAGGTGGCTCGGGAGCTGGGCTGTGACTGGCACACCGTCAACAACGCCGTGTTGGCCTACGGCGAAGCTCTCCTCGAGGCGGATGTCGACCGGATCGGTCAGGTGACCGCTCTGGGCATGGACGAGACGCTGTTCGCCCGGGTCGGGATGTGGAAACGGCAGCTGTGGTCCACGTCGGTCGTCGATGTCACCCGAGGGGTCCTGTTGGATGTGGTTCCTGGCCGCGGCGGCGCCGAGCCGGCCGCCTGGCTCGCCTCCCAAGGCGAAGAGTGGCTGTCGCAGGTGCAATGGGCCACGTTGGACCTGTCCAGTCCCTATCGGGCGGTGTTCGACACCATGCTGCCCGACGCCATCCAGATCGCCGACCCGTTCCACCTCATCAAGCTGGCGAACCACAAGCTGGACGAGTGCCGCCGAAGAGTCCAGAACGAGACCGTCGGACACCGGGGCCGCAAGACCGATCCGTTGTATCGGATCCGCCGGCTCCTCACCAAGGCCGACGAACGCCTCGACGACAAGGGCCGCACCAAGCTCCTCGGGCTTTTGGCCGCCGGCGATCCCAAGGGCGAGGTCAAAGACACCTGGCACATGCTCCTATGTCAATTGGTCGTCATGCGGCGTCCTCGAGTGGTGCTGGTTGGCGGTGGGCGAGGTCGGTGTGGAGGCGTCGGAAGACCTCGTCGGAGATCCGCCGTTTGAGCGCTCGGATTGCAGACCGTTTGGTGTCGCCCCGCTCGATGCGGCCTTTGATGTAGTCGTGGCCCGCTCCTTGGCCGCGCCATTGGGTGATAGCGATCCGGTGGATGGCGGCGTTGACCTGGCGGTTCCCTCCTCGGCTGAGACGAAAGCGCGGGTTGGCAGTCCAGACCGGAATCGGAGCTGTCCCGTTCCAGCGGGCGTAGGCGGCACGTTCGGGCAGTGGCACGAAAGAACGCGCCGGTCCGGCGACGTACTCGGCGTGGCTGCCGGGGGCGTTCAGGCCGAGGCTATACAGGCGCTGGCAGATGTTGGTACGGCCCTCGCGGCAGCGGTCGCAGTCCCAGCAGGGGACACTGGCGGCTCCGGCGACGAGGGTCCCCGGCGGCAGGTCAGGTGAATCGCTCTCGACGACCCGGCCCACCATCTCGTGGCCGGGGATCATCGGTCCCTGGTGCCCGGAGTGGGGGTGGCGCC
>PKRG01000017.1 GCA_017577575.1 Acidimicrobiia bacterium | reverse complement strand
GCCGAACGGCATCTCGATCGGTGTGATGTTGTAGGTGTTGATCCAGATCGTGCCCGCCTCGAGACGAGCCGCCACCCGGTGCGCCCGGGAGATGTCCCGAGTGAAGATGCCGGCGGCGAGGCCGAACGGGGTGTCGTTGGCCCGCTCCACCACCTCGTCTTCGGTGCGGAACGACAACACGGCCATCACCGGCCCGAAGATCTCCTCCTCGACGATCGCCATGCCGTCGCGGCAGTCGGCGAAGACGGTGGGCTCCACGAAGAACCCGTCGGCCAGCGCCGGGTCGGCGGGCCGTCCCCCGCCGATGACGAGCCGGGCACCCGCTCGCTTTCCCTGTTCGATGTAGGCGAGCACCTTCTCCATGTGCTCCCGGGAGATGAGAGCGCCGACGTCGGTGGTGGGATCCAAGGGGTCGCCGATCGTCATCTTCTCGACCCGGGCGACGAGCCTCTCCAGGAAGGCGTCGTGGACCGACTCGTGGACGTAGACCCGGGTGCCGTTCGAGCAGATCTCCCCCTGGGTGTAGAAGTTCCCGAGGAGCGCCCCCGACACGGCGTTGTCCAGGTCGGCGTCTTCGAAGACGATGAGCGGCGACTTCCCGCCCAGCTCGAGCGTGACCGCCTTGAGCGTGGAGGCGGCGTCCGCCATGACCGCCTTGCCCGTGGAGACCTCGCCCGTCAGCGACACCTTGGCCACGTCGGGGTGGGCGACCAAGGCCCGACCCACTCGGGCATCGCCCTGGACCACGTTGAATACTCCGGGCGGCACCCCCGCCTCGATGTAGATCCTCGCCAGCTCCACGGCGGTGAGAGGCGTCAGCTCGGCGGGCTTGTAGACCATGGCGTTGCCGCAGGCCAGCGCCGGGGCCGACTTCCAGCAGGCGATCTGGATCGGGTAGTTCCATGCCCCGATGCCGGCGCATACTCCGAGCGGCTCGCGGCGCGTGTAGGCGAAGTTGCGCCCCAGGTCGTAGTGGTGGCCGTGGAGGGTCGGAGCCACCCCGGCGAAGTACTCGATGCAGTCGGCGCCGCTGGCGACGTCGACCTCGAGGGCCTCGGCGATGGGCTTTCCGGTATCCATCACCTCGAGGCGGGCCAACTCGTCGTTGCGCTCCCGCAGGATCCGGGCAGCCCGGTTCATGATCCGGGCGCGCTCGGCTCCGGTCATCGCCGACCAGACCTCGAATCCGCGCCGCGCCGATTCGACTGCCCGGTCGACGTCCTCTTCCGATGCCTGGTCGACCACGGCGATGACCTCCCCTCGCGCCGGGTCGAGCGACTCGAAGGTCTCACCGGAGGTGGCGGGGACCTCCCGGCCTTCGATGAAGAGATGCACTTCCCTCACGTTGGTCTCCCGTCTGCTCATGCCGACGGAGGCTGGAGTCTCTCGCCCGCCGCCTGGGTGAGCCGGTCGAGGATGATCGCCATGGTCACCACGGCGATCGCCACCTCGAACCCGAGCCCGGTGTTGGTGCGGGTGACGGCCCGGACCGCCTCGAACCCGAGCCCCTGGCTGCCGGCGAGGCCGGCGATGATGACCATCGCCAGCACCATCATGATCACCTGGTTGACCCCGGCCATGATCGTGGGAGCGGCGAGCGGGAGCCTCACCCCGAACAACGTCTGCCGATCCGTCGCCCCGAAGGCCCTCGACGCCTCCAGCGCCTCGGCCGGTACCTGGCGGACACCGAGGGCGGTGAGGCGGATGCCGGGGACGACCGCGTACAGGACCGAGGCGATGATCCCCGGGACGGCGCTGAGCGTGAACAGCATCACGACGGGGATGAGGTAGACGAACGACGGGACCGTCTGCAGGGCGTCGAGGATCGGGGCCAGGGCGGCCTCCACCCGTGGCTTCCTTCCCGCCCAGATCCCCACGGGAACGGCGATGAGCACCGACAGCACCACCGCGGCCACCACGTGGGTGAGCGTCACGATCGACAGCTCCCACATCCCGATCAGCCCCACCACCGTGAGCAGGGCGGCGGCGACCGCGGCCAGCTTCCACCCTCGCATCCGCCAGCAGACCCAGGCGGTGGCGAAGATGAGCACCGGCCAGGCGATCACCTCGGTCAACAGGTCGCGGGCGGGGACGAGGATCTCGGCGACCATGAAGTCGTTGAACGGCCGGGTGATGAACGACAGGTTGTCCCGCGCCCAGATCACTGCCCGATCGATGGGAGCGAGGATCGACACGTCCGACACCGGGGGGAACTCCGACCAGCCCAGGGCGCTTCCGAGGAAGAGCGCCCCCACGACGGCCGCCGCGCCGATCGCGGTCGCCCGCCAGGAGACGTGATGGGTGCGATCGGTGTCGGCGAAGCTGGCACCGATGCGATCGAGCACCATCGCCACCGCCACGATCGCCAGCCCGGCGGCCGTCCCTCTTCCCGGGCTCCGCTGTTGGAGGGCGTCCATCACCTCCTGGCCGAGGCCACCGGCGCCGAGGAGGGTGGCGAGAACGACGATCCCCAGCGCCATCATGATCGTCTGGTTGATGCCGGTCATGATGCTGGGCATGGCGAGAGGGATCTGCACCTTGAAGAGGGTCTGGGCCCGGGAAGATCCGAACACGGTGGACGCCTCCACCGCCTGTCGGTCCACCTGGCGGATGCCGAGGGCGGTGAGACGGATGATCGGCGGCAGGGCGTAGATGACCGTGGCGATCGTGGCCGGGACCCGTCCTATCCCCAGGAACAGGATCATCGGGATGAAATAGATCGGGGCGGGGACCGTCTGCATGGCGTCGAGGACAGGACGCATGACGGACTCGAGCCGCCGCGAGAACGCGGCGGCCACCCCGAGCGGGATCCCGATGACCAGGCAGATGAAGACGGCGATGGCCATCAACGCGAGCGTCTGCATGGTCTCGTCCCAGAGGCCCACGATCCCCGGGTACACCGAGGCCAGAGCCGCCACGGCCGCCGGCCACCAGCGGCGGGTCCGGGCGATCAGGAGGAAGGTGGCTCCCGGGACCACGTACCAGGGCAGCCACTGCAGGAAGCCCTCGACAGAAGTCAGCGCCCAGTCGATACTGCGGCTGAGGGGGGTGAAGAAGGACGTGAACAGCGGGTGGGTGCGCCGGTTCGACCTCGCCCAAGCCTGGAAGGCGTTGATGGGATCGGAGATCACCGTGTCCCACGCCCTCGGGAACGGTTCGCCGTGGTAGGAGACCTGGAGGACCGCGACCCCGACGACCAACAGCACCCATGGGGCGTAGCGCCGCACTCGATCCGCCCCCGCCAACATCTCGAGGGGGGCGGTCGACGCAGTCATGTCGCCAGCATCTGGATCACCGCCTCCCGGTCGACGCAGCCGATGACTCGGCCTTCGTCGTCGACGACGTCGATCGGAGAGGGATCGTCGAGGAGGGCGGGGAGGATCTTTTCGATAGTGTCGGTGGCCGCCACCTTGCGCCCGTTGGCCGTCTCCGACTTCGGGCCGGTCGCCACCGTGCCAGCGGTCACCACCTTCTGTTTGGGGACGTCCTTGGTGAACTCGCGGACGTAGTCGGTGGCCGGATCGGCGATCAACTCGGCGGGTGTGCCGATCTGGTCGAACGAACCGTCCTTCATGATGGCGATCCGGTCGCCGAGCTTTATCGCCTCGGCGAAGTCGTGGGTGATGAAGACGATCGTCCGCTGGAGCCGGTGCTGGAGGCCGATCAGCTCGTCCTGCATCTCCCTGCGGATGAGCGGATCGAGCGCCGAGAACGGCTCGTCGAAGAACAGCACCTCGGGGTCGACCGCCAGTGCCCTCGCCAGTCCCACCCGCTGCTGCATGCCACCGGACAGTTGCTGGGGGAAGTGGTTGCCCCAGCCCTCCAGGCCGACCACGGCGAGGATCTCCTCGGCGCGCTCCCGCCGCTCCGCCTTCGGCACGCCCTGCACCTCGAGGCCGTAGGCGACGTTGTCGATGACCCGCCGGTGGGGGAACAGGCCGAAGTGCTGGAACACCATCGACAGCTTCTGGCGTCGAACCCGCCGCAGGGTCGCCTCGTCCATCGCGGTGAGGTCTTCGCCGTCGAGGAGGATCCTGCCCCGGGTCGGGTCGGTGAGGCGGGAAACGCAGCGCACGAGGGTCGACTTGCCGCTTCCCGACAGGCCCATGACGACGAACGTCTCGCCGCGGTTGACGGTGAAGCTGACGTTGCGCACCGCCACCGTCGCCCCCGTTCGCTCGAGGATCTCGGCCCGGCCCGCGCCGGCCTCGGCCATCGCGATCGCCTTGTCGACGTCCCGCCCGCCGAAGACCTTCCAGCAGTCGGCGACCTCGATACAAACCTCAGACACGAGCCAACCCGGGATAGACGCCCCCGGTAATGTAGCCGGTAATGTAGCCCGCTGGGGGTACGCCGAGCCGGACAGAGAAGGGAAAAGCGGATGGGTACCGACCGAACGCATGGGCGCCTCATAGCGCTGTTGGCCGTGGTCGCCCTGGTCGTGACCGCCTGTGGTGGAGGCGGTGACGGCAGCGCCGCGACTGGAGGAGGCGACGACACGGGCGCCGGAACCGGCGGGGGTGGTGGCGACGAGCCGACCATCTCGCTGGCCGTCAACCCCTGGACGGCCTCCGCGCTGAACGTCGAGATCGCCAAGATCGTCATCGAGGAGAACCTCGGCAACCCGGTGGAGATCGTCGCCATCGACGAGAACACGATGTTCACCGGAATGGCCGACGGGACACTCGACGCCGCTCTCGAGATATGGCCGTCGGGTGTCACCGCCGACGAGCGGGCGTTCTTCGACGACGGCTCCGTGGTCGACATCGGCGAGCTGGGCGCCATCGGAAAGATCGGATGGTTCGTCCCCAGGTACGTGATCGACGAGAACCCCGAGTTGGCGACGTGGGAGGGCTACCGAGATCGCGAGGTGGCCCAGATGTTCGCCACCGCCGAGACGGGCGACAAGGGCCGGTTCCTGGGGACCGACCCGTCGTACTCCCAGTACGACGAGGCGATCATCGAGAACCTCGGCTTGCCGTTCCAGGTGGTGTTCTCGGGCTCGGAGCCGGCGACGGTGGCCGAGCTGGCCGCCCGCCACGCCGCCCAGGAGCCGATCCTCATGTATTGGTGGACGCCGACCGCGGCCGTCGCCGAGTACGACCTCGTCAACGTGACGCTGCCGCCTTATTCGGACGAGTGCTACGAGGTCCCCGAGGAGATCGACTGCGACTACCCCGAAGACGTGCTGTTCAAGGCGGCTTCGGCGCTGCTGGAGGAGAAGGACCCCGAGGTGTGGCAGTTCCTCCAGAACTTCACCATCACCACCGACGACCAGCTGTCGATGCTGCCCGCCGTCGAGACGGAACAGCGGGAGCCGGCCGAGGTCGCCCGGGAGTGGGTGGACGCCAACCAGGACGTCTGGAGCGCCTGGCTGCCGTGACGGACCCGCCGGGTGGGCCGTCCCGCCTCGGGGCCGGCCTACCCACCCCGCTCCGCTCCAGGCCGGCCCCGATCAGCAGCTAATTAGCGCTAAGTCTCTGCCGAGTCTCTGCCGGGGTGCTAGACCGACACGGTGACGGCGGGATGACGTCCCGCCTCGATCGCATCGGCCACCGAGCGCAGGTCGGCCCAGCGATCGGCCCCCAGCCGGATGGCGTGGTCCTCGTCGGGGACGGCTCCACCGCCCATCACCACCGGCACGGTGGGGCCGACGATGCGGCGGGCGGCGGCGACCATCTGGCGGGCGGCGTCGAGGGCCTCGTCGTTGAGGACGCCCACGCACACTCCTTTGACGGGGAGCCATGCCTCGAGCTGGCGCTCGAACTCGGCGACCGGCATGTCCGATCCGAACTCGAGCACCGAATAGCCGCCGGCGCGGAGGGCGTCGGCGGCCATGGCCAGGCTCAGGGTGTGACGCTCCCCCTGGGGGCCGGCGACGACCACCACCCCTTTGCGGCGGCCCCGGCGGTTGAAGGACGGGCCCAGCCGCCCCAGCAGGCGGGCCACGATCATGGTCGCCAGGTGCTCCTCGGCGATGCCGATCTCCCCTTTCGCCCACGCCGACCCGATGTGCTCGAGGGCGGGGACGATGACGTCACAGTAGATGTCGAGCGGCTCCAGACCGGCGGTCAGCGCCCCCTCCACCACCTTCCACGCCCCGGTCGCATCACCCTCCAACAACCGATTGCCGAGCCGGGCGCTCCACGGCGCCGACCTTCTGGACACAGCGTCGGCGGCGCCACTACCGTTGTCTCTGCGTTGGAACAATTCGAGGTCGCTCTCGGCGACCCGCCATGTTCCTCGCTCCTTGCGAGCAGCCAACTGCCCGAGACGCACGTACCGGTAGACGGTCATGTAGTGCACTCCGAGCCGTTCGGCCGCTTCGTGGAGGGTGAGGAATTTTGACATTTTGGTTGAATTTAACGCTAATTCTTCGTAAGGTGGAACCCCGTGGAAACTCGACTCCTCGAACTCGAAATAAGCACGGACTGGCGTGAGCGCGCCGAGTGTCGCGACTACCCCACCGACCTGTTCTTCCCTGCTGGCGAGACCGGCCCTGCCGAGATCCAGATCAAGCAGGCGAAGGAGGTCTGTGCGCGGTGCGAAGTACGCGACGACTGCCTGCTCTACGCCCTGGAAGCGAACCAGCGCGACGGCATCTGGGGTGGCCTCACCTCTGACGAGCGGAAGCGTCTCCGCCGTCGGTGGCTGGCCGAAAGGCGACGGCGGACCGGCTGACCCTTTGCCGACGCAGACTTGGACACGGCGGTCCCTCATGGGGATCGCCGTGTTGTTTCTGGTCAACGGGATCTCGTTCGGCAGCTGGCTCCCCCGGCTGCCTGAGATCCGCGACCAGGCCGGCCTCGACATCGCCACCATCGGCGCCGTGCTGACGGCGAGCGGCATCGGTGGCCTCATCGGCTCCGCCACCAGCGGGATGCTGGTGCGCAGGCTCAGCCCGCGCCGTGCCGCCATCTGGCCGGCCGCCGCCCTGTGCCTGCTCATGCCTCTGATCGGCCTCGCTCCCGGGGCGATCGTCCTGGCCGCGGTCATCGGGGTGGCGGCGATCGCCGACTCGGTGGCCGACGTGGGCATGAACGCCCTCGCCGTCAGGGCCCAGATGGCCCGCGGGCGGTCGATCTTCACCCGCCTCCACGGGCTGTGGTCCCTCGGGTCGCTCGCCGGCGGGGCGCTCGCCACGGCGGCGGCGAGTGCCCGTGTCCCGCTGCCCGTCCACCTCGGCGTCGTCTCGGCCGCCAGCATCGCCGGTCTCGCCTGGGCGGCGACGACGCTGCCCCCGACCGAAGGCACCCCCCACACCCGCCCCCGGGTGAGGCTGGCGCTGTCGATCGGCGCCCTCGGGGCGGCGGTGGCGCTGGTGGAGGGGATCCCTCACGACTGGGGGACGATCTTCCTCACCGACGTCGCCGGGGTGCCGGCCGCCACCGCCGGCACCGCCTTCATCGCCCTCAGCGGCGGGATGCTGGTGGGGCGGCTGGCCGGGGACCGGGTGGTCGACCGCTTCGGCACCCACCCGTCGATCTACGGCAGCCTCGCTCTCGTGGCCTTGGGTCTCGTCGGTCTGGTGACGACGGAGTCGCATCCGGTGGCGCTGGCCGCGCTCGCCCTCTGGGGCCTGGGAGTGGCGGTCGTGTTCCCGCTCCTGTACCGCCTGGCGGGCTCCCACCGGGGCTTCGCCGAGGGCAGCGGACTGGCCGCCCTCACGCTGGGGAGCCGGATCGGGTTCATGGCGGGCCCGGCCGCCGTGGCCGCCATCACCGAAGCGACCACCCTTCCCACAGGCATCCTCGTGGCCGTGGGTGTGTCACTCGCCGGGACCGCCGTCGGCGTGCTCACGTCTCTCAGCGACGGCGCCGGCCCGGAAGCCGCATAATGTTGTCCACTTCCCCACCGGGTGATCACATGACCAAACAAGCCGAGTACGTCCTCCGCACCGTCGAAGAACGGGGCATCCGCTTCATCCGCCTCTGGTTCACCGACGTCCAGGGCTTTCTGAAGTCGGTCTCGATCAGCCCCGCCGAGCTCGAAGTGGCCTTCGAGGAGGGGATGACCTTCGACGGGTCGGCCATCGACGGGTACGCCCGGGTGCAGGAGGCGGACATGCTCGCCCGCCCCGACCCCTCGACCTTCGCCGTCCTGCCGTGGCGAAAAGAACAGCAGGTCGCCCGGATGTTCTGTGACATCCACACCCCCGACGGGGAACCGTTCTTCGGCGACCCCCGCCAGGTCCTCAAACGCAACCTCGACAAGGCGGCGGCCCTCGGCTACACGTTCTACGTCGCCCCCGAGCTCGAGTTCTTCTACTTCGAGGACTCCGGCCCCGAGCCGAAGGTGCTGGACCGCGGCGGCTACTTCGACCTCACTCCCCTCGACGTCGCCCAGGAGTACCGCCGCAGCACCATCAACGCCCTGGAGATGATGGGCATCCCGGTGGAGCACAGCCACCACGAGGTGGCCCCGTCCCAGCACGAGATCATCGTCCGCTACACCGACGCCCTCACGATGGCGGACAACATCATGACGTTCCGCCTCACGGTGAAGGAGGTGGCGCTCCAGCACGGGATCTACGCCACCTTCATGCCCAAGCCGCTGGAAGGCCACGAAGGCTCGGGGATGCATCTGCACATGTCGCTGTTCGAAGGCGACAAGAACGCCTTCCACGACCCGGCGAGCCCCAGCGGGCTGTCCGAGACGGCGACGGCTTTCATCGCCGGGCTCCTGCGCCACGCCCGGGAGATCACGGCCGTGACCAACCAGTGGGTGAACTCGTACAAGCGCCTGGTGGGCGGCTTCGACGCCCCCATCTACATCTCCTGGGCCCGCAACAACCAGTCGGCCCTGATCCGCGTGCCCACCCCGAAGAAGGGCAAGGCCTCCAGCACCCGCATCGAGTACCGCTCGCCCGATGCAGCCGCCAACCCGTACCTGGCGCTGTCGGTGATCCTCGCCGCCGGCCTCAAGGGCATCGAGGAGGGCTACGACCTCCCTCCGGAGGTGGCCGACAACGTGTTCCAGATGACGCCGGCGGAGCGGGCCGCCGCCGGGATCGACCGTCTCCCCGAGAGCCTGTCGGAGGCCCTCGAGGCGATGGAACGGTCCGAGCTCGTCGCCGAGGCGCTGGGCGAGCACGTCTTCGGGTGGTTCCTGCGCAACAAGCGCAAGGAGTGGGAGCGCTACCAGCAGCACGTCTCCCGCTACGAGCTAGAGACCTATCTGCCGATCTTGTGAGCCGATAGATGCAGGTGGCCGTCTTCCCCTCCGACTGCTCCGAAGCCGTTGCGGAGGCGGTCGCGCTGGCGGGGGCGGAAGTCCTCCTCGTCGACGACCTCGTCACGACGGAGCTGGGGGAGATGGCGGTGCTGGTCGTGGAGCTGGGCGAGGAGCCGATGAGGCGGCTTCGCCAGCTGGAGCCCGTCGCCGACGACGTGGGCCTGCCGGTGCTGGTCGTCGCCGACCGGGCGTCGCTGCCCCTGATCGAACGGGCCAAGGGCGTCACCGACTTCGTCCTCGAGCCTCTCGACCCGGTGGAGCTGGGCGTCCGCCTGCGTCGTCAGGCGGCCTCCGTCGAATCGGAAGAGATCCTCCGGTTCAAGGACCTGGAGCTGAACCCCCTCACCTACCAGGCGACCGTCGCCGGCGAGCCCATCGACCTCACCTACATGGAGTACGAGTTGCTCCGGTTCCTGGTCGAGAACCCGGGCCGGGTCTGGAGCCGTCAGCAGCTGCTGTCGAAGGTGTGGGGATACGACTACTACGGCGGGGCGCGGACCGTCGACGTCCACATCCGCCGGGTCCGGGCCAAGCTCGGCGAGGAGCGGGCGTCGTGGATCACCACGGTCCGCTCGGTGGGGTACCGCTTCGGCTGAACCCGCTAACGGCACCCCACCCCCGGTGCCACAATGGGCCCATGGGTTTCCGTACCGACCAGATCCACGCCGGCGTCACCCCCGACCCGGTGACCGGAGCGATCCTCACCCCGATCCACCAGTCGACCACCTTCGTGCAGGACTCGGTCGACGAGTACATGTCGAAGGGCTACAGCTACGCCCGCGGCGGCAACCCCACCGTCCGCGCCTTCGAGAAGAAGATCGCCACCCTGGAGGGCGGGGCCGACGCCACCGCCTACGGGTCGGGCATGGCCGCCACCGTGGCGGTGATGCTCGCTCTCCTCGAGGCGGGGGACCACGTCGTCATCGCCGACGTCGTCTACGGAGGCACCTACCGGTTCGCCGACCAGTTCCTGCGGAAGTTCGGGGTGGAGGTGGACTTCGTCGACGCATCGGACCTCGACGCGGTGCGCGCCTCGATCCGGCCCAACACTCGCCTCGTCTTCACGGAGACACCTGCCAACCCGACCCTCAAGATCACCGACCTGGCCGCGGTGTCGGAGATCACCCGGGAGGCGGGCGTCTACCACGTGACCGACAACACGTTCCTCACCCCCTACTTCCAGCGCCCCTTCGAGCTGGGCTGCGACATCGTCGTCCACTCCACCACCAAGTACCTGGACGGCCACAACGCCACCCTCGGCGGGGCGGTCGTCGTCAACGACCCCGAGCTGCACGAGAAGATCGCCTTCGCCCGGATCTCGGCCGGCCTCGTGATGTCGCCGATGGTGGCTTGGCTCACCCTGCAGGGAGTGAAGACCCTCTCGGAGCGGATGGAGCGGCAGTCGGCCAACGCCATGGAGATCGCCACGTGGCTGGAGGGCCATCCCAAGGTGGAGCGGGTCGGCTACCCGGGCCTGCCTTCGTTCCCCGGCCACGAGTTGGCCCGCAAACAGGCCCGCGGCTTCGGGGCGATGGTGTGGTTCGAAGTAACCGGAGGTGTCGAGGCCGGAAAGAAGCTGATGGACTCGGTGCGGCTCTGGTCGCTGGCCGAGAACCTTGGAGCCGTGGAGTCGATCATCACCCACCCGGTCACGATGACCCACGCCGCGGTGCCACCGGAAGAGCGCGCCCGCGCCGGCATCACCGACGGCCTGGTCCGCCTCTCGGTTGGCATGGAAGACGTGGAGGACCTGATCGCCGACCTGGACCAGGCCCTCTCGCAGATCTGACTCAGCGGGGCCGGCGAGCGAGCATCACCGTGTCGAGGGCCGTCTCGCCGGTGTCGGTCTCCCTCGGCCGGCTCTCGGCGAAGAGGACCTCGAGGTCTCCGGCCAACCTGGCGGCCGTCTCCGGGTCCCACAGCACCTCGGGGTCGGGCGGCCCGCTGACTCCCGCCGTGGCCACGTCGTGTCCGACGAGGAGGAGGTGCCCTCCCGGGGCCACCCACGACGTCGCCTTCTCCATCATGCGGCTGCGGTCCGGCTCGGGGAGATGGAGATAGGCGATCAGCACCAGGTCGAAGGGGTGGCGGGGCTCCCACTCGCGCAGGTCGGCGTCGACGAACCGCACTTCCACGCCCCTCTGCACCGCCATGCCGCGGGCCCGGTTGATGGCGACCCCGGAGAAGTCGACTCCGGTGACCTCCCACCCCTGTTCGGCCATCCACACGGCGTTGCGGCCCTCGCCGCAGGCGAGGTCGAGCGCGGTGCCCGGTTCCAGCTTGGACACCTCGGCGGCGACGAACCGATTCGGCTCCGCAGACCACAGAAGTGGCTTCTCGGCGTACTTCTGGTCCCAGTCTCTGGCGTCCATCACATCTCGCTTTCCACCGCCTTGAGTGCCTTGCCGGCCGCCGCCTCGGCCCACGATCTCTCCAGTTGGTCGCGGTCGCGGACGGTGTCGCACCGCTCGAGGTCGGCCAGGTAGTCGGCCGCCAACACCTCGTTCAGGTGGGGGTCGATCGCCACCATCGCCACCTCCTCGTCCTTGTAGACGGACCGGGAATTGAAGTTGACCGACCCGAACATCGCCAGGGTACGGTCGGCGATGACCTGCTTGACGTGATACATGGTCGGCTGGAACCGGTGCAGAAAGACACCGGCGTCCAAGAGCCTGCCCGCCTGCTCCTCTGCCGAGAGGAGCGACACCCGCTTGTCGATGTGCGGGCCCGGGATCGTCACCCGCACCTCCACGCCTCGCTGAGCCGCCTCGACCAGCAGGCTCACCAGCCGCTCGGACGGGTTGAAGTAGGGCGTGCCGATCCACAGCCGCTCCCGGGCGAAGGAGATGATCGTCTCGAAGGCCCGACCGGCGCTGTTGAGCTGGATCTGCGCCGAGGCGTCGACGACTCCGAGCACCGTGTCGCCGGCCGGCGCCGGGCGAGGCGGGGTCTCGGGCTCCGTGAACGCCCTCCCCCCGGAGTCACGCCAATCCGACAGGAACGCCGCCCGCAACGGGTCGACCGCCGGCCCCTCGATCTGGAAGTGGGTGTCCCGCCATTCGTTGGGGTCGCGGGCGTCGCCTTCCCACTCCTGGGCGACCCCGACCCCGCCGGTGAAGGCGAACCGGTCGTCGACCACCAGGATCTTGCGGTGGGTGCGGTGGTCGCTCTCCCAGACCTTCCACCGGACGGGCGGGCGGAACCAGCGCAGCTCCACCCCGGAGCCCGTCATGACCTCGATCAGATCGGTAGACATCTGCTGGGCGCCGACCGCGTCGAGGAGGACCCGCACCTCGACACCCGCCCGGGAGCGCTCGGCCAGCGCATGGGCCATCTCCTGGGCGATGTCGCCCGTCCAGTAGACGTAGGTGACGAAGTCGATGCGCCTCCGGGCGAGGCGAACGGCCCGCAGCATGGCGGGGAAGATCTCCACCCCGTTCCGGAGGCGCGTGACGGAGTTGCCCTCGGTGAAGACGACGCCGACGTAGGCCTCCAGTGCTCGCCTGAAGGGGTCGTCGGCGAGGTCGCTCACCCGAACTCGATTCCCTGGGCCAGGGGCAGGTCGTCGCCCCAGTTGATCGTCGTGGTCTGGCGCCGCATGTAGGCCTTCCAGGAGTCGGAACCGGCTTCGCGGCCGCCTCCGGTGTCCTTTTCCCCGCCGAAGGCGCCCCCGATCTCGGCTCCGGAGGTGCCGATGTTGACGTTGGCGATGCCGCAGTCGGATCCGGTGGCCGACAGGAACTTCTCGGCGTTCTTGAGGGACTGCGTGAAGATCGCCGACGACAGGCCCTGGGAGACGCCGTTTTGGATCTCGATCGCCTCCTCGAGGGTGTCGAACTCGATCACCCACAGGATCGGGGCGAACGTCTCCTCCTGGACGATGGGAGCGTCCTTTCCGATGCGGGCGATGGTGGGCTCGACGAAGTAGCCCGGCCGGTCGAGGGCCTTGCCCCCGTAGACCACCTGGGCGCCCTGGTCACGGGCGGCCTCCAGCGCCTGCATCATCTGGTCCACCGCCGCCTGGCTGACGAGCGGGCCCATCAGCGTGCCGTCGTCGAGCGGGTCGCCGATCCGCACCTGGCTGTAGGCGTCCTTGAGGCGATCGACGAACTTGTCGGCGATGGCCCGGTGGACCAGCAGGCGCCGCAGCGTGGTGCAGCGCTGCCCGGCGGTGCCCACCGCCGCGAACAGCACCGCCCGGATCGCCAGCTCCAGGTCGGCGTCGTCCATCACGATGATGGCGTTGTTGCCGCCCAGCTCGAGGATCGTGCGGCCCATGCGGGCAGCCACCTTGGGCCCGACGATCTTGCCCATCCGGGTCGAGCCGGTCGCCGAGATCAGCGGAAGGCGCCGGTCGTCGACCATCGCCTCGCCGACCACGTCGCCGGTGCCCGCCACCAGGTTGAAGACGCCCTCGTAGCCGCTGCCCGCCATGACCTCGTTGCAGATCTTGGTCACCGCCACCGCGGTGAGGGGCGTGCGCTCCGACGGCTTCCACAGGATCGGGTCGCCGCAGACGGCGGCGATGGCGGCGTTCCACGACCAAACCGCCACCGGGAAGTTGAAGGCGGTGATGACCCCCACCGGCCCCAACGGGTGCCACTGCTCGTACATCCGGTGGTTGGGCCGCTCCGAGGCCATCGTCTTGCCGTAGAGCTGCCGCGACAGGCCGACGGCGAAGTCACAGATGTCGATCATCTCCTGCACTTCACCCAGGCCTTCGGGGAGGATCTTGCCGACCTCGAGGCTCACCAGCGCCCCCAGCTCCTCCTTGCGCTCGCGGAGGGCGTTGCCCAGCCGGCGGACGTACTCGCCGCGTTGGGGGGCGGGCAGGGTCCTCCACCGGAGGAATGCCTCCACCGACGAGGACACCGCCGCTTCGTAGTCGTCGCGACCGGCCAGGCTCACCCGAGCCAGCACCTCCCCGGTCGCGGGGTTGGGGATTTCGACGATCCCGCCGCTCCCCTGTCTCCACTCACCGGCGACACACACCCCGGGCACGGGGTCGTCGGTGAGACCGAACGCCTCCAGGATCTCGTTCATCGACTCTCCTCTGTAGCGCGTCTCTCAGCCACGACTTCGATCTCGATCAAGAACCCTCCGGGCAGGGCTCCGGCCTGGACGGCCGACCGGGCAGGAGGGTGATCTCCGAAGTACTCGGCGTAGATCTCGTTCACCTTCGGGTAGTCGGCGATGTCGGCCAGGAAGATGGTGGTCTTGGCCACGTCCCGGTAGTCGAGGCCGAGATCGCCGAGGATCAGACCGATGTTGTCGAGGACTCGGCGCGTCTGGGCCTCGATGTCGTCGGGGACGCGCTCTCCGGTCTCGGGGTCGAAGGCGACCTGGCCGGAGAGGAAGACCAATCCCCCCGCCTCCACCGCCACCGAATACGGCCCGATGGCCTTCGGTGCCGATGGGGTATCGAGGATCTCGGGCACGGGCTGAAGCCTCCTGATGGACTCGCGAGAAGGCTAACCGAGAGGAGGGAGGCGGAGTTCGGAAGACGAGAGCAGGGAGCGTCCCCCCACCCGTGCCGGCTAGGTGATCAGGAGAAGGAGTTGCCGCAGCCGCAGGTGCGGGTGACGTTGGGGTTGTCGATGGAGAACCCCGCTCCCATGAGCCCGTCACTGAAGTCCAGCGTGGAACCGCGCAGCATCTCCGCCGACTGCGGGTCGACGACGACCTTGACGTCGCCGAACTCTTCGACGATGTCGGAGTCGTCGATCTGGCTGTCGAAGAAGAGCTCGTAGGAGAAACCCGAGCAGCCACCGGGCCGCACGGCCATCCGCAGCGCCAGACCCGGCTCGTTCTCGGCCGCAAGCAGTTCGCTGACCTTGGCGACGGCGGCATCGGTCAGAGTCACGGTCTTCTGGGGCTTGTTGGACCTGATGGTGAGGAGTTGGGTCATAGAGGGGGCTCGCGGATAGCTTTCGGTTCGCGGTGGCCAAGTATAAGGGATATCGTGGGAATCCCACCCCCCGAGGAACGATGGCTACCGCCGAAGAGATCTACAAGGCGCTCGAAGGGGTGAACGACCCCGAACTGGGCGGCAACATCGTCGACCTGGGCATGGTCACGTCGGTCGATGTCGACGAGCGCGGCGTGGCCACCATCGGGATCGCCCTCACCGTGGCCGAGTGCCCGATGCGGTCCCAGATCGAGAACGACACGGTTCGTCGCATCAAGAACCTGCCCGGCATCACCGACGTGGTGGTCGAGACCACCGCCATGACCCGCGCCCAGCGGGCCGAGCTGATGAGCCGGGCGCGGCGCTGGGCGAGGGAGAACGCCCAGCCGACGAACGTGTCCCCCAACACCAGGGTGGTGGCCGTCGCCTCCGGGAAGGGCGGCGTCGGCAAGTCCTCGGTGAGCGTCAACCTGGCGCTCTCCCTGCGGTCCCGGGGATTCTCCGTGGGGATCCTCGACGCCGACATCTGGGGCTTTTCCATTCCCCGCATGCTGGGAGCGAGGGGCCCTCTCACCGCCGACGACGAGACCCGCCTGATCCAGCCGGTCTTCGCCCACGACGTCGCCGTCGTCTCCACCGGCCTGATCATCGAGTCCGAGGAGACGGCTCTCATGTGGCGGGGCCTGATGCTGTCCAAGGCGGTCGAGCAGTTCCTCACCCAGGTCGAGTGGGGTGACCTGGACTACCTGGTGGTCGACCTGCCGCCGGGCACCGGCGACGTTTTGATGGCTCTCGCCCGTCTCCTGCCCCAGGCCGAGATGCTGGTCGTGACGACACCCCAGAAGGCCGCCCAGAAGGTGGCCGTGCGAGTCGCCGACATGGCGCGCCGCTCGCACATGCCGGTCATCGGCGTCGTCGAGAACATGTCCGGGTTCGAGTGCGCCCACGGACAGCGCTACGACCTGTTCGGGACCGGCGGCGGCGCCGAGCTCGCCGAGACGATCAACGCCCCGCTGTTGGGCCAGATCCCCCTCGATTCCGCCGTGGTGCGAGGGGGAGACGAGGGCCAGCCGGTGGTGACGGACGCCGAACCGGGGCCGGCGGCCCGGGCTTTCCACGCCCTGGCCGACCGTCTGGTGGAGATCATGCCTCCCGCCGCCGACGAGACCTGCACCGGCCGGATCGCCAAGCTCATCGCCCAGCTCGACGAGGACGTGGCAGCCGCCAGCGGCTGACCGGGCCGCCCGGCCTAGTGACTAGTCAGTTCGGGCAATTCCAGAATCCATCTGGAACTATCGCAAACGAACAGCATCATCTATGTCGAACGTGCCCAAGGGTCCAGATGGCATCTGGATAGGGCGGTGCCATGGGAGGCAACACAAGTCGGATGGCTCGGGAGGCACATCCGACGAGGTCCTTCGGAGCCCTGATCCCCCCGGGGCTCCGAAGCAGCACGAGGATCTGTATTCCCCCGCAGACCCTCGTCGAACCGGGCGGCTCGGAAGAGCCGCCCGGTGCTCTTTTCCGACTCTCTCGGGGAATCAGCCGCAGATGCTCTTGACGAGCGGATAGGGGTTCACTGCACCGCCACCGCCGGGGTGGTACTCGAAGTGGAGGTGCGGGTAGGCGGCCGAGGCGTTGCCGGTGCTTCCCACGTAGCCGATGATCTGGCCAGCCGACACCTTGACGCCGGAGGAGATGCCGTCGGCGATGCTGTCGAGGTGGGCGTAGTAGAAGCTGTCGCCGGCGTTCGACCGCATCCAGATGGTGATGCCACCGAGGGCGCTCCCCGACCCGGTGCGGGTGATCGTGCCGTCGTAGATCGCCGCCACCGGCGTGCCGCGGGCGGCCATCATGTCCACCCCCTGGTGTGCCCGGCCACCGGAACGGGCCGCTCCCCAGCTATCGACGAACGACACCGGGCCCTGCACCGGGCACGCCGCTCCCCCGCCCGACGGAGGAGACGGTTGGGTGGTCGGCGGCGATTCGCTCGTCTGGTCGGAGCCCCCGCCGGAGGGCGCGGTGGTGGTCGTCGTCGGCGAGTCGTCACCGCCGCCGGAGGGCGCGGTGGTGGTCGTCGTCGTGCTGGTGGCGGCCGCCGCGGCGAGCCTCGCCTGCTCTTCTCGACGCCGCCGCTCTTCCTCTTCCCTCCGCCGCCTCTCCTCTTCCTCGCGGCGACGCTGCTCGACGAGCATCTGGTAGTCCTCGGAGGCGGCGACGAGGGTGGCCTCCGCCTCGGCGGCGAGGGCGGCCAACTCCTGTGTCACCTTCTCCTGTTCGGCCCGGGCGTCGGCCAGCCGCTCGGTCTGGCGCTCCAGTTCGGCGCGGGTCGCCTTGAGGTTGGCGATCGAGGCGTCTTCGATGCCCGTGACCCGACGCACGTACTCGAGCCCCGCCGAGGCGCTGTCGTCGGAGCCGAGCAGGGCCACGAGCGCCACCGAGGACGTGGACCCGATGTACATCTCCACGGCGAGCTTCTCCACCTCCGCCTCGGCCTCCTCCAACCGGACCTGGGTGCGCTCGATCGCCGAAGTCAGGTTGGCGATCTCGTCTTCGAGCTGGACCTGGCGGACGTAGGCGTCCTCGAGCTGGCGGGCCAGGGAGTCCGCTCGGGCTTGCGCCTCGCGCATGCGCTGTTCGGCCCGCTCGATGTCGGCTTCGGTGACGGCGGCGTAGGCCGGCACCGCCAGGAGCATCATCAGGACCGCAGCCAGCACGCGTCTCATCGGCTTCCCTCGGATGCAATCCTCACTGTCTGTCCTTCGACGACCACCCTCCCGTCGGCCGCCAGCTTCTCCAGATGAGCCCTGACCGAATGGGCCGCCAGCGGATGGAGGGATCGGTCGACGTCACGGTAGACGACCTCGAGGATGTCGGCGACAGAAGACGCCCCATCCCGCACGGCTCGCAAGATCTCGGCCTCCCGCTGGAGCCGGTGGGCGATGTACCAGTCGATGACCTCGTAGGGGTCGGTCATCGTCTCACCGTGGCCGGGGTAGAGGGCCTCGAGATCGAGGTGGCGGATCCGCTCCAGCGACTCCATGTACGGCGCCAGTCTCTCGACCATCACCGACGAGCCTCCCATGATGTGGTCCCCGGTGAAGAGCACCCGGCCCGCCAGGAAGCAGAGGTGGTCGTCGGAATGCCCGGGGGTGTGGACCACCCGGATCCGCAGGTCCCCTATCTCGACCTCCGATCCGTCGGTGAGCCGCACGTCGGGGTCGAAGCCGGGCCCGGGCTGGTGGCCGTAGGCGGGGACGTCGAACTCACGGGCGAGGTGGTTGGCGAGCGGGGCGTGGTCCTCGTGGGTGTGGGTCACGAGCACCGCCTCGACCTTCCGCCCGCCGACCTGCTCGACGATGGCCCGAGCGTGGTCGAGGTGGACAGGGCCGGGATCGATGATCGCCACCGCCGTTCCCGAGTCGACTATCCACGTGTTGGTGCCGGCTCCGGTGTATGGCCCGGGGTTGGGAGCGAGCACGCGTTCGATCCTCATGGCAGCCGGGCAGCGTCGGGGAGGGTGATGCGCACTTCCGAACCGTCCCTCTCGACGATCGGCTCGACCGGCCGGATGCGGGCCCGTCCGGCGGCCTCCCATGCCGCGGCGAGGTCGTCGAAGCCGGCCAGCCACTCGAGATGGTGGCGGGTGGGGACGATCATCGGCCAGCTGCCGTCGGCGGCCCGCTCCAGGGCGAGACGGGGCGGCACCCAGCACGCTTCGGTCGCCTCGGCGGGATCGGCCTCCGGGGCGGTGTCCTCCTCCACCCGCGCCAGGTAGAAGCGGGTGTCGAAGCGGACGGGTGCCGATCGGGGCGTCACCCACTGCGAGAGGAGCCGCAGGCGCCTCCCGTCGAGGACCGCCTCGTGGGCCAGCACCTGCTCGAAGACGGCGGCCCCCTCGGCTCGCAACGGCTCGGCGAGGGGCGGGTCGGTGATGGCCACCCCCACCTCCTCGATCGTCTCGCGGAGCGCCGCCGAGCGCCACGGCAGGTCGTCAGCGTCCTCGGGGACCGCCACCGCCTCCCGGGCGAGATCGCTGTGGTCGATCTCTTCGACCTTGCCTCCCGGGAACACCCAGAGCCCCCCGAAGAACCCGCGCGCCACCCTGTGCAGCATCAGCACCTCGAAGCCCTGAGCGCCCTCCCGCAACACCAGGACGGTGGCGGCAGGGCGTGCGGTCACGCCCGTCACGCTTCCACGCCGCCCACTCGGCGGTCGAAGTGGCGTCCGAACCCGGCGAACGGTGCCGATTCAAACAGGGAGGAACCGAGAAAGCGGGAGACCCGGGGCATCGCCGACGAGGGTACCGCCGGCACCGGGCAAGCGGGATTGTGAGTCGGGTCGGGAATTGCCAGACTCGGTGTCATGAGCGCCCGTCTCACCGAGCTCACACCCGGGATGGCCATCCCGTTCGGGGGCGACCGGGTCACGTACGTGACCCCCGAGCTGGCAGCGGCCTTCAGGCCCGGCGACCGCCTGATCGTCGTCCAGGACACCGGCGACCTCCTCCACGTCCCCTCCGATGTGTGGGAGGTGGCGATATCCGCGGTGAGCCGAGCCTACGAGGCGTTCGGGAGGATGGGCGGGGTCACCTCCGAGCAGCTCACCTCCTTCTACCGGCGGTTCGCCGAGTTGCTCGCCGACGATTCTGTCTTCGCCCCCATCGCCGAGGCCAACGCCGCCGACGTCGAGTCGGCCCGCCGCCGGGGCCGCTCCACCACTCGCCTGGAGCTCACCGACCGGATGCGCGCCGACATGATCGAAGCGCTGCGGATCTGGGAGGAGACCGAGATGCCGGACGAGCCGGTCGAGGTCGTCGCCCACGACGGATGGCGGGTGGAGGTCCACCGGGCGGGTCTCGGCGTGGTCGGGTTCGTGTTCGAGGGGCGCCCCAACGTGTTCGCCGATGCCACCGGCGTGCTCCGTTCGAGGAACACAGTCGTGTTCCGGATCGGCTCCGACGCCCTCGGCACCGCCCGGGCGATCGCAGAGCACGCCCTGGAGCCGGCGATCGCCGCCGCCGGCCTCCCCGAAGGGGCGGTGTCGCTGGTCGATTCTCCCGAACGGTCGGCCGGTTGGGCGATGTTCTCGGACCGGCGGCTGGCCGTGGCGGTGGCACGCGGATCGGGCCCGGCCGTCGCCCAGTTGGGCGCGGTGGCCCGCCAGGCCGGCACCCCCGTGAGCCTCCACGGCACCGGCGGGGCGTGGATCGTCGTCGCTCCCGACGCCGACCCGGCGTACGTGGAGGAGGTCGTGTACCACTCGCTCGACCGGAAGGTCTGCAACACCCTCAACACCGCGGTGGTGGTCGGCGAGGTCTCCGGCCCCAGGGTGGAGGCGGTGCTCGCCGGGTTGCGCCGGGCGGCAGAGCGGCGCGGGACCAACCCCAAGCTCCACCACGTCGGCGACTTCGACCTGGACCCCTGGTGGAAGGAAGCCGCTCCGATCAGCCGGGCGGGCGGCGAGGTGACCGAGCCCCGGGCCGAGCCGATCGAGAAAGCCCGCCTGGGCCACGAATGGGAGTGGGAGGCCAGCCCCGAGATCACGCTGTGGTCGGCCCCGTCGGTCGACGCCGCCATCGACGCCTTCAACACCCACTCGCCCCGCTTCATCGCCAGCCTCGTGTCGCAGGACGATTCCCTCCACGAGGCGTTCTACGCCCGCATCGACGCGCCGTTCGTCGGCAACGGCTTCACCCGTTGGGTGGACGGTCAGTACGCCCTGCGCCGCCCCGAGCTGGGGCTGTCCAACTGGGAGTTCGGCCGCCTGTTCGGGAGAGGCGGCGTTCTGTCGGGTGACTCGATCTACACGCTCCGGACCCGGGCGATCCAGGAGCGGCCCGACATCGGACGCTGACCCTCGCCGGAGACCATCCCGTTTACCCTCTCGCAGATGGAGTCGCTGAGAGGATCGATCCGCGGAGGCGTGGTCAAGCGCGCCGAGGACCCCCGCTTCGTAGCCGGCCAGGGCAACTACGTCACCGACATGCGCGTCGAGGGCGCCCTGTGGGCCGTGTTCGTCCGCTCCACCGTCGCCCACGGGACGATCGCCTCCATCGACACGTCGGCCGCCCGGGAGATGCCGGGGGTCGTCGGCGTGTTCACCGCAGACGACATCCCGGGAAGCATGCCGGCGGTGGTCCGCAGCCTCGGCGAAGCGGCGCCGCGCCCTCTCTTGGCCCGCGACCGGGTGCGGCACGTCGGTGACCCGGTGGCGGTGGTGGTCGCCGAGAGCGAGCGAGAGGCCGTCGACGCCGCCGAGGCGGTGTGGGTCGACTACGAAGTGCTCCCCGCCGTCGCCTCGCTGGACGCCGCTCTCGCCGAGGAGGCGGAGCTCCTGTACCCCGAGCTGGGGAGCAATGTCGTGGCCGAAGGCGGGTTCGGCCCCGACGAGGACGTGCTGGCCGACGCCGAGGTCGTCGTAACCGCCGAGATGCACAACCAGCGGGTCGCCCCCGTCCCTCTCGAGACGTCCAATGCGCTGGCGATCCCCCGCCCGGACGGCGGCGCCGAGGTGTGGCTCGGCTCCCAGGCGATCCACTACACCCGCAACACGATCTCGCGGGCGCTGGGAATCGACCGGGAGCTGCTGCATGTCCGCACCCCGGACATGGGCGGCGGCTTCGGGGCGAAGATCAACTGCTATCGGGAGCAAGTGGTGGTGGTCGCCCTGGCGCTGAAGCTGGGCAGGCCGGTGCGCTGGCACGAGGGCCGCGCCGAGGGGATGCTGTCGATGTCCCACGGCCGGGACCAGCGCCAGTACCTGGAGCTCGGGGCCCGCCGCGACGGCACCATCGTCGGGATGCGCTGGAGCGTCACCCAGGACGCCGGCGCCTACCCGCTCGACGGCGCCATCATGGCCGAGCTCACCGCCCGGATGGCATCGGGGGCCTATCGCATCCCGGCTCTCGAGTTCCGCTGGAGAGGGGTGGTCACCAACACCACCCCGGTCGACAACTACCGGGGCGCAGGGCGCCCGGAAGCGGCGGCGGCGATCGAACGGATGATGGACCTGCTGGCCGCCGAACTCGACATGGACCCGGCGGAGGTGCGGCGACGCAACTTCGTCCCACCCGACGAGTTTCCCTACGTCGCCACCACCGGGGAGCGATACGACACCGGCGACTACGCCGCCGCCCTCGCCCTCGCCCTCGAGACGGCCGGATACGAGGAGCTGCGCGCCGAGCAGGCCGAACGCCGCCGCCGGGGCGACCGGCGCCAACTCGGGATCGGCATCTCCTCGTACGTCGAGGTGACCGCTCCCGGCGGCCGCAAGGACTGGGGACGGGCCGAGGTGACCCCCGACGGGGTGGTGATCTACTCCGGCGCCCTCTCCCATGGGCAGGGCCACGAGACGGTCTTCGCCCAGATCGCCTCCGACATCCTGGGAGTGCCTTTCGAGCGGATCCGCTTCGTCCAGGGCGACACCGACTACGTGGTGCGGGGCGGGGGCACCATGGGATCTCGCTCGCTGCAGATGGCGGGAAGCGCCGTCACCCGGGCGGCCGAGGCCGCTTTCGAGAAGGCCCGTCGCATCTACGCCCACAACAAGGAAGCCGCCCTGGACGACGTCGTGCGGTTCGACGACGGGCGCATCGGGATAGCCGGAGTGCCCGACTCGGCCATGTCCATCCTCGAGATAGCCGCCCTGGCCGCCGACCCGGCCAACCTGCCTCCGGGAGAGGAGCCGGGCATCGTCGTCGACGAGATCTACGAGCAAGCCGAGGCGACGGTCCCGTTCGGGACCCACATCTCCGTGGTCGAGGTCGACATCGAGACCGGAGAGGTGGAGATCCTGCGCCACGTCGCCTGCGACGACTGCGGGCGCATCCTCAACCGGATGGTGGTGGACGGCCAGGTGCACGGCGGCGTCGCCCAGGGGGTGGGCCAAGCCCTGTTCGAGCACTTCCGCTACGACGCCGACGGCAACCCGCTCACTGGGAACCTGACGACCTACCTCCTGCCGACCGCCACGACGCTGCCGGCCTTCGAGGTCGTCCACACCGAGACGCCCACCGACCAGAACCCGCTCGGGGTGAAAGGCATCGGCGAGGCGGGCACCATCGGGTCCACCCCGGCGGTGGTCAACGCCGTCCACGACGCCCTCCGCCCCTTCGGGGTGCGCCACCTCGACATGCCCCTGACGCCGGCCCGCATCTGGGAAGCGCTGCGGGCCGCCCGGGCCTGAGCGGCCGACGGGTCCTAACCTTCGCGTCGATGGCAGCCGCTCGGCCTCCCTCCGTCGACTCCGTGGTCCGTCGGCTGGACGACGGCACCGTGCCGCGGCCGCTGGTCGTGGAGACGGTGCGCGACGTGATCGACCGGGCACGGCAGGACTCGACGCTCGACATCGAAGCCGAGGCCAGGCGGCGGCTGGGCCTCATCCGCCGGGCCTTTCCCCGCCGGGTGGTCAACGCCACCGGGGTCCTGCTCCACACCAACCTGGGGAGGGCCCCGCTGGCGCCGGAGGCGGCGGAGGCCGCCGCAGAGGTGGCCCGCGGCTACTCCAACACCGAGCTGGACCTCGCCACCGGTGAACGGGGCGCACGGAACGCCGCTCTCGAGCGTCTCCTGGTGACGCTCACCGGCGCCGAGGCGGCCCTCGTCCTCAACAACAACGCCGGGGCGGTCTTCCTCACTCTGGCGGCCCTGGCTGCGGGCCGGCCGGTCCCGGTTTCGCGAGGAGAGCTGATCGAGATCGGCGGCTCCTACCGCCTCCCGGAGCTGATGGAGGCGACCGGTGCGCGACTGGTGGAGGTCGGGACCACCAACCGCACCCGGCTCTCCGACTACGCCGACGTCGACGAGCCGGCTCTCTTCTTGAAGGTCCACCAGTCCAACTATCGGGTCGTGGGCTTCGTCGCCGAGGTGTCGCTCCCCGAGCTGGCACGTCTGGCCGAGGCTCGAGGCGTGCCTCTGGTCTACGACGTCGGCTCGGGGCTGCTCGACGAGCGCGCGCCGTGGCTGCCACCCCCTCCGCCGCCGTGGCTGGGCGGCGAGCCGGGTGTGCGCCAGTCGCTCGCCGCCGGCGCCGACCTGGTGCTGTTCTCCGGCGACAAGCTCCTCGGCGGCCCCCAGGCTGGCATCGTGGTGGGCCGCCGCGATCTGGTGGCCCGGCTGAGGAAGCACCCCGCCGCCCGGGCGCTGCGCATCGACGGGCCCACCGCCGCCGCCCTCACGATCACCCTGCAGGCTTACCTCGACGGGCGAGCCCGCGACCTCCCCCTGTGGCGCATGGCCACCGCCCCCGCGGGGGAGATCGAGCGCCGCGCCCGCCGCGTGCTGGGGGCAGCCGGAGTCGACGGCCGGGTCGTCGCCGGCACCTCGACCTTCGGGGCCGGATCGGCGCCGGGGGCGGAGATACCGACAGCGGTGATCGAGCTCGGCGAGGCTGACCGGCGCTTCGAGCGCCTGCTGGGGCACACCCCGCCGGTGCTGGCCCGACGGTCGGCCGGTCGTCTCCTCGTCGACCTCCGCACGGTGGATCCCGACGACGACGATTCGGTGGCAGCCGCTCTGGCCGGGTCATGACCGTCATCGGCACCGCTGGTCACGTGGACCACGGGAAATCCACCTTGGTGGCGGCCATCACCGGCCGCGATCCCGACCGCTGGGAGGAGGAGAAGCGGCGCGGCCTGACGATCGACCTCGGTTTCGGGTGGACGACGCTGCCGTCGGGCCGGGAGGTCTCTTTCGTCGACGTCCCCGGCCACGAGCGGTTCATCAAGAACATGCTCGCCGGGGTGGAGGCGATCGACGTCGCCCTGTTGGTGGTGGCCGCCGACGAGGGATGGATGCCGCAGTCGGAAGAGCACCTGGCGGTCCTCGACCTCCTCGGCGCTAGCAGGGGTGTGGTCGCCGTCACCAAGTCCGACCTCGTCGACGACGAGACCCTGGGGCTGGCCACGCTCGAGGTGATCGAACGGCTCGAGGGCACGAGCCTCGAGGGCTCTCCCGTCGTGACGGTGTCGGGGCGCACCCGCCGGGGCCTCGACGAGCTGCTCGCCGCCCTCGACCGAGCGATCCCCGATCCGGAAGAAGGCGACGATCCCCGGCTGTGGGTCGACCGCCGCTTCACCGTCACCGGAGCGGGAACCGTGGTCACCGGGACCTTGCTCGGAGGACCGCTCCGGGTCGGGGACACGTTGCGGGTCCACCCCGGGGGGGTCGACGTGCGGGTGCGGGGGTTGGAGAGCCACGAGCGGGAACACGAGCGTGTCGAGGCACACCGGCGGGTGGCGGTGAACCTGGCCGATGCCCCCGAGGACCTGGGGAGAGGGGCGATGTTGGGCCTGCCCGGCCGATGGGACACCACCTCCCGCTTCACCGCCGAGATCCGGCTCGCCCGCTACGTGGACGAGCTGACCGGCCGCGGCGCCTTCCAGCTGCACGTCGGAACCACCGCGGCGACGGCCCGGCTCCGGCTGCTGGAGGAAGGGGCGGTGATCACCCTGGACCGCCCTCTCCCCCTGCGCTACGGGGACCGCTTCATCGTGCGGGAGACGGGGCGACGGGCGGTCGTCGCCGGCGGCCGGGTGCTGGATCCCGCCCCGCCCCGCCGCGGACCGGCTCTCCGGTCGGCTGCGGCCTTGCCTACGGATCTGTCGCCTGCCGACGCCGCCTCCCGGCTGCTCGAGATCCGCCGCCGCGACGCCCTCGCCCGCCTAGTCGCCCACACCGGGGCGGCTCCCGTGGCGGCGGAGCTGTTCGGTGCGGTCGCGGTCTCGCCCGACGAGCAGGCGCGCCTGGAGGAGTCGGCGGTGGCGACGGTGGCGGAGTTCCACCGCCACAACCCGCTGCGGCCCGGCATGCCGACGGCCACGTTGGCGAGCAGGCTGGGAACCGGGGTCGAGATGGCGGCGGCCATCGCCCGGCGGTCGGCCTCCCTCGAGACCGACGGGGCAACGGTGTGGGTCGCGGGCCATGTGGCCGAGCTGGATGCCGCCCAGGCCGAGCAGTGGGAGAAGACGCGACGCCTGCTCGCCGAGGCGGGCCTGCAGCCGCCGCGGTTGTCGGAGCTTCCCATCGACGCGGAGGTGGCCCATCACCTGGTCCGATCCGGCGAACTGGTGATGGTCTCCTCCGAGTTCGTCTACCTGCCCGAAGCCATCCGCCAGGTCGAGGAGGCGATCGCCGCCATGCCGGACGCCTTCACGGTGGCGGACTTCCGGGACGCATTGGGCATCTCGCGGAAGTACGCCGTGCCGCTCCTCGAATGGGCCGACGAGCGGCGGCTCACCCGCCGTCAGGGCGATGTCCGCACCCCGATGCGGGGTGACCGGTCAGCTGGCAGCTGAGGCGGCGAAGAGCTCCTTGCGATCCGCTTCCGTCATGCCGCCCCAGATCCCGAAGGGCTCGCGGATCGTGAGCGCGTACTCGGCGCACTCCTTCAGCACGGGGCAGACGTTGCAGATCGCCTTGGCTCGGGCCTCACGTCGCTCTCTGTCGTCTTTCCTCTCGAACGTCGAAGGCGGAAAGAACAGATGGGCGTGATTCCCTCGGCAGAGTGCCTGCAGTTGCCAATCTCCTGACGACAACGTCGCTCCCTTCCGTTGCCAACGCTGGGGCACGGAACCTATACAGGGCTGCCAGCATTCGCCAGGGAAATCCTGGAAGAAGTTGAGAGATTTTTCGCGACCTCAGGATTCGGTGGCGACGGGCTCCACTTCGAGAACGAGGCCGTCCACTTCGGTCACGCGGACCTCGGTTCCCTTGCGGATGCCCGCCTCCCGATGCGCCGACGCCTTCCAGCGGGCGCCCTCCACCTCGACTTCGCCGTCGGGAGAGAAATCGACCAGCGCCACGCCGACCCGGCCGATCAGGTGCTCACGCCCGATCGTGCGCGTGCTGAAGCGGGCCCGGGCGACCGTCGGCATCGCCACGACGTAGAAGAGGACGACGGCGGCGACGATCAGCAGCGTCACGATCGGGTTCATCTCCAGCTGGGGGGCGCCGTCCACGTACCACAGGCCCCCGACGGCGACGAGCACGGTTCCGATCACGGTGAGTGTGGCCACGCTTCCCTGCTGGTAGGAGGCGGTCAGGGCGGCCCACCCCAACGCAGCGAGGCCCAGCGCCCACCATCTCACCGGCAAGGTGGCGATGCCGTAGGACGCCAGGAACAGCGAGATCGCCGCCACGGCGGCGGCGACACCGGGACCGATGGCGTAGAACTCGAACGCCGCCACCGTGAGCCCGGCGACGAGGAACAAGAAGGCCGCTTCGGGGGTGACCGCCAGGCGCAGGAACCGGGCCCAGTAGCCGGGCTTGTGGAACGTGACGGGAACGGTGGTCACGACCTGCTCGCCGTCCACCTCGGTGGTGGTCAGCGTGGAGACCTCCACGATCCGGCCCCGGACCGGAAAGCTCACCCCGTCCAGCTCCTGGACGATCTGGCGGATCGCCGGCTGCAGGACGTCGACGAGGTCTTCGACGGTGGTCTCGACGACGAGGAAGTTCTCGGCGAGGATCGGAGAGAACCTCGTCGTGTCGTCGTCACGGTCGGCGACGATCGTGGGCTCGGCGAGCCCGATCTCGGCTCCCGGAGCGGCGATGCGGAGCGGGGCGGCTGCCAGGAGGTCCACCACCCCGCCGTAGGCGACGGCAGGGGCGGGGCCGATCCACACGGCCAGCGGAAGCGGCGGATCGGCGACCAGAGCCAGCACCTCCCCATACAGGCCCGGGTCTCCCACCACGCCGGGCGAGTCGAGCTGGAGAATCACCGCCTCCGAGCCGGCCTCGGCCGCCCACAGGATCGTATCGCGGATGAACGTGAGGGCTTGGTCGTCGAGCGGACCGGAGACGTCGATGACGTCGAGGCGCGCCGAGTCGTCCTGGGCCAGCACGGGGAGAGACAGACAAGCCAGGAGGAACAGGACGGCCGGAAGGAGGAGCCTTTTCACGGGGAAGGCAATCTTAGGTCGGCCTACCGGCCCCTCCGTCCGGGGGGCGTGCGCCGGTGGCTATGGTTGCGGCTATGGCAAGGGTCCTCCTCCTGACCGACGACATCTGGGTGGAGAACGAGGTGCGGGCGGCGCTGACCGACCCCGGCACCGTGGTCGAGGTCACCTCCGATCCCGAGACGATCGTCGATGCCGTCTCCCGGCATCAGCCCGAGGTGGTCGTCATCGATCTCCAGGTGCGTTGGATGGGAGGCATGGCAGTGGTCAGAGAGCTGCGGGCCGCCGTGGAGAACGGGCACATCCCCGACGTGAGGATGGTGCTCCTCTTGGACCGCAGCGCCGACGGCTTCCTCGCCCGACGGGCCGGCGCCGACGCCTACGTGGTGAAGCCGTTCACCGCCCAGCAGCTACGCGAGGCGGTCTCTCTGCCTGCTGGCGTCTGACCCCGGCTACACTTTCGTGGACACGGGACGTGGCGCAGTTTGGTAGCGCGCAGCGTTCGGGACGCTGAGGTCGTGGGTTCAAATCCCGCCGTCCCGACCATCCCGGGGAGATCCTCCCGTCGGATCCGTCGGGAGGATCTCCACGTTGGTGTCATGGACTTCCTCACTCTCCAGCTCGAGTTGGCCGGCTGGGTGCCACGAGAACCTCCGCCCGTGATCGACGGCGTCGAGGTCCGCTCTCCGGCGAGGTCCGACATCCCCCTCCTCGGCGCCCTGTACTTCTCCGCCTACGAGCCCGGCGTCGCCGGAGCCGACGTCGCCGAGGCGACCGCCGACATCGAAGCCTCCTTCGATGGAGACTACGGAGAGCTCTGGCCGGAGGCCTCGGCGGTGGCGATCCGCCACGACCAGATCGTCGGCGCCGTCCTCACCGTGAAGGAAGCGCCGTGGGACGACACCCCGAAAGGACCGTTCATCATCGAGCTCTTCGTCGACCGGGAGCACCGCCGACAGGGGATCGCCCGTTTGCTGATAGGCCGGTGTCTCGACGCCCTCCACCGTGCGGGCGCCGCATCGGTCGGCCTGCGCGTGGTGTCCGACAACGAACCGGCGCTCCGCCTCTACCGCTCGATGGGGTTCGCCACCTGGGAGCCCTGACCCGTCAGAGGGAAGGGCCCAGGATCCGGTAGAGGACCGACGAGTGGCGGTCCAGCATCTCGTCGTCGGAGGCGGCGACGGCCTCCGCCAGTTCCCGCAGCTCGTCGATCCGGTCGAAGTCACCCGCGTGCTCCCGCTCCTCCGCCAGCTGGAGCAGTCGGTTCGACGCCGCGGCCCTGATCGCGGCGGTGCGCCGGGACGACTCCTCGGCGAAACGCCGAGCCTCCGACATCCACCTGTGGGATCTGACCCTCGGCTCCAGCGACGCCGGGTGAGGGAACCCGGCCGCCAGCCCGAGGACGAAAGCGGGGTCCTCGTCCTCCATCCGATCGACAGCGCACAGCAGATAGTGGGTCACCGGCGACAGGTCGGAGTTCCTCCCGGGGGGAGTCACCCCCTCCAGGGCCAGCTCTGCGAACGAGTACGGGTCCGTCTCCAGCCAATGCAACACCGCGGAGGAGGCGACGCCCCTCCGCCGTGCCATCTCCTCCAGCTCTTCCGGCGTGTACAACACCGACGCCGCCTCGGCGAAATCGCCGGCGTGGCGCATGCCGATGAAGTCCAGGGCGAGCAGCTCCTCGGTCGCCTCGCCGTCCACGATCGCCTGCGTCGCCCTGGCGGCGAGATCCTCGAGCGCCAGAGGGGCGGGAGACGGAGCGACACCGAACTCGGCGAGGACCGCCGGGTCCGGCCGGAACCCCTTCGCCAGACGGCCCCCGTGGTGGGCGGCGATGTCCCGGGAGGCTTCCAGGCGATGGGCGAGAACGGAGACGGCGGCGCGCAGCCAGCCGAGCGGGAAACGCATCAGCGAGAACAGCTGCCGCAACAGCGGCACGCCCACGAAGAGCGCCAGGAAGACCAGCCCGTAGTGCCTTCCGGCCGCCAGGCTGTATGCCGCCGCGGCGGCGGTGCCGGCCAGCCCCGCGACGAGCCCGATCCTCGCCAGGAGCCTCCGGTACCTCTCCGGATCGAAGGTGAGGCGGAGCACCTTGCGCCACGCGGCTCGGAGACGGCGCCGGGAGCGCCGCTCGACGAGCTCCTGGGCGGCTCGTCGGGCGAAGCTCTCGTCGTCCATGGGTCGGATCGGTCGCATTTCAGGTCCCCCGCGTCACCCACCGGATGAGGTGACAGCCTAGAGAAGACCGGCCGGCTCGGCCCCTCCGGACGGCCGAGCCGGGCGGTTGGGTACGATGCGGCCCACCGACCGACCACCCCGAGGGGAAAACACGTGCCTCCAGCTGAACCGATCCTCGTCGGAGCGATTCTGCTGCTGGCCGGGGTGATCGCGGGGAAGGTGTCGGCTCGCCTGGGCATCCCCGCGTTGCTCCTCTTCTTGTGCATCGGGATGCTCGCCGGAGCCGACGGCCCCGGGGGGATCGACTTCGACGACGCCCCCCTCGCCAGCGCCATCGGCTCGGTGGCCCTGGCGTTGATCCTCTTCTCCGGCGGTCTGGACACCCGGTGGACCGCGGTCCGCCCCATCCTCGCCCCGGGCATGGTGCTGGCCACTTTCGGCACCACCGTCACCGCCCTCGTCACCGGGGCGGCAGCCGTGTTCATCTTCGACATCGACTGGCCGCTGGGTTTCCTGGTCGGCTCGATCGTGTCGTCGACCGACGCCGCCGCGGTCTTCTCGATCCTCCGGTCCCGGGGAATCAGCCTGCGCCCGCCTCTCCGTCCGCTGCTCGAGTTCGAGTCGGCCTCCAACGACCCCACGGCCGTGTTCCTGACCGTCGGGTTCACGACGCTGATCCTCATGCCCGAGGCCACCGCCTGGGAGCTGGTGGTGCTCCTCGTCCAGCAACTGGTGGTGGGCACGGCGATCGGAATCGCCTCGGGACGTATCGCCGTGTGGATGGTCAACAAGATCAAGCTCGAGTACGAGGGCCTCTACCCGGTTCTCACCCTGGCTCTGGTCCTGTTGATCTACTCCCTGACCGCCGTGCTGGGAGGGAGCGGCTTCCTCGCCGTGTACCTGGCAGGCATCACCATGGCCCGCCACCGGCTGCTGCACAAGCGGACGCTCACCCGCTTCCACGACGGGATCAGCTGGCTGATGCAGATCACGATGTTCCTGCTCCTAGGTCTCCTCGTCTACCCCACCCAGGTCATCCGGGTGATCGTGCCCGGCCTGGCACTGGCGGCAGCCCTGATGCTGGTGGCGAGGCCGGTGGCGGTGTGGCTGTCGCTGGGGGGACGGCGATGGAACCACCGCCAGCGGGCGTTCGTGTCGTGGGTGGGGTTGCGCGGCGCCGTCCCGATCATCCTCGCCACCTTCCCGCTCGCATCCGGCGTGGAGCACGCCAACCTCATCTTCAACGCCGTGTTCTTCGTCGTGATCCTCTCGGTCGCCCTGCAGGGCACGACCATCCCGGTGGTGGCGCGGTGGCTGAAGCTCGAGGCACCCGAACCGGACGTGTCGGGCGAGCGGGAGGAGATCGTCGGGGGAGCCACGACGGGTCGGAGACTGCACGAGATCGAGATCCGGGACGGCTCGTGGGTGGTCGGCAAGCGGGTCGTGGAGCTGGATCTGCCGGAAGGGGTGTGGGTGGTGCTCGTCAACCGCGGCGAGGACTACCTAGTCCCCCAAGGGCCGACCGTGATCGAATCGGGCGACCGCCTGACAGTCCTCGCCGACACCCGCGAGCTCGGCCAACTCGAAGACATCCTCACCAACGGCACCCAACGGCGCTGAGCCCGGGCATCCCCGAACTGCCTTTCTACCCTTGTGCTGGGGACCTTGTCCCCACGACACGGCCAGGGCCGGTCGCGACCATGGAGCCAGACGGGTGAAAGGAGCCAACCGTGATCGTCGAAGAACTGGTGGCCGGCGAGGTGGGAACTTGCAGCGCCGACACCCCGATCGTCGAAGCGGCCAAGCAGATGATCGCTGACGACGTCGGATCGCTCCTCGTGATGGACGACACGGACATCGTCGGCATCGTCACCGAACGGGACGTGCTGCGGGCCGTGGCCGAGGGCAAGACGCAAGGGATCGTGAAGGCGATCATGACTCCCGAGCCCGACCTCCTCGAAAGCGACGTCGCCGTCACCGAGGCGGCCGAATGGATGATGGCGGCCGGGTACCGCCACCTCCCTGTCGTCAAGCAGGGCCAGCTGATCGGGATGGTCAGCATCAAGGACCTGGTCTGGGCGCTCACCGAACAGATCCGGGGACGGGAGGAGGAATGACCGCCACCGCCACCGCCACCCAGGTCGACGCTCCGATCCGGGTCGTGGTGGTCGACGACCACCAGCTCGTGAGGGACGGGCTCCGCGCCGTGCTAGAAGGCCAACCCGACATGGAGGTGGTGGGGGAGGCCGACACCGTCTCCGAGGCCGTCCGCCGGGTGGCGTTCGAAGAGCCCGACGTCGTCACCCTCGACGTCGACCTGCCCGACGGGTCGGGGATCGACGCCTGCGCCGCCATCCGGGCGATCTCGCCTCGCACGAAGATCCTCATCCTCACCGCGTACGCCGACCCGAGGATCTTCGAGCGGGCCCGCGCCGAGGGAGCCGACGGCTTCGTCCTCAAGCGGGCCCACGACTTCCGGCTCCTCGAGGAGATACGACGGGTGGTCGCCGGCGAGAAGGCGTTCGACGACGGCCCCCAGAAGAGGCCCGAGGATCCCCTACTGTCCCGGCTCACGCCGCGGGAGATCTCCATCCTGGAGCTCATCGCCGAGGGGCTGACCAACCGGGAGATCGCCGACAGGCTGTGCCTGGCGGAGAAGACGATCAAGAACTACGTCTCCAACCTCCTGGCGAAGATGGGCGTCCGCCACCGAGCGGCTGCCGCCGCCCACCTGGTGCGACTCCGCGCCGCCGAGGAACCGGTGTTCCCTCCCTCCGACTGGTCAGAAGCCCTCTGACCCCACCGGCTGGCACCGGGCGTCCCGAGTCGTGACCGACTCCCGCACCGCCCCCCGCAGGAGGCTCCCGCTCAGCTCGATCGGAACCTGGAGCACCGGAGCCGGGGAGCGCCTCCACCCCGGCAACGGAGCCAGCAGCACCACGTGCGACCAGCCCCGATCGAGCAGCTCCGCCCACTCCCTCGGCCCCAGCCGCACGCCCGGCCCGATCACGATGACGTCGCCGCGCGGATAGCCGCTCCCCCGCAGGGTGTCCGCCATGGCGACGACGCGGATGTCCCCGTCGGACTCGAGGAGCCTGCGGATGCCGTCACGGACATCGCGGCTGGCGACGACGACTGCTTCGATCACATGACGAGCATCCGCTTTCGAGGGCTCGACCGGTAGGGCCGAACGACACAGGGCGGAGGTCATCTCCTGGCCCTGACTCCCGGATGGGACCTTGTCCCCTATCGGGGAGCCGGTGCCTTCGGATAGGGAAGAGTCCAGGGGGAATCCCTTCCGATCGGAAAGGAGAGTCGCATGAAGTCACCGACGATCCTGGTGGCGGTCGACGGCTCCGAGCACTCCGACAAGGCGGTCGAGTTCGCCGCCGAGCTGGCTGGTCACAGGGGCGCCGAGATCGTGCTCCTCCACGTCGTGCCGGACCCCAGCATCTACGCGGTGCCGCATGGGCTCGAGGAGTACACCCGCCTCGAGAAGGCGCATATCACCCAGCACGACCTGATGATGAGCGCCGCCGGCCGGATCCTCGACGAGGCCGTGCACCGGGTCGAGAAGCACGACATCCACACGGCCATCACCCGGGTGGAGGTGGGCCAGCCGGCGAACAGGATCGTCGAGGTCGCCCGGGAGCTCGACGCCGACATGATCGTTCTCGGATCGCGTGGTCTCGGCAACATCGGTTCGCTGCTCCTCGGCAGCACTTCCCAGAAAGTGGCCCATCTCGCCCCGTGCACTGTCGTCACCGTGCGATAGCCTCGGAATCGAGCTTTGGACGAAGTACCGGAGGGGTAAGGGAGGAAAGGCCCTGGCGAGTCGCGACCTACCGCATGAGGCTGGAAGCGACGAAAGGAGTGACGAGACATGAAGGTCCGGGACCTCATGACCACCGAAGTGGTCTCCGTCGACGAGAGCACCTCGCTCAAGGAAGCCGCCCAGCTGATGGCCACCCACGGTGTGAGCGGTCTTCCGGTCGTGTCCGATGGAAAGGTCGTGGGTGTGATCAGCGAGGCCGACTTCGTCGAGCGCAGCTCCGACCGAGCCCGCGCCAGCCTCGTCGAGCTGCTCTTCCACCGCGGTGACCGCCGCCGGCAGGCGGAGACGGTGGGTGAGGTCATGACCCGGGACGTGGTCACGATCGGGCCCGACGCCAACCACGTCGACGCCGCTCGCCTGATGCGCCGCAAGCGCGTCAAGCGCCTCCCGGTGGTCGACGAGGAAGGCCGCCTGATCGGCATCGTCAGCCGGGCGGACATCCTCGACGTGTTCACCCGGCCCGACGAGGAGATCGAACGCGAGATACGTGATCGCGTCATCGGCCAGGTGCTCGCCATCGACCCCGACCGGGTGACCGTCACCGTGGAAGAGGGACGGGTCCGGTTGGAGGGCACTCTGCAGGCGAAGACCGAAGTCCAGCTCCTCGAGGAGCTGGCGGGCCGGGTCGACGGGGTGCTGGCGGTCGACGCCAACCTGCGCTATCTCGTCGACGACACGAAACCGGCCGAAGACACTTGGGTCGCGGGCGCTCCCCGGCCCAACTGGTGACAAGGAGTCGCTCCATGACGATCGTCGCAGCCGTCGACCCCTCGCCCGCCGCCCACCGGGTGGTGGAACGGGCGATCGAGATGGCCCAGAAGCTCGACGCCGAGCTGCACGTCGTGCACGTCTTCCAGCCGCCTTCGACCGTGTACCCCATGCAGGGGATGTACCTCATCGACGACGAGGAGATGGAGAAGGCGGAGCACGAGCTGGTGTGGAACCAACTCGAGGATCTGCTCACCGACGATTCCATCCGCCGCGTCGAGCTCCGTGGATACCCGGCGACCGCCATCGTCGAGTACGCCGAGCAGAGCGACGCCGAGATGATCGTCATCGGCACCCGCGGCCGGGGCGGATTCGCTTCCCTGGTGCTCGGCTCGACCAGCCAAGCGGTCATCCACGACGCCCACTGCGACGTGCTCGTGGTGAAGACCTCAGGGCAGAACTCCTGACCGCCGACCGACCTGTAGAGAGGAGGTCCTGTGAACGATAGGGCCACGCCCGCTGCGACCGAACTCGATTTCCCCACCCAGCTGATCACCGACGGCGACGTGCTGGACGCCGACGTGGAGTACGTCTGGCACCGGCTGCTCCCCGTCGTCCAGAAGCTGGACGAGCCGGTCCATCTGGTCCGGGTGAAACTGGGGCTGGCCGAGGTCGGCCGGCCGCTTCGGGCGACCGCCCAGGTGCTCGTCGACGTCCACGGCGACCTGGTCCGCGCCCACGTGGCGGCCGAGACGATGTCGGAGGCGATCGACCGCCTCAAGGACCGCCTCGTGGACCAGCTCGACCACCGGGCCGAACGCCGCAAGTTCCGCCGGCATCGCCCGGAGGCACCGGAGCCGGGCCAATGGCGGCACGGCACCCGAACGGTGCCGCGGCCCGCCTTCTACGACCGGCCCCCGGAGGAACGGGAGATCGTGCGTCGCAAGACGTATGCCCTCGATCCGATCACCCCGGACGAGGCGATCTTCGACATGGAACAGCTGGACCACGACTTCTACCTGTTCCAGGACGTCACCAGCGACAGCGATGCCCTCGTCGCCCGCCAGGACGACGGCTCGTACCTGTTGATGCGGATCGGTGACAGGCACCCGGACCCGGCACCGAGCGCCTTCGAGATCGTCGTCTCGGAAGCAAGGCCGGCGCGGCTGACCCCACAGGAAGCCATCGAGCAGATGGACACCCTCGGGCTCCGCTACCTCCTGTTCGAGGACGCCGAGTCGGGACGGGGCGCCGTGGTGTACCGCCGATACGACGGCCACTACGGGTTGATCACCGCCGAGTAGGTCAGGAGATCCGGCGGCCGGTCACGTCGTCGAGGATTATCCGGATCCAGAGGTCGCCCGTCGTCTCCTCCGCCCAGGGATGCAGTCCCAGGGCTTCGAGGCGGGCGACCTCTTCTTCGTCGGTGACGACCGTGGCGATGCCGTGACCGAGGACGCTCCAGCCGGTCCGGGTGGCCGGGTCCCAGTCGTCGATCTCGAAAGCGAACCTGCCTTCCATCTCGGCTACGTCCAGCTTCGAGCCGACCGTGGTGCGGATCACGATCGACCCTTCGACGTAGCGGTAGTTCACCGGGAGGATCTGGGGCTCGCCGGCGTGGACGAAGGCGACCCGGCCGATCGGGGTGGTCTCGAGGAGCCGATCACATTCTTCGGGGCTGAGGACCTCGAGGCCGCGATGGTCGGTTGGAGGGTTCATCGGTTCCATGATCACAGGGTCCTTCGGTCAATCCCACTCCGGCGCCACCGGGCCGCTCGGAAGCCTCCGCCCGCTGATCTCCTCGGGAACGATCTCGACGAGCTTCATCGGTCGGAGAGCTGTCCGCAGCCACGGCCTCAGATCCAGGTCGAAGCCCACCTCCTCCTCCTCGACCGGACGACAGACGCCCTTCACCAGCACGCTCCAGCCGTCGCCGGTCGCCGGGTTCCAGCCGTCGACTTCGAAGCACACCCGGGCGCCACGGGTGGCGGCCCGCAGCTTGGCTCCCTCCGAGGAGTAGAAGTAGACCCGCCGTCGGTGGAACCGATACGAGACCGGAAGCACCAGCGGCTCTCCGTCGTCGTCGATGAAGCCCACCCGCCCCAGGGACTGGTCGTGGAGGATGCGCACGCAGGTGCTCTCGGCGAGGATCTCCATCCCCGACTCGTCGAAGCGACGTTGGCGCACCGCGGGCGGCTCTTCGAACCTCATCACCGTCCAGGCTGGGGGCCGGGGCGCGAGACGGGTAGAGGATTTGGTACCGACCCGCGCCGGGGACTTTCGACCCTACCCGATGCGGCTCCGCCGCGGCACGATGACGGCACGGTCGAAGCGACCGAGCGATCCGGGGATGTGCGGAAATCTCGAGATCGCGGGCCGAAACGAGGCCAAGCCGCCGTGATGGCGGATCGCGCACCTGTCGTGCGACAGTTGGCGACGGGTGACGCTCCGAGGAACGGGCCTGTCGGATTCGGCCGGAGGGAGCCGGACGGTCGCATCGTCCGGCTCTCTTCCGTGCCAGGACTCAGAGTCTTTCTGCGATCTCCACCGTGTTGAGGGCGGCGCCCTTGCGGAGGTTGTCGCCCACCACCCACAGGTTGATGCCCCCGGGCTCGCCGAGAGTGGGACGGACCCGTCCGATCAGGACCTCGTCGCGGCCGGCGGCGTCGAGGGCGGTGGGCACCGTCCCCGTCCACAGCTCCCCGCCCGGGGCGTCGGCCAGGATCTCCAGCGCCTCGTCGAGGGTCATCGGGCGCTGGAAACGAAGAGTGGCGGCGATGCCGTGGCCGGCGACCGCCGGGACCCGCACGCAGGTCGGCTCCACGTCGAGGTCGGGAGCGTCGAGGATCTTGCGGCTCTCGTTGACGAGCTTCCACTCCTCGTCGGTGTAGCCGAGCTCGGTCTCCTTTCCGGCGTACGGCAGGGCGTTGAAGGCGATCGGCCGGACATACACCTCCGAGCCCGGATCCTGCCACTGACCGGTGCGGAGGGCGTCCGGATCGGCGATCAGCGCCCGGGTCTGGCGGAGCATCTCGTCTATGCCCCTGGCGCCGGAGCCGGAGACCGCCTGGTAGGAGCTGGCGACGATCGACCGCAGCCCGGCGGCCCGATGGAGAGGGCCGGCGGCGACCATCAGGGCCATGGTCGTGCAGTTGGGGTTGGAGATGATCCCCTGGTGCGAAGCCAGATGGTGGTCGTTGACCCCGGCGACCACGAGCGGGATGTCGGGGTCCTGGCGGAACGCCGAGGAGTTGTCGATCACCACCGCCCCGGCCTCGACGAAGCGCCGGGCGTGGGCCCGCGACCGGTCGGCGCCGGCCGAGAACAGGGCGACGTCGATACCCGCCGGGTCGACGTTGTCGAGGTCCTCCACCTCGACCTCGCCCCAACGGGTTTCGATCTTCGTACCGGCGGAACGGCTCGAGGCGATCAGGCGCAGCTCGCTCACCGGGAAGTTCCGCTCCTCCAGGATGGAGAGCATGGTGCGGCCCACCACACCGGTGGCACCGACGATGGCCACGTTGGTCATGCGGGGACCTCCCCCAACTCGAAGGCGTCGTGGAGGACGCGCACGGCTTCTTCCACCCGGTCCTCCCGGATCACACAAGAGATGCGGATGGTGGAGGTGGAGATCATCTCCACGTTGATGCCGGCCGCGGCCAGCGCCTGGAACACCTTGGCGGCCACGCCCGGGTGGGACTTCATGCCCGCGCCGACCAACGACACCTTGGCGATGCCCTCGTCGACGTCGACTTCGCCCGCTTCGAGCTCGGCGGCGACTTTCTCGGCGATGGCGCGGGCGCGGTCGGCGGCGTCCTTGGCGACGGTGAAGGAGATGTCGGTGTGGCCGTCGCTCGACACGTTCTGGACGATCATGTCGACGTCGATGTCGGCTTCGGCGAGCGGGGTGAAGAGGGAGGCGGCGACTCCGGGCCGGTCGGGGACGTGGCGGACCGTGACCTTTGCCTCCGACCGGTCGTGAGCGACGCCCGAGATGATGGCCTGCTCCATGGTTTGCTCCTTGACCCAGGTGCCCGGATTGTCGTTGAAGGACGACCTGACGTGGATCGGTATGTTGAACCGGCGCCCGAACTCGACCGACCTCGACATGAGGACGCCCGCACCCGAAGCGGCCAGCTCCAGCATCTCCTCGAACGAGATCTCGTCGAGCTTGCGGGCGTTCCCCACGATGCGGGGGTCGGCGGTGAACACGCCGTCGACGTCGGTGTAGATCTCGCACACCGACGCTTTCAGGGCCGCAGCGAGGGCGACGGCGGTGGCGTCGCTCCCGCCCCGTCCCAGAGTGGTGACCTCCTTGCCTTGCGGATCGACACCCTGGAACCCGGCGACGATGACCACCTTCCCCGCCTGGAGGGCGTCGGTCACCCGGGTGCCGCGGATCTCCTGGATCTTCGCCGACCCATGGGAGGCGTCGGTGAGGATCCCGGCCTGCGACCCGGTGAAGCTGACCGCCTCCACCCCGCGGGCCTGGATCGCCATCGCCATCAGCGCCATCGAGATCCGCTCCCCCGCCGTCAGCAGCATGTCCATCTCCCGTCCCGGCGGGTCGGGGTTCACGGCGTGCGCCAGTTCGATGAGCTCGTCGGTGGTGTGGCCCATGGCGGACACCACCACCACGACGTCGTTGCCGGCCCGGCGGGTGGCGACGATGCGGTCGGCCACCCGGCTGATCCGCTCCGGGTCGGCGACCGAAGTCCCGCCGTACTTCTGGACCACGATGGACATTTCCGCAGAAACGTTAGGCGTTCCCGGCGGCAGCGCAGAGCGCGCCCCAGTCCGGGCCGCGAACCGGGACCGTTAACCTCGTGGCCCCATGACCGACAGAAGACGGCGGCGCAAGGAGCAGCGGGCGCAGCGCCGCGAAGAGCAACGCAAGGCCCAGACGCGGCGGGAGCTGCTGCGCCGCCTCGGATTCGCCCTGGGGATGGGCGCCCTCGTGGTCGCCGCCTTCGTCGTCGTCAACCTGCTCACCCGAGGCGACGACTCCCTCCCCTCCACCTACGTCGCCTACCGCAGCCAGGAGACGGCCTGCGGCGCCGAGGCCCCGCCCGAGGAGAGGCTCATGGCCTTCTCCGGCTACGAGCCCCAGCCCGACATCACCGCCGACGCCGTCGTCATTGCCACCATCTCCACGTCGTGCGGCGACATCGTCATCGAGCTCGACCCCGCCAACTACCCGGAGACGGTCCAGTCGTTCGTGTTCCTCGCCCGCCAGGGCTTCTACGACGGCACCGTGTTCCACCGCATCGTCCCCGACTTCGTGATCCAAGGCGGTGACCCCCAGGCCGTCGGCACCGGCGGGCCCGGCTACCGCATCCCCGACGAATGGCCCGGCGACGACTTCGTGTACGAGCCGGGGATCGTGGCGATGGCCAACAACGGCCGCAACACCACCGGCAGCCAGTTCTTCATCGTCGTCGGCGAAGACGCCCGGGTCCTCGCTCCCCAATTCAACGTCCTGGGAAGGGTCGTCGCCGGCGAGGACACGCTGGAAGCGATCGCCGCGGTCCCCACCGGGACGCGGACGGGCTCCCGCGAGAGGAGCCTCCCCCTCCAGACCGTGTACATCGAGTCGGTCGAGATCGAAGTCGGCTGAACGGCTCCGCCTTAACCTGGCAGCCGAACATGGCCGTCGACCTACACACCCACTCGCACGTATCGGACGGCTCCGAGACTCCGTCCGAGGTCGTCAGGCTGGCCGCCAACGCCGGCCTGCGGGCCGTGGCCCTGACCGACCACGACATCCTCTCGGGACTGGAGGAGGCCAGGGAGGCCGCCGAGCGCCACGACATCGAGCTGGTCCCCGGCGTCGAGCTGTCCCTCGACTGGACCAGCGTGGTCCCCGACGCCGACCGGCGCGGCGGCATGCACATGGTCGTCCTGTGGGTCGACGACGAGCCCGGACCGCTCCAGGACCGTCTGGCGGACCTGCGCCGGGGCCGGGAGGAGCGCAACCACACCATCCTCGAGCGCCTCGCCCAGTTGGGCATCGACGTCTCGATGGAAGAAGTGCTGGCTCGTGCCGGAGACGGCTCGGTCGGGCGGCCCCACATCGCCGGGGTGATGGTCGACCGGGGATACGTGCCCGACATCGCCACCGCCTTCGAGCTGTACCTGGGCCATGGGGCACCCGCCTACGTCAGCCGCAAGCGTCTCGGGATCGAAGAGGCGATCTCTCTCGCCCGGGCGTCGGGTGGCGTCCCCGTGCTGGCCCACCCCCACACGCTCGAGCTGGACGACGACTCCCAACTCGAGGACCTCCTCCGCCATCTGCGGTCACTCGGGTTGGTCGGGGTGGAGACCCACCATTCCGCCACCGAGCCCGACCGCCGCCGCATCCTCCGCCGGATGGCCGACCGGGTGGGGCTCCTGCCTTCGGGTGGGTCGGACTTCCACGGCGCATACAAGCCGGGCATCCACATCGGGGTGGGATGCGGCGACCTCCACGTCCCCGACGAGTTCCTGGAAGGCCTGCGGGCCCAGAGAGCGGTCGTATGAGCGGCACGATGGGGAGAGCCGCCCTGGTCGTGTCCGGCGGCATCCTCTTCTCCCGCGTCCTCGGCTTCGTCAGGGAAATGGTCCTGGCGGCTCTGCTCGGGCGGACCATCGAGGCGGACCTGTACCAGGCGGCGTTCACCATCCCCGACTTCCTGTTCTTTTTGATGGCGGGGGGCTATCTCACCCTCACCTTCGTGCCGATCGTGAGCCGGCACCTAGCCGCCGGCGAGGAGGACGAGGCGAACCGGTCCTTCACCGCCATCGCCCGCGTCGTCGGCGGGCTCATGCTGGCCGCCACCGCCGTGACCACGATCTGGGCCCGCCCCCTCACCGAGCGCGTGTTCTCCGACATCCCCGCCGAACGGCTCCCCCAGCTCGTGGACCTCGTCCGCATCGTCCTGCCCGCCCAGTTCTTCTTCGTCCTGGGCTCGCTCTGCACCGCGGTCCAGTACGCCCACCGGAAGTTCCTCATCCCCACCCTGGCCCCGATCGTCTACAACATCGCCATCATCGCCGGAGGGACGATCAGCCACCTCCTCGGAAGGACCGGCCCGCAGGGGTTCGTCCTCGGCGCCCTCGGAGGGGCGATCGTCGGCAACTTCGGGCTCCAGTGGTGGGGAGCGCGGCGAGTCGGCCTGCGCTGGCAGCGGGGAACCCCGCTGCGGCACCCCGCGGTGGGCGAGTACTTCGCCCTCGCCCTGCCCCTCATGATCGGCCAGTCGGCGGTCGGGCTCGACGAGGTGTTCTTCCGCTACTTCGGCCAGTTCGCCGCCTCGGGGGACATCGCCGCCCTCAACTACGCCCGCCGCCTCCAGATGGTCCCGGTGGGCGTGATCGCCCAGGCAGTCGGTGTCGCCTCCTACCCGTTCCTCGCCCGCCTGTTCGCCGAGGGCCGTCTCGAAGAGATGCGGGCCCAGGTGTCCCAGGCCGTCCGGTCGGGCCTGGTCGTGTCGGGCCTGGCCACGGCGGGAGTCATCGCCCTCTCCACTCCCCTGGTCGCGGTCGCCTACCAGCGGGGCTCATTCGATGCCTCCGACACCGCCGCCACCGCCCCGCTTCTCGCCATCTACGGGCTGGCCATCCCGATGTGGACGGCGCACCAGGTCTACACGCGGGCCTTCTACGCCCAACGCCGGATGTGGCTCCCGGTCGTGGTCGGCACGGCCATAACCATCGTCGCCCTGCCCACTTACTACTTCGCCGCCACCAGCTTCGCCGCCGTCGGGGTGGCGGCGACCAGCACCGCCGTCATGGCCGCCTATGCGATCGTCATGGGTTGGCTGTGGCACCGGGAGGGATCCGCCACCGAAGTCGCCAGGTCCGCAGGGCAGACGCTCGTCGCCGCGGTTCCGGCCGCCGCGGTGGCGTGGGGGGTGGCCCGTGCGGTCACCGGCGGAGAACCGCCCGACACATCGACGGGGATCGTCACGCTGGTGGCAGGCGGCGTCCTCGCCGCGGGCGCCTACTGGGCGGTGCTGCGGGCGATGAGCTCACCCGAGCTGGCGGCGATATCGAAGCGATGGCGGCGTCAGAAGGGATCGCCGCGGTGATCCGGCTGGACCCAGGCGATGGGGTCCTCGGGATGGCGCGGCAGGGCCGCCCGCACCCAGGCCGGCAGCCCGTTCGACTGTGCCGGGGGGCGCTGACGCAACGCCCTCTCCGTGTCGAGGACGTGCTGGACGACGGCGACCACGGCGGCCGCCTCGAACGGTCCCGCTCCTCCGCGGATCTCCAGGCTCGTGCCATCGATCGGCATGCTCACGACTCCAACTCCACCAATTCCACAAGGGTACCGGCCATGTCGGCGGGATGGACGAATGCGATCCGGGCGCCCCGCCCGCCGATCCGTGGCGTCTCGTCCACGAGCTTTGCCCCGACCGACCGGAGATGCTCCAGCGCCGCCTCGATGTCGGCCACGGCGTAGGCGACGTGGTGGAGGCCCTCTCCGTGGCGGGCGAGGAACTTGCCCACGGGGGTGTCGTCCGCCAGCGGCTGGAGCAGCTGGATGAACGATCCCCCCACCGGGATCATCGCCTCCTCCACCCCTTGGGACTCGACGACCTCCCGGTACAGCGGCTCGACCCCGTACCGGCGGCGGTGCGCCTCGACGGCGGCGTCGAGATCGTGGACGGCGATGGCGACGTGATCGAGGTTGAGGAGTTTCACTTCGGCCATTTTCGCAGGTCCGGTGCCGCCGCCACCCGCGCCCGGATACCCTTGGCCCCATGAGCACCGTCATCACCGGGATCGCCCGCACCCCGATCGGCCGCTACGGAGGTTCGTTGTCGCCGCTGCGCGCGGTGGAGCTGGGAGCACGCGCCATCTCCGCGGCGGTGGAACGGTCGGGGGTCGAGCCGACCTCCATCGACGAAGTGGTCTTCGGGCAGGTGCTGCAGGCGGGCGAGGGCCAGATCACGGCCCGCCAGGCGGCGGTCCGTGCCGGCTTGCCCATGGAGATCCCGGCGTTGACCGTGAACAAGGTGTGCCTGTCGGGGATGAGCGCCATCGCCATGGCCGACCGGGGCATTCGGGCAGGCGACGTCCGCTTCGCGGTGGCCGGAGGGATGGAGTCGATGTCCAACGCCCCCCACGTGCTGCACGGGCTGCGCTGGGGCGTGCGGATCGGCGACGCCGAGCTCGTCGACGTGATGCAGCACGACGGCCTGTTCTGTGCCATCGACCACTGCACGATGGGCGAGTCCTCCGACCGCAAGAACCACCAACTGGGGATCGACCGCCGCGCCCAGGACGAGTGGGCGGCGATGTCGCACCAGCGGGCGGCGGAAGCCACCCGCAGCGGGCGATTCGCCACCGAGATCGTCCCCGTCGAGGTGCCCCAGAAGAAGGGTGAGCCGAAGGTGGTCGAGGCCGACGAGGGGATCCGACCCGACTCGACGCTCGAGACCCTCTCTGTCCTGCGGCCCGCCTTCGTGGAAGACGGCACGATCACCGCCGGCAACGCCTCCCAGATCTCCGACGGGGCAGCCGCCGTGGTGGTGGCCGACCGGGCCGCAGCCGAAGCGGCCGGCCTCCCGATCCTGGCGGAGATCGTCGCCTATGGCCAGATCGGCGGCTCCGATGCCACACTCCACGAGCGGCCGGCAGAGGCGATCCGGGTGGCGCTGAAGAACGCTGGGCTCTCGCCTTCCGACCTGGACCTGGTGGAGATCAACGAGGCCTTCGCCGCCGTGGCGCTGTGGTCTGCCCGGATGCTCGACCTCCCGGTGGACAAGGTGAACGTGAACGGCGGCGCCGTCGCCTTGGGCCATCCGATCGGCGCCTCGGGCGCCCGGGTGGTGGTGACACTGGTGGCGGAGCTGATGCGGCGGGGAGGGGGAATCGGCGCCGCCGCCCTGTGCGGAGGCGGCGGCCAGGGCGACGCCCTGATCGTGCGAGTCGACTGAACGGACGAGGGAGATGACGAACCGATTCCCAGAAGCGCCCCGCAGCGGGCCACCGGCCCGCAAGGAGATGGAGAGAGCGGGCCGGATCAGCCACGCCGGCGAACTCCCCAACGGCCCGGCCAACGAGAACGGGCCGCGTCCGATCGAGCGCAACCTGGGCCTCGACCTGGTCCGGGTCACCGAGACGGCGGCGATGGCGGCCGCCCGCTGGCAGGGCCGCGGCGACCCCGACGCCGCCGACAAGGCCGCCGTCGACGGCATGCGCCTCCACCTGTCGACGATCGAGATCGACGGCATCGTGGTGATCGGCGAGGGCGAGAAGGACAACGCCCCGATGCTCTTCAACGGCGAGCGGGTGGGGACCGGGACCGGGATGCAGGTGGACGTCGCCGTCGACCCCGTCGACGGCACCCGGCTCACCGCCAAGGGCATGCCGGGCGCGATCTCGGTCATCGCCCTCTCGGAAGGTCACGGCACGATGTACGCCCCGGGGAGCCTCGTCTACATGGACAAGATCGCCGTGGGGCCGGAGGCGGCCGGACTGATCGACATCGAGGCCCCGGTGGCCGACAACCTCGCCAAGGTCGCCAAGGCGAAGGGGCACCGGGTCGCCGACCTGCGGGTCGTCATCCTCGACCGTCCCCGCAACCAGCACTACATCGACGCCGTGCGCGCCGCCGGAGCCCGCATCAAGCTCATAGGGGACGGCGACGTCGCCGCCTCCATCTCCGTCGCCCGCCCCGACACCGACATCGACATGCTGCTCGGGATCGGCGGCTCTCCGGAAGCGGTGCTGTCGGCGGCGGCGCTCCGCTGCATGGACGGCGAGATCCAGTGCAAGCTGTGGCCCCGCGACGACAGGGAGCGTGAGTACGCCCGGGAGGAGGGACTGGACCTCGACGCCGTGCTCACCACCGAGGACCTCGTCTCCTCCGACAACGTGTTCTTCGCCGCCACCGGGGTGACCGGCGGGGAGTTCCTGCGGGGCGTCGACTTCTACGGAGGCGGCTGCGCCACCCACTCGGTGATCATGCGGTCCCGCACGGGGTCGATCCGCTACATGGACGCTTTCCACAACCTGGAGAAGCTCCGCAAGATCTCCGCCGCAGTGATCGACTGAAGCCCCCGGTCAGGGCCCATTCGAGCACCCGACGGCTAACGTCGCCGCCGATGCGCGTCTCGACTCACGCCGCACTGCCCGACGAACGCAACGCCGACATCGAGATCTACATCAACGGCGAGTTCTATCCGCGGGACGAAGCGAAGGTCTCGGTGTTCGACAGCGCCTTCCTGGTGGGAGACGGGATCTGGGAGGGGATCCGGCTCCACGAGGGGCGCTTCGCCTTCCTGGACCGGCACCTCGACCGCCTGTTCCAGGCGGCGGCCGCCACCCGCATCGACATCGGGATGTCCCGCCAGGAGTTGACCGAGGCCCTGTACGCCACCGTGGAACGCAACGGCATGCACACCGACGTCCACGTGCGGCTGATGATCAGCCGGGGCACCAAGTCCACTCCCTCCCAACACCCTTCCAACCTCGTGTCCGGGCCCACCGTGGTCATCATCGCCGAGCACAAGCGGCCCGACCCCGAGGTCTACCGGCGAGGGATATCCCTGTTCACGGCGACGATCCGCCGCCCCCCGCCCGACACCCTCGACCAGCGCCTCAACTGCCACTCGAAGCTGCACGAGGTGATCGCCCTCATCCAGGCGACCGAGGCGGGAGCAGACGAGGCGCTGATGCTGGACCCGACGGGAGCGGTCGCCACCTGCAACGCCACCAACTTCTTCATCGTCTCCCGCGGCGAGTTGTGGACTTCGACGGGCCACTACAACCTGGCCGGCATCACCCGGGGCGTGGTCCTCGAGGAGGCCCGGGCCGCAGGCATCCCCGCCCACGAGGCGCCGTTCTCGCTGACCGACGTCTACTCCGCCGACGAGGCGTTCGTCACGGGGACGTTCGGGGGGATAACCCCGGTCCGTTCCGTCGACGGGCGGACGATCGGCACCGGGACCGAGGGCCCGATCACGTCCCGCATCCGCGAGCTGTACCGGGCCGCCGTCGAGAGGTCGGTGGCGTCGTGAGCGTGGTGCGCATCTCTGTTTGGTCGGGGCCACGCAACGTGTCGACGGCCCTCATGTACTCGTTCCGCCAGCGCTCCGACACCGCCGTGGTCGACGAGCCGCTGTACGCCCACTACCTGGCGGCCACCGGGGTGGAGCATCCGGGAAGGGACGAAGTGCTGGCCGCCCAGGACACCGACGGCGAGCGCGTCGTGCGCGACGTCATCCTGGGGCCGTCGACCCGGCCGGTGCTGTTCCTCAAGAACATGGCCCATCACCTGGTGGACCTCGACTGGGCGTTCCTCTCCGAGTTGCACAACGTGATCCTGACCCGCGACCCGGCGGAGATGCTCACCTCCTACATCAAGCAGGTGCCGAACCCGACCCTGGAGGGGACGGGGCTCCCGATGCAGGTGCGCCTCCTCGACGCCATCCTCGACGAGGGCCAGGACCCGCTGGTCCTGGACTCTCGTCTCTTGCTCACCGATCCCCGCTCGGTCCTCTCGAAGCTGTGCGACCGGATCGGGATCCCCTTCGAGGAGGCGATGTTGACCTGGCCCGCCGGGCCCAAGCCCGAAGACGGAGTGTGGGCCCGCTTCTGGTACGAGAGCGTCCACCGATCCACGGGGTTCGCCCCCTACCGGGCCAAGGACGAGCCGGTCCCGGAGCGCTTGATCCCGCTCCTGACCCAGGCCCAGCCCCTGTACCAGCGGCTGGCCGCCTACGCCATCGAGCCCTGAACGGCGAGCGACTCCAGCTCCGCCCGATAACGCGGCGCCATCTCCTCCCACGAGTATCTCCGCATCGCCGGTGCGAGCCGGCGGGCGGCCTCCCTCACCTCTGCGGGGTGTTCGACCACCCAGCGCAGCCTCTCCGCCAGCTCGCCCGGCCCGTAGAGGCAGGCATCGTGGAAACGGGGCGGCAGGAGGCTCGGGTAGGAGAGCCGGCGAGGCAGCACCGGGAAGCAGCCGGCGGCGACGGCCTCCACGACCGAGATCCCGAAGAACTCCTGTCGCGCCGTCGACACCACCACGTCGGCCGACAGCAGGTGCCGCCGGTAGTCGTCGGTCTCCAGGTGGCCCATGTGGACGATCCGCCCGCGATGACGCCGGAGGGCCTCGGCGAACTCGTCGGGCCGCTGGCGGAAGTTCTCCCCGCACACCACCAGCTCGAAGTCCACTCCGTCGGCGGCGAGGCGGTCGACGGCGGCGAAGAAGGCGGCCGGGTCCTTGTCGTGTTCCCACCGGTGGTTCCAGACGATGCGCACCGGCCCCTCCCGGGCCGGGAGGTCGGCGGGGATCCAGGTCATGTCCACTCCCACCTCCAGCACCTCGCTCTTTTCCCGGACGCGCTCCACGAGGTGCTCGTGGGTGAAGTCGGGGAAATGACGGAGGAGCTTTCCGACCTCTGCGAAGAAGACCTCGTAGTGGTAGCGGGAGTTGAAGAAGACGCGGTCGGCGGCGAGGGCCGACGTCCAGTTGGTGAAGGCGTAGTGGAGGTCCGGGGCCATCTGCGGGGAGTCCGGATACGTGAGCTGGGTCTCGTGGAAGTACACGGCCGTGGGCACGTCGCCGAGGTGGGGCCGGGAGAAGGTGCGGAACGCCGCCACGTCGAGCATGTCGGAGACCAGGACGACGTCGGGGCGGGTGGCGAGGTCGGCGCAGCGTTCGGCCAGGGTCACTGCCGCGCCCCGCATCCGCCATCTCCACCAGCGGGCCGGGAGCGTGAGCAGCTCGACGGGAGCCCCGAGGTGGTTCCGCAGCCCTTCCGCCCACGCCCGATGGGATCCTCCGAAGTAGGGCTCGACGACGAGGACCGAGCCGGGCCGGCTCACAACTCCATGCGTCCGGCCAGAGCCCGGCCGAGTGTCAGCTCGTCGGCGTAGTCGAGGTCGCCGCCCACGGGCAGCCCCGAGGCGAGGCGGGTGACCCGCACGCCGAGCGGCTTGAACTCCCTCGCCAGGTACATGGCGGTGGCGTCGCCTTCCATCGTCGGGTTGGTGGCGACGATGATCTCGGTGATCTGCTCGTCGGCCACCCGGTCCTTCAGCTCGGCGAAGCGGAGCTGGTCGGGCCCCACTCCGTTGATCGGCGAGATGGCCCCGCCCAGCACGTGGTAGCGCCCGCGGAACTCCTGGGTTCGCTCCACCACCGGGATGTCCTGGGGTCGCTCGACCACACACACGATGTGGGGGTCGCGGCGGGGATCCATGCAGATGCCGCACTCCTCCCCTCCGGTCATGTTGAAGCACCGCCGGCAGGGACGCACCTGCTCGCGCATCTGCACGATCGCCTCGGCCAGCCGCCGGGCGTCGACCTCGTCGACTGCCAGCAAGTGGAAGGCCAGGCGCTGGGCGGTCTTGCGCCCTATCCCCGGAAGCCTCGACAGCTCGTCGACGACTCGCTGGACGGGTCCCTCGAACATCAGCCGAACAGACCGCCCAGGTCGAGCCCACCCGTGAGTCCGCCGAGCTGGTCGCCGGCGGCGTCGACCGCCGCCTTCATCGCCTGGTTGACCGCGGCGACGATGAGGTCCTGGAGCATCTCGGTGTCGTCGGGATCGACCACCGACGGGTCGATCTCCACCTCCAGCAGCTCCTGGGCTCCCGACACGACCGCGGTGACCACGCCGCCCCCGGCCGTGCCCTCGAACCGCCGGGAGGCGAGCTCCTGTTGGGCGACGGCGAGCTGCTCTTGCATCTTCTGGGCCTGCTTCATCAGCTGGCGCATGTCCGGTGGGCGATTCATGTGGGTACCCCGCGTCGAGAGCGATCAGACCCCCAGGCTAGTTGCCCCGAGCCCCTTCCCCTCGCCACCCGCCTCAGTCGATCTCGTCCTCTTCGACGACCTCGGCACCCAGCTCCTGCTCGAGGAGCTTGGTGGGGTCTATCTCGGTGGCGGGCTCTTCGAGGAGCTGTTCGGGGGCTATGTCGATCTCGTCGTCGGTGTCGTCGCCGCCAGTGGACCCGGGGCCGTCCGGGGCAGCGAAGCGGACCGAGACGGGCCGGCCGAGCAGGTCGCTGGCGCGGGTGCTGACCACCTTGGCCACCGCCGGATCCTCCTGCAGCTGCACCAGGTGGAACTCATGGGGGACGTGGAGGATGATCGTCGAGTCCTCCGTGCCTCCCGGGACCACTTCCCGGAACAGCGCCCACCGGCGGGCACCGAGCACGTCGCGGAGGCTGCCGAAGAGGCTGGGCCATATCTCCTGCAGCTGCGAGAACTGGAGCGGCGGCTCGCCGGCTTTCGACTGCGGGGCCGGCTCGGGCTCCGAAGCAGCTGGAGCGGGCCGGCTCTCCTCCCGCTCGGCCCCGACGACAGGCTTCGGCTCCGCGGAGGGAATCTCCTCAGCGGGCCGCTCGACCGGGGCGGGGCGACCACCCGGCTGTGGCGCCGGGCCCGGGATCCCCCCCGCCACCAGGCCCTCGATGCGCTTTTCCAGCCGGCCGATGCGGGCGGCCAGCGCATCGGGGTCGGAGGTGACCTCCGGGCGGGTGAGCTTGATGAGCGCCAGCTCGGTCATCAGCCGCTCCTCGCGGCCTTCCCGCAGGCGAATGAGGGCCTCGCCGAGGACATCGACCGCCCGCAGCACCTCGGCCGCCGGAAGGCTGGCAGCCGCCTTCCGCCACATGTCGAGCACGTCGGCGGGCTCGTCGGCGATCTCCTCGAGGTTGGGGGCGTAGTGGGCGAGGAACACACCGCGGAAGAAGGCGACGCCTTCGGCGACGAATCGCCGCAGGTCGACGCCGTCGCTGGCCAGCTCGGCGACCAGGTGGAGAGCCGAGGTGGCGTCGTGGTTGGCCACCGCGTCGACGAGCCGGCTGTAGGCCTCCGAGTCGGCGAGGCCCAGCGCCCGACGCACCGAGCCGATGTCCACCGTGCGGTTGCCCAGCGCCGCCACCTGCTCCAACAGCGACAGCGAGTCGCGCGCCGAGCCGGCGGCGTGGCGGGCGATGGCGACGAGGGCGTTGGGGTCGGCCTTGTAGCCCTCCAGGTCGGCGATCCTTCCGAGGTGCGCGGCCAGCGCCTCGATCGGGATGGGGTGGAAGTCGAACCGCTGGCTGCGTGACCGGATCGTGTCCAACAGCTTGTAGGGCTCGGTCGTGGCGAGGACGAAATGCACGTGCTCCGGCGGCTCCTCCAGTGTCTTCAGGAGGGCGTTGCCGGCCGCCTTCGAGAGCATGTGCGCCTCGTCGAGGATGAAGACCCGTTTCGAACCGGCCTGGGACGCCACGGTCGTGACCGACACCCGGATGTCGCGGATGTCCTCGACGGAGTTGTGGCTGGCGGCGTCGAGCTCCATGACGTCGAGCGACGAGCCGTCGGTGATGGCCACGCACGTCTCGCACTCGTTGCAGGGCGAGCCGTCCGGGTGGCGGTTCTGGCAGTTGAGCGCCTTGGCCAGGATGCGGGCCGTGGTCGTCTTGCCGGTCCCTCGGGGGCCGGCGAACAGGTAGGCGTGGGCCACCCGCCCCTCGGCGACCTCGCGGGCCAGCGTCGAGGTGACATGGCTCTGGCCGACCACGTCCTCGAACGTCTGGGGCCGGTACTTGCGGTAGAGCGCCTGGTACTCCATGCACCCACGACGGTACCGGCCTCGACCGACGATCGGGAAGAGATAGACGCGCCCGGCTGGACGGGGTCCCGCATTCGGCGGGAAAATCCGGATCCTCGCTCACGTTCGGGTGGGCGGCGGTCGATACTGGAGTGGTGATCACCTCGATCGACCACCCCTTCGACGACGCCGCCCCTGCCGTGTGGACCCGCAGCCTGGTGCGGCGCTTCGGCAAGAAGAACGCCGTCGATGGTCTCGACCTCGCCGTCCGCCCCGGGGAGTTCTACGGCCTGTTGGGCCAGAACGGAGCGGGGAAGACCACCACCATCCGCATGATCGTGGGTCTGTTGCGGCCGACTTCCGGCACGGCGGGAATCGGCGAGTTCGACACGTGGAAGTCGCCGCTCGAGGTGAAGAAGCGCATCGGCGTGCTCCCCGAGGAGTTCAACCTCTACGAGCGTCTCACCGGTGCGGAGTTGCTCGACTTCACCGCCGCCATGCACGGTGTCCCCAAGAAGGAGGCGGTCGCCCGCCGTGACGACCTCCTCGGCATGCTCGACCTGGAGGCAGACGCCGGCAAGTTGGTCGGTGACTACTCCCGGGGCATGCGCAAGAAGATCGCGCTGGCCGCCGCCATCATCGCCCGGCCGCCGGTGTTGTTCCTCGACGAGCCGTTCGAAGGGGTGGACGCGGTTTCGGCTCGTCTCATCCGCCGCCTCCTGTCCCGTTACACGGAGCTGGGCGCCACGATCGTCTTCTCCTCCCACGAGATGCACCTGGTCGAACAGCTCTGCACCCGTATCGGGATCATGAGCCACGGGAAGCTGCTCGTCGAGGACACGCCCGAGGGCCTGTGCCGGGCGATGGGCGTGGACACGGTCGAGGACGCCTTCATCGCCGCCGTGGGCGGCGAGGACGCGGAGAAGAAGACCCTGGCATGGTTCGAGAGCTCGCCGGCCTGAAGGCCCGCCTGTTCTGGAACGGGATCCGGGCCGATCGCCAGCGCCGCATCGGCCTGCCGCTGATCACCGCCCTCGTCGCCTGGCTCGCGTGGTCGCTCGCCACCGGCCACGCCGATCAGCTGGGGTCGCTCGCCGGCGCCGCCCGCGGCGAGTACCTGGCGTGGGCGGCCCTGATCACGTTCGTGGCCTGGGTGGCGCTGCCCGTCGTGGTCTTCCCGTTGGACGAGAACCTCGACCCCGACCAGCTCGCCACCCTGCCCATCCCGCGCCCGCGTCTCGTGGCCGGGCTCGTCGCCGCCGGCCTGATCTCGGTGCCGGTCATCGCCCTCGTCGCCCTCGTCGGTGTCACCGTCGCCCACCGTCCGGCGGCCGTGCTGGTGTCCCTGCCCGCCGCGGTCGTCTACGTGGTGATGGCCGTCGCCGGCTCGCAGGCCTTCACGACCCTCATGTCGGCGGTGTTCCACACCCGCCGGGGCCGGGACCTGGCCGTGTTCCTCATCATGGGGATCGGCCTTTCGAGCTTCGCCGGCTATCAGATGGTGCGCAGCGCCGTCGCCGAGATGGGAGTCGCCGGCGCCGCCCTCTCCCACCCCCTCGACCACCTCTGGTGGCTCCTCCCGCCGGTCGCCCCCGCCCACGCCGTCACGGCGGCATGGGCGGGCCGATGGCCGACGGCGATCTCGGCCCTGGTGGTCGCCGCCGCCTGGACGCTGCTAATCCTCGTCGCCTGGGAGCGGGTGCTCCGCTGGATGCTCACGACGCCCCGCCAGGAGTCGGCTCCCGCCTCGGCGCGGCGCAAGGTCGGGTTCTCCCGAGGTCGGTGGGAGGTGCCGTTCATCGTCGCCCGCAAGGAGTTCCGCTTCTACGTGCGCGACCCCCGCCAACGCCTGGTGTGGACCGGCACCGTGATCTTCGTGGGCCTGGCGATCGCCGCCATCGTGGTGGGAGCGGCCTCCTTCGCCCAGTTCCGCGACCGGCACTGGCTGCCGATGATCGCCCCGGTGCTGGTGCTGATGGTCGGCCTGCCCATCGCCCTCAACCAGTTCGGCTGGGAGAGGAACGCCGCCTCCTACCTGTTCGCCCTCCCGGCCCGTCCCCGAGCCGTGATCGTGGGCAAGAACCTGGCGGCCATGACCGGGCTCCTCGCCGAGACGCTGTTCCTGGGCTGTCTCCTCGCCTGGTTCTCGTCGAGCTGGCAGTGGATGCCGCTGCTGCTGCCGGTGGCCATCGGGACCATCTGCTGTCTGCTGGCGGTGGGAAATCTCGTGTCGATCCTGACACCGCTGCGGCTCCCCCGGGAAGGCACCGACATGTTCGCCCAAGCGACCGAGCAGGGCCTGCTCGCGCTCGTCAGCCAGATCGTCTCGTTCTTCGTCATCGGGCTCCTCCTCGTCCTCCCCGCTTCCTTCACGGTGCTCACCGTCGAGTTCGGCCGGGTCCTCTCCCCATGGCTGACCGGAGCTTTCGCCATCGGCTGGGGAGCGTTCTGGTACGCACTCTCCCTCGCCGTGGCCGGCTGGCTCCTCCACCGCCGCGTCCCCGAGGTGGTCGGCTGGGTCCAGGTGTACTGAGCGCCACTCCTACCCTGTCTCCGATGCGCCTGGGGATCGACCTGGACGGCGTCGTCGCCGACTTCAACTCCGGCTGGATCAGCCGTTACAACCGGGAGTTCGGGACGGAGATCCCTTTCGACGCGGTGCGGTCGTGGGATGCCATCCCCTCGCTCACGCACTTCCGCGACATGGGGGAGTTCTGGAGGTGGGCCCGCGACCACGACGGTCGCAGCATGTTCCGCCACCTGGAGCCGTACCCCGGCGCAATCGAGGCGCTGTGGCGGCTGGCCCGCCGGGGCCATCACATCGTGGTGCTCACTACCAAGCCCCGCTGGGCGATCCACGACACCTTCGAGTGGATAGCCGAGCATCGCCTCCCGACGCGCGAGGTCCACATCCTCGACCGCAAGTGGGAGGTCGACTGCGACGTCTACCTCGAAGACGCCCCCCACAACCTGGAGAGGCTGGTCCGCTACCGCCCCGACCGGATCGTCGCCCGCTACGTGCGCCCTTGGAACCACCCCGTGGAGGGCGCGGTCGACGTGGAGTCCTGGGACGACTTCGAGCGCCTGGTGGACGCGGCCGGCGCCGACGAGACGTACTCTGGTGCATCAGGGGGAGGCCGAGTCTCTCCCGACGGACGAGAAGAAGGAGACTCGAAGTGAAACGAACTCGTTGGCTGGGCCTCGTCGCGGCCCTGACGCTGGTGCTCGCTGCGTGCGGTGACGGCGGGGAGACCGCCACCACCGCCGGGGCCGACACGACGGCACCGACGGAGACGACACCGGACACGACCGCGCCGACCGAGACGACGGTCGCCGAAACGACCCCCGAGACGGACATCGGCACCGCCGACAACCCGATCCAGGTGCTGTTCGTGCCTTCCGTGTCGGCAGACGAGATCGTCGCCGGAGGCGAGATCCTGGCCGAGACCCTGAAGGCGGCGACCGGCCTCGAGTTCGAGGTCCAGGTGCCGGCTTCGTACGCCGCCACCGTCGAGGAGATCTGCGCCAACCCGGAGGTCAGCATCGGCATGATCCCCGCCCAGGCCTACGTCCTCGGCAACGAGCTGTGCGGCATGGAGGCGGCGCTGAAGGCGGAGCGCTTCGGCTACACCGAGTACTGGGCGCAGTACATGGTCCTCCGCGATTCGGAGTTCCAGACCCTCGAGGACCTCGCCGGCGCCTCCTGGGCGTACCCCGACCCCGGTTCGACCTCCGGCTACCTGTTCCCTTCGGGGCAGCTGAAGGCGCTGGGCATCGAATGGGGTGAGGAGCTCGAGGCGGGGAGCCACGACGGCGCCGTCCGCGCCGTGTACCAGGACGAGACCGATTTCGGCACCGCCTTCTACTCGCCGTACACGGATCTGGAGGGCAACGGCGCCTGGGACGGAGACGTGAACAACCCCGACGTGCCCGACCCCGACTCCTGCGCCATCAACGGAGACGGCGAGATCCAGTGCGGCGACTACATCGTCCAGGACGCCCGCCGCAACCTGCGCGAGGAGTTCCCGGACGTGGTCCAGCGGGTGCGTCTCCTGGCGGTGTCCGATCCCATCCCCAACGACGGGGTGGTGTTCGGGCCGGACTTCCCCGACGACCTCCAGAGCCAGATCACCCAGGCCCTGCTCGACTTCGCCCAGAACGACCCGGAGGGCTTCGCCACCGCCTTCGACGCCTACAGCTGGGACGCGCTGGCGGCGACGAGCGACGCCGACTACGACTCCGTGCGCCAGGTCATCCAGGCGCTGGGGATCACGATCGACGACCTCGGCTGACCCCCGACGGCGTCATCACGACCGGACGCGAGCCCTGCCCGGGGCGGGGCCCGCGTCCGGTCGGCCCTCTGACCGCTCCGGCACGTCGCTACCGTTCCCTCACAGATGCTCCAGGTGGAACACCTCACCAAGGTGTACGAGAACGGGACCGTTGCGCTCGAAGACGTCAGCTTCACGGTCCCCGACGGACAGTTCCTCGCCATCATCGGTCTCTCCGGATCGGGCAAGTCGACGCTGCTCCGCTGCATCAACCGCCTGATCGAGCCCACCGAGGGACGGATCCTCTGGAACGGCGAGGACATCACCGCCGCCTCCCAGGAGGATCTCCGCCGGTTCCGGAGGCGGGTGGGGATGGTGTTCCAGCACTTCAACCTCGTCCACCGGTCCAAGGTGCTGACCAACGTGCTGGCGGGCCGGCTCGGCTACACGAACCCGGCGATGGCGCTCTTCAACCGGTTCTCGAAGGAGGACGTCGCCGGGGCCCTCGCCCAGCTGGAGCGGGTGGGGCTGCGGGAGAAGGCGTTCGCCCGGGCCGATGAGCTCTCCGGCGGCCAGCAGCAGCGGGTGGGGATCGCCCGCGCCCTGATGCAGGACCCGGAGATGATCCTGGCCGACGAGCCGGTCGCCAGCCTCGACCCGGTTTTGGCGCACTCGATCATGCGTTACCTGGAGGCGATCAACGAGGAGGACGGGGTGACCGTGCTCTGCTCGCTCCACTTCCTCGACCTCGTCCACAGGTACTCGGATCGAGCCATCGCCCTCAAGGAGGGGAAGCTGGTCTTCGACGGGCTCCCTTCCGAGATCGACGACGAGAAGTTCAAGGAGATCTACGGGCAGGAGGCGGAGCGGGTTGGCTGACATCCGGGAGCGCACCGAGACCGACCAGCCCGCCGCGGGCCACGACGGCGGGGGCGAGCCGTCGACGGCGGGACGGCGCCGCCGCCGCCCGTTCCTCATCGCGGTCGGCATCGTCGTCGCCGTCGTCGTCTACGCCTTGGCGTTCGAGCACACCCAGGTCGACCTGACCCAGATCAGCTCCGAGACCCGGCGGGCGTCACTGGAGAGGATCCTCCGGGCCCTCGCCCATCCCGACCTCGTGACCTACGACACGCGGGAGGAGACGATCGAAGTCGAGATCGCCATCCCCTGCGGCCCCGAAGTGACTCCCCACCCCGATCTCGTCATCGAGCCTTCGTGCGGGGATCCGGGCGAGTCGGTCACGATCACGGGCACCGGCTTCGAGCCCCGGGAGTTCGTGGAGCTGCGGTTCGTCCCCGACACCGAGTTCGACATCACCCTGCGCCTGGCGTCCGTGAATGCCGACTCCGACGGGCGGTTCCAGGTCGATGTGGTCCTGCCCGACCGGCCTTCCGAGAGGGCCCAGACGATCCGGGCCGTCACCCAAGAGCCCATCGGCACCTGGCGCAACCGGGTGGAGGTGTTCACCGACGCCAACGAGAACGGGGTGGAAGACGACCCGATCCTGGGAGAGGACGGCCTCCACATCTTCGAGGTCGCCGGGCGGGTCGACGTCCCCGCGGTGGCGCTGATCAACCCCGCCGGCGAGACAACCGACTTCGTCACCGCCGGCGAGTCGTTCGAGGCGGTGTCGGGTGTCGCCCGGGGCCAGGTGGCGATACCGATCACCGAGGAACGCCCCGACACCGGCCTGCGCATCACGGGCATCGAGGCGTCGGGAGGGAACCTGTCGGTGACCATCGAGGGCCCGCCCGGGTTCGACATGTCGAACTGGCGGGCCGCCCACCACCTCGACGAGTCGCTCCTGGACGGCGGGGGCAACCCCCATCCCCACAAGCTTCCGCGCGCCGGCCACGTCCCGCGGCGGAGCCGCCGTCCCTCGAACAAAGAACCGTCCCTTTTCAACACTTACCCCGCCCGCGCAAAGGGTAGTTGTGAACACGGGGATGCGCCGGAACTAAAAATAAAAACACACATACCAGAAACAATA
>PKRG01000016.1 GCA_017577575.1 Acidimicrobiia bacterium | reverse complement strand
CGTTCGCCGCTCCCCCCCCCAAGGGGGGGGGGGGGCCCCCCCCGGCCGCGGTTCGCGGGGGGGGGGGGCCCCCCCTTCGGGCGTGGACGGGGTGTTGTGGGGCTTGGTCGGGGGGGGGGGGGGCGGGGCCGGCGCGCCCCCCCCCCAGCTCCCCCAGCCGGGGGTGGGGGGGGGCGGCTTTTCGCACCCCCCCCACCGCCGCTCCCACCTCGTCGCGGCCGGTGTCGAGACGGGCCAGCGCCTCCTCCAGCAGCCCGGCGATCTCGTCGGCGTGGCGAAGGCGCTCCGACAGCCGGTTCAGCTCCACATCATCGCCGGGCTGGAAGCCCGAGCGGGCGATCTCGTCGGCCTGGAACGTGACCAGGTCAAGCTCCCGGGCGAGTGCGGCCCGATCCCCACCCAGACGGTCGCGGGCAGCGCGGGCGTCGGTGAGGGTCTCCCACCCCCGGCGGTAGGCGGCGAGAGCCGCCCGGCCCTCCTCGTCGAGCATCCGGTCGACGAGCTGACGCGCCTCGGACGGCCGGGTGATGGAGAGCTGGTCGTGCTGGCCCACGATCTCCACCAGGCCCGCCACCTTCTCTTCCAGGGCCCGAGCCGACGCCACCGACCCGTCGAGGTAGGCGCGGCTGCGGCCGTCGCGAGGCATCCTCCGGGAGGTTCCGATCTCGTTGCCGTCGGCGTCGAAGAACCGGCCTTCCACGACCGCCTCGTCACCGAACGGCCCGACCAGGTCCGGTCTCGCCTCCCCGCCCAGCAACAGCCGCAGCGCCCCGAGGAGCAGGGTCTTCCCGGTGCCGGTCTCGCCGGTTATCACCGTGAGCCCGGGCCCGGGCTCCAGTCGGGCGTCGGAGATCACACCCAGGTTCCGGACGACCAGTTCGTCGATCATCCCTTCATCCCAGGCCGAACTTCTCCGTGAGGGTGCGGGGGAAGGAGCGGTGCCGGAACCGGAGGAACCGGATCGGGTTGGGAGCGCGGGTGATGACGACCACGTCGTCAGATTGTGCCTGCCCGAGACCCTCCTTGTCGACACTCACGCGGGCCGGCCGGTCCCGCGCCACCCGGATCTCGATGCGCGAATCGGGCGACAGGACGACGGTGCGCCCGAACAGCGAATGCGGCGCCACCGGGGTGAGCAGGATCGACTCGATCGAGTGGTCGACGAGGGGCCCGCCCGCCGAGAACGAGTAGGCGGTGGAGCCGGTGGGGGTGGCGACGATCAGGCCGTCGGCCCGGTAGGTCATGAAACGGGTGCCGTCTATGTCCACCTCCAGATGGATGAGGCGGAGCGTGTCCACCTTCTCCACGACCACGTCGTTGAGGCCTTGCGCCGTCGTCCCGTTGAGGGTCGCCTGGATGCCCATGCGGGGGACGATCTCGAACCTCTCGGCGGCCAGGGCATCGAGGGCGGCGTCCAGTTCCTGCGGCTCGACTTCGGTGAGGAAACCGATCGTCCCGAGGTTGAACCCGAAGACCGGCACGTCGTGGGCGAGCGCCACCTGCACCGCTGCCAGCATCGTCCCGTCGCCGCCGACGGCGACGACCACGTCGGGGGTTCCCGGAGCCAGCTTGGAGGGATCCACCATCTGGGCGACTTCGGGCTCGGCGACGGCGACGAGCCCGGCCCGCTCCGTGGCGGCCACGAACCGGCGGGCGAACTCGAGCACGTCGCCGCGGCTCTCGTGCACGACCAGGCCGAGCTTCACGCCGGGACCTCCAGCTCCACCACGTCGGCGCCGGGCCGACACCAGGCCAAGAACTCCCGGTTGCCGTCCGCCCCGGTGATCGGAGAGGGGACGATGCCGACCGGGGTCAGGCCCTCCCCTGTGAGGCACCGGAGCGCCTTCTCCACCGCCCGCCGTCTCACGTCGTCGTCTCGGACGATGCCTCCGCGTCCCACCTCGCCCTTGCCCGCCTCGAACTGCGGCTTGATCAGCAGGACGAGGTCGGCATCGTCGTCGGCGAGTCGGGCGAGCGCCGGCGCCACGGTGCACAAGGAGATGAACGACAGGTCGGCCACCACCATCGAGAACCTCCCGCCGGTGTCTTCGGGTGTGACGTGACGCAGGTTCGTGCGTTCCATCACCACCACGCGTTCGTCGTCGCGCAGTCGCTGATCCAGCTGGCCGTATCCCACGTCGAGGGCCACCACCTCGCTGGCACCCCGCTCGAGCAGCACCTGGGTGAACCCGCCGGTGGAGGCGCCGGCGTCGAGGGCGCGGCGGCCCTCCACGTCGATCCCGAAGGCGTCGAGCGCCCCGATGAGCTTGTATGCGCCCCTGCTCACGTAACGGCGGGGCTCGCCCACCAAATCGATCGGGGTGTCCGGCGACACCAGGGTCGTGGGCTTGGGGGTGGGCACGCCCCTCACCACCACAGCCCGGTCTTCGACCAGCCGTTTCGCCTCGGCCCGGGAGGGCGCCAGGCCGCGCCGCACCAGCTCGGCGTCCAGTCGGGTGCGGCTCAGATCTCCTCCTCGCCCGGGTCGAGCATCCGGCTCAACAGGTCGGCCAGTCGGGCCGCCGGGCCGGGAAGTTCGGCCGGGTCCAGGGTCTCGAGCTCGGCGAGGGCCTCCTCGAGGCGCTGCCGCTCTTCCGGTGTCACCTCCATGGGAGGCATTATCCCTCAGGTTCGTTGGAGAGAATGATGTCTGCCGCCGCCTTGAGGTTGGCGGCCACGAAGTCGGGAGCGGGGTCGGCCGACTCCGGGTCCGTCGTCACTCCCGTCATGACGAGTATCGATCGCCACCGTTCGCCTCGGGCGAGGGCGATGTCGGTGTCCGGGCGGTCCCCCACCACCCAGATCGTCCCGGCGGGGATCCGCTCCTCCACCCAACGCCGCATCGCCTCGCTGGGCTTCCCGGCGGTCTCGCCCACGACCCCCGCCGCCGTCTCCACCAGTGCGGCGCACGCCCCGGCTCCCGGCTGCAACGCCCCGTTCTCGATCGGGAACGTCGGGTCCCGGTTGGTGACGATCAGGCGGGCGCCGTTGCGGGCCGCGTCGGCCGCCCGGGTGGCCCGCTCGTAGCTCAGGTGCCTGTCCAGCCCCACCACGACGGTCCGGGCAGTGCGCGGATCTTCGGTCGTCTCGAATCCCGCCCCTCGGATCGCCGCCTCGAGACCGCTCTCGCCCATGAACAGGACCGGCCCTTCTTCGATCATGCTCGCCGCCACGAGCGACGACGTGACGACCTGGGAGGCCCGGGCCGGGAAACCCGCGATCGAGTTGATCCGCTCGGCGACGACCTCAGGGGTGCGGGCGGAGTTGTTGGTCACGAAGTGCAGGTCGTAGCCGGCTGCCTCCAGCGCCGCCAGGGCCTCGGCGGCCCCGGGGATCGCCGTCGCTCCCCGGTACACCACTCCGTCGAGATCGATGACCACGCCGGCGCTCATGCTCTGGCCGCGAAACGCTCCAGGACGGTCTCCAGCAGCCGGGTGGTGCGGATCACCGACTCGACCGTCACCCGTTCGTCGTTGCCGTGGAAGAGGCTGAGGAACTCCCCGAATTCGACCCGCCCGTCGTACAGCCCGACTCCGTAGGCGACCGTGCCCCGCCGGCGGAAGAACCGGGCGTCGGTCGCCACCGTCATGAGGGCGGGCACCACCCGCCGCGACCCGGTGTGGTGCTCGATGGCGTCGGCGATGGACTCCCACAACGGGTTGCCCCGCTCCGACGCGGTCGGCGGGAAGTCGTCGATGGGCACGATCTCGACCTGATCGGCGGCCGCCCCCATCGCCTTTCGGAGATGCTCGTCGACGAAGCGCCGGTCCATCCCGGGAAGGCCCCGCATGTCCAGCTCGGCCCGCGCCTCGTCGGGGACCACGTTGACCTTGACGCCTCCCTCGAGGATGTTCGGGGAGATGGTCAGGTGGGTGGCGGCGTGCACGTAGCGGGCGAACGCCGGGTCGTCGACCGCCAGGCGGTCGATCGCCTCGTCGACCCGGTCGGGGTCGACGAGAGCCTCGGCGAGGTCGGCGTCGAGGTCGAGGCTGGCGACGAACTCCCTCCACTCGTCGCTTATGGACACCGGCATCGGGGTCGAGAACACGCCGTGCAGCGCCTCGACCATCGGTCGGAGGGCGTTGCGGCTGCCGTAGGGGGCCGAGCCGTGGCCGGGAGTGCCCCGGGTGGCGAGACCCGTCCAGAACGGGCCCTTCTCCCCAACCGACACCGGATACACCTCCCCCGATGGCGTCGACAGCGACGGATAGGCGACTTCGGTGAGCAGGTAGTCGCCCCCGACGACGTCCCAGTGGTTCTCGGTCAGGTACTCGGCGCCGAGACGCCCGGCGTTCTCCTCGTCGGCGACGGCGGCGAACACGAGGTCGCCCGGCATCGTCTTCTCGCCAGTCAGGTAGGGGCGGAACGCGGTGGCCATGGCGGCGGTGAGGTTGAGCATGTCGACCGCCCCCCGGCCCCACACGAAGCCGTCGGCGATCTCCGCCGCGAAGGGGTCGACGGACCAGCCCTCCGGGTTGACGGGGACGACGTCGAGGTGGGGAAGCAACACCAGCGACGGGGCGTCGGGGTCGGATCCCGGCACCCGGTAGACGACGGACTGGCGGCCGGAGGCGGGCTCGAACACCTCCCCTTCGACCCCGAAGTATTCGGCGAGCGTGCGCACCGACCGCTCTTCGTGGCCGGACTCGGCCGTCCCGTCGTTGACGCAGGCGTTGCGGATGAGCTCCTGGAGGAGCTGCACTGTGGGGTCGTCCGTCACGCCGACGACGGTAGCGGAGGGCGCGTCGGGTCTCATAGCAACTCGCGCGGTGTCAGAGGACGCCGAGGTCCTCGAGCTTGTCGATCAGAGCCGGCATCGTCGGGGTCAGCGGGAGTGTCCGCGCCTCCGCGGCGGTGAACCACCCCACCTCGTCGGCGTCGTCCTGGGGCTGGAGATTCCCTCCCGCCGGGCGCCCCAGGAAGTCGACGAGGACGTAGTGCCAGGCGGGAACCTCCCCCGGGCCGATGCTCTCCCCGGCCCAGACGACGTCACCCACCTCCACATCGAGGCCCGTCTCTTCCCTCACCTCGCGGCGTCCTGCCTCGGCGAGGGTCTCGCCCAGCTCCACCTTCCCGCCCGGGACCGCCCACAGGCCCATGCCCGGCTCCCGCCCGCGTCTGACGAGGAGGAGGCGCCCGTCGGAAACGACCGCCACCCCCACCCCGGGGATCGGCCGCTCAGTGGGCGCGCGGGTCACGGCTCCGCCGCGTCGGGGGATCGTCGTCGTGGTGCATGACGATGGAGCGGGCGGAAAAGCCCCCCGCCTCGAAGAAGTTCTTGGCGAGGCGGTGCCCGGGCAGGACGTGAGCGTCGAACTTGGTGATGCCCCTCGCCCGGAACATGTCCATCACCCGGTCGCGCAGGGCCTCGGCGACACCGACCTCGCGGGCTTCGTCTTCCGTGTAGATCAGCCGGATCGACCCGATCGCCTGGTCGGGCGACTGCGGGAGCAGCCTCTCCACCCGGGCGTACAGGAACCCGAACGGGACGCCTTCGATCTCACCGATCAGCACCTCGGCGTCTTCCGCCTCGATCGCCTGCTTGAACGACGCCTCGACGGGCTCGGGCAGGCCGTCGGCGACCGGCCACATCGGATGGAGGGCCGTCATCTCGGCTTCGAGCCGGCGGTAGAGGCTGACGAGCAACGGGACGTCGACGATCTCGGCGGGGCGGGCGGTCACCTGCATGGAATCGGCAAGGGTACCGGGATCAGGGGACCGACCCGAACCGCCGGGCCACTCCCCACTTGGTCACCAGCCACATCGCCTCGAGGACGATGCCGGTTCCCATCTTGGACTTTCCCTGCTCCCGGTCCCTGAAGACGATCGGGACCTCCCGGATGTCGAAGCCGGCCTGGTAGGCACGCCACGCCATCTCCACCTGGAACCCGTACCCGGAAGCCCGGGCGTCGCGGTACGGCAGCGCCCGGAGCGCCTCCGCCCGGTAGGCCCGGAACCCGGCGGTGGCATCGCGGATCGGAATCCCCAGCATCGCCCGGGCGTACAGGTTGCCTGCCTTCGAGATCAGGCGCCGATGGAGCGGCCAGTCCGGGGTGGCGCCGCCCGGAACGTAACGGGAGCCGATCGCCAGGTCGGCGCCGTCGTCGATCGCGGCGACCAGACGCGGCAGGTCCATCGGGTTGTGCGAGAAGTCGGCGTCCATCTCGATCACGACCCGGGCCCCTTCTTCGAGCGCTCGGTCGAACCCGGCGGCGTACGCCCGGCCGAGGCCCGCCTTGGCCACGCGGTGGATCACCCCGAGCCGGGGCATCTCCCGCGCTAGGGAGTCGGCGATCTCGCCGGTGCCGTCGGGTGAGTTGTCGTCGACGACTATGAGTGAGAAGCCCTGCAGCAGGATCGCCGCCGCCAGGTGGGGAAGGTTCTCCCGTTCGTTGTACGTCGGGACTACGACGGTTACGGCCTCATGAGGCACAGTCGAGGCAGATCAGCTTCCGGCGGTTGGCGAGCTGGCTGCTCCGCTTCACCAGGAAGCACGATTGGCACACGAACTCGTCGGGACGCTGCTCCTGGGCGTCGACGTTGAGGGTCAGCTCCTCGCGGCGGATGGCACGCAGCTCCGCCACCTCGTCGACCAAGAGAGCGTCCTCGACCTCCTCGTCGAGGAGCTCTAGCTCCTCGGCCTCGAGCTCGTCGAGCGCCTCGTCTTCTTCGTCGTCCTCGTCGTCCTCGTCGTAGTCCTCGTCGAAATCCTCGTCCTCGTCGACTACCTCGTCGAGGTCCTCATCGAGGTCTTCGTCGATGGCGACGTCGTCGGCGATCGGGTCGTCGAGATCCACCTCGTCGGCGATGTCGATGTCGACGTCGTCGAAATCTGCTTCGGCTTCCTGGTCGTCGAACTCGTCGAGTTCTTCGGTAGTCATGTCGTTCTTCAGCCCCCTCGGATCCGGGCGGCGGCGAGTATAGGGCGCCGCCGTTGGTGTAGTTCCTCGTGATTCAGATCTTCAAACGGATAGCTGCGGGGAGAACACGTCCTTCTACCGGAGTATTCCCGATCGCATCGCCGTCTGCTTCCACCGGCCAGGGCCGGTCGGTCTCGAGGCGGAACCAGGAGGTGGAGGTGCGGGTCACGCCCGCCTCGCCCAGGTGCAGCCCGCGCATCACCTTGGGTATGAGGTTCGGCGCCGCGGTCTTCCTCACGTCGATCACCTGCAGGTCGAACTTGCCGTCGACCAGCATCGCCTTGGGGGCGATGTTCCACCCTCCGGCGAAGAACTGGGCGTTGGCGAAGATCACCGCCAGCGCCCTCCCCTCGATCGTCCGCCGGTCGGTCTCGATCCGGATCCGCGCCGCCGGGAACGCCGGGAGGCGGACACCGAACGACAACAGGTAGCGGTTGACGCCCAGACGGCGGGGCAGGCGGTTGGCGACCACCACGGCGGCGGCGCCGATCCCCGCCTCGGCGACGTTGACGAAACGGCGGGTGCCCCACGCTCCCTTCAGCTCCCCCACGTCCACCTCGTAGACGGAGTCGCCTCGCAGATGGTGGGCGGCCTCCTCGAGGACCTGGGAGATCCCGAACGTCCGCAACAGGTCGCATCCGGTGCCCCACGGCAACACCCCCAGGATCGGCAGCCGGTCGTTGCCCAGCCCGACCAGGGTGTCCACGGCCAGGTTGACGGTCCCGTCTCCGCCCACCACCGCCACCCGCTCCGCCGTGGCGGCGGCAGCGAGGACTGCCCGCATGCTCGCCCGGTCGGGCGGCATCTCGATCTCGGCTTCGACCCCCGCCGCGTCCAGGGCCCGGGCGACCCTGTCCCTGCTGACCGGCCTCCTGCCGGCGGCCGGGTTGATGGCGACCACCCACCCCATCAGGCGACGCCCTGGGCGGCCACGACCCCCCTGTCGATGCTGCGCAGCGCTTCCGTGGCGACATCGGCGATCTCGGGCACGGCGTCCCGCAGCTGCCGGATGAGGTCGACGAGCTGTCGCGCCACCCGCACGAAGTCCCCCGGCGCCATCGAACGATCGGGCAGGTCCTCGAACTCGGCCCCGGACGCCCACTCGTACACCGCCCGGGCGATGCCCGGGTCGGGACGGCGGGTGAGCCGCAGCCGCAGTTTCCGCTCGGCATCCACCAACTCCTCCCACAGGTCCTCCAGCGCCGCCCACCGCTCCGCCAGCTGAGCGGTCGGCCACGCCGGGACCCCGCTCTCTTCGCGGCGGGGCTCGTAGACGAACGTCGAGCAGAACGCCGCCAGCTCCTCGGCCTCGAGCCCCCACAGCAGCCCCCGTTCCGCCGCTTCGCACAGCAGGAGATCCAGCTCGTTGTAGATGAACCGCAGGCGCTGGCCTCTCGGGGTCAGGCGCCAGCCGTCGAGGTAGTCCCAGTCGGAGAGGAGCCGACGGATCGCCTCGAACTCGCCCACCAGGCCGTGCCCCTGGCTGCGGAGGTACTCGCGCAGCTGTGTGATCCGCCGTTCGGTCCGCTGCGCCCGTCGATGCCACTCGACGTGCTGGTCGGCGTCGGGGCACGCCGCCACCGGGTGGATCGGCCGGTGGTTGCCGTCGCCCCGCCTCCGCTTCTTGGCCGCCGGCACCCGGCGCAGCGACCGGAGTGCGTCCTGGCGGAACCGCCGGTCCCGGGGACGGAACGGGGTCGGGAGCTCGATGGTCCCGGCCCGGGTCGAGCCGGCGACGACGTCGCGCGAGCCGATGGTGGACACCCGCCCGGAGGTGCCCAGCACGAGGAGCCGGGGCCGGCCTTCGGGCCGGTGGAGCAACTTGAGCACGGCGTAGCGGCCCGCCCGGGGGCCGGCGGGCACGTCGATCACGTCCCCGGGCCGCAGGCGGCCCGTCAGCCCGTCCTGGCCGTTGCCGGCCTGCAGGAGCTCGGCGTACTCGGCCACCGATCCCAGCTCGCATTCGGCCTTCCGCCGTTCGTCGGCGAGGCGCCGCTCCATCGACTCCAGACGGTGGAGCGACTCGCTCAGGTCGCCCCGCCGTTGGAACTGCCCGAACGACGCTTCGAGGAGTTCGATGGCGCGCCGCTCGTCGTAGTTCGCAACCAGGTTGGCGGCCATGTTGTACGTCGGCCGGAAGCTCGATACCAGCGGGTGGCTGCCGGCGGCGGCGATGGCGGTGACCTCCTCGAAGGGGACGTAGTGGGAGTGGAGGACGACCCCGTACCCCACCTGGTCGATGCCCCGGCGGCCTGCCCGGCCGGTGAGCTGGGTGTAGTCGCCGGGTTGCATCGTCTCGTGGGTCTCGCCGGTGAACTTGGTGAGGCTCTCGAGGACGACCGTCCGGGCCGGCATGTTGATGCCCAGCGCCAGCGTCTCGGTGGCGAACACCACCCCGAGGTAGCCCTTGGCGAACAGCTCCTCCACGGTCTCCTTGAAGGCGGGGACCATGCCGGCGTGGTGAGCGGCGACACCCGCCTCCAGGCCGGCTATCCAGCGCTCGTATCCCAGCACCGCCAGGTCGGCGTCGGAGAGGTGGGCGGTGCGCTCTTCGGCGATGCGGCGGATCTCCTCCCGCTGTTCGGGCGTGGTGAGGCGGATCCCCCACTGGAGGACCGAGAGGGCGGCGGCGTCGCATCCGGCCCGGGAGAAGATGAAGTAGAGGGCGGGAAGCATGTCCGCCTCCCACAGCGCCTCGATCACTTCGGGCCGCCGCGGGGTGGTGAACCGCCGCGAGCGGCCCCGGTCGAGGTTGAGCATCTTGCGGATCCTCGGGTTGGGGCGGCGACGGCCGTCCCGCTCCACGAACGTCGGGTAGAACGAGACCTCCTGGCTGTAGCGGTCCTTCAGCATGTAGAGGCCTTCGAGGGGCACGGGCCTCTCGTCGGCGACTATCAGGTCGGTGGGGCCGCGGCGGGACTCGACCCACTCGCAGAACTCGACCGCGTTGGCCACCGTCGCTGAGAGGGCGACCATCTGGATGTGGCGCGGTGCGTGGATGATCACCTCTTCCCACACGGCGCCCCGGAACGGGTCCTGGAGATAGTGGACCTCGTCGAGAACGACGACACCCACCCCGTCGAGGGTGCCGACGTCGGCGTAGATCATGTTGCGGAGCACCTCGGTGGTCATCACCACCACGTCGGCGGACCCGTTGACCACGTTGTCGCCGGTGAGGAGCCCCACCCGGTCCGGCCCGTACTGGTCGACGAGGTCGCCGTACTTCTGGTTGGACAGGGCCTTGATCGGCGTCGTGTAGAAGGCTCTCTGTCCCCTCTCGAGGGCGAGGTGGACCGCCACCTCGGCGACGAGGGTCTTCCCGGCGCCGGTGGGCGCGGTCACCACGACCGACCGCCCCGAGGCGATCGATTCTGCTGCCTCCACCTGGAATCGGTCGGGGGTGAAAGGCAGGTCCCGGAAGAAGGCTTCGATGGTCACTTGCGGAGGATCAGGCGTATCACCCAGTAGGTGATCTCATACATCAGATAGAGCGGGACGGCGAGCAGCGTCAGGGTGAGCGCGTCGCCGGTGGGGGTGATCACCGCCGCCACCACCACGACTGCCAGCACCGCCCAGCGTCGGCCACGGGCGAGTTGTCGGGAGGTGATGAGGTCGGCCGCGGCGGCGGCGAATACGAACACAGGGTATAGGAAGGAACAGCCGAACGCGAAGAGGAAACGGAGCACGAACGAGTAGTAGTCCGACAGCCGCAGGTCGTTGCGGACGTCCGGGAAGATCTCGAGCAGGAACTCGAGGCCGCGGGGCAGCACCCAGTACCCGAACACCAGGCCGCCGACGAAGAGCACGACCATGACGGCGATCAACGGCACCGCCCAGCGCCTCTCCTTCTGGGTCAGCGCCGGGTTGATGAACGCCCACACCTGGTACAGCACGACCGGGCTGGCCAGCACCAGCCCTCCGAAGAAGGCGATCCGCATGAGGACCCCCCACTGCTCGGCGGGGGTGATCACCTGGAACTGGCTCTCCGGCTGCGCCCGGTGGAACGGCAGCTCCAGGATCTCGCGCAGTAGGTCCGAGAAGAAGAAGGCGACCACCGCGCCGACCAGGATCGCCACCGCCGACTTGACGATCCTCCACCTCAGCTCCTCGAGGTGTTCCAGGATGGGACGAGCCTCGTCTGGCTTCACGCCTCGTCGTCCCCGCCGGACTGGGCTGCGTCCTCGGCGGCGGAGTCATCCGGCCGCTTCCCTTCGATCTCGTCGAGGTCGGCGAGCGCGTCGGCCGGAGTGGGGCCCGACTTCGGCTCGGGGCCGACCCACTTGAGGCGCCTGACCTCCCCCGCCACCTCGTCGACGTCCCTGGTCACCTCGTCGAGGCCTCTCCTCAGCTCGTCGAGCGGCTGCTGCAGGTCCTGTTTGAGCTCGCGCAGCTCGGCGACCTCCTTCTCGAGGCCGCTGCGCAGCTCCCGGGCCGCCTGGCGGAGCTCCGCCGACCATCGACCGATCTTTCGGGCGACCTCGGGCAGGCGCTGTGGTCCCAGCACGACCAGGGCCACGAGCAGGATGATGATGATCTCGCCGCCCTGAAGCATGGGCCAATGGTAGGTATTCCCCGCCCGAGCGGGCTCGGAGGCGTGGGCGGGGAGCTACCGGGGCGGGAACGGGTCAGCCGGCGAGGAGGCGGAAGGGATCGGGCTCGGCGTCCAGCGCGGCGGCGAAGCGGGCGATCTCCTCTTCGGTGATGGGCCCGTCTTCGATGACCCGGTAGGCGACGCCGGTGGCCAGGAGGACCGACACGACGCGGGCGTTGGCGGGGCGCCGCTGGAATTCGTTGCACAGGGGACAGGTGAACGTGTAGACGCCCTCGTCGCTAGACGAGGTCAGTTCGAGGGCGATATCGCCGGGAGTGAGGTGGACGTCGCCGCATCCTGAACATGTCGTCTTGATGGTGGTCATTCTGGTGATTACTCCACACTCCGCTGTCCACCATCTATCGACCGATCGAGCCCGGGACTGAAGCACGACGGCCAGAGATGGGTCAGCGGTACCGGGCGAGGATCCGATTCCCCAGGTCGGATAGGGCGGCCCGCACCTCGTCGCCTTCGATCAGGCGGGCCCGGTCCCCGAGACGCAGGAGCAGGCGCGCCGCCACCGACGGGTCGGAGGCGGAGAACTCGATCACCACCTCGTCGCCGGAGTCGGAGACCACGTCCACCGGGTAGTAGTCGAGCACCCAGCGGGCCGCCGGCGCCAGGGCGATCTTGCAGCGGACGTCGTCCTCGGAAGGTGTGTAGCGCACCTGTGGGTCGGGCCGCTCCACGGGCGGCTCGAACGTCTCTTCCGTCACGACCAGGTCGCGGATGCGATCGACACGGAACACCCGCTCCGCCTGCGCCAGCCGGCAGTAGCCGGTGACGTACCAGTTGCCCAGCGAGGCGAAGACCACCCACGGCTCGACCGCCCGGCGGGTGGTCTCCCCCCGGGAGAGGGAGGTGTAGGTGATCTCCACCACCCGGTGGGAGGCGGCCGCCTCCTTGAGAGGTCCGACCAGGTCCGGTTCGGCGGGGACGTCGACGGCGAGGCCGTCGGTGTCGGGGGCGACGGTGGCGGCCAGCTTGTCGACCGCCGACTCCAGAACCGGGCTCCCCAGCCCCGACGAGAGCACCGCCATGCCGGCCGCCAGCATCGACAGCGCCTCCGTCGGGCTGAGCCGGGGGGCCCGCCCGAAGTAGTCGGCGGCGTCTACGACCACCTCGTCGTCGTCTATGTAGGCGACCATCAGGTCCCCGGGCCCGTAGCCGGGCAGGCCGCACACGAACACCACGTCCAGGTCCCGGGCGAGGTCCTCGTGGCTCTCGTACCCGAACCGCTCGCACACCTCGTCGATGGTGGCGCCGGGGTTGGCGATCACCCACGGCAGCATGGCGAGGATGCGGGTGAGGCGGAAGGCGGTGCGGCTGCTCGTCATGCGATGGCGGCTTCCACTCGCTCCACGATCTGGTCCCGCAGCTCGGGCGGCTCCAGCACCACGGCCGAGTCGTCGAAGCTCAGGATCCAGCCGATGAAGGCGTCGACGTTCGAGACGGGCAGCTCCACCTCCAGCGGCCCCGACCGGTAGTCGACGCGGAGGGTGCGGGCCGCCCACCACGCCATGTCCGGCTCGAAGCGGACCCGGGCCACGATCGGCTCCTCGCTGCCCGCCTCCCAGGGGTGGGCGTCCACGGCGTCGCGGAGGGAGAAGCCCTCCGGACGGCTGAAGGACCCCTCCTCGGTGTCGACGACGAGCGACTCCATGCGGTCGACCCGGAACACCCGTATGTCGTCGCCCACTCCCCCGACCAGGTACCAGTGGCCCCGTCGGTGAGCGAGCCCGTAGGGGGCGACCTCCCGCTTCTTTCCCCGGTAGTCGAACGTCACCTTGCGGCGTTGCGTAACGGCCGAGAACAGGTCACCGAGCCGGTCCGCCGCCGGCCCCAGGTCGGCGCCCAGAGGCTCCGACCCCTCCCCCGGCCCGAGCCCGCCCAGCTTCAGCAGGCCCTCAGTCGGGGCGGGGCCTCCTCCGAGCCGGACGATGCGGGTGGCGACCGCCAATGCCGCCCGCTCCTCGTCGGTGAGGCCGGGGTCGGGGAGCCGGTAGGCGTCGGGGTCGATGAGGTAGCCCTGCTCCAGACCCCAGCCGTTTCCGTCGGTGAGCTCTATGGGGATGCCGATCCGGCGCAGCAGCTCCTTGTCGCGCTCGAACATGCGGTGGAATGCCTCGTCGCTCGACCCGCCGTAGCCGGCGACCTGGTTGCGTATCTCGTCGGCGGTCACCGGCCGGCGTGTGGTGAGCAGAAAGGCGAGGAGGTTCAGGAGCCTCTCGATGACCCTGCGCATCGCGCCCATTCAACCCGAAGGCCACCCACTTCCGAACGATTGCCGGCCGCCGCCTGCCGCCTTCCGACTCTCAGAGCGACTCGATGAGACGGTCGACCCGCTCGTCGTGGGACTTGAACGGGTCCTTGCACAGCACCGTCCGCTGCGCCTGGTCGTTGAGCTTCAGATGGACCCAGTCGACCGTGAAGTCCCGCTTGCGGGCCTTGGCCACCCGGATGAACTCCCCTCTCAGGCGCGCCCGGGTGGTCTGGGGCGGGTTCCTGACCGCGTTGGCGATGTCGCCGTCGGTCACCACCCGGTCGACCATGCCCTTGGCCGACAGCAGGTTGTACACGCCCCGGGTTCGGTCCACGTCGTGGTAGGACAGGTCGAGCATCGCCAGCCTGGGGTCGGACATGGACAGCCCCTGCCGCTCCCGGTAGCGGTCGAGCACCTTGTACTTGATCACCCAGTCGACTTCCCGGTCGAGGGTCATCGGGTCCTTCTCGAGCCCGGTGAGCAGGTGCTCCCACATGTCGACCGCCCGCTGCACCTGGGGGCTGAACCCGGGGCTGCGGGCGAAGCGCATCGCCCGGTCCAGGTACTCCCACTGGATGTCGAGCGCCGACAGCTCCCGCCCGTTGGCGAGGCGGACCTTCTTCTTCAGCGTGAGGTCGTGGGAGATGTCGCGGATGGCGCGGATCGGGTTCTCCAGTGTCAGGTCCCGGAAGACCACGTCCCGCTCCACCATCTGGAGGAGGGCGACGACGGTGCCGATCTTCACGTAGGTGGCGTACTCGCTCATGTTCGAGTCCCCGGCGATCACGTGGAGGCGGCGGAACCGCTCGGCGTCGGCATGGGGCTCGTCGCGGGTGTTGATGATCGGCCGAGAACGCGTGGTCGCCGACGACACGCCCTCCCAGATGTGCTCGGCGCGCTGCGACAGCGAGTAGATGGTCCCCCGGGGCGTCTGGGAGAGCTTTCCGGCCCCGAGGTAGATCTGGCGGGTGACGAGGAACGGGATCAGGACCTCGACCGTGCGGTGGAAGTCCTTGTGCCGGCTCACCAGGTAGTTCTCGTGGCAGCCGTAGGAGTTGCCCGCCGAGTCGGTGTTGTTCTTGAAGAGGTAGATCTCCCCTCTGATCCCCTCCTCTTCCAGCCGCTGCTCGGCCGAGTGGACGAGGCCTTCGAGGATGCGCTCACCGGCCTTGTCGTGGGCCACGACATCGGTCAGCGAGTCACACTCGGGAGTGGCGTACTCGGGGTGGCTGCCGACGTCGAGGTAGAGCCGGGCGCCGTTCTCCAAGAAGACGTTGGAGGACCTCCCCCAGGACACGACCCGGCGGAACAGGTACCGAGCCACCTCGTCGGGGCTCAGGCGGCGCTGGCCACGGAGAGTGCAGGTGACCCCGTACTCGTTCTCCAGGCCGAAGATCCTGCGTTCCACGTAGCCAGCCTAGGAGAACGTGGCGGCTTCGGGACTGATCGTTCGACTCAGTTTTCCGGAGGACCCTCCGGCTCGTCTCCCGACGCGTCGGCGGATGCATCCCCGGGGGCCGAGCGGATCTCGCTCTCGTCGAGCCGGCGGAACGTGCGCCGCCCGTTGGCGGCGTCGAGGACGACGAGCTCCCAACCCTCCGACTCCCGTTCCTCGGCTCGCCGGAACGCCTCCATGCCGACGTCCAGCGCCTCCTGGAGCGTGAGGCCCGGCCGCCACAGCTCCTCGAGGGCCGAGACCAGCTCCTCGGCTTTTCCGCCGATGGCGGCGAAGTGCCTCTCGTCCGAGAGGGTGCCGTCGTAGGAGACCCGGTAGAGGCGGTTCTCCTCCCCTTCCTGGCCCAGCTCGGCGATGAGGATCTCGACCTCGTACGGCTTGAGGTCGTGGCTGAAGATGGCGCCGAGCGTCTGGGCGAAGGCGGTGGCCAGGGACATGGCGTTGACGTCTTCGCGGCTGTACAGGTAGCCCATCAGGTCTGCCTGGCGCACCCCCGCCTTGCGCAGGATGTCGTATTCGTTGTATCGGCCGACCCCGGCGAAGGCGATACGGTCGTAGACCTCGGCGATCTTCCGCAGCGAGCGGGAAGGGTTCTCCGCCATGAGGAGCAGGCCGGTGTCGTACTCCAGGGCGATGATCGACCGGCCCCGGGCGATCCCCTTGCGGGCGAACTCGGCCTTGTCCCGGACCAGCTGCTCGGGAGCGACGTAGAAGGGCATGCTCATCGGACGTCCTCCAGAGCACTCTCGGCGTACGGGCGGATCTCCTCGTCGGTGAGCTCGGCGATCCCCTCGCTGTCGATGCGGAACACCGTGGGCAGGATCCCCCGCCGGAGGTCGGGGCCTCCGGTGGCGGTGTCCTCCTGGGCCGCCGAGACCAGGGCGCGGACCGCCAGGTCGACGCCTCCGGAGGCGTCGATGTCGGGCTGGTAGGCGGTGCGGAGATACGACTTCGCCAGCCGGGCGCCGGAGCCGGTGGAGCCGAACTCCTGCTCCTCGTAGCGGCCCCCGACCACGTCGTACGTATAGAGCCGCCCGACCTTGTCCAGCTCGTCGTACCCGGCGAACAGCGGCACGACCACGAGGCCCTGGATCGCCATCGGGAGCTGCCCGCGGACGAGACGGGCCAGGAACGTCGCCTTGCCTTCGAGCGAAAGGCGGCGGTTCTCGAGCTTCTCGTAGTGCTCCAGCTCCACCTGGAAGAGGCGCACCATCTCGGTGGCGAGGCCGGCCGTGCCGGCAACGGCCACGGCCGAGTAGCGGTCGGAGGGAAAGACCTTCTGGATGAACCGGTGGGCGACCATGTGGCCCTCGGTGGCCTGGCGGTCGCCGGCGATGATCACCCCGCCCTGGTAGCGGAGGGCGAGGACGGTGGTTCCTTCCGGCACCGAGAGGTTGTGCGCCGCGTCGGCCGGGATCTCCCAGCGGGGCGCGGCGCCGACGGCTTCGAGCAGGTCGAGGAAGCTGCTGCTCGGCACCGGAGTGTCGAGGGGAAGAGGGAACTGAGGCATCAGGTCAGAAACTGTAGAGGACGTCGCAGCCAAGCTGGACGGCCGCAGAGGCCACAGCCGAACCCGCGGAGGCGGGTGTCCGAGGTCTCGGATTGCGGCCGGCTGCTCGCTACTGGCCGCCCTTTTGGACGTAGTTCTTGACGAACTCCTCGGCGTTCTCTTCGAGCACGGAGTCGATCTCGTCGAGGAGGTCGTCCAGCTCGTCGAGATCGGTCTCCGACTTCTCCTCGGCGATCTCGAGGTCCTCGATCTCTTCTTCGGGCTTCTCGCGGGCCCGTGCCCGTGAACGTTCCTGTTCGGCCATGTCCAATCTCCTAGTCGCTCAGACGCTTTATCAGCTCGGAGGCGTCACTCACCTCATCGAGGATAGGCCCGACGAGGTCCCGTGAACCCCGGAGGGGCTCCAGCATGGGGACGCGCCGCAGGTGCGGCTCGCCCACGTCGAAGACCAGTGAGTCCCAGTTGGCGGCCACGAGGCTGTCGGGGAACTGGGTGACGCACCGCCCACGGAAGTAGGCCCGTGTCTCCTCCGGAGGGTCGGTCTCGGCGGCGGCGATCTGCTGGGCGGTGAACAGGCGACGGATGTCGCCCCGCGCCGCCAGCCGGTGGTATAGGCCCCTCTCGGGGTCGACGTCGTGGTACTGGAGGTCCAGCGCCGCCAGCTTGGGGTCCGACCAGTCGATGTCGTCGCGGGCCAGGTATCGCTGGAAGAGCCGCAGCTTGGCCGCCCAGTCGAGGCGGTCGGAGAGCTTGTCGGGGTCGGTTTCGATGTCCTGGAGGACCGAGTGCCATTCGGAGAGGACGTCTCGCCACACCGGCTCGTCGAGTTCCTTCTCCACGTACTTGGAGAGCCACTCGTAGTAGCGCCACTGCAACTCGACGGCGGTGGCGGTCGAACCGCCCTCCAGCTCCAGCGGTCGGCGGAACGTCAGGTCGTGGCTCACCGACCAGGCCGCCTTGACCGGGTCGACCAAATCGAGGGGGTCGGGCAGCGCCCCGTCCTCCAAGGCGGCGAGCATCAGCGCGGTGGCGCCCAGCTTGAGGAACGTTTGGACCTCGGAGAGGTTGGCGTCGCCGAAGATGACGTGCAGCCGCCGGTACTTGGTCGAGTCGCCGTGGGGCTCGTCCCGGGTGTTGATGATGGGTCGCTTCAGGGTCGTCTCCAGGCCCACCTCTTCCTCGAAGAAGTCGGCCCGCTGGGTGATCTGGAAGTCGACGTGGGGACGCCCGTTCTCGGAGCCCACCTTGCCGGACCCCGTGTAGATCTGGCGGGTGACGAGGAACGTCATGGCGTAGCGGATGATCTCCCCGAACGGGGTCGACCGCGACAGCAGGTAGTTCTCGTGGGCGCCGTAGGAGTTGCCCTTGCGGTCGGAGTTGTTTTTGTACAGCGCCAGGCGGTGGCCGAGGCGCTCGCTCGCCACCTTGGACGCCCGGTACATCACGACCTCTCCGGCCTTGTCGTAGAGGGCCGCCTGGAGGGGATCCCACGCCTCCGGCGCCGAGTACTCGGGATGGGCGTGGTCGACGTAGAGACGGGCGCCGTTTCCCAGCACCGCGTTCACCAGCGTCCCCTCGGGGTCGGAGACGCCGTAGCCCTCGTGGCCGAAACCGCGGGCGTCCCGCCCCGGCGACTCCTCCTCGTAAGACCATTGGACCCGGACCCGTGGGCCCGGGTACGAGTTGACGACCATGGCGGAGCCGAGCGCCGGGTTGAACTCGGGGTCGCCGCGGACGGCGATGCCGTACTCGACCTCCGTCCCGATCACCTTGCGGATGGCCACGGGTCAGTACCTCCGTCTCACAGGTACTGCCCGGTGGAGACCCGCTCGATCATGCGGCTCTCGGAGTCGCCTTCGACCAGGGTCCGGACGTAGACGATTCGCTCGCCCTTCTTGCCGGAGATCTTCGCCCAGTCGTCGGGGTTGGTGGTGTTGGGGAGGTCTTCGTGCTCCCTGAACTCCTGTTTGATGGCGTGGAGCAGGTCTTCGGTGCGCACGCCCCTGGAGCCGCCGGCGATCTCCCGCTTGATGGCGTCCTTCTTCGCCCGCCGGACGATGTTCTCGATCATCGCCCCGGAGGCGAAGTCCTTGAAGAACAGCAGCTCCCGGTCGCCGTTGGCGTAGGTGACCTCGAGGAAGCGGTTCTCGTCGGTCTCGGCGTACATCGTGTCGACGGTGACGTCGATCATCTTCCGGATCAGCGCCTGCTTGTCACCGCCGTGCTCGCCGAGCTCGGACTCGTCGAGGGGGACGTCCTCGGTGAGGTAGATGCCGAAGATCTGGCGGGCGGCGGCCGGGTCGGGCCGGTTGATCTTGATCTTGACATCCAGTCGCCCGGGCCGCAGGATCGCCGGGTCGATGAGGTCCTCGCGGTTCGACGCCCCGATGACGATGACGTTCTTCAGCGACTCGACACCGTCGAGCTCGGAGAGCAGCTGAGGGACGATCGTGGACTCGACGTCGGAGCTGATCCCCGACCCCCGGGTGCGGAACAGCGAGTCCATCTCGTCGAAGAAGACGATGACGGGCACGCCTTCGTCGGACTTCTCCTTGGCCCGCTGGAAGATCAGCCGGATCTGGCGCTCTGTCTCGCCCACCCACTTGTTCAAGAGCTCCGGGCCCTTGATGTTGAGGAAGTAGCTGCGGGCGTCGGGGCGGCCGGTTCGCTCGGCGACCGCCTTGGCCAGGCTGTTGGCGACGGCCTTGGCGATGAGCGTCTTGCCGCAGCCGGGAGGGCCGTACAGGAGGACGCCCTTGGGCGGCACCAGGCCGTAGTCGTTGAAGAGCTCGCGGTGGACGAAAGGCAGCTCGACCGCGTCGCGGATCGCCTCGATCTGCTCCGACAGGCCCCCGACCTGCTCGTAGGTGACGTCGGGGACCTCCTCGAGCACGAGGTCCTCGACCTCGGGACGGGCGAGCTTCTCGTAGATGAGGCCGGTTTTGGGGTCGATGCGGACGAAGTCGCCGGCCCGCAGCGACTTGTCCTTCATCGTGTCGGCCAGCTCGACGACCTGCTCCTCGTCGGCGTGGGCGATCACCACCACCCGGCCGTCGTCGAGCTTCTCCCGGACCTGGACGACCTCGCCCGAGCGCTCGAAGCCCCGAACGTCCACGACGTTGTAGCTCTCGTTGAGCAGGACTTCCTGGCCGATCGACAGCTGCTTGACCTCGATCGACGGCTGGGCGGCCACCCGCAGCTTGCGGTTGCCGGTCATCACGTCGAGGGTGCCGTCGTCGTTGACCTGGAGGACCGTCCCGAAGTTGTTGGGCGGAGTGGTCAGCTTCTCGACCTCGGCCCGGAGCACCGCCAGCTGCTCCCTGGCTTCTTCGAGGACCGTGGCGAGCTTGTCGTTCTGGGAGCGGAGCCGCTCGATGGTGCGGTGGGCCTCGGCGAGCTCACGTTCGAGGCGGGCGACCTCCTGGTCCCTGGGCTCCCGGAGACGGCGGCGGAGTTGAGCCACCTCTTCTTCCAGGGCTGCGATCGTCCGCCGCAGCTCCATCGCCTCGCCTGGCTCGCTCGGTCGGCTCATGGCCAATCTCCAATCCGGTAGCCTCCGCGCAGTATACGGAGCGTTCGATTTTGTCCTAGGACCTGTTTTCGACCCTCTGTCAGGCGACCTGTACCGGTCCCCGGCTCCTGTCACTACTATGCATTTCCCGTACAGCCACACGTAAAACCCCCCGCACCCCAGGAGTGCAAAAGCGATGAAGGTTTGGATCGATCAGGACCTCTGCACCGGCGACGGCCTGTGCGAAGAGATCGCCCCTGACGTTTTCGTCTTGCTCGACGACGGCCTCGCCTACGTGCGCGAGGGCGACAAGATCTACGCCGAGGAGAAGGGCAATCCCCAGGGGGCGCAGGGCCTGGCCACCGTTCCCGCCGGCATGGAGGACGTCACGATCGAGGCCGCCGAGGAATGCCCTGGGGAGTGCATCTTCCTCGAGCCCTGACGTAGCCACGCGGGTCGGCGGACCCGACGGGTCGGATCCGCCGATCCCCTCGCAATGCCGCCGGCTCAGGCGGCTTCGCCGCGGGCGGGTCGCGTGCGGCTGAAGCCACCGAGGGCCAGCGCCTTGATGCTCACCGGAACGCCGGCATCGGCGTTGGCGGTGAGGACCGCTCCCAACACCGGGCCCGGGTTCCCGCCGTATACCTCGAGCCGGCTCGTCTCGGTGATCTCGAGGCCGCGGGCGATCAGCTCTCCCGCCAGCTGCATGTGGCGGTCGGCTGCCGCCGCGTCACGGAACACGAAGACTAACGTGACCTGCGTCTGCTCCTCGTCCATGAAGACCTGGTAGTCGAGCAGGTCCGGCTCGTTCTCCTCCAGGAAGGCGTGGAACTCGGCGTCCTGGGCCAGGTACTCGTCGAGGACGCCATCACCGAGGGTGTGGGTCGTGACGAAGATGAACGGTGCCGTCATAGGGGGCTCCTTTCGTTGGGCACACCCCGAACGTACGGAGCGTCGCCCCGGAAGTCGTCCCACCAAAGTGGGATTCGTGCCGGCACCCCTCCGGGGCGCAGCGGCCGGCCGGGCGTAAGATCGGCCTCAGGTGGCGCGGATTCCATTCCCCTCCGACGCTCCGGAGCGGGCCGAGAGGCTGGTGACGACGAAGCTGCGCGCCCCCGACCTCCCCGCCCGGCGGCTGTCGCGGCCGCGGCTGGTCGCTTCGATCGAGGAATCGCTCGCCTTCGGGGTGGTCTTGGTCTCCGCTCCGGCCGGCTACGGCAAGACCATGGCGGTGGCGGAGTGGGCACGGTCCGCCGGCGACCCGGTCGGCTGGCTGTCGGTCGATCCCGGAGACGGTGACCCGATCCGGTTCTGGCGGCACCTGATCGCCGCCGTGGACTCGGCTCTGCCGGGGACGGCGGACCGGGTGGGCCCGATGGCCTCCGAAGGCGAACTCGCCATCACCTCGGTGGTGACGGCGCTCATCGACACCGTGGCCGACGCCGGACGCCGTGTCGTCGTGGTGATCGACGACTACGACGCGGTCGACTCCCCCGCCGTCGACTCCACTTCGGGTATCTGCTGTCGTTCCGACCCGCCGACCTGAAGATCGTCCTCACCAGCCGTGTCGAGCCCGCCCTTCCCCTCAGCCGTCTCCGACTCGAGGGCGAGTTGGCCGAGATCGGGGCCGCCGACCTGCGCTTCCGACCCGACGAGATCGCTCGCTTCTTCGAGGTGAACGTCGCCGCCTTGCCGCCCGCCACGGTAGACGCGCTCGCCTCCCGCACCGAGGGCTGGCCCGCCGGAGTCCAGATGGCCGCCCTGGCCCTGGGACGGCGACCCGACCCCGCCTCGCTCATCGCCTCGTTCTCGGGGAGCCACCGCTTCGTCGTCGATTTCCTCACGAGCGAGGTGCTCCGAGGTCAGCCACCTGCGGTCCGCCGGTTCCTCGAGGAGACGTCGCTCCTCGACCGGCTGACCGCCGACCTGTGCGCGGCGGTCACCGACCGGGCCGACAGCCAACGCCTGTTAGAGGAGATAGAACGGCAAAATCTGTTCCTGGAGCCGCTAGACGACAGGCGCGGCTGGTGGCGCTACCACCGGCTCTTCGCCGACGCTCTCCGCGCCCGTCTGGAGACGACCGAGCCGGAGCGGGCGAATGCGATCCACCGCCGCGCCAGCCAGTGGTTCCGCCGGGAGGGCATCGCCGACCAGGCGATCGCCCATGCCCTCGCCGCCACCGACTTCGACGCGGCGGCCGAGGTGGTCGAGGCGTACGTGGACGAGCTGTTCCTCCGCAGCGAGCGCGCCACCCTGGAGCGGTGGCTGAGCCGCTTCCCTCCCGCCGTCGTGCATGCCCGACCTCGGCTCCTGCTCGCACGGGCGCGCCTGGCCCTCCAGAGGGGCGACCCGTCGGCGGCGACGCCGTGGCTGGACCGGGCCGACGCCGCCCTTAGCGGGGCCGGGGCAGGATCCGATGGCTACACCCCGTCGGTCGGGCCGGCCCTCAGCATCACCGCCAACCCCCGGGCGGCACTGGCGCTGAACCGTGCGATCGCCACCGAGTTCTCCGGCGACCACCGCCGGACCCTCGCCCTCCTCGACACCGCCGTTTCGCTGGCCCGCGACGGCGAGGTGACACTGGTCGCCATCGCCCGGGGCCACATGGGAGGCGCCGAGTGGCAGGCGGGGCATCTCGACGCGGCGGAGCGGCACCTGCTGGAGGCCCACCGTCTCAGCGCGGCGGCGGGTCAGCCGTCGCTGGCGGCATGGGCCGACTTCTACCGGGGCCAGGTCGAGCTCGCCCGGGGCGACCTCGCCGCCGCGGAGCGGACCTACCGGCGGGTCGTCGAGGAGACCTCGGTTCCGGGGTCGGCGCCCCTCCCCGCCGCCGGCGTGGGTCACGCCGGCCTCGCCGCCGTCGCCCTCGAACGCGACGACCTCGACGCCTCCCGCCGGCATCTGGAGACGGCCCTGCCTTTGTGCCGGGCGCTGGCGTTCAGCCCTGCGTGGGCGTCGAGCGTCGAACCGGACCCAGGCCGCCGCCCGGGCGCGCCGGCTGGGGCTAGTCGACTGAGTCCTCGGTCTCGTCGGGGGTGTCGGGGCCCGGATCCGACGGCCTCGCCTCGCGGCGCTCCGTCCGGCGGGCGAAGACGAGGAAGCCGGTGTGGCCGACCATCGTGTGCTCGGGACGGACGGAGCGGCCGGAGACGTTCCAGTCGCGGAACAGGAACTCCTTGACCTCGATCTCGGCGTACGCCCTGGTGGCGCGCAGGGCGTCGACCAGGGTCTGGACCTGGGGCACCGTGGGCAGGTAGCCACAGAAGATGCCTCCCGGAGGCTGGTGCTCGGCCGCCGGCTCCACTGCGTGCCACGGCTCCGGCAGGTCGAGGATCAGGCGCTCCGGGGCGATCTCGGCGACGACCGGCTCGACGTCACCGATCCTGAGCTCGAGCTGGGGAGGGATCTCCCCGAAGTACCGCTCGATGTTCCTGCGGCCCTGGCGGGCGTGGTCCTCGCGCCGCTCGACGGACACGACCCGGCCCTTCTCCCCCACCGCCCGCACCAGCGCCATGGTGAGCGCACCCGAGCCGGTCCCCGCCTCGAGGACGGTCTTGCCGGGGCCGATGTCGGCGTACACCAGGATCGGGCCGATGTCTTTGGGGTAGACGACCTGGGCGCCGCGCCGCATCCGCAGGATGTAGTCGGCGAGTCGGGGCCGGAGGGCGAGGAGCCGGTCACCGGAAGACGCCTCCACCCACGTGCCGTCGTCGCGGCCGATGATGGCGGAGTGGTCCACCACGCCGCGGTGGTACTGGAACTGTCGCTCCGGGTCGAGCTTGACGAGGTAGTGGCGGCCCTTGCCGTCGACGAGGAGGCAGGGCTCCCCGGGTTGGAAGACGCTCACGAGGCCGCCCGGGAGCTGATCTTGACCAGCGTCTGGCGGCGGAGGCGGCAGAAGGCGCACACCTCGCCGGTGGTGGGCTGGCCGCATTCGGCGCACGCCGCCAGCTCGACCGAGCCCCGGTGGGACGCGAACGCCGGTTGGCCACGGTCGAGGAATCCGAACAGGAAGTTGGCCTTCAGGCCCGGGGATTGCTCCTCCAGGGCGTTGAGCCACTCCTTGTACCGGTTGATCGTGTTGCCCGCCGCCATGGGGCACTCCTCCACCTCGTATTCGATCCCGCGGATCACCGCGTACGCGGCGGTCTCCCGCTCGGCGACCCGGATCAGCGGCTTCACCTTGCGGATCAGGCCGCCGTCGTCGGCGGGCAGGACCGGCGCTTGCCGCGCCAGGTACTCGGGGTTCCACTGGAGGACGTTGCCGAAGAGCGTGGCGGCCTCGTCGTCGAGGTTGTGCCCCATGACGAGGACGTCGTAGCCACCTTCCGCCGCCACCTGGTTGAGGATGTAGCGCTTGGAGAGGCCGCATGCGGAGCAGGCCGTGCGAGCCGTGGCGGCCGCCGCCTGCGGGATGGAGAACCCGACGTCTGTGGGGAGGTCGACGATCTTCAGGTCGAGGCCCCGCGACTCGGCGAATTCCTGGGTGAACCGGAGGCTGTCGGACGAGTACTCCCCGATCCCCAGGTGCAGGTAGACGCCGTCGACCCGGTACCCCAGCTCGGTGAGGATGTCCCACAGGGCGAGGCTGTCCTTGCCGCCGGAAACCCCCAGGACCAGCCGGTCGCTCGGACGGAACATGCGGTAGTGGTGGATCGTCTTCTCGACCTGGCGGTGGATGTGGTCGACGAAATGGGGGGCACAGAAGTTGGCGTTGTGGCGCCGCACCTGGATGACGGCGCGGTCGCGGCAGACCTTGCACTTCATGGCGAGCCTCCCGATATCACCGGCCTCAGCTCGATCACGTCGTCGGGCCCGACGGGCATGTCGATGGTGAGCAGCTCACCGTCGCGGATCACCAGGTACGACTCGGGGACCAGGTCGAGCTGCTTGAAGAGGTCGGCGACCTTGCTGACCCCCTCGACTTCTATCTCGCGGCGCGGCTGGCGGAGTATCACCTTCATGCGGAACCTCCGATGACACCGACGGCGACCGTCAGGATCATCCCGATCACGACGACCCACACGACGATCTGCTGGAAACGCTTGTTGTTACGCATGGTCCAATCGACGGCTACGGTTCTTCAACGGTAGAGGAACAGGATTCATCTCATGAACCTGAAAGCACTCGGGTGGGCGCGGACCCTGCGGGGCCTGCGCGAAGGCAACCAGGCGGTGCTGCTGACCGGCCTGGGCTTGATCGCCCTCCAGATGCTGCGCAACTCCAAGGGTAAGCGCCAGCTCGTGTACCGGAAGACGTTGCCGGTCGGCTCGGCGATCGTGGTCCGCCACGCCAAGCCGGGCACCCCGCGGCTGCGGCTGGTGGAGAAGCCCGACTGAGGCCTCAGAGGCGGTAGATCTCGACGACGGCGCGGCTCTTCTTGCCCCGGCGCCGGCCGACGAGGAACGCGACCAGGACGAAGAGGAACACCGCCACCCCGGCCAGGACCGCGGTGTTCTGCGCCGACTCCTTCGTCTGCTCGAGAGCGTCCTGGATCTGGCGGGCCTTGGCCTCGATGTCGCTCGGCTGGATCTTCATTCGCTTCCCATCCTCCAGGCGATGAGACCGGCGCCGATGCCGGCGAACAGCACCGTGGCGCCCCGTGACGCGACCCGCCACCAGGGCGACTGCAGGTCGAGAGCCTCGTAGAACAACCACTGCATGAGGCCGTGGAAGCCCAACGTGGCGAAGATCGCCGCCACGGCCATGGCTGCCGCCCCCGCCAGACCCAGCCCGGCGTACGCGCCGAGCTTCTTCATCGGCTCCACCGTCTCCTGGCGGAGGTATTCCTTGGAGAGCTCGTACAGCTCGGTGGCGAGCTCCGGGATCTCACTGGGCTGTGCCATCAGCAGCAGGCTAACAACCACCGCGGGCGATAGCGGAGCGCATCCGGCGGCCGCCGAGGCCACAGAGCCCGGAAAGCGGGCGACCGAGCCAGTGGTGATCTAAGGTGCAGGCCCCATGATCACCGCTTCGGGGGACGGGCCTGCTCCGATGCGCGGGAAGCACCTGCCCTCTTCGAGGGGACTCGGTTCCCGCTTCCGCACGCTGTATTCCGGGACGGCCGTCAGCCTCCTCGGCAACTACGTCGCCTACCTGACGATCCCTCTCCTCGTCGCCGAGGTGGTGGGCGGCACCGAGGAGACCCTCCCCTTCTCCATCAGCTACGCCCTGGAGACCCTTCCCACGCTCGTCTTCGGGCTCGTGGGCGGTGTGATCCTCGACCGGATCCGGCTCCGCTGGGCGATGATCGTCGCCGACCTGGTGAGGGCGGCGGCGTTCTTCTATCTCGCCGCCAACGCCGGGGGCGGGATCCGCATCGGCGAGATATTCGCCATGGCGTTCTTGATCGGGTCGTTCTCGGCGGTCTACGAGAACTCGCTGTACGCCATCATCCCCGCCCTGGTCGCCCCCGACCGTCTCGCCAAGGCGAACGGGTTGATCTCGGCAACCCAGTCGGCGATGTTCGCCGCCGGGCCGATGCTCGCCGGGATCATGGCGGCCGTGGGCGGCACCGCGCCGGGGCTGTGGTTCAACGGCGGCACCTTCATCGTCTCGGCGTTCGCGGTTTTCATGGTCGGCAAGGTCGACACCATCCCGACGGAAGAGGAAGAGCAGGCCGGTTTCATCGAGGAGACCCTCAACGGGCTGCGATTCCTCGTGGGAGAGCGGCGGCTGCGTGACTCGACGATCACCGCCGCCGGAGCCAACGTGGTCTTCGGGTTCATCGAGGCGACGTTCGTGGTCATGGCCAGCGAGGTGCTGCTCACCCAGAGCGACGTCGAGATCGGCACCCTGATCGTCGCGTTCGGGCTCGGGGCGATCCTCGGCGCCGCCGTCGCCGACCGGGTCATCAGGTTCCTCGGGTTGGGCCGAACCATGGTGATCGGGGTGCTGGTGATGGCGGCCGGCATGGGCCTGTTGGTCTTCTCCCGGTTCGGGGTGATGGCGCTGGTGTTCGCCTTCTCGATGTTCGTCGGCATCGGCCTCGTGAACGTCCCGATCGCCACGATCCGCCAGGTCTACACGCCCCGGGCGATGCTGGGAAGGGTGATCACCGCCTCGCGGGCGCTGTCGTGGGGGACGCTCCCGATCGGTGCCCTGCTCGGCGGCGTCCTCGCCGACCGGGCCGACTACGCCACGATCGTGCGCGCCACTCCCCTGCTCCTGATCGCCCTGGCGGCGTGGCTGTTCTCGACTCCGCTGTGGAGCGACACGTTCGGACCGACCCATCGCCGGCTGCGCCACATGCGGCGCACCGAGGCTCCGCCGGAAGCCGACGAAGCGGCTCCGGCGGAATAGGCCTCGGCTCTCTCCTCCCCTAGGGCGGGCTACTTCCGCCCTCTGTCGTGCGGCACGTGGACTCGGACTGTGTCGTAGCGCATCTGGCCGTCGCCGCGGACCACCACCGAGATGGTGTAGGTGCGGCCGTCACGGGAGTAGCGCTCCGCCCGGAGCCGGACGGTGTCGGAGTCGACGATCTCGATGTCGCCGGGCTGGTCGCCGGGCCCGGTCACGTCGGGCTCGGACGAGGCGACGTCGAGGATCTCCACCTCGCCCCTCTCGGCGGCCAGATCGACGGTGCGCATCTTGTGGTTGGGTGGCCACAACTCGTGGGGGTCGGCCTCCACCTTCCCGAGGCCGCTCCCCAGATCGAGGCCGACCACGACCGGGTCGTGGTCGGAGGTGCGGAACTCGTCGGGCGAGTAGAGGTATTCGATCTGGTCGTCGCTCTTGAAGTTGGTGTTGTAGTCCAGGACGTTGGGCTCGTCGGCGTTGATGTGGTACGAAGCGGCGCCGGTCACCTGCTCGGCGAGGGACGCCGACGCCAGGGCGTGGTCGAGGTACCCCCACTGCCCGTCGAAGACGTATCCGTAGGCGTCGGGCCCCTCGAAACGACGGATGAGGTCCTCGAAACCGGAGTCGCGGAAGACGTCGATGGGGTCTTCGTGGTCGTAGGAGTTGAGGTCGCCTATGACCAGCCAGTCGCCGTCCCCGTGACCCAGTTCGTCCATCGCCGCCACCAGCTGGTGGGCGGCGGCGACCCGGGTGGCGTTCCAGCACCCCTGACCGTCGCCCTGGTCGAGGTCGGGGCCTGTCGCCTCGTCGCACCCCTTGGACTTGAAGTGGTTGACGACGACCGAGAACACCTCGCCGGTCGTGTTGTGGCGGAAGGTCTGGGCGAGCGAGGCGCGGTTGCGCCCGTCTCCGTAGTCGACGATCTGGGGGGCGCCGACGGGCGTCACCGAGCCGGGCTTGTAGATCATCCCCACCCGGATCACGTCGTCGCCCACCGTCCCGGCGTCGATCGGGGCATAGGTCCCGTCGCCGAGCACGTCGTTGAGCCCGGCCGCCAGGTCCGCCTCCGGGCTGACCCCGGGGGTGTTCTCGAGCTCCATGAGGCCGAGGATGTCGGCGTCGAGCCGGACGAGGGCGGAGATGAGCTTCGTCCGTTGACGCTGGAACTCGAGCGGGCTCTCGGCCCCCCGGCACTCTTCGGGGACCACGCCGCACAGGTTCCCGGGCTGATCGAGAGTGAGGAAGTAGTTGAGGACGTTGAAGCTGGCGACCCGCAGCGAACCGCCGACGTCGGGAGCCGAGGCGGGTCGGGCGTTCCGCGCTTCGAACACGAACGTCTCGTCGGGGCTCACCGGGCGCAGCCGGTAGGCGTTGCCGGAGGCGGCGTTGCCGGCCCAGGTGTAGGTGAGGACACCGGTGGCCCCGGTGATGGAGTCCCCTCCCCTCAGGGTGTTCTCTGCTGTCAGTGGCTGGCCGCCCCGCCCGAAGCGGATCGGGTCGGGGTTCTGGTCGTTGCGGGCGTCGTCGATGATGAGGCGGTCGAGGTCGTTGGCTGCCTGGACCGCCTGGGCCTCGGGGCCGGGCTCGGCGACGGCGGTCGGCTGTGGCAAGCGGCCGCTCGAGGAGACGACGACCTGGCCGAAGCGGCCGAGCTGGAAGTGCTCGGTGACGAAGAGCTCTTGGGGGAACGTGACCAGCATCCCCTCGTATCGCTCCAGCTCGTCGGGCGAAGACAGCGGCAGCGTCACCGGGGTCGGCTCGACGGTGACTCCCCGGTCGATCACCGAGATCGCCTGGGGGAAGTCGAGCTGGGTCTGGCCCTGGAACTCGGCCACGACGCCGGTGACTTCCACCACGTCGCCCAAGTCGACGGAGTCCTCGTTCCCGTGGAAGACGAACAGGCCCTCCGACGTCGCCGGGTCGTCGTCGGGCTCGAGCTCCTGGATGTAGAAGCCGCGCAGGTTGGGCGCCGGGCCTTCGTAGTCGCCGATCACCACCCCCCTGACGGTGACCTGCTGGCCGACCAGAGGGCTGGTTTCGCCCGTCCCCTGGACGACGTGGATGGGGGTGATGCCGGGCCCGGGGTCGGTGGCGCAGCTCCCGGCGATGTCGACCTGGCCGGAGTTGAGGCACCCGAAGCTGGCGGTGATGCCTCCCTCCCAGACGAAGGCGGCCGGGTCGGTGCCGGGACCGACGAGCTGCAGCGACGTGCCCACCGGAGCATTCGAAGGCTCGGCGATCCCGATGTCGGTGGAGGTCAGGCCGGCCGCCGGCCCGTCGGTGGCGGTGAAGCTCCCTTCGTAGGAGAGGAACTCCACGACTCGCCCTTCAGGGTCGACCAGGGCCAGGCCGTCGGGCCCGTTCTGCAACCCGGGGGTGTCGACGGCCACCGCCCCGTAGCCGTGTCCCTCGTCGGGGACCATGCCGGCCAGCTCGTGGGTGTCGTAGACCCTGCCGTTGGCCCCGTTGTAGAGGACCAGGGTCCAGCCGGTCAGGTCGGTGCCGGCCGGCGCCGCGATCTCGACGGCTTCTCCGACGTCGTCGGAGACGTTGTCGTAGTGGATCTCGTTGACGAACACGGCAGGCTCGTCGGCCCCCGCCGGGCTGATCCCCAGCGTCGCCACCAGCGCCGCCAGCGCCAGGACTGAGCGAAGTCTTCTCACGTTCTCTCCCTCCGACTCCCAGCCCGTCGTGAAGTTAGCGAACCGATGTGACGCGCGCCTCGCCGGAAGGTGACTGGGTCGTGACGGTCAGCGAGCCGTGACCGGGATCACGACCCGGAACACGGTGCGCCCGGGCTGTGACTCCACGGTCAGGTCCCCCCTGTGGTCGACGACGACGATCTTGTGGGAGATGGCGAGGCCGAGCCCGGTGCCGGAGCCGGGAGGCTTGGTGGTGAAGAAGGCGTCGAACACCCTGGGCAGCGCCGCCTCCGGGATCCCGGGACCGTCGTCCTCGACCTCCACCACCACCGAGCCGTCGTCGGGATAGGCCCGCAGGACGATGCGCCCGCCGGGACCCACCGCCTGGGCGGCGTTGGCGATCAGGTTGGTCCAGACCTGGTTCAGCTCGCTCGGGGCCACGGTCACCAGCGGCAGGTCGGGGGCGTATTCGCGGACCACCTCGATGCCTTCGAGTTGGTGGGTGAGGAGGGACAGGCTCTTCTCGAGCCCGTCGGTCAGGTCCACGTCCTGGACGGGCGCCTCCCCCACCCGGCTGTAGGAACCGAGATCCTGGGCGACCTTGGACATGTGGCCGGAGGCCCAGCCGATCTCCTGGGCGAGACGACGGGCGGACGCCGTGGCCACCGCCAGCTCCACCACCGCCGGCACCACGTCCGGGCCGAAGGTGGCCCCGAGGCGCTCGATGACTCCGGGGTCGAGGCCGGCGTCGACTGCGTCGGGGGCCAGGCTCCAGGCGTCTTCGATCCCGAGACGGGCGATCGCCTCTCCCGCCTGCCGTTCGAGGTTGGCCCGCGCCAGCGGGTCGGAGGGAGCGGCGGGGCTCTCGTCGCCTGCCACCACCGCCTCCAGCGCCTGGGCGAACGCCTCCGCTCGCTCCGGGTCGAGGACGGCGCGCGCCATGGCGGTCATCGCCTCGGCCAGCCGTTGCAGGGTCTCGCCCAGCACCTGGGAACTGCGGCGCACGGCGGCCGCCGGGTTGTTGAGCTCGTGGGCGATGCCGGCGGCCAGGGTGCCCAACTGGACCATCCGCTCTCCCCTCACAACCTGGTTGCGGGTCTGCTCCCACCGATCGAGGAGGGTCTCCATCAGGGCGCTCCCGGCACGGCCGATCGCCTCCTTGAGGTCGCCGGGGGCGATGGCGACCAGCCTGGAGTCGGAGCGGGCAGCGACCGTGGCGTTGCGGGTGGTGCCCCGGATCAAAGAGGTCTCGCCTACCAGGTCGCCGCGGCCCAGCACGGCTACGACCAGCACCCCGAGCGGGCCGGGCGCCCGCACCTCCAGCTCCCCGTCCAGCACTACGTAGGCCCGGTCGCCGGACTCGCCGTGGGAGAAAAGCTCGCGGCCGGCGGGGAGGTCGACGACTTCGACGCGGCCGGCGAGGGCGGACAGCTCGTCGCCGCCCAGTTGCGTGAAGGGGTCGACGCCCCGCAGGAGGTCGAGGATCTCGGTCACACCGTGGCGAGGTACTCGTGGATGAACGTCATGCTGGCTGCGCCGGACCCCACCGCCGCCGCCACCCGCCGGATCGAGCCTTGGCGGACGTCCCCGGCGGCGAAGATCCCCGGCACGCTGGTCTCGAGCATGTACTGGAGCCGCTTCAGCGGCCAGCCGGGAGGCGGCCTGCCGTCGGTGACGAGATCCGGCCCGGTGAGGACGAAGCCGGCCTCGTTGAGTTGGACCACGCCGCGGAGGAAGCCGGTGTGGGGGACGGCGCCGATGAGGATGAACAGGCCCGCCACCGGCCGGGTCTGGCGGGTCCCGTCCTCCCGGGCGATAACCATGCCGGTGAGGTGGTCCTCACCCAGCGCCTCGACGACCTGGGACCCGGTGAGCACTTCGATGTTCGGCGTCGCCCGGATCTGGTCGACGAGGTACGTCGACATCTTGGCCTCGAGGGTGGGTGCCCGCACGACGATCGTCACGTGGGCGGCCGTGCGGGAGAGCATGAGGGCGGCCTGGCCGGCGGAGTTCGCCCCGCCGATCACGGCGACCTCCTCGCCTTTGAAGGAGTTCGCCTCCGATGGCGTGGCCCCGTAGTACACGCCGGCGTAGTCGAGGCGGTCGAAGCCGGGGGCGTCGATCGTCCTCACCGTCATTCCGGTGGCGACGAGGACGGCCCGGGCGCGGATTTCCGTTCCGTCGGCCAGGCACACGGACCGGATCGGCTCCTCGAGGCGGATCGACGTCGCTTCCGCCGCGGTGAGGATCTCCGCCCCGAACTTGCGGGCCTGGTCGTGCGCTTTCCGGGCGAGGTCGGTCCCGCTGATGCCTCCCGGGAAGCCGAGATAGTTCTCGATGCGGCTGCTGGTGCCCGCTTGCCCTCCGATGGCGAACCGCTCGACCAGGACGGTGTCGAGGCCCTCGGAGGCGCCGTAGACGGCGGCGGCCAGGCCGGCCGGCCCTCCGCCGATGATCACGAGGTCCCGCACCGCGGTCCCGGCGTAGGTGACGGGGAGGCCGACGGCCTCGGCGAGCTGGCGGGGCGTGGGGCGGGCGAGGACGGTGCCGTCGGGAAGGACGGCGGCGGGCAGCGCCGACTCTTCGTCGAGGGCGGCCAGCAACTCTCTCGCTTCGGAGTCACGGTCGAGGTCGAGCATCCGGTACGGGATGCGGTTGCCGCCCAGGAACTCCTTCATCTGGGTGGCGTGGGCGGACCAGCGGTGCCCGAGGACCCGCACCGTCTCGTCTGCGGGTGGCGGGCGTATCGCCTGCCAGTCGTCGAGCACCTCGTCGAGGGTCGGGTACAGCTTCTCCTCCGGCGGATCCCAGGGTTTGACGAAGTAGTGGTGGAGGCCGATCTGGTTGATCCCCTGGATGGCCACCGAGGTGTCGGAGAAGGCGGTGAGGAGCACCCGGCGGGCCTGCGGGTAGACCTCCATCGCCTGCTCCAGGAACTCGAGGCCGGTCATGTTCGGCATCCGTTGGTCGACGAGGAACACCGCCACCTCACCGCCTCGCCGCTTGAGCTCGCGGGTCGCCTCCAGGGCGTCTCGCCCCGAGGAGAGGGCGACGACGTCGAAGCGGCTCCCGTAACGGGCCCGGATGTCGCGCTGGACGGCGGAAAGGACGTTCGGGTCGTCGTCGACCAGGAGGAAGAACGGCCGGCTGGGCGGGGACGGCGACGACGTCATCAGTGGGCCGATGTTATAGAGGGGCGGGGTGCCGCGCCCTCCCGAACGCCCCCGGCCGACGCTCAGGCCGGCTGGTCTTCGTCGAAGACGACCTCGGGCTGGAGCGGCTGCACGTTGGAGGGACGTTGTTCTCCCCGCGCCCAGGCGGTGACGTCGCCGACGCCTCCCCTTTCCCGGTCGACGGCCATCACGACCAGATCGCCGGCCTCGAACACCGTGTCAGCCGACGGCAGGATCGCCCGCTGCCCTCTGACCACCGTGGTGACGAGCATCGCCGGGCCGGTCGGGACGTCGGCGAGGCGCCGACCCACGATCGCAAGGTCGTCGGTCACGTGCACCTCCACCAGGTCCACCTCCACTCCTTCGAGGGGCACGGCCTCGGCGATCGACTGCCAGGCGGGCCGGTCCACGGCCAGGCCGAGACGCCGCGCCAGTGGGGCGACGGTGGTTCCCAGCAGGAGGGTCGACACGACGACCACGAAGAAGACGATGTCGAAGATCGCCCTTCCCGCCGGCACCCCGGCCGTGGCCGGGATCGTCGCCAGGATGATGGGCACCGCCCCCCGCAGCCCGGCCCACGACAGCAGGGCCTGTTCTCGCCAGTCGAGGCGGAACGGGAGGAGCGAGACGACCACGGCCGTCGGGCGGGCGACGAGGACGAGGATGGCGGCGACCACGAGGCCGGGCACGGCGACCCGCGGCAACTCGGCCGGGGAGACGAGCAGGCCCAGGATCAGGAAGAGGACGAGGTCGGTGCCGACGGCGAGGCTCGAATAGAAGCTGCGGATGACGCGCCGCTCGCGGGGCACCAGCGCCCCGACCAGGAGGCCGGTGACGTACACGGCGAGGAACCCCGACCCGCCGATCCAGGTGGCCGCACCATAGGCGAGGGCGGCGACACCCGTCGCCAGCAGCGGGTACAACGCCTGGGAGCGCAGCGGGAGCCGCAGGAGCAACGACCCCATCCAGCCGACCAGACCGCCCGCCAACAGCCCTCCGAACAACTGGGCGGCGCCGAAGACCACCACCTCCGCCGGGGTGACGGCGCCTCCGGTGAAGAACTCGACCAGCCCGATGGTGAGCAGGATGGCGAACGGATCGTTGGCGCCCGACTCCACCTCGAGGATGGCGCCGAGTCTCTTGGGGAGGGGTGCCCGCCGCAGGAGGTCGAAGACGACGGCGGCGTCGGTGGACGACACCACCGCCCCGACTATCAGAGAGGTCTCCCAGTCCAATCCCACGCCGTAGTGGACGCCGAGCCCGGTGATGGCGGCGGTGATGACCACTCCTAGGTTGGAGAGGAGGAACCCGGGCAGGCCGGCCTCTCGCAGGGCCGAAGGCTTCGTGGTGAGGCCGCCCTCGAAGAGGATGACGACGACCGCCACGATGCTGATGTCGCGGACCAGGGCGGCGTCGTCGACGTTCACCCATCCGAGCACGTCGGATCCGACGACCATCCCGATGGCGAGGGAGAGGAGGGACGTCGGGACGCGCAGACGGTCCGACACACCCACCACCAGGACACCGACCAACAGGAGGATGCCGGCCGTCAGGAGTGGGCCGTCGATGGGGAACTCGACGGTCATGCGGGTTCCTTCCGGTCGGATGACTCAGATCCGAGCCTACAGGAGCCTCACAGCCTCCGTTTCGGCCGGCGCCCCCGTGTGTTCAGGTCAGAAGCCGGAGCACTGGCCTTCCTTGTCACCGAACACCGTGTTGTTCCCCCCGGCGACGGGATCGCTGTTGCCCTCACACTGGAGGTTTCCCTGAACGGTGTTGTCGCGGATCTCGACTCCACCCGTGTTGTCGTCGACCTGGATGTCGCCGTCGACGTCGTTGTTCCGCACCAGGATCTTCCCGGCGTTGTCCTCGAGTTGGATGTTCCCGCCGACCGTGGCGTCGGCCACGGTGACCGCTCCCCCGTCCTCGGCCTGGATGTCGCCGTCGACGAAGGCGTTCTGGTCGACCTGGACGCTGGCGTGGCGTTCGGCCTGGACGTTCCCGTCGACGATGACGCCCGACGCCCGCAGTGTGGCGTTGGAGCGGACTTCGATGTTCCCTTCCACCCTCGTGCCGTCGAGCGTGCACGTCGTGCCCGACTCCACGATCAGGTCACCGCCGACGCTGCCGCCGACGTTGGCGCAGGTGTTGGACGTCGGGGTCGTCGTGGACGTCGTCGAAGTGCTCGACGTGGGAGGCGGGGGCTGGATAGGCGTGAGTCCCAGCGCCCGGGTCAGGAACGAAGCCATCTGGCCCCGGGTGACCAGGTCGTCAGGGCAGAAGAGATCGTTCTGGGGCGGGTTGCAGCCCCGGGTCACGTCCGCCGTCCGGAGCCGCTGGATGTCGCCCTGGAAGACCGAGTTGGCGTCGTCGGTGAAGTAGTCACGTGTTCCCGGGTCGTCGTAGCCCAGTGCCCGGACGAGGAACGCCGCCATCTGACCGCGGGTCACGAACGAGTCGGGGCAGAACCGATCGTTCTGGGGCGGGTTGCAGCCGCGGGTCACTCCCGCCGCGGCGAGGGCCTGGATCTCGGCCTCGAAGACGGAACCGTCGTCGTCTTCGAACCTGTCGTCGCTAGAGCCGGGGAGGTCCAGCGCTCGCACGAGGAAGGCTGCCATCTGCCCTCTCGTGACCGGATCGTCGGGACAGAAGCGATCGTTCTGCGGCGGGTTGCAGCCGCGGGTTATCCCTTCGGCGGCGATGGCTTCGATGTCGGCTTCGTGGACGCTGCCGTCGTCGTCCCCGAACGAGCCGCCTGGCCCGAGTTGGGCGAGCGCCACGGTGGCGCCCAGCACCACCATCACGATCGACATGCCGAATAGACGTCCGAGTTTCACGACCCCCTCCTCCTCGTTCGGGTTCGCCGACGCGTACCCCAAGGCCACTCCGGCAAACGTCGCTGTATGCGGGTGGCGAAGTCGCGGAGGATCTCGACGAAGCGAGCGTCTTCGATGACGATCCGCGAACAGGTGATGCCCCGCCGCCAATCGGGTGGCGGCGCGCCTGGTCGACGATTGGCCGGAATCGATGCGCAACCCGTGCCGGTCGGCGTGTAAGGCGGCAGGACCCTGATTGACGGCGTCCTTCATCAGCGCCTGACCGGCTCCGCCTACCCGGGGCCGGCGGCAGGGAAACCGGCCTACTCGAAGAGGGCCGAGATGCTCTCCTTGTGGCGGATCCGGCGGATCGCCTCGGCGAACAGCGACGCCACCGACACGACCTCCACCTTGTGGGACGGCGGGTCGGGCTGGGTCTCGACGCTGTCGGTCACGAGCAGCTTCTCGATCGGGCTGGCGTCGAGACGCCGGTTGGCCTCGGCGGTGAGCAGGCAATGGGTGACGGCGGCGTATACGCGTCCGGCGCCCCGTTCCTTCACCACCCTGGCGGCCTCGACCAGGGTCCCGGCCGAGACGGTGAAGTCGTCGACGATCAGCACGTCCTTTCCTTCGACGGTGCCGATCAGCTCGGCGGCCGCCGGGCGCTCGGAGTGGTCGCTGCGGATCTTGTCGACTATCGCCCGCGACGCCCCCAGATGTGTGGCCCACGCCCGGGCCTTCTTGGCGAAGCCGGCGTCGGGTGACACCACCACCAGGTCGTCGTCCCATTCCCGCTCGGCGACAGCCCGGCACAGGACGGGCATGGCCCGCAGGTCGTCGACGGGCACCTTGAAGAACCCCTGCAGCTGCGGGGCGTGGAGGTCCAGGGCCACCACCCGGTCCGCTCCGGCGGCTTCGATGGCGTCGGCGCACACCCGCGCCCGGATCGACACCCTCGGCTCGTCCTGCTTGTCGCCTTTGGCGTAGCTGAAATACGGCATCACCACCGTCACCGATTCGGCGCTGGCGCGTTTGAGGGCGTCGATCCAGAACAGGAGCTCGACGAAGTTGTCGTTCGCCGGATGGGCGACGCTCTGCACGATGAAGGCATGCCGGCCGCGTACGGTCTCCAGGACGCGGACGAAGAGGTTGCCTTCCGAGAAGCGGATCACCTCGGAGTCGCCCAGGCGGGTGCCCAGTTCGGCGGCGATGGCCTCGCCCAGCCGCCTGCTGGCCGAACCGGCGAAGATCAGGTAGTCGTCCACGCCGCGGACGATACCCACCACCTGCCTGCGGTTCGGTCCACATCGGCCGAATTGGACCTTGCGTTGTCGCTCCGCGGGCCGTATACCGGGGCCCGGAGGAGACGATGACCCATCGGCGGATCGGCCAGATCGAGTTGCTGCAGCTGCTCGGGGACTGGTCGTCCGGTTCGGGTCCTCTCTACAAGCAGCTGGCCGACGCCATCCGCAAACTGATCGACGTCGGCGACCTCCGGCCGGGGACCCGCCTGCCGTCGGAGCGTGCGCTGAGCTCGACGCTCGCCGTGGCCCGCAGCACGGTGGTCGCCGCCCTCGACCATCTCAAGCAGACCGGCTACCTGGACAGCGCCCCGGGCAGCGGCACCTGGGTGCGGGCCCTGCGGGGCTTCAACCCGGCGGGCGGCGTCCTGACGCCCGCCGACACGGTGGGGCGCAACCCCCTGTACACGCGGCTCGACGCCCCGCCTTCCGATGACCTCGTCGACTTCACCGTCGCCGTCGTCGACGCCACCCCGTCGGTGACCGCCGCCATCGACAGGGCGAGCCGGGAGCTGGCCGCCAGCCTCGATGGCTCCGGGTACTTCCCGTCGGGATGGCCGCGGCTGCAGGAGGCGGTGGCGGCCTGGTTCACCCGCCGCGGCCTTCCGACCGAGCCGTCGGAGATCCTCATCACCAACGGCGGCCAGCAGGCGATCATGCTGGTGGCGGCGGCGTACGTCCAGCCCGGGGACCCGGTGGTGATGGAGACCCCGTCATTCCCCGGGGCCCTCGACGCCTTCCGGATGCTGGGAGCCAGCGTGCGGGCCGTGCCGGTCCGCCCCACCGGCCTCGAAGCCGACGACGTCGTCGAGGCGATCGACGCCCGCCGGGCGGTCATCGCCTACCTGATACCCACGTACCAGAACCCGACCGGGCGGGTGATGTCCCATCTGGAGCGGAAGCGGCTGGCGCGCTACCTCGACAGCCGGTCCACCGTGCTCGTCGAGGACGAGGCGATGGTGGCGCTGACGTTGGAGGGCGACGCGCCTCCCCCGCCGATCGCCGCCTACCACGACGGCGGGCTGGTGATCGGCTCGGCCAGCAAGCCCTTCTGGGGCGGGCTGCGGGTCGGGTGGATTCGGGGCCGCAGCGACCTGATTCGCCGCCTGCGCCACTACAAGATGGTCTTCGACCTCTCGTCGCCGATCCTCCCCCAGGCGGCCGCCTGCCTGATGTTCGAGGAGATGGAAGAGATCCTCGCCTACCGGCGCCAACAGCTCCTCGAAGCCCGGGCCACGTTGGAGGAAGGGCTCTCGGGCCTGTTGCCGGAGTGGACGTGGGAGCGGAGCTCGGGCGGCCTCACCTTGTGGGTCCAGATCCCGGAAGGAAGCGCGACGGAGCTGGCCCAGCTGGCGATGCGCCACGGCGTGGCGGTGATCCCCGGCCCGTTCTTCGACCCGCAGGCGCTCCACGACACATCGCTTCGCCTTCCCTACGTGCTGCCGCCCGACGAGATCGAGCGGGGGATAGCCCGTCTCGCCGAGGCGTGGAATCGCTACCGGGGCCTGCCCGCCCTGCGTTCCATCCGGCCCGCCTGAAAGCAGTCCGCTCATCCCGGATCGGCTCTGTCCGTCGGGCCGGGCGCCCCGTAGGTTCGACGGCGACCCCTACGAGAGGAGGACAAGATGATCGCCGTGGTCTGTGGGCTGACGGGAAAGCGCCAACTCCTCTCCCTGAGCCAAGTCCTCACCATCCACAACGGCCCCGACGGGCCGGTGGCCATCTATCGGTGTGGTTGCGGAGCGATCGACCGTTGGCCCACGGACCGTCGCCCCACGGGCGAAGCACCCGGGGATCGGGACGCCTCCTGATTGTAAAGTTGACTTAGTTTATTTTTACTGTAGGCTCGGCCCAGGAGAGGATGGAGGGCCGATGGCTGAATCGACTGCACCCCACGGGCCCGACCTGGGCTCGGAAGGAATCCCCCTCGACGACCTGCGCCCCGGTGTGCCGACCGGTGGGCAGGTCGACGGGAAGCCGGTGGTGGTGATCCGCACCGCAGACGACGTCCACGTGTTGGGCGGCCGCTGCACCCACTACGGAGGCCCACTCGCCGAGGGAGTGTGCGCGGGTGGGCAGATCCGCTGCCCCTGGCACCACGCCGCGTTCGACTTAGAGACCGGAGAAGCGGTGGGAGCGCCGGCGCTGGACCCGGTGCCGACCTACCGGGTGGAGATCAGGGGCCTGCGGGTGTTCGCAACCGCTCCTTCGAGAACCCACCCGGCGCGCACCCCGCCGTCCCCGCCCGGCTCGGTGGTGATCGTCGGCTCCGGAGCGGCCGGCGCCGCCGCCGCCGAGACACTGCGACGTGAAGGCTACGAGGGCCCGGTCCGGATGATCGGCCTGGAGGCACCCGTCGACCGGCCGAACCTGTCCAAGGACTATCTGGCCGGGACCGCGCCCCCGGAATGGATCCCGCTGCGCTCTCCCTCGTTCTACGACGAGTCGAACATCGACCTCGTCGCCGCCGAGGTGACCGACATCGACCGCTCCCGCCGGTTGGTCCGCACCGCCGACGGCGCCGAGCACCCCTACGAGGCGCTGCTGTTGGCTCCCGGAGCCGTGCCCCGCCGACTGCCCGTGACCGGGGCGGAAGCCGACCACGTCCATTACCTGAGGACCCGCGCCGACGCCGAGGCCCTGATCGCCCGTCTCGAGCCGGAAGCCCGGGCGGTGGTGGTCGGAGCCGGGTTCATCGGCCTCGAGGTGGCGGCGTCGTTGCGCCACCGGAGCCTGGCCGTCACCGTGGTCGCCCCGGAAGCGGTGCCGCTGGCGACGGTCGTGGGGCCGACTCTCGGCCGATGGGTGGAGCGGCTCCATCGCGACCACGGCGTCGACCTGCGCCTGGGCCGACAAGTGTCCTCCATCGGGGCCGGGGCGGTGAGCCTCGACGACGGGACGGAGGTGGCCGCCGACGTGGTGGTCGTCGGCATCGGCGTCTCCCCCGCCACGGGACTGGCGGAACGAGCGGGTCTCGACGTCGACAACGGAATCGTCGTCGACGACCGGATGCGGACGACCGACGCCGCGATCTGGGCGGCGGGAGACGCCGCCTCGTACCCGGGGTCGGACGGGTCCCGGGTGAGGGTGGAACATTGGGTGGCGGCGCAACGTCAGGGCCAGGCCGCGGCCCGCAACATGCTCGGCCACGACCGGCCGTTCACCGACCCGCCGTTCTTCTGGAGCAGCCACTACGGCACGACCATCCGGGTGACGGGCTTTCTCGGACGGTGGGACGAGGAAGTCGTGGTGGGCGACCCGTCGCAGGGCTCGGTGCTCGTGGCGCTGCGATCCGGGGGCCGGATCCGAGCGGTGGCGACGATCGGCCGGGACCGGGCCAACCTCGTGGCCGAGGATGCCCTGGCCCGCGGCGATCACGCCGCCCTGGAGGCGCTGTTGCGCCAGGGTGCGGCCGCATGACGGCGACCCGGACCGCTCCGGGCGATCCCGACTCCCCCGTCCGCCACCTGCGGGTGGTGGAGCCGGCGCCGGCCGAAGTAGACGTGGCGGCGGCGGAGACAGCCGTCAGGGACCTGCTCGCTGCCTTGGGTCAGGACCCGTCGGCCGAGCACCTGCGTGACACGCCGCGGCGGGTCGCCTCCGCCCTGGCGGAGCTGCTCACTGCCCGCTCGTTCGAGCTGACGACGTTTCCCAACGACGAGGGTTACGACGAACTGGTCGTGGCCCGTGACATCACGTTCCGTTCGCTGTGCGAGCACCACCTGTTGCCGTTCACCGGCCGGGCACACGTGGGCTACCTGCCGGGCGAGAGGATCCTGGGCCTGTCCAAACTGGCGCGGGTCGTCGAGCTGTTCAGCTGCCGCCTGCAGGTCCAGGAGCGCCTGACGAGCCAGATCGCCCGCTGGCTGGAGGACAACCTCTCCCCCAAGGGGGTGGGGGTGGTGCTGGAAGCCGAGCACATGTGCATGTCGCTGCGGGGCGTCCGTGCCACGGGATCGTCGACGGTCACGTCGACTCTGCTGGGAGAGATCCGCGACGATCCCCGCACCCGCGCCGAGTTCTTCGCCCTGACCGGCCACCGCGCCTGAGCCGGCGCGCCGATCAGTCGAGGCCCGCTGCCGCCTCGGTCAGGCGCCGGCCTGCTTCCGCCACCTCTTCGGCGAGCGGCGCCACCTCCCGGGCGAGGCAGTCGACGTAGGGCTGGAAGTCCCCCAGCCGCCAGGGTGCCCACTCCCCCGCCCCCTGGGGCAGCACCGTCCGGCACGGATCGGGCTGGGCGGCGCGCCGCTGGGCCTGCTCCCAGATGCGGGCGGCGCTGACCAGCTTGCGGTGGCCCTGCGTGTCCAGCCCGACCTCGGCGGCGCGGGGCAGATGCCGTTCCAGACGGTCGGCGGCGGCTGACACGTCGTCGAGCAGCCCGTGGAGCCGAGCGGATTCCTCCGCGGCCTTCTCGAACATCTCCCTCACGGTGGCCGACTCCGCCACCTCCGATCCCGTCCCCACAGCGCTGATGGCCGCCACCAGCTCCTCGACGTCGGCCCGGAGGGTGCCCGCCCAGCGGCGCCTCGCCGCCCGGTCGAGGGTCGTCGTGGTCGACGCGACGGTGGTCGGGATGGTCGTCGTCGTGGTCGTGGGCAGCGTGGTCGTCGTGGTGGTGGAGCTGTCGGGCGCCGACACCGTCTCGGTCGCATCCGGCGGCTCGGACCCGGCCGCCCCAACGGCGCCGATCCCCGCTCCCAGCACCGCCAGGGTGACCGACGCCAGGAGGCGCCTCACGGCGAGGGTCGTCATCGTGCGCCTGCGCAGACCAGCGCCAACGTCGGATACGGGTTGACCGGCTTCTTTCCGGGACGGATCTCGAAATGCAGGTGTGGGGCGGTCTTGCGGGCGTTGCCGGAGTTGCCGACCGTGGCAATGAGGTCGCCGGCCGCCACGCGGTCGCCCGGTTTCAGATCGTCGACGATGTCCTGGAGATGGGCGTAGTAGAAGCGCACTCCCCCATCGGTCTCGAGCCAGATCGTCCGCCCGCCGAGCTCGCCTTTGCGGTCGGTGCGGTCGACCTTGGTGATGGTCCCGTTGGTGACCGCCACCACCGGGGTGTGCCGGTCGGCCATGATGTCGGTGCCCTGGTGCTTGCGGCCCCCCGAACGGGAGTATCCCCAGGAGTCGATGAAGCTGTGCTCGCCCGCCACCGGGCAGTTCATCGCTCCCCATTCGGTCACCACCAGGGGGAGGTTCCATTCGGACTCGATCTCCTGGGTGACCTGCAGGAAGGGGTCGACGACAGGCGAGTGGGTGACGTCTTCGGGGATCGCCAGATCGGGGGTGAATGCGGTTGTGATGCTCAGCACGAGGCCGAGCAAGGCTGCCGTCATCGGTTGACTCCGAGTCGTGTTGGCATCGACCAGTACGGACGGATGGCATCCCGGACATCAGGTGCCGCCCGCAGCTGTGCCTATCGACTCGGAAAGGGTCTTCCTTGAGGGTCGTTTCCGATCTCGAAGAACGTTTGCGCCGCCGGGTGGTCAGACGTAGTCGTTGCGAACGTCTTGGACGAGCTTGCCGTCGCTGACCTCGAGGATGCGGTCGGTCATCTCGGCGACGCCCCGGTCGTGGGTGACGATGAGAAAGCCCGTGCCGAGCTCCTCGTTGATGCTGCGAAACAGCTCGTAGACGGCGTCGGTGTTGGCGGTGTCGAGGTTGCCAGTGGGCTCGTCGGCGAGGACGATATCCGGCCGCTTCATGAGTGCCCGGCCGATGGCGACCCGCTGCTTCTGCCCTCCCGACAACTGGTTGGCGTTCTTCTTCTCCAGCCCGCCGATGCCCATCAACTCCAACAACTCGGAGACCCGCTTGCGCTCGGCATCGCCGACCTTCTGACCGGAGATGCGGAGCGGCATGGTCATGTTCTCGAAGACCGTGAACTCGGGCAGCAAGTGGTGGAACTGGAACACGAAGCCGATCGTGTCGCTGCGGAGGCGGGCGCGTTGGCGGCGGCTGAGCCCGGACGTGTCCTGGCCGGCCAGGGTCACGGCGCCGCTGGTGGGCGTGTCCAACAGTCCCAGGAGGTTGAGGAGCGTCGACTTGCCCGACCCGGACTGGCCGACGATGGACGCGAACTCGCCCTCGGCGACTTCGAATGAGACGGCTTCCAGCGCCCGGGTGGCGGTGTCTCCCTCTCCGTAGATCTTTTCGATCGAGTCGGCTACCAGCACATCAGCCACCTTGGATCACCTCTATCGGATCGACGCGGGACGTGGACCTCGACGGGATGACCGACGAGGCGAGTGCGACCGCCACCCCGATGGCGGCCGAGATCGCGATCAGCGCCGGGCTGGGCCGCACGTCGAAGTCGACGGGAGCGAAAGAGAACCCCCAGATGAGCAGGTAGCCGAGGCCGATCCCGGCGGCCACGCCGGTGACGCCGAGGATCAGGGCCTGGAGCAGGAAGATGCGCCCGGCGGCGGCGTCGGTCATCCCCATGGCCTTGAGGATCCCGATCTGGCGGGTCTTCTGCACGGCGCTGATCGCCAGGGTGCTGGCGATACCGAGGGCGACGGCCACCAGCACGAAAGCCTGGATCATCAGCGACGAACCGGACTGGGCGGCGAGGCCGCTGAGGAGCTCTTGGTTCTCGGCCTGCCAGTCGACCACTTCCACCCCGGGGCTCTCCAGCCTCTGCGCCACTTCGGTGGAGGTGAACACGTCGGCGACCTGGATCTCGATCGCCGAGTATTCGTCGTCGCCCAGCCCGAGGGCATCGCCCACGGATCCGGCATCGACGAAGGCCAGCCGCTCGTTGGCGGCGGCCGCTCCGAGGTCGAAGATCCCGGCGACCGTGAAGGAGGCGGGCTCGCCGTTGGGGAGGACGAGCTCCAGCTCGTCACCGATTCCGGTGGCGGCACCGTCGGCGAAGGTCGTGCCTACGAGGATCTGGCCATCCTCGAGGGCGAACTCTCCGTCGACGATCCGCTCGCTGAGCCCGTAGACCGAGTCGATGTCTTCGGGGTCGCCACCGGTGATGCTGAGCGGCGTGCTCTGGTCACCCGACACGTAGAGCCCGGACATGCGCCGGACGGGGATGGCCGTCGTGACTTCGGGTTGCCGGAGGGCTTCTTCGGCGAGGTCTCCCGAGATCTGCTCCCCGTCGTCTTCGGGCAGCAGCGTTATGTGGGCGCTGGAGCCCACGGTGGAGTCGACGAGGTCGTCCTGGAGGCTGGTGATGAGGGACCCCACGAAGATCTGGACGGCGATACCAACGCCGATGCCGGCGATGATGAGAGCCGTCTGGCCGGGTTGGGACCGCAAGAACCGGAAGGCGATGGTCAGCGCCAGCATCACACCTCCTCCGGGCTGGGGACGGCCAGCGGGTCGAGGACCATCTCGTCGGGCCAGCCGTCGTGCTCGTGGGCGAAGGCGGGCCCTCCCACCCAGATGCGCAGGTCGGGATACGCCTTGCGGATCGCGTCGACGTACAGGCGCAGGGCCAGGCGATGGAAGTGGGTGGAGGCGGAGAGGGCGAGGGCGTCGGCGCCGAGGACTCCGACGGCCGACATGGCCTCCGCCACCGGCAAGTCGGCGCCGAGGAAGTGGGCACGCCAGCCGGCCAGGGTGAAGCGGTCGGCGAGCATCCGCAGCCCGAGGTCGTGGTACTCCTCTTCGGGGGCGGCGAGCACCACCACCGAGCCGCGCTGGACAGGGGCGGAAGCCTCTACCCGAGCGGCCAACGATTCGACGAGGGTGCGGACGATGCCCGTGGCCAGATGCTCCTGCCACACCTCGGCGGCGCCTCGCTGCCACATGGAGCCGACGTCGACCAGCAGGTCGGACAAGGTCTCGTAGAGGTCGGAGATGGTGGTGGCGCCGCTGTCGAGGGCTCGTTCCGCGGCGGCCAAGGCGCCGGTGCGGTCGTGTTCTTCGATCCTGGCCGACAGGGTGCGGCGGAGCGTCGGGTCAACGGGCATGGGCTGCCCGCGACGGGAGGACTAGAGGGGTTTCGGACAAGGGAAGGAGGACTCCGGTTCGATGGTTCGAGAAGCACCCCTACCCGTTTTTTCGATTCCCAATCCAACGTAACCGGGTCTACTGTCCTGGCGGGAGGTGGCGATCAGTTGAGCACTTTTGCGGGAATCTCCGCGCCCGGAGAGTTGTTGTGCTACGTGGAGGTGACCCTTTCCGGATGAAGACTCAGACCGAAACGCGCCCAATCGACGCCCGTGATCGCGTGACGAGCGATCTGCTCGCCTTGTACTTGGCGGGTGTCGGCCGTCGCCGCCTGCTGACGGCGGAAGACGAGGTCCGCCTCGCCCAGGCCATGGAGGAAGGGCGGGAGGCCAAGGCGCGCCTCGAATCAGGCGAAGATCTGACGCCGAAGGAGCGGGTGGCGCTGCAGCGCGCCGTCCGGAAGGGTGAGCAGGCCCGGCAGATCTTCATCGAGTCGAACCTGCGCCTGGTGGTGTCGAACGCCCGGCGCTACGCCGGTGACGGCGTCTCGATGCTGGACCTCATCCAGGAGGGGAACATCGGGTTGATCACCGCCGTCGAGAAGTTCGACTGGCGGAAGGGCTTCAAGTTCTCGACGTACGCCACGTGGTGGATCCGCCAGGCCATGCAGCGCGCCCGGGTCGATCTGACCGACTCGGTGCGCATCCCCATCGACCTGTTCGAGAAGGTGCCGGTTGTGCGGGCTGCGGCCGAGTCGCTGCGCCAGGACCTGGGCCGGGCCCCCACGACCGAGGAGATCGCCGAGGAGACCGGCCTCTCAGAGGCGAACGTCGACCGTGCCCTGCAGGTGTCGCCGACCGTCGCCCTCGACGCCCCGGTGGGCGAGGACGGCGCCGTTCTGGGCGACTTCGTCTCCGACGACGAGGACGACCCCTCCGAGCAGGTGGAGTCGCTGATCCTGAACCAGGCTGTCGAGTCGGCTCTCGAGCACCTGCCCGAGCAGGAGCGCCGGGCGGTGGAGATGCGCTTCGGTCTGGGTGATCGGGAGCCTGCGGTGATGCGGGTGATCTCGGAGGAGCTGGGGCTTCCCGAGCACCGCGTGCGCGAGCTGATCAACCGGGCGCTCGAGCGCCTGTCACAGCTCCTCGCCGACGTCGAGGAGCTCCGCGCCGCCTGACGGCCGGAGCGTCGGATTCCGCGGGCGTCAGCCCGCCGGCAGCTCCCGGGCGAGGCGCTTGGCGACCACGTCGACCCGCAGCGGACCCGGCGCTTCCGCCCTCAGCCGCTTGAACAGCGGACGTCCGGCCCCGGTCCAGACACCGCCGCTCTCGTGGCTGCGCCAGCGGGCGGCCGGGCCGACGAAGACCAGGGCGGGGCGCACGGATATCGGCTCGTCGAGCTCTTCACCCAGAGGCGCCAGGAGCGAGGCCACGGCCTCGGCTTGCCTGACCACCCTCTCCCCCATCCCCTGGGAGTCGGCTCCGGCCCGGCGGGCATGCCGCTGCGCTCCTATCACCCACACCGAGCTCGGGGTCACGACCAGGTGGTCGATCGTCGTGCGGCGCGACGGCAGGGCGCGCTCGTGGAGGACGACGATTTCGGGACCGGCGATCCCGGTCAGCCGCCGCCCGAACCTGACCTCGCGGCGAGTGGCTCCATCGGCGGAGCCCCCGTCACCGCGCTCGGCCCCGCTCGGGGCTTCGCCGAGGACGTGGTGGGCGTCGATGGCGGCGCACTCGAAACACTGGACCTCCCCGTCGACGACGGCTGCCACCTCTGCCTCGTGCCACACGCTGCGTCCGCAGTCGCGGCATTCGAGCCTCGCCCCTGTGCGGTCCGGTCCTGCTGGCGGCCCGCACGTGAGGCACCTCACCTCACGGCGGGCCGGCAGATAGTGCGCTCTCCATCCGGTGGGCATCCGGCGCCGGCAGGACGCGCACGTGCTGTACCTGCGGAGCCGGATCATCCTCGCTTCGGTCTCCATCCGCTGGCCCTTCGTGCGTCGGGAACGTTCTCGAATATCGGCGCCACCGACGGCACACGTGAGGGATTCGACCGATGGAGGGCTGGACGGTCCTCATAGGCCCCCTCGGGCCTCCGTCGAGAACCTCGTCTTCCTCTCAGGCCTCGAGCCGCACCATGAACGGGCAGGCGTCCAGGAGCGGCTCCGGATCCCAGCGGGTGGGGCGGTCATCGAAGCCCACCTGGTTCTCCAGATCGCCGGCAGTCATCCCGTTCCACAGCTCTACGGTCACCGGACGGCGCAACTTCTCCACGCTGGCGAAGTAGTCGAGGTACTTGTACTCGCCGCCGTTGGGGCGGCTACCGCCCAACGACCGGTCCGACGCCAGCCAGGCGTTGGGGATGTCATACGCGTCGGCGATGACCAACCCGTGGAGCGAAGAAGAGAGGATCTGCTCACAGGCGAGGATCTGACGGATCGTGCCGTCGACGTCCTCCGTGCTGAAGTCGATGAGGGTCACCCCGTCGCCCAGGTCGAGCTGTCGCCACCGGTTCTCGGAGTGCCGGACGATGACACCGATCCTGTGAGTCACGGGGACCTCGGGGGCGAAGTACATGGGCGCCAACAGCGCCGGATCCCCGTAGACCTCGGGGCAGTCCATTCCCAGGTCCATGAGGCGGCTCCGGGTCAGAGGGCCGCGAACCGCCGTGTACCTGGCCTTCGGGTGGAAAGCCGAGTTGCGCTCGCTGCCGAACGACCCCGATCCCCACACGACCGACTCTGCAGTACTGCGACCGATGATCGATCCCACCGTGACGAAGTGCGGCCGGGAGCCCTTCGCCGCCTGGACTGCGGAGCCGGTCATCCGACCCACCAGCCAGGGACCGAGGAGATCCCCGAAGTTCGGCGCGTCCGTCCACCAGGTCAGGGGAATCCTGGCGCCGTCGAGGCAGTCGGTGTCGAACACATAGCGGACCCTCAGCTGGGACCAGCGAGGGTTCCCCGAAGCCGCGGTGTCGGCCGCCGCCGCCGCAGAGATCCGCTCGCCCACCTCGGTGGCCAGGTGCACGCTGGCTCGCCGAGTGGGACTGATGAAGCGCCGGTACGCGCGCTTCAGCTTGCGTTTGATGGGAGATGTTCGGGTCTGACTTGCGCCCACGCGCCACCCCAATCGGTCGGTCGATAGCGGGGCGGCAGAGTACCAGTGGGGCAGCCGAGCGCTAGGGGTCGTCGACCCTCAGCTGCCGGAACGGGCTTCTTCGACGATGTTGCACGTGTCCAGGGCGGCGGCGAAGCGGGCGATCTCATGCTCCGTGATCGGCTTTCCGGCTTCGGTCGGCGCACCCGCCGCCACGAGCAGCTCGATCGTTCTGTCGTCGACCGGCACGTCGGTGACGGCACCGCAATAACAGAAGACACGACACACGGCACCGTCGCCAGCCTCAGAGCCCAGTGCCGTGCGGCCCACGGGGACCGTCACCGTGCCGCAGTTGGAGCATCGGGCCCGCACCCAGGCGCCGCTGTGACTGGGTTTCCGCATGGCGCCTCCTTCAGTCGTCGGTGCTCGCTTTGCAGCTCCTCTGTCCTGCCCAGCACCGGCGGGATCCATTCATGGGCGCAGGAGACGCGATGAGACCCCCTGCCGTGAGGGGGCCTCGAGGGAACAGCCGATGACTGGTGCGAGAGAGAGGACTCGAACCTCCACGGACTTAATCGTCCACCAGGCCCTCAACCTGGCGCGTCTACCAATTCCGCCACTCTCGCAGGAGATCAGCGCGAACGGCCGGGGCAACCTGCACGCCTACGGGCCGCTCGAACGGGACTCCAATTATACGGTCCGCGCCTCAGGCCAGGAGCAGCGTGAGGACGACCGTGGTGATCCCGAACAGGACCCCGGTGATGACCGTGATGCGGTTGAGGTTCCGCTCGGCCAGCGTGCTGCCGCCCAGGTTCGACGTCGAGATGCCACCGCCGAACACGTCGGACAGACCGCCGCCCCGCCCGGAGTGGAGCAGGATGAGCACCACCACGGCGATGGACAGCAGGATGTGGATGACGGTGACGATGGCAGTGACGATCTGCATGGGCGAACAGAGGGGGGTTCGGGAACGACCTCAGTGTAACAGACGGCGGGGGTGCCCCACCGATCCTCACACCGACGCTTGCTTGGCCACCGCCTCGGCGGCTTTGGCTGCCGCTTCCGGGTCACCGAGGTATCGCTTCGACACCGGCCGCAGGTCTTCGTCCAGTTCGTAGACGAGGGGGATGCCGGTGGGGATGTTGAGGTCGATGACCTCCTCCTCGGTGAGCCCGTCCAGGTGCTTCACCAGCGCCCGCAGGCTGTTGCCGTGAGCGACGATCAGCGGCCTCCGTCCGGAGAGGAGGTCGGGGACGATGAAGTCGTACCAGTACGGCAGCATCCGGAGGACCACGTCCGACAGCGCCTCCGTCGCCGGAAGCAGATCGGGCGGCAGATGGGCGTAGCGCTCGTCGTGGCGGGGGTGGCGCTCGTCGTCGGGCTCGAGAGCCGGCGGCGGCGTGCTGTAGCTGCGCCGCCAGATGAGAACCTGCTCCTCGCCGTGCTTTTCCGCCGTCTCCTTCTTGTTGAGGCCCTGGAGGGCGCCGTAGTGGCGCTCGTTGAGCCGCCAGTGGCGGCGGACCGGAATCCAATGCAGCCCCATCTCTCGCAGGGCGATCTCGGCGGTGTGGATCGCCCGCAGCAGAAGCGAGGTGTGGACGACCCCGAAACGGAATCCTTCCTCGGCCATCAGGCGGCCCGCCTGGCGGGCCTCTTCCTCGCCGGCCTCGGTGAGGGGGACGTCGGTCCAGCCGGTGAACAGGTTCTCGAGATTCCAGGTCGATTGACCGTGCCGGAGCAACACCAGTTCCATGACCATGACCTTAAACCTCCAGTCTCACTGAGAGTTCTTGCCACCCGTCGATGGCGTACCCGTCGCGGTTGGGTGTGGTGTGGCGGGGCTGCACGCCCCGGTCGGTTCGGCATCGGGCCGCCGCCCACCCGGTTCCGGCGGGCAGGTTCGCCCGGAAGCGGCGCCAGGCGAATCGGCTCTGGGCCGGCTCCAGCTCGGCCTCCTGCCAGGTCTCCCCGTCGGTGGTCACCTCGACTGCTTCGATGGGATCGCCTCCGCTGAAGGCGACCCCCTCCACGGTCACCGCGTCCGTGCCGGGATGGACCTCGAGGATGTGGCTCACCGGGCCCATCTCCCACACGGGGCGGTGTTGAGGGCCGGGGTCCCCGCCCGGGGGGACGAGCCGGTAGCGCCGCTGCTGGATGTCGGCGTCGGATTCCCGGTGGGTGAAGGCGATGCGCCGCACCCACTTCACGCTGTTGACGGCGTAGTAGCCGGGCATCACGAACCGGATGGGCCCTCCATGGATGGTGGGAAGCGGCCCCCCGTTCATCCTGTCGGCCAACAGCCCGTCGGCCAGGGCGGCGTGCGCCGGGATCGACCGCTCGACTCGGCTCGGATCGTCGGCGGGGGCGTCGCCGCCGAGGACGGTGACGTAGGCGAAGTCCTCCGCCGGCCCTCCGTACGCGGCGACGAGATCGGCGAGGAGCACTCCGGACCACTCGACGCAAGCCATGGCGCCCCGTTCCCACTGCACCCCGGGCACGGGCTCGGGGAGTCGGCTGCGGCCGTTTCCGGCGCACTGGAGCACCATCGTGATGTCGTGGCGGGGAAGCGATCCGAAAACGTCTTCGAGGCTGAGGCGAGCCTCGGAGACGGTGCCGGTCAGCTCCACTGTCCAGGGGCCGTCTGCGGCGGGCGGCCCGAGGTTGTTGCGGATGAAGACGGCTTCGGTGGGCGTGGGATCGGCCGCCAGGCCGGCGGGGCGGGTCTCGACGGTGAGGGGCTCCACGCCGAGCACCGTGGTGACCGCGAGGTCTTTTTCGGTCATCGCTTTGTCCGCCATTCGTCCTCCAACATGGCGTAGACGATCTCGTCGGTCCACTCCCCCTTCACGAACTCGTTCTCGACGAAGTGGGCCTCCTGTCGCATCCCGAGGCGCTCCATAACGGCCACCGAGGCGTCGTTGCGGCCGTCGGACCGGGCCACGACACGATGGAGGCGGAGCCCGTCGAACGCCAGACGCAGCATGGCCCGCGCCGCCTCGGTGGCGTAGCCGTGGCCCCGATGGTCGGGATGGAGGATCCAGCCCACCTCCCCCTGTCGGTGCTTCGCCGACACGTGCTGCAGGAGAGCCTCGCCCACCAGCACGCCGTCTGCCTCCACGGCGAGCACGATGGCATCACCCTCGTTCTCGATGGCGACCTTTTCGATGCGTTTGCCGAGCATCTCCTCGGCTCCGGGACGGTCCTGGACCTCGTAGTAGAGGTAGCGGACGACGTCGGGCCGGGAGAAGAGATCTGCCACGAAGTCGAGGTCGTTGGGCTGCCACGGACGCAGCGTCAGACGGTCCGTGCGGATCGGGTAAACGGGCCGGAAGCTCGCCAACGGTCAGATCCAGTAGCGAACCACGGCGGCGAACGTGTCCGGGTCGAGGGAGGCGCCTCCCACCAGCGCCCCGTCGATGTGACGTTTCGCCATCATCGCCTTGATGTTCCCGGGGTTGACCGAGCCGCCGTAGAGGATTCGCACCGACTCGGCGGCGTCGCTCCCCGCCAGTTCGGAGATCTCGTTGCGGATCACCTCGCACATCTCCCCGGCGTCGTCGGGAGTGGCGTTCCGCCCGGTGCCGATCGCCCACACCGGTTCGTAGGCGATGGCGAGCCCGCCGACCTGTTCGGCGTCCAGGCCGGAGAGGGCGCCCCGCAGCTGGGTGACGACCACATCAGTGGCCCTCCCCTCCTCCCGCTGGTCGAGCGTCTCGCCCACGCAGACGATCGGTGTCATCTCGTGGCGGAGCACGGCCCGGATCTTCTTTTGGACCATTTCGTCGGTCTCGCCGAAGTGCTGGCGGCGTTCGGAGTGGCCCACGATCACATACTTCACTGAGAGCTTGGCGAGCATCGGCGCCGACACCTCGCCGGTGTAGGCGCCTTCGTCCTCCCAGAACACATCCTGCGCGCCGAGCCCGATCTGCATCCGGTCGGTCTCGATGACGGTCTGGGCGGACCGAAGCGAGGTGAACGGCGGCGCCACCACCACTTCCACCCGTTCGTAGGTGTCGGGCTCGAGGCGGTAGTGGAGCTTCTGGATCATCTGGATCGCCTCCAGATGATTCGAGTGCATCTTCCAGTTGCCGCAGATCAGGTCGCGTCGGTCCGTCACGACGCCCACCTCTCCAGCACCGCCACGCCGGGCAGCTCCTTTCCTTCCAGCAGCTCGAGGCCGGCGCCGCCCCCCGTGGACAGGTGCGACACCCGGTCCTCCATGCCCAGCATCCTCAGGGCGGCGGCGGAGTCGCCTCCTCCGACCGCGGTGAAGCCGCCGCATTCGGCCATGGCTTTGGCGACGGCTTCCGTGCCGGCACGGAAGTTCTCCCACTCGAAGACGCCCATCGGGCCGTTCCAGAACACCGACTGGGCGCCGCGGATCACCTCGGAGAACGACTCGGCCGTCTCCGGGCCGATGTCGAGTCCCATCATGTCGGCGGGGATCTCGTCGGCGGCCACGATGCGGGGGGCGGCGTCCTCGGCGAAGGCGTCGGCCACGACCACGTCGGAGGGCAGTCGGATCCGGTCGCCGTGTGGACCGTCGAGCAGACTCCGGACGGAGTCGACCTGGTCCTCTTCCACCAGGCTGGAGCCGACCTCGTAGCCGCGGGCCGCCAGCAGGGTGAAGCACATGCCGCCGCCTACGAGCATCGTGTCCACCTTGGGGAGGAGGTTCTCGATGACACCCAGCTTGTCGGACACCTTCGCCCCGCCCAGGACCACGACGTAGGGGCGTTCCGGGGCCCCCAGGAACCGGCCGAGGGACTCGAGCTCGGCCACCAGGAGCGGCCCGGCGGCGGAGCGGATCCGCTCGGCCACGCCCACGGTGGAGGCGTGGGCACGGTGCACGGAGCCGAAGGCGTCCTGGACGAACACGTCGGCGAGGGAGGCGAGCCGATCGGCGAGATCCGGGTCGTTCTTGGTCTCGCCCGGCTCGAAGCGGGTGTTCTCGAGGACCAGCACGTCCCCCGGCCCGGCGTCAGACACCGCCTGCTGGACTTCGTCGCCGACGACCGCACCGAGGGCGCGTACCTCGAAGCCGGCGAGCTCGCTCATCCGGGCGGCGACCGGCGCCATCGAGAAGGCCGGGTCTGCCCCTTTGGGCCGGCCGAGGTGGCTGCAGACGACCACCTTGGCGCCGGCTTCGCGCAGCCGCTGGATCGTCGGCAGGGCCATGCGGATACGGAAGTCGTCTGCGACCTCACCGTCTTCGAGCGGGACGTTGAGGTCGGAGCGCACCAGCACGGTGCGTTCGGACACGTTCAGGTCGTCGAGAGTCAGGTATCTGGGCATCGCTTCCCTCATTGTGGCATCCACACCGAGGCTGGACCGTCGGCGCGCCCGATGCCAGGGCCGTTCGACCCCCTAGCGGACTCACGATCGCCCGTTACATTGATGTTCCCACTGGGAGACCTTCAGGGAGCGGGCACATGAGACGAATGACGAGATGGGCGCGGCGCAGCTTGCCGCCCGCAATCGTCACGGGGGCGCGTGGCGTCGTGCATCAGTGGGGAACCCTGACACGCGGCTTCAGGATGTCCCCGTCGTTCATCGTCGTCGGCGGGCAGCGATGCGGCACCACGACCCTCTATCGCCTGCTGTCGGAACATCCTCAGGTCATCCGACCGACCCAGGTCAAAGGCACCGGCTACTTCGACGAGAACTACTCCAAGGGGCCGGATTGGTACCGGGGCCATTTCCCCATCCAGCGAGACACCAAGGTCACGTTCGAGGTGAGCGGCTTCTACTCGATGCATCCACTGGCGCCGTCCCGGATCGCCAAGGACCTCCCGCAGGTTCGCCTCGTGATGATGATCCGCGACCCGGTCCAGCGCGCCTACTCGGCGTGGAAGCACGAATCCGCCCGCGGCTTCGAGGACCAGCCGTTTCCCGTGGCACTCGACCTGGAGGCGAAGCGGCTGGAGGGAGAGGTCGAACGGATCCTGGCCGATCCGTCGTACCGGAGCTTCGCCCTCCGACACCACGCCTACGTCGGGAGAGGCAGATACGCAGACCACATCCTCCGCTTCCACGAGGCTGTCGGCCCCGACCGGCTGTACGTCATGGACGCCGACCGGTTCTTCGAGAACCCGGTGGAGGAGTATGCGCGCTTGTGTGAGTGGCTCGGCCTCGAGCCCCACAGACCCGCCCGCGTGGATCGGTGGAACGCCCGGGAGGGCGCTCCACTCGATCCCGAGATCGAGGAACGGCTCCGCGCCGAGTTCGCCGAAGCCGACGAACGGCTCGTGGAGCTCCTCGGCTGGAAGCCCAGCTGGGTGGGCTGAACGGACTCAGGGCAGCGCCGTGGTCGGCTCGCCCATCAGCTTGTGGAACATCTTGAGCTGCTCACCGACGAGTTCCCAGGATCCGGACGAAGAGTTCAGATAGGTGTCGAAGTACGACAGGGCCACGACCCGCGCCCCGCGCCCGTCTCCGTTGGAGTTGACGGCGTGGTCGTAGAACTCCTTCATCCGGTTGGCGGCGGCTGTGTCGGATCCGCGGATTCCCCATTCCGCCACCGCGATGTCGAGACCGCGCGCTCCCACCCACTCCCGGGCGTGCCACCAGTAGGGGGTGGTGAGCATCGAATTCTCGTCGTTGCGATAGACGGTCACCGACAACAGGTCGTACACACCCTTGTCGAAGTAGGCGGCGGGATCGCGACCGGACCTCGGGTCGTAGGTCCAGGCCATCAGACACTGCACGAGGGCGACGTTGTCGACTCCCAGCGCCTCCATACGCTGCCGGACCCGCCTATTCATCTCCAGATGCGAGGACGGAGTCTGGCCCGTGGTGAGATCGTTCTCGGGCTCGTGCCACACCGTGAGCCACACCGGCCCGTCGAGCGCGTCCAGGGCGCGAAGCATCTCGTCGATCTCGGCGTCGTGCTTGCCGGCCGCCACGTCGGCCCACACGGGTGTCTTCACCGACACCCACGGCAGCCGCCCCTTCGCCACGTCGTCACGGGCGATTCGGATCATCGACCCGGTGCGCTGCGCCCATGAGAAGTAGGTCCGCCTGACGGACAGGGTGTGACCGGAAGGGGTCTCGTGACGGGGTCCGGGGTCGGAGTTCGATCCGACCACTGCTCCCCAGTAGATCTTCCCAATCGCCGGCTGCCCGGGGTAGTCGCGTCCCCCTGTGGGCCCGCCGCTCTCACGGGGTCGAGTGGTGGTCGTCGTGGGCGAAACTCCTGACCCCCCACCTGATCCGCCAGAGGAACCGCCGCCGCCCGAGCCGCCACCACTTCCTCCCGAGTCTCCTTCCGGCTCTTCGGGATGATCGATGACATAGGTGGGCAGGTCGAGCGCACGCACGAGCACCGTGGCGAGCTCGGCCCGGGTGACGGACCTGTCAGGGCAGAACCGGTCGTTCTTCGGGGGGTTGCACCCCTTCACCCAGCCGGCGGCGGCAACGGCCGCGATGTCGGCCGAGAAGACCCCCGATGCGTCGACGAACCTCTGTTGCCCTCCGGCGAGGTCGAAGGCCCTCACCAGCAGCGCAGCCATCTCGCCCCGGCTGACCGGCTTCGTTGGACAGAACCGGTCGTTCCGGGGTGGATTGCACCCACGGGCGATTCCCGCCTTCTCCAGTGCGCCGACCGCCTTGGCGTGGACGTTGCCACCGATGTCGACGAATCGCGAGGCCGACACCGGATCGAGCTTCTTCGCTCGAACCAGGATCGACGCGATCTCTCCCCGGGTCACCGGTCGATCCGGGCAAAAAGAGTCGTTTGCGGGCGGATTGCATCCCACGACCAATCCAGCCTCGGCGAGGGCGTTTATGGCCGGCTCGTGGATGCTGCGGTTGTCGTCCGAAAAGCGGTCTACCTGAGCTGCCGCCTGGGTGGGCCATATCGCTATCAGAGAAGCGATCAGTGCAGCAGCTGTGAACAGAGCGAGAACGGGCGAGCTCTGCGGGAGCGATTTCGGAGAAGTCATCCGACCTCCCAGTGGTCTGTGTGGAATCAAATAGCCTCGCCAACGGGACGAGCCTAGTTGTGCGGGCAATTCACAGCAACGTGAGTCGGCCGCTCGTGGCGTTGTCTGAAGTGGTTTGTCGTCGCCGTCGATTTCGATCTTTGGGTCTAGAGACCCCCCTTCCCCCGGCCCCTGTTGCCGGTACACTCCCTGCCGGGCAAGAGAAGGGCTAGGGAGTGATGTCACCGACCGAACGTGTCTTGGTTCCTGCGCGCCAATTTTCCCGGCGGCTCCTAGCGGTTCTGCTTTCGATTCTGATGGTGGCGACGCTGCTCGTCACCGGACAGGAACGGGCGGACGCCGTCCAGACGGGAAACCACGGCAAGCGCCTCGTGAGTGCGAACGCACCGGCGTCTTGGACACCCCATGTCCTCGACGGCTACGTCAGGACGTTCGCGGAGGTCGGCAACCTCATAGTGGCTGGAGGCAACTTCTCCACCGTCGCACCCTCCAACCAGAGCTTCCAGCTCCAGAGGACCAACATATTCGCCTTCCAGAAGGGCAATGGTCAGATCTCCCAGACCTTCAATCCGACCCTCAACGGCGAGGTCTTCGAAATCCTGCCCACCGGCGACGGCCAAACGGTCTGGGTCGTGGGCGGCTTCAGCCAGGTCAACGGCCAGACCGTCCGCAGCATCGTCAAGCTCAACGTCAACACCGGCCAGCGGGACACTTCTTTCAACGCACCCGCGTTCAACGGCCGCATCCACGCCATCGCCCATCGTGGAGACCGTCTCTATGTCGCCGGGCGATTCACCCAGGTCGGCAGCCAACCCCGGAGCCTGGTCGCCGCCCTCGACCCGGACACCGGGGCTCTGCTTCCCGATGTGAGCTTCGAGTTCTCCGAGCCGCGCCGCAACGGGACACTCTCCGTCGTGGCGATGGACGTCACTCCCGATGGCTCGAAGATGGTCGTCATCGGCAACTTCACCCGCGTGAACGGGCTTCCGCGCTATCAGATCGCGGTCCTGGACCTGACGACCACCCCCGCCTCTGTCGCCAACTGGCGCACCAACGAATACGACGACGCCTGCAGCGCCAGCTTCCAGACCTACATGCGGGATGTCGACATCTCGCCCGACGGGACCTATTTCGTCGTCGTCACCACCGGCGCCTATTCCGGAGGCTATCCGACGACCCTGTGCGACACGGCCGCCCGGTGGGAGCTGTCGCATGTCGGCGAGAACCTCCAGCCGACGTGGGTCAACTACACGGGTGGTGACACCCTCCTGTCCACTGCGGTCACCGAGCACGTCGCCTATCTGGGCGGCCACCAGCGCTGGCAGAACAACCCATACCGGGGAGACGCCGCCGGCCCGGGGGCCGTGGAGCGAGAAGGCATCGCCGCCGTCGACACCCGCAGCGGCGCCCTCCTGAGCTGGAACCCGGGACGCGACCGCGGCGTCGGCGTGTACGGCATGCTCGCCACGAACGACGGCCTGTGGATCGGAAGCGACACCACCCGGATCGGCCGATGGCACTTCCGGGCCCGGCTCGCCTTCATGCCGCTCTCGTCGGGAAGCGACATGCCGATCGAGTACACCGGATCTCTACCCGGTGTCGTGTACTCCGTCGGCCGGGACACGGGCACCTCCCAGCAGCTCGACCAGCTGGTGCGGCGTGAGTTCACGGGCACCGAGGTCACTTCGAGCACGACCGTCCCGAGCTCCGTCCCGTGGCGCAACATCCGCGGCGCTTTCATGGTCGACGGCAAGCTCTACACCGCCTGGGAAGAGAGCGGCCAGCGCACGTTCCGCGTCCACTCGTTCGACGGGCAGTCGCTGAGCAACACGGAGATCATCGACATCCACGGGCTCAACACGAACGTGAGTGGCCGGAGCCCGTCGAATGTGTCGAACTTCGCCAACTACGACATCGTGAACGCGCGCGGCATGTTCTACGACCCGGCCACCGGGCGGTTGTACTTCAACACTCCGCAGAACGGGACGGGCAACCCGCCGCGCCTCTCCTACCGGCAGTTCTCCCCCGAGAGCAACGTGGTCGGCGCGGTCCGGTACAACGGTCCCGGAAACCTGCCCGGTCTCAATTGGGACAACGTCCGCTCGATGTTCCTCGTGGGCAACCACCTGTACAACGCCGACACCAACGGCAACCTCACCAGATGGGACTGGAA
>PKRG01000015.1 GCA_017577575.1 Acidimicrobiia bacterium | reverse complement strand
GGGCGAGAACCCCGCCGTCTCGCCGTTGCCGACCTTCCCCTGCGAGTGGTTGCCCCAGCAGTAGACGTCGCCGGGATCGACGATGGCGCAGGCGAACTGGTGACCGACCGCGATATGGGTCACGCCCAGAAGGGCGGCTACTTCCGCCGATGGTCGCGACCCGAACGAACGGCGTCGAGGGCCTCTTCGAAGGTGATCGCCCGTTCCCACACGGTCTCGAAGGTGATGCGGAGGGCGTCGGCGAGCGCCGGATGCTCGACCACCATCATCGTCGCCTCCGCGCCCGACGCCACCGGGTCGTCGAGGGCGAACATCACCAGCGACCGGTCCACGAGCGCCATCTTCAGCGGGAGCTCCTCGACGAAGCGTGCTTCCTCGCCGGCCTCGATGAAACGCCGTATCCCTTCCACGGTGGCGGGGTCCGACAGCAGCCCGATCTCGTAGATGGACCGAGCCCGATAGCGCTTCACGCCGGCCAAGCCCTTGACGTTCTCCTGCACCGGGAGAGCAATCGGTGGCTTGGTGAACACGAGGATCTCCTCTCGTGCCTTCTCCGATATGTCGGCGGCGTACTGGGAGATCGTGGCGTTGCCGCGCAGGACCTGGATGAAATCGAGGGGTTCGGTGTGGTGCCGTCCCGAATCGAATTCGGGCTCCAGGCGCTCGATCAGCTCCGAGCCGGTGCTCTCGATCTCTTTCATCCGGCTCCGGTGCTCGTCGAGGAGCCTTCCGACGGCGGCGGCGGGAGGCATGGCGGCGTAGCGGATGACGTCTCCGGGACGGCTCGAGGCGAAACCCCGGTCGATCAGGCTCCGCATGACGTCGTAGATGCGGGCCCGGGGGATGCCCGCCCGCCGGGCGACTTCCGCGGCGGTGAACGAGTCCCTACCCAGCAAGGCGACGTACGCCTTGGCTTCGTAGGTGGTGAGACCCAAACGCGTCAGCTCGGCGATGCTCTGCGTGGAAGCCTCCACAGGGCGACGTTACGGGACCGTCGGACCCGTGCGCAAGCCCCGGTCTCTTCTCGGGCGCCCAACCGATCCGCCTCTCTACCCACGCGGTCGGTGACCGGTTGCGGCGGCAGGTCCCCTAGGCTGCGATGTCGATCCGACACAGGGGGAGAGACCTTGTACTCACGCACGGGACGTGGCCTGGTCGCGGCCGCCCTGATGGCGATCGTTCTCGCCGCCTGCCGCGGGGACGGAGCCGCGGTCGACACGACACCGAGCACCGAGCCGCCGCCGGCGACGGCCACGACCGCCACCACGGCGCCGCCGGCCACCACCACGACCCTCCCGGCGCCGACGACCAGCACCGAACCCGAGAACGTGGACCCGCTCGGATGGGAGCCGGTCGAGGTCGCAGAGCTCACCAGAGACGAACAGGGCAGCGGGAGGATCGGCGCCATCCTGTCGACGCCCTCGGGCGGATGGCTCATCGGCGGGTCGGTCAACGTCGACGTCGGGATGCCGCGGCCGATGGTGTGGCTGTCGGACGACGGGACGGACTGGGAAGCCAAGGAGCTGCCCGCCCCCGATCGCGGCTCGACGATCGAAGCCGGCGCCTGGAACGGGGAGGCCGGATTGTTCGCCGGTCGCCGGGGCAGTGCGGCAGGAGACACGCTCACCGTCCTGTGGCTCGTGGACGAGAGCGGCTCCGGCGAGATCCTCGAGAGCGTGGTCTTCCCCCCGAACATGTCGGATCTCCAAATCGAGGCACAGCCCGATGGCGGCTTCGTCCTCGCCGGGTGGGCGAGTGACAGGCAGTACGTCTTCCGCTCGCCGGACGGCCGAGAGTGGACAGAGGACACGACCGCAGACGAGATCCTGGCGGGTCTGACGTATCCCTACATCGCCGATCTCGCCGTCGGCGAGCTGGGGTTGTTGGCGGTCGTCGTCGATGAGCGGGGGGCGAACGACCTCGGCGTGCTTCTCATCGACCGGGGAGAAGGGTTCCAAGAGGCCGCCCGTATCGAGCACGAAACCGACGTCGACCTCAACGGAGCGGTGGTCACCGGCTCGCAGTTCCAGGTGTACGGCGCCGTCCGCAACGGCCCCGGCTACGAGAGCACGATCTGGACTTCACGGGATGGGGAGGAGTGGACGAGTGTCACCCCGGACATCTCGATCGCCGACTCCCACACCTCCTACAACACCTATGGCAGCCGATTCGTGGACGCTGTCCGCTCCTCGGAAGGCCTCGTGGGCGTCGTCTTCGAGGCCGCCTCCTACCTGTTCGTCGGCTCCCAGGACGGCACGAACTGGTCGGAGATCCCCATCGGTGGCGGCATCCCCGACACCGCCGTCCCGCCACCCGACCGGATGGCCGTCTCGGGAGGAGTCGTGTTGGCCGCTTCGTCGAGCATCACCGAGCCGGCGTTGTTCAGGATCGCAAAAGGCAGCGCCACCCAGGTGGTACACGACGCCCTCCCCACCCCTCCCGAGTTGGTGAGGTTGCCCGCCGGCGCATCCACGGACGATGGAGTGGTATTCATCGTCGACCGTCAGCGGCTCGCTCCCAGCCTGGCGGAGGAACCGGACCTGTCTGCGCGGGCGGTGGCCGTGAGCGTGGACGGGGATGTGGTCTCCAGCGAGCCGATGCCGGACCTCTTCATGAGCGACGTGGTCGTCACCGAAGACGGCGTGGCGGTCGTGGGTTACGAGCGGTTCCTCGACAAGTTCTTGGACTCGGGGAACATCGATCCCAGGATGTGGTGGGGGCCGTCCGTCCCCGAGCTCACCGAATCCGAAGTCGGAGGCGAGAAGGATCGGAACACAAAGCGCGTTGTCAGGGCGACGGCGATGGGCTCGGGATTGGTGGCGTTCGGGCACGAGTTCATCGAATCGGGGATCACCCAGCCTGTCTTCTGGTACAGCCCCGACGGTCGAGCGTGGGAAGAGATCCCGGCTCCCGACGATCAGATCCGCAATACGACCACAGAGAGGCTCTGCCCGTTGCCCGGTGGAGGCGCGATGGTGGTGGCCCAGCACCAAACCGAATCGGGTCCGGCTCCGGTCGTGTGGGTCACCGAGGACGGGAGGTCGTGGAACGTCACCGTCACCGGCACCCAAGCATTCGGATCCGATGACCAGGTCAATTTCGGCCAATGTCTGGAAGGCGACGACCGTACCTACGTGATCGGAGCGGTCGGCGCTCGGACTGTCGCCGCCGTCTGGGAGACCACCGACGGTGTCGCGTTCAGCCCAGTGGAGGCGCCGGACCTCGGCGAGGGGAGCAGCTGGTCCCAAGGTGGTGTGGGCCCGGACGGCTCGCTGTACCTGCTGGGTGCCCGGCTCGTCGACGGAGCGAGCGAGAACGTGCTCGGGGTGGTGCGTCCCGACGGGACCCAAGACGTCTACAGCCTCGAAGTCGAGGCGCTCATGGGCCCGACCGGCCCGGCCAGCCTCATCGGCTTGTTGGTGGCCGGGGACAGGCTGGTGCTCTTCGGAAGGCTGTTCGTGGACGCCGGCATCTGGATGGCACCCTTGCCCTGACCCTCGTGAGGTGAGATCCGTGCCGGCCGCGGCGCGGATCTCGGAGGGTTGACGACCGTCGGACGGGGTAGGTCCGTGGGGTGACTCGACCGACACCAGAACCGACCGTGATCCGCGCCTACCCGGATGGGCCTTTCCTCGTCAGGGGCGACTTCGTCCTCGAAGACACCGAAGAAGGCGAAATCCCTCTACGGCGCTCCGTGATCGCCCTGTGCCGGTGCGGCCGATCCCGCACCGCGCCCCTCTGCGACGGAAGCCACCGCTCTCGCCCGCGCCCTCAGTCGTAGCTCGGCCATCGAGTGGGCCGGGACCCGGAACCGGGTCCCGGCGTACGGCACGCCTCCCGAGATCCGATACAGGAGGGCGAGCCAGACCCACACACTCCGCTCCGCCATCCACAGCGGGGCATGCCACGAGCAGCGGGCCGGAAAGAACCCGGTCCCTCCGTGGCGCCTCCTGCCCATCTCGGCCATAGCCACCGCCCCGGCAGCCAACGCCGCGATGGGCCATGCCGATCCCCGGCGCGCCGTCCACGCCGTGAGGGGACCCACCGCGAGGAACCCCAACAGCTTCGCCGGTTGCGCGAAATCGTCGTAGGCCTGGCGGGGCCGCTGCTCCAGGAAACGACGCACGGTCCCCGGCACCCTCCGCACGTACACGTCGGGTCTGTCCGCCACCCGTCCGCCATGAGCGGCCACCGTGCGTATCAGCTCGAGGTTCTCGTACATGACCTCGTCCGAGTAGCCACCCATCGCCACGAAGAACGAGCGTCGGACCGCCAGCGTGCCGGGGCTGTCTTGGCCCACCGCCCGGTTGAGGAGGATGCGGGCGGTGTCCCAGGCCGCGTGCCAAGGCAGGGGGTCGAAGTAGTTCTGCGGACGGACCAGTTCGGCCGTTCCCAGTGCCTCGACGACCTGCTCCAGAGCCGGCAGCGAATAGCGGACGTCGTCGTCGGCGATGATCACCGCTTCGTGGGAGGCGGCCTCCATCCCTACGTGGACACCGATGACCTTCCCGTAGCGGCGGGGCCGGTTCACGACCGGGACGTGGACGACGCCCGGGCCCCACGCCTGCGCGTTCTCGGCGAAGGCGTCGGGTTCCGAGCCGTCAGCCACCACCACTTCCACGTGCCTCGCCAGCCAGCGCAAGTAGGCCGCCAGCTCCTCCAGTCCGGGCTCGCCTGCGGCCCGGCGAAGGGGAAGGACATAGGACGCCTCCACGATCAGGCGGGCACTGTCGCCGGCTGGAGCAGGCTGCTCCGCCCTTCCTTCCAGGAATCGAGCAGATGCGACGAGGCGGCGCCTTCCACGAACGACAACGCCCTCGCCCCGAAGAGGATGTCGGCGGCGAGGTCGGGCTCGTCCTCGGCCAGCCGGCCGGCCAGGTCGTAGGTGGCGATCATCGAGTGCACGGCGTCGGCCTCCACGTGCTCGTCGTGGAAGTCGGTGGTGTCGGACCCGAAACCGAGACGGCGCAGGCCGTTGCCGTAGCGGCGGTTGGGGAGCGGCGAGCCCAGTTCGAACAAGGCGAGATGCCCGACGGCTGCCGCCCGCCACCTGCGGTGCAGCCCGAAGAGTGACATCAGGTTGACGTTCGCCAGGGTGGCGCCGGGCATCGCCGCCAGGTAGGCGCCGTTGCGGGTGTCGAGGCCCAGCTTGTCCATCATCGACACGAACAGGTGGGCGTGGACCCGTTCCGTCTTGCCCCCGCCGTATTCGTCGGCCTGGATCTCGGCGAAAGCCGCCTTGGCGGTGGACGAGAGCCGGGGGAGGGCGAAGGTGTGGGGGTCGGCCTCCTTGAAGTGGTAGGTCGAGCGGTGGATCACGAACTCCCGGAACTGCTCGAGCGTCGCCTCTCTCTCCATGTACACGCCGAACGGCGAGACCGCCTCGTCCAGGTCTCGGAGCCGGGCGGGAACCTCGGCGGGTGTCACCGGGTCGCGGGGCACGGCTGCGAGGAGGGCCTCTTCGAAGGCTCGTTCCAGCTCCAGGCGCACGCGGAGCAAGTCGAGGTCCCACTCCTTCTCATCCGGGACGCCCTCGAGCCCGCGGTAGGACAGCTCGTAGGCGAGGTACAGAGCGAGTTGCATGTCGTGGTCGGTCAGCGGATCGTCCGGACGCGGGGGCAATGCTCCGGCGCGCCCGTCGCGGACGATGCGGATCACCAGATCGGACCACTCACCGCGAGCTGGAGGGACGAGAGAAGGAGCGTCGGACGGTCTCATGCGAGTCCGTATACCCCTCCGGGGCGGGGTTGAATCAGGCCCGCTCGCCGGCGCGGTGTCTCGCCAGGTTCTGGAGGGCGTCGTAGGCGGCGTACTTGTACAGCTCGGACCGCGTGGGGATGTTGAAGGTGGTGTGCAGGAAACGGTCCACCGTCCCGTGGGCGTGCATCACGGCCTGGCCGATGTGGACCAGTTCGGCGGCGTCCTCGCCGATGACGTGAACACCTAGCAGGCGGCGGTCCTCCCGGGCCAACACCAGCTTGATCATGCCCTCGGTGGATCCGACGATGTGGCTGCGGGCGTTGTGCGCGAACCACGACCGGCCGACCTCGTAGTCGATGCCGGCCCCAGCCGCCGATTCCTCCGTCATCCCGACCATGGCCACCTCGGGGATCGAGTACACCCCCACCGGCGGCAGCCAGTCGAGCGTGAGATCGAAGGGAACCTGGAAGGCGTGACAGGCGGCGATGCGGCCCTGCTCGGCGGAGACTGAGGCGAGCGCCGGCGGGCCGATCACGTCGCCGGCGGCGTATATCCCCGGCGCAGTGGTCCGGAAGTGCTCGTCGACGACGATCCGATGCCGCTCGTCGAGGTCCACGCCGGCTTCCTCCAGGCCCAGGCCGTCGGTGTTGCCCACCCGGCCGGCGGCGAAGAGGACCTTCTCCGTGGGCAGGACCTGGCCGGACTCGGTCTCGACCACCAGGGCGCCGTCCCGCCGCTCGATGCGGGCGCCCGGGCTCTCCAAGAGCACCCGCATCCCCATGCTCACGAAAGAGGCGCGCACCATCTGTGAGATCTCTCGGTCCATCGCCCCCAGCAGGCGGGGAGCCCCGTCGATCACGGTGACCTCGACTCCCAGGGCGGCGAAGATCGAGGCGTATTCGCAGCCGACCGGGCCGCCACCGATGACGACCAGGCTGTCGGGGATCGAGTCGATGTCGAGGATCGTGTCCGAGTCGAACACGTCCGGGTCGTCGAACGGGATCGACGGTGGCCGGAAAGGGCTGGACCCGGTGGCGATCAGGACGACGTCGGCTGTGACGACTCGGACCCCCGAATCCGTGTCGATCGCCACCTTGCGATCGGGCTGCAGCCGGGCGCTCCCGTGGATGGTCGTCACGTCGAGGCCTTCCAGATTGCGGCGCACCTCCGCGCCCATCGTCTCCGAGACCTGGGCGGCCCGGGCGCGCAACCTCTCGAGGGCGAGGTCGGGAGCGAGTTGGAAGCCGACGCCGTAGACGTCGCGGCGGCGGAAGCTCGTCAAATACAGCGCCGTCTCCCGCAGAGTCTTGGTGGGGATCCCGCCGCGGTTCACCGGAGCCCCGCCCAGCCTCTGCCTCTTGTCGACGACGGCGACCCGCTTGCCGAAGTAGGCGGCCAGCGCCGCCGCCTTCTCCCCGGCAGGACCGGAGCCGATGACGAGGAGGTCGTAAACCTCCATGTGGTCCTCCCGTGCTCGGGGCCCACGTTAGGCCTCGCCGCATGTCGCCACACCCCAATTCCCGGGCGGATCAGCCGTCTCGCGTCCGCTCGGGCCTATACACTCGGTGCAAGGCGGGGCACGAGAGGCGGTCATCGGCTCCACCGCGTGCAACAGAGAGGCGGGTGCCATGGCCGATAGACCCTCCGACTCCGGCGAGCCCGGCGCCGAGGACCAGACCTTTGCCCGCCCGATACGGCAAGGAGATCCTGGGCGACATCCGCGAGGGGAAGAGGACCCTGATGTTGATCCACTTGTTGACGGTCGCCCGCCGGGCGGAACGGCAGCGTCTGGAGCGCTTCCTCCGGCTGCCTCCCGGCCAGAGGACGGCCGCCATGGTCGAAGACGTCGCCGGGATGATGCACGCCCACGGAAGCATCGGGTTCGCCGAGGAGTTCGGCCGGGGCATCGCCCGGTCCGCCTCGATGGCTTTCGAGGAGGCTTTCGGCCACCTCCCCGACAGCCCCGAGAAGCGCTTCATCGCCGACCTGGCCGACTACATGGTCGAACGGGATCGCTGAGCGTCGAGATACTGCGAGTAGAGGCGGCGGGCGTGGCCGGCGGGGTCGGTGTAGTACTCGTCGGCCGTGACGTCGAGGCTCACCGTCCTCTGAGCCTCACGTACCCGGGGCCGGGTGGCGGCGAAGCGGGTTAGCTCGGCGGCATGGGGCTTGAGAGACCCGTCGGGCCGTACCAGCCCGAAATGGCGCTCGTGGCGTGCCCCGTCGGGGTCGCACGGCGGGCGGTCCCACAGCTCGGGGGCGTAGTCGGCGAAGCACCACAGCAGGGCCCCGGTGGAGCCCACTTCGACCAGCCGGGGCAGCACCTGGCGGACGTAGGCCGCCAGATCCTCCTCGGAAGCCATGAACTGGCGGCGTGGCTCCCCGAACGCGGTCCACTGCCAGACCCTCGACGGCCCGCCGTCCGGGGCGGTGCACCCGCCCCACTCCTCGGCGAGGGTCGGCTTTCCGGACAGCGCCGACGTGAGCGCGCACAGAAACGGCACGAAATCGGGGTCGAGCGGGCCCTGCGCCCACTCGGCGTACATGGGGTAACCGTGCATCACCGCCACGTCGGTCGCGGCGAACACCTGGTCGACCCGCAGCCCGTTGTCGTCGACCAGGGACGCGGCGTGGAGGCCGCACGTCACCGGATGGTCGGGGTCCAGGTCGTGTGTGAGCGAAGTCATCTGCCTCACCCACTCCGCCCCCGCCGAGTCGGAGGCGGGGCGGGCGAAGAGGTCGGGCTCGTTGCCGAGGTTCCACATCCACACCGCAGGGTGGTCGGCGAACGTGCTCACGACCTGGCGGATCAACAGGCGCTCGGCCTCCAGGACGTCGGCGTCGTGGAACATGTTGCGGTAGCCGCTCGCCACGACCTGGCCCCCGGACACGACCTGGCGGACGTCGGGGGAGGGAAGGCCCGCCCCGGGGTCGAGCATCCACCTGGGCACCCAGTTCGGGCCGCTCATGTGGCCGGTGAAGAAGGTGATGTCGAGGCCGAGGGAGCGCTCGGCGGCCAGATCGCATACGACCTGCAGGTCCTCGAGGCGCTGCGGGCTCACCCGGTCGGGCTCGGGCTGCCAGTCGTCCCACAGCAAGAAGATCCGGACCACGTCGAGGCCCAGGTCGGAGATGACGTCGAACTCGTCGGCCACTTCGGAGGGGTCGAAGTCCGACCACCAGTACATCGCCTTGCGGCGCGGCCAGTAGTTGACCCCGAGGACGAAGCGGTCATCCATCTCCGGTCACACGGGCGATGTGATCCCGGTACCAGCGTCCGCTCGCTTTGATGGTCCGCTTCTGGGTGTTGAAATCGACGTGGACGATGCCGAAGCGCATCGTGTATCCCTTCGCCCACTCGAAGTTGTCGAGGAGCGACCACACGAAATACCCGCGCACGTCGACGCCCTGACGGATCGCTTCGGCGAGGGCCTCGATGTGGCTCTCGAGGTAGCGGATGCGATCGGGGTCCTCGATGGTCCCGTCGACCGGGTCGGCATCGGGGTAGGCGGCTCCGTTCTCGCACACGTACAGGGGAAGGGGCGGGTACTCGGTGGCGACCCGCTTGAGCGTCCAGGTCAGGCCTTCGGGGTCGACCGCCCACCCCATGTCCGTCAAGGGGCCTTCGGGGACCACGATCACCGCCTCGTCGGCGCCGGGCCACGGCCCTGGAGCGGGGGCGCCGGGCACGTGGCGGACCCGGTTCACGTTGTAGTAATTCACCCCGAGGAAGTCGATCGGCTGGCGGGCCGCCGCCAGGGCCTCCAGGTCGATCTGGTCGGCCACGCCGAAACGGCGATGCCATTCGACGACCTCGTCGGGATAGCGTCCGTTGAACACGGCTTCGAGGAAGAGCTTGTTCTGGACCATGTCCACCTTCGCCGCCGCGGCGGCGTCGGCCGGGTCGTCGCTCGCCGGCCAGGCCGGTATCAGGTTGAGCACCACGCCGAGCTGGTCCCCGTCGCTCCTGTGCTCACGCATGGCGGCGATGGCATCGTGGTGGGCGAGCATCAGGTTGTGGGCCGCCACGAACCCCGCTCCCGGGTCGGTCAGTCCGGGGGCGTGCTCTCCGGCGCTGTGGCCCAGGAACGCCGCGCACCACGGCTCGTTGAGGGTCGCCCACACCCCGATCAGGTCGCCCAGGGTCTCCTTGGCGGCGACGGCGTACTCGGCGAACCAGTGACGCGAGTCGGGTGACAGCCATCCCCCTCTGTCTTGCAGCACCTGGGGGAGATCCCAGTGGTAGAGGGTGGCCACCGGCGTGATGTTCGAGGCGAGCAGCTCCTCGCACAGCCGGCGGTAGAAGGCGACGCCGTCGGGGTTCCGCCTCCCGGTGCCGTCGGGGAGTATGCGGCTCCAAGAAATCGAGAACCGGTAGGCGTTGACACCCAGCTCCCGCATCAGGCCCACGTCCTCCCGGAAGCGGTGGTAGTGGTCGGTCGCCACATCGGCGTCGCTGCCATCGCGGATCTTGCCGGGAGTGTGGGTGAAGGTGTCCCAGATCGACGGCGAGCGCCCGTCCTCGTCCACTGCCCCCTCTATCTGGAACGCAGACGTGGCGACGCCCCACCAGAACTCTTTCGGGAACGGATTGTCGGTCATCCCACCTCGACTCCTCCTCGACTGCACTGAGAGAAGCGGCTGGAACTGGAAGCGCTCTCAGCCCCTCTGTGCGATCTTATGGGGAAGTTTCGTTGACACGCAAGCGTTTCTGCTTATACGCTAAGAGCGCTCTCAGCCAGATGGGTGCGAGAGCGCTTTCAGAGGAGGACCGAGGGGCGACCCATCGCACCGGCTGCATCCAGAGGAGGAGGAGAAGTGGCCCGGACCCTGGACGACCTTGCGGCGCTTAGCGGAGTCTCCCGCGCCACGGTCTCCCGGGTCATAAACGGCGGTCCGGTCTCGGAGGAGACCCGGCGGCGCGTCCTCGAGGTGCTGGAACGCACCGGCTACCGGCCCAACCGGGCCGCCCGCACGCTCGCCTCCGGCCGCTCGGGCGTCGTCGGTGTCGTGATGCACATCGACCCCCAGCACCTCTTCCGTGACCCCTACTTCGCCGGTCTCCTCACGGGGATGAGCAACGCCCTCGCCGAGAAGGCGGTGGGGATGATGCTGTGGTTGGGGGACCGCACCAAAGACGAGATCCTCGATCAGATCCAACTCCGCGGGCTGCTCGACGGAGTGATCGTCACCGCCCACTGGCGGGAGGACCCGCTGGTCGACAGCCTCCTCGACTCGAGCATGCCGACGGTGCTCATCGGGCACCGTCGCTCCCATCCCGAGGCGTCCTACGTCGACGTCGACGACGTCCAGGCGGCAGACACCATCACCACGCACCTGATAGAGATCGGCCGGCGCCGCATCGGCCACATCACCGGCATCCCGGGCAGCGTCGCCGGCGCCGACCGTCTCGAGGGATACAAGCGGGCGATGGCCCGGGCCAAGCTGCCCACCGAGGGGCTCGTCGTCGAGGGGGAGTTCAACCGGGCATCGGGCGCCGCCGGCGCGGCCCAGTTGATCGAAGCGGGCGTCGACGCCATCTTCTGCGCCAACGACGCCACCGCCGCCGGGGCACTCGAGACGATCAAGGCCCACGGTCTGCGCGTTCCCGAAGACATCGCCCTCGCCGGCTACGACGACCTGGACTTCGCCGCTCAGCTCGACCCGCCGCTCACCACGATCCGCCAGGGCGTCCAGGACCAGGGAGCGGCAGCGGCCCGCACTCTCTTCCAGCTCCTCGAGGACCCCGACGGAGGACCCCGCCGGGTGCTCCTCCCTACGGAGCTCGTCATCCGCCGATCGACCGTGGGAGGTGTGCGGCGTTTCGATTGACAGAGAAGAGATGTGTGGTTGCCGGAGCGGGCACTCCGGCAACCACTTTCCACCAACCCCCGCACGTGACGTGACAAGGAGGAGGTAGTCGAGATGACATTACAGCGATGGCGCGGATTCGCAGCCACATTGGGTTTGGTGATTGTGCTCGTCGCATGCAGCGGCGGAGCCGGGACGGGCACTGAGCCGGCCGACACGGAAGGGACAACACCTCCGGCCGCGGAGGACACTTCCACCCCGCCCGACACCGAAGCGCCTGCCGACGAGGCTTCGGCCGAGCCGGCACCGGTCACCGAATACGACCGAGCCACCACCCTCATCACCAGCGGCAAGCAGTGGGGCCCGCCGTCCAACTGGAACCCGATCTTCAGTGACTACGTCACCGGCACGCTCGGACTGCTCTACGAGACCCTGTTCCTCTACGACCCGCTGGCCGACGAATACATCCCGTGGCTGGCGGAGAGCGGGGAGTGGATCTCCGACGACGTGTACGAGGTGCGCCTGCGCGACGGCATCACCTGGACCGACGGTGAGGCCCTCACCTCCGAGGACGTCGTCACCACCTTCGAGCTGATCCGATTCCCCGCCACGCGCTTCTCGGGCGTGTGGGCCGAGAACGGCGGGTCGCTGGAGTCGGTGGAGGCCGTCGACGACCTCACCGTCCAGTTCACGTTCACCGACCCGCTGCATCAGCAGTGGGGCGAGCGCCTCTACGACGTGGCGATCGTTCCCGCCCACCTGTGGGGCGATCGCACCGAGGACGAGGTGGCGGCCGGCGCCAACGAGAACCCGGTGGGATCGGGCCCGTACATGTACGAGTCCCACGACGAGACCCGCATGGTGTGGGTGAAGAACCCGAACTGGTGGGCGACCGAGCATCTCGGCCTGGAGGTGGCCCCGGAGCGCATCGTCGACCTGGTCAACTCCACCAACAACGTGGCGCTGGGGCAGGTGCTGGCCGGCGAGATCGACCTGAACAACAACTTCCTGCCCGGGGTCGAGCGTCTGATCGAAGGCGGTTACGGGTTGCACACCTACTTCAGCGAGCCGCCTTACATGCTCCCCGCCAACACCACCTGGCTCGTCCTCAACACGACCCGCCCACCGATGGACGATCCTGCCTTCCGCCAGGCTCTGGCCCATTCCATCGACCGGGACCGGATCGTCAACGGCGTGTACAACCAGCTGGTCGAGGCGGCCGACCCGACGGGCCTCCTGCCCATCTGGGAGGAGTACATCGACCAGGAGGTGGTGGCCGAGCTGGGCTTCACCTACGACCCCGACCGCGCCCGCCAGATCCTCGCCGACGCCGGCTATGCCGACACCGACGGGGACGGGTTCGTTGAGACACCCGACGGTGAGCCGATCCAGCTGACGCTGATGGTCCCCAACGGGTGGACCGACTGGATGGAGGCGATCCGCGTCGTGTCGGAGAACGCCCAGGCGGTGGGCATCAACCTGGTCCCGGACTTCCCGGCAGCCGAGACGCTGTTCGAGTTGCGGAACACCGGCGACTACGACATGGTGCTCAACAACGACCGGCAGATGGGGAGCACGCCGTGGCTGTATTTCGACTACGTGTTCCAGCTGCCGATCCACGACGTCCAGCTGAGCGGCAACTTCGGCCGGTACGAGAACGAGGAAGCCTGGCAGCTGGTCCAGCAGTTCGACCGCACGCCACGGGACGACACGGACGCGCTCATGGACCTGGCCAGCCAGATCCAGCGCATCCAGCTCGAGGAGCTGCCGGTGATCCCGCTCTGGTACAACGGCCTGTGGTCGCAGATGAACAGCACCTACTGGACCAACTGGCCGTCGGCCGAAGGCGACAACCACTACCTGCCGACGACCTGGAACAACTACTGGAACATGACTGCGGTGCTGATGCTCACCGAGCTCGAGCCGGCCTCGCAGGAATGACGACCACGGTCGCAGCTACCGCCCCCTCCCCGGAGGGGGCGGTAGCGCTCCGGGAGGCGACGCCATGAGGCGCTACTTCGGCCGCAAGCTGTCCATCTACGGCTTGACGTTCTTCGTCGCCGTCACGGTCAACTGGATGATCCCCCGGTTCATGCCCGGGGACCCCATCGAGTCGATGGTCGCCCGGTTGACCATGCGTCCCGAGACCGTCGAGCCGATGCGCGAGTATTTCGAGCGCTTCTTCGGCTACGACGTGCCCCTCTGGAAGCAGTACCTCAACTTCTGGGGGGCCCTGCTGCAGGGGGATCTGGGCACCAGCGTGTGGCTGTTCCCGCGCCCGGTCACCAGCGTGATCATGGGGTCCCTGCCCTACACGCTGGGGCTCCTCCTTCCCGCCATCCTGTTGAGCTGGTGGGCGGGCAACAAGTTCGGAGCCATCGCCGCCCGCAATCGGTGGCTGGACAACACGTTCCTGCCGGTGGGCTACCTGCTCACGGCCACCCCGTACATGTGGCTGGCCCTGGTGCTCGCCTTCCTGCTGGCGTGGCAGTTCGACCTGTTCCCGCTGGCCGGGGCGTACTCGGTCACCCTGCGGCCCAACTGGTCGTGGACCTTCGTCTGGGATCTGCTCCGCCACTGGTTCCTGCCGTTCGCCACGTTGTTCATCGTCGCCTTCGGGGGCTGGGCGATCGGGATGCGCAACATGATCATCTACGAGCTGGAGGCGGACTACTCCCGGTACCTGGAGAGCCTGGGAGCCCCGCGGCGGCTGATCCGCCGCTACAGCTTCCGCAACGCGCTGCTGCCCCAGATCACGGGCCTGGCCCTCCAGCTCGGGGCGGTCGTCGCCGGGGCTCTGGTCACGGAGATCGTCTTCTCCTATCCCGGCCTGGGCTGGGTGACCCTCAAGGCGGTCGAGAACCTCGACTTCTACCTTCTCCAGGGGGTGTTCTTGTTCATCGTCGCCGGCGTGCTGGTAGCCAACTTCCTCATCGATGTCGTGTACGTGCTGGTCGACCCGCGGACCCGCCTCGGGATGCAGGGGAGGGCGGCATGAGCGACACCCTGCCCCGCGACACCACCCTGCCCGCCGCCGAAGGGGTGCCGGCGCCGGCCGCGCCCGCCCCACGGAGCCGTCGTAGCGAGTTCCTCTACTTCGCCCTGCGCAATCCCAAGCTGTGGATCGGCGGTCTCGTCGTGCTCTTCTTCGCCGTGACCGCCGTCGTCGGGCCGAGGCTCACCGACTACGGAGTGCAGGAGTACGTCGGGCCCCCGGCGTCACCTCCGTCGGCCGAGCACTGGTTCGGCACCACCACGTTCGGACAGGACGTGTTCACCCAGTTCGTCCACGGGCTCGGCGCTTCGTTCATCGTCGGGTTGCTCGGCGGAGGGATCGCCGCAATCGTCGGGATGACGGTCGGCTTCGTCGCCGGCTACCGGGGCGGGATCGTCGACGAGGTCCTCAACGTCATGACCAACATCGTCCTGGTCCTCCCCACGCTGGCCGTGCTGATCATCATCGCCGCCTACCTCGAGGTGCGAGGTGTCGTCACGGAGGCGGTGTTCATCGGGCTCACGTCGTGGCCGTGGGCGGCCCGGGCGATCCGGGCGCAGACCTTCTCGCTGGCCGCTCGCGACTTCGTCGACCTCGCCCGGCTCACCGGCGTGCCGACCCGCAAGATCATCCTCGGCGAGATCGCTCCCAACATGAGCTCCTATCTGTTCATGACCTTCATCCTCCTCTTCGGAGGCGCGATCCTCGCCGCCGCCACCCTCGACTTCATCGGGCTCGGCCCCACCGACGGCATGTCTCTCGGGCTGATGATGAACAACGCCGTCCTGTGGAGCGCCCTCCAGCTCGGCCTGTGGTGGTGGTTCGTCCCGCCCGGTCTCGCCATCGCCCTGATCGTCGGCTCCCTCTACTTCATGAACGTGGGCCTCGACGAGGTGTTCAACCCGAGGTTGCGGACGACATGAGCCTCAGAGTCGAAGACCTGCGCGTCTACTACCAGACCCTCGAAGGGGAGGTGAAAGCCCTCGACGGCGTGTCGTTCGCCATCGCCGACGGCGAGATCATGGGGTTGGCGGGGGAGTCGGGTTGCGGCAAGTCGACCCTCGCCCAGAGCATCGTCCGCCTCGTGCCCCCGATGAAGCTGGTCGGCGGCGTGGTGGAGCTGGACGGGGAGAAGCTGCCGATCGACGACTTCGAGGCCATGAACCGGCATCGGATGGTGGGGGTGTCGATCGTGCCCCAATACGCCATGAGCGCCCTCAACCCCACCCGGAAGATCGGCAAGCTGATCAAAGAGCTGCTGGGCGCGCGGGGGATCTCCTACCGGGCGAAGCTGCCGGAGCTGGAGAACCGCCTGCAGCTGGTGGGGCTGCCCCGCGAGGTACTCGACATGTACCCGATCGAGCTGTCGGGAGGGATGAAGCAGCGGGTGGTCATGGTCATCTCGACCCTGCTCGACCCCTCACTGCTGATCGCCGACGAGATCACCTCGGCGCTCGATGTGTCGACCCAGCGTGCCGTCGCCGAGATGCTGGTCGACTTCCGCGACCGGGAGATCGTCAAGAGCATGATGGTCGTCACCCACGACGTCTCCATCCTCTACCAGATCGCCGACAGCATCCTCATCATGTACGCCGGCCAGCCCGTCGAGAGCGGGCCGGCCGAGGTGATCACCCACGCCCCCCGGCACCCCTACACGCAGCTCCTGGTCGGATCCTTGCCCCAGGTGGGCGTGAGGTACGACGAGCAGCCGCTGTCGGGGATCGCAGGAAACCCGCCGGGGCTCATCGACCCGCCGTCGGGGTGCCGGTTCCGACCCCGGTGCCCGTTCGCTTCCGAACGCTGCGAATCCCGGCCGCCCCTGGTCGAGATAGGCGACGGCCACTCGGTCGCCTGCTGGAAGGTGATGGAGGAGGAAGATGCTCGAGTTTGATTCCGTCACCAAGGAGTTCCGGGTCGGGGCCTTCGGGCGCCTCACCATCACCGCGGTCGACGACGTGAGCTTTCGGATCGCCCCGGGTGAGATCGTCTCCCTGATCGGCGAGAGCGGAAGCGGCAAATCGACGATAGGGCGGATGATCTTGCGGCTGACGCCGGCGACCAAGGGCACCATCCGCTTCGACGGCGTCGACGTCTCGACGCTGGGGCGGAAGGAGCTGAAGGAGTACTACCGCCACGTCCAGGGGGTCTTCCAGGACCCGTTCAGTTCCTTCAACCCCGTCTTCAAAGCCGACCGCGTCTTCGAGATGCTGCGTAGCCAGTTCTACCCGGACCGATCCGGGTCCGAATGGGAAGACCGCGTCGCCAAGGCGGTGGAAGACGTCGGGCTCAACCCCGTTCAGGTGCTGAACCGCTACCCACATCAGCTCAGCGGAGGGCAGCTCCAACGGATGCTGCTCGCCCGGGCGCTCCTTCTCGACCTGCGGCTCCTCGTCGCCGACGAGGTGATAAGCATGCTCGACGCCTCCACCCGGGTGGGGGTGCTCAACCTGCTGGCCGAGCTCCGGGAGCGGGGCCTGTCGATCCTGTTCATCACCCACGACCTGGCGCTGGGTTACTACATCAGCGACCGGACGATCATCCTCCGGCGCGGTTCCATCGTGGAGATGGGTGACACCCGGCGCGTGTTCCAGGATCCCCGCCACCCATACACCCAGACGCTCCTCGCCTCGGTGCCGCAGATGGAATGGAGGTGGCGGGATCGCCCGGTGTCGGCGGCCGTCCCGGTCGACGGCGACGGGACGGGCGATGCCGAGCCCGTGACGGTGCTGGAGGAGGTGGAGCCCGGCCATTGGGTAGCCGTGTCGTGACACGGCTCAGATCGGCGGGCCCACCACCTCCGACTCGTAGCGCTCGAGCACCTCGGCGAAGCGGGCGTCGGCGATGTCGACCTGGCCTTCCGCCGCCAGAGCGGCGAACTCCACGAAGGCGCCCTCCTGGCCGCCCGGCGTGTATGCGACGAGCACCTTCCCCGGCTCGTCGCTCACCACCTTCGGGGCGTGCACCGTGCCACGGGGCACGAACACGAGGGTCCCGGCGGGGGCGCTCACCAACTCGTCGCCGACCAGGAACAGGAACTCGCCGCCGAGGACGTAGAACAACTCGTCGTGCACCCGGTGGACGTGGCGGGGCGCGTCGAACCCCGGTTCCGACACGGCTTCCAGCACGCCTATGGCCCCGCCACTCTGCTCGCGGGTCAGCTTGAGGGTGATGCCTTCCGGTCCCGGGATGGGGGTCCCGTCTCCCGGACGGACGACGACGGGCGGGTGGATGTGGGTCTCGGTCATTCGGACGATCGTGGGCGATCCGTGACCCGGTGACGATCCCCCGATCGGGGGGTTATTCACTTGTTCAGCGACCCCCGTCGGGACACGATCTGGGCATGGCTACCGCCGTCGAAGTCGGACGGCGTCGTCGAGATCTGCTCCGTCGGATCGCGAAAGCGCCCGACACCGACGGAGTCTTCCGAGAGGCAGCCCGATCCCTCCGTCGCTTGGTGGACTTCGACGCCATCGCCCTCGTCGGCACCGATCCGACGAGCGGCCTCCCCACGTGCCCGATCCAGACGGAGGGGGTGGAAGGGATGACGGCGGCGCTGTGCTCCGACCATTGGGAGCGTGAGTTCGTCGTCACCGCCGACGTCGCCCGCTTCCGCGACCTCTACCGAGCCGAGAACCCGGCCGCCTCGCTGCGCGCCTCGGTCGACGATCCGTCCCAGAGCCCGCGGTTCGCGGCGTTCCTGCGCCGGCTGGACTTCTACGACGAGTTGCGGGTGGTGTGCCGGGCCAACGACGTCCCCTGGGCGCTGATCACGATGTGGAGGCGCCAGGGCGAATTCTCCGAACGGGACGTCGACCTGATGGCGAGTCTGTCGGCCCCGGTCGCCGAGCAGGTCCGGGCGCGGGCGATGGTGGCGAGGGCCAACGAGAAGGCGGCCGCCCCCGACTCGCCCGGCGTGGTCGTCCAGGGACCGGACGGGAAGGTCCAGGCGATCACCCAGCAAGCCCGGGAGCTGATAGAAGCGGTCGACGATCCCGACGACGGGGAGCGGGGCGACTCCGATCTCCCCTTCTGGTTGGTGGCGCTCGGCCACGAGGTGCGGTCCCGGGCCCGTCTGGGAGGTGCCGCCGAGCGGGTCCGGGTCCGGGCTCGTGACGGATCGTGGCTGATGTGCCACGCCTCGGTCCTGTTCGGCCCGGACGGCCGGCCGACACAGACGGTGATCGTGATCGAGCGGGCCCGGCCCGGCGAGGTCGTCCCGATCGCGGTGGAGGCGTACGACCTGACGGAGCGGGAACGGCAGATCGCGGCGTTGATCGGGCGCGGGCTCGACACCGGGGCGATCGCCGACCGCCTGTACCTGTCCACCCACACCGTCCGCGATCACGTCAAGGCCCTGCTCGCCAAAGTCGGCGTCTCCAGCCGCGCCGAGCTGGTGGCGGCGCTGTTCGCCGAGGTCTCCGACTACATCTGACGCATGGCACCCGCCCGGGCGGGTAAGGGTCAGCGAACAGGCGACGGAGGAGGAGAGATGACCCAGGCAGCCGTTCGCTACCTCGTGTACGACGTCGACGAGGCGATCGACTTCTACCAGGAGTGCCTCGACTTCGAGCTCGACACCTACGTCGGCCCCGGCTTCGCCAGTCTCCAACGTGACGGGCTGAGGCTCCTGCTCAACATGCCGGGAGCCGGAGGCGGCGGCCAGGCCGGTGCCGACGAGGAGGAGAATCCCCGGCCCGGGGGGTGGAACCGCATCCAGATCCGCGTCGACGACCTCGATTCGGTGATCCACCGTATGGAGGACCAGCACGTCGTCATACGAGGCGACGTCGCCGAAGGGCCCGGCGGCCGCCAGGTGGTGGTGGAGGACCCGTCGGGCAACCCGATCGAGCTGTTCGAGGCCGCCTCCGCCTAGCCGCTCCGTCGACGGGCGTCGACGAGGACGAGATCGTTTCTCTCTGCATACGCGGGCGCCGAAGGTCTAGGCTAGAAAACCGACAGGATCGTTGTTTGACAGCGGCGAGAGAGGGGTAAGAGGGGACCCAGATCGGTGAGGCCCCGGGAAAGCGGCTTGCATGTCTTCTCTGGGAGGGGCTCACCGGAAGAGGAGAGACGGGTGGCCGGCATGCCTCCCGATCCGGACCCTGATTCGGCTACGGTCACCGTCTCTCCTCCCATCTTCTCTGACGCCCCCCGGCCTGTCACTGGGTCGCCAGTCCTCTCCTCAGGTCGGCAGATGGGGCCGGATCTCCTCGTCGAAGAACCGCACGAACCCTTCCTGGTCGTCCCCGATCTGATGGAAGTAGATGTGGTCGATGCCGCCGTCCACGGCCTGCCTCACCGACTCGAGCAGCGGCTCGGGGTCGGGGCCGCAGGGGATCGCCTCGGCGATCGTCTCCGGGGTCACCAATTCGGCGGCCATCTCGAAGTGGGCGGGCGTCCTCAGGTCCTGTGACAGCTGGCCCGGCACCGAGGTGTTCGGCCAGATGCGGTGAGCGGTCTCGACGGCTTCGTCGCGGTCCTCCGCCCAGCACAGGGTGAGTTGTGCATACACCGGTCCCTCGCCTCCCGCTTCCCGGTAGACGTCGACCGGTTCGCCGCCGGTCCCGGTGGTCCACAGGCCGTCGCCGATGCGGGCGGCCAGCTCCGCCGCCTGGGGCCCGAAGGCGGAGACCACGACCGGCACCTCCCCGGGGGGAGGGTCGAAGATCGTGGCGTCGATGGCCCAGAAGTAGCTGCCGCGGTAGGTGGTGCTCTCGCCCTTCCACAGCAGGCGGATCAGATCCACCGCTTCCTCCAGCATCTCCAGGCGGACCTCGGCCGGGGGCCAGTGGTCACCGAGGATCTGCTCGTTGAGGGCCTCGCCGCTTCCCACTCCCCACACGAACCGTCCGGGCAGGAGGTTGGCGGTGGTGGCCGTCGCCTGGGCGAGGATGGCGGGGTGGATGCGCATGATCGGGCACGTGACCCCGACGCCGACCTCGATCGACTCGGTCGCATGGGCGATGGCCCCCAGCACCGTCCACACGAACGGGGAGTGGCCCTGCTCGCGGATCCATGGATGGAAGTGGTCAGAGATCGAGACGAAGTCGAACCCGCTCTTCTCGGCTAGCACCGCCAACTCGACCAGCCGTCTGGGGCCGTGCTCCTCGCTTCCGAGGGCCAGCCCGTACGAGATCGTCATCGCTCGGACCGTTTGCCGATCTCTTCGGCCAACTGGTCCTTGGTCATCGAGGACCGGCCCTCGATGTCCATCTCACGCGCCTGCTCGAGCAGATCTTCCTTGGTGGTGGCCGCCGTCTCGTGACGGGTCTTGGCCGCCTGCAGCTCCTCGCCGAGCTGTTCGAGCTGATCCTGAGAGAACAGCTCCCGTACCTGCGGGAACATCTCGTCCTCTTCCTCGGAGGCGTGATGCTCCACGTTCTCCATCAGCACCGTCATCTTCGCCTTGAACGAGGGGTCGTCGGCCGACAGGCCCCGGATCTCTTCCATCAGCACGTCCACGACGTGGTGCTCCTCGTAGCTCTCGTCGGTGTGCTCGGTGAGGTCTTGTCCGCCGGCGTCGTGGATCATCGGGTAGAACACCTCTTCTTCGATGGCCGTGTGCACCTCCAGCTCGTGGAATATCTCGCCCACGAGCTCCGCCATCTGGGTGCCGTCCTCGGCGTCGGCCGCTTCACGAAAGCTCGTGAACAGTGTCCGAACCCGGTCGTGGTCCTGTCGCAACAACTCCAGGCCGTCCATGTCTTTCCTCCTCGGGATGGGGACGGCTCGCTACCCGCTCCACGGATCCCCAAACCTGGAGTCGGCTGCTGCCTAGCCTCGTGATGTGCCCGATCACCTCGTGCTCGCCGGTCCGATGGGGTCGGGAAAGACCACCGTCGGCGAAGAGCTGGCCCGCAGGCTGCGACGCCCGTTCTTCGACTCGGACCGCCAGATCCAAGCCATCCACGGCGTCACGGCCCGGGAACTGGCAAGCCTCCATGGAGTCGAGCGACTCCATCAGGAGGAGGTCGAGGCGCTCAGGGGGGCCTTGTCCTCGCCACGGCCCGCCGTCGTCGCCGCGGCCGCCAGCGTCGCCGACCGCCCCGACCTCGGCGAGATCCTCGCCGGCGCCCGGGTCGTCCTCCTCACCGGCGACCCTCTCACCTTGGCGCAGAGGGCACGACACGGCGGTCATCGGCGCCCGATCCCTCTCGACGAGTTCGCCGGTCTCTGCGCCCGGCGCGCCGAACGGCTCGGGGCGCTGGCGGACTTCGTGGTCGACGTGACGCGACAGGGCGCCGACCGGGTGGTCGAAGAGATCTTGTCCCGTCTCAGGAGCCCGTGACCGGAAACGCCATCGTGCTGAGTAGCGCGTTCTCGGCTTGGCGTGAGTCGAGGCGGGTGTATTGGACCACGATCGGCCGGTCGGATTCGACCACGAAGGCGTAGTCGGTTCCCGGGGGCACCGGCTCGGGATCGGTGAGGTCGTTGAAGCGGACATGCTTGGTCCGCCGTCCGTCCACGGTCACCCGGTAGGGGCCGGCGGGGTCGCGGTCCGAGTAGTAGACGGTGATGTGGACCTGGGCCGGCTCGGTTCCCGTGTTGAGCAGGCACACCGTGTCGTGGCTCAGCATCTCCGGTTCCGGTCCGGTCGACCACGTCGGGATGTAGCCCTCGGCGACGGCCCAGACTCGGTGACCGATGGGTTCGTTCGGCATGTCCTCCTCCACGCGATCGGAGCCACCGATTCTCGTGGTGGCGGCGGGGGTGCCGGGGGTAATCCCAGTTTCGCGCCGCCCCGAAATGGGCAACGGAGCCGACGTCGACTCACAGAAAAGCCCATATGACGACGAACATCGCCGAAACGGCCCGGGACTACTTCCGTTACGCATCACCCACCATCTCGAGGGTCGACCTCGAGCAGGCCGCCTGCCGTGACACCGACCTCGAGATCTTCTTCTCCATCGACGAGGCGGACGAGGCGAAAGCCAAGAGCATCTGCCACCGATGCCCGGTGCGCTGGGAGTGCCTGACCTACGCCCTGGAGACCCGCCAGCGCCACGGGATCTGGGGCGGTCTCAACCCGGAGGAGCGGACGCTTCTCATCCGGCGGCTGCGCCAGGAGACGAGCTCCTGAACTGCGGCCGCGACCGGGCGACGTCTCAGCGCCCCGGCTCAGCCGATGCTGCCTACACTCGTCCGGCGCGGGGGACTGCCCGTCAGCGCACGGGCGGCGGTTCCGCTGACCGTTCGACACCGACGAAAGCGCACACGGCGCGAATGGGACCAGACACACCGCAGCGGCGGATCCGGATGTCCGTCCCCGGAGAGGATCGATATCTCGAGATGCTGCGGGGTGTGGTGGGCCGGGCCGCCCGCCTGGCCGGCTTCTCCTACGCCGGCATCGAAGACTTCACTCTCGCCGTCGACGAGGCCGCGGTGCTCCTCCTGGAGGCCCGGCCCGCCACGCTGCGGCTGGAGCTCCGCGGCGTCGAACCGGGCACCTCCGGCATCGAAGCCCTGGTCAGCGTCGAAGGACCGTCCATGGCATGGCCACCCGCCGGCTTCGAGGGCGACAGCCGATGGCAGGTCCTCTCCGCCCTCAGCGACACGGTCCGGTTCCTGGAGCCTCCCGACACCGGCATCGCGTTGACACAGAAAGTCAGGTGAACGTTTCGCTTCGACCGAGCGGGGTAGGAGCGCTTCGGGAACCAGGGGGAGAGAACGGGCCGGCGACGATCATCCGTCCCCGGCCCGTTCCCCTGTCCAGGGGGTTTCCCGGGTTCACCTCCCCGGGACGGGGTAGGGAGCCACGATGTCGCCCCACGAGGGCCCGCTCCCGCCCGAGGCCCGAAGCACCATCCCCGCCGACCCGAGCGCGCGCCGGGTAGCGCTGGACAAGGCGTTGCGGCGGGTGACCGTGGTGCTGGTCGTCGGCGCCGCTCTGGCGGGCGCTTCCTCTCTCCTCGGGGTGAGAACGGCGACGGTGGCCGACTCCGGCGACGGTTACGAGCTCGAAGTCCGCTACGCCCGCGTGAGCCGCGCTGGTCTCGAGACCCCGTTGACGATCGACGTCCGCACCGAGTCTTCTCTTCCCGAGGAGGTCACCGTGTGGGTCGACACCGCCTACCTGAGCCTGTTCGACGAGAACGGCCTCGACCCGCAGCCGGTGCTCGACTTCGCCGATGCCGACCGGACCGAGTGGACATTCGAGGTCCCTCCGGGTCGTGATGCATTGAGTGTCGACTTCGACGCCCGCCTGTCGCCGGCTGCCCAATGGGGCCGCGACGGGAACGTGGCGCTCGTGGTGGACGGGCGAGAAGTGGCCCGGGTGGCCTTCCGGACATGGGTGATGCCGTAGGAGGAGAGATGGAAATAGTCGTGAGAGCGACGGTGGTCTACTGGTTCTTGTGGCTGGTGGTGAGAGGGACCGGGAAACGCTCGCTGGCGGAGCTGACTCCGCTGGACATGCTGTTGGTCGTCGTGCTGGGTGACATCGTCCAACAGGGGGTCACCCAAGAAGACATGTCGATCACGGGAGCGGTGGTGGCCGTGTCGGTGTTCGTGGGCTGGACGATGCTGGGAGACGCCCTGAGCCGCCGCTCCCACGCCGTGGCCGACCTCCTCGACGGGTCACCGGTGGTGATATTGAAGGACGGCGAGCCGCTGACGGACAGGCTGGACCGAGAGAGGATGACCCTCGAGGACTTGAGGGAAGCCGCTCGGCAGGAGGGCTACGGGGATCTGGGCGATCTGGAGTGGGGGATCCTGGAACCGGACGGCCGGTTCAGCTTCATCGCCAGGAGATCCGGCTGACGGTCAGGATTCCTCGCCGACGACGGCTCCGCGGACCCGCGGGAACCGGACGGGCCGGTGCAGATGGCACATGTCGCTCTGGTTGTAGCGGCTGAGCACCGTCTCGCACGTCGGCTCGGCGCAAACGCGATGCCCGTCCACCGTGCGGGGACGCCGGCGGCTGCTTCCCAAGCGAGAGGCACGCAGAGTGGGAGCTTCTTGCGTCATCACGTTTCTTCCTCCTTGAACAGTCGGAAGATCGGCTACCCAAACGGCAGCTTTTCAAACGCGTCCCCGCCGCGTGAGAACGTGGTTTCCGGATGGCCTCGAACGGGTGGGTCTCATCACGCCATCCTGAATGGAGCAGCATGTACATAGGCATCGGAGCCCTCATCCTCATCATCCTGATCGTCCTGATCGTCACCTGAACCGGGCCGGCCCGAACCGGTCCCGTGATCCCCACTCAGCCCTCTGCATCGCAGGGGGCTGTTTCAGCGGAAGACGACTTCGTCGGAGCCGGGCACCCGGGCCAACTGGCGGGTGAGGGCGTAGAACTGGGCCCGGGCATAGCGCTGCGGGGAAGCCAGCTCGCCGTCCAGTGAGAAGTAACGGCGCACGCAGCCGTCGTCCGACCGGCAGCTCCGCACCACCAACGCCTCCACCGGGCCCGTTTGGGCGTATCGCCGCAGCACGAGGTCCGTCACCGGTGTGGGCACCGTGGCGACGATGCGGTAGCGGGTCAGCTTGTCGCCGCGCAGCTGGCGCAGCTCGATCGACGACCCCTCCTCCAGCGGTGCGGCGGTGAGCATGTCGGCGCGGCCGTCGCCATCGAAGTCGAAGAGCCTCTTCATCTTTAGCTCCCACCGTCGCGCTTCACCCAGGCGCACCGGCGGGCTGAACCCACTGCCGGTAGAGAGCTGCATGAACCAGCAGGTGCCGGCGTCGCATTCGCCGGCCCAGACGATGTCGTCTCTTCCGTCACCGTCCATGTCGGCGGATTCCGGGGCGATGTCGTATCCCACCATCGGCTCGCCCCAGTCGGCGCCGTCGGTTAACGAGCTCCCGGTGCTGAGATGGGTCCGCCAGCAGGGGCGGCTGGGCGCCTCACCGCACACTCCCGAGTAGGTGATGTCGGCGAGCCCGTCGCCGTCGAAGTCGCCGGCGACCAGGCGGCTGGCGGGGGAGAAGCGGGCGCCGTCGCCCCAGTGCTCACCCGGGCCCAACGTGGGGCCGCCGCCGCGGTGGACACGCCAGCACCGCTCGGATCGATCGCACCGCCCTCTGTACACCACATCGCCGTCGCCGTCGCCGTCCACGTCGGCGACGACGAGGCCGAGCCGGCCCGTCTCCAAGCTGAACCAGGCGCCGTTGCCGATCGGGCGTGTCGACACGCCGTCTTCGGTGGCGGACCGGAGTTGGAAGCAGGGGCCGGTGGGACAGTCCGTCCAGGCGACCCGATCGACGAAGCCGTCCCCGTCGTAGTCGCCGGTGCCGGGGGCGATCTCACCCGGCCCGTCGCCGCAGCCGATGCGCTTTCCGTCGACCGCCACCTCGTCGAAGGTCAAGCCCAGATCCTTGTTCGCCGTCGGCTTGCCGCCGTAGTACACGTTGAACCAGAACGACTCGATCCGGATCGCCGGCTCGCCGGGCCGTCGGAACTCGATCCCGTTGGCCTCGAACGCCGGGGTTCCGTCCACCCAGCCGCGGAGGGCGCCGTCGGCGACCCCAGGGTTGTTGAGCTGGATCTGGCCTTCGATGCAGTACCACTCACCCGGCTGCAGCATCCCCGCCTGGTTCCACTGCATCCCGTCGCCGTAGCGCCGCTCCTGGCCCAGGTGGTACACGTAGTAGCCGAGCCGGGCGCGGGGGTCCCCGGGCCGGTTGCCGGCGAACTTCATCCGCGCCGACCATCCCGGCGACGAGGGCTTCGACGGGTAGCCGCCCTTGCCGGTGTGGTTGTAGATCCCCGAGAACCCCGGCAGCTTGCCGCTGGCGATCGGGTCCCACCCCGGCTCGACCCGCAGGAAGTAGCGGAAGAAGAGCGTCTCGGGGTCCTCGCCGACGATCCGGTCCAGATCGAGCTCGAAGTCGGCGCCGTAATGGGCGCCCTTGGGGATCCTCACCTCGAGGCCGTTGCCGCGGTACCCGGCCGATGTGAGCCCCACCCGGTTGCGGCTGCTCGGGCGTTGCCCGTCCCACAGGCGGAGTCGGTCGAACGAATCGACGAATCCGACCTCGGGCCCGTCGGTTCGGGCCGGGACGTCGGCGGGCGCGAGCCCGATCGCCTTGGCGAGGGCGAAGGCGGCCTCGTCGCGGGTCACCGGGGCATCGGGACAGAGCCGGCGGTCCTCGGGGAGGTCGCAGGGCTCGATCCCACCCCGGGCGGCGAGTGCGGTCAACGCCCCCGCGTACGGGGAGCCCTCCAGGTCCCGGTACCTCTCGGCGCCGGCCACCTGCCTCCAGCCGAGGGCGTCGGCGATCAGCTGTGCCATCTGGCCCCTCGTCAGGGCCGCATCGGGACAGAACTTCCCCGGAGCACAGCCGTCGGTGACACCTGCCGCCGCCAGGGCGTCGATCGACGGCTCGGCGGCGATGCCGTCGTCGTCGGAGAAGTGGTCGCCGCCGTCGGAGGCGAGGTCGAGCGCCCGCACCAGCATGATCGCCATCTCCCCACGGCTTACGACCCGGTGCGGACAGAACCGGGTGTTCTCCGGCGGGTTGCACCCGCTGACGAGGCCGGCCTCCGACGCCGCCTCGATGTAGCCCTCGTAGCGGCTCCGGTCGTCGTCCACGTACGTGTTGTGGCTCGCTGCCCGGGCCGGTGCGCCCGCCGCGATGACGACGAAGCACAGCACGGCTGCGCCGAGGAGGATCCGGACCATGGGCGAGAGAACGTACTCCCGTGCCCGCCGGTTCCCAATTTCTTCCGTGGGGCGGGGGAATCAGATCCGGGCCGGCTCGAAGGCCGGTGCCGCCGAACGGGCCAGGAGGGCTCCGGCTCCGGCGAGGATCGCCGCCCCGGCCCAGGCGGCGGTGAACGACAGCTGTTCGGCCGCCGCCCCGAACGCGAGCGGGCCCAGGCCGTTTCCGATCGCCAGGCCGAGCAAGCCGAGACCGGCCCCGGCACCGGGGGTGGAGGGGTTGGCTCGGACGAGCGTCAGGAACAGGAGGCCCGTCCATCCCCACCCGCCGGCGAACGCCCCGACCGCCCCGAGGACCAGGAGCGGGACGGAGCCGATCGACGCCAGCGCCATGGACACTGCCCCCGTCGCCATCATCACCCAGATGGTCCGCAGCTGAGGGCCGCCGTGGTTGTCGGCGCGTATCCCCGTGGCCACCCGGGTCACGATCCCTGCCACGCTTCCCGCCGCCAGGAGCAGCCCGGCGTTGGCTTCCGACAGCCCCATGGCCACGGCACTCTCGGTGAGGAACACGCCGATGCCGCTCGATGCGGTGGAAGCGCAGGCCGCGGCGGCCGCCACGATGCCGAGGGCCCGCCGGGACACGGACACTCCCCTTCCGCTGGTCTGCGTCGGGAGAGTCCGCGTCTGGCCGACCAGGCGCAGGCCGGCGACCACGGCCGCCAGCGGCAGCGCCCCCAACAGGAACGCCCACCGCCAGCCGTGCTCGAGGGCGATGACCGGCACCGCCAGCCCCGCCAGAAGGGTGGAAGCCGGGATGGACGCCTCCTTCACCCCGAAGGCGACGCCTTGGCGTCCCGGGTCGACGTTGGAGTTGATGATGATCGCCAGCCCGGGATCCAGGAATGCGAACGACAGCCCGCCCAGGATCAGGAACCCGAGCAGTGTCTCCCAGCTGTGGGCGAACAGGGCCGTCCCTGCCAGCGACAGGGAGGCCAGGGTCGCCCCGCACGCCACGGCGGCCCGTCCTCCGACCCGGTCGGCGACCCGGCCGCCGATGGGCCCGGCGATCGCCCCGCACAGGAACGCCACCGTGACCGCGGCTCCGAGCTGGGTCTCGGTGAACCCCAGGTCCTGGCGGATCTGCACGGCCAAGCCACCGACGAGGAAGATCGGCAGCGCCGACAGCACGAGGCCGCCGGCGGACAGCAAGACGGGTCTCCAGAGCCGGGGGAGGCGTTCGGCGTTCACAGCCACTCGTAGGTCGTTCGGTCCCGCACCAGATACGTCCACCGGCGGCACCCGGCGGCGTGGAACCAAGCCTCGGCGGCGGGGCCCGTCGGGTTGGTGCGCATGTAGACCCGGTCGAGGTCGCGGGCGGCGGGATCGGACAGGTGCTCGGGCACCTGGGGGATCTCCCCGTAGATGAACTCGTCCACGGGGCGAGGGCCGCAGTTCTCGCAAGGTACGAGAAGCGCCATGTCAGTGTGTCCCTGCCGACCCGGCGTCGGCCATGAGCCGGTCCCTTTCGAATCGGTCGTACGAGAAGGGGGCGATCAACTCGGGTGTCCGCCAGGTGGCGATCAGTTCGGCCATCTGCTCACCGGCGGCGGGGATCGCCTTGAACCCCCAGGTGCCCCAGCCGGTCGTGACGAGGAGGTTCTGGACCGGGGTGAATCCCATGATCGGCGACGCGTCGGGGGAGATGTCGCACACCCCGGCCCATTGGCGGAGGATCCGCAGGCGGGCGAGGAACGGCAGGTAGGCAACCGCCTTCGCCGAGCACGAGGCGAGCAGGTCGAAAGAGGTGCCCCACGAGTAGCCGGGGGCCCGCTCGTACTCGGCGCCGATCAAGATCTCCCCCCGGGGAGTCTGGCTGAGATAGAAGGGGATCTCCACCGATCCGATGATGAAGGGGAACGACTGCTCGTAGTGGTTGGTGACGTAGGCCTGGAGGGGGTGGGTGACGATGGGAAGCCGCAGGCCCGCCATGGCGGCGATCTCGGACGCGAACCCACCGACGGCGCTCACCACCACCCCGGCCGAGAACCGGCCCCGGTCGGTCTCCACGCCGACGACCCGGTCGCCGTCGAGGGTGAGTCCCGTGACGGTGGTGCGCTGGAGGATCGTCGCCCCGGCGTCCATCGCCCCCTCCGCCAGTGCCCACACCACCCGGTCGTGACGGGCGGTGGCGGCTTTCGGGTGATAGGAGGCGCCCAGCACCGGGTATCCGTTCCCGCCGCCGGTGAGGTCGATCTGGGGCACCAGCTCGGCGATCTCGTCGGGGGTCAAGAACACCGTCTCGGCCCCGGCCGCCGTGTTGAGCAGCGCCCGGCGTTTCTCGCCTCTCACGCCGGCTTCGGAGTGGACCATCCAGATCAAGCCCTTCTCGGTGTGCATGAGCCACCGGCCCGTTTCCTCCTCGAGCCGTTGATAGAGCTCCAGGGATCGTTGATAGAAGCGGATCGACTCGGGGATGCCGTAGTTGGCGCGGATGACGGTCGTGTTGCGGCCGGAGTTGCCGGAGCCGATGTAGCCCCGCTCGAGCACCGCCACGTCGGTGATGCCGTGCCGCTTCGCCAGGTGGTATGCGATCGAGAGGCCGTGCCCGCCCCCTCCGATTATCACGACGTCGTAGGAGGGCTTCGGGTCCCGCCAGGTGAGGCGGACGCGGCGTTCGACGAACTCGTTCACAGCCGCTCCTCCAGGTCCCGGGACAGCGAGGCGCGGGTGATGAGCAGCGCCCGGTCACCGTCCACCCACACCTTCACCGGCAGCCCGGCGGCCCCGCCCTGGGCGAACACCCTGTCGCCTTCGGGGAGGGCCCACTCGGCGTTGCGGGCGATCCACGCCTCGAGCTCTGCCCGACTCATCGCCACCGCACAGAAGCCTTCTTCCGGTTCGACGATGGCGTAGGGATCGCCGACCTCGACCGGCGCCGCGCCGAGCACCAGCGCCTCGTCCGGGGCGATCCTGAGCACGGTCACCGCCGCCGGCCACTCGGCCGCATCCAGCGACGCCGGGTCGGCCGCCACTCGCCAGGCCACGAGTTGTTCAGGCGCGGGCACGGGCTCCCTCCGGGTCGTAGAAAGGCGTCGGTGTGTGATGGGCGGGCCGGCCGTCGACCAGCACGGTGGCGGGGACGGACCCGTCGACGAGCTCGACCCAGGCGAGCATCACCACGGTCTCGAGGGCGGGCGACCATGCCGACGACGTCACGTAGCCGACGATCCTGCCGTCGAGGAACACCGCCGACCCCTCGGTCGGGGCAGGGGGGTCGGCCGTGAGGCCCACCAGGCGGCGATCGAGCGGGATCCGGTCGGTACGCTCGAGGGCCGCCCGGCCGACGAAGTCCTTGTCCATCCGCACCGCCCAGTCCATCCCCAGGCGGCGGGGGGTGGCGTCCATCTCCGTGTCCATGCCCACGATCACGTGGCCCTTCTCGAGGCGGAGCGTCATGAGCGCCTCGAGCCCGTGTGGCCGCACGCCGAGGTCGGCCCCCAGTTCCATCAGCCGGCTCCACAGCTCCACCGAGCGGCTCCGGGGGTGGTGCAGCTCGTACGACACTTCGCCGGTGAAGCTGAGCCGGAACACCCGGCACGGCACTCCGGCGATCGTCGCTTCGGCGTGGCGCATGAATGGAACGGGCTCGGTCAGCCCGGCCCGCTCGAGCAGCGCGGTCGCCTTGGGCCCGGTGACGTTGATCCCTCCCAGTGAATGGGTGCGGTCCATGATCCGCACGTTCGCCCCCCGGCCGCGTGCCCAGTCGCGCAGCCAGGCTTCGGCGGTCCCTGCCCCACCCGTGGTGAAAGTCAGCCAGAAGGTGTGCTCGTCGAGCCGGGAGATCAGCCCGTCGTCGAGCACCGCGCCGGATTCGGCGAGGAGGAGTGCGTAGCGGGACCGCCCCGCAGGGAGGTCGCCGACCCGGCAGGGGTAGATCCATTCCAGGAAGTCGACTACGTCGGGGCCCTTGACGAGGATCTTCCCCAGCGTGCTGACGTCCCCCAGCGACACGTCGCGGCGGACCGCCCAGTACTCGGCTTCGGTGTCGCCGTAGGTCCAGGGACGCCACCAGCCGCCCATCCGGTCCATCGTCGCCCCGAGCGACCGGTGCACGTCGTCCAACGCGGTGCGATGGATCGAGGGCCAGTGGAACGCGGCGGCGGCCTCCGCCATCGTCATCTGTCGGGCGAGCGGGCGGGCCGTGAACGAAGGCTGCAGCTCCCCGCCTCTTTCGGCGACGAACGACCGCAAATAGGGCCCGCACACCCCGCCCTGGCAGGTCCCTGTCCCGGCGAGGGTGGCCCGCTTGATCAGCTCCAACTCGCGGAAACCCCGTTCCCACACCGAGTCGAGGTCCTCGGCCGTCACGCCGGCGCATGGACAGACCACGCCCCGGTCCGGACAGGCGGGGATGGTCCCTTCTGCGGCCGCTGCTCCCACGGCCCGCACCTGCCCGGGCGCTCCCATGCGGGCCAGCACGTCGCGGGGATAGGTGCCGAGGTCGACGACTGCCGTGTCGCACTCGCGGACCGTCTCGGCGCCGTCGGGGCCGGTGACCACCACTGCTTCGACCCGGGTGTCGCCCTCGAATCGCATCAGGTCCCCGGCGAGCACCTCGCAGTCCACTCCGTCCGGGGCTGCCCCGACCGCCACGACTCGTCCCAGGTCGATGCCGGCGGCGACGAGCTTCTCGGCGGCTCGCCGGGTGAGGATGCCGGCCAGTTCGGAGCCGGGCACGACCGGATGGATGTCCATCGCCCCGGTGGCCACCACCACCTCGGCGGCGAAGTACCGGGCTATCCCGCCGTCGTCGCGGGCGACGACCTCGGGGCCCGGGTAGATGGCCAGCACCTCGGACCCCTGCCGGTCGTCCAGCACGACGACCTGGCGGCCCTCACGGCGGAGCCGCTCGGCCTCGGCGAGGCCCGAGGGGCCGGCGCCCACGACCACCACGTCGGCGTGCACGTTCCGGTAGGCGGTCGGCGGGGCGTCGTCGTCCGGCATCGGGGGGTGTTCGGAGACCGGGAAGGGGCGGACGTCCATCCCGGCCCGAGCCGGGGTGCGGCACATGCGCACATAGGCGACACCGTCGACGACGGCCAGGCAGTTGGGGCAGTCGCCGGCGAGGCACAGGCATCCCGCCGGGACCTTTCCGGCCCGTATCGAGGCGGTGAGGACGTCGTCGCCGCCTCGTGCCTCGACCTTGTCGCCGTCGATGAAGAGCTCCACTGCGGCGCCTCTTATAACAGGTGATCCGGGCTCCGCCTCACGTGTCGGCGGAAGGGTTGCGGATCATCGTCCAGGCGAAGACGGACCCGAGCCCGCACAGGACGGCGGAGACGATCATCGCGATGCGGAACCCGGCGGCGAACGCAACCGGGTCCGCGAAGTCGCCACCGGTCAGCCCGGCCGCCACCGGCAGCGCCGCCACCGCCAGGAGCTGGCCGGTGCGGGCTACGGCGTTGTTGACGCCCGACGCCAAGCCCGAGAAGCGATCGTCCACCGCGGCCAGGACCGTGGCGGTGACGGGGGTGACCATCAGGGTCAGCCCGACGCCGAACACCAAGAGCGGCGGGAGGATCCCCGTCAGGTACGACGCCCCTTCCCGGATCGAGATCATCATCAGCATCCCGACGGCGAGCAGGGCGGTTCCGGCGGTGAGGGGCAGACGGGGGCCGATCCGCTGCATGACCCGGCCCATCGGGGGCGAGCCGACGAGGAGGAGGCCGCTGACCGGCATCGTCGCCGCTCCCGCTCCGGTGGCGGAGTACCCGACCACCGTCTGGAGGTGGACGATGAGCATGAAGAACACGCCGCCCAAGGCGGCGTAGACGACGAACGTGATCAGGTTGGCGGCCGTGAACTGGCGCGATCTGAACACGCTGAGAGGGAGCATCGGATCGGGAGCCTGCCGCTCCCGGATCACGAAGGCGACGAGGGAGGCCACACCGAGAACGGCCGACGCCACCACCGCCGGCGACCCGCCCGATTCGGGGTAGGCGATGATGGCGTAGCTGAGAGCTCCCAGGCCGGCGACGGTGAGGAGCGCCCCCGGCCAATCGAGGCGGGCCGGCGCTGGATCGCGCGACTCGGGGACGTGGCGCGAGCCCGCCCAGATCACGGCCACCGCCAGCGGCAGCGGGAGGAAGAACACCGCCCGCCATCCAAAGGCATCGACCAACAGGCCGCCGACCACCGGGCCGATGACGGCGGCGATGCCGGTGAGCCCGGACCAGGCACCGATGGCCGTGGCCCGGTCGTCGGGGTGGAAGCACGACTGGAGGATGGCGAGGCTGCCCGGCGTCAAAAGAGCCCCGCCCACGCCCTGCAGGATCCGGGCGGCCACCAGCCAGCCCGCCGACGGGGCGAGGGCACACAGCACCGAGGCGGCCGTGAACCAGGCGACGCCCAGCAGGTAGATCTTCCGCCTCCCGAACCGGTCGGCGAGGGACCCGCCGACGAGGATCAGCGACGCCAGTGTGAGCATGTACCCGTTGAGCACCCACTGCAGGGCGGCGACGCTGGCATCGAGGTCGGCGCCGAGGTCGGGGAGGGCGACGGACACGTCGGTGCCGTTGAGCATCGCCACTCCGGTTCCCATCACCGTCGTGGCCACCACCCAGCGGCCGGACGAGGTTCCGAGGCGGAGAGGCTGAGGGGGTGCCGTCACCACGCCAGCCTAGGGGAGCCGGCGGCGGGCCAGCCACCACGAATCGGTCGGGGGGAGAGCCGCTCCCAGGATCGGCCCTTGGCAGCGGGCCCTCAGTCGCGGACGATCCAGAACAGGCGGGCCGGCTCCGGCAACAGGTTGCGCCACCCGGAGATGGCGTCGCGGGTGACGAGGAGGGCGTCACCCGCCCGCAGCACCGGCGCTTCCTCGTTGAGCTCGATCTGCACCAGCCCGGCGCTGACCATGATCAGCTCGGCGCCCTTGTGGACCACCGGGGGCCCGCCCGCCTCGCCCGGCCCCAACGTGATCAAGTGCGCCCGCAGTCCGGCGTTGGGGTCGTCGAGGAGCGCCACGATTCCGCGCCGTGGGGGGATGCGGTCGCGGCGGGCGAGCACGTAGCCCGTGTCGGGCGTGTGGCCGAACAGGTCGTCGAGCGACACGCCGAGAGCGGCGGAGATGTTGAGCAGGGTCTCCACTCCCAGGCCGCGATGGCCCGCCTCCGCCTGGGAGATGGCGCTCGGGGAGACACCCGCCATCCGGGCGATCTCGGTCTGGGTCAACCCTCGCTCGGCGCGTAGGCGGCGCAGGCCCTCGGCGAGGCGACTGGCGGCCCGGATCTCGCTCAGCCGTAGCTGGCCCTCGTCTGCCCGCAGGTCGAAGATCTGGCCCCGGATCGCGGGTCGGCCCTCGGCCTTCCTCACCCGCAGCCGGTTGCTGGAGAACTCGAAGACACACTGCGTCACCCGCTGGATCTGGTCCAGGATCCGACCCGACCCGGCCCGCGTCGCCCGCCAGTAGGCGATCGCTCCCTGGTCGAACAACCGGGGGCACGTCCTCGAAAAGAAGGTGACCGCCCGCTCGTCGCCGAGGCGCCGGACGAGGACGTCGAGGTCGCGGATCACGAGTCGAGCCCGCCGGTGGCGGCCCAGGTCGACGATGGCGCGCTCGAGCTCCAGCGGGTCGGCGTGGGGCCGGCCCGGACGCCCGTCCACCACGTCGACACCCCGGGGGACTCTCGGGTCGTCACCCCCGAGCAGGATCAGTGCCCGTGGAGCGCTCCCCACCGAGAGGAAGCGTTCCTCCAGGAGATCGTGGACCCGGCGGTCGTCGCCGATCCAGACCACGTTGTCGCCGACCAGGAGCCCGCCCAACCGCTCATCGACCGCCGGGATCCCGCTCGACTCTCGCTCATGTTCCAATGGCATTGGATTTAGCCATGCTAATAGGCGGGCGGCATGTGACCAGGGTGGCTTGCGGCGCAGTTCGCGGTGCTTACGGGTCGTTGCCGGAGTGTGAGCTTTGGTGTGGGCTGTGCGTCGAACCGGCTCTTTCCGAGCAGAGGAGATGATTCCCGATGACCATGCCGCAAACGTCGCCGGAGCCGCGCTCCGGATTGGATCCTTCGGTCCTAGACGAGTTGCGCACTCGACTCCTGGAGGCGAGGGAGTTCCACCTCTCCCGCATCGAGGAGGGGTCGGACGCGGTCGACGACATCGCCCGGGCGATCGCGTCGAGGAGTGAAACGGCCCTCGAAGAAGTGGAAGCCGCCCTCCAGGCCATGGAAGACGGCACCTACGGTACGTGCCTCTCGTGCGGGAAGAGCGTGGGGGAGGAGAGACTGCAAGCCATCCCTCACGCCCGCCTCTGCGCATCGTGTGCTTCGGCCACGGCGAGGCGCTGAATGCGGAAGCGTCCGCCGGTCCTCGTAGTCGCTCCCGGCGCCGAGACCTCTTGGGCGGCTGACGCCGACATCACCAGCCAGGCCACGGTGGTGGCCGTGGACCCCGACGGCCGGATCGTCGGCTTCGGGTCGGAGGCGGCGCTGGCGGCGACGCGAAGCGACGACCTCCGCCTGTACCAGCCGTTCTCGGCGACCGAGATCTTCTCGGTCGACCTGGCGCGCGCCTACCTGCGTTGGGTGGTGGAGAGCTGGCCGGCGGGCGGACGGCACCCGGTGCTGGCGTTCCTCCTGCCCGACGCCGCCAACGACCGCTCCGAGAGGTGGAAGGGCGTCTGCGACTCGCTGGGCGTGGGATTCGTGACGATCTCCCGCCCGGTGGCCGCCGCCGCCGGTCTCGGCCTCGACGTCGACTCCGGCGCCGCCGACATGATCGTGGACGTGCGATCCGATGCCGCCGAGATCGCCGTGGTCGCCGACGGGGGAGTGCTCTTCTCCCGGACCTGCTACGAACCCACCCCGTCGACGGTCGCCTCGACGATCCGCAGCGCCCTCGTCCAGATCGACCCCGATCTCGAATGGGACGTGCTCAGCGGCGGGATCCATTTGCTCGGCCGGGTCCCCGGAGACGAATGGACGCGCGAGCTGTCGAAGATGCTGGGCGTGCGCGTCGGCTTCACGCCGGACGCCGAGAGGGTCCTGATCAACGGCGCCCGCTCGAACCTCGAGACCCTCGAGTCCTATCTGTGGTCGGTGACGCCCGGGGTCGGCCGGCTCCTCAGAGGCGTCCTGGCCGGCTTCGGACACTGAAGAAGCTGCCCGAGGTCCGCCCGGCGGCGATGTCCACCGGGATGCGGATCTCCACACCCTCCTTGGCGAGCTGCTGCGCCGGATTCAGAGGCGAGCCGAGCACGTCGCGGTACTTGTCGAAGAAGGCGGCGATGATCTGCTGAGCAGTCCGGGGATCGTCGACGAACTCGGCATCGCCCCAGAGGATCACCGACTCCCAGTCCCCGGTGGGCTCGTCGTAGTGGGACACCGTCAGGCACACCCTTGAGTTCTCCCGCAGAGCCTCGACCCGTCGCCCGTCCATCGTCCGAATGCAGATGGCGTCGTCGACCATCACATACGAGATCGGGGTGACGTACGGCTCACCTCGGGAGATCACGGCGAGGTGAGCGACCGGCGACGACTCCAGGAGCCGACGGCAGCGGTTCACCGTCAGTTCGTTCATGCATCGACGTTACCCGTCGGCGTCGATGCGGGTCACCACTCCTCTGGGTCGATGTTCTGGCCGGCTTCCAGTCGGGCGACGTAGGCCGCGGCTTCGCTGCGGTTGCTCATGCCCATCTTCGCCAGGATCGTCGACACGTAGTTCTTCACCGTCTTCTCGGCGAGGAACATCTTCTCGGCGATCTGGCGGTTGGTGAGGCCGTCGGCGATCAGGTCGAGGATCTTCCGCTCCTGCTCGGTGAGCTGGGCCAGCTTGGGGTCTTCTCTGGTGCCGTGGCGGAGCCGCTCGAAGAGGCGCTCCACCATGTCGGGATCGAGGAGGGACTCGCCCCGAGCCACCCGGCGGATGTCCTCGATGAGATCGGCTCCCTTGACCCGCTTCAGCACGTAGCCGGACGCCCCCGCCATGATCGAAGCCATGAGGGCTTCTTCGTCGGCGTACGAGGTGAGCATGAGCACGCGGACGTCGGGGAAGTTGGCGAGGATCTCCCGACACGCTTCGATCCCCGACTTGTCCGGCATGCGGACGTCCATCACCACCACGTCGGGCTGGTCGAGGCCCACTCGCTTCACCGCCTCGTCGGCGGAGGCAGCTTCTCCGACCACCTCGATGTCTTCGTGGACGGAGAGCATGGCGGCCAAGCCGCGGCGCACGACCTCGTGGTCGTCGACCAGGAGCACTTTGGTTGCCATTTGTTGACCCAGGGTAACGGCGGCGGGGCCACGCCGTTACCCTCTTGGTGTCATGAGCACCGGGATACCGGTCGACCGGTTCAAAGCTCTCACGGAAGCGGCGGCCACGGTGGTCGGCACGGCCCAGTTGGAGGCCTTGCTCGGCCGACTCGTCGAGACGGCGAAAGAGACGACCGGCGCCAAGTACGCAGCCCTCGGGGTGATCGGCGACCACAAGCAACTGATCGAGTTCGTCTACCGCGGCGTCGACGCCGAAACGGCTCGCAAGATCGGCCACCCTCCGGAGGGCAGGGGCGTGCTGGGGACGCTGATCCGCGAGAGCGTGACGATCCGGTTGGACCGTATCTCCGACCACCCCGACTCGGTGGGGTTCCCTCCCCACCACCCTCCCATGGAGACGTTTCTGGGTGTGCCGGTCGGCACGACCGAAGGCACCTTCGGCAACCTCTACCTGGCGGAGAAGCCCGGGGGATTCACCGAAGAGGACGAGATGGTCGTCGCCGCCCTCGCCGCGGTGGCGGGAGCGGCGGTGGAGACCGCCCGGCTCCGCTCGCGGCTCGCTCGACTGGCGGTGATCGAAGACCGCGAGCGCATCGGGCGCGACCTCCACGACTCGATCATCCAGGACCTCTTCGCCACCGGCCTCGAACTGCAGGGCCTGGCGGCAACGACCGACGACGAGCGCATTTCGAAGGCCCTCCACGGGGCGGTGGACCGGATCGACGCCACCATCGACCAGCTGCGTCGCATCGTCGCCGACCTCGGCCGGCGAGGGCAGCGGTCCCGTTTCGAAGAGGAGCTCAGGGAGCACACCTCGCAGCTGGCCAAGGCCTACGAGGTGGCCGTGTTCGTGTCCGTCGACCCGCCCGACCTCGAGCTCGAGCCGGATCTCGCCGAGGAGGTCATGCCGATCGTCGGAGAGGCCGTCTCCAACGCTCTGCGTCACTCCGGCACCGGCGTCGTCGACGTTCGGGCCGAGATGCTCTCCGACCGTCTCGTCCTGTCGGTCGTCGACGAGGGGAAAGGCTTCGATCCTCAGTCGGTGAAGCGGGGGATGGGGCTCGACAACCTCGAGGAAAGGGTGCGGCGCCTCGGCGGCGAGCTCTCACTCCGGTCGGTGATCGGAGCGGGAACCGTTGTCGAGGTGGTGCTGCCGCTCCACTGACCGGGCCGTCTCAGTCACCCATTCCGCGATCCGCTCCACCCAGTCGGCCACCGTGGCGCGGGCGAGCCGGGCCAGCACCAGCCGGTCCATCAGGTCGCCGATCGTGCCGAGCGGGGGCCGGTAGGTCGCCTGCAGCCGCAGGCTGGTCCGGCGGTCGTCGACAGCCAGCACTTGCAGCTCGCCCTCGAGACGCGGGAAGAGGGCCTCGGCACCCGTCGCCCGCCACCGGACCGGGATCACTACCCCGCGGCGCGACATCTTGGGCTCGCCGATGCCGACCACGACTTCCTTGGCGAGCAGACCCCCCGGCCCGACGCGGCTGCGCAGCTCCTCGCCTTTCCGATAGGCGGCGGTGCCCATCCCCTCCATCTCCTTGTAGTCGTTGGCGAGGATCTGGGCAGCAACCGGCTCGGGCACGTCTATCTCGGCCGCATACTCGACGAACACTCGGTGGCTCCTAACCGGCGGTCACCGGTCGAATTCTGGTACAGGTCGCCATGTTGGGACCAGTCCTGGGGACCGGGGCAGGGGCCAAGGTCCCAGGGACGGGGGACCAAGTCCCCTAGGAGCGGCGATGGCAGGTCTACCAGGCTCGGGACGCAAGTCGATCCATGGAGTGAATCAGTGCCATCGTCCGACTCGAACAAGGCGTTCGATCGTTTCTTGATACTCCTCGCCGTCATGGGCGTGCTGACCGTCGGTCTCGCCCTGGTGGCGGCCATCCGCGCCCCGTCCACCGGGGCGGTCGGGGTGGAGGGCGTCTCGGCTGCCGGCGAGGCTCCCGCCAGCAACGACGTGACGGCCGCCATCGAGATGAAGGAGTTCGAGTTCACGGGCACCTTGACGGTGCCGGCCGGGAACCTGACCATCGAGCTGACCAACGCCGGCTCGATGGTCCACAACCTGGCGATCGAGGGCGGTCCCACCTCGCCCGACGTCCAGCCCGGTGACACCATCTCCTTCGATGTCGGGTACCTCGAGCCCGGCACCTACACGATCTACTGCGCCATCCCCGGACATCGCGAGGCCGGGATGGAGGCGACGCTGGTCGTGACGGATGCCTCGGGTGACGGGGGAGGCGACGGCCTGAACGGCGCCACGGCTTCTGCCTCGTCGTCGAGCCACGACTGGCACCTCCAGAACCCCGACGAGGCCGACGCCATGATGATGGAGTCGATGCTGGCCTTCCCCGCCGAGACGGAGGGCAAGGGCAACCAGCTCCTGGAGCCGACCGAGATCCTCGATGACGGCACCAAGGTCTTCGACCTGGTCGCCCAGATCATCGACTGGGAGGTCGCTCCCGGCCAAATCGTCGAGGGCTGGGCCTACAACGGCCAGATCCCCGGCCCGTGGATCAAGGTCGACGTCGGCGACAAGCTCCAGTTCCGGGTCAAGAACGAGATCCCGCTCGGCACCGACGTCCACTGGCACGGCATCAAGGTCCCCTTCGCCATGGACGGCGTGTCGCCCTACACGCAGGACCCGATCAAGCAGGGCGACACCTTCATCTACGAGTACGAGGCGGTGCGTCCGGCGATCGGCATGTACCACGCCCACATGCACGGTCAGCTGGCGGTGCCCAACGGCTTGTTCGGGGCATTCCAGATCGGCGAGGCGCCGATTCCTTATGGCAAGACGGTGAGCGGGATCACCATCCCCGAGGACATCGAGATCGTCGACGAGTTCCCGATGGTCCTCAACGACGCCGGCAACATCGGGCTCACCCTCAACGGGAAGTCCTTCCCCGCCACCGAGCCCTACTTCTTCAAGAAGGGCGACTGGTTCGTGGTCCACTACTACAACGAGGGCCTGCAGACCCACCCCATGCACCTGCACGGCCCGGACCAGCTGGTCTTCGCCAAGGACGGGTTCCCGCTGGACAGCCCCTACTGGGCGGACACCATCAACATCGCCCCCGGCGAGCGCTACTCGGTGTTGGTGCACGCCGACGAGGTCGGCACCTGGGTCTGGCACTGCCACATCCTCACCCACGTCGAGAAGGCCGACGGGATGTTCGGCATGGCTACCGCCATCATCGTCGAGGAGTGAGCCGGGACCACCGGTAGACGCCGGCGGGCGGAGGGTCGTGTGCCCTTCGCTCGCCGGCTTTCTACGTCGTGAGGATCGGGTCGAGGACGATGCCGTCCAGGTCGCGCTGGGCGGCTTCCAGGTGGTATTGGCTGGTGAAGAGGGCGAGGAGCGTGCCGTCGGCGCGGCTGACCACCTCCACGTTTCGACGGCCCCGCAAGCGCTCGGCGCCTTCCCGGTCGGTGCGGCGGGCCAGCACGTATGGGGTGGGGGTCAGTTCGATCTTCGCCCCGAACTCGTTCTCGAGGCGGTAGACGGCGACGTCGTACTGCATCGGCCCCACCGCCGCCAGGATCGGCTCCTGCTCTCCCCGGTCGGGATGGCGCAGCACCTGGACCACGCCCTCTTCGTCGAGCTGGGTGATCCCCCGGCGGAACTGCTTGTACCGGGAGGTGTCCATGTTGCGGCCCACCCGGAAATGCTCGGGGGCGAACGTCGGGATCGGCGGATAGAGGAACTTCGCCCCCGTCGTCACGGTGTCGCCGATGTGGAGGTCTCCGGCGTTGACGAGACCGACGATGTCGCCGGGGTACGCCCGCTCGACGGTGTCCCTCTCCCGACCGAACAGCTGATGGGCGTATTTGGTGGAGAATCCTCGCCCGGTCCGCACGTTCGTGACCTGCATCCCCCGTTCGAAGACCCCCGAGGCGACCCGCACGTAGGCGATCCGGTCCCGGTGGCGGGGGTCGAGGTTGGCCTGGATCTTGAACACGAAGCCCGAGAATGGCTCGGTGAGGGCATGGGGGCGCTCTTGTCGGTCCGTGAGCGGCCCGGGAGCGGGAGCCAGGTCGATGAGAGCGTCGAGCAGCAGCCGCACCCCGAAGTTCCACAGCGCCGACCCGAAGAACATCGGGGTCGTCTCGCCGGCCAGGAAGCGCTTCTGGTCGTGCTCTGCTCCGACCGCGTCCAACAGCTCCAGCTCGCTCCGCACCGAATCGGCCACGGGACCGAAGGTGGCGACCGACAGCTCGGCTCGCTCCTCTTCCGCCCGGGTGGCGCCGTGGGTGGAGCGGACGTAGCGCCACACCATCCCGTCGCGGCGGTCCACCACGCCCTGGAAGTCGTTGCCCGAGCCCACGGGCCACGTGATCGGTGTGGGGGCCAGGCCCAGCTGCCCTTCGATGTCGTCCATGAGCTCCAGGCCGGACAGCGACGGCCGGTCGACCTTGTTCACGAACGTCAGCAGGGGGATGCCGCGGCTGCGGGCGACCTCGAACAGCTTCAGGGTCTGGGCCTCGATCCCTTTGGCAGCGTCGAGGACGATCACCGCCGCGTCGACTGCCGACAGCACCCGGTACGTGTCCTCGGAGAAGTCGCGGTGGCCGGGCGTGTCCAACAGGTTGAAGACGTGACCCCGGTACTCGAACTGGAGGACGGTGGAGGTGATCGAGATGCCCCGGCTCTTCTCGAGTTCCATCCAGTCGGAGGTGGCGTCGCGCTGACGCCCGGCTCGGGCTTTCACCGCCCCGGCCTCTTCGATGGCGCCGGCGTACAACAGGAGTTTCTCGGTGAGGGTCGTCTTGCCGGCGTCGGGGTGGGAGATGATGGCGAAGGTGCGCCGCCTGGACGCTTCGGCGGAGACCTCGTCGGAGGCGCGTTGGGTCATAGAGGGGGTGTGCAGGGTGGGGGAGGAGGATCCGATGAATCGATGTTAAGTCAGCGACGGCAGTTGGGCTAACCTGACCAGTGGTCGGCGAGGTGCCGGCCCGGACGATTCGTGCTTCGGCTCGAAGGATGGTCGTCTGCCCGGTGCGCAACGCACCACTGTCGAGCTAGGAGCACTCATCAACATCTACGTAGGCAATCTGCCTTACTCGTACGACTCGGCTGCCCTCGAGTCGCTGTTCAGCCAGTACGGCACCGTTCAATCCGCCTCCGTGATCACCGATCGCGACACCGGCCGTTCCCGCGGCTTCGGTTTCGTCGAGATGGGCGACGACGACGGCCGCCGCGCCATCGATGAGCTCAACGGGCGCGACATCGAAGGCCGGCCGCTCACCGTCAACGAAGCCCGGCCCCGTGAGAGCCGTGGCGGAGGACGCGGATACGGAGGTGGTCGCGGCCGCTAAGGCCGCACCACCAGCCGTCCGATCGCTCCCCGTCCGCCGATCTTCCGCAGGGCGTCGATCGACTTCTCGAGCGGATAGACCTCGGAGACGAGCGGAGCCACCTTTCCTTCCTTCCACCACTCGAAGAGGGTGGTGATGTTGGCGCGGTTGCGCTCGGGCTCCTCCCGGGTGAACCGACCCCAGAACACGCCCACCAGGCTGGCGCCCTTCAGGAGAGCCAAGTTGGCCGCCACCTTCGGTATCGACCCACCGGCGAAACCGATCACGAGGTGGCGGCCACCCCACCCCAGCGAGCGGAACGCCGGTTCGGTCACGTCACCGCCCACCGGGTCGTAGACCACGTCGACTCCGTCGGGGGCCACCTCCCGCATCGCCTCCCGCAGGTCGTGACGGTCGTACCGGATGACGACGTCGGCGCCGGCGCCGGTGACGACCTGCTGCTTCTCGTCCGACGACACCGCCGCCACCACCTTCGCCCCGAGCGCCTTTCCGATCTGGACCGCAGCCAGCCCGACGCCGCCCGCCGCGCCCAGCACGAGGAGCGTCTCCCCGGCCCTGAGGTTCGCTCGGTCGACGAGGGCGTGATAGCTGGTTCCGTAGGCGATCGGAAAGGCGGCAGCCTCCTCGAACGCGACGTCTTCCGGCATCGGAACGAGCGCGTCGGGAGCCACGACGACCTGCTCCGCGAAGCCGCCATGGCCGATCATGCCCAGCACCCTGTCGCCGGGCCGGAATCCCTCCACTCCGTCGCCGACTTCGACCACCGTGCCGGCGATCTCCATCCCGGGAGAGAAGGGCAGAGGCGGCTGCTCCTGGTAGGCGCCGACGATCAACAACAGATCGGGGAAGTTCACGGCCGCAGCCCCGACCTCCACTCTCACCGTGCCGGGCCTGAGCTCGGGGTCCGGGAGCTCTCCGACCTCCAGCGAGTCGATGCCTTCCAGACGGGAACAGATCAGGGCTCGCATCAGCGGGAAGCTAGTCGGGACCTTCCGAGCGCGGGCCTGGCGGGGCTGAGTTCTTCTAGGTCGAGGCCCGTTTCCTCGATGTGGGACGGGACGCTGTCTCCCCGCACCATCGCGGCCAGGAGCTCGGCGGTGGCGGGAGCGGCCTGGATCCCGGTGCCGCCTTGGCCTACCGACCAGAAGAAGGCAGGCTCCGCCGGGTCGGGGCCCACGACGAGATTGCGGTCGGGAGCGAAGGTGCGCAGGCCCGCCCATTCGGAACGGACCGATCGGATGTCGAGCGTGGTCGCCTCGTTGATCCGCTCTATCGCCAGCGCCACGTCGAGGGGGTCGGGCCGGGCGTCCCTCGGCTCGCTCGGCGTCTCGTCGGCGGGAGAGCAGAGGATCTGGGGCCCGTCGGGCTTGAAGTAGTACTCGTGGGCGGCGTGGACCACCATCGGCCACGTCGCCCAGGCGGGGTCCCCCGCCACCATGAACGCGGTGCGGCGCATCGGCTGCAACCCCACCGGCTCCAGTCCCGCCAGGGAGGCGACGACGTCGCCCCACGCCCCGGCGGCGTTCACCACGATCCGGCAGGTCAACGTGGCGTCGCCCGCCTCCACTCGCCACCCGTCTCCTCGGCGAGCGAGCGACCGCACTGGCGACGAGGTCAGCACGGTGCCGCCGTTGGCTCGCAAGCCCCGCACGTACGCCTGGTGGATGGCGGCGACGTCGAGATCTTGGGGATCCGGTTCCCACACGGCGCCGCCGGTGACTTCGAGCCGGAGCACGGGCACCTTCTCGCGTGCCTCCTCGGCGCTCAGCTCGAACACGCGAGAGCCGGTCGCCTCGCCCGCTCGCGCGATCTCGCCCAACGACGACACCTGGTCCGGGCGGGCCACCCACAGGACCCCCCGAGGGGACAGGAGTGGCCCGTCGGCCAGCCCCTCGGGCGGGTCGGCGAAGAACCGATACGAGGCGACGGTCAAAGGCCGTGCCGGTCCGTAGCCGTAATTGGGGATGAACATCGCCGCCGACCGGCCGGTGCTGTGGAACGCCAGGTGGGCCTCTGCCTCCACGACGGCCACTCGATGGGTCCCGGACAGCTCGTAGGCGACGGAGACCCCGGCGATCCCGCCGCCGATCACCACCACGTCGAAGTCGCTCACGGCTCAGGAACGGTCATGCGGGCCACCTCCTCGGTTCCCGCCGTGATCGGTTGTGTGCCGAACTCAGCCCCGTGGTCGCCGGCCACCCGTGAGGCCAGGAAGATCTCTGCCACCGCGGGATCGGCCCGCTGCATCAGCAGCGCCGCCTGGGTGGCGACGGCGAGTCGTTCGGTGATGCGCCTCGCCTGTGCCTCGGCATCGTCGGGTCGCTCTATCAGCTGCCACGTGGCGTCCAGGTACGCGTCGAAATGAGAATCCTGACCCCGGTGCTCGTCCACCTCCAGCCGGAGCGCCTCGACCGCCTTCGGCTCCTTGGTCAGGACCCGCAACACGTCCAGGGCGATGACGTTGCCCGAGCCTTCCCAGATGGCGTTGAGCGGCGACTCCCGGAACAGGCGGGGCATGATCGACTCCTCCACGTAACCGGCCCCGCCCAGGCACTCCAGCGCTTCCCGCACCACCGGGGTGCAGCGCTTCGTCACCCAGTACTTGGCCACCGGGGTGAGTATCCGCTTCACCAGCGCTTCGGTCGCGTCGGCTTCTGCCCTGTCGAAGGCGCCGGCGAGGCGCGTCATCAGAGCCGTCGCCGCCTGCACTTCGACTTCGAGGTCGGCGAGCACCATCTGCATCGCCGGCTTTTCGATGAGGAGGGAACCGAAGGCCGATCGGTGGGCGACGTGGTGGCCGGCCTGCATGACCGCCTGGCGCATCAGCCCGGTCGAGCCGGACACGCAGTCGAGTCGGGTGCCGTTGACCATCTCGATGATCGTCGCCACGCCCCGCCCTTCCTCGCCGACCAGCACCGCCCTGGCGCCGTCGAACTCCACCTCGGAGGATGCGTTGGATCGGTTGCCCAGCTTGTCCTTGAGCCGCTGGATGTGGAAGGCGTTGACCGTCCCGTCGTCGAGGATGCGCGGGAGGAAGAAGCAGCTCGAGCCTTTGGGCGCCTGGGCGAGGATCAAGAACGCGTCCGACATCGGGTGGGAGGTGAACCACTTGTGGCCGGTGATGCGATACCAGTCGCCCACCTCCGGCTCGGCGCGGGTCGTGTTCGCCCGGACGTCGGAGCCGCCTTGCTTCTCGGTCATCCCCATCCCCATCAGCGCCCCGTCCTTCTCGGCGGCGGGGATGAAGCGGGGGTCGTAGATGCTGGAGGTGAGCCGGGGCTCCCACTCCTTCGACAGCTCCGGGTTGTGACGGAGGGCGGGGACCACCGACGCCGTCATCGAGATCGGACAGCCGTGGCCCGCCTCCACCTCTGCCATCATCATCATCATCGCGGCGCGGGCCACGAATCCTCCCTCGCCGGACACCCAGGGCAGGGAGTGCACGCGGTGGGAGATCGACAACTCCATCAGAGCGTGCCACGCGGGATGGAACTCGACCTGGTCGATCCGGTTGCCGTACCGGTCGTGGGTGTGCAGCTCCGGCGGGTAGCGGTTGGCGTCCCGTCCCCACTTGTAGGCGCGGGCCGAGCCGATGTTGCGCCCGTAGCCACGGAGCAGCTGGTCGTGGGCCGAACCGCCCTCCCAGTCGACGAACCTGGCGAGCACAGGATCCGCCGAATAGAGGTTCACGTCCTCCAGCGGCGGTGGCTGGTTGAACACGGTGTGCGTGGCCATGCGGCCAGAGTAGGTTGGTCCAGGTGACGGCGTTCGAGCCAATGCCAACCTCGGTTCGATTTCCACCGCCGCACCTCTGGCCCGACGACGACCTCGTCGCCGTCGGCGGTGACCTCGAGCCGGGGACCGTGCTGGCGGCCTACCGCCGGGGCCTCTTCCCGATGCCGCTTCCCACCGGAGAGCTGGGCTGGTGGTCCCCCGTCGACCGTGCCATCCTCCCGTTCCACCGCCTGCGGATAAGCCGTTCCCTCTCGCGATCCTGCCGCCGTTACACGGTGTCGGTCGACACCGACCCCACGGGCGTCGTGGAGGGCTGTGCCGACCCGTCGCGTCCCAACGGCTGGATCACCCCGGAGATCAAGGAGGCGTACCTGCTGCTGCATCGCCTCGGGTGGATGCATTCGTTCGAGGTGTGGGACGACCAAGGCGACCTCGTCGGAGGCCTGTACGGGGTGGCGATCGGGGGCCTGTTCTGTGGCGAGTCGATGTTCCACCGGGCCCGGGACGCGTCGAAGGTGGCACTCGTGCACCTGGTGTCGGTGCTGTCGGAGAGGGGAGGGGTGATGCTCGACGTGCAGTGGCTCACACCGCATCTCGAGTCGCTCGGCGCCGAGATCATCGGGCGGGCGGCCTACCTCGAGCGCCTCCCGGAGGCTCTCGCCGCCCCCGACCCGTTCGTCGGCCTGGACCAGGAAATGGGGTGAGCGCAGCGACTCGTTAGCATTCGCTCCGCCGTGGAGGGTTGCATATCCCGCGCGTAATCGCTGGCATCGATCTGTCGGTCATCGGCCGACGGGTCGCAGAACGAGGGCGGATCGTGGCCGAGACATCCGGCGCGTCCTTGGAGTTGGTCCACGTTCTCGACCCGTTGGCGGATGCGATGATCCCGCAATCGCTCGTCAAGCTCGTCGACGAGCACCGCGAGCAGGCCGCTCACAACACCCTCTCCTGGGTGAAGGGCCGCACGGACGTTCCCGTGGACCTCCACGTCATCAAGGGCTCGCCCGCCTGGGAGATGGTCAGGCTGGCGAAGCAGGGGGATCTGGCCATCGTCGGTAACTCCAACCTCGACACGGCCCGCATCGGGCCGGTGGCCGCCGACGTGGCCCGGATGGCCAGCAGTGACGTTCTGATCGTCCGCCGCCAGCCCCGCGCCCCCTACCGTCGGGCCATCGCCGCCGTCGACTTCTCCGAGGCTTCGAAGGCGGCGGTGCAGCAGGTGCTGGAGCGCTTCCCCGACGCCGAGGTCACCGCCCTGTTCTCGCTGCCGACCCGGTTCGACCCCTTGCTGTCGCAAGCCGGCCTCTTCGAAGAGGAGGTCGCCGCCTCCCGCTCCCAGCGGCTCGAGGAGTCGGGCCTGCGAATGGAGGAGTTCATCGAGAACTGGCCGGGAAGGGTGCGCCCCCTCGTCGTCGACGGGCCCCCGGAAGAGACGGTGGCGGAGATGGTCCGCCGCCGGGGCGCCGACCTGGTGTCGGTGGCGAGCAGGGGAGCGGGCGCGACCCGCATGGTGCTCCTCGGCTCGGTCGCCGAAGCGGTCGCCGCCGCCGTGCCGTGCGACGTGCTCGTCGCCCGAGTGCCCTCGACGTTCCGCCGACCCTGACCACGCCGGACGTCACTCGTCCGAGTGGCTGCTCACGTTGATGACGGTGCCGTCCGGCGCCCGCACGAAGAACCGCCGCAAGCCCCAGGGCTCGATGGTGAGCGGGTAGACGATCTCGTATCCGCGCCGCCTCGCTTCTTCGTATGCCTGCTCCAGGTCTTCGCCGACCGCCACGGACAGCTGGGGGTCGGCTGGGGCGGTGGCGTCCCGCGTCAAGAGCTGGATGGCTGAGCCGCCGTCGTCGGTCTGGAACCGGGCGACCCAATCGAGGCCGAGGTCCACCTCGGCGAGGCCCAGGTAGTCGACGTAGAAGCTGCGGGCTTCGTCGATGTCGGGGACCGTCAGGTTCGCCATCACGCGGGTGGGTCGCATCGCCGGGTCCTTTCTGAGGGGTCGGTGGCCGATTGTGGCCGGTGGGGCGGATGGATGGTGGATTATTTCCGGCAGATATGGGATAAAATCGGGAAGATGGAACCGTCGGTCGCTCTCGAACAGTCCCGCTATCGGGCACTGGCCGACCCGACGAGGCGCCGAATCCTGCGCATCCTCGAGGACATGGGCGAGCCGGTCACGGTCGACCAGCTCTCCAGCCTGCTCGGGCTCCATTCCAACACCGTTCGCGGCCACCTCGAAGCCCTGGAGAGGGCAGCGCTAGTGGAGCGGTCCGTGGAGAAGCGTCGCACGCCCGGGCGGCCGCGCCTCTTGTACTCGGCGGTGGACGATCCCGGTCCCGACGGCGGCGGCTATCGGATGCTGGCCGAGATGCTCACCACTTCGCTGAAAGTGGCGGCAGACGACCCGGCCGGAGCGGCCAAGGAAGCCGGCCGCGAGTGGGGCAGGCGCATGGTCCCCTCCGACGGGTCCCCGGCTCTCAGCCGGGAGCAGGTGATCGAGCGCGTCACCCAGATGCTGGCCAACCTCGGCTTCGAACCGCAGCGCTCCGACGGCAGCGGGGAAGCGGTGATCGATCTCCGCGGCTGCCCGTTCCGCGATCTGGCCCGCTCCCAGCCCGACGTGGTGTGCTCCCTCCACCACGGGCTGTTGGAAGGCGCCGTCGAAGCCATGGGCGGAGCCGCCCGCGTCGAGTCGCTGCAGCCGTTCGTGGCCCCCTCCCTGTGCCGGACGGTCGTGCGATGACGACCCTCGACGACGTCTGGGAGGCGCTCGGGCAGGTCATCGACCCGGAGCTGGGCGTGTCCATCACCGACCTCGGGCTCGTCTACGAGGTCCGGGACGAAGGCGACTGCATCCGGGTGGTCATGACGACCACCACCCCGATCTGCCCGCTCGGCTCGTATCTGCGCCAGCAGATCGAGTCCCGGCTCGCCGGCCGGAGAGTCGAGGTGGAGATCGTCCACGACCCGCTGTGGCATCCCGGGATGATGAACGACCGGGCCCGCAGCCAACTGGGCTGGCAGCCCGCGCTGGGAGTCAGCCGGCGCCGCTGACGCCGGGGGCGCGACCTAGCGTCCCTGATCCAGCGCCAGGGCGACCTGGCCGTCTTCGACGGTCACCGTGAAGGTCCTGACCGGCCGGGTCGCCGGGAGGATCAGCGCCTCGCCGGTCTCCAGCGAGAACGTGCTGCCGTGCTTGTAGCACTCGATCTCCCGGGCGTCCGCATACACCTCGCCCTCGGAGAGCGGCACGTCCTGGTGTGAGCAGCGGTCCTCGAGGGCGTAGAAGTCGTCGCCGATCCTGACGAGAACCACCGGCCCGGCCTCGGTTTCGATGCGATAGGGGATCGCGGCCCGGAAGCGCTCGACCGGCCCCAGAAGAATTTTTACATCCATGGCCGTAAATACTATACCTGCGACGTGACCTCACGGGCAGGGACGCGGATGAGGCTGGTCCCGGTGGCCGTCGCCGCCGGGGCGGCGTTGGTGGTCGCTTCGTGGGCGGGTCTCGTCCGTATCGGGCTCCGTCTGGGGTCGCCGCCGATCGCCATCCACGGCCCGCTCATGATCCTCGGTTTCTTGGGGACCGTGATCTCGCTGGAGAGGGCCGTCGGTCTCGGAAAGAGTTGGGCGTGGTCGGCTCCGATCGCCTCGGCCGTTGCCGTCTCGATGCTGTTGCTCGGAGCCGACCGGGTCGGCCTCTTCTTACTCCTCCTGGCGGGGATCCTGCTCTGCGCCATCTACGGGGCGGCGCTGGCGATCGGGCGCTGGCCCGCCTACCTCGTCGTCGAAGCCCTCGGGTCCGTCGCCTGGCTGGTGGCGGTGGGCGCCCTCCTCGTCGAACGCGTGGTGGTTCGGGCGTTGCCCGCCATGGCCGCCTTCCTCGTGCTCACGATCGTCGGGGAGAGGCTCGAGCTCTCACGCATGGGCCCGGGCAACACACCTGCCCGGCGGTGGGCCGTGGTCGTCGCGGCGATGGCTGTGCTCGCCGCCTCCGTGGTCGCGGTCTGGCACCCGGTGGCCGGAGCCCGGGTCTCGGGAGCGTGCCTTGTCGTCCTCGCCGCGACGTCGATGGCGGGCGACATCGCCCTACGGACGATCCGGCGAGGGGGCCTGACCTCCTACATGGCGGCGGCGATCCTCGCCGGGTACGCCTGGCTGGCGCTGGCGGGAGCCCTCTGGGCAGGAAACGGGCTGCTGGCGGGTACGGCCTCCTACGACCCCTCCATCCACACCTTGTTCGTCGGGTTCGTCCTCTCCATGATCCTCGCCCATGCCCCGGTGATCGTGCCCGCCGTCGCCGGCATCCAGCTCCCGTTCCGCCGCTCGTGGTGGGCGCCCCTGGTGCTGCTCCACGTCACCCTGGCGGTCCGGGTGGTGGGTGCGGTGGTCGGCGCCGCTCCGGTCAAGATGTGGGGAGGCGTCGGCAACGTCGCCGCCCTGGCGCTCTTCATCGCGCTCGCCGCCGCCTCCGGTGCCTCGGCAGCCAGGGAGGCGCGGGCGTGATCCCCGACCCTCTGCACCTCGCCGCCTCTTGGGTCGCCGGCACCGCCGGAGCCTCTGCTGCGTTGGCCTGGGCGTCGGTCGGCAGCTCCGGCTTGCGGCTCCTCCTGGCGGCCGTGGTCGGAGCCGGCGCCGCGGGGATGGCGCTCACCGGTGCAGGGGGAGAGGCCCTCGTCGTGTCGTCGGGGCTCGCCTGGGTGGTGGCGACGCTCCGGCTCCCCCGGCGGGGGTCGGTCGGATGGCTGGCGGCGACGGCCGGCGGGGTGCTCGCGGCCGGTGAGGACTGGCTGGCACTGGTGGGTGACGCCACTCTGCTGGGGTCGATCACCGTCGGCCTCTGCCTGGGGCATTGGTTCCTCGTCGATCCCCACCTGCCCCGCGGCCCCATGCGCGTCCTGGCCTGGTCGGCCCTCGCCGGGCTCGCGGTCCTCGCCGTCGCGACCGCGACATCCGCAACCCCGTCCTCCGGCGGGGGTCGGGCGGCGGTCCCGATCGCAGTGGTGGCCGGCGTGGTGAGCGCACTGTCGCTGGCCGCGGTCCCGTTGTCGCTGGCAGTGCCCACCTACAAGGGCGTGCAGTCGGCGACGGGGCTCTTCTACGTGTCCACGATGAGTGTCGGCGCTTTCGTGATCGTGGCTTCGGCGATCCGAGCAGGTTGACGACCAACCAGAAAGGAGCTTCACGAGATGGCAGACGAAAAACTGGACGTCCGGGAGATGGCGCCCCGGGATCGCCACCCGGCGATCTTCGGCCGCTGGGAGAGCCTGGCGCCGGGCGAGGGGTTCGAGCTCGTCAACGACCACGACCCCCTTCCGCTCTTCTATCAGTTCCAGGCCGAAAAGCCCGGCCAGTTCACCTGGGACTACCTGGAGTCGGGGCCGGAAGTGTGGCGGGTTCGCATAGGCAAGACCGGCTGAGGGGCGGCCCGCGACCGAATTTGCACTATGGGCCTAGTGCTAATAGGGTGCCCTACCGCAATGGATCAGGCGTCCCTAACGAGCACGGCGACGGCGACCGCCGCCCCGCCCGAGGCCCGAGAGCGGGTCTGTTCGCCCGAAGCGCTGTGCGCATCGAACCTCTGCCTGGCATACAGGGACCGTGTCGTCGTCCAGGACGCCTGCCTGTCCCTCGTCTGCGGTGAGGTGCTGGCCCTGGTGGGGCCCAACGGCTCCGGCAAGTCCACCCTGCTGCGGGCCATGGCCCGCCTCCACCGCCCCGACGCCGGAGAGCTCAGCGTCGACGGGGTGGCCGCCGACCAGTTGAGCCCGAGAGGCTTCGCCCGGCTCGTCACACTCCTCAGCCAGAGCCAGCCGGTGCCCTCCGGGGTGTCGGTGCGTGACATCGTGGCGTACGGCCGCCACCCGCATCGCGGGCGCTGGGGCGGCTCCGACCCGGGCGCCGAAGCAGCCATCGCCCGGGCGATGGAGATGACCGGCATCACCCACATGGCCGACCGCAGCGCCGACCAGCTCTCCGGAGGCGAGCTGCAGCGGGTGTGGCTGGCCACCTGCCTCGCCCAAGACACCAAGGTGTTGCTCCTCGACGAGCCGACCTCCCACCTCGACCTCCGCTACCAGGTGGAGACCCTCGAGCTGGTGCGGGAGCTCGCCGACGAGCACGGAGTGGCCGTGGGGATCGTTCTCCACGACCTCAACCAGGCGGCGGCCCTCGCCGACCGCCTCGCTCTCGTCCACCAGGGGAAACTGGTCGCCGTGGGCACGCCGGAGACGGTGCTGACCTCGGAGATCCTGACCGAGGTCTACGGAATCCCCGTTGCGGTGGCGCCCGACCCGGTCACCGGGTCGCTCACCATCCGGCCGCTGGGCCGTCGCAACCAGAACAACTCCAGCTAGTCAGAAGGACCCCGATCGTGAGATCACGACTGATCGCGCTGTTCGCGCTCGCCCTCATGACCCTCGCTGCCTGCGGCAGCGTCGAAGACAACAGTCCCTCGACCACCTCGGGCGAGTCGGCGTCGACCGACGCTGCCTCCGGGCCGATCACGATCACCGACGCCCGGGGCGAAGAGATCACTCTCGATGCCCCCGCCACCGCCGTGGTCGGCCTGGAGTGGGGCGTGGTCGAGAACCTCGTCAGCCTCGGGGTGATGCCGGTGGGCGTCGCCGACGTCGAGGGCTACACCGCCTGGGTGTCGGCCGCCCCTCTCGACGAAGGAGTCGCCGACGTCGGCCTGCGCGGCGAGCCCAGCATCGACTCTCTGGTGGCCCTGGAGCCGGACCTGGTGATCTCCACCACGGACCTGCCCGAGAACATCGTCGAACAGATCGAAGAGATCGTCCCGGTGCTGGTGGTGCGCCCTGCCGCAGCCGAGCGGCCCATCGACCAGATGAAGGACAACATCCGCCTCGTCGCCCAGGCGGTGGGCAAGGAGACCGAGGCCGAGGCACTGATCGAGCGGGTCGACTCCGCCATCGCCCAGGGCGCCGAGGCCATCTCCGCCGCCGGGCTGGAAGGCCAGCCCTTCACGCTGGCCGATGCCTGGTCGGAAGGCAACAACGTCAGCATCCGCGCCTTCACCTCCGGCTCCCTGATGGGTGCGGTCGGCGAGGAGATGGGACTGGTCGACGCCTGGGACCTCGAGGGAGACCCGGACTACGGCCTGGCCATCACCGACGTCGAGGGCCTCACCAACCTACCCGACGATCTGATCTTCACCTACTACTCCAACGCCGTCTTCGAAGACGCCATCGCCGGCCTCGAGGGCAACCCGATCTGGGAGGGCCTGCCCTTCGTCCAGGCAGGAAACGTCCACCGCCTGCCCGACGGGATCTGGATGTTCGGCGGACCGCTGTCGGTGGAGCAGTTCGTCTCCGCCCTGGTCGACACCCTGACCGACTGATCGACGGGGACGGCGGTCGACATGGCCACTGCGACGAATGTCGAACCGCCCCACGCACCGGTTCGGCCCGTCCGCGTCGGTGTCGTATTCGGGCTGGCCGTCGCCGCCGTCATGGTCGTCAGCCTGGTCCACGTCACCCAGGGCACCTCGGGCGTCGGCGCCGCCGACCTCCTCCGTCTGCTGATCGGCGACGGCGGCCACCAGGCCGCCGCCGTCCTGGTCGCGTCGAGGCTGCCCCGCCTGCTGGCGGGGATGCTGGTCGGAGTGGCGCTGGGATTCGCCGGGACGATCCTGCAGTCCGTGTCCCGCAACCCGCTCGCTTCCCCCGACACCCTCGGTGTCGACGCTGGTGCCTACTTCGCGGTCGTGGCGACCACGTCGCTGGGTGTTTCCCTTCCCGTCCTCCCGGCCGGAGGGGTCGCTTTCGTGGGGGGCCTGCTCGCCGCCGCGGTCGTACTGGGACTGTCGGCCGGGGGAGCCAGCGGGCCCATCCGCCTGGTCCTCGCCGGGTCGGCCCTGGGCATGGCCCTCTACTCGGCTTCCACCTTCCTCCTCATCCTCGACCCGGAGGGCACCGTGGGCCTCTACGCCTGGCGGGCGGGCACCATCGCCCAGACCGGCCTGGCCGGCGTGGGGCGCATCGCCCCGCTGGTGGCGGTTGCGGTGGCCGTGGCGACCATGGCCGCCCGTCGCCTCGACCTGCTCGCCCTCGGCGACGACGCCGCCAGCGTCCTCGGCATCCGGGTCGGGCGCACCCGGGTGGGTCTGATCGTCCTCTCGGTGTTCCTCACGGCCTGCTCGGTGGCGGTCGCCGGGCCCCTGGGTTTCGTCGGCCTCGCTGCTCCCGCCCTGGTTCGGCTCGCCGTGGCCCGCATCCCCGACCTCAACCGCCACCGCATGCTGCTCCCCCTCAGCGCCCTGGCGGGGATCCTGGTCGTCCTCACCGCCGACGTGATCCTGCGGGCGGCCCTCGGTGGCCGGTGGGGGGTGGAGGTGCCGACCGGCGTGGTCACCTCGGTGTTCGGGGCGGTGTTCCTCGTGTGGCTGGCGAGCCGCTACCGGGAGTCGGGCCGCCAACAGCCCAACCCCAGCACGGGCGCCGTGATTCGCAGCCGGCGCCGCTTCGTCGTGACCGCCGTTGCCGCCGCCGTCGTGGTGGTCGCCGGCGGGGTGGTGGGGATGCTCGGCGGCGACACTTGGGTCCTCCTCGGGGATCTCGCCAACTGGGTCGAGCGGTCCTCCAGCCCGGGGCTGCTCTTCGTCCTCGACGCCCGCCTGCCGCGGGTCCTCGCCGCGTTGCTCGCCGGGGCGGCTCTGGGCGTCGCCGGCACGATCGTCCAGGGCGTGAGCCGCAACCCGCTCGCCGAGCCGGGGCTGCTGGGCATCACCGGCGGGGCCGGTGTCGCCGCGGTGGCCGCGATCACCTACATCCCCGGCGCCGACATCTGGACGATCACCGCTGCTGCCGCCGCCGGGTCGCTGGCGGCTTACGCCCTCGTCTACCTGCTGGCGGCGCGGGGAGGGCTGGGAACGGAGCGGCTGGTTCTCGTCGGCATGGGGGTTTGGTTCGGCACCACGGCGCTGACGACGGTGATCCTCGTGATGAGCGACCCCTGGAACCTGGCGATGGCGCTTACATGGCTGTCCGGCTCCACCTACGGCCGCACCCTGCCTCAGGTCGTGCCGGTGGCCATCGCCCTCGCCTTGGTGGCCCCGCTCGCCATCGCCTGGCACCGACGCCTCGACCTCATGTCCCTCGACGAGGACGCCCCCCGGGTGCTCGGGCTGGCGCTCGGCCGGGACCGGCTCGTCGCTCTGGTCGGTGCTGCTGTGGTCTCGGCCGCCGCCGTCTCGGCGATCGGCGTGCTCGGGTTCGTGGGCCTCGTCGCTCCCCACGCCGCCCGCGCTCTCGTCGGCGGTTACCACCGTCGGGTGCTGCCGGTTGCTGCCCTCCTCGGCGCCGCCCTGGTCAGCGTCGCCGACACCGTCGGGCGGTCGGTGATCGCCCCCGGCCAGATCCCCGCCGGGCTGGTGACCGCCCTGCTCGGCGCCCCGTACTTCCTGTGGCTCCTGTGGAGGACCCGCAACCCGATCCGAGGATGAGCTGATGGCCGAGGAGTCCGCCGACACGACCGAACTGGACGCGATCCCCACCTTCGTCGCCGAGGTGGTGGCCGTCCAACAGAACGCCCCGCGCATGAAGCGGATCACCGTCGGCGGTGACGACCTGGCCCGGTTCGTGCCCAAAGGCCCCGACCAGTTCCTGTATCTGCTGCTCCCTCCCCCCGGCCGCGAGGAGCTGACGGTCGGCACCGACTTCAACTGGACGGCGTATCGGGAGATGCCGGAGGAGGAGCGCCCGGTCGGCGCCTACTACACGGTGCGTCATCACCGCCCCGAGCGGAACGAGATCGACCTCGACATGGTGCTCCACGACGTCCCCTCCGGCGTCGACGGAGGCCACGCCGCCCGCTGGGCGATGCGGGCGAAACCAGGCGACCCCGTGGCACTGTGGGGGCCCCGCATCGCCTACGAACCGTCCGATTCGGTGACGGACATCGTCGTGTTCGCCGACGAGACCGGCCTTCCCGCCGCTTTCTGCGTCGCAGAAACGCTCCCCGAGGGTCGCCGTGCCCGCCTGGTGATCGAGGTCGACGGCCCCGCCGACCACCTGCCCGCACCGCAACGCGACGGCGTGCAGGTGATCTGGCTGCATCGGAACGGCGCCGTCCCCGGCACGACGTCGCTCCTGGAGCAGGCGGCCCGGGACATGGCGCCCCCCGACCCGGCCACGACCTACGTGTACGGCGGCGCGGAGAGCCGGGCCATGACGAGCATCAGGAGGATCGTCCGCAGGGACTGGAACCTCCCCAAGGAGTCCGTGAGCCTGGTTCCGTACTGGCGGCGCACCGGGTAGCCAGGATGGGGGAGTGGGGCGTTCCAGCTCGTAGACTGGGACTGCCAGATGCCCGGTCGACCCTTCGGCCGCGGCGTCCACCCGGGGCCCGTAGCTCAATCGGTCAGAGCAGCGGACTCATAATCCGTTGGTTGCAGGTTCAAGTCCTGCCGGGCCCACCACCGTCCGCGCTTGTAGGCAGATCTACTGGCCTTTGATCGTCGTCACTCGCCGACGCTTCGGTCTCGGACGGCGCGGTTGGTCCACCGTTGGTCTCGACCCAGGCCGAATCGTCCGACTCTGTGGCTCGTTCGAGGTCGCGCTGCGCAGGCGCTTGCCTCTTCAGTTGCGGCGCCGGTCGCTGCCAGGGCGTGATCCGTTGAACGACCGACCCGTAGAACTCGTCGACGAGATCCAGGACCGACGTTATGAATCCCTGGCTCTTACGCCCGACAGATCGGCTCATGCCCATCGGCCGCCGCATGAGGACCCTGAACCTCGCCGGTTCCTGCCTCTGCTCGTTCAACCCTGCATCCCGGTCATCTCTCAACCGGTCGAGTGTGGCTGTGGTAGGTGTGCGTGCGGCCTTCGGGTAGGCCTCGACGACGATCTCGCCGGGAGCGTCGTCGAGTTGCCTCAACAGCCAGGTGATACGGGCTCGAGAACCCCGATCTTCGGGAGCTCCGACGTCGATCGACGCCGTGAGCTGCTGCGCCCGCAGGTCCGCCTGGACATCGATGTTCCCCGCAGTGTTGGGGACCTTCAACGAGCCGTTCAGGAGGCCTGTCGTGACCAGGGAGTTGACCACACTCGCACGGCGCTGACGAGGGTCCCGTTGATTCCGGGGCAGCACCGGAGTCACGTCCTCCCCTATGTCCGATGCCAGGCGCATGGCGACGAAGCTCAACAGCTGGTCCCAGCGTTCACAGATGTCTTCGATTCCTTCTGATCGCTTGGTGAGGTCTCCGGCGCGGGCGGCGTCCCGAATCGCCACCCAATGCGGTCCCATGTCATCGAACTCCAACGCACCGGACTTCGGATGCTGCAGATATCGAATGAGCTCACCGAGGATCCAGGCCTGTTCGACGTCGTCGACCCCTGAGTGCTCGCGGATCTTGATCGCCGTCGTGACGATCTCACTCCACGAGTAGTGGGACACCCCCACTCTCGAGTTCGAACGTACCTTCAGCCCCGGCGTGGGGTGAACACCCGGCTGGGGTGGGATCTCATTCGAGACCGTCAGGATGTGGTCTATTCCGCTGTTTCGGGCGAGATCCCAGTACGCGTTGATCTGGTCCGCGTCGAGCTTGTTGGTGCCTGTTTTCACCTCAACGAGGCACGACCATGTGGATTTGCCGTATGTGACCCGGATCAAGCCATCGGGGCGAATTCTCCGCCTGTCCAGGTTCATCACCACCTCGGAGTATGTGTCCACGGTGGCCTTCTCGGCACGCGATGCGCCCAGAGGTGAGAGCAGCGCCTTCGAGAAATCCCGCACTACGGAAAGGACGGCGAGGAGGGCCGACGTCGCTCGTTCCTCGGCCTCTTGGGTGGATCCGATGCCCGAGACCGGTATCAACCTCGCCCGATGGAAGATCTCTTGAGTAGCCATTGCCGACGAAACGTACTAGTCGGGTCGAGCGTGGCACATACGTCGATCGACCCAGTGGTTCAGCCCGCCCGACAGCCTCAGAAAGACCAAAAGATCGGGACGAGCGCCACAGACGCCGCGGCGAATAGCGCCAACATGAGTAGACCGAACTTCCAGTAGTCGCCGAAGCGATAGCCCGCCGGCTCCATGACCATCAGGTTGGCGGCAGTGGCGATAGGAGTGAGGAAAGCCCCTGCCGCGGCGATGGTGAGTGACATCATCACCGGGCGTGCGGAGATCCCCATATCGGCGGCGGCGGAGAGGGCGATGGGGATCATGATCAGCGCCGTGGCCGTGTTCGAGATGAGCTGGCCGAAGACGGCGGTGATCGCGAAGAGGCCCCCGAGCAGGGCGTGCGGTCCGGCGTCACCGACCACGTCCACCAGCCCTCCGGCGATCGCCTTCGCCGCCCCGGACCTCTCGACGGCGACCGACAGCGGGATCATGGCGGCGACCATCACCACGATGGTCCAGTTCACAGCCTGATACGCCTGCCGCATGGTCATCACCCGGGTGAGGACCAACGCTCCCACCGCGAGCACCACCGCGACGGTGGGGGAGAAGACCGAGCTGGCCAGCATCGCCACCATTCCCAACGTGATCAGGAGCGCCCTCGTCGATCCGGGCCCGAGGGGCAGCACCTGGCGCCGCACCTGCGAGGGCGGGTCGACGAGCAGGGCATCCGACGGATCGAAGCGGTCGAGGGCGTCCCACGTTCCCCGCAGCAGGAC
>PKRG01000014.1 GCA_017577575.1 Acidimicrobiia bacterium | reverse complement strand
GAGCTCCACGACGTGCTCGCCCACCACATCTCGCTCATCAACGTGCAGGCCAGCGTCGCCCTCCATCTCCTCGACGAGCAGCCCGACCGGGCCCGCCCCGCCCTGGCCGCCATCAAGGAAGCCAGCAAGGAGTCCCTCGCCGAGTTGCGCACCGCGCTCGACCTCCTCCGCCGCGGTGAGCCCCCGCGCAAGCCCGCGCCTTCGATAGAGGACATCGAGGAGCTGATCTCCGGCGTGGAGGCGAGCGGGCTGCGGGTGACGCTCGAGCGAGAAGGCGAGCCCGGGGCGCTGCCGGCCGCGGTCGGCCAGGCGGCCTACCGGATCGTCCAGGAGGCCCTCACCAACGTCACCCGCCACGCCTGGGCCCGCACCGCCCGGGTCCGGCTCCGGTTCGAAGACGGTGTCGACGTCGAGGTGGTCGACGACGGGATCGGCGGGACCGTCGAGGAGGGAACGGGGCTGTCGGGGATGCGCCGACGGGCCGAGTCCCTCGGCGGCTCGTTCGAAGCCGGCGGATCCCCGGGAGTCGGATTCCGGGTGCGGGCGCACATCCCGGGAGGACCGACGTGTGATCCGCATCCTCATCGCCGACGATCAGGCGCTCGTCCGGGCCGGGTTCAGCGCCCTGCTCGATGCCCAGCCGGACATGACGGTGGTGGCAGACGTCGCCGACGGGCAAGAGGCGCTCCGCGTCGCCCGCCGCGAGCGGCCCGACGTGGTGCTGATGGACATCCGGATGCCCGGGATGGACGGCCTGGAAGCGACCCAGCGCATCACCGCCGACGAGTCCCTGGCCGACACCAAGGTCGTGATCCTCACCACCTTCGACCTCGACGAGTACGTGTTCGAGGCGATCCGGGCGGGCGCCGCCGGGTTCTTGGTCAAAGACACCGACCCCGACGAGCTGCTGCGGGCGGTGCGCACCGTCGTCGAAGGCGGGGCGTTGCTCTCGCCCGGCGTGACACGGCGCCTGATCGAGGAGTTCTCGCTGCGCGCCCGCCGCCCTCCCGACGACCTACCCGCCCTGGACCTCCTCACCGACAGGGAGAAGGAGGTCGTGGCGCTCGTCGGCCAGGGGCTCAGCAACGACGAGATCGCCGAGCGCCTCTACATGAGCCCGGCCACGGCCAAGACCCACGTCTCCCGGTCGATGATCAAACTCGGGATGCGCGACCGTGCCCAGCTGGTGGTGTTCGCCTACGAGTCCGGCCTCGTCCGCCCCGGCTGGCAGGCCTGATACTCGCCGGGGCGTAGACCGAGAACCTCTCCCCGTACGACGACGTCGCCGCCACCTTCGCCGATCCTCGAAACGTGTCCGCAGAGAAAGGAGCGCACGATGCTCGACACGATCCTGGCGACGATGCGGTTCGGGGGAGGCATGTGGTTCCCCCTGATCCCGTTCCTGTTCTTCCTCTTCTGGGTGGGCGTCGCCGTCTTCTTCGGGCGCCGGTGGCGACGGGAGCCTCGCCGGTCCGGCGAGGAGATCCTGGCCGAACGTTACGCCCGGGGCGAGATCACAGAAGAGGAGTACCGGGAGCGCCGCGAGGTGCTGCGAAGGAGATGAGCGAGCGGGGCGGGCCGGCCGCCCCGCTCAGCCCATCGAAGGCTCGGTCATCGGCCGGAACGCCACTTCCAGGATCCGATGGTTGCGAGGCCGGGTGAGCACGTACATCACCGCCTCGGCCACGTCCTCGGCGCTCATCATCCCGGCCAGCTCCGGCATGTCGGGGGTGCGTCCCCGACCCATGGCGAAGTCGGTGGCGACTCCGCCGGGAGCGACGTTGGTGCAGCGCACGCCCTTTTCCCGCAGCTCGTGGTCGAGAGAGCGGATCAGCCCCACCTGGGCGAACTTCGACGCGCAGTACACGGACTCCAACGGCAGGCCCCGCCGCCCGGCCTCGCTCGAGAGCATGACCAGGTCGGCGGCGTCGCTCTCGAGGAGGTAGGGGAGGGCAGCCCGGATCGAATACAGGGCGCCCTTGACGTTGACGTCGATGATCTCTTCCATCTCCTCGAAGGGGATGTCGAGGAACGGCCCGTACGAGCCGACCCCGGCGTTGATCACCGCGATGTCGACGCCTCCGTGCCTCTCGGCGGTGGCATCGACCAGCCGCCGGATCGCCTCGGGATCGCGCACGTCCGTCGGCATGGCCACCGCGTCGGGGATGCCCAGGTCGTCTCCGCTGCGGGACGCCAAGCCGAGCTTGGCGCCCGCGTCGTGGAGCGCCCGGGCGACGGCGGCGCCGATGCCTCGGCTCGCTCCCGTTACGACCGCGACGCGGCCTTCCAATGAGGACATCGAGACCTCCAGTTCTCAGCCTCGGAGCTCTTCGAGCTCGTCTTGGGTGACCTCTCCCGGCATCTTGCCGATGATGATCATGGCGAGGACTTCGTCCATGGTGACGTCGTCCTTGTTCACCGTGCCCACCAGCCGGCCCTGGAGCATGACGCTGATCCGGTCCGCCAGGTCGAACACGTCGTGGATGTCGTGGGAGATGAGGATGATCCCGATCCCCTCCGACTTGAGGCTGCGGATCAGGTTCGCCACCTGCTCGGTCTCGGCCGGGCCGAGGGCCGCGGTCGGCTCGTCCATGATCAGGATGCGGGCGTTGAAGTGCACCGCCCGGGCGATTGCGATCGCCTGCCTCTGGCCGCCCGACAGCCGCGCCACCGGGATCTTGAAGTTCTCGAACTTCGGGTTGAGGCGCTTCATCACCTTCCGGGCGGCGTCTTCCATCGCCGAGTCGTCGAGGTTCCCGAAGCGGGTCGTCAACTCCCGGCCCAGGAACATGTTCCCGGGGGTGTCGAGGTTCTCGGCCAGCGCCAGGGTCTGGTAGATCGTCTCGATCCCGTACTGCTTGGCGTCGCGGGGGTTGGTGATCTCGACCCGCTCCCCGTTGATGTGGATCTCGCCGGAGTCGGGGACCACGGCCCCGGACAGCGTCTTGATCAGCGTCGACTTGCCGGCGCCGTTGCCGCCCACGAGGGCCAGCACCTCGCCCGGGTACAGGTCGATGGAGACGTCCTCCACGGCGTGCACGCCGCCATAGGAAACGTGGATGTTGCGCATGTCGACGAGGGGAGTGCGGTCGCTCATTGCGCAGCTCGCTTTCGGTAGTACACGTCCACGGCGACGGCGATCACCAGGACGATTCCGACGACGATGTCCTGCAGCGGGGCGTCGACGTTCATCAGCACCATTCCCGACTGGAGCGACTGCATGACCAGCGCCCCCAGCACGGCGCCGGGGATCGTGCCGACGCCCCCGGCGAGGGAGGTCCCGCCGATGACGGCGGCAGCGATCACGTACAGCTCCGCCAGCGTGCCCAGTCCGGAGGTGGCGGCGTTGAGGCGGGCCACCGTGACGGCGGCGGCGACGCCGACGAGCATGCCCATCGTCATGAAGGTCTTGGCGATGGTCCAGCGGGTGTTGATGCCGGAGAGGACGGCGGCTTCGGGATTGCCGCCGATCGAGTAGATGTAGCGCCCGAACCGCCGCTGGTTGGCGACGAAGCTCATCAAGAGCATCACCCCGATGGCGATGAGCACCGGATACGAGATCCCCATCGGGATCCGCAGCCCGCCTTCCGGCCAGGGGATGCCCTGCTGCTCGGCGACCTGCATCGCCACATTCTCGGGCAGGTAGTAGCTGTTCATCACCCATACCGCCCCGAGCACCGCGGCGCTGCCGACGACGGCGATGGCGATCATCGCCCATGTGGGGCGCAGCTTGAAGCCGTAGCGGATCCGCTGGCGGCGGTCGTAGAGGAGGATGGCGACGATGCCGATGCAGGCGAGCACGCCGACCGCCCAGCTCCCCACCTCTCCGAGGGAGCCCCGGGAGCCGCCGCCGAGGAGCTGGAACGTCGAGTCCATGGGGGCGACGGTGCGGCCGGCGGTGATCCACCAGGTCACGCCCCGCCACACCAGGAGGCCGCCCAGGGTGACGATGAACGACGGCACGCCCACGTAGGCGACGATCAGGCCCTGCAGCAGGCCGATCAGGCCGCCGAGCACCAGGGCGGCGCCGACGGCGATCAGCCAGATCGCCGGATGCCCGAATCCGAGGATGTCGGGGAGGATCTCGGCCTGGAGGACGGCGATCGCCATGCCCACCGCACCCAGCATCGAGCCGACCGACAGGTCGATGTTGCGGGAGACGATCACGAGCACCATCCCCGTGGACATGATCGCCACCGGGGCGAATTGCACCGAGAGGTTCCACAGGTTGCGGGGAGTGAGGAAGGTCCCGCCCGACATGAAGTGGAACCCGATCCAGATGACGATCAGGAGCCCCACCATGCCGAGCGTCCGCAGGTCGAGCTCGGCCGACCGGAGAGCCGAGCCGACAGAAGGGCGGGGGCCGCGGACCGTTTCCTGCTGCTGTGTCTCGCCCGGAGGTGCTTGGGTCACACTCATTGCTCTATCCCAGAGGGTACACAGCGCCCCCAGACGGGTCCGGGGGCGCTGTGGTCCTCATCTGCTCATGAGGGGCGGCTATCAGCCGCACACCTCCACGGTCCCGGGCTGGACGCCCTGGCACAGCTGGTCGACGGTGATCCACTCGGCTTCCACCACCAGGTTCAGGTTGTCCCGGGTGATGGCGACGGGCTCGAGCAGGATCGAGACCATCTCGTTGCCGCCGGGGGAGTCGAAGATCACGGTGCCGGGAATCTCCTCGAGCGGCGTGCCTTGGGCCAGCGCCACCGCGGCCTCGCCGGCGGCCCGACCCAGCTCGCGGGCGTCCTTCCACACCGACACCGCCTGGGTGCCGAGGGCGACGCGGTTGAGGGCGGCGAGGTCGGCGTCCTGGCCCGACACCGGCACCTGGCCGGCGAGACCCTGGGCCTCCAGGGCGGCCACCACACCGGAGGCCATGCCGTCGTTCTGAGAGAGGACGGCGTCGACCTCGTTGTTGGCCTGGGTCAGGTACTGCTCCATCTCGGTCTGGGCCAGAGCCGGGTCCCAGTTGTCGGTGTAGGTCTCACCGACGATGGTGATGTCGCCGTTGGCGACGGCCTCGCCGATCACCTGCTCGAAGCCCTCCCGGAGGAAGTCGGCGTTGGCGTCGGCCTGGTTGCCCTTGATGATCACGTAGTTGCCGGTCGGCACCATCTCGTAGATCACCTCGGCCATGAGACGGCCCACGCCCACGTTGTCGAACGTGACGTACAGGGCGCCCGGGTTCTCGATCAGGCGGTCGTAGGCGACCACCGGGATGCCCTGGGAGAGGGCGCTCTCGACGGCCGGGAGGATGGCGGTGCCGTCCTGGGCGAGGATGATGATGGCGTCGGCGCCCTGGGAGATCAGGTTCTCCACGTCGGCGAGCTGCTGCTCGGCGGAGGAGCCGGCGTCGGTGGAGATGTAGGTGCCGCCGGCTTCCTCGATCGCCGCCCGGATGGCCGGCTCGTCCCAGCGGGCCCACCTCTCCTCGTTGTAGTTGTTCCAGGACACGCCGATGACCAGATCGCCGTCGGCTTCGGCTTCACCGCCGTCGTCCGGTGCTTCGGTCGCCGGAGTGGTCTCCTCGGCGGCGGTGTCCGCCGGGGCCGAGTCCTCGGGTGCGGCGCCACCCGCAGTCGTCGTGGTGCCACCATCGCCGCCGCAGGCGGCCAGCACCAATGCCAGGGCGACGAGCAGCGCCCATGTGGTCCTGAGTGATCTCACGTTTCCTCCTCTTTCTTCCTCACTGATGAGGTCACGGGGAGAGGGCTGGGAAGTCCCGCCCCGTTGACGCGTGGGACGTTACTCCCCAATTGTTGGACGCCGCAACAAATACGGGGGTTATTGTTCGCGTCTCGTGAACACCCCTCCAGATCGAAGTCTGAGGAGGCAGGGGCGAGGGGTGGCGCCGGAGGAGGTGCGCCGTCACAACCTCACCGCGGTCCTCGACCGGCTCCACCGCTCCGGCCCCATGTCGCGTTCTGAGCTGGCCCAGAAGACGGGCCTCAACCGTTCGACCATCGCCGACCTGATCGGCGAGCTGAGCCGTCTCGGCCTGGTCGAGGAGAAGCCCGGCACGGCCTCCGCCGGGCCCGGCCGTCCCTCCCCGGTGGTGAGCCCCCGGCCCAAGGGAGCGACCGTGCTCGCCGTCGAGTTCTCGGTCGACTCGGTGGCCGTCGCCACCGTCGGGCTGGGCGGTCACGTCTACGGGAAGGTGAGACAGGCCCGGGCCCGCGGCACACACTCGGTCGACGAGACGATCGAAGAGGTGGCCCGCATGGCCCGCGCCCTCCTCGACGATTTCGCCGAAGACCAGGTGCTGGTGGGGATGGGGGTGGCGGTGGTCGGCGTCGTCCGCCGCCGTGACGGATTCGTGCACCTCGCTCCCAACCTCGGCTGGAAGAACGTCCCCCTCGGGGCGCTGCTCGGCGCCCGCTTCGGGCTGGGTGACGCGGTGATGGCCGCCAACGAAGCCGACCTCGGCGCCCTGGCCGAGTTCCGCCGGGGCGCGGGGGTGGGCGCCACCCAGCTGGTCTACGTCAACAGCGAAGTGGGGATCGGCGCCGGGATCATCCAGGACGGCCAGCCGATGCTGGGAGCGGCCGGTTACGCCGGGGAGGCGGGCCACACGCTCATCAACCCCGACGGCAAGCCATGCACCTGCGGCGCCCGGGGATGCTGGGAGACGGAGGCAGGCGAGGCGGCGCTGGCGGAGAGGGCGGGGCTGACCGAGTTCGTGGGACAACAGCTCATCGAAGAGATCACCCAACGGGTCGACGACCGCGACCCCCAGACCCTCCAGGCGTTGCAGGTCACGGGCACCTGGCTGGGCTATGGGATCGGGAACCTCATCAACGTGTTCAACCCCGACGTGGTGGTCATCGGCGGCCTCTACCAGGAGCTCTACCCGTATCTGCGTGAACCGATGGAGGAGGCCGCCCGGTCGGTGGTGCTCCAGGCCCCCGGCGAGGCGGTGCGCATCGTCCGTGGCTCACTCGGGGTCGACGCCAGCCTCCTCGGTGCCGCCGAGATGGCCCTGTCGCCGGTGATCGCCGACCCGGCCGGGGTGCGGGCCGTCACCCCGACCGAGCCCCCGGACCGGGTAGAGGCATGACTGCTCAGGAGGCGGCGAAGATCCTGTCCAGCACTTCCATGTTGGCGATGGCGTCGGTCGGTTCCACCGGCACCGGGGTGTCCTCCCGGATCGACCGGGCGAAGAGCTCCGCCTGGATCCCGTATTGGTTGGCGGGAGGGATCTCGTGGATCTCGTAGTGCTGATCGGCGGGCGGGTCGCCGCCGGCGTAGCGGAAGACCCGGGTGGGGCGGTCGTGGGGGATGTTGAAGGGGATCTCCACCACCAGGCGGCCTTCGGTGCCTTCGATCGCCACCCTCTGGTCGGCCTCGGTCTGGGTCGAGACGGTGAACACCGCGTGGCGGCCGTCGAAGTCGAGGATCGCCGACGTGAGGGCATCGGTGCCGAAGGCGGGGTCACGGCGGATGAACGCCTCGACGTCGGTCGGCTCGGACCCGAACAGGAACCGGGCCACGTTCACGGGGTAGCAGCCGATGTCGTAGAGGGCGCCTCCCCCGGCGGCGGCGATGTTGCGGATGTTTCCCGGGTCCAGGTTGCGGTAGGTGAAGATCGTCTGGATGGCGTAGACCTCGCCGATCACCCCTTCGTCCACCATCCGCTTCACCTCCACCCATTGGGGGTGGTGGCGGTACATGAACGCCTCCATCAGCTTCACCCCCGCCTCGGCGCAACCCTCCACCATGCGGCGGGCTTCGGCGGCGTCGAGCGCCAGCGGCTTCTCGCACAGCACGTGCTTTCCCGCCGCGGCGGCGGCGAGGGTCCATTCGGCGTGGAGGTGGTTGGGCAGGGGGATGTAGACGGCTTCGACGTCGGGGTCGTCGAGCAGCTCCCGGTACGAGCGGTAGGCACGTTCGATGCCGAGCTCCTCGGCCGCCGCCCGGGCCTTGGCGAGGTCACGGGAGGCGATCGCCGTCACATGGCAGGTCTCGGTCGCCTGGATGGCGGGGATCACCTTGGCGGTGGCGATGTTCGCCACCCCCAGCACCCCCCAGCGCACCGTCTCCATCGCGAGCCCCTTTCTGTCCGACGCGGGCCGGATTGTCCACCACGGCCCGACAGGCGGCAAGTGGGGGACGGACGATGAGTCCCGCGGGCACGGGCCGTCCGCGCACCCTGCCGGCCATGGTGGCGGGCATGGTCGCCGGCATCGCCCTCACCGCCGGCGCCGCCTGGTGGACCGCCGACCTGGTTCGGGGCGACGCCCCCACCGAGCCGTTGGGGCCACCCGCCTACCGGCTCGTCACCGCCGAAGCCGGGGTGGACCACACCTACGACGGCGAGTTCGAGTTCTTCGTGGGAGGGGGTGTGGCGATCTTCGACTGCGACGGCGACTTCCTCCCCGACATGTACCTCGCCGGCGGTGAGAACCCAGCCCGCCTCTATCGCAACACCTCGGGGCGCGGGATCTCCTTCGAGGCCGTCGACGCCCCCGAGCTCGAGGTGACCGGTGTGGCCGGCGCCTACCCGCTGGACGTCGACTCCGACGGGATCGTCGACCTCGCCGTGCTGCGGGTGGGCGAGAACCTGATGATGCGGGGCATCGGCGACTGCCGCTTCGAGCCCGCCAACGACCTGTGGGGGATCGACGGCGGCGACGGCTGGACCGTGTCCTTTTCGGCGACCTGGGAGCCCGGCGAGACCTGGCCGACCATGGTGTTCGCCGACTACATCGACCTCGCCACCGTCGACGGAGACCGCACCTGCGGCGGCCACGTCCTGTACCGGCCGGAAGGCGACGGCTATGGGGATCCCATCCCGCTCGAGCCCGGCTACTGCGCCTTGTCGGCACTGTTCAGCGACTGGGACAGGTCGGGAAGGCGGGACCTGCGCCTCACCAACGACCGCCACTACTACCGGGACGGCTCCGAGCAGCTGTGGCGGATCGAGCCGGGCGCCGAGCCCCGCCTCTACACGGAAGCCGACGGGTGGCGGTCGCTGCAGATCTGGGGGATGGGGATCGCCAGCCAGGACCTCGACGACGACGGCAAGCCCGAGGTCTATCTCACCAGCCAGGGCGACAACAAGCTCCAGACCCTGGCCGAGGGCGCGGTCGGTCCAACCTACGAGGACATCGCCCTCCACCGCGGCGCCAACGCCCACCGTCCCTTCGTCGGAGACATCACCCGTCCCTCCACGGCCTGGCATGCCGAGTTCGACGACGTCAACAACGACGGGTTCGTCGACCTGTTCGTCACCAAAGGCAACGTGGAAGCGATGCCCGAGTTCGCCTCCCAGGACCCCAACAACCTCTTGCTCGGCCGGCCCGACGGCACCTTCGTCGAGGCGGCGGACGCAGCCGGGCTGGTGGACATGGACCGGAGCCGGGGCGGGGCGCTCGCCGACTTGGACCTCGACGGCGACCTGGACGTGGTGGTGGTCGAGCGGCGGGTGCCGGCCAAGATCTGGGAGCAGACCGGGGAAGTCGGCAACTGGCTGGGGGTGAGCCTCACCCAGGAGGGTCCCAACCGTCACGCCATCGGGGCATGGATCGAGCTGCGCATCGGCCGTCACCGGATCGAACGGGAGGTGGTGGTGGGAGGCGGCCACGCCGGGGGGCAACTCGGTCCCACCCACTTCGGGCTCGGTTCCGCCGGCCGGGCCGAGGTCCGCGTCCACTGGCCCGACGGCACCGTCGGGGACTGGGAATCCTTCGACGCGGGCCAGTACGTCACGATCTCCCGCTGACGGCCGGGCCGCCGGTGACATCTCCCGGATAGATGTCCCCATCTACATGGTCCGTCCTCGCCCCAGTCGATGTGTCGGAGGACTGAACCGCCTTTTCGACACCCGAGGCGGGCCGGACCAGACTCCCGGCATGGTCACCGCCCATCTCACTCAGCTGGAGTTGCCGGAGTTCGGGATGTCCCAGGAGGCCCCCGAGCTCCCCGCCCATCTGTATCGGGAACGTCTCGCCCGGCTACGGGCCAAGGCGGCCGAGCGGGGTCTGGACGCCGTCCTGGTCTACGCCGACCGGGAGCACAGCGCCAACCTCTCCTACCTGAGCGGTTTCGACCCCCGCTTCGAAGAGGCGTTGCTGGTGGTGGCGCCCGACGGCGACCCCCTGATCCTGGTCGGAAACGAGTGCGTCGGGATGGCCGAGGCGGCGCCGCTTCCCATGCGGGTGGAGCTGCACCAGGACTTCTCGCTCCCCAACCAGCCCCGGGACCGGTCCCGGCCCCTGCGCGACGTCCTCGTCGGTGAGGGGTTGGGGTCCGGCATGCGGGTCGGGCTGGTCGGCTGGAAGGACCTCGGACCGCACCGCTCGGAGGTGCCGGCGTTCATCGTCGACGTGGTGCGGGACGTCGTCGGCGACGACAACGCCTTGCCGGCGACGGACCTGTTCATCGACCCGGCCGACGGCCTGCGGGTGATCAACGAGGTGGAGCAACTCGCCGCCTTCGAGTACGCCGCCAGCCACACCTCCCAGGGGGTTCGGAACCTGATCTTCGGGCTGGAGCCGGGCATGCGGGAGCGGGAGGCGGTCCGCCTGCTGGGATGGGACGGGTCCCCGCTGTCCTGCCACCTCATGCTCACCGCCGGCTCCCGGGCGGCGCTCGGGCTGCTCAGCCCCGGCGACAGGGTGATCTCCCACGGCGACCCCCTCACCGTCGCCTACGGGATCTGGGGGGCGTTGAACTGCCGGGCCGGGTTCGTGGTCCGCGACGCCTCCGAGCTTCCCTCCGACATATCCGACTACGTCGACCGCCTGGTCCGGCCCTACTTCGAGGCGATCGTGGAGTGGTACCAGGCGCTCCACATCGGCCAGAAGGGCAAGGTCCTCCACGACATCGTCTTCGGGCGGCTAGGTGACCCGTTCTTCGGCTTGTTCCTCAACGCCGGCCACCAGATCCATCTCGACGAGTGGGTGGCGAGCCCGTTCTATCCCGACTCCGACGTCGAGTTGGCCTCGGGGATGGCGCTGCAGGTGGACGTGATCCCGGCGACGAAGACCCCGTACTTCACCACCAACATCGAAGACGGTATCGCCCTCGCCGACGAGGCGCTGCGCGACGAGTTCGCCCGCCGCTACCCGGAGGCGTGGGACCGCATCCAAAAGAGGAGGGCGTTCATGACCGACGTGTTGGGCATCGAGCTCGACCCGTCGGTGCTGCCCTTCTCCAACATCCCCGCCTACCTGCCGCCGTTCCTGCTCAGCCCCGACCGGGCGATGGCGGTGAGGTGACGGGCTCGGAGGCGGAGGCGATCAGCCACCGTTCCCCGCCGACGCGGCGCAGGACGAACGTGCCGGCGAACGGGGCCGAGGTGCGCGACTGCTCTCGTCCCGTGGCGTCGTAGGTGACGGTGTCGACGGTGCCTTCCGCCTCCACCGACACGGCGACGCTCGACTGGCCGCCATCGCTGGGGATGGCGTCGAGGAGGAGGGACGTGAACGTGTACTCCTCGGCGACCCGGACGCCGGTGGAGACGGCGTCGTCGACCCTCTGCTGCATCGCGCCGAGGCGGTCCCCGGTGGCGGCCAGGGCGAGGAGGCCGCCGTCGCCGTCGCGGATCGCCTCGGCTTCGAGCGCCAGGTTCTCGGCCAGCATCTCCACCAGCTCGGGGGCGTCGGCGGCCATGCCCAGCGCCACCAGCTCGGGGCCGAGCTCCGGCTCGGGGAGGTCCGCCACCTCCACATCGACCGTGACCTGAGGGACGGTGGGCGCCGACGCCTGCGCCGGCCGCCGGGTGGGCACTCCGGCGACGACCACGGCCAGGGCGAGGAGCGTCAGCCCCACACCCATCCCCACGCCCTGGGCGAATGCTGTGGAGGGGCGGGCCGAGGGGATCCGGAGGCGGAGCGGGCGGTCGAAGACCCGCCGGATCGGGGTGAGGATCACCAGGCTGCCGAGCAGGGCGACCTTGGCACCGAACTCGGTCTCCTGCGGTGCGATGAGGAGCACCGCCAGGATCCCCAGGGCGGCCGAGAACATGACGCGCCCGCGACGGCTCTGGGGGATGGTCTTGGGGTCGGTGATCATGAAGAACTGGTAGATGAGGATCTCGGGAGAGGTGACCAGCACCCACCAGAAGTGGCCGTCGCACACCGGCTCGGGATACCAGGCGGCCACCATGCAGTGCCCGGACGCGGACAGCACCCCCAGGCCGGCGGCGAGGACCGCCCAGAACACCGCCGTCATCTCCAGGAGATGCAGGCGGCGGGTGACGAGCACCCCGCCGGCGAGGATCACCACGTACGCCGCTGCCATCCAGAACCCCAGGGGAGCCCACCAGAAGTCGAGCGGCTCCACCACCTCGCTGCCCAGCAGCAGGAACACCGCCACCAGGCCGACGTTCGACGGGTTGAACAGATGCTCGCCGCGGAAGCGGATCAGATGCTTCGTGAGAACCGAGGCGCCGGCGACGACGGCGTAGATGTGCCAGCCCCGCCAGTTCCAGAAGTCGTAGGCGTGCATGTCGGTGAGCCGCAGGATCAGGCCGACACCGCTGCCGGTGAGCATGCCGCTCGCCGGCCACACGAGCTTTCCGGTCTGGCGGAACGTGATCATGACGTCGATCACCGCCGCGGTGAGGATCGAGACGAGGACGTGGAACACCGACACCCGAAAACCCAGGGCGGCGATCCCGATGGCGTGGATGGACAGGATCGTGGCCGCGGTGTGGAGGCGGGCGTCGCGCAGCGACGGCAGCACTACGGGTATGCGGCGGGTGCCGAGGCGCAGCGTCGGAGTGGCGGCCGTCATGTGGAAAGGAGGCTAGAGACGCCTCGACCGCGGTGTCTCCCTCAGGCCGGCGTCACCACCACCGCGCCGGGTCCGGCGAAGCGGACCGACCCGCCGGAGAGGGCGACGAGGTGGGTGGGGCTCACCCACTGCTCGGCGGTCGAGTAGACCGCCCGCTCCAGCGCCTCGCGCCGGATGACCTCAGGCGACCGGACCGCCGCCAGCGTCGAGCGGTCGACGCCCTCCAGGATGCGGCTGCCGCGCACCCGCTTCACCGCCTCGCTGGCCGGCACGTGCTGGGCCAGGGCATCGACGTCGAGCTGCTCGAACAGCTCCACCATGTCGTCGACCAGGGCTACGGTGGCCGCGTCCGGGATCGGCTCGTCGATGAAGACGACGGTGCGGATGTGGCGGGGGAGGGTGTCCATCCGATGCAGGAGGGTCGGATGGTGCACCAACACGGTCGGCCCGGCGTACCTGCCGCCGAGCACCGCGAACACCATCACCTGGCCGTCGCCGGAGAGGAGCGACAGCTGGCGCGACGAGTACGGGCGAAGCAGGTGAGGGCTGACCATGGAAGCGGAGTCAGTGTACCTGCGACGACGGGGGTGACCACCGGATGTACCCTCGCCGGATGAAAACGGCGGCGATCATCCTCGCCGGAGGAAGCGGCTCACGGGTCCAGCAGGCGGTCAACAAGGTGTACCTGCCGATCCGGGAGCGGCCGGTGCTCGCCTACTGCCTGGAGACCTTCGAGCGGGCACCTTCCATCGACCGGGTGGTGCTGGTGATCCGCGAGGAGGACCGCCAGCAGGCCGAGCAGGTCCTCTCCGAGATCCCCGTCTCCAAGGTCACGGACGTGGTCGAAGGCGGACCCACCCGTCACCGCTCGGAGATGGCGGGCCTCGACTGCCTCGCCCCCGCCATCGAGGCCGACGAGGTGGAGCTGGTGGCCATCCACGACGGAGCCCGGCCGTTCATCACCCTCGACCTCCTCGAGGAACTGATCGCGGTGGCCGCCGAGCACGGCGGGGCGGTCCCGGGCCTGTCGGTGGAGGCGCCGCTGTACCGGATCGGCGATGCCGACGTCGAACCGCTCCCCGAGGCTTCCCTGCGGCGGATGCAGACCCCGCAGGTGTTCCTCGCCCAGCCGCTCCTCGTCGCCTATCGGGCGTCGATCGCGGCGGGGTTCGAGGGAGTCGACACCGCCGAGACCATCGAGCGCTTCACCGACCTGCCGGTGGAGGTCGTCGAGGGGGACCCCCGCAACATCAAGGTGACCTTCATCGAGGACTTCTTCCAGGCGGAGGAATGGGCCGTCGATTGGGACAAGGGCCGCTGGCTGAAGTCCTGATCCCGCCTGCAACTTCGTGAATCCCGGGTTTGCGGACGCCGGTGCCCGCAACCACACTCACAATCGTGAGCATCCTGCACGAATGTGCGTCCGGGAGGGTGAGGCGATGACCGCCGATCAGCTCCTCCGCCGGGCCCGCCTCGCCGAGGCCGCCGAGCGCTATTACGTGATGGGCTGGTCCCAGGACGAGGTCGCCGACCACCTCGGCACCAGCCGCTCCAACGTGTCGCGGCTGTTGGACGCCGCCCGCCGCGAAGGGGTGATCCGCTTCGTGGTCGACCATCCGCTGCGCCGCCACCCCTCCCTCGAGGAGGCCATCAGCGAGCGTTGGGGCACGGGCCATGTGGCGGTCCTCGCCACCGACCAGCACAACCCGCTGGAGCTGGTGGGCAGCCTCGGAGCGCGTCGGCTGTTGGACCACGTCCGCGACGGCATCCGCATCGCCCTCGGTTGGGGGACGTCGGTTGAGGCGACTGTCACCCGGGTGGCGGTGGAGCGGCCAAGCCGGGTGGAGGTCGTGCAGGTGGGAGGAGACCTGGCGATGCCCACGTCGTCGTCGGGCCACCACCTGGTGCGGGAGCTCGCCACCCGCCTCGGCGGCCAGTACTCGTTCCTCCCCGCCCCCGTGCTGCTGGAGAGCCCGGGCCTGACCAAACAGATGCTGCAGGACCCGGTGATCCGCCAGCAGCTCGACCTGGCCCGCACCGCCGATCTCGCCGTCGTCGGCATCGGCCTCCCGGGGCGGGGGTTCGCCGAGAAGGTGATCGCCGACGCCTACACGGGTGACAAGACCCCTGCCGCCGTCGTCTGCGCCCGCCTCGTCGACCACTCCGGCGAGGAGGTCCCCGGCCCTCTCCGGGAGCGGGTCGTCGCCCTCACCCTCGACGAGCTGCGGGCCATCCCCACCGTGATCGGGGTGGCGGCGGGACCAGAGAAGGCAGAGGCGGTGGTGGCCGCCCTCAACGGCGGCCTCATCGACGAGTTGGTATGCGACCAGGCGCTGGCCGCCGCCGCCCTGCGCCTGGCAGAACAGGAGAGTTGACCATGCCGAAACGTGACCCCACGACACCGGACGGCGCCCGCCGGTCGCTGCTGGTGATGTGGACGATCCGCAGGTTCGAGGAGGCCCTCGAGGAGCTGTTCGCCCGGGGCGTGCTGCACGGGACGATGCACCTGTCGATCGGCCAGGAGGCCGTCGCCGAAGGGGTGGCGGCAGCCCTCGACGAAGGCGACTTCATCACCTCCACCCACCGGGGCCACGGCCACGCCATCGCCCACGGCGCCGACCTGGAGCGGATGTTCGCCGAGCTGCTGATGAAGGACACCGGCTACTGCCGGGGCCGGGGCGGTTCGATGCACATCGCCGACGTCGCCGCCGGCAACCTCGGCGCCAACGGCATCGTCGCCGGTTCGATGACCATCGCCACCGGCGCCGCCTTCTCCCAGATGATGCAGGGCACGGGGAAGGTGGTGGCCTGCTTCTTCGGCGACGGCGCCGCCAACGAGGGGGCGTTCCACGAGTCGCTGAACCTGGCGGGGATCTGGTCGCTGCCGGTCGTGTTCGTGTGCGAGAACAACCAGTACGGCATGTCGATGGCGGTCGACAAGGCCACCGCCGGCGGCTCGATCGTGCGGCGGGCCGACGCCTACGGCATCCCCGGGGTGAGGGTCGACGGCAACGACGTCGTGGACGTGTTCCGCAACACCTCCGAGGCGGTCGCCCGGGCCCGCAGGGGAGAAGGGCCGATCCTGATCGAAGCGGTCACATACCGCTACCGGGGCCACTCCAAGTCGGACCGCAACCTGTACCGCACCGTCGACGAGATCGAGCAGTGGCGGAAGAGCCGCGACCCCCTCGACCGCTACGAAGCCCGGGTGATCGACGAAGGCTGGCTCACATCCGACCAGCTGGAGGAGTGCCGGATCGAGGCGAGAGACGCCGTCCGCCGGGCGGTGGAGGCGGCCTTCCGTGCCCCCGACGCCGACCCCGCCGACCTCGTAGGAGCGGCCTATGCCTGAGACCATGACCTACGCCGCCGCTCTCCGGGCGGCGATGCGCCTGCTGCTCAGCCAGGACGAGCGGGTGTTCCTCGCCGGTGAGGACATCGGCGTCTACGGCGGGGCCTTCGGGGTCACCGACGGCCTGGTCGCCGAGTTCGGGGAGGAGCGGGTGCGCGACACCCCGATCTCCGAAGAGGCGATCGTCGGTCTCGCGGTCGGGGCCGCGATCACGGGGATGCGCCCCATCGTCGAGATGCAGTTCTCCGACTTCGTCGCCAACGCCATGGACCCCCTCGTCAACCAGGCCGCCAAGCTCCACTTCATGTACGGCGGCAACGTCACGGTGCCGATGATCGTGCGGGCCCCCGGCGGGGGCGGCACCGGGGCCGCCGCCCAGCACAGCCAGAGCCTGGAGGCGTGGTTCGCCCACGTCCCCGGCCTCAAGGTGGTGCTGCCGGCCACGCCCCAGGACGTCCACGACCTGCTCCTCGCCGCCTACCTGGACCCCAACCCGGTCGTGTTCTTGGAGCACAAGCTCCTCTACAAGACCGAAGGCCCCGTCGAGCTGCGCTCGCGGGCCGAGGACACCCCGGCGCGGATCGGGGAGGCCAAGGTGCTGCGGGAGGGCACGGACCTGACCATCGCCGCCTATTCGATCATGACACCCCGGGCGCTGGAGGCCGCCGACGGGCTGGCGTCCGCCGGCATCGAAGCGGAGGTGATCGACCTGCGCACCGTCCAGCCCCTCGACATCGACACGGTGCGGGCCTCGGTGAAGAAGACCGGGAGGCTGCTGGTCACCCACGAGGCGCCCCAGCCCGTCGGGGTCGGGGCGGAGGTCGTGGCCGGCGTCTGCGAGTCCGACGCCCTCGACTACCTGCTCGCTCCGGTCGCCCGGGTGTGCGGCCAGCCGGTGCCGATGCCGTACGCCCGTGAGCTGGAACGTGCCGTCATCCCCCAGGTGGAGGACGTCGAGGCCGCCGCCAAGGAGCTCGTGAACGCATGAACGAACCCCGCGACATCCGCCTGCCGGCCCTGTCCGCCCAGATGGAGGAAGCCGTCCTCCTGGAGTGGCGGGTGGCGGCCGGCGACCACGTCGAACAGGGCCAGCCTCTCGCCGAGATATCGACCGACAAGGTCGACATGGACCTCGAGGCGCCGTTCTCGGGGACCATCCACGAGCTCGTCGCCTCCGAAGGCGACACGATCCCCGTCGGCGGGGTCCTCGCCACCGCCATCCCCGACGAAGAGGACCTCCTCGGCGGGCTCAGCCTCGGCGACGAACCGGCGGCCGACACCGCCTCCGCGCCCGAAGACCGCCCGGCCGACGACGCATCTTTCGGGACCGCCCCGCCCGCCGAGCCGGAGACGACCCCCACGGGCATAGTCGCCGCCTCCCCGGCTGCCCGGGCCCTCGCCCGCCGGCTGGGCGTCGACCTGACCGGCGTCACCCCGACCGGAAAACGGGGCCAGGTCACACCCGAAGACGTGCGGGCGGCCGCCGAGCGTTCCCAGGAAGCGACGGCGCCTGCCGCTTCTCCTGCCCGTGCGGCTGCGCCGGCCCCGGAGCCCGCCCCGGCCCCCCAGGGAGTCGACGACGCCCGTCGCCAGGCGGTGCGGCGGGCCACCGCCGAGATCATGGAGCGGTCCGCCGCCGTTCCCCAGTTCACGCTCTACCGCCAGCTCGTCCTCGATCGGGCGGCAGAGAAGCGAGGAGGCCGCAGCTGGACGACCGAGGTGGTGCGCGCCATGGCCGAGGCGCTCCGCTCCCACCCCGAGCTCAACGTCCGTTGGGACGCCGAGACGCGCACCGCCGTCGCCATCGACGGCGTCTCCGTGGGCCTGGCCGTCGACCGGCCCGGGGTGGGGCTGGTGGTGGCGACCATCGCCGACCCCGATCTGTTGGCGCCCGACGAGGCCGACGCCGCCATCCGGGCGCTGGTCGACCGGGCCCGGACGGGAAAGCTCCGGCCCGAGGACATGGCCCCGGTGTCGATCACCCTCTCCAACCTGGGTGGTCTCGGGATCGACCGGTTCAACGCCCTGCTGGTCCCCCCGCAGGCGGTGATCCTGTCGATGGGCACGGTCCGGCCCCGGCCGGTCGTCACCGGCGACGGCGGCCTGCGGGCGGCCCTCACCTGCGAGGTGGGGTTGACGGTCGACCATCGGGTGGCCGACGGCGCCGACGGCGCCCGCTACCTCGACTCGTTGGCGGCGATAGTGGAGGCGCGCCGCTAGGACGCCGCCGCCAGGATCCGGCGCACCTCGGCGGGGTCGTCGGCGGCGAGGCATTCCCGGGCCAGCTCCCGGCAGTTCTCCCGGGACAGGGCCCGGATGCGGCTCTTCACGATCGGGACCGAAGGCGGGCTCATCGACAACTCGTCGACGCTGAGGCCCACCAGCACCGGCGTGGCGAGGGGGTCGCCGGCGAGCTCCCCGCACACCCCCACCCAGCGGCCCTTCTCGTGGGCCGCCTCCACGACCTGGCGGATGAGACGCAGCACCGCCGGGTGCAGGGCGTCGGCGAGCGGCGCCACCACCGGATTGGTGCGGTCCACCGCCAGCGTGTACTGGGTGAGGTCGTTGGTGCCGATCGAGAAGAAGTCCACCTCGTCGGCCAGCAGGTCCGCCATCAGCGCCGCCGAGGGGACCTCGATCATCACCCCGACCTCGATGTCGGTGGCCCGTTCGATCCCGGCCCGGTCCAGCTCGGCTTCCACCTCTTCGAGGATCCGGCGGGCGGCCCGCACCTCGGCGGGCGACGCCACCATCGGGAACATCACCTGCACCATGCGCCCCGCCCCCGCCCGGAGGATCGCCCGCAGCTGGGTGCGGAAGATCTCCGGTTCGGCCAGCGTCAGGCGGATGCCGCGTTTTCCGAGGAACGGGTTGAGCTCGGGGGCGATCTCGACGGCCGGCAGCTGCTTGTCGCCGCCGACGTCGAGGGTGCGGAACACGACCGGGCCGGTCGGGAACGGGCCCATGATCGCCCGGTAGGCCTCGACCTGCTCGTCTTCGTCGGGCAGGTCGGCGCGGTCGAGGAACATGAACTCGGTCCGCACCAGCCCCACCCCTTCGGCGCCAGACTCGGCGGCCCGGACGGCGTCTTCGACGCCTCCCACGTTGGCGACCACCTCGACCAGGTGCCCGTCGATGGTCGCCGCCGGCTCCTTGGCGTGGGCGATCGCCTCAGCCCGCTCCCGCTCCTGGCGTTCGATCTCCGCCCGGGCGGAGGCCACCTCGTCCTCGGAGGGGTCGAGCAACACGGTGCCGGCGTCCCCGTCGAGGACGGCGGTGGTGCCGGCTGTGGCGTCGACCTCGCCGATGCCGACGACGGCGGGGATGCCGAGGGAGCGGGCGAGTATGGCAGTGTGGGACACCGCCGAGCCGACCATCGTGCAGAAGCCCAGCGCCATCCCCGGTGGGATCAGCGCCGTGTCGGAAGGGGTGAGGTCGTAGGCGACGATGATCGACGGCTCCGACAGCCCGGACAGGTCGGGCTGTCCCACCCCCAGCAGCTCGCGGAGGATCTGGGTGCCCAGGTCGCGGATGTCGGCGGCGCGGGCGGCGAAGTACTCCTCTTCCATCGCCTCGAACTCGCCTGCCACCCGCTCGGCGACCTCGGCGACCGCCGCCTCGGCGTATGCGCCGCGGCGGATCTCCTCTTCGATCGGATCGGTGAGGGAAGGGTCCTCCAGGAAGAGGGCGTGGGCGGAGAAGATCTGGGCGGCGTCGTCGCCGATCTCGGCCCGGGTCTTCTCCTCGAGGCGGCCCAGATGGGCGGCGACCCGCTCCACCGCCTGGTGGAAGCGCTCCACCTCGGCGTCGGCGTCTTCGGGCTCCCCTTGGGGAAGCGGAGGCAGCTCGTGGCGGTAGAGGTGGATGGGGCCCACCGCCACGCCGCCGCTGGCGGCGACGCCTTTCAGCAGGCGGCTCATGCCAGTTCGGTCTCCACCAGCTCCACTAGGGCATCCACGGCTTGCTGGGCGTCGGGGCCCTCGGCGACGATTTTGATCTCGTGGTTCTGGGCGACCGCCGCCTTGATGACACTGAGTGGGCTCTTGGCGTCGGCGGCCTCGCCGTTGCGGGTGAGGTTCTGGACGGTGATCGTCGACTCGAACTCCTTGGCCTTGCGCACGAACAGCGCGGCGGGGCGGGCGTGCAGGCCGACTTCGTTGGTGACGACGACCGTTGCCTCGGCTCGATCCACTGTCTCTCCTCTATCTGTCGGGTAGGTGCAACGTGATGGTGGCCAATCGCTCCGCCGCTTCCAAGCGGGCGACGGCGTCGATGGCGGTCGACCCGGCCGCCACCACGCCTTCGCCGGCGACCACGCCGACTCCCGGCTCGGTCACTTCGGCGCCGAAGACGATGCGGCCGCAGCACTCGGCCAGGTCCCGGGACACGCTCTCGTCGACTCTCCGGTCGGCGGCAGCCAGCGCCATCAGCGCCGGGGGATGGGCCCACACCGCCGCCCCCACCGCGGCGGCTGCCCGGGCGAGAGGACCGGCGTCGGCGGGAACGGTCTCGAGGCTGCGGCCGTCGATCTCCGCTGCCATAGAGCCTTCCCGGGTGACGGCCACCGTCCGGTCGGTGCGGCGCACCGCCACCGTCGACGCCGCCGCGGTGCCCAGCCCGGTCGACACCAGGTAGTCGCGGGCCGAGCGGACGTCTTCGACCAGGGGTCGCTGGGCGGGGGAGGAATACAGCGTCTCTTCGGCGACGCGCCGCACCCTCCCCGGCTGCATCCTCTGGGCCCGGGCGACGGAGGAACGGATGGCGCGGTCGATGAAACGCGTGGTCATCCCTTGTCTAGTCCCAACCGAGCTGCATGTCCTGCAGGCGGCGGAGATGGACGATCGCCAGCGACTCGTCGACTTCGACCGCGTCCCGGGTTATGACCTCGCCTGCCTTCAGCGGCCGGGTGACGGTGGCGCCGGGGGCGACGCCCAAAGGCAACATGTCCCCTGCCCGGGCCGCTTCGACGGTCTCGATCATCCCGTAGACGGTGAAGCCGCCGAGCCCGTCGATTTTCTCGCCTTCGTTCAGGTCGCGCTTGGCGACGGCCACCGACTCGGCCGTGGGGGGAGTGGTGGTGGCGATGACGGTCTCGTTGCGGAGCACCGCCCGGGCGATCGAATGCGGCGTCTCCAGGCTGGTCAGGTGGTACGGGCGGTAGAGGGCCCAGTAGGGGCCGGGGCCCATCGACAGGTACTCCAGGTCCCGCACCAGCTTGGGATGCTCGGTGCGGAACACCACGAACACCCCGGGGGCGACGCCCCGGCCGTATTCGACCACCCCGGTCCTCTCCAGGATCCCGCCGTCGGAGCGGGGCACGAAGGTGGTCGCCAACTCGGAGGGGCTGACGGCGGGTCCGTGCATGCCGGGCACGTCGGGGACGAAGCCGACGGCGTTGGCGAACGACGTCATCTCGACCATCGTCTTCGTGCCGTCGACGAACGACGCCAGCATCTTCGGGTTCATGTTCTGCTCGGCGGCGGCAGCGGCGACCGACTCGGGGGTGGCGGTGCGGTCGAGCGGGTTGTTCTTTCCCTTGCCGGCGCAGATCACCTCGAAGCCGAGGGAGGCGGCGAAGTCGTACAGCTCCATCGTGGCGCCGGGCTCGTCGCCCGAGGTGAGCGTGTAGACGACGCCGGCACTGTCGGCCATCTTGCGCAGCAGATAGCCGACGGTGGCGTCGGCCTCCACGTTCATCTGCATCACGTGGCGTCCGTGGAGGATCGCCTGGTAGGCGACCCACGCCCCCACGTCGGGGATGCCGGTCGCCTCGACGGTGATGTCGACCGGCGCCAGCCAGGCGACGTCGGGGGTGGTGGTCGCCACGCGGCGCCCCTCGGCCACGGCCTGGGCGCCGACGTCGGGGTCGTCGGTCTCGACGATCAGATCGGGCTTGACTCCCGCCGAGATCAGCACCTCGGTGGCACGCCCGGGGACGACGTCGCAGACCACGAAGGCGCGCATGCCGACCATGCCCTCCATCTGGGCGACCAGGCCTTCTCCCATCTGCCCGGCGCCGACGATCCCGACTTTGATCGGGTCTCCCTGCCGTTGGCGTTCTTTCAGTTCGGGCAGGAGCATCGATTCCTCCCAGATGTGATCCGCACCGTCATCCCCTCCTTCAGCTCGGGGACCGGCCCGGCTGTGACCGAGATGTCACCCGGCAGCTCGGCGGCGGTGAGCTCGTTGAACTTGACCACCAGGTGCCCGAGTTGGGCGAGGTTCTGGTTCGCCACGTCCCCGACGGCGGTCACCGAGTAGGTGGAGCCGTCGATTTCGAGCAGGTCCCCGGGCTCCACCGGGTCGTGGAGCTGGGCGGTGTGGGTGAGTACGGCGAAGTCGTGGAGCTCCTCGGGAGCGTCTTCTCCGAAGAAGATCAGCACCCCGTCGGCCGCGAACTCGGCCGCCATCTCCCCAACCGCGATGACGGTTGTCTCGTACTTGATCATTCGCTTGGTTCGTCGCGGCCGGCCCGGAGGCCGGGAGGGGGCACTTGCCCCTCCCGGCTCTCAGTCCTCGACGATCTCGATCGTCTCGACGGTCACCCCGGAGACGAAGTTCTCCTCGGTGATGAAACGCATCAGCGGCCCGGAAGGGCTGGCCCCGTGGATGTCGACGGTGAGCACGCCCTTCATCGGGTACACCCCGATGCGGGCGGTGCCTCCGCAGTCGATCACGGCGACGGCGATCTCGTCGAAGTCGGCCTTCGACTTGAACCCGTCGAAGGCGCGGCCTCCGCTCAGCTCGGCGATCCGGGCGGCGACAGGGTGGATGCCGCCGCCGGTCACCGAGTAGATGAGGTCCTTGCCGGGCTTGGGCTCGATGATGAAGCCCTTGCCCCAGCCCTTCGGCCCCGGCCACACCCGCACCTTGCGGTACGTGCCGGCCGGAGGCGGCTCGGGATGATCGAGCTCGGGCTCGGCCGCGCCCTGATCGGTCGGCTCGGCGACCTCCGCGGCGTCTTCCTGGGCAGGCGTCTCTGCGACGCCGCTCTTTTCGACTTGCTCTTCGGTCTGCTTCTTCCGGCGGAACAGGGGCACGGTCGATTCCTCCTAGGTCAGTTCGTGTAGAGGCCGGCGCTGAAGATCCAGCCGATGACCACGGCCAGTGGCCCGGTCACCATACGGCTGAACAGGACGGCGGGCACGCCCACCTCGACGGTCTCGGGTTCCGCTTCGCCGAGGGCCAGGCCTACCGGGATGAAGTCGCAACCCACCTGCGGATTGATGGCCCACAGGGCGGGCAGGGCCATCGTCGGCGAGATGTTGCCCATGCCGATCTGGGTGCCCAGCAGCACGCCGATCACCTGGGCGATCACCGCACCGGGCCCGAGCAGGGGCGACAGCACCGGCAGGCCGATGATCACCGACAGGACCAGGAGGCCGATGACGTTGTTGGCGAGCGGCGAGAGCACGTTCGCCAGCCAGTCGCCGATGCCGGTCTCGATGATGACGCCGATCAGGAAGGCGATGAACGCCATGAACGGCAGGATGTTCTTGATGACCTGGTCGATCGTGTCGCGCCCCGCCTGATACAGGGTGCCGACGACCCCGCCGACCGCCTTGCCGATTCGAGTGAGAAGCTGGTTCACTGCTCGATCCTCCTCTCTCAGGCGGCCTGGGCGGCCGTGTCCTGGCGGGCCCACATGATCTTGGTGATGCGCTCGGTGACCAGCCCGCGGATGTAGATGACGATGAAGCCGGTGATCAGGTACCGGATGGCGAGGTCGCCCAGCGGCAGACCCAGCTGCTCGATTCCGGTGGCGATGCCCAGCCACACGAACAGCTCACCCGGGTTGACGTGCGGGAAGATGCCGAGGGGCGGGTGCACCATCGACACCGCCGAGTCGTAGAACGCCGGCTTGTACCTCTCCGGCAGGAACTGGCCGTTCGTGTAGCACATCGGGTTCGTCAAGAAGAACACCGACAGGAACGGCCAGATCAGGTAGCGGATCGGGGTGTAGGCGAACCCTTCCCGGCCCGCCCATTCACCGAACTTGTTCACGCGTTCCGGCCCGATCAGGGCGATCAACGCGTTCACTGCGGTGAGGAGCACCACCAGCATGGGGATGATCCCGGTCACCAGGCCGACGAAGGTCTCGCCGCCTGCCCGGAACCAGCTGATGAACTCCTCAGCTGCCGCTGCTAGAGCGTCCAGCATCCTTCCTCCTCTCGGATCGATACCTCCTCACCCCGTTGCGGGGTGCTCCGTCCCGGTCGGGCGTCACTCCGAGCCCTCCCTTTCGTCCGATCCGGGCGAAGACTTGGCCAGCTTCTGGCGGATGAAGCCGGCGGCGTGATCTAGGGCCTTCCAGGTCTTGGGCGAGACACCCTGCGGCGGGTCGCCCTTTCCGATGTCGTCGAGGTGCATTCCCTCGAGCTGGGGGAGGTCCTTCATGTCGGCGAAGACAGTGAACCCGCTGAGGTATCCAGCGGCCGTGACCCGCTGGTGGAGGTCGGTCACCAATACGGCGTAGGTCTTGCGGCGGTAGTTGGTGCCGGCGAGCCCCACCGCCATCTCGGTCCCTCTGCGTCGCATCTCCTGGCTGCGTCGGTGGAAGCGCCGCATCTGCCAGTTGGACATGAAGATCTGCAGCAGCCACGCCCCGACGAGGACGACGAGCAGGGTGATCGTGGTGCGGTCCATCAGCCTGCCCTCGCCGCCGACTCGCGGTGGAGCGTGAGGACGTCGTGGGCGGCCGCCGAGTCGGTGATCAGCACGTCGAGGTACCCGGCCCGCAGCACGGCCAGGATGGCGGCGGCCTTGGAGCGGTTGCCGGCCACGCCGATCACGGTCCCGTTGGCGGCCACCTCGTCGGGCCGGAGGGCGATCACCCGGTGGTTGTAGGGGCTGTCGACGATCCGTCCCCGCTCGTCGATGAGGAAGCCGAGGAAGTCGCCCACGATGCCCTGCTCGCGCAGCGCCGGGACGATGTCTTCGGTGAAGTACCCGGCCCGCACCAGCCCCGACACCCGGGAGTCGATGGCGCCGATGCCGAAGATCCCGACCTCGGCGGAGCGGGCCAACGTCAGGGTGTTGGCGATGGTGCGGTCGGAGAGGAGATCGGCGGCGGTCTCCTCGTTGGAGACGATCAGCGGGGCGGCGAGGTAGCGGAAATCGCCGGCGAGTTTCTCGGCCAGGTCCCGGGCCAGGTTGGAGCCGTCGATGCCGGGGTCGCCGTCGCCCACCGATCCCATCACCTGGAGCACGGTGACACCCTCCAGCTGGATCTGGGGCATCGCCCGCACCACGCTGTGCAGGGCCGCACCCCAGCCGATCGCCACGTCGATGCCCGAGCGGAGCCGCCGCTGGAGGGCGATGGCGCCGAGACGGCCGAGGCGGCGCAGGGTCATCTCCCAGTCGAGCTCGTCGGAGACGAGGACCCGCGCCTCGGACAGCCCGAAGGTCTCCTGGAGCTCTTCTTCGAGGCGGGTGTCGGTGCGGAGGGGGACTTGGACCCGGATCTGGACGAGGCCCTTCTCCCGGGCCTCGTTGAGCAAGCGGGACACCATCGACCTCGACTTGCCGATCCGGCGGGCGATCTCGCTCTGGTCGAGGTCGTCCTCGTAGTACCAGGTGGCGATCTTTCCCAGGTATTCGAGACGTTCGTCTTCTGTCACCACGCCCCAGTTCACAGATGTGAATCAGCCACGCACTTGTGTGCGGTCGGCGGGGGAAGGTAGGAGAAGGTTTTCCGGGGGTCAACTCATCGATTCACAAAGGTGAATCGACACCGGGCGAGGTCAGTGCCGGGATCGTCCCCGGACACAGGATCCCGCCCGGGCATAGGATCGGCACCGGAACCGACAGGAGGGGTGGCCCCGATGGCCAACATGGTGGAAGAGATACTGGGCCAGATCGATCCCGACGAGCTCGCCTCGCGTGTCGGGACGGATCCGGAGACGGCGATGGACGCCGCCCGCAAGGCGCTGCCGGCCCTGCTCGGCGGCCTCGACCTCGAAGTGCAGGGCGGCAAGGCCGACGCTCTCGCCGCCGCCGCACTCCAGGACCACGAGGGACGCCTCGACCAGCCGAACCCGCTGGCGAGCGTCGACCCGGCGGAGGGCCAGAAGATCCTCGGCCACATGTTCGGCGACCGGCTGGGGACGGTCGAACAGCGCCTGGGCGGAACCAGCCAGGCCGGGTCGTCGATCTTCTCGAAGCTGCTGCCGATCCTCGCTCCGCTCGTGATGTCCTGGCTGGCCGGCCGCATGCGCGGTGCCACGAAGCCGAGCGGTGGTGGTGGCGGCGGCGGGGGGCTGGACGACCTGCTCGGCGGTGGCGGGCTCTCGGACATCCTCGGGGGCCTGCTCGGCGGGGAGAAGGAGTCCGCCAGACAGTCGATGCCCGACCTCGGCGGCCTCTTCGACATGTTCGGCGGAGGATCCGGCGACGACAAGGGCGGTCTGCCCGACGTGGGGGATCTCTTCGGGAAGCGCTGAGCCTACGGGCGGTGCCGGCGAGCGGGGCCGACGAAAGCGGCCGCGAACACCGCCAGCGCCGCCAGGTAGACGATCCGGCCCCGGCCCAGGTCGGTGAAGGTGCGGACCCCGGCGAGGAAGGCGGCCGCCGGGTAGGCGACCAGGGCCAGCGCCGGCAGGAACCTCCTCTGGGGGAACACCGCGTACCAGGCCGCCAGCACGGCCAGAAACGCCAGCCAGGCGGCGGTGAACCGACCGCTGAGCCCGGCGAGCTCGAACGGGACCAGCACCGACGCCGCGGCCGGCTCCACCCAGAACAGGATGCCGATCCCCGTCAGCGCCCCGGCCAGGCCCAGGACCACCTCCGAGCGCTCGGTGTCGTCGGCCACGACTTCGGATCCCCGCAAGGCCCCCAACAGGGCTCCCCACCACGCCGGGGCCGCCCCGAAGACGACGACCCACGACCAGGCCTGCCAGCGAGAGAAGTCGAACGACCCCAGATGGAGCGGGATCGCCGCCAGCGTGGGCAGGGTGAGGGCGAGGCTGGCCGCCAGCAGGCTCCGCACCTGCTCGTGGGGCAACCGGGCGGCCACCGCGAACATCACCGCCGAAGCCAGGTAGAAGCCGCCGACCAGCGCCGCCAGCGGCGGCGGCCCCAGCTCCCACGCGAAGTAGACGCGGGTGGCGTCGGGGAAGGTGAAGAGGGCGGCGCCGGTCAGGGCAGACGCGACCGCCACGGCCAACAGGCCGATGCGCGCCCAGACGACCGCGGTGGTGGGGGTGGGTTCCGCCCTGACAGCCACAGCCGGACCTTATCGGGCGAGCTCGATGCGGGCTCGAGGATTCGTCAGGTGCCCCACACGGGCGGCGGCTCCAGCGTGCCTTCGGTGAAGAACCAGTACTCGCGGAGCCGTCGGCACAGGCCGGACTCGTCGAAGTGGAGCAGCAGGCACCCGGCGAGAGTCGTCGGGTTGCCCTCGACTGTCATGTTGGTCCAGAACTCGACCATCGCCCGCGATCCGTCGGCGATGGGCTCTCCCATCCGGACGCGCACGTCGCTCTGGGTGGCGGTGGCGTCTGCCCAGTATTCCCTCACCCCGTCGCGTCCCCGATGGGGCTCGCCGTAGACGTAGTCCAGGTACTCGGCGTCTTCGGTGAACAGGGAGGCGGCGGCTTCGGGGTCGCGTTCCTCCCATGCCCGCCGGTACGACTCCACCCATTCGTCCAATCGCATACCAACACCTCCGCTCTGGTCGGGCGAGCATAGGCCGTCACCGACGGGCGCCGCCCCGGTAGGCGGCCGCCACCGACACCACCGTGGCCCCGTCGGCTTCCAGCGCCCGGGTGATCGCCTCCAGGGTGGCTCCGGTCTCGATGACGTCGTCGACCACCACCACCCGGCTGCGCGGGGCGCCGCACGTGACGAACGACCCGGCGAGCACCACCTTCCGCTCGACCGGCGTCAGCCGCTTCGCCTCCGGTGTCGGCCGGAGCTTGCGGACCAGCCCCGGCACGAAGGGGATGTCGAGGATGTCGGCGATCATCTCGGCGAGGATGTAGGGGAGGGAGTAGGGGCGCTTCCTTTCTCCGTCGGGCACCGGCACCACCGCGTCGGCCCGGCGGATCCCCGGGTGGAGGCGCATGGCCCGGGCCATCCGGCGCCCGAGCTGGCGGGCGGCGCCGAGATCGCCCACGCCCCGGCGCGGCTTGGCCTGGCGGAGGAGGCCCGACCACTCTGATCGCCCCTCCTCGGGTGCGTGGGGATGGAACGCCCAGAACTCGCCCACCGGGGTGGGCACGGGGTACGCCTCGGACGCGAAGCGGAGGAAGCGGTCGACGTCGTGGTGGCGGCCGGCTTCGACCAGGACCGTCACCTCGTCGTGCGACGTGGACAGGTCGAAAAGAGGAGCGATGTCGGCGAGCCGGGCGGCGACCTCGGAGGAGGCCGGGCCGCGCAGGCTCACCTGCCAGCGGCCGTCGTCGGCTTCGCGCAGCTCGTAGGAGAGGTGTCCCGGCGCGTCGGCGCGCGTGCCCCGGTCCCGCCTCTGCTCGAAACTCATTCTCACCCCCTCGGCGGAATGCGCGCAGAATCCGCGTATTCCATCGGCTTCGACGCCGGCTCTGCTGACTAGATCGATCGACCTAGATCGCAGATACGAGTCGCGGCGTCATTCCCCCCGGTTCTTCCCGACCCCAGCCGATCGGCAGTGCTAGCGTCGCTGCAAACGCTTGCTGAACAGGAGTCGTTCTTTCGGATGAACCTCGATGCCTTTCTCGTCCAGGCGTTGAACGGCCTCAGCTTCGGGGCGCTTCTCTTCCTCCTCGCCAGTGGTTTCACCCTCGTCTTCGGGCTGATGCGCATCGTCAACCTGGCGCACGGCGCCCTCTACCTGGCCGGCGGGTATGTGGGCATCGTCACCGCGGTCGCCACTGGCAACTTCCTCTTCGCACTGCTTGCCGGTGCTCTGGCGGCCGCTCTGCTCGGGCTCGTCTCCGAACGGGTGCTGCTCCGGAGGGTGCGGGGCTTGGAGCTGCCCGAGGTGCTGCTCACGGTCGGCATCGGACTGGTGATCGCCGACGTGGCTCTGGCGATCTTCGGGGGCAACCCCCAGTCGCTGACCCCGCCCCGGTGGCTCTCCGGTGCCCTCGACCTGGGCTTCATCGCCTATCCCCGCTACCGGTGGTTCGTCATCGGTCTCGCCGTGCTGGTGGGTGTCGGCCTCTACTTCGTGCAGAACAAGACGAGGGTGGGGGCGATCATGCGCGCCGGTGTCGACGACCGGGAGATGACGGGGATGATGGGCATCAACGTCGATCGGGTCTTCGCCTGGCTGTTCGTCTTCGGGGCGGCGTTGGCCGGCCTGGCGGGCGTTGCCGCAGCGGGCCAGCTGACCATGCGCCCCGGAGCCGACACCGAGATCCTCCTGTTCGCCCTAGTGGTCGTCATCGTCGGCGGCTTGGGGAGCGTCACCGGGGCGGCGGTGGGCTCCGCTCTCATCGGCCTCATCGACTCGTTCGCCAAGGTGTGGATCCCCGAGCTGTCGTACTTCGCGGTGTTCGCGCCGATGGCCGTGGTGCTGGTGTTCCGGCCCCGGGGGCTGTTCGGGCTTCCCCAGATCTCGGAGGCGCCGCCACCGCTGCGAGCCGACACCAATGGCAGGCTGAGCGGCAGAACCACGGCAGTGCTCACCGCCCTCGGCCTGGGGGCGATATATGCCGCTCCCTATGTACTCCCGCCCTTCCTGGTCTCTCTCCTCACGCTGGTGTTCATCTCGGGCTTGCTCGCCACGAGCGTCAACCTCCTCGCCGGGGAAGCGGGACTGGTCTCGATCGGACACGCCGGGATCGCGGCCGCGGCCGGATACGGGATCGCCTGGGCGACGGTGAACGGGATGGGGGTGGGGGCGAGTCTCGCCATCGCGCTGGTGCTCGTCCTGGCGGTGTCGGCGGTCTTCGGCCTCACCACGATGAAGACGAAAGGAATCGTCTACCTGATGATCACCCTGGCCCTGGGCATGGTCTGCTACGGCCTGGCCTTCCGCCTGTCCAACATCACCGGAGGCCAGAACGGACTCAAGGGGATCGCCCGCCCGCCGCTGTTCGACGCGTGGTGGCAGTTCTACTACTTCGCCGCCGCAGTCTTCGTGCTAGCCGTCGCCTTCGTCGCCTGGGTCCGTCGCTCCCCCTTCGGGCTCGCTCTCCGTGCCATCCGGGACAGTGAGAGCCGCGCCGCCTCGCTCGGCTACTCGGTGGCCGGCACCAAGTTCGTGGCAACGCTGCTGTCGGGGCTCCTCGCTGGAGCCGCCGGGATGCTGGCCGTGTGGCACGCCGAGTTCATCAGCCCGGCCACCGTGTCGTTCGGACGGTCGGCGATGGCGGTGGTGATGGTGATCCTCGGCGGCACTGGGGCCTTGCTAGGGCCTCTGGTGGGAGCGGGCGTGGTGGTCGGCTTCGAGCACCTCATCAGCTCCTACGTCGACCGCTGGCCCACCCTGCTCGGGCTCGCCTTCATCCTCGTCGTGATGTTCATGCCCAACGGCATCATCGGGCAGTTGCGGTCACGTCTCCGCTCGGCGCCGCGTCGGAGCCAAGCGCCGGAGGCGCTCGAAATGGCGCCCTAGAAACCCCTAGCTCGAAAGGAGGTGATGATTTCGCGTCGACCACTACAAGCGTTTGCAGAACCGGCTACGGTTGCTGACCGAGAGAAGGGACCAGGAGAAGACATGCACGCCAAACTCCAACGGAGACTCCGCCAGATCGCCGTGGTAGCGGTTCTGGCTCTGATCGCCGCCGCCTGCGGTGCCCCCGGTGGGGGCGACGCCGAAGAGCCGGCCACCACCGAACCCCCTCCCGCCACGTCCGAAGCGCCTCCCGATACGGCGGAAGAGACCCCCGACACGACGACCGCCGACACCTCCGACAGGGAGACGTCGGGAACCGTCAAGGTGGGGTTCATCTCTCCCACGACGGGGTTCGTCGCCGCCCTCGGCATCGACATGCAGCGCGGCTGGAACATGTACTGGGAACAGAACGGGAACGTCGTCGACGGCATCACCGTCGAGACCGTCTTCGAAGACGACGCCGGTGACCCCGACGTCGCTCTGACCAAGGCGCGGCGGCTCGTAGAGGAAGAGCAGGTGGACATCGTCGCCGGACCGATCCTCGCCAACACGGCCTACGCCGTCGCCGAATACGTCGCCGGCCAGGGGATCCCCAGCTTCCACATCACCGCCGCCGACGACATCACCCAGCGCGAGTACGACCCTCATGTGCTGAGGGTCGGCTACAGCAGCAGCCAGACCAACTTCCCCGCCGGGCAGTGGGCCTTCGACCAGGGCTACCAGCGGGCGGTGACGATCTGCCCCGACTACGCCTTCGGCTGGGAGAGCTGCGGCGGCTTCGTCTCCGCCTTCACCGAGGCGGGCGGCGAGATCGTCGAGCAGATCTGGCATCCGCTGGGCAACCAGGACTTCAGCTCCTATGTGACCCAGATCCAGTCGGCGTCTCCTGACGTCGTCTTCGTCGGCTCCGCCGGCGGCGCAGACGCCATCCAGTTGTGGAACGCCTGGTCCGACTTCGGCATGGCCGGGTCGATCCCGATGATCGGCAACTGCTGCTTTGCCGATCAGGTCTTCCTGCGGGAAGTGGGCCAGGACGCCATCGGTGCGGTGCAGTCGTTCACGTACTGGGTGGAGGGCCGCGAGGACGAAGAGGTCCAGGCATTCGTCTCCGCCTACGAGGAAGCCCACGGGGAGATCCCGTCGCTGTACGCCGCCGGGTCCTACATGATGGCTCAGGTCATCGCCGAAGCGCTGCGCACCACCGGCGGTGAGGTGAACGGCGCCGAGTTCGTCGAGGCCGCCCGGGGCGTCTCCTTGGAGAACAGCCTGTACGGGCCGCTGCAGTTCGACGAATACAACAACGTCGTCGGGCCCGTCTACCAGACGGAGATCGTCGACCGGGGCGACGGCACGCTGTGGGCCGTAGTCGCCGAGACGTTCGACGAAGTCAGCCAGTTCTGGAACAAGACGCCCGAGGAGTACATGCAGAACCCGGTGTTCACACGGGACTACCAGGGCAATTGACCGAGAAGCGTGTTCCGAGCGCCCCTCCGTCCGCCACGGCGGGCGGAGGGGCCCCTCCGCTGGTCATAGAGAACCTCGTCCACCGCTTCGGTGGCGTGACGGCGGTCGACGGCGTGAGTCTCGAGGTCGGGCCCGAGGAGCGGGTGGCGGTGATCGGGCCGAACGGAGCGGGGAAGACGACCCTGTTTCGGCTCATCGCCGGCGAGTTCGTGCCGAGCGAGGGGACCATCCGCCTGTTCGGCCAGGACGTCACACGGTTCCCGGTCCACAAGCGGGCGCGCCTGGGGCTGTCGCGGACGTTCCAAGTCTCGAACCTGTTTCTCAACCTGACCGCGCTGGAGAACGTGAGGGTCGCCCTGCAGGCGGGTCGGCACGATAGGTGGAAGTTCTGGGGCCGCATCCGCCCCGGCGACGAGTTGGAAGGCCGGGCCCGGGAGCTCCTGGCGCAGGTCGGCATCGACGAGCGGGCCGACGTGCCCACCTCCGACTTGTCCCACGGCGAGCAACGCCAGCTCGAGATCGCCGTGGCGCTCGCCACCGACCCGAAGTTCCTCCTGCTCGACGAGCCGGCGGCGGGCCTATCGGCGGCGGAACGGGCACTCCTGCGGAAGGCGCTCCAGAACCTCCCACGTCGGCTGCCGTTCTTGCTCATCGAACACGACATGTCCTTCGCCATGAACCTGTCGGATCGGGTGCTGTGCCTGGACAACGGCAGGCCGATCGCCCTCGGCCCGCCCGACGAGGTACGCGCCGATCCGCACGTCAAGGCCGTCTACCTGGGGAGGGCGGGCTGATGCTCGAAGTGAAGGAGCTGCGCTCCGGCTACGGCAAGGGCGTCGTCCTCCACGGGATAGACCTGAAAGTGGAGGAGCGCCAAGCGGTGGCGCTGCTCGGCCGCAACGGGATGGGAAAGACCACCCTGATCCGGTCGATCTGCGGTCTGGAGCCTCCGACCGTGACCGGAGGCACGGTGACGTTGGCCGGCGAGGGGATCCTCGGCCTCTCCAACTACGAGATCGCCCGCCGCGGTCTCGCCCTCGTCCCGCAAGGACGGCGGGTGTTCGGGACCCTCACGGTCGAAGAGAATCTCCGGATCGGTCATCGCCCCACAGACGGAGGCTGGGACCTCGGGAAGGTCTACGAGCTGTTCCCGCGCTTGGCGGAGCGGCGCAACCAGCCGAGCGGCGTGCTGTCGGGCGGAGAGCAGCAGATGCTGGCGATCGGAAGGGCGCTCATGACCAACCCTCTCGTGGTCCTGATGGACGAGCCGTCCGAGGGGCTGGCCCCGGCGATCCGCGACGTCGTCCGGGACACGCTGATCGCCCTGAAAGAGGACGGGCAGACGATCCTCGTTGCAGAACAGAACGTCGACCTGGCGCTCGACGTAGCCGATCGCCTGGCGGTGATCGGAGAGAGCGGGCGGATCGAATGGGAGGGAGACCCGGCGGAGCTCCGCAACGACCCTGTGCTGATGAACGACCTGGTCGGCCTCTAGGCCGCCGAGAAACACTGGAGGAATCAGAACGATGCCGGAACGGCCAGAACGCGGGAACTATTTGATCGACGGGGCGACCGTCGTCACCGTCGACCCGGAGCTCGGGATCCTCGACCCGGGCCAGGTGCTCGTCCGGGACGGGGAGATCGTCGCCGTCGGGCGGGACCTCGACGCCGAAGGGGCGGAGGTGATCGACGCCCGGCGGATGATCGTGATGCCGGGGCTGATAGACAGCCACTGGCACATGTGGTCGTCGCTCGGCCGCAACTTCATCTCCGAGGGCTACGAGTACTTCCCCGCCAAGTGGGACACCTCCGCCCAGTACGAGCCGGAGGACTTCTACCGCAGTGTGCTCCTGGGATCGGTGGAGGCGCTCAATGCCGGCATCACCACGGTCCACAACTGGTCCCACAACACCCGTACGCCCGACCACGCCGATGCCGAGCTGAGGGCCCACCAGGAGTCGATGGTGCGTGCCCGGTACTCCTACGGCCACCGCGACCTGCTGCCCGAGGACGAAGAGCTCGACTTCACCGACATCGACCGAGTGGCGAACGAGTGGTTCGGCGACCCCGCCACCCTCGACGGGCTCGTCCATCTCGGCGTCAACCTACGCGGGCCCGACCTCGGAAGCGATCGAGTGTTCCACCGTGAGGTCGCCCAGGCACGCGAGCGGGGCCTGCCGATCTCGATCCACACCATGCAGGGCGGCTCGACCAAGGTCGATGCCGTGGACCTGGAAGAGCGTGGGTACCTCGACGGGCCGAAGTTCCTCATCTGTCACTTCCTCGCCGCCCGGGACGTCGACATGGAGGCGATGGCCCGAAACAACACGCCGCTGAGCTTCACGGTCCACTCCGAGCTCCGCCTGGGCGAGGCGGGCGACCCGCGGGCGGCGCTGCTGCGGTTCCGCGATGCGGGGGTGACGGTTTCCTTCTCGATCGACGCCACATCGATCGCCCCGGTCAACCTCTTCGAGGCGATGAACGTTGCCTGGAACATGGGCATCCCCTGGGAGGGGACCCCCACCGCCGACATGGAGGCGATCACGTTCCGCCAGTGCATCGAGATGGCGACGATCAACGGCGCCAAGGCCCTCGGCATCGACCACCTGGTCGGGTCGCTCACCCCCGGGAAGCGGGCCGACCTGATCATGATCCGGGCGAGCGACATCAACGTCGCCCCGGTGGCGGACGTGGAGTCGACGGTGGTGCGGTCGGTCACGCCCGCCAACGTCGACTCGGTGATGATCGACGGCCGCTTCCTCAAGCGCGGGGGACGGCTCTTGGCCCACGACGCCGACGAGATCGTCGCCAAGGCCGAGGAGTCGGCTCTGGCGGTGCGGCGGCGCGCCGGGGGCCGGCTGTCCCCGGACTGATCCCCGCCTTCCGAAGCCCACGTCTCCTCCCGGCCGGGGTTGAACGCCCCGGCCGGGCTACTTCTTGGAGACCATCACCTCGTGCCCATCGGGATCGGTGACCTTTATGTAGGTTCCCCAGGGTTCCTCGACGGGGTCGGTCACCGTGACGCCTCGTTCGCGGAGCTGATGCACGGTCGCTTCGATGTCGTCGCAGGCGAACGTGAGGTAGGCGCCCTCGCCCGGTTGCTTGCCGAATGCCTCTGCGCTCTGCAGGACGATCGAGGTCTGCCCGTGCGGCGGCCTCACTTCGATCCAGCGGGCTCCCGGCCACATCTCGGCGTCGAGGACCTTCTCGAAGCCGAGCTTGTTCACGTAGAAGTCCACCGACTTCTCCTGGTCGGCGACGTACATGACGGCGACGTCGATGTGGGTGATCATGACCCGCCGTCGTTTAGTCGAATGAGCGCCCGCACGTCCACTATTGCGGGGCCATAACCTCCCGGGAACGGGTAGCGTCGTCTCGGGATGGAGGGACGCGAGCTCGGCGAGACCATCCGCGGCGGAGATGCGAAGCTGCGCCTTCGCTGGTTCCTGGGCGCCTGCGCCCTGATCGCCGCCGGAGGGTTGTTCGCCGACCACGTGTGGTGGAGCGGCGGTGACACCAGCATCGCCGAGCGGATAGGCCAGGCGGTCGGCGTCGTCGTGCCGATCATCGCCGCCGTCGTCTTCGGCTCGCTGGTCGTCTACGGCGTCGTGGCGGGGACGATCGAAGCCGGGCGCCGGCTGGTTCGCCTCGTGCGGCGCATCTACCGGTTCGTCCGCACCCACACCTGGCGGGAGATCGTCGGCACCATCGCCCCGGTCACGTTCTCGGTCGCCGCCTTCTACGTGTTCTCGTTGGTCACCGAAGGCCCGGCCGGGGCGGGCTACTGGCTGCTGGCCGCTTTCGCCGGCGCGGTCATGGCCGGCGGCATCGGGCTCACCTTCGGGCTGATGTGGCCGCTCCTCGAGCTGGTCGGCCAGGGCGTGGGCTGGGTCGTGGCCCTGCCGTGGCGTCTGACCGGCTCACGTTGGGCCCGAAAGGTCCAGGACGTGGTGAAGATCGCCGTCGCCGCCACCCCGTTCGTCGTGGTGCATGGGTTCATCTTCGTGGCGGTGATGACCGACTCGACGTTCACCCGCCAGGCGACCTGGGCCACCTATTACACGTATCTGGCGGGCATCGCCACCGTGGCCACCGCCGCCTGGGCCGGGTCTGCGCTGAAGCGCCGATGGGCCCCGACCGAAGAGTCCGAGGAGCCGGCGGCCGACCTGGGGGAGGAGTATTGGTCGCCGACTGCGATCACCGCCTGGCGGGCGTGGGGCTGGACCGGCCACGTCCTGCGGGGCGTGTGGCAGCCGTGGACGTCGTCGACGTTCGTTGCCGAATGCCCCGACTGCGAGGAGGTGCCCTCCGACTCCCACACGTGCGGGGTGTACGCCTTCAAGAACGTCTCCGACGTGGTGGCGTTGACGGGCCGCCGCGCCGGTCTCGTCATCGGCCGGGTGGAGCTCTCGGGGCTCGTGATCGAGCACGAACGCGGCTACCGGGCCGAGCGGGTGAAGATGGTGGAGCTGATGGCACCCCCGTCGATCGCCGCCGCCGTGCAGGCCGCCTACCCCGACGTTCCCGTCCGTTCCCGTCTGCTGGAAGGAGTGTCAGATGGCTGACATCGGAAAGCCGATCCGCCGCATCCGGGTGGAGCCGGAGCGGGTGGCGCCCGCCCCCGCCCCCGCCGAACGCCCCGAGCGGAAGGAGCCGGCGCCGACCGAGAAGGAAAAGGCCACAGAACCTGCCTGAGCCCGGGATCTAGGGAGGCCCCACCGGGAAATAGGATGGCTCACCAGGGTGGGTCTTGTCGTCTAACGATCGTTTGCGGTCTATGGTCGGCCCCTCTGCCCATCGAAAGGAAAACGATGCGTTCGCGATGGTGGATAGCCACCGCCCTCGTCATCGCCATCCCCCTGGCCGTGTCCGCCGCTCCCGGTGACGTCGTCACCTCCTACGGGGACAACGGCCGGGCAGCGATCGACTCGGTCACGTCGAACGTCGGAGTGGTGGACGTCACCACCGACGACGCCGGCCGGGCCGCGGTCAGCCTCGCCGGTGACGCCGAGTCCGGGTTCGGTGCTCTCGTGACGGCCGACGGCGAGGAGGTGTTCGACCTCGAGTTCGACAGCCCCTCCGAGGTCGCCTTCGGCCCCGACGGCTACCTGTACGCCGCCGGCCGCAGCGGAGGCTCGGTGGTCGTCAGCCGCTACGACGCCTCCGGCAACCTCGACGCCTCCTACGGCGGCGACGGCACCGTCGAGCTGTCCGTTCCCGCCGGGTCGGTCCCGACCGGCATCTACGTCGACGACGGCGTGGTCGTCGTGGGCGGCAACATCGACGACCAGGAAGCCTGGGCGGCCCGCCTGCGGGGAGACGGGTCCGTCGACACGGGCTTCGGCACCAACGGCGTGCTGCGTTTGCTGGCCGACGACGGAAACGACTCGGACTTCCTCGCCCCGCTGGGCATCCACCCCATCCGGGGCGGTTACCTGGCGGCGGTGATCGACCGGTCCGCCTCCAACGACGTCGCCCGGGCCGTCACCTTCGACGCCTCCGGGGTGAAGACGGTCGTCAGCCTGGCCACCGCCAGCGAGATCATGTCGCTCGATTCGGCCGCGCTCGCCGATGGCGGCGCCGCCGTGGTGCTGCAGGTCCCGAGCGGAACAGAGGACGTCGACGACTTCCACGTCTACAAGTTCCTGCCCAACGGGACGCTCGATCCCGACTTCGACGATCCCGGCCTCTCCGACGACGAGGTCGGCGGGCCCGTCCACGTGGTCGGCTTGCGCACCGGCGAGATCGCCGTCGCCTACAACGTCGGCCCCGACCCCGCCTTCGCCATCCGGGTCGTCTCGCCCGCCGGCGAGGAGGAGTCGTCGATCGTGACCTCGCTCGACGCCTGGATGTACGGGATCGGAGCGGTCGCCCACGACGGCAGCCTGATCGTCGCCGTCGACGACGTGCCTCCCTCGCAGTCGGTCGAGCCGGACAGCCTGGCGCTGGTGAAGGTCCTCTCCGACGACTCGGGGCGGTTCATCGACGACGACGGCTCGATCCACGAAGAGGACATCGAGCAGGCCGCCCGCCGCGACATCACCCGGGGCTGCAACCCGCCCCAGAACACCCGCTACTGCCCCAAGGACTCGATCACCCGGGGCCAGATGGCGGCGTTCCTGGTGCGGGCCCTCGACCTCCCGCCGGGCACTGAGGACGCCTTCGACGACGACGCCGACTCGATCTTCGAAGGCGACATCGACGCCCTGGCGGCGGCGGACATCACCCGGGGATGCAACCCGCCGACGAACGACCGGTTCTGCCCCAACGACAACGTGACCCGGGGCCAGATGGCGGCGTTCCTGGTCCGTGCCCTGGACCTGCCGCCGAGTGACGACGATCGCTTCGTCGACGACGAGGGCTCGGTGTTCGAAGGCGACATCAACGCCCTGGCTGCGGCCGGGATCACCCGGGGCTGCAACCCGCCGAAGAACGACCGGTTCTGCCCCGATGAACCGGTCACCCGCGAGCAGATGGCCTCGTTCCTCGTGAGGGCCCTGCCCGAATCCTGAGCCAACCGACACAGACCCCCTGGCCCTCGTGGCCAGGGGGTCTTTTTCGTTTCAGCGTTGTGGCGCACTCCTCCGGGCGGCACTGCCACGGCGTCGTTGCCGACGAGAGGCGACTTGGTCTAGTGCGATGACGGCACTTGTGAGCCAAGCGTGAAGAATCGGTCGCACTTGCTCAATGCTCGTGCGGCGGTAGCAGCGTCTTGCGGTCGAACGGGGGCCATATCAGGCGAACGCCATGGCTCTCGCACAATGAGATCCAGCGATCATCGGAGGGAGGGCGCGGGATCGCTAGGAGGCCGTAGGACCTTTTCCCCGTGCATTCCAGGGAGTTCACGTAGTCGAGGGTCTGTCCGAGCCCAAGTTGGAGCTGAAGAACTTCGTTCTCGGGCGATAGTGACTTGACCTCGGCTACGACAAACGTGTCTTTCCACCACCAGCCGATGTCGAACTTCGGGTCCCCGAAGCCGGGACGTTGGGGTTCGATTCCCAAGCTTCGAAGCTGGCTCGCCAGCTCGTTCTGCAGTCTGATGTGGGTGCGGCTAGCGCGGTCTACTGCGTCGGGGTCTATCTCGAACGGTTTCCTAGGAGACGTAGTGACGTTCTCATCTAGATCTCGATAAGGCGTTGAGAGTGTGGGTTTTGCTGTTTCCGGTCTGTGGACGCGTCCTCGATACAGGAATTCACCGACGGGCCTTAGCCGGAAAACGATCACGTCTCGTAGAGGGCCGTTGCCGGTTTCGGGGGCGCGCTCAAGGTGATACGGAGCTGAAGGATCGACGGCGAACTCGCCGACATAGGTGACTTCTCCTGAGGAGCCCTCGAACAGCCTGAGAGCTCGTCCTTGGCTCACGTGTTCCAAGATGGCGCGGTTGCCTTGCTCCATTCTCTGGTTCCCGCGCTGCCCTTCACCGACATAGAGAAATGTGTCTCCCTCCCAGCGGTCCAGGTAGCCATGCTTCTTCCCGACGTCGCGATCGGTAAAGATGAACACGTTGGGCGTCTTCGCCGAGGGGCCGATCCCTCCTTGACGGCGACCTCCGTAGCGGGCGTGCAATTCTGTACGTCGGATTCGGTCCCCGGGGGAGAGTGACCAAGCCTTTTCTGATTCCAAGTACCGAGAATCGTTGTCCACGAACTCGACCACGCCGAGTAATCGGCGTGTTGCAGGCGCGGCTTTAGCTCTACAAGTTTCTTGTCGAGAAGGCGAATATTGGGAGAGTCGAGGAAGTGGTGCGCGTAATCGAGTCGTGTTCGACTGTGCCCAGGGGCGACTCATGTCGAGTACGTGAGGTGGCGTGGGCTCCGAACGATGTCAGAGTCCCTTTATGAGGGTTGAACGCTGGTAGCCCTGCCTTCTCTGTCGAGAGGGCTGGGTGGACCGTCCCGTCTGCGGGCATGCGAACGGATCGGATGCCGAGCTCTGCTCCAGCTGCGATCACCGCTTCGCCCTCGGTCCGACGCAGCTAGCCGGCAACGTCCCGCACGAGACCCCTGGTGAAGATCAGCCCGGCGAGGACCGACCAGCCGGATGCGGGCGGCGCACCGTCAGCATGCTGTTCGCCGGCAGCGAAGGCGCTACCGCGACTCGGCCGCGGGCGGATCTGGGAGCCGCCGCCGAGGCGACCGGTGACATCGACGCCGCCGAGGCGGCGTTCGAGGGATGCTTGGTGCGTCGTCGGCGCCAAGTACCGGGAGACGCCCCCTCCTCGTCGCCTAGGGGCGGCGGTGTCCGAGCCGGAGCTCGGCCAGACGATGCGGACGCCCGGTTGGTCGCCACGTGGAGAGGTGATGGCCCGGAGCCGAAGCCCCGGGCCATCGGTCGGTCAGCGGTCGCCCAGCGCCCTGTGCAGGAACGCCGCCATCTGTCCGCGGGTGACGTAGTCGTTGGGGCAGAAGTGGGTGTTGTCGGGTGGGTTGCAGCCGCGGGTGACGCCGGCTGTGGCGAGGCGGTCGATGTCGCCTTCGAAGATCGAGTCGTTGTCGTCGTCGAAGAGGTCGCCGCCGCCGTCGTCGGTGTAACCCAGCGCCCTCACCAGGAAGGCTGCCATCTGTCCGCGGGTCACGTTGTCGTTGGGGCAGAAGTTGGTGTTGTCGGGTGGGTTGCAGCCGCGGGTGACGCCGGCTGTGGCGAGGCGGTCGATGTCGCCTTCGAAGATCGAGTCGTTGTCGTCGTCGAAGAGGTCGCCGCCGCCGTCGTCGGTGTATCCGAGGGCCCTGACCAGGAAGGCTGCCATCTGGCCCCGGGTGACGTTGTCGTTGGGGCAGAAGTTGGTGTTGTCGGGTGGGTTGCAGCCCCGGGTGATCCCCGACTCTGCGAGCCAGGCGATGTCCTCTGCGAAGACGTGATCGGCCGGGACGTCGTCGAAGTCGTGTCCCGGGGTCGCGGTCGTCTGTGGCGCCCAGTCGAGGTCGACCGCGTCGGCGGTGAATGACGTCTGTTGCCCGGACGCCAGGGTGTGAACGGCGATCTCTTCGCCTTCCGTCGTGGAAAGGGCGAAGGCGATCTGCGTTCCGTCGGGTGACCAGGCAACCGGTCCCGTGGGTGCCGACACGGCGTTCGTCTCGGCGATCGGGTTCGTCCTGCCCTCCACCGTCACCTGGGTGTGGCCCGGGGTGTTCTCGGTGTAGACGATCTTGGTCCCGTCGGGGGAGAAGTCGGCGCCGGAGGGGTACCAGGTGAACGCTCCGTCGTCGTTGTCCTCGATCACGACTGTGGCTTTGGTCTCGACGTCGACGGTCTCGAGCGACACCGAAGGCAGAGTGGGTTGAGGATTCTCGATGTTGCGGGTGACCAGGACGCGGTTGTCGACCGGCGACCAGTCCCACACCCAATTGACGCCGGGGTCGACCAGCTCGTAGCCCGGAACGCCCACCTCGTGGACGTACAAGCCGCCCTCGGCGGCGAAGGCCACCCGGGTGCCGTCACCGGAGAAGGCCGCCGAGACGCCGGCGGGATGGATCGTCGTCTTGTCGCCGGTGGCGAGGTCGACGATGACCACCGGACCGATCGGGTTCATGTCATCGGTGACGGCGCCGACCACTTTGGTGCCGTCGGGGGACACGTCGAAGCCGTTCAGCTTCCCGACCGGGGTAGTGACCTGTCCGGAGCCGTTGGAGTTGACGGTGTAGACGTCGGTGCCGTCTGAGTAGAAGAGGGGCCCGTTGTCGCCGGGATGGCCGGCTTCAGACGGGATGGCCGCCACGAGGATGGCGAACAGCATGAGGGCAGCCGCCGCGAGTGCGACGGAGCGCCGGATGGTTGTTGTCACGAATGGACCTCCGAATGGATGGAGTGGAAAAGGCGCGTCGACAGATGGGGAGAAACTTCGCCTGCTCGACCTCCTCCGTCGCCGGCTCTCGCCTGATGGGCGCACGTTAGGGGTTCCGTCGTCGCTGTGTCGGCCAACCCGGCGCCGACGCTCGAATCGCCCGGGCATCGTCGCGGCCGTGGCGATAGGGTTCCGGCATGGAACTCGCTCGGGAAGCGGCTCCGGAGATCGACCGGCTGGTTTTGTCGGTGAACGGCATCGCCTCGACCCGCCTCGACGAGCAGATCCTCGGCCCGGCCCGGGAGCTGGGCCTCGAGTCGCTGGTGATGCTGCCCCACTACGCCGACTTCCTCCTCGCCGGGGCCCTCACCCGCCAGGTGGCGAAGCTGCGGCTCCGTTACCAGCCGCCGGAGCGGATCGACGCCCGCCTGGACGAACTGGTCCGCCTGGGCCTGGTCGACTGGGACGGCCAGAGGCTGGCCGCTGCCGAGCCGCTGCGCCCGGTGCTGGAGGGCCTGCTGTCGAACCGGGCAACGGCAGCCGCCGAGCTGTGGTCGGGGCACCCCGACGAGGTGGCGGCCGGCACCGAACACGCCCGCCGGGTGAGCCAGGCGGCCTCACCCGACCACGAGGTGGCGGCAGCACACCGGGAGGTGCCCGAGCCCGACGACCCCTACCTCGCCCTTTACACGGTCCTCACCAACCTCCGTTATGTCCGCCAACACGACCACGCCGCCGCCTGGTCGGCCCGGGGCCTCACCGCCAGGGCGATGGTCCCGATGACGGCGCTGTGGCACGGGAACCCGGTGGACGCCGACGCCGACGGCGTCTACGAGCTGGTGGAGGCCGGGTACGCCACGCTCCACCCCGTAGCGCTCACCGAAGCCGGCCGGCAGGTGCGGGATGCGATCGAAGAAGAGACCAACCGGCGGGCGCAGGCGTCATTCGACGCCCTCGACGAGGCGGAGGGGAGGGACTTCCTCGATGCGCTCCGGGCGCTGCCCGGAGGGGGTTCGTAGCCGTGCCCGAGTACGTCGCCCTGCTGCGGGGCATCGCCCCGAGCAACCCCAACCAGCGCAACGAGAAACTGCGCGGCGTCTTCGAGGAGCTGGGCTTCGACGACGTGCGCACGGTGATCTCGAGCGGCAACGTGCTGTTCCGCTCCGATTCCACCGATCCAGCCGAGTTGGAGGCGACGCTGGAAAAGGCCTGGCCGGAAAAGCTCGGCTTCAACAGCACGACCATCATCCGCTCCATCCCCGACCTGCAACAGCTCGTCGAGTGGGACCCGTTCGCCGGCTACGAACACGGTCGGGAGACATACCTCCTCGTGACGTTCTGCAAGCACCCGGTCGGGATCGAAGTGGAGCTGCCCCACCAGGTGCCGGACGGTGCGTCACAGCTGATCGCCGCCACCGAGCGTGAACTGTTCACCGTGACCGACACGACGAAGGGCAGCAGCGTCGACGTGATGGGCTGGCTGGACAAGACCTTCGAGAAGGAGGTCACATCCCGCACCTGGCTGACGGTGCACCGCATTCTGAAGAAGGCAAACGCCTGACCTGCTCACTCGCAGAGTCTCAAGCTGCGAACCGGAAAGGTTGTCCGGTCGAAGTTGCCGGCGCTTGGATCGAGGCATAAGACGGCCCGTGTGCGCTAAGGGCCCGCGCCCCGGGCAGGTTGCCCCACTCATGGGCAGGGATACCTATCCCGCAGTGGTTCTTGGCTCAGCAGTAGTAGTAGGTAAAGATTGTGTACGGGTCGGATGACCACCTCCCGATCGTGTCCATGTAGCGGTTGACGCAGTTCGCCAAAGCCTCCAAGTCCCATTGCAGTCCGGCGACTTCGCCCTTGACCGAACTGAGATCGCCTTTGAGCGCTCCTACGTCACTCGACAGCAGCCTCAAGTCCTTTGACAGAGTCGACATGTCAGTCTTCAGAGAAGCGATCGAGCCTGACAGGTCGGGTGGGATCTGCAGCGACCTCACCTGGGTCTCCAGGGCTGCAACCGAAAGGCGCGCCGCGTCCAGTTCGCCGCGGAGCTTGTCGAGCTCTTCGTTCGCTTCCAACAACAAGAGGTAGCCAGCGGACCCGAGTCCGAGAACCGCGATGGTCATAACGGATAGCCAGATGACGAGCCATCGAGGCTTCTTCGTACCCATACGTGACACATCGGCATCGGGTGATCAGCTCTGGACCCTGAGTTCGAGCTTCAGTTGACCCGGCCCACGCTCCTTGGTAGCAGCAGACGAGCTAGCCGCGACATCAATCATCCGCTCGCAGCGGTTCCAGCCCATCGCCGACCAGGCGATCGGCCTGTGGGCTTCGTTGCGCCTCCAGTCGAACGTCGAGCTCACCATGGTAGAGCTCACAGGGGCCCGAACCCGTAGACGGGTCGACCTCGATGTCAAAGTCGACGGAGAAGACACCGCCGCTCTGGGTGTGGTGAGCCAGGGAGAGGTGAATTGCCTCGCGCTGTCGCTCTTTCTTCCCCCCGGGCGATGCTTCCCGACAGCCCTTTCCGGTTCATCGTCATCGACGATCCGGTCCAGGCGATGGATCCGGCCCGCGTGGACGGTTTGGCCCGGGTGTTCGCTCAGATCTCCGGAACGCGTCAGCTCATCGTGTTCACCCACGACGACCGGCTGCCGGCGTTGCACCGCCTGCAGATCCCTCACACCGCGCTCCAAGTCACCCGCCGGGCAGGGTCGATAGTCGAGGTCCGGAGAACAGTGGATCCGGTCAACCAATACTTCCTCGACGCCCGGGCCGTGGAAAAGGACGACTCACTACCCGACGGCGTCGCGGCGCGGGTGGTGCCCGGGTTGTGCCGACTCGGGATCGAGGCTGCCTGTATGGAAGCGGTCCGACGACGTCGCATCGGCCGGGGTGACGCTCATCAGGCTGTCGAGCGGGAACTCGCTGGGGCAAAGAGCACCACCACGCTGGCCGCTCTGGCGCTCTTCGACGACGGTTCTCTGGGAGGGAAGGTCCTCGGCGAGATCAACAAGCGGTGGGGCAAGGCCGCTGGCGACGCGTTCCAGGACGTCAAAGCGGGAACCCACAAGGGCTTCCACGGAAACCTCGTGTCCCTCATCGACGAGGCCCAGAGGCTGGCGGCAGGCCTTCGAGAACAGTGACTACCGCGGAGAGACTCCTGGCCTGGGCCCGGGCCGTGGCCGCTCACCCGGAGTTGGGGCTGCAGGGGACCTGGCCACGAGCTGCTGCCCTGCTCGGCAGGCAAGCACTCGAGGAAGGCCTCGACGGGTTCTGGATGCGTCAGCTTCCCCAGATGCGGGAGGCGACCCGGGCGACCCAACTCGTCTGTGTCGAAAGGTTCGTTCGAGACCGGGACCTCGTTATCGGCCTACGCACCGCCTGGGCGGCGCTCAGTCGAGCCTGCCATCACCACCCGTACGAGCTCGCGCCAACAGCCCATGAGCTCGAACACTGGTTCTCGTCTGTCGACGAGCTACTAGTGCGGCTTTCTGAAGAGGTCTGACCGCCAGCGTGCCGCATCTGTCCTCGGTGTGGCTCGTGGCGCGGGACGACAGCCGCGCACATCGAGGGTCGGGGCTACCCGCTGTGTGGTGATCCACTTCGGTCGATTGGCCCGAGCAGAGTCCCGTGGCGATTTGGGACTGCCGAACCATCCCCCTCCAGAGGGCGCTCCGTATGCTTGCACTCGCCAACAGGGAGGCGCTTCCGGCGCAACACCTGTGCGATCTCGTCGATTGAGTGATGTCGTGTCGAGGTCGATCAGGTGTGAGTGAGGGCGGTAAGCCGCCGATGGAGAGGAAATCTCGTCACACCTGTCATATACGTTGTCGAGCGGATGATCCCACTAGCCAGTGGGGGACAACCAGGGGGGACCAGGGAGGCCGTGGCCCACGTTCTGATTGGGCGGCGTGCTGAGGCTGAGGAGAGAGACCTTCTTCTCTTCTCCCACGGTGCTCGCTTCCGCGACCTGCGCGTCGATCTGCGCGTCAGCGCCATCGATGCCGATGTCGAGGACGTCCTGGCTACAGGCGAAGGAGGCGGGCCGGGCGCCGAGATCGGATTCTCGGCTCTCCCCTATCAGCGGCGTATTGCGCAGCTCGATCGGGCACTAGCGCCGGCACCTGGATACTGCGGATTCCTCCCTGGGAGACATGGGCTCGGTGGCCCTGTCTCGACACCCCACCGATCGGTCACCACGGCCGGAGGGCCTCCGGCATGACGCATGTCCCGATTCCCGGCCGAGAGCCAGGCACGCCGTCGGCGGGTGTTCCAAAGGCGGCGGGACCCAGGAGGAGCCGTCGTGCCGGGGGAACGAGACGGTTCTACGTCGCGCTGGTTTCGTTGGTGCTCGGAATGGTTGGCACCGTCGTGCTCGGGCTCGGCCAGCCAGTCCATCTGAGTCCTGAGACCACGAACGCCACCGTTCGGGCGGTCGCCGGTTTGACGGTGGCGCTACTCGTCGTCGTTCCGGCATTCGGATTCTTCCGTTACGAAAAGGCGGCGGCTGGACGCGCGTGGCACGAGCCGGTTTGGCGGCCGACGCTCCTCGGGGTCGTTTCGCTCTTCGTCGCCCTCGGCGTCACGGTCGGCTGGCACGGGCTGAGGCTGGCTTTCTTCATCGCGCGACTGTGGACAGGAGGCGCGATTTGAGGCGCCTCGTGGTGGTTCTGCTGCTTGCTCTGTTGGTTGCCCCGGGCTTGCCCGGGCAACGGGCCGACGCTCAACAGGTCGAGGTCGCGGACTGTCCAATCGGTGAGTCCACGGTAATCGAGGTCGTATTGCTGCTGGATCAGTCCGCATCGCTGCGCCGGACCGACAGCAACGACCAGCGGATCGCTGGCGCAAAGTCGGTGGTCCGGGCTTACGCATCGATCGCATCTCGGGTCCAGGAGGTGCGGATCGCGGTGGCAGGCTTCGGAGAGGAAGCCACCTCGACCGACTGGATGACACTGGACGAAAACTCCGTCGAGGATGTCCTCCGCATCACCGAGGACTTCGCTTCGAAGGACGATTCCAACCACACCGACTACGTGTACGCGCTGCGGGAAGCATCCCACGCGTTCAGTGAGTCGTCCGGGGCGACGTGTCGGACGTTGTTCTGGTTCACGGACGGGGAGCACGACCTCGACGCGGGATACCTCGGCGATGGCCTCGAGAGGTTCTACGTCGACGAGCCGGTGACCGTCAGCAACTACGCCGATGTCGAGGCGATGATGCCGGACCTCATCTGTGGCCCGGAAGGCTTCGCCGAGACACTCGCTCGCCTCGAGGTGTCGACTCGGGTGATGCTCCTTGGCGATGGACAGCAGATGGACTCGGCCAGCTCCTCAGTTCTTCGCGGACTAGGCGGCGACCGGAGTCGAGACTGTGGCGCCGGCACCGGTTCATTCGAAAGTGTGTCGAGCGCCGACGAATTGCCGTTTCGGATGGCGTGTCTCGCTCAGCAAGGATCGGAGGCGTTGGAGCTGCCTCCTCCTGTCGCAGGGGCGCTGACTGTCACGAGCGCAGATCTCGCCACAGCAGGAGTACCGGCGTCCCTCCTGTCTGACCTGCTGATCATCGCCCGAGGTGAGGCCGGGAGCGCGCCCGGAGTCGGCTCGTCTACGGGGATGGAGGCAGATGCTGTGGCTGACGAGACGTCCGGTACCTCCGAGATCTCCCTCCGGCCGACCTCTGGGGCGTTCGAAGTCCACATCGATGGTGTCCAGGAAGCCTGCGTCTTCGGTACCTTCGAGGCTCCTTCCCTCCAGCTACATCAGATCACACCCACGCTCACTGAAGGGGAAGAGGGCGAGTTCGAGGCGGTCCTCGCCGGCCCACACGGTGCCCTGACTGAAGGCGAGATCGGCCTCTTCGAGCTCTCGTCTGACGCGCGAGTGGAGCGAACAGACGACGGATGGATCTTGACCATCCCCGAGCTACCGCCAGCCGGAGAACACTCACTAACGGCGACGGCTGAAGCCGATCGGGTGCCGCCGACTACCGAGACGATCACGTTTCTCGTCAACGAGCAACTCAACGCACCAGAGATCCTCGATCAGCCCGAAGCGGTGATCGGTGAAGGCATCGGGCCGTTCCGAGCCGAGGTGCGCATAGACGGACGGGATGGCGGAGAGCTCTGCTTGGTCGAAGACCGCGTACCGGCACCAGCTGGAGGTGTCGCTGACGTGCAGGCGTCTATCGACGGGAAAGGTCGATGCATCCGAGTCGAGGCCGGAGAGGTCTCCGATCACGAGATCGTCCTGCAGTTCTCAGACCAGGTCTTCGCGAACGGACCGGTCCAGTTCGAGACGGTATCGAGTCCCGCTGACCGCCCCGACCGGCAGATGGCCGGAGTCCTCACGATCGATCTGGACGTGACGCCGAAGGCCAACACCCTGCTGGTCGGTTCGATCGTCGTCGCTCTGATCGTCGCTCTCCTGTTCGTCATTTGGGCAGTGATGTACGGGATCAACCGCCTCGTCTCTCGGATTCCTGATCCGAGCCGTCAGAACGTGAGGTTCGCCGAGTTCAGCTGTCGTGTGCATCAGCCGGAGGGGGGTTCGCTCCGTCTGGAGCTGGTTGCGCCTCCCTCCGACGCTGAGCTGAAGAAGCCGCGTCGGACGCCGGCGGAGCTCCGAGCAGGTGCTTTGCGCATACAGCGGCGAGTCCCGCTTGCGCCGTGGAAAGTGCCCTACGCCGTCGCATCGATGGCGTCGGATCGTGTCCTCCTGGACTCGGGTCGTGGCGTCACCCGGCAAGCAGTCCTCGGAGAACGCACAGTGAGAGCACGGCCGTCGGATGCCAGCGGGCCGCTGACGGCGTTGTCGATTTCCAACGCTCAATTGTCCCGGATCGCCAACGGCGACCAACAGAACCTAAGTGGCGTCGTCCTCGTCGACCTCAGCCGGCACCGGGGAGAGGTCGCGAGCCGCGTCACGGCCGCCCAGCTCAATGAGTCGCTCGAGCGAATGCGAGTTCGACTCGAGGAAGCTCGAAATCGAAATGTCCAAGAAGGAGTGACCTGAACCATGCGACCGTTCCTGATCATCGGCCTCGGAGGATCTGGCGGAAAGACCATCCGATATCTCAAGCAATCGCTCAGCGAGTGGCTGACTGAGATCGGCTGGGACCGAGGGTTCCCTCATGCGTGGCAGTTCCTCCACATAGACACCCCCCAGGTGCAGGACTCTCCCGTGTTGCCCGGGAGCCCCGACCTGTTGCCACCCAGCGAGTACTTGTCGCTCTATCAGGACGGCGTTCCGTTCGCCACTGTCATGGACCGTCTCCGGGGCAACAACCACTCCTTCGAGGGCTGGTGGGTCGACCCTGCCTACATGCACGTCCCGATCGCCTACGGGGCCGGCCAGTTCCGAGCTGTCGGGCGGATACTCGGTCTGGATCAACGCACTCGAATCCAAGAGGCGGTCAACGCCAAGATCACAGCGCTGCGGTCCACGGAAGCCATCGGCGAGCTCCAAGATCTCGCGAGCAAGGCTCACGAGTCGAATGGGGTCTACACGAAGCCGGGTGACCCAGTGGCGATGGTCATCTCGTCGCTCGCTGGAGGTACAGGGGCGGGCATCTTCATGGATGTCACCGACATGCTCCGTGCCATGGGCGAGCAGTGGCTCGACATGTCCTTCGGAATCCTCTACGCGGCCGACGTGTTCCAATCGCTCGCCTCTGGAGCCAAAGCAGGGATCCATCCCAATGCTGCGGCCGCCCTCGCGGAACTCGTGAACGGCATCTACGCGTCGGGCAGTGTCGAAGTGTCGGGCGAGGAGAGAGAAATCGGGCGCAGCGGGCCGGCGTTTCCCTTCCTCGTCGGGCACGCCAACACCAGCGGGGTCGTGTTCGGTGACCAGACCGAGGTCTACAGGGTGATGGGCCGCTGTCTCGCCGCGGTGATGACCGATCCGAAGGTCCAGGACGACTTCGTCGTCTACACCGCCGCCAACTGGGCTGCTGCTGCCGCTACGTATCCGGACGCTGGAGGTCCGCGCCATCTCTTGATGGAGCCGCCCTACAAAGGCTTGCTCCAGGGTCTCGGCTATGCCGAGGTCGACTTGGGAGTCGACCGGTTCCGGGCCTACTCGGAGAGACGAATCACCCGAGACGCTGTCGAAACGCTGGTTCGGGGTCATCTGATTCGCACAGAGGGTCAGGAACGCTACGAAGGCATGACCCCAGAGGCGATCTCGGCGTCCATCGCCGACGACCGTCTCACCGGCTTCCTCAACACGGTCGGGATCAACGAGCGGGGCCCCGACAACAACCAAGTCCTGGACGCCATCGCCCTACCTGTCGAGCAGCGCCAGCGGATCACTGGTGACCTCGCCCGGCAGGTGTTCGATCTCGTCACGGAATCCATGGGGACCAAGGCGCGGGTCGACGACTGGGTGGACGAGATCGTCACGCAAGCGGAGATCCTCGCCCCGGGCGAGAACGAACGATACGACGCCACTCTGCGAGAGCGGGCTCGGGAGTGGAGTCGCAACATCGTCGGCCGTCTCACGGAGGAGGTGGGGGAAATCGTCGCCGAGTGGGGCCTGCCGGTTGCCCGGGACCTATTGCACAGGACGCGGGACGAGATCCGCTGGGTGGTCGACGAACTGGAGCAGGAACGCCGCGAGTTCGAAACACTCGCCTCTCACGTTCGGTCCAACGTCCAAGCGGCATTCGGTGAATTGTCGGGTCAGGTGGGCTCGGAACACGACGCGATCGGCCAGGCGTGCGCTAGCGCGATCGAAACGTTGGTCTGGCACCGCATGGAAGAGAAGGTGCGGTTCATCGCGAGAGAGATGCTGGCCGACTTCTCTCGGTCGGTGATCGACCCGCTGATCGAGGCGATTCGTCTCGCGTTGGGCGACCTGGAACGTCGGCTCGACCCAGCTGACGTCGAAGCAACGCCCGTCGACGGATGGCCCCGCCATGCCCCCGAACGGGACCAGGCCGTGCCAGACGATCTCATACCCGGCAAGACCGTTTCTCTGGTCCTCGAGCCGGAGACGTTCCCGCGCCGCTTCGAGTGGCTCGTCACATCGACGCTCGGCCGGGATTTCGACACGACCGCCGCTCGCTGGCGTGAGATCCGCAGACAGGTCGTCACCGGAGCGTTCCTCGAACGAGCAGAGATCTCGGACCGCAGGCTCGCTCGGTTGGTGAAGCCGCTGTTCGAGATCGTCGACGAATGGCAACCGAACGAGGCGATACTCCTAGGTGGCGAGCCCGACCGGCCAGCGCGCTTCAAGCTCCACGTCGGTCGCGACGACGTCGTCCTTCGTGCCCGGGCTTGGCTCACCCGGGAAGGGTCGCCTTTCGACGATTTCCTCTCGCTGGGTCTCCGCGGGTATCTGCGGGAACCCGGGCCGACGATCTCGCCGGAAGAGGCCGCAGAGAGGGAGCGAGCATTCCAGCGAGCCCTCGCTTCTGCCTTCGAGGCCGCAAAGCCGCTCGTCAACATCGATCCGGTCCTCCTGTCGAGGGTTCACGGAAAGCAACTGCGCGAGCACGTAGTGGCTGGTGAGATCCCGTTGAAGAACCACCGGCTGGAGTCTTGGGTCATCGAGTTCCTAGACCAACACGTCGAGAGCGAACGGAAAGGCGAGTACTCGAACGTCACCCAAGACGAACGAGTCAAGCGGATCTCGATCTACAGCATGCTCGACGGCGCACTCCACCCGGCGGTGTTCGAGTCGATCACCGAGCCCATCGCGGCCGGGTACAACGACGCCCTCCAGACCGGCAAGATGCGGGACTTCTGGAAGTGGCGGCGAAGCCGGCCGTTGGCCAATGCCATCCCGCTTCCTATGCCGATGATTCGTGCGCTGATCCGAGGATGGTTCATAGGGAGGTTCCTCGGCCTGATCGACGTCCGCGTGGTGGATGGAAAGACAGTTGTTCGACTGAGCTCGGGGTCGCGTACAGTCGAATCACCACCTCTCGTCGACAATCCTGGGAACAACAAGCCTCGACAGCTGGGAGCTTTCCTCGAGAGCCTCGCTCTCGGCATCCCCTACGCCGCCGAGATCGGCCGGGCCGAAGAGATGCTCCGCATATACGGCGACATCCTGGAAATGGGGAGAGTCCCCGGATCGATCGGAGCCGCGGTCGGAGAGTTCAACGGCCTCAGTGCTGTTCTCGAGGAATGGATCTCTTCGGGGACGGTGCATGGAAGGGTGCCCACTGTTCCGGCGGAGATCCAGGCAGATTCGGACACGGCTCGAGCTGAGCGCCTCGCCGGGCTGGCGCGGACCGTCATGGAGCAGTACGCCGAACACGCCCGCCCGGAGATCGAAGAGGGTCGTCTCGGTCCGGAGAATGCGTGGCTCGGTGTGGCTTCTCTGATTCAGGAGGAGCTGCATCGACTCGCCAACGCCCTCAGTGACCGGGCCAGGTCTGTCGTGCCTAGCTTCTGATGACGAGAGCGTCTGTACTGATCGTCGGTGACGGCCAGGGACCCGTTCGGCGGGCTCTGAACTTCGCCAGCTCCTTGATCGCGAACGGATTGATCGAACCGTTTTGGTTCGCGGATGCGGCCGATGGTGGCGATCTGCGTGTTGGCTACTGGATCACATCTCAAGGCGCACAGGAGGTCCCGCTCTTCACATCTCTCGGTCAGAGAGAGGCGGTGGTCATCCGGGTAGCCGGAGTGGCTACCGCGGGCGATGGAATCGGTCCTTCCGACGTGGGGCTAGTTGCCGAGAACATCACTCGCGAACTGCGGTCGTTGGCGCCTTCCAGGAGCGCGGTGGTGGCGGCACGGATCTGGTTCCCGGGGTGGGGAGAGATCCACGAGGCGACGGGAGGGTTCTTTCGATCGGATGTGAACGCCAATCTCGTCGTGGTTCCGGAGGACCGACGGTCGGACACGCGGATCGCTGCGCCACTGGGACCGGAGGATGGCGACGCGTTCGCGCGGCACGTGGCGCTCGAGCTGGCGATCCACCTCGGACTCGTCCGTGGCATGGAGGCGCCGCTAGTCGAAGAGTTGCAGCCCGGGGTGATATTCGGAGACAAGCCGAAGGTGCGGCTCGCCCGGTCGTATCTCCGGGTAGCCCGGGTGCCGGCTCTTCCGATCCAGCAGATCGTGGATCACGAGGGCCGGCTACCGACTCCGCCGGGCACCATCGAAGCCCCCTCACCCAAAGCATCCATCTCGGACCTGCACGAACGCAGTGAGTTCCTCTTCGACGGTCTCCGGTATGTCTTCGAGCAGCCTGAAGTGGACCGTCGGCGCCTCGGTCCCGGTGAAACGCTCGCTCTGGTCCTCCGCGAGATGAAGGACTTTCTCGTCGCCCTGCCCCGACGTGCCGTCGAGGGGATGCTGGAGGACCTATCAGAACTGGCAGGTCGCACGATGCAGGATCTGGTCGGCGAGTCGTCGGTCGTGGAGGTCGTGTGGCGCGGCAAACGCCGCTCGCGGAACACTCCTGGAGACCCAGACGTCGAATCCGTCGTCGAAAATCTGCGGTCCCAGGCATTGCGAAGGCTTGCCCTGCAGGGGGGTCCGCCTGTTCCTCAGGAGATATGGCGCGACATCCGCCAACTCGTTCTCGGCGCAGCGGACGGAGGTGATCTACCCCATGGGGTCCAGCCTGTCGAGATCCACGGTCGTCGGGCCATCGTCACCGACGCTGCCAGTGTCGCTCCCCAGCCGAAAGAAACGTTGACAGAGACGGCGCTGGCGATCGAGGAGGACTCCGAGAGCGAATCACCTGAGACGCTACTGGGCCGTTTGGGCGCCACCATCGATCGGATCGCCGAGTCGAACCGGAAGGCGATGAGGCGTCTCATGGACACTCTCGATGCCGAGATCGAGAAACTGGACCGCTATCGGCCACCGGGGCTGTCGGGATGGCACATGGCAGGGGCGATCGGGTTGGCTGCGCTCGTCATCTCGATCTTGTTGTTCTCGGGGGCAGTCCGCGGCCTCGGCATTCCGGGTCTCACGTACGGTGTTCGGACGATCGTCTACGCGTTGGCCACAGTGGGGACGGTCGCCCTGCTGATTCTCTTCCACAATCACGCGAGGGATTCTCTCGACGAGCCGTCTGCGCAACGAGCTCGCCGGCGGGCGGTTCGTCTGGAGCTCCTGAAAGGGAGCGGGGTCTTGACAGGTGGGATCTTGGGAGCGGCCGCCGGTGGATTCTTCGTGCTCTTCGCCGTGGCGCAGCTCGGGTATCCGAGCACGGAACCTGCCACCTACGCCGCTGTTCTCACTGGGGCTGTCACAGGGATTGGGCTCGGGCAGGCGTTTTCGTTGGGCCGGTTCCAGCACGACGTTCCAACACTCGGCCGTATGGCTCGCCTGTCGGTGGCCGCGGTCCTCGTGTATGCGTCGATACTCCTCATGGGTGCGGTCGCGCAGCCCGACGGCTGGTATGCGAAGGCCGAACCGAGCCAGATTCGTTCGCTTCTCTGGCCGTCCATCGCCTTCTTCGGCCTGATCTTGGCGGTGGTTCTCGTCTATGTCTCCTGGCGGAGAGTGCGAGAACGCTTACGTTTGAACACTGCCGGAGCCATCATCCGCCAACTCGCTCAGCAGGTCGACGACGCGCTCATCGGAGATCAAATCGCAGAGGCAGCGAAGGAGCAGTTTCTCGGCCTCGCCGCTGTGCTGACGAGGACGCTCTGGTACCCCTATGGTCGTCCCCGGCCCGCTGACGACCAGGCCGCCGGGGTGGGCGACGACCTCGGACTGGCGAAAGCGAATGCCGCCGAGTTCGTCGTCTCCGAACGTGGTGCCCGGCTAGTCGAGCGTCGCACGAAAGCGCACGTTGCCGAGCGAGGATGGCTGTCGAAGCAATACAGGGCAGCGGTCGATGGGTTCAGGCAGGAAGAGGCGATAGTCGTTGGCGCGTCGACTCCTGACGCTGTGACCTCCCCAGACATGGACCCCAACACTGTCGCGGTGTACGACCTCGAAGTGCGACCGGAAAAGACCGCGCGTTGGCGTTGGGCCGACCAACTGTTCGCGGGCCGTTACGACGATGTGTTGGCTCGGTCTTTGGATGTCGTTGGAGAGGACGATCCGTTCAAGTCGGTGCTCGACGACGCGTCGAACTTCGAGCGTGTCGGCGCCGACGACACGAAACAGTCGCTCCTCGAGTACCTGAACGAGATCCTGCCAGCGGATCTGAGAATCGATGCTCGCTACTTCGACTCGTTCTACCTAGCAGGCAGTGACATCCGACGCGATTGGCGGTCCCGACTGTGGTGGCCCGATCAGTTGGAAGCTCCTCGACTGTCGATCGAAGTGGCGGGCTCCATTCCGACTGCAGGCTCGATGGCCCGAGGGCGTCAGTGGATAGCGGTGAGAGCCGACACGAGTGATGACCTGGAGCCAGCCGCGCTGTTCGGCGAAGTCCCAGAGACTCGAACGGAAGTGGATGTCGCAGGTCCCGACTTCTGAGGAGTCGCCGATCCCTCGAAGTTGTTCATCGGGGTTGCTGCTGTTGTTTGTCGAGGAGAGCCTTCGGATGGGCGTAGTAGAAGAGGCCGCGAAGGAAGCGGATGGCTCCATATGCCATTGCGCCCCAGAAGACGAAGAACGTGCCACCGGGTTCGGCGGCCGAATAGGTGATGCCAGTCACGACAGCGCCGCCAACCAGCCAAAGCACCCCTTTCAACATCTCCCCTTTGGCCGCTTGCTGGACCGCCAGCTTCAGATAGTCGTTCAGCATGTCCTCTCCTTCTCGTGGTCACCTGATACATCGGTGTCTCCATCCGACCCATCGATGGACTGGCGACCCATTTGGGGCCATAGTCCTGTCGTCCATCCCATGGCTGGGTCGAGTTCCTGTCGACACCACCGACGCCAGAGGATCCGGAATGGGTAAGTACGACCGCTGGAATGCCTTCTTCGCAGGGATGGAGAGCGACGAAGTCGTCTTGACCCTCGAAGAACTCGAGGAGGCGCTGGGGTCGCCGCTGCCCCCTTCTGCCCGGCGGTACCCCACGTGGTGGTCGAGCGCCCAGCACCACGCGAAATGGGCACATCACGGATTCGTAGCATCGCCTCGGCTCGGGGAAGGTGTGGTGTCGTTTCGGCGACGACCTTCCTCCAGCCCTCGCAGCCGCCCGGCGTCACGCGCAGCCCTGACGACAGTTCTCAGCGGCGAGCGGCTGATCCTCCTCGGGTGTGTTGCACAGAAGCGAAACCGGCCTGCTCTCGCCAAGGACCTATACGTGTCGCCGCTCTGGGAGAAGCGGCGTGCCTATGCCGAGGCGAGCGGCCAGCCGTGGGCGATACTGTCGGCCGAGCACGGCCTGGTGCAGCCCGACCAGGTGATAGCTCCCTACGACAGGAGCATGAAGCCGGCGTCGGCTCTCTACAGGTTTGCGTGGTCACGAAGCGCGGCGGACCGAGTCATAGAGTTGTGCCGCCGGCTGGGAATCGATGCAGTCGAATTGCACGCCGGCTCGGCTTACGTAGAGCATGGCCTCATCTCCGCTCTCGAGGAGGCCGAACTGCTCGTTTCCTGGCCGCTGCGAGGAATGCGGATCGGAGAGCAGCTGTCGTGGTACGACTCTGTCCTGGGGCAAGAGTCGGCGTCGAACCCAGCTCCCGGCCGCTCTCGGGAACCCACATCGTCGGTGGGGGAGCCGCCCGTCATCGTAGAGATGCGTGAGATCGGGCCTTTCGACTATCGATGGCCAGATTCGACCGAGCACTTCGACTACGGCTGGGAGGGTGTAGCCCGGATCGCGGGACAGCGTGTGTCCTTCCGGCACGGGGTGGGCCGGCGCCACGCCTATGGAGCCGATCGTGCCCGCACGGTCACCTGGCTCGGGGGACAACCGGCGGTCGAAGGAGTGGCAGCCGACGACTACGCCCGGACGCGGGCGCTCCTCAGCCTTCTCAAAGCTCCCGACGGGTCGATGATCCGGGACCGTGCCCAGGCGCCGGAGGGCTACTCGGAGCTGCAACTCGTGGATCATCGATCCGAGATTGATGCGCCGTACAGCCGCTCGGGCCTGGCGGTGAAGCTGAGAGCTGATGACGTCTCCGGATGGCTGCGACATGCCGTTCTCCGGCGAGACTCTCGACATGCCGATGCGGTGGCGCCGTCGGATGCCGACCTGCGATCGGAGGCGGTGCGCTACGTCCCGGAAGCGGAAGCACTTCCAACGCTAGCGAAGCGAAAGATCGCCGAGGCGCTCGTCGCTTTCGGGCAAGCCACCACTGAACAGCTGAGGGCCGACGGCGGTGAGGTCGAGTTCACCGAGGACGCCGCCGCCAACGCCTTCTTGAGGGAGAGTCCATTCGCCTTCTTGGTGGGAGTGATCTGCGACCAAGGCATCAAGGCCGAGAGAGCCTGGGCGATCCCCAAAGAGCTCCATAGGAGGATGGGGCATCTGGACCCGCTTCGAATCGTGGCGGAGCCCGAGGCGGTGTATCGGGCCTTCGTCGAGCCGACGGCACTGCACCGATATGTGAACAACGTTCCCGCGTGGGTGGTATCGGCCGCCGACCGTGTTCTGACTACGTATGGAGGGGATGCCGGGGCGATCTGGAATGACCGTCCCACGGCAGCCGAACTGCAAGACCGGCTGCGGGCTTTCGACGGCATCGGACAGAAGAAGGCGGCGATGGCGGTCGAGATCCTCGAACGTGACCTAGGAGTCGAGATACGGGAGATGAGCGGATCGGATGTCGCCTTCGACGTCCACATTCGTCGTGTCTTCCACCGGACGGGTCTCGCCGAAGTCGACGACATGGACCACATGGTCGAAGTCGCCCGACGGATCTACCCGGAGCGTCCGGGGGCGCTCGACGGACCGGCCTGGGTGGTGGGACGAACCTGGTGCCGACCTTCCTTCCCCCGCTGTCCGTCATGCGTGTTGTCGGAGGTCTGCGCCAAGCGAATCTCCTACGGCGACACTGTCCGCGGCGTCTGACAGCTAGCGGGCAACCGTGGGCACGGTCAACGGGTAAGGCGCCAGTGGCTGATCACTCCGTTGTGCGCCCACTCGCCTGTCGCAGGACGCCACGTCAGCTGCAGCGCGCCTTCCTTCTCGAGTTCTCGGAGGCGTGAGGCGAGGTAGGCGGACATCGAATATTGACTCGACGGGAAGGCTGGATCGCGGAACTTGTGGCCGTATCGACGGAGGAGCTTTTCGGCGATGTCTGGGTACTTTTCGAAGAGTCGATCCTCCACCTCGCCGTAGGGGATGAAATCCTCGTCCTCGTCGAAGAGCTCCAGGAGCCGATCCCAGATAGACAGCTCTGCTCCTAGTCCGTCGTTGCGGATGGACTTCCCGGGCGGAGCGGAGGGTTCCCAGACGAATCCGTCTGGACCATGGGAGCGGTGTGTGCAGACGACGAAACGGATCCCGTCGTCGGTCCGTCCTTCCGACGTGTTCTCGTCGGTGACACACAATGGGCAGAGGTGCGGCATCGTCTGGGATTCTTGCAGCCCGATCCGCTCGGCACCTCGACGACCGGCAATGGACCTCGCCAGTGGCGGTGAATAGGATCGCTCGCCGGAAGGACGGGCGAGGCAGGTGAGTGAGGCTTCGACGAGATCCTAGGTCCTCGAGTCGCTACTCGGCGGTGTCGTCGGGACCCATGGGGATGCGAGACGCCGTGTCTATCCGACAATCCAGCACGGTTCGGACCAGTGGACGCCGGATGACCGTTGAACGTGATACTGATCTGGAACGCGAGTTCCACAGGGCGATGGTGGCGATCTTCGGTCATCGACAAGGAGGAGCGAGGTAGGTGAGTGCGGTGTCGATGCGATCCCGGGTTCTCGGGTCGCTGTTGGGCGGCGCCGTAGGTGACGCCATCGGGACGCCGATCGAGTTCTTGTCGATCTCTGAGATACAGCAAAGGTTCGGACCTCAGGGAGTGGTTGGCTATGCCCACGGGTCCTCGTATCCGGCTGCGTTCAGTGACGACACCCAGATGACGTTGTGGACTGCCGAGGGCTTGATCCGCACGCATCAGCGCCAGCGTCGAATGGGGAACGACGCTGCAGATCCGGTTCGGATCGTCAACGGCTCCTACCTTCGCTGGTTCCTCACCCAGAAGTCCGGGATCCCTCCGGCGGACTCGAGTACCGACGAAGAGCCTCTCGAGGCGGGTTGGCTGATCGCTGAGGCGGGGTTGTGGGTGCGAGTGGCGCCCGGCAACACCTGCCTCTCCGCACTCCGAGTCGGCGGCCTCGGCACGAGGGACGACCCCATCAACGACTCCAAAGGCTGCGGAGGCGTCATGCGGGTGGCTCCCGTAGGACTGATCGGACTGGAAGACGAGACGGCCTACCAGCTCGGCTGTGACCTGGCGGCACTCACCCATGGTCATCCCGCCGGCTACGTGGCGGCGGGAGCGTTGGCACTGCTCATCAATCGTCTGTGCCAGGGAGACGATCTCGAGTCGGCCTTGGACGTCGTCTTGGAACGAATCGAGCGGGACCAACCAGGCGGAGGAATCTGCTCTGCTGCGCTGCGCCAGGCGCTGTCGTTGGCCAACTCGGAATTGCCGTCCCATCGGGTCGTCGGGCGGATCGGCGAAGGGTGGGTGGCTGAGGAGGCGTTGGCGATCGGAGTGTGTGCGGCGCTCGTCGCCGACGATTTCAGGGACGGCATATTGCTTTCCGTCAACCACAGCGGCGACTCGGACTCGACGGGATCGATCGCCGGCCAGATCATGGGAGCGATCGCCGGGACGGAAGCCATCCCCGCGGAGTGGCTCGAAAGTTTGGGCCTGCGGAACGTGGTGGAGCGGGTGGCCGACGACCTGTATGCCGCCTATCACGAAGAGCGCGAGTTGCCGCCGGACGACTACCCACCGTGGTGAGGATGGGATGGCTTCGATCAGGGATCGATTCCACGGAGCTATGGCGGGGGTCGTCGTGGGTGACGCCCTCGGCTTCCCCCTCGAAGGTGGCCGGACGGTTCCCGGCAGATACCTAGAAGAGACCGTCCCCGGGCTCCGGCGGCTCGACTACTCCGACGACACCGCCCTCACCCTTGCCCTGGCCGAGTCGCTCCTGCAGTGCGACGGATTCGATGGGGCGGATATGGCCCGACGGTTTGCCGCCACCTGGGCCCACGCGCTCGACCGCGGATATGGAAGCAACGTCGCGAAGGTGTTCCGGTCGGTGCTCGCGGGCGTCGACTGGAAGGAGGCGGCGGAGAGCCAGTTCGGCGGGGCCGGTTCCTACGGCAACGGCGGAGCGATGCGCGTGACTCCGGTCGCTCTCTGGGCGTACCCGGACCTGGAAGAGACAGCGCGGCTGGCGGCGGAGACGGCGACCGTGACCCACACGCACCCTGTCGGAGTAGAAGGAGCGGTGATCCAAGCGGTAGCGGTCCACTATGCCCTGAGCGACGAGTTCCAACCGGCCCGTTTGTTGGCGGACCTCGACGAGCGCATCGAGACCGATGGTTTCCGAGCGAAGTTGGGGGAGCTGGAGTCGTGTCTCGAGAACGGAGACGACGACCAGGCCCGCCGCCGGCTGGGCAACTCGGTGGCGGCCGATGGTTCCGTCATGACTGCGATCTATTGCTTTCTCGTCGGCTCCGGCTTCGAAGAAACGATCCGCCGAGCGCTGGCGATGGGTGGCGACACTGACACCATCGCCGCGATGGCTGGGGCCCTCGCCGGAGCGCGGTACGGGTTGGCGGCGATACCTTCCGACTGGAGGCGAGTGGAAGGATTCGATCAGATGGCCACGCTCGGGGAAATGCTCTATCGAAGGACCGATCTGTGAGGAAGTCACCAAGCGAGGGATTGATCACCCGTCATGGGGATCCTTTCATCGATAGCCTGGGCCGGTGATGAACGAAGCACCAGAGACGGCGAGGAAGACGAAGAGGCGCCTGACACTCCGCAACCTGTGGCGCCTCGCCTTGCTCGTCATCGGAGTGGTGGCGATCGTCCAAGAGCTGAAGAAGCCGCCCAAGGAACGCACCTGGCACGGGAAGGTGGCCGACTTCGTTCCCTACGACTTCCGGATGCCCACCGTTGAGCGCATCCGCTCCGCCTACTGGAACCCGGATGCACCGCTGCTAACGAGCAAGGCGTTCGGTGTCGGGTGGGCGGTCAACCTGGGCGCGATCAAGAAGCTCATTCCCAGCTGACTTCCAAATCGGCCGAGGCGCCGCCGGGATGTCTCGCTGCTGCCGCAACCTGGTAGACAGCGGGGATGCGCTTTGGTCTCGACGTAGCTCAGCAACGGATGTCCTGGGACGAGAACGTGTCCCGGGTCCAGTTCGCCGAGGAGCTCGGCTTCGACGGCGTCTGGGGGTTCGACCACTTCCAGCCGATGTACGGCGAGGGGCCGGGGGAGTGCTTCGAGGCGATGACGACCCTCGCCGCCTGGTCGGGGGTGACCTCCCGGATCCGCCTCGGGGTGATGGTCGCCGGGTTCACATATCGACAC
>PKRG01000013.1 GCA_017577575.1 Acidimicrobiia bacterium | reverse complement strand
CAGGTGTACTCACGCCGGAGGAAGGCCATCGCCCCTTCGCGGATGGCGGACGCCAGCTCGACCATGCGTTCGTTGCCCTGGGGCGTGGCCAGCACGGCCCGGGCGTAGAACACGGCGAGGGCGAGCGCCGCCAACCCGGCGACGAGCGCGACGTACAGGAGCGTGTCGGTCATTGGTCCAGAACCTCCGGCAGATGGGAGAAAAAGCCGCCGGGCAGTATAGGAGGCGCACCCGTCGGCCCACGCATCGGAGGCGGTTGTTCACCTTCCGGGGACGACAGCCCTACGCTGCCGCAGTCGCTTCGAACCGAACGTGGGGGTCACATGAAGCGAGCCGTCTCCATCGTCCTTCTGCTCACACTGGTCTCGGCCGCCTGCTCGAACCAGGCGGAGCCGACGACCAGCAGCGTCACGTCGTCCACCACGACGACGACGCCGACGACCACGACCACGATCCCGACGACCACGACCACGGTCTTCGAGCTCGCCCTGGAGGGCGCCGATCCCGACCTCGCCGAGTTCATGACCACGCTGTACTCGGGCCAGGCCGAGCCGGAAGAGTTCCCGGCGCCCCCGGAGGTGGTCGAGGCGTTCGCCGCCGCCGAGGGCGAGCGCCCGCTCGAGGGCCGGGCCGCCGTCGCCGACTGGGACGAGAAAGTCAGGCTGGGGGTGGTCGAGGTCGGCGATGACGTCACGCTCCTCGTGGGAGACCCCGAGTGGCGGGTCGTCGGGGGCTGGTGGCCCTCGGTGAAGGGGGGTACCCATCTCGGCGAGTTCCCCAAGATCGTGGCGGTGGTGGGCTCGGACGCCCGCCCGAAGGAGCGCCGAGACGAAACCAGGGCCGACTCCATCCACTTCGTCGGAATCGACGCCGAGGGCAACGCCGGCATCGTCGGGGTGCCCCGCGACTCGTGGGTGCCGATCCCGGGACGGGGCCGGTCGAAGATCAACGCCGCCCTAGCCCTGGGCGGCCCCGACCTGATGATGGAGACGTTCAGGGACCTGACCGGCCTCGATTTCGACGGTTACCTGCTGACCGGATTCGCCGGCTTCGAGGGCCTGATCGAGGTGCTCGGGGGGTTGGAGATCGAGGTCCCGCGCCCGTTCAAGGACTCGGCGGCGAAAGCGGACATCGAAGCGGGCCTGCAGGTGCTCGACCCGAAACAGGCCCTGGCCATGGCCCGGACCCGTAAGACCCTCCCCCGGGGAGACTTCGAGCGCCAGTACCACGGCGGGCTGATCCTCCAGGCCGCGCAGGCGATGCTGCGGGCGCGGGGACCGCTCGCCCTGCCGGGGTTGCTGGCCGGGGCGCGGCCGCACGTGTCCACGAACTTCTGGCCCGGCGAGCTCCTGGTGCTGGCCGCCGCGGTGATCCGCGTCGACCCGGCCAAGGTGGTGAACGTCGTGGCCCCGGGCGGCACCGGCTCGGTGGGGGGCGCCAGCGTCGTGCACTTGAATGATTCCGCTGCAAGTCTGTGGGAGGATCTCGCCGACGGGTCGCTCGAGCCGCCCGGCTAGGTCACTCCACGATGTCGGTGGCGGCGGGCCCGAAGACGACCAACAGGTCGACGTAGGCACCCGGGTCGTCGGTGCCGGCGAATCGACGGCCGATCTGGCTCGCGCTGCGCCGCCCGTACACGCAGCGCATCAGCTCGAAGCGCGATGCCCGCAGCACCACCGGGGCGTCCTCCGGCCCGGCCAGGTGCGTGCCGGCGTCGTCGGTCACCTCGACGGGGTCCAGCCCGGAGCTGTCGACCTTGCCGACGAAGAGCTCCAGCGGGCGCCGGAGGGTGAGGTCGATGAGCTCACCGGTGCGGTTCCCGGGCATGCCCAGCGCCCCGCGGATGTCCTGTTCGTGGACCGTGGCGTCCACGACCGGGATCTCGGCGAACCGTCCTTCCTTGCCGAGCAGCACCTCGAGCTGGGAGCCGGTCCGCTCCCACTCCCGGAGCACGATCGACGTCGGGGTCCCCGATCGCGCCGCCACCTGGGCGGCGGTTTCCTCGGGGGTGGGGATGCCGGTGAGGCGGCCGGTGATCACGTCGTTGGCGACCCCTGCCAGGTGGGAGACGACGTCGTGGACCGTCCAGCCCGGACACGACGGCACGGGAGTCTCGAGTTGCTGCGGCCCGAGCGACCTCACCAGCGCCGAGACCTGCTCGCGGGCCTGGCGGTAGAGGGCTCCCAAGTCGCTCACCGCGGGCATGGTACGTGACTGCCCCGGCGACTGCAGGGATAGGCCTGTCAGCGCCTCCGGTTCACCCACTCCTCGAAATCGGAGAGGGGCATCGTGTTGGCGACGGAGCGACGCGCCGCCCAGCCCCGCCGCGCCCATTCCACCCCGTAGGCCATCCGCTCCAGGTCCGACACGTGATGACTGTCGGTGGAGATGGTGAGGGTGACACCGGCCCGGCCGGCCGCCCTGATCACGTCGGCGGTGGCGTCGAGCCGGTCGAGGGACCCGTTGACTTCCAGCGCCACCCCGGTGGCTGCCAAACCTTCCAGCACGGCGTCGACCTCCAACTCGACGCCGGGCCGTCGGCCGATGTACCGCCCGGTGAGATGACCGATCACCGAGACGGACGGGTCGGCCATCGCCTTCAGCAGCCGCGCCGTCTGCGTCTCCCGGTCCAGGTCGAAGTGGGAGTGGATGGAGGCGACACAGAACTCGAACTGGGACCGGAACTCGGGGTCGTAGTCGAGGGACCCGTCGGGGCCGATGTTCAGCTCGCACCCGAAGAAGAGCCGGATGCCGTGGCGCTGCTCCATCTCCCGGATCCGGTCCCGGTGGGCGAGCATCTCCTGGCGGCTCGAGCCGTTGATCGCCAGGTTCTCGCCGTGGTCGGTGATCGCCACGTACTCGTAGCCTCGGGCCACCGCCGCCTCCACCATCTCCTCGAGGGTGGACCGCCCGTCACCCGATCGGTCGGTGTGGTAATGGAGGTCGCCGCGGATGTCTTCCAGTTCGACCAGGTCGGGAAGCTCCCCGGAGGCGGCGGCTTCGATCTCTCCCGAGTTCTCCCGCAGCGGCGGGGGTATCCAGGGGAGGTCGAGGGCGGCGTAGATCTCCTCTTCGGTGTTGGAGGCGACCGTCTTCTCCCCGTCCAACAGCCCGTACTCGTTGAGGAGCCAGCCCCGGTCGATGGCGCGCTGACGCAGGGCGATGTTGTGGGCCTTGGAGCCGGTGAAGTAGAGGATGGCGGCGCCGAACTGGTCGGGAGCGACCGCCCGGACGTCGACCTGGAGCCCGGAGCGGGTGAGGATCGAGGTCTTCGTGTCGCCGTGGCCGACCACCTCGGTGGCGAGGCGGTGGGAGGCGACGTGGTCCATCACCGGCACCGGGTCGGTGGTGGCGACCACGATGTCGACGTCGCCGATGGTGTCGGAGAAGCGCCGCAGGCTCCCGCAGGGGACGGCGGCGGTGACGCCGGGCAGTTCGGCGAGCTCGGCGGCGAGGGAGTCGGCGAGGGGCAGCACCTCCCCGATCGGCGTCCGACGGTCCTTCCCGTGGAGGCCGAGGCGTTCGATGGCCCGGGCGATCTTCTCCTCGGAGGTCTTGCCCAGCCCCGGCAGGGTCCGGAGCCGCTGCTCGGCGATCGCCCGCTTCAGCCCGTCGAGATCCTCCACCCCGAGCTCGGAGCGGATCAGCTTCAGCGTCTTGGGCCCCAGGCCGGGGATGCGGGCCAGCTCGACGAACGAAGGCGGGTACTCGGCGCGCAGCTTCTCCAGCTTGGCCACCTTGCCGGTGGAGACGAACTCGAGGATCTTGTCGGCGGTCGCACCGCCCACCCCTTTGATCTCCATCAGCTCCGCCTTCGTCATCTTGGTGACGTCGAGGCCGGAGGCTTCGATGGCGGCGCGGGCGTTCTCGTAGGCCCGGACCTTGAACGCCTGCGGGCTGCCCTCCTCGAGGGTGGTGAGGCGGGCCAGCTCGGAGAGCATGTCGAGGACGTCGCGGGTGGTGACCACGGAGGCAGGGTACCCCTTCCCGTATTCGGCTCCGTATGGGAACATCGAACCGTGACCGCACGAGAGACGCGCTCTCGCCCCGAGAAGAGGAACGACCGCGCCGACAAGCCGAGCTGGCGCGTGGAGGGGATGCCCGAGGACGATGGCGACCGCTCGCCGCTGCAGCGGCTCCCCGGCGGGCGCAATTTCTGGATCCTCGCCCTGCTGCTCCTGGCGCTGAACTTCTTCATCACGAATCTGCTGCTGGGACCGCCGGCGCGGGTGCTCGTCCCCTACACCTTCTTCATCGAGCAGGTCGACGCCGGGAACGTCGAGTCGATCACCTCGACGGGCGACACCATCCAGGGCACCTTCCGGGAGCCGGTGACGGAGCCCGGCGCCGAGGAGCCCGGCGCCCCGACGTTCACCGAGTTCGAGACGGAGCGCCCCACCTTCGCCGACGACGACCTGTTCCAGCGGCTGGTCGACCACGGGGTGGTGGTCAACGCCGAGCCGGCCGACGCTCCCCCGCCGCTGTGGCAGCAGCTGTTGTTCGGCTTCGGCCCGACCCTCCTGCTCCTGTGGATCTTCTATCGGATCTTCCGCCGGGCCGGCTCGGCGATGAGCAGCCTGGGCGGGCTAGGAGCCAGCCGGGCGCGTCGCTACGAGGCAGCCAGCCACGGCCGCACCACCTTCGATGACGTGGCGGGCATCGACGACGCCGAAGAGGAGCTGGCCGAGATCGTCGACTTCCTGAAGGACCCCGAGAAGTACACCCGCCTGGGAGGCACCATCCCCAAGGGCGTCCTGCTCACCGGCCCTCCCGGCACGGGGAAGACGCTGCTGGCCCGGGCCGTGGCGGGCGAGGCGGACGTGCCGTTCTTTTCGGTGTCGGCCTCCGAGTTCATCGAGATGGTGGTCGGTGTCGGCGCCAGCCGGGTGCGGGACCTGTTCGAGCAGGCCAAGAAGGTGGCCCCGTCGATCATCTTCATCGACGAGCTGGACGCCATCGGCCGCTCCCGGGCCGGGGCCGCCACCGTCGGGGGACACGACGAGCGCGAGCAGACCCTCAACCAGATCCTCACCGAAATGGACGGGTTCACCGGCTCGGAAGGCGTGATAGTGATCGCCGCTACCAACCGCCCCGAGATCCTCGACAAGGCATTGCTGCGCCCGGGCCGCTTCGACCGCCAGGTGGTCGTGTCCCCACCCGACCAGCGGGGCCGGAAGGCCATCCTCGAGGTCCACACCCGCAACGTCCCCCTCGCCAACGACGTGGACCTCGACGTCATCGCGTCCACCACCCCGGGCTTCGTCGGCGCCGACCTGCGCAACCTCGTCAACGAGGCGGCGCTGATGGCGGCGAGGCGGGGCAACGAGAAGGTCACCGCCGCCGACTTCTCCGACGCGCTGGAGAAGGTGGTCCTGGGCGCCGAGCGCCAGATCATGATGTCTGAGGAGGAACGGCGGCGCACCGCCTACCACGAAGGCGGCCACGCCCTCATCGGCATGCTGCGCGCCGGGGCCGACCCGGTGCGAAAGGTGTCGATCATCCCCCGGGGCCGCGCCCTGGGAGTCACGCTGCAGAGCCCGCAAGCCGACCGCTACGCCTACGACTCCGACTACCTGAAGGGGCGGCTGATGGGCCTGTTGGGCGGCCGGGCCGCCGAGGAGCTGGTGTTCGGAGTCATCTCGAGCGGAGCCGAGAACGACATGGTGCAGGCCACCCAGATCGCTCGGGCGATGGTCGGAAAGTGGGGGATGTCGCCTGAAGTCGGGCCGGTGGCGGTCTTCGACGAGCAGCAGGTCGACGCCTTCGGGCGGCCGCAGGTGTCGGAGGACACGATGCGATTGGTCGACCGCGAGGTTCGTCGTATCCTCGACGAGGCATACGACGAGGCAGTCGAGCTGCTCGCCAAGAACCGCGACAAGCTCGACGCCTTGGCAACGGCTCTCCTCGAGAAGGAGACGCTCGAAGAAGACGAGGCCTACGCCGTCGCCGGCGTGGCCCGAGAGGGGGAGACGACTCCAGAGGAGTCGTGATCCCTGCCGATGATGCAGGATCGATAGTTCCGAGGTCACATTGAACTGCCCAAACTGCCGAGCCGAGATACCCAACGAAGCCACCGTCTGCCCGAACTGCTCCCACGAGCTGACGCCGGTCGTGGGCGAGACAGCGGAGGCCGAAGCCGCCCGGAAGCGGCCGGGGTGGCTGGTGTTCGCCGGGGTCGGCGTCGCCGTCCTGGCGATCGGGGCGGCCGCCATCGCCCTGAGCGGGCGCGGCGCCGCCGCCGGGTTCAGTGAGCGCATCCCCGCCGACGCCTTCGTCTACCTGGAGATAGACATCGAGGCGCTCATGTCCGACGAGACGAAGGAGGTCGTGGCCGCCTTCGGCCCGCTGGTCGAGGCCCAGACCGGCGAGGAATTCGACGTCGAGGCAGTCTTCGACGAGATCATCTCCGAGATCGACGCCGAGCTGGCGGGAAGCGACATGTCCTACGAAGAGGACATCGCCTCGTGGGCCACCGGCCCGGTGGCGGTCGGCATGCTCGGCGACGTCGACGACCCGGATGCGGTGGCGATCGTCGGGGGAAGCGACCCCGGGGCCCTGGACGCGTTCCTCGAGAAGATCGACGCCGACGGGTCCACCGAGATCGCCGGCGTGCGCTTCCTCACCACCTCCGGCGACGGCGAAGAGATGTACGTGGGCCGGGTCGGCAACGACCTCGTGGCCGCCAGCGACGCCGCCCTCGCCGAGGCTCTGGTGTCGGGGCCCGAGCAGTCCCTGGCCGACGACGAGGAGTTCACCACCCAGCTGTCTGCCCTGCCGGACCGAGGCATCTTCGTCTTCGCCGTCGACTCCGACCAGATGACCGAGCTGTCCGAGGCCGGCGAGACGATGACGTCGGTGACCATCGACAGTGAGGAGTTCGGCCAGTACGCCACCGGATGGGTCGCCGGGTCATTCGGCATCTCCGACGGCAACATCCGGATGGACTTCGCCGCCACCGTCACCGACGAGTTCCCGCGGCGGAGCGCCGACCCGGCCATCGAAGAGGCGCTGCCCGCCGACACCATCGCCTTCCTCCGGGTCGGCTCTGTGATCGACCAGTTCGGCGCCTTCGGCGAGTCGGGGGTCTTCGACGGCATGGAGGAGGCCTACGGCGTCAGCCTCGAGGATCTCCTCTCCCTGTTCTCCGTCGACGGGGCGGTCGCGGTGTGGCCGTCCTCGCAGCCGGAGATCCCGATCAATGCCGCTCTCGTCGCCCTCTCCGATGCGAACCGGGCGGCCATGGTCGACGCCATCGCCGAGTTGGGCAGCACGCTGGCGTGGAACGTCACCGAGACCGATTGGGGGTACGACATCGAGGGCCTGGTGGGTCTCGGCACCCGGGATGCCCTGACGTTCCTCACCACCGATCGGTCCTTGATCGAGTCGGCGCCCGAGTCCTCGTTCGCCTCGAGCGACCTGCACCGGCGGGCGACGTCGCTGGTCGACGGGGACCTGCAAGCGGTGATCGACACGCCGGCCCTCATCGACCTCATCGACGGCCTCGTCGGGATGGAGGACCCCGAAGCGGCCCAGACCCTCGCCTGCCTGCCCATCGGGGTCATCGCTTCCGGAGTCGACATGTCGTCCCACGACGTCCGCGGGACGACGGTGATCGAGATCACCGAGCCCTGCTGAGAATCGGGTTTGTCCGCCCGGGGACTTACCGTTCCCGGGCGTGGACCCTTCGCTGATCGCCCGCACCTGGTCGGAGTCGCCGGATCTCGAAGGCGAGCTGGCCGAGATGCGGCATCTCGCCGCCCGCCCGGCGGTCCACGCCGAGCCGAGCCGGCGCCTCCACCCGCAGGTGGCGGAACGCCTCGCCGAGCTCGGCATAGAGCGGCTGTACCGCCACCAGGCGCGGGCGATCGATTCGATCCTGGCGGGCCGGCACACGGTGGTGGTGGCGGGCACCGCCGCCGGCAAGACCCTCTGCTACCAGGTGCCGATCATGGAGGCGGCGCTGGAGGACCCCCGCTCCACCGCCTTCTGCATCTACCCCACCAAGGCCCTCTCCCAGGACCAGGCCCGGTCGTTCTCGGTGGTCGCCGCGGACCTGGTGGCCGCCGCCACCTACGACGGGGACACCCCCACCGACCAGCGCTCGGCCATCCGCCGCGCGGCCAACGTGATCCTCACCAACCCCGACATGCTCCACGTGGGGATCCTCCCTCACCACGGCCGGTGGGCCGACTTCTTCCACCGGCTCCGCTACGTGGTGGTCGACGAGCTGCACACGCTGCGGGGGATCTTCGGAACCCACGTGTCGATGGTGCTCCGCCGGCTGCGCCGCCTGTGCCACCACTACGGCTCCGACCCGGTGTTCGTGTTCGGCTCGGCGACGATCGGCAACCCCGGAGAGCTCGCCTCCCGCCTGTGCGGTCTCGACGTGGCCGTCGTCGATGAAGACGACTCTCCCCGCGGCGAGCAGTGGGTGGTGCTGTGGAACCCGGAGATGGAGGACCCCGAGGAGGGCCGCCGCCGCTCGGCCCTGGCCGAGGCGACCGATCTCTTCGTCGACCTGGTCCGCCGTGACGTGTCGACGATCGTGTTCGCACGCAGCCGCAAGTCCACCGAGCTGATCTACCGGTGGGCCACCGAGCGTCTCGACGCCTCGCGACGGAAGCGGATCGCCTCGTACCGGGGCGGCTACCTCCCCCAGCAGCGCCGTCGGATCGAATCCCAGCTCTTCAGCGGGGAGCTGACCGGCATCGTCACCACCAACGCCCTGGAGCTGGGTGTCGACGTCGGGTCGTTGGAGGCGGCGATCCTGACGACGTTCCCGGGGACGATCTCGTCGTTCCGCCAGCAGGCGGGCCGGGCCGGGCGCAGGAAGGACACCTCCCTGGTCGTCCTGGTCGCCGGGGAGGACGCCCTCGACCAGTACTTCATGACCCATCCCGACGAGCTGTTCACCCGGCCGTCGGAGGCGGTGGTCATCAACCCGTCCAACCCGGCGGTGGCGGAGGCCCACGCCGCCTGCGCCGCCTACGAGTTGCCGCTGCGGCTGGAAGACCGCGAGGTCCTCGGGGAGGCGATCGAGGAGGCCGCCAACCGGCTGGTCCAGGCCGACCTGCTCCGCCTCCGCGACGACGCCCTGTACTGGGCGGATCGCCGTGCCCCGGCGCCGCAGATCGACCTGCGCAGTTCAACCGGGCGCCGTTTCGACGTCATCGACCGCACCGGCCCTCCCGAGCTGCTCGGGGTCCTCGACGAGGCACGGGCGTACCGGGACGGCCACGAGGGCGCCGTCTACCTGCATCAGGGGGACACCTACGTGGTGACCCGCCTCGACATCTCCCGCGGGGAGGTGTGGGTGAGGCGCCAGGACGTCTCCTACTACACCCAGCCCAAGGTGGACACCGACCTGGAGGTCCTGGAGCGCCGCTCGGTGGCCGACCTGGGCCCCTGCCGGCTCCACCTGGGGTCGGTGAGGGTCCACACCCAGGTGGTGGCCTACCAGAAGCGGGCGCTCGGGTCGCGGGAGCTGCTGGACACGGTCTACCTGGACCTCCCGTCCGTCACCTACGAGACCGACGCCATCTGGCTGTCGATCCCCGACGCTCCGATCCGCCGGGCCGATGTCGCCCCCCACGAGCTGCCCGGCACCCTTCACGCCGCCGAGCACGCCGCCATCGCCGTGCTGCCGCTCCGGGCGGTGTGCGACCGCTGGGACATGGGCGGGTTGTCGACACCGTGGCATCCGGTGTCGGGCGGGCCGACGATCTTCATCTACGAGGCCTACGCCGGCGGGGCGGGGATCTCCGAGGTGGCGTTCGGGGCAGGAGCCAGCCACTGGCAGGCGACCCTCGAGGCGGTGAGGACCTGTCCGTGCACCCACGGCTGCCCGTCGTGTGTCCAGTCCCCCAAGTGCGGCAACCTCAACGAGCCTCTCGACAAGGCGGGGGCGATCCGGCTGCTCGAGACGATCCTCAGCTGAGGGCCGCCACCCGGGCCCCGGTGAGGCGGATGAGGTCGACGGGAGCCACCTCCACCTGCAGCCCGCGCCTGCCGCCGCTGACGAAGATCGAGTCGAACCTCTCTGCGTTCTCGTCGACGAACGTGGGGAGCCGGCGACGCTGCCCGAACGGGCTTATCCCGCCGGGCGAGTAGCCGGTGAGCCGGGCGACGTCGGCGGGGTCGGCCATCGAGGCCTTCTTCCCCCCGGCCGCCCGGGCCAGCGCTTTCACCGAGAGCCGCTCCGAGACGGGGACGACGGCCACCACGTGGGTGCCGTCGACTTCGGCCAGGAGAGTCTTGAACACCCTCTCGGGCTCGACGCCCATGGCGGCGGCGACGGCCTCGCCGTAGCCTTCCCCCACGTCGGCGTCGACTTCGTACTCGTGGAGGGTGAACTCCACCCCGGCTTCTTTCAGGACCCGAACGGCCGCGGTCGACATCGCCGCGGAAACGTTAGCCCTCACCCCCCGAGCAGTCGGCGGGGCGAGAACTCGGCGGCGGCACGGGCGCGGACCGTCACCTCCCCGAAGATGGGCAGTTCGACGGGCTTTTCGACCTGGACGGTGACGACGCGGTCGCCCAGCCCGAGGTCCTTGCGGCATCCGCAGCGCACCAGGTCCGCCCCGTTCACCCGGGCGTAGGTGGCTGCTTCGGCGGCGGGGTCGCCGGGCAGGAAGGTGAGCGGAGCCGCGGCGAGGGCGGCTGCGTCGGCCGCTGAGGTGGCCTGGACGCGGGCCGCCCCGACCCTGCCGACCGCGGCCAGGCCGGCGGCCACCAGGACCAGAAAAGAGACCACCGCCGCGGCCACGATCGTGGCGCCGCCGCGTTCGGTCACCGCTCGACCCGCATCGTCGCCCGGCCCCCGACCGGCACCCTGAGATGCTGCAGGAGGGGTGTCCTGAGCGTCTGACGGACCTCCACCTCCACGGTGGCGGGACGGCCGACCACGTGGGGACGGCTCACGGTGATCCGGGCGGCGTCTCCCAGATCCCCCAGGGCCCCGCGCACGGCGCGGGCGGCATCCGCCGGATCGGGCTGGGTGGCGGCGACCCGGGCCCCTTCCCGAGCCGCCGCCACCACGACGAGGCGGGTCCGCGCCAGTGCCGCCACCTCGAGGCAGGCGGCCACCACGAGGACGATGAGGGGCACGACCAGCACGAACTCCACCGTCGCCGATCCGCGGGAGCTCAGAACTTGCCCGCCACCCAAGAGATCACCTTGCCGAAGAGGTCCCCCAACGAGCTGCCTCCGCTCCCTTGGAGCCACTTGAGGGCCACGATGGCGAGAGCGGTGGCGGCGAGGATGACGAGGAAGTACTCGACCGTCGCCTGCCCGCGCTCGCCCTCCAGCCGGGTGGTCAACCAGTGCCATATCGCCCACATGGCGATGCTCCTTTCGTCGCTGCCGGTGTCCGACCGGCTCCGGGGGGAAGTGGGACCGTCAGTTCCACAGCGGGCCCAGGAGGGAGGTGACGATGTCGATCAGCATCGGGCCGTAGACCATCAGCACGAACCCGGGGAGGACGAGGAGGGTCATCGGCACCATCAGCCGCACGGGGAGCCGGCGGGCCCGGGCGACCGCTTCGGTGTGTCGGCGACGCCTCTCTGCCTCGATGAAACCGCGGAGGGCGGGCTCGGGAGGGGACCCCGACACGGCGGCGTCGGCGAGCCTGCGCAGGAGCGGGGCGAGCGGCCCGCGGGCGGAGGCGAGCGCCGGGGCGGACCCGAGCCGCCGCGCCCGGCGCACGGCTTCGTCCACGCCGGGCAGATGCGCCGCGGCCTGCTCCAACGCCGAGACCACGGGCAGCCCGGCGCCCACCAACACCAGCAGGGTGGCCGCCACCTCGACGACGTCACCGGCTTCGGGCTGTCGCCGCCGGTAGGCCCAGGCGAGCGCCTCGACGACGGCCACGGCAGCGGCCCCGCCCAGCGGCCCGGCGATCACGACCCCGCAGCCGGCGGCGACGAGTCTCCTCATCGCCTCCTCCTCGCCATGGCCGTCATCACGGCGATTCCGACCGAGAAGAGTGCCGCGCCGATCCCCGCCACCCACGCTCCGCCCGGCAGCTGCAGCAGGCGGGTCAGCCTCCCGGTCGCCGTCACCCACCCCAGGTAGAGGCAGGGAGCTCCGACGAGGACCGTCATCGACGCTCTGACCGGAGCCAGGGCCGTCCGCAGCTCGGCCGCCGCCGACGCCTCGGCGCTGGCGTGGACGACGAGCTCCTCGAAGACGGGCAGCATCCGGCCCGCTCCCCCGCCGGCGGCGATCGCCACCCGGATCAGTCTTCCCGTCCGGGGCAGCGCCCGCTCGAGGTCGGCGACAGCGGAGGCGAGAGGCTCCCCGACGCGCAGGCGGCGGACGACGCCTTCTGCGCCCTCCATCCCGGCCAGGGCGGACGAGAGGGCCGTGCGAAGCGACGATCCAGCCCGCAGCTCCCCGACCACCGCCTCGACTGCCTCGACCTCGGTGGCGAGAGAGTCGAGCCGCCTCCCCCGATGAGCCGCGAGCACCACGAGGAGGGCCGCCGCGGTCGGAACCGGGAACCAGACGGCGGCTGCCGCCGGGGCGAGCACCTTCCAGTCGACCCCGGCCACGATCCCGGCGGCGAAGAAGAGCGCCTCGATCATGCTCCCGCCTCCCACAACTCGGTGATCCGCCGCCCCTCCGCCGAGCGTTCGACCTGGACGACGAGGTGGATGCCCGCGTGGATCTGGCGGCGCACCGCGTCGGCGGCGACGCCGCCGTCGGACAGAGCCAGCGTCTCGAGCCGCCACAGCGCCTCCGACGGGGAGTTGGCGTGGACGGTGGAGAGGCTGCCCAGGTGGCCGGTGTTGAGGGCCCACACCATGTCGAGGGCTTCCGCCCCGCGGACTTCGCCCACGACGATGCGGTCGGGGCGGAGGCGGAGTGCCGACCGCAGCAGTTGGCGGAGGCTCACCCCACCGTGGCCGTCGGCGTTGGGCGGGTGGGCTTCCAGCCTGACCACGTGGCCGGGAAGCGACAGCTCGGCGGCGTCCTCGATGGTCACGACCCGCTCGTGGGACGGGATCTCGGCGGCCAGCAGGTTGAGGAGGGTGGTCTTGCCGGCCCCCGTCCCCCCGGCGACGACGATGTTGCGCCGTTGGCGGATCGCGTCCCTGAGCGCCTCCACCTGGCCGGGGGTGGCAGAGCCTCCCCGGACCAGGTCGTCGAGGGAGGAGACCGCCTGCATGAACCGCCGGATCGCCACCACCGGGCCGTCGACCGAGGCGGGAGGGACGACGGCGTGGAGACGGGAGCCGTCGGGCAGCCGGGCGTCGACCATGGGCGATGCCCGGTCGAGCCGCAGGCCCAGCGGGGCGATCACCCGCTCCACGGCGGCGACGACGGCGGCGTCGTCGGAGAACGACACCGGCGCCCGCTCCAGCCGCCCGCCGCGCTCCACCCACACCTCCTGTGGGCCGTTGACGAGGACGTCGGTGACATCGGGCTGGCGCAGGAGCGGCTCCAGCGGGCCCAACCCGACGATGGCGTCGACCACCGCCTCCACCAGTTCCGTGCCCGCCAGCGGGGCTTCCGTGCGAGCGAGCCGGCGCGCCGCCTCGGAGAGCCGGCTCCGGTCGAGGGGAACCTCGGATGCGACCAACTGGCGGACCATGCGGTCGATCACCGCCATGGCAGCTCCCAGACCCGCCTCCATGCCCGCACCCAGGCGGAGCGGACAGGCCTCCGGCCCCGCAACAGCGCCGTCACCACCCTCCGCCCGGGCGCCGGCAGGACGGGGCCCGGCCCCGGAGGGTCAGCGGCGGCCCCGGCCACCCGCTGCCACACGGCCGGACGGGACCCGCCGGGGGCCATGAAACCTGGCCACAGGGGTCGCACCGGAACCACCGGGTACGGCACGGGCTCCGAGCCCGCCCGCACCACCACCGCCGGCCAGGACCGAGCGAGCATCTCGACCATCTCCAGCGCCTCGAAGGCCCGAACCCCGCCGTTGGGCAGCACGGCCACCCCCGACCGCTCCGGGACCAGCTCGGCGCGCCGCGGGCCTTCGGCGACGACCTGGGCGAGGGTGCGTTCCGCCGGGTAGGAGGGCCCATCGGCGTCCAGGTCGACGACCAGAGCGGTGCCGGCGGCCACGGCCAGGCCCAGGGGGGCGATCGCCCCGAGGAGGTCGTCGCCGAACGTGCGGACTCCGATCACCTGACCGCCACTCATGGCGGCGAAGCTACGAATCCCCGGTCTCGGGAGGAACCCCTATTCAGGCCCCGGCCCGGGCCGTAGGCTGGGAACTCTGGGATCCGGACGGTGGAGCCACCCGCGCCTTAGTCTTGGAGTGATGGCGGCGGCCGCGTTCTTCGACCTGGACAAGACGATCATCGCCAAGTCCTCGACGCTGGCGTTCACCCGCCCGCTGTTCAAGGCCGGGCTGTTGAACCGCGCCACCCTGTTCAAGGCCGGGATCGCCCAGGCCTACTACCAGATGTTCGGCGCCGACCACGACCAGCTGGAGCGGGTCCGCCGCGAGCTCGGGGAGTTGACCAAGGGCTGGAAGCAGGAGGAGGTCGCCAAACTCGTCGAGGAGACGGTCGAGGAGGTGGTGGCTCCGCTGGTGTACGCCGAGGCGCTGGCGATCATCGACGAGCACGTCCGCGCCGGCCGCCGGGTGGTGGTCGTGTCGTCCAGCCCGATGGAGATCGTCGCCCCGCTGTGCCGGTACCTGGGGCTGGAGGACATCATCGCCACCCTCCCCGAGGTCGACGCCGAGGGCCGCTACACCGGCGACATCGAGTTCTACGCCTACGGGCCGGGCAAGGCGGAGGCGATTCGAGCGATGGCGGACCGGGTCGGGATCGACCTCGCCGAGTCCTTCGCCTACTCGGACTCGATCACCGACCTGCCGATGCTGGAGGCGGTCGGCCACCCTGTCGCCGTCAACCCCGACCGGGAGCTGCGGGCGATCGCCGAGGAGCGTGACTGGCAGATCCTCCATTTCGAGCGGGAGGTCGAGGTGAGGGGCCGGCTGGCGGACATCCCCAAGCCGGTGCCGGTGATCTCCGCCGCCGCGGCCGGCGGCCTGGCGGCGGCGCTGGCCGTGTGGGCGTTGCGGCGCAGCCGCAGATGACCGCCGCTCTCGCGGTTGGCGCGGCGACCTCGTAGCCTTGGCGCCACATGCGGAAGCCGATCCTCGCCCTCGCTGCGTTGTTGTTCCTCCTGGCCGCACCGGTCGCCGCCCAAACCGCGGACTGCCCCCCATACGAGGGGATCACCTGTGAGGGCTGGGTGACCGACGCCGCCGGCGTCCTCACCGATCCGGAGCGGTTGGAGGCGGCCGCAGCCCGGTTCGTGGAGGAGACCGGCCACGAGATCGCGGTGGTGACGGTGGACGACACCGGCCGCATCGAGCCCCGCCGGTTCGCCGAAGAGCTCGGCAACGCCTGGGGGGTGGGGGACGCCCGCGAAGACGACGGCGTCGTGGTGCTGGTGGCGCTGGCCCAACGCCGCACGGAGATCGTCACCGGACCGGGGGCGCGGTTGGACGACTCCACCCTCAGCTCCGTGGCCTCGCTCGGCAACGACTTCTTCGCCAACGGGGATTTCGACGGCGGCCTGGCGGCCATCCTCGCCGGCCTCCAGCAGCAATACGCCGGAGGCGGGGTGGCCGGCCCCGCCGAGCCCCAGCCGGACGGTGCGTCCCGCCGCCCCGGGCTGGTGGTTCCGCTGGTGGGCCTCGGCGTGCTCGGGCTGGCCGCAGGAGGGGCGGTCTTCGTGAACCGTCGCAACAACCGCCAGGAGAGGCTGGCCGAGCACCGGCGGGTGGTCGACCAGGTGCTCGCCAGGCTCGAGCCGGCCGGACACGAGGTGGTGCTGCCCGACGACCTGCTCCTGCCCGCACCACCTGCCGACTCCGCTCCCGATCCGGACACGGCGGTGGCGGTGGAGGCCCTCGCCAACCCCGAGACGGCGGAAGCGTCCGTGCTCGAAGGCCTGTGGGCGCGGGAAGCGCTGGCGGTGGGCAACGAGACGAAGATCACCGAGTACCGCCAGATGCCGCTCGAGATGCGGATCAGCGGCGAGCAGGAGCTGCTCGAAGGGGCCGTGCGCGCCGCCGCCCAGGAAGCCGCCGAGGACCCCGACCCGGAGACGTTCGCCGTCAAGCGCCAGAACCTGGCGGAGTTCGTCGAGTCGCTCCGCCCCTACCGCATAGCGGAGGCTTCCACCCGCCTGGCCCGGGAGGTGTCGATGCGGGCGGTGGACACCCCCATCGGGCCCGTCATCGTCACCGAGTTGGGCGAGCGCATCCTCGACGCCGCCCCCGCCCTGCGCAAGGAAGCGCCGTTGTCGGAGTCGATCGCCGAGTTGCAGCAGGTCGCCGAGGAGGCGGCGCAAAAGACCGAGCTCTTGGAGGAGCTGTACGCCAAGCTCCCCGACAGCCCTTCGCGGCCAGCGGTGGCGGCCGCCCTCGCCGACCTGGGCGCCGATCCCGACGAGGCCACCCGGCGTTACAACGCGGTGCTGGAGACCCTCCGCCGCAGCTCCACCACCTTGCTCCAGGACGGGATCGACCTGCCTTCGCTGGCGGCGTTCCTGGTGATGAACAACGACGAGGACGACATAGACGAGTTCATCGAGTCCTACGAGGAGGCACGCCGCCTGCGTGTCGACCCACCGACCGCGGTGGAGATGGCGCTCGCCGGGCTGCGGGGCAAACGGGAGATGGATGAGATCCGCTCCCGGGCCGATCGTCTGGGAATCCCCGTTTCCATCGCCGCCGCCCTGTCCCGGGCCGGCGACCGGGCGATCGACACCTACCAGGAGCTGGTCGACGAGCTGTCGAAGGTGGACGTGGCCAGCGCCGACATCCGCACCATCGCCGCGGTGCTGGCGCTGTCGTTGGAGCCGTCCCAGGCGATGCGCCGCTGGCAGGAGGCCCGCCAGGCTCTGGCCGACCTGGGGTTGACCGGCTCGTACGCCGACGTCGCCGCCGCCTTCGGCGCTTCCGACCCGAGAGGTCCCCGTGAGTTCGCCCTCGCCTATGCCGCCCAGCGCCAGGAGCTGGCGCGGTCGTCGGTCAAGGACGCCGAGCGCTTCGCCCCCGAGCTGGCCCACGCGGGCACCAGCGGGCAGAAGGACACGTGGACGGGCGAGCCGATCCCCCGCGGGATGCGCTACTTCGACCCGTTCTACCTCTTCTACTACCACTGGGTCATGACCTCGACGATGACCCACGGCCTCGGCTGGCGGGAGGTCTATCGCGACCGCTCCTGGGAGGACTCCACCTGGTTCGGAGGCTTCGGCGGTGGCGGAGGCTTCGGCGGCTGGGGCTCGGGTGGCGGCGGGTCGAGCTGGGGCTCGGGTGGCGGCGGCATCTCCTGGGGAGGCTTCGGGGGAGGCGGCGGCTTCGGCGGCGGAGGTGGCGGAGGCGGCGGCTCGGGCTGGTAGATGCCCGGGGCCCTCTCCGGTATCCTCCCTCGCATTCCAGCCATGAACGAGACCCAGATCCGATCCGACGTCGAGCCCCGGTTGGGGGACCCCGACACCGGCGACCACGATCGGTTCGCCCACTACATCATCGGGCGGGACCCCAAGGCGAAGATCACCGCCGCCATCGTGGAGGGAAAGCCGATCCGGGCGCTGTGCGGCAAGAAGTGGATCCCCAGCCGGGACCCTTCCCGGTACCCGGTCTGCCCTGAGTGCCAGGAGATAAAGGACCGGATTCTCAGCCGACGGGGTCACTGAGGCATGACCGTCGACAGGTCGGGGCGAGGCTCGGGCCTCGCCCCGATCGCGATCGGGGAGGAGCCGTGAGAGGCCGGCTCGGCCGCAACTACTGGAAGCTGTGGGCTGCCTCCGTCACCTCGAACTTCGGCGACGGGGTCGGGACGGTCGCATACCCGTGGCTGGCGGCGGCGATCACCCGTGACGGTTTCGAGCTGGGCCTGGTGACGGTCGCCGTCCGACTCCCCTGGCTCCTCGTGAGCCTCCCCGCCGGGGTGGTGACAGACCGGGTCGACCGGCGCCGCCTGATGGTGGGGATGGACCTCACCCGCTTCGCCTTGACGCTGGGCTTGGCGGCGGTGGTGGCCGCCAACTCGGCGGTGCTGTCGGGGCCGGGACCGCAGCGGAGCCTGAAGACCGCGCTGCTGTGGACCCTCATCGGCGCCTCGTTCCTCATCGGCTGCGCCGAGGTGCTGCGCGACAACGCCGCCCAGACCATCCTCCCCGCCATCGTCCCCGCCGAGCAGCTGGAGCGAGCCAACGGCCGTCTGTGGGGGGCGGAGATGGTGATGAACTCGTTCGTGGGGCCACCCGTGGGAGGCCTGTTGCTGGCGGTGGCGCTGGCGTTGCCGGTCTTCGTGGACGCCGGCACCTTCGCGGTGGCAGCCGCGCTCCTCCTCCTCATCGGCGGCGACTTCCGCCCTCCCGCCACCGATGGCCCCCGAGGCGCGTTCCGCGCCCAGCTCCGGGAGGGGATGGGGTGGCTGTGGAACCACCCGCTGTTCCGGCCCATGGCCCTGATCCTGGGGGTGATCAACGGCCTGGCGATGATGACCATGGCCACCTACGTCTTCTTCGTCCAGGAGATCCTGTCCCTCGATGCCGCCGCCTTCGGGGCCTTGATGACGTCGGGGGCGGTCGGCGGGGTGGTCGGGTCGGCGGTGGCGCACCGGGTCTCGGCGCGGATCGGCAAGGGCCCTTCGTTGTTCCTCACGTTGCTGGGCGGTGCCGTCGCCTTCACAGTCATCGGCCTGACTTCCTCGGCGATCGTCGTGTGGGTGATGTTCCTCGCCGAGTCGTTCCTCGGTGTGCTGTGGAACGTGATCACCGTGTCGCTGCGTCAGCGGGCCATCCCCGACGCGTTGTTGGGCAGGGTCAACTCGGTTTACCGGTTCTTCGGCTGGGGGATGATGTCGGTCGGGGCCCTGGCCGGCGGGGCGCTCGTCTCGGCGAGCGAGTCACTTCTGGGACGGGAGTGGGCGCTGAGGCTCCCGTTCCTCATCGCCGGAGCCATCCACGCCGTGGCCTTCCTCTACGCCCTGCCCCGCCTCAACTCCGCCCGGATCGCGGCCGTCGAGGAGGCGGCGGGCCGGGCCGGGGCGTGAGACGGAAGGCGACGGCAGCCAGGGCCATCACCGCGACGGCGGCGACCGCCGCCGCCAGAGCCGGCGGCGGGACCGAGCCGCCGGCGGCCTCCGTGGCGGGTGGGGAGACCCCCAGCACGGCGGGATCCAAGCCGATGCCCGACAGCGACATCTCCTCGGAGAGCACCCCCGAGGAGACGTCCTCGAACACGACCCGCCAGTCCGCCTGCCGCAGCCGCAGGACCGATCCCCACACCCCGCCGCCCCGGTCCAGGAGCGGCCTCACCTCCGGCTCCTCCCCCGGCAGCAGCAGGTGCACCGCCACCGGCCCGTCGGAGCCGGACAGGGTCACCGTCAACTCCACTTCCATCGTGGCGTCGGCGGTGACTTCGCCCCGGGCCTGGGGGGAGACGAACTGGGGCCCGGCCGACGCGGCGAGCAGGACCAGCACGACGGCGAGGCGCATCGGGTCATGTAACCATCGCCGGTCTAGTCTCGGACGCATGGCAATCGAAGTCGTGACCGGTGACATCACCCGCCTGGAAGTCGACGTGGTCGTCAACGCCGCCAACGAATACCTCCAGCACGGCGGCGGCGTGGCGGCGGCGATCGCCCGGGCCGGGGCCCCGGTGGTCGACGCCGAATCGGAGGAGTGGGTGCGAAAGCACGGCCCGGTCGGCCCCGGCCAGTCCGCTGTCACCGGCGCCGGCGGCATGCCGGCCCGCTGGGTCGTGCACGTGGTCGGCCCTCGCTACCGGGAGGGCCAGGACAACGAAGGGCTCTTGCGCCAGGCGGTCGACGCGGCGCTGGACCGGTCGGCAGAGCTCGACGCCCGTTCGGTGGCGCTCCCGGCCATCTCAGCGGGGGTCTTCGGCTACCCGCGGGCGGAAGCCACCCGGGTCATCGCCCAGGCGGTGAAGGACTGGCTCGAGCGCCACCCGGGCCAGCTCGAGCGGGTGCTCTTGGTCGGCTACGACGAGTCGACCGCAGAGGATTTCCGGCGCGGCCTCGAGAGCTGACCCTCAGGAGGCCTCCTCGCCCAGCTCCTCGAACAGGGTGAGCTGCAGCCCCGCCGGGCCCTCCAGCCGGGAGTTGAGGGAGCTCCACGGGGTGAGCGTGGGCGGGGCGATCACCTCGACGCCTTCCGCCGCCACCCGCTCCGTGGCGGACTCGGCGTCTTCCACCTCGAACGCCACCCGGATGTGGCCGGCCACGCGGCGGCCGACCTCCACTTCGTCGACGTAGTCGGCGTGGTTGGCGTCGGCGATCTCGAGGGTCGCTCTCCCCGCTTGCAGGATCACCACCCGGCCGTCTTCGCTGGAGAACGCGTCCTCTTCGGGCATGCCCAACACGTCCCGGTAGAAGGCGACGGCGGCGTCGTAGTCGTCGGCGGTGACGACGAGGCGCATCTGCTTGACCTTCATCGGTCTTTCAGTCCCAGTTCGGCCGCCAGCGGGCGGAGGGTGGCCATCGGGTCGTCACCCAGGGCGTGGACGCTCACGTGGTCGGCGCCGGCGTCGAGATGGGCGGAGAGCCCTTCTGTCACCTCCTGGGGAGCCCCGTGGAGGACGAGGGCGTCGATCAGGCGGTCCGAACCGCCGCCGTCCAGGTCCGCTTCGGTCCATCCTTCCCGCAACAGGCTGCGGCGGTAGTTGACGAGACGGAGGTACGAGTAGCCGACCGCTTCCCGGCCGATGCGACGCCCCTCGTCGGGATCGGTGACGAGGATCACCTTCTGCTCGGGGGCGAGGAGCGGGCCGGCACCGAGGATCTCCCGCGCCATCCGGGTGTGGCGGGGAGTGGTGAGGTAGGGGTGGGCGCCGGCGGTTCGTTCGGCGGAGAGGCGCAGGACCTTCGGCCCTAGCGCGGCCAGGACGAGAGCCTCGCGAGGCACACCTGCCGCGTCGAGGCGCTCCAGGTAGGCGACCATGGTCTCGTAGGGCCGGCGGTACCGGTCGATCGCCTCGGGATGGCCGATGCCCAGGCCGAGCAGGAACCTGCCGGGGTGGCGGGCGGCGACCCGGTGGTAGGAGGCCGCCACCTCGTCGGCGTCGGCCATCCACATGTTCACGATGCCGGTGGCGACCACGAGCGAGTCGGTGGCGTCGAGCAACTCCTCGACGATGCGCAGGTCGGCGGGAGGCGAGCCTCCCACCCACAACGTGCCGTAGCCCAGATCTTCGACCTGGCGAGCGAAGTCGGTAGTCAGCTCCCGGGCCCTCCTCCAGACACCATAGGCACCGAGGTCAACCGCCATCAGTCGTCCTTTCGTTTTCCCACCACGGCGCCAACGCCGCACCGGCCCGGATCATTCCATTCCGCTTTCAGGCCGGGATTTTGTGTGATATGAAGAGGCGGCGAGACTTTCCGTCTACCCCTCCGCCGACATTCCCGGGAACTGAGAGAGATGGCCGCCAAGACCCTGTTCGAGAAGATCTGGGACGATCACGTCGTTCGCTCCGCTCCGGGCGAGCCCGACCTGCTCTACATCGACCTCCATCTGGTCCACGAGGTCACTTCGCCGCAGGCGTTCGAGTCTCTCCGGCTCGCCGGTCGCCGGGTCCGCCGTCCCGACCTCACCCTGGCGACGATCGACCACGGTGTCCCCACCGCCGACCGGGCGCTGGGGATCCGCGACCCGCTCTCGAAGAAGCAGATCGACACGCTGGTCGAGAACTGCCAGGACTTCGGCATCACCCTGTTCGGTCTCGACGACCCCCGCCAGGGGATCGTGCACGTCATCGGCCCCGAACAGGGCATCACCCAGCCGGGGATGACGATCGTCTGCGGCGACAGCCACACCGCCACTCACGGCGCCTTCGGGGCGCTGGCGTTCGGCATCGGCACCTCCGAGGTGGAGCACGTGCTCGCCACCCAGACGCTGCCCCAGATCAAGCCGAAGGCGATGAGCATCGAAGTCGACGGCGAGCTGCCGCTGGGGGTGACGGCCAAGGACGTGATCTTGGGGATCATCGCCCGGATGGGCACCGCCGGCGCCACCGGGCACGTGATCGAGTACCGGGGGTCGACGATCCGCTCCCTGTCCATGGAGGGGCGGATGACGATCTGCAACATGTCGATCGAAGGCGGCGGCCGGGCCGGCCTGGTCGCCCCCGACGACACCACGTTCGCCTACCTGGAGGGCCGTCCCCGGGCGCCGAAGGGCGCCGAATGGGAGAAGGCCCTCGACTACTGGCGGACCCTCTACACCGACCCCGACGCCGAGTTCGACACCGAGCTGTACATCCCCGCCGCCGAGTTGGAGCCGTACGTATCGTGGGGCACCAACCCGGGCCAGACCGTGCCGATCACCGGCCGGGTGCCCTCCCCCGACGAGTTCGACGACCCCGTGGAGCGGGAGTCGGCGATCCGCGCCCTCGAGTACATGGCTCTCGAGCCGGGCACGCCGATGACCGAGATCCGCATCGACAAGGTGTTCTTCGGGTCTTGCACCAACGCCCGGATCGAAGACCTGCGGCTGGCGGCTTCCCTGCTCGAAGGCAAGAAGGTCGCCCCGTGGGTCGAGGCCATGGTCGTTCCCGGCTCCGGGCTGGTGAAGATGCAGGCCGAGGACGAGGGCCTGGACCGGGTCTTCAAGGAGGCGGGGTTCGAATGGCGCGACGCCGGCTGCTCGATGTGCCTGGGGATGAACCCGGACATCCTGTCACCGGGCGAGCGCTGCGCCTCCACCTCCAACCGCAATTTCGAGGGGCGTCAGGGCCCCGGCGGCCGCACCCATCTGATGAGCCCCCCGATGGCGATCGCCGCCGCCGTCACCGGCTACCTGACCGACGTGCGCGACTGGCTGAGGAGCTGAGATGAAGCCGATCGACGAGATCACGGGCACGATCGCCCCGCTGCCCCGGGCGAACGTCGACACCGACCAGATCATGCCCAAGCAGTACCTGAAGCGGGTGGAGCGCACCGGCTACGGCCAGTTCGTGTTCGCCGAATGGCGCCAGGACCCCGATTTCGTGCTCGAGCGCCCCGAGTACGCCGATGCCAAGATCCTCGTCACCGGGCCCAACTTCGGCTCCGGCTCCAGCCGCGAGCACGCCCCGTGGGGGCTGCAGGACTGGGGGTTCGAGGCGATCATCGCCCCGTCCTTCGCCGACATCTTCCGCACCAACTGCACCAAGATCGGGCTGCTGCCGGTCGAGTTGTCGCCCAAGGAATGCCAGTACCTGATCGAGCTGGGCGAACAGGACCCTACGGCCGAGATCACCGTCTCCCTCCCCGAGCAGACTGTGACCTACCGGGACCAGTTCGAGGCCCGCTTCGAGATCGACCCGTTCGTGAAGTGGTGCCTCATGGAGGGCCTCGACGACATCGGCCTGACGCTCCGCCACGAGGACGCCATCACCGACTACGAGGCGCGGCGTCCGTCCTTCAAGCCCACCGTGGTCTGAGCCCCCGGGGGGCTCAGGCTGCCCCGCCGCTCACCCGCGGCCGACGAGATCGATCCGGTCGGTTATCAGCGCGTCGACGCCGAGGTCCTCGAGGGCCTGCATCTCGGCGGGGTGGTTGACCGTCCACACGTGGACCGCCACCCCGGCGGAGTGAGCCGCCTCCACGAGCCTGCGGTCCACCACCCGCAGGCCGCCCCAGGTCGGCGGCACCTGCAGAGCGGCGAACCCCGAGGGCCCGGGACGCCCCAGGCGGCTGGCCGTCCACCAGGCGCGCACCACCCTGGGCCCTCCCGAGCGGACCACCTTCCCCTTCGACAGTCGGTGCACCCGCTCGAGGCGGTCGTCGGAGAAGCTGCCGACTATCACCCGGTCCCAGGCGCCCAGCTTCCCCAACAACTCGACCAGGGGCTCTTCCAGGCCGTCCTGTTTGAGGTCCACGACCACACCCACGTCGGGGAAGGTGGCGAGCACCTCCCCGAGGGTGGGGACGCGGATCCCCCTGCCCCGGAACGGGAACTCGCCGTCGACCCGATGGCGGTAACCGGCGTCCAGCTTGCGCAGGTCGGCGAGGGTGTAGGACCACACCGGACCGGACCCGTCGGTGGTGCGGTCGACGTGGTCGTCGTGGAAGCACACCAGGTGCCCGTCGGCGGTGATGTGGAGGTCGGTCTCGAGATGGTGGGCGCCGGCCTCGAGGGCGCTGCCGAAGGCGATCATCGTGTTCTCCGGCCAGAGGATCCGGCTGCCCCGGTGAGCGATCAGCCGACCCGAACGCCAGAGATCGGGGAGATGGGCCACGAGGCGATTCTATCGGTGCCCGGGCGTCTCTCAGAGAGGGGACCCGTCCTTGATGACCCGCCACACCGGGTCGCGGCCGGGCTCGGCGACGATGTCCGCCGGGGTCTCCGCCTCGAGCACCACCAGGTCGGCGGTGGCGCCCAGGCCGAGCATGCCCTTCTCCGGCTCTTCCAACGCCAGGGCCCCGCCGCGGGTCGCCGCCCACAGGGCGGCATCCGGGGCCATCCCGCCGTGGTGGACGGCTATCGCCATCGCCATCGGGATGGTGGGGACGGACCCCCCGGAGCATGCGCTCCCCAGCGCCACTATCGCCCCCGCTTCCCACAGCTCGGAGGCGGGCTCCTTGCGGCCGTCCATCCACGATGCCGCCGGGACCGACACCGCCACGATCCCGGTCTCCGCCAGCGGCGCCGCCGACCCGTCGACGCCCCACAGGCCGTCGACCGAGACGGCGCCGCCCTCCACCGCCAGCTCGAGCGCCTCGCCGCCGAAGATGTGCACCCGGGGCCGCAGCCCGTGGCGGCGGCCGGCGGTGATCACCGACTTGGCGGCGTCGCGGTCGAGCGGCCCGCCCACCACCACGTCGAGGTAGCTGGCGACCCGGGCGACGGTGGGAAGGAGGAGCGATTCGAGCATCGTCTGGTAGCCGCGGCCGCGGGGCGGGGGGTCGGTGCCGACGACCACCGAGGTGACGACGTCGCAGGGCAGCATGTCCCCGGCGGCGGCTACCGCCGAGAGCACCGTCACCTCGGTCTCGGGATCGGGAGCGCCGAAGCTGCGCATCTCCACGGTGGTGGCTCCCTGCTCGAGCAGGCGTCCCAGCTGGTCGGCGGCCGCCTCCGTGTAGGCGGCGAGGTCGGTGCCGGCGACGGCCGGGAAGTGGCGGTGGGCGTCGACGAAGCCGGGCACCACCATCCTCCCCCCGCAGTCGATCTCCGGCAGCTCGCGGTAGCGATCGGGCAGGGCCCGCTCCCGGCCCACCCAGGTGACCCGGCCGTTGCGGACAGCCACCGCCGCTCCCGGGATCTCCCCGAGCAGGCCGCCGTAGCGGGTGTCGTTGGTGACGAGGGTGCCGATCCCCGTCACCAGCAGGTCCCCGGAAGACGACTCTGGCTCGGAGGTCAGCTCGGCAGCGAGGCGGGCGCAGTCGCCGCAGATGGCCACCCCGCCCTGCCCCTCCACGAGGCGGTCGACCTTCCGCCTGTCTTCTCCACAGAATGAGCAACGCCGCGCCAAAGTTCCCGTCTCCCGTGTCACGCCCAACATAACGGCGCGCCGGGCCCATCCCGCCTACCCTCCGCCCCATGTCTGTGCGCTACGAGATGCGGGACGACGTCGCCGTCCTCACCCTGGACCGGCCGGACCGTTTCAACGCCGTCACCCAGGAGCTGTGCGACGGGCTGATCGACGGGCTCCGCCGCGCCGGCGACGAAGCACGGGCCGCGGTCGTCACCGGCGCCGGCAAGGCGTTCTGCTCGGGAGCGGACCTGTCGGACCTGATGGGCGAGTACGAGACCGGCGGGCCGGACCTGGCCCGGGTGATCCACGACCGTTTCAACCCGATGGTGGAGGCACTGCTCGCCGCGCCCGTGCCCACCGTCGCCGCCGTGAACGGAGCGGCGGCAGGAGCGGGGATGGGCCTGGCGCTGGCGTGCGACCTGCGGGTCATGGCCGACTCGGCGTTCTTCCTGTCGGCGTTCATCGGGCTGGCTCTGATCCCCGACACCGGCACGACCTGGCTGCTCCCCCATCACATCGGCCTCTCCCGGGCGATCGAGCTCACGTTCAGCAACCGGCGCATGCCGGCCGAGGAGGCCGAGCGCCTCGGCCTCACCGTGGCGGTCACCCCGGTCGGGGAGGTGGTCGACAGGGCAGTGGAGGTCGCCTCGAAGCTGGCCGACGGGCCGACCGCCGCCTACGCCGCCACCCGCCGCTTGCTCGTCGCCGCCGCCGCCTCCGACGTCGCCGCCGCCGTGGAGGCGGAGCGGGTCGCCCAGGGAGAGCTGGGGACGTCGCCGGCCCACCTGGAGGGGATGAGGGCGTTCCTCGAGAAGCGGACGGCGGACTTCCGGGGCGTCTAGGTCAGCCCGACGCCGGAAAGCGGGCCGAGATCCGGCTCGCCACCCGCCCTATCGCCCGCCACAGCGTTACCACCAGCCAGACCCCGAGGACCAGCAACACGACCACGACGACGAGGGCAGCCAGCGGGTACTCGACGGCGAGCAATACCAACCCGACGACGAGACCGTCCTCGAACAGCGACAACCCGATGTTGCTGAACGGCTCGGGGGAAACGTTCACCGCCGCTCTGGTGGTGGCTTTGGTGGAGTGGGCGGCGAGGGCGGTCACCCCGGAGGTGCCGGCCCCGAGTATCGGCGACAGGTCCACTTCCCCGGCGAGCAGGTATCCGACCCACCCGGCCGCCACCGGGCGGATCACCGTGTGGACGGCGTCCCAGATGTCGTCGAGGTAGGGGACCTTGTCGACGAAGAACTCGACGACGTACATGACCGCGGCCACGCCGAGGACCGGCCAGGAGGTGAGCTGTTCGGGGATGACGTTTTGGGTCAGCCGGCCCAACAGCCCGAGGACCAACACGACCGCATAGACGTTGAGCCCGGACGCCCATCCGCTGGCGGCGACGAGGCCTAGGTCCATGTCATGGCCTGATCACGTACACGGTGAGGGAGAGTTGCCCTTCCGCCCCGTGGCCGAAACCCACGCCGACGACCGAGTTCAGCCACGCCAGCTCTTCGTTGCCGGTCTGGAAGAGGATGAGCTCTTGGGGTGAGGCGGTGCGGTCCTCGTGGGCGATGCTGACCCCGGTGGCGGTGTAGGCGACGGTCTCTTTGCCTTCGCCGATGGTGGCGCGGATGTCGAGGTCCATGTTCCCGTCGCCCCGCACGGTCACGTAGTCGACGCCTCTGACGGGCCGCTCCCCCTCCCAGTGCGGGCTGGTGGCGGTCCCCTCGAACGGGAAGTCGATGCGGGTCCCGGCAGGCACCCGGCCGATCATCCGGGGGGCCATCGTCGCCTGGATCGTGCAGAACTCCTCTAGTGACGGCACAACGCTCCCTTCGGGTCGGGGAGCGCTCAGGCTAACCAGCCGTGGCGGGCACCGTCTTGTGCATGAAGTCCCGCAGCCACGGCACGACCTGGTCGAAGTACGACCGCGCCGCCTTCTCGGTGAGCACCTGGGCGGCGTGGTTCATCGACATCACCTGGCGCGCCGCCCAGTAGACCTCGAGCTCCACCGAGTCGGCCACGGGCCATTCGGCGTGCTCTTCGTAGCCGCGGCGGAAGGCGTCGATTATCGCCGGCAGGTCGGGACGGGTGCGGGCGCCGTACAGCGACGTGGCTATGTCCTGGGCAGGGAGCGCCAGCATCACGTCCTCGAAGTCGATCGCCCACGCCCGGCCCATGTACAGGTGCACGTTCCATTCGTGGAGGTCGCCGTGGACGACCATCGGCTCGGCCTCGGTCCAGCGGCGGGCGATGAAGTAGTCGCCCAGCTCGGCAGCCCGGCGCAGGAGAGGCCGCAACCCGCTGAAGAGGTGGTCGTATCTGAAGTCCTCCACGACCACCCGCTCGAGCTCGGGCGGGTAGTAGAAGGTCCGGTCCCATCGCCGCAGCGCCAGCCCGGCTGGGGGACGCCACCCGCCGTGGCGATGGAGCAGGGCCGAGAGCCGACCCATCGCCCGGTAGCCGGAGGTGCCGGCTCCGTCGCCCAGCGGCTCGCCGGGCACCCAGGTGAACAGGACGCAATGGCGGAGATGGCCGTCGGCGAGCAGGTCGACGATGAAATGGCCCTCGGTCGTGGGGATCGGCTCGGCGATGTTCAGGGCGGGGTCCCCGACCAGGCTCGCCAACCACGCCACCTCGATCTCGAGGTTGACGCGGGTGTTGGCGGCCGGTTGGCTGACCCGCAGGACCAGCCGCCTCCCGTCGGCCGTGTCCACCCGATACAGGATGTTCGAGTGGGTGGCCAGATGGGAGATGCGAGCGACTCGCAGCCCGTAGCGGCGCTCCAGGACCGACCGGGCGGCCCTGGTCAGGTTCTCGGACGGATCGACGACCACGGCCGACAAATTACGGCCGTGGCCGGATCCCGCTGTAGGACGGAGGACCCGTTTCCGCCGATCGCCGACCGGCCGGTCAGCCCTCTCCGGTCGCCACCGGCTCCTTGGCCTCGAGCCGTGCCGCTGCCTTGCGGCCGTGCCGCTTCCGGTGCCACTTCTCCCACAACACCAGCATCGAGGGCAGCACGAGGATGGCCGCCACCAGCGACAGGCCGATGGCGAACGCCGTCACCTGTCCCATCTGCTTGAACGGCACGAGGCTCGACACCATCAGGATGCCGAAGCCGGCGATGGTGGTGAAAGCGGACCCGGCGAGGGCGCCACCGGTGTGGGTGGTCGTCGACCGGATCGCCTCCTCCACGTCGTCCATCTCCTGGCGGTCTTCCTCGAAGCGGCGGGCCAGGTGGATCGTGTAGGGGACGCCGATCCCGATGGCCAGAGCCGCCAGCGTGGCGGTCACCGGCCCCAGCGGGATCCCCAGGGCGTACATCAGCCCGTACGTCCACATCACCACCAGCGCCACCGGCGTGATGGTGATCACGCCGAGGAAGGGCCGACGGTTGCGGATGAGGAAGAAGACGACGAGCACCACACCCGCCGAGATCAACGTGAGCCACAGGGACCAGGTCTGGGACGCGGTGAGCTCTTCGACGATGACGTCGGTGATCACGTTCTGGCCGGTGACGATCACCGAAGCCCCGGCCTCCTCGACGGGAGCGAAGGCCTCGGCGAAGCCACTTCGGAGCGCGGACACCCCTTCTTCGTTGGCCTGGGTGCGCACGTCGAAGAGGATGGCCGTCAATCGTTCGCCCTCGTAGTGGGTGACCGCCGCCATGTCCCCGGGGGCGACTGCGGCGATCGCCTCGTAGAGCGGGGTCATGTCGGCGTCGTCGGGCACCTTCTGGTCCATCCCCAGGCCGACCTGCTGGGCGGCGGCGAGGATCTCGGGGGGAGCGGACTGGATGCCCTGGGCGAAGAACTGCTGGAACACCGACACCGGAGAGGTGGCGTCGGCGATGCGGCCGAACTGGGTGTCGTAGGCGGCCACCCCTTCTAAGTCGCCGAGCCTCCCGGTGGCGTCGACCATGGCGTTCCAGACCCGCCCGGAGGAGAGATCCTCGCCTTCGACGAGGGCGTAGGTCTGTTCCCCGAAGCCTCCCCCGAACTCGCTCTGGAGCAGCTCCATCGTCTGCACGGCGGGGGCGTCCTCGGGGAGGAAGTCGGTGAAGCTGAACCGGGTGTCGAGCTGGGTGAAGCCCCAATAGCCGAAGCCGCCGAGCACGAGAGCCAGGACCAGGGCCACGTAGGGAATGCGCTCGGCGATGACCGCAGTCTGACCCATCAGCTTGGGGAGGAGGCGTTCGCCTCCGGTCGCCATCGCCTCGGCGGGCAGGGTTCCCTTCCGTTCTGCCTGGCGGTCGAGGAGGACCCGGATCGACGGAACGAAGAGCATCATCAGGAGGAAGGAGTAGACGATGCCCACTGCGGCGAGGATGCCGAAGTCCTTCAGGGCCGGCACGGGGTTCGTGATGTTGGTGAGGAACCCGATGACGGTGGTGAGCGTCGCCAGGATCAGGGCGACCCCGGAGGTGCCGATGGAGATGCCCATCGCCTCGTCGACTCCGTGACCCTCGCCGATCTCCTCGCGGTAGCGGCTGATGAGGTGGATGCCGTAGTCGACACCGAGGCCGATGAGGAGGATCGGCACCACCTGGGTGACGACCGAGAAGGCATCGATGATCCCTGCCTTCTCGAAGAGGACGCCCGTGCCCTGCATCATCCCGATCGCCATCAGGATCGTGAGCAGGGTGATCAGCATGTCGACGAAGGTGCGCCGCCCCGCCTGGGCGTAGGTGACCGAGCCTTTGGGGTTCAGCCAGTACACGAAGAGGAGGATCACCACGATGATCCCGCCGGCGAACGCGAACAGGCGTCCCACCTCGTCCATGAAGGAATCGACCTCGCCGAACAGCAGGTTGGTGCTGAATGGCCGGACCTCGAGGGACGTGTCGATCCCCTCGATGGCGGCGGCGATCCGCTCCTCCATCTCGATCTGGGCGTCGTAGACGGCGGCGTCGCTCACCCCGTCGGGGACCTCGAAGAAGGCGAGCATCAGGCCGGAGGTCGCCTCAGTGCCGGTGCTGCCCGAGGCGAGGAGGCCGGACATGAAACCGGCCTGCTCCTGGGGCATCTGCTCGAGCGCGGCCTGGTAGAGCGTGTCGACGGCGGCGTCGTCGAGGGCGTCGAGGGGGATGCCCTGCATCTCGGCGGCGGCTAGGGCGGGGGCCAGGTAACTGATCACGCCGGGCCGCTGCTCGGACTCGAGCAGGGCGTCGCCCGCCTCCCGGCGGATCACCTCCTCGACGGCGGCGACCGTGCGGAGACCCTCGGCGGAGATCACATCGCCGCCGGGGTCGCGGACGATGACCTGGAACACCAGCTGCTGGTCACCGTCGAACAGCTCCCCGATTCGCTCCAGAGCCTGGATCTCGGCGTTGTCGGGGGCGAACCCTTCGTTGCCGGTGGCGATCTCCACCTGGGTGGCGAACGAGCTCAGCACCCCGGCGGCCAACAGGGACACGATGACGACGAGCAGGGGCACGCGCTGGACCGCAGCCACGAACCCCCTGACCAAGGCATTCACGAACGGACTCCTGATGAGGACCTAGGGAGGGAAACGAGAGAAAAGGTAGCGACAGAGCGGAGATTCAGGGAATCCGCTGAGGCCGCCGCGCAGCTCAGCGGATGGCGCGCAGGGCCTCGAGGAACCGGCGGTTCTCGGCGTCGGTGCCCACCGTCACCCGGACCCATTCGCTGCCGAAGGTGCGGACGATGATCCCGGCGCGGATGTAGTCACCGCGGGGGTCGGCAGCCTGCGACTTGTACCAGACGAAGTTCGCCTGGCTGTCGGCATGCGGGATCCCGAGGTCCTCGAGGGTGTCGAGGATGATCCGCCGTCCCCGGGCGTTCTCCTCGACGCGCGCCGCCACCCCGGCCTGGGCGGTGAGCGAGGCGATCGCCCCGGCCTGGCCGACCTGGGTGACCGTGAAGGGGGCCTGGGCACGGCGCATCTCGGCGATCGTCCGGGGGTGGGCGATGGCGTATCCGACCCGCAGCGAAGCCAGCGAGTAGATCTTCGAGAAGGTGCGGGTGACGATCAGGTTGGGACGCTCCGCTGCTTCGGCCGCCAGGCTGCGGTAGTCGGCGGCGGTCACGAACTCGGCGTACGCCTCGTCGACCACCACCGTGATCCTCTCCGGCAGCGAATCGACGAACTCCAGCACGTCGTCGGTGGGCAGGTGGGTGCCGGTGGGGTTGTTGGGGTTGCACACGTACACCACGGTGGTGTCGTTGTCGATGGCGTCTTTCATCGCCCCGAGGTCGTGGCGGTGCTCCCCGTCGAGGGGGACCTCCCGTCGCTCGCTCAGCGCCCACATCGACCCGAGCCGGTAGATGACGAACGACGGCCAGGCGTACACGGCGTTGGTGCCGGGGCCGCCCACCGCCAGGGCGATCGTCCGCAGCAGCTCCGAGGACCCTCCCCCGAGCCAGATGGCGCCGCTCGGCACGCCGAGGTGTCGGCTCAGCGCCTCCCGCAGCTCGTAGCCTTCGTTGTCGGGGTAGCGGTTGGCGTGGGCGGCGGCGGCCGCCATCGCCTCGACGGCTTCGGGGAAGGGGCCGTGCGGGCTCTCGTTCGAGGCGAGCTTCACGATCTCGGCCGGATCCAGCCCGTACTGGCGGGCCACCTCCTCGATCGGCAGGCCGGGCTCGTAGGGCTCGATGGCAGCGAGATCAGGACGGTAGGTCGGCATCTACTCCGGGAGCATAACGACCTGCATACGAACCTTCAGGCGCGCCCTTGCCAGCCGCACTGGCGTGTCGGCTGGGAGCGACACCGTATGCAGCCACACATACCGGTCGAGTGACAGAAGACGCTCGATTAGCGCCTATTGCGTTGTCTTCGATTAGACGACGGATCACCTTCTCCTACGGGCGTCGACTCCGTCCCGGCGCGCGCATGAGACTTGTGGCACACTCGCCCCTATGAGCGCACCACTTCGTGAAGCGGTCGGCGCCCCTTCCGTCCCCATCCTCGAGGTGATCGACGCGGAGGGACGCCTCGTGGGCGACGACCCGGGGTTGCCTCCCGAGCTGTACCAGGAGCTCTACCGGAAGATGGTGCTGGCCCGCACCCTCGACCGGCGGATGCTGGCGCTGCAACGGCAGGGCCGGGTCGGCACCTACCCCATGCTCGAGGGCCAGGAAGCCGTGCAGATAGGCTCCGCCCTCGCCTTCGAGGAGCGGGACTTCATCTTCCCGTCCTACCGCGAGCACGGCGTCGAGATCGCCCGCGGCCTGCCCATCGAAGCGTTCATGGCGTACTGGCGAGGCCTCCCCAACTCCGGATGGGACATCCACCGCTACCGCCAGAACATCGTCACCGTCCCCATCGCCACCCAGCTCCCCCATGCCGTCGGGTACTCCTACGTCACGAAGCTGCGGGGCGAGGACACGGTCACCGGCGTCTACTTCGGCGATGGCGCAACCTCGGAGGTCGACTTCCACACGGGGATGAACTTCGCCGGCGTGTGGAAGACCCCGACCGTCTTCATCTGCTCCAACAACCTGTACGCCATCTCGGTCCCCTACGAGAAGCAGACCGCGGCGGAGACCATCGCCCAGAAGGCGATCGCCTACGGGTTCGAAGGGGTGCGCGTCGACGGCATGGACCCGATCGCGGTCTACCTGGCCACGCGGGAAGCCGTGGCCAAGGCCCGCCGGGGCGACGGGCCCACCCTGATCGAGGCCATGACCTATCGCTACGGGCCGCACGCCACCGCCGACGACGCCCGCCTCTACCGCCCGGCGGCCGAAGAGGAGGAATGGCGCCAGCGCGACCCCATCCGCCGCCTGGAGAAGTTCCTCGAATCACGCGGCGAGTGGGACGAGACCGCCGGCGAGAAGGTGGCGATGGAGACCGCCGACCTGGTCGAAGCCGCCATCGCCGAGATCGAGGCCCGGCCTCTCCCCGGCCGCGACGACACCATCCGCCACGCCTTCTCCCGGATCCCCGCCCACGTCGTCGACCAGCTCCACGCCATGCAGCGGTCCCACGGCGAACCGGAGACCGTCTTCTCCGCCGACGAGGTCTGGGAGGTGGGCCACGACGAGCTCCCCGACGGCCCCACGGAGAGCTGGACCATGGCCCAGGCGATCAACGCCGCCCTCCACCAGGCGATGGAGCGGGACGACTCCACCATCGTCCTCGGCGAGGACGTCGGGGTGACCGGCGGGGTGTTCCGGATCACCGATGGGCTCTACGAGCGATTCGGCCCCGACCGGGTGATCGACTCGCCTCTCAACGAGTCCGGCATCGTCGGCACGGCGATAGGCATGGCCCTGGCGGGCGCCCGGCCGATCGCCGAGATCCAGTTCGACGGGTTCGTCTACCCGGCGTTCGACCAGATCGTCTCCCACCTGGGCAGGTTCCGGTACCGCACGCGCAGCAACGCCGCCGTCCCCGTCGTGGTCCGATTCCCCAACGGAGCCGGCATCGGCGCCCACGAGCACCACTGCGACTCACCCGAGGCGTATTTCGTCCACGCTCCCGGGCTGGTGGTGGTGTGCCCGTCGTCGCCGATCGACGCCAAGGGCCTCCTCGCCGCCGCCCTCACCGGCGAGGACCCGGTGATCTTCCTCGAGCCCAAGGTCCTGTACCGGGCGGGCCGGGAGGACGTGCCGGTCGACCACTACACCCTGCCCATCGGCCGCGCCCGGGTCCGCCGCCACGGCGACGACGCCACCATCGTCACCTACGGGGGGATGGTCCCGGTGTGCCTGGAGGCGGCAGAACGCGTCGACGCTTCGGTGGAGGTGATCGACCTGCGCACGCTCTTCCCGTGGGACCGGGAGACGGTCCTCGAGTCGGTCCGCCGCACCGGCCGGCTCCTGGTGGTCCAAGAGCCGCAGGGCACCGCCGGGGTGGCCTCCGACGTGGCCGCGGTCGTCGCCGAGGAGGCGATCTACGACCTGGAGGCGCCGATCCGGCGGGTCACCGGCTTCGACGTGCCGTGGCCGCAGTTCGCCATCGAGCGCCACGGCCTCGTCGACGCCGCCCGGGTAACGATGGAGCTGGAGCTGCTCCTGAGAGACTGACGGATGGCGCCCACCGCAGCCGGGGCCGCCCCCTTCCGGCTGGAAGGGGGAAACGGCGATGCCGTGGTGCTCGTCCACGGCTACACCGGCCATCCGGGGCACTTCCGGATGCTGGGCGATCTCCTCTGGCGCCGCGGCTACACGGTCGTGGCCCCCTTGCTGGCCGGCCACCGGGGCTCCGTCGAGGAGATGGCCCGGGTCGGCTGGCGCGACTGGCTGGTGTCGGTGGAGGCGGCCGCCGAGAGCGTCGCCTGCCACCGCCGGGTGCATCTGGTGGGGCTGTCTCTCGGCGGGCTGCTGTCGATCCTCGCCGCCGGCCCGACGGCGGCGGCGTCGCTGGTGACGATCAACTCGCCCGTGCTCCTCCGCCGCACCCGCGCCTACCTGGCGCCACTCGCCCGCCGCTTCGTCCCCTCCTACCCGGCCGAGGTCGACCCGCCGCCCGACCCGGACCTGGCAGATCTGTGGACGTCCCCCGACCGCCACTCCACCGCCGCGGTGGCCGAACTGGTGGAGACGATCGGACGGGCATGGGTGGCGGCGGGCCGGCTGCGACGACCGGCTCTCGTCGCCCAGTCGAGGGACGATACGACCGTGCGGCCCGTCTCGGGAAGGCTCCTGGCCGCCCGCCTGGGCGGGCGGCTCGAGTGGATCTCGGGGGCCCACAACGCCCTGCTCGACCCCTCCCGTGACCGCCTCCACGAGCTGGTGCTCGACCATCTCGAATCGGTGCGCCGCCGACCCTGAACCGGCACGTTTCGCCACTAGCCTGATGACCGATGGGTTCCGGTAGACATGCCAGGTTGCGCCGGCGGAGGAGCCACCACGACTGCCGGCGCGGTGTCCACAGATACGGGTCCCCGAAGCCGGTCGGCGGGGGGTTGACCCGCCAGACGTGCTTCGTCTGCGGGGCGGTGTCGATCGACCTGACGGCGGCCGATCCCCCATCCTCTCCCGCCCCGGGCCCTGTCCCCCACCACCGGGCGAGCCTGTGAGCACCGGTCGGCCCATCGTCGTCTCGGCCGCCGGAGGGATCCTCATCCGGGGCGACGACCCCGGCGAGATCGAGGTGGCGGTGGTCCATCGCCCGCGCTACGACGACTGGACCCTCCCCAAGGGCAAACAGGACCCAGGCGAGACCATCGAGATGACCGCCACCCGCGAGGTCGTCGAGGAGACCGGCTTCGCCGCCCGGGTGATCGGCCACGCCGCCACCAACCGCTACCGGATCGACGGAGGCGACAAGCAGGTCGAGTACTTCTGGATGCGCCCCTACCGGTTCGACGGCTTCCAGCCCAACAACGAGGTCGACCAGGTGGTGTGGCTGCCGATCGAGACGGCGCGGGCGGCTCTCACCTACCAGTTCGACCGCCGCATGCTCAGCAACGGGAACCTCGCCGGGCCCGTCCGGCACACGACCCTGCACATCGTCCGCCACGCCGCCGCCGGCGACCGCACGAAGTGGGAGGGAGACGACGCCGAGCGGCCGCTGACCGAAAAGGGCGAGAGGCAGGCCCGGGCGATCGCAGATGCCCTCGAAGGGGTGGGGATCACCCGCATCCTCTCGTCCTACTACCTGCGCTGCCGCCAGACGGTGGCGCCGCTCGCCGAGCGCATCGGTCGCAAGGTGGAGCACCACGACGCCCTGCGGGAGGGGGCCAGCCCCCGGCTCATCGCCGAGCTGCTGGACGAGGTGGCGGGCAGCACCGTGGTGCTCTGCTCGCACGGGGACGTGATCCCCGAGATGCTGAGACGGCTGCAGTGGATGGGAGTCCGCTTCCTCTCCCCGGCGGCGTGCCAGAAGGCTTCGACGTGGGTGGTCTCCCACGACGGCGAGGAGTACCGGGAGGCCTTCTACGTGGAGCCCCCGGTCTCCGACGGCGCCTGAGGAGACCCCACCCACACGGGGACGAGTGAGTACGATGGCGGGCGTCGCCGTGGCGGGGGCGCTTTCCCGAGTTCTCCAGACCCCCTCAGGACGCACCCGCCCGGCGGCATCCACCCATCAGGTCTGCGCGACCGGATCTGCGTTACACCGAACGGATCAGACGCCGAGGGCCTCGTCGACCAGCTTCGCCTGCTGGTCGAGGTGGACCTTCAGCGAGCCGGTAGCCGGGCTGCCCGACGCCGCCCGGCCGGCGTACCGGGGCTCCCGGCCGAAGACCTCGCGCAGGATCGGCCACATGAACCTCCAGGCACCCATGTTCTCGGGCTCCTCCTGGCACCACACCAGCTCGGCATCCGAGTGGACGGCCGCCAGCTCCTCCAGGGCCTTTCGGGGCACCGGATAGAGCTGGGCCACGCGGTGGATGGCCACGTGGTCGAGCCCCAGCTCCCTGCGCCGGGCGTCTAGGTCGTGGAAGACCTTGCCGGTGCAGAGCACGACCCGGGTGGCATGCGGCCGGTGGTCCACCACCAGCGGCTCGAACCGCCCGCTCGTCAGGGCGTCGGCGGTGACGAACGAAGCCTTGTTCCGGAGCATCGACTTGGGGGTGAAGACGATCAACGGCTTCCGGGGCCGGGTCAGCGCCTGCCGGCGGAGCAGGTGGAAGTACTGGCCGGACGTGGCGGGCTGGGCGACCCGCAGGTTGTTGCCGGCGCACAGCTCCAGGTACCGCTCGATCCGCGCCGACGAGTGCTCCGGGCCCTGACCCTCGTAGCCGTGGGGCAGCAGCAGCGTGAGCCCCGACCTCTGGTTCCACTTCGCCTCGCCGGCGGCGATGAACTGGTCGATGATGACCTGGGCGCCGTTGGCGAAGTCCCCGTACTGGGCTTCCCAGATGACGAGCGCTTCCGGCCATTCGATCGAGTACCCGTATTCGAACCCGACGGCGGCGAACTCCGACAGCAGGGAGTCGACGATCCTCACCCGCGTCTCGTCGGTGAGTTGCTCGAGCGGAGCCCACCTCTCGCCGGTCTCGTAGTCGACCAGCTCGGCGTGACGGTGGCTGAACGTCCCCCGCCGGGAGTCCTCGCCGGCGAGCCGCACCGGGACCCCCTGGAGGGCGAGCGACCCGAACGCCAGCGCCTCCGCCGTGGCCCAGTCCACCTGCCCGTCTGCCAGGGCGGACCGTCGCTGCTCGATCATCCGAACGAGCTTGGGGTGGACGGTGAAGCCCTCCGGGACGTCGGTGATCCGGTCGAGGATGTAGTCGAGGGTCTGGCGGTCGACGGCGGTCTCGGGCTCGGTCTCCCGTTCGTCTTCCACCACCCGGGCGGGCACCGTGGTCGGCTCCCGGCTGCTCTTGAAGGCGGCGTCGAGGAGCTGGCGGTACTCGGCCAGCATCCGGTCGCATTCCTCCCTCGACATCTCCCCGGAGCTGACCAGGCGCTCGAGGTACAGCTTCCGCACCGACGGGTGCGCCTCGATCTTCTTGTACATCAACGGCTGGGTGTAGGACGGCTCGTCGCTCTCGTTGTGGCCCCGCCGGCGGTAGCAGACGAGGTCGATGACCACGTCCTTGTGGAACGCCTGACGGAAGGCGAAGGCGAGGCGCCCGACGCGGACCACCGCCTCGGGGTCGTCGGCGTTGACGTGGAAGATCGGCGCCTGGACCGTCTTGGCGACGTCGGTGGCGTAGTGGCTGGAGCGAGCTTCCTCCTCCGAGGTCGTGAATCCCACCCGGTTGTTGATGACGATGTGCACCGTCCCGCCCGTCCGGTAGCCCGGCAGCTGGGACAGGTTGTGGGTCTCGACCACGACGCCCTGGCCGGCGTAGGCAGCGTCGCCGTGGAGGAGGATGGGAAGCACCCGGTCCGAGCCGCCACTGCCCAGCTTGTCCTGCTTGGCCCGGGCGACGCCCTCGAGCACCGGGTCGACCGCCTCCAGGTGGCTGGGGTTGGCGACGACCTCCACCTCGATCGGCGCCGCCGGCGTCTGGTACACCCCCTTGGCGCCCAGGTGGTACTTGACGTCGTCGGCTCCCCCCTCCATCCCGGGGAGCAGGTCGCCGTCGAACTCGCGGAAGATCCGCGCCGGCGGCTTGCCGATGATGTTGGCGAGGACGTTGAGCCGGCCGCGGTGGGCCATCCCGATCACCGCCGAGTCCATCTTCGCCTGGGCGGCGGAAGTGAGGATGCAGTCGAGGAGGGGGATGAGGCTCTCGGCGCCCTCCAGGCCGAAGCGCTTCTGGCCCACGTACTTGGTGTGGAGGAAGGCCTCGAACGCCTCCGCCTCGTTGAGCTTGTGGAGGATGCGACGGCGCTCCTCGGAGGTGATCGGCCGCTGCTCGACCTCCACCCGCTCCTGGATCCAGCGCTTCTGCTCCGGCTCCTGGATGTGCATGTACTCGATGCCGATGGTCCGGCAGTAGGCGTCGCGCAGGATCGACAGGATCCGCCCGAGCTTCATCGTCTCGGTGCCGAGGATCCCGCCCGTGGCGAACTCGCGGTCGAGGTCCCAGATCGTGAAGCCGTACGAGAGCGGGTCGAGCTCCTCGTACATCCGCGGCGGCTCCATGCGCAACGGGTCGAGGTCGGCGATCAAGTGACCCCGCACCCGGTAGGCGTTGATGAGCCGGAACACGTTCGCCTGCTTGGCGATCCACTCGGTGCTGCCCACGGGCGGGTTGTCGTCGATCGCCCATCGCGCCGGGGTGTACGGCACTCCCATCGAGGTGAAGATCTCGTCGTAGAAGCCGTCCTCGCCCAGCAGGTAGGAGTGGATGCGGCCGAGGAGCTCGCCCGACTGGGCTCCCTGGATCACCCGGTGGTCGTAGGTGGAGGTGAGGGTGATGACGCGGCCGATACCCTGGCGGGCGAGGTGCTCGGGGTCGGCCGCCTGGTACTCGGGCGGGTAGGTGATCGCCCCGACCCCGACGATCAGGCCCTGGTCGGGCATCAGCCGGGGGACGGACTGCAGCGTCCCCAGCGTCCCCGGGTTGGTGAGGGTGACGGTGGTCCCGGCGAAGTCGTCGGGGGTGAGCTTGTTGGCCCGGGTCTTTCTCACCACGTCCTCGTACGCCAGCCAGAACTGGCGGAACTCCATCTGGTCGGCGGCTTTGATGTTGGGGACGAGCAGGACCCGGCTGCCGTCGGGGCGCTCCAGGTCGATGGCCAGGCCGAGGTTGACGTGGGGATGGCGCAGGGCGTAAGGGGCGCCGTCGATCCTGGCGAAGGAGACGTTGAGCTCGGGCATCTGCCGCAGAGCCTTCACCACCGCCCAGCCGATGATGTGGGTGAAGCTCACCTTGCCGCCGTCCGGGAGGCGGCCGAGGTGGTTGTTGAGGATCCGGCGGTTGACCTCGAGCAGCTTGGCCGGCATCGTCCGCACCGACGTCGCGGTGGGCACGGCGAGGCTCTCGTCCATCCGCTCGGCGATCACCCCGGTGATCCCGCGAAGCGGCGTGGCGTTCTCCGGGGCGGCGTCGGCCTGTCGGGCGGGCGGCGCCGGCTGGGCCGACGGGGGCGGCGAGCCGTCTCCCGCCTGGGGAGGGGCGGCCGGCGGACGCGCCTGGTCAGCCTGCGTCGGGCTGGCGGATGCCTGGTGGCCGTCGGGGCGGCCACCGTTCTCGAAGAAGCGGCGCCACTCCTCGCTGACCGACTGAGGAGAATCGAGGTAGCGCTCGTACATCTCCTCGATCAGCCAGTCGTTGCGTCCGGCTCGGGAGGTCTCGAACATCGGGATACACCCGATTGTAGGAAGGGCGGGTTCTTGACCGACGGGGACTCTCAGCCCGCCAGGGTGCCCGTCACCCAGTCGGCGTACAGGGCGGCATACACGCCGCCTCGCTGGACCAACTCGGCGTGGGGGCCGCGTTCGACGAGCCTGCCGGCGTCGAAGACCAGCACCTCGTCGGCCGCCTCGGCGGTGGCCAGGCGGTGCGCGATCGTCACCGAGGTCCGGCCGGCGGTGAGCCGGTCGATCGCCCGCCGCAGCTGGACGTCGAGGGCCGGGTCGACGGCGGAGGTCGCCTCGTCGAGGACCAACAGGTCCGGGGCGGAGATCCACGCCCTGACCAGGGCGACGAGTTGGCGCTCGCCCGCCGACAGGTTGCCGCCCCGCTCCCCGACCTCCGTGGCCATCTCGGCAGGCAGGCTCTGCAACCAGCCGTCGAGGCCCAGCTCGATGAAGGCGGTGCGGATCTCCCGCTCCGTCGCCTGCGGCGACCCGTAGCGCACGTTGTCGGCGATGGTCCCCTCGAAGAGGAACCCCTCCTGGGGCACGAAGGCGACCCGCCGCCGCAGATCCGCCCGCGCCACCCGGCGGAGGTCGACGCCTCCGATGCGCACCGTGCCCTCGACCGGGTCGAGCATCCGCACCAACAACTTGGCGAAGGTGGTCTTGCCAGAGCCCGTCTCGCCCACGACCGCCACCCGCGAGCCGGGCCGGATCTCCACGTCGACGTCGGAAAGCACGTCCGGGCCGCCCGGATAGGCGAAGCGGACGTTCTCGAACTCCACGCCCAGCACCCCCGAGGGCAACGGGACCGGGTCGGCCGGCTCGCGGATCTCGTCGGCGCGGTCCAGCACCCCCACGACGCGGCGGAGGCCGGCGCCGGCGTTCTGGGCGAAGTCCAGGATCTCGACCAGGCTCTGCACCGGCTCGATCAGCAGGTTGACGAGGAACAGGAAGGCGATGAGGACGCCGGCCGTCACGCCTTCGGACGGGCCGAGCAGGATCCCCACGACGACCACGGCCGCGGTGAGGCCGGCGGCGAATACCTCGGCGGTGGAGAACAGGGCGTTGCCGAACGCGGCGGTGCGGAACTCCGTCCGGGACCGCCGCTCCAGGGCGTTGCGCACCCGCTCCATCGTCTTCTCTTCGATGCCGAAGGCGCGGACTTCCGGCAGGCCGGTCACCGCCTCGCCCATCACGGCGAGCGAGTCGGCCACGACCCGCCGGACGCGGTCGTAGTTGCGCTGCAGGATGCGCTGGAACCAGATCAGGACGAAGGCGTACACCACGACCGCGCCGACGACGAGGAGCGCCAGCCGCCACTCGTAGAGCACCATGGCGGCGATGGCGATCAGCACCTGGGCGCTGTTGACGATGAACACGACGCCGCCCCATTCGGTGAACTCCTGGACGGTGGTGATGTCGGAGGTGACCCGCGAGACCAGGGCGCCGCGCCGTTCCGATTGGACGTGGAGCATCGAGCTGCGGATCAGCTTGTCGAACACCTTGATTCGCAGGTCCGACAACCCGTGTGCCGCCTGGTGAGCCAGGCGCACCATCGCCTGCCGGCTCGCCACGGCCCCGAGGACGAGCACCACCGCCGCCACCGCCACCTTGACGAGCACGGATGCGACGTCGACGCCCGCCTCCGTCAGGTCCCGGTCGACGGTCTGTTGGATCAGCACCGGGACCAACACGTGGACGAGGGTGCCGAAGCCGTTGAGGACGACGATCAGCCACAGGCGATGCCCGAGCCTCGGCGCCTCCTTGAGTGCCCGGCGGATGCCGGCGACAGTCGAGATCCTCGGTGTGGAGGTGGCGTCGCTCATCGGGCGCTCCTGGCGCGTTCGGCGGCGTCTTCCTCGTAGGCCCGGACGAGGCGGGCGTACCCGGGCTGGGTCTGCATCAGCTCCTCGTGGCTGCTCTGGGCGACGACCCGTCCGTCTTCGATGTACACGACTTCGTCGGCGAGGCGGATGGACGAAGGCCGGTAGGCGACGAGAATCACCGTCGAAGGCAGGTCGGCGGACTTGAGACGGCGCAGGATCTGCGCCTCCACCGACGGGTCGACGGCCGAGGTGGCGTCGTCGAGGATCAAGACCCGCGGCCGGCGGATCAGGGCCCGGGCGAGAGCGATCCGCTGGCGCTGCCCTCCCGACAGGGCGGCGCCCCGCTCGCCGATGCGGGTGTCGTAGCCGTTGGGCAGCTCGGTGATGAACTCGTGGGCGCCGGCCATGATGGCGGCCTCCACGATCGCCTCCTCGCGGTAGTCCCCACCCAGGGTGATGTTGCCGGCGACGGTGTCGTCGAACAGGAACGAGTTCTGGGAGACGAATGCGATCTCTCGGGGCAGCTCGTAGCGGGCGAAGCTGCGCAGGTCGCGGCCGTCGATGCGGATGCGCCCGCTCCCGGGGTCCCACAGGCGGGCGAGCAGCATGGTCAGCGTCGACTTGCCGGACCCGGTGGGCCCGACCACGGCGACCGTGCGCCCGGCGGGGATGTCGAGCACGACGTCGTCCAACACGACCGTGTCGGGCTCGTAGCCGAAGCTGACGCGGTCACCGGCGACCGGCGCCGGCCCGGATCCGGGCGCCGCCTTCTCGGTGCCGTACTCCACCACCTCGTCCACCTCCAGGACCGTCTGGACCCGGCGCTGGGCGGGGAGCGACGCCGCCATGTCGAAGAGGACGAAGGCGATGAGCTGGACCGGGAAGGCGAGGAGGCCCAGCAGATAGAGCCCGGAGACGACATCGCCCGCCGAGGCGGCGCCGGCGTCGACGCGGACGGCTCCCACCACCAGGACGGCGAGGCTGATGGCCGGCATCAGGGTGGTGATGATCACCCGGTACGTCTCCCACAGCGAGTTGGTCTCGGCGATGCGCCGGGCCAGGTCCTCCGACTCCGTGCGGAGCCGGGCGACTTCGTGCTCCTCCCGGCCCAGGGCCTTGACGGTGAGCGCCCCGTCGAACGACTCGTGGGCGACGCCGGTGACCTTGCCCATCTGCTTCTGGATGCCCTCCCACGCCGGGTAGACGGTCACCGCCGCCCGCACCTCGACGAAGACGACCAGGGCCATCCCCACCAGCGCCACCAGGCCGACCCAGAAGTCGATGAAGAACATGAGGACGACCGTGCCGACGATGAGGAGGGACACGCCGCTGGCGTACGGGAACGGGGCCAGCACACCGGTGGCTTGGCGGGTGTCGTTGTCGGCGATGGCGAGGAGGTCGCCCATCGACTGGCGGCCGAACCACGACAGCGACAGGCCCAGTTGGTGCTCGATCAGCCTCTCGCGGACGTCCTGTTGCGTCTTGAACTGGAGGTAGCCGGCGGCGTTGCGGCGCAGGACGATCGCCGCCGCCTTCCACACCGCCACCCCGAGGATCGCCAGCACCGCCGGCAGCAGCTTCCCCTCCCGCGGCTCGCCGCCGGTGAGCACCGGCACGATGACCGTGTCGGTGACCCACCCGATCACCTGCGAAGCGGCGATGATCGCCCCGGCGAAGAGAGTCGCACCCAGCACCGCCAGCACGAACGGCGCCGGGCGCGCGCGGGCGAAACCTCCGACGAGACGAAGGCCTTGTCCGACGACGGCGCGAGCCGATACGGGGGCGGTCGGGGTGGCCATGAGGACACCGAAAGCCTATCGGTGCCCGACGGGTGCCGAGACAGAATTACGCATCGGGCGGAACCCGCGGGCCGCCCCAGAGGTGTATACCCCGATGCCGCAAACGCACAGGTCCACACCTACGGTGACGTCCGCGTGAGACTGCGCCTGATCGTCACGATCTCTCTGATCCTGGGAACTTTCGGCGGGATCCTCGCCTGGAGGTTGGTCAACGGCGACATGCCGTGGACGGCGCGCGCCGACGTCGCGTCGGAGGTGGTGGTCGCCGACGGAGAGGCGCCTCCCGAACCGGTGGACCCCGCCCCGATGGCGGCCGACGAGCGCCGGGAGCGGCCGGCGTACGTGATCACCCGCGACGGCACGTCGGTCCGTTCCGCCGACGGCTCGAGCGCGGTCGCAGCCGCCGGCGGGGTCCTACTCCCGATAATCGGCGAGGTCGACGGGGGATACCGGGTGTTCGACACCTGCAACAACGAGGCGATCGTCGCCGCCCACGAGGTGGAGGTGGGCACCGTCCCCGCGGATCGGGAGGAGGGGAGATTCGACCACGCCGTGTTCGTGATCGACCCCGGCCACGGCGTCCCCGACTACGGGGCCGTGGGCCCCAACGGGCTCACCGAGGCGGAAGTGAACCTGGACGTGGCCGCCCGGCTGGTGGAGCTGCTGCGAGCCCCCCACGACGTCGACTGGACCACGGGTGAGGTCAGAGCAGGCGACTCCGTGCCGGCGGCGGCGGTGGCGGTTCTCACCCGCTCCCCCGAGGGCCCCAACGGCGGCCAGTACCAGCTGGGCCTCACCTTCCGCGCCCGGGTTGCCAATGCGTTGGACGCCACCGCGCTGGTGTCGATCCACCACAACACGATGCCGGAAGCCCCTTTGGACCATCCGGGCTCGGAGGCGTTCGTTTCCCTCGCCGACCCCGATTCGCCCCGACTGGGCGCCCTGATCGTCGAAGAGCTCCGTTCCACCTTGAGCCGCTACGACGCCGACTGGATGGGCACGCCGGGCGACGGGCTCACCTCGAGGGTGAACGGCGACGGCGACGACTGGTACACGCTGCTCGCCGAGGCGGAGGTCCCGGCGGTGATATCGGAGGGCCTGTACATCTCCAACCCCACCGAAGAGGCCCTCGCCATGCGCGACGACGTCCGCCAGGCCTACGCCGAAGCCGTGTACCGGGCGCTGGTCAGGTTCGTGACCACCGACGACACCCCCCTCCCCCCGCCCGAGCCCGACCTGTGGGAGGTGGACCGCCCCGGGCCGAGCCTCGACGGGTGCACCGTCCCGCCCCTGGACGGCTGAGCGGTTAACGTCCGCTGCGGAAGGAGGGATAGAGGGATGGAACAGCCCCCCGGCACGTTCTACATCGGCGCGGTGGCCGGCGACGACGGCCGCGGCGACCCCCTGTTCTACGAAAGCGACGACCTCGTCACCCACGGCGTGATCGTGGGCATGACCGGATCGGGAAAGACCGGCCTCGGAATGGTGCTCCTCGAGGAGGCGCTCGCCGCCGGGATCCCGTGTCTCGTCATCGATCCCAAAGGAGACATGGGGAACCTCGAGCTGATCTTCCCCGACTTCTCCCCGGCCGACTTCGCCCCGTGGATCGACCCAGCCGACGCAGAACGCGCCGGCGTGTCGGTCGACGACCTCGCCGCCCAAACCGCGGAGACATGGAAGAAGGGCCTGGAAGACTGGGGCATCACGAGCGACCGCCTGCGACAGGTCGCCGAGTCCTCGGACGTCCGCATCTACACGCCGGGGTCGACGGCAGGCACGCCGGTCAACGTCCTGGGGTCCCTCGACGCCCCGGAGCTGTCGTGGGACGAGCACGCCGAGACGCTGCGAGACGAGATCGAAGGGTTCGTCTCCTCCCTGCTCGCGCTGGTGGGCATCCAGGCCGATCCCGTCTCGAGCCCCGAGCACATCCTGTTGGCCAACCTGATCGAGAACGAGTGGCGCGCCGGCCGCCACCTAGACCTGGCCAAGTTGGTGGGCATGGTCCCCGACCCGCCGCTGCGCAAGCTCGGGGTGTTCCAGCTCGACGACTTCTACCCGAAGCAGTCGCGGATGGAGCTGGCGAAGAAGCTCAACGGCCTCCTCGCCTCCCCGTCGTTCGCCACCTGGCTCGAAGGCGACCCACTCGACATCGGCCGCCTCCTCGACACCGGCGACGGGACTCCCGCTTCGATCGTCTATTTGGCGCACCTGTCGGATGCGGAACGGCAGTTCGTGGTGACGCTCCTCCTCGCCAAGCTGGTGACGTGGATGCGCCGCCAGCCGGGTACCGGGAAGTTGCGCGCCCTGGTCTACATGGACGAAGTGTTCGGGTTCGCCCCGCCGGTGGCGGAGCCGCCGGCGAAGAAGCAGATCCTCACCATCCTCAAGCAGGCCCGGGCGTACGGGGTGGGGATGGTGCTGTCCACGCAGAACCCGGTGGACCTCGACTACAAGGCGATGTCGAACGCCGGGACGTGGATGATCGGCCGGCTCCAGACCGAAAACGACAAGAAGAGGATCGTCGAAGGGTTGGCCGACGCCGGCGGGTCGACCGACGTCGCCGCCTTCGACACGCTCATCTCCAACCTCGACAAGCGCCAGTTCGTGATGCGGAAGACCGGCGAGGCCGACCCGGTGGTGTTCGGGTCGCGCTGGGCCATGTCGTACCTGGCCGGCCCGCTCGACCGGGAAGCGATCACCAGGCTGACCGGGGGTGCCGAGAAGGCGGTTCCCGCCGCCGAGCCGGGCCCGGCAGCCGGCGAGGCCGTCCCCGAGCCGACACCGGCGGATACGGCACCGCCCCCGCCCGCCGACGACTCCGTCGCCGACACGGTGCCGGTGGCCCCTCCGGTCGCCTCGGGGGTGCCGGTGGCGGCCCTCGACCCGGCGGCGCCCTGGGCCGACACGGTGGGCGCCGTCCCCAGCCCGTCGTGCTGGCGGCCGGTGGTGGTGGCGACGGTCCGTCTCCGCTACGACGACCGCCCCAAAGGCATCGACCACACCGAGGAGTACGAGGCGGTGATCGACCCCCCGTCGCTCCCCCTCCGCCCGGAGGCGATCCACCAGGTCGACCACGACCCCCGGGACTTCCGTCCCGTCGACGAAGGCACCGGCCCCTTCGTCTTGCCCGACTTCCCGGCGAGTGAGGCGAAGTTCTGGAAGGACCTGCAGAAGGCGTTGTCCGACCACCTGCTCGCCGCCCAGCGCCTCACCATCTGGCACAACCCGGCGTTGAAGGCATTCTCCCGGCCCGGCGAGACCGAAGAGGAGTTCAGGGAGCGCTGCCGCCAGCTCGTCGAGGAGGAGGCCGACGCCGCCATCGCCAAGCTGAAGAACCGCTACGCAGCCCGCATCGAGCGGGCCAAAGACCAGATCGCCCGGGCCGACCGGCGGGTCGCCGAGTTGGCCGCCGATGTGGATGCCCGCAAGCAAGAGGAGCTGATCTCGGGAGCCGGCGACCTGCTCGGCGCCATCCTCGGGGGCCGTTCCCGGTCGGCGGCGGTGCGCCGAGCGGCGTCACGCCGTTCTCAGACCCAGCGCAAGGCGGCGGACCTGGATTCCGCCCTGAACCGTCTGGAGGAGGAAAAGCGCGACCTGATCCGGCTGGAGGCGGAGCTGGCCGACGAGATCGACGCCCTGGCCGACGAGTGGGACGCCAAGGCGGACGCGGTCGAGCCGATCGAGGTGGGCCTCGAGCGCGACGACATCCAGGTCACCGAGCTGAAGCTCGTCTGGGTGCCGTCGGAGGCCTGACCGAAATCAGATCAGGTCGGCTTCGCGGATCCCGAACGAGGGATGGCGGAGCCTGCACAGGGCCAGCTTCTCGAGCTGGCGGATGCGCTCCCGGGTCAGGTTGAACTCGTCGCCGATCTCCTCGAGCGTGCGGGGCACGCCGTCGTAGAACCCGTAGCGGAGGGCGAGGATGCGGCCTTCGCGCTCGGGGAGCCGCTCGATCGACTTCCGCAAGGAGTTGGCGACGTCCATCTCCTCGGTGAGCTGCACCGGGTCGGCAGCGTCCTCGTCCTCGATGAAATCACCGAGCTGGGCGCCGTCTTCGCCGATCGGCTGCTCCAGCGAGACCGTGTCGGCCACCCCGAGAGCCAGCTCGACCTTGTCGACGGTGACACCCGCTTCCTCGGCGATCTCCTCGGGACGGGGATCGCGCCCCAACTCGGCCTTCAGGCTCGCCTGGGCAGCGCGGACCGCCGCCAGGGTGTCGTGGAGATGGACGGGGATGCGGACGGTGCGGGACTTGTCGGCGATCGCCCGGGTGATGGCCTGGCGGATCCACCACGTGGCGTAGGTGGAGAACTTGAAGCCCTTACGCCAGTCGAACTTCTCCACCGCCCGGATCAGGCCGAGGTTGCCCTCCTGGATGAGGTCGAGGAAGTCGATGCCGGACGTGTTGGCGTAACGGCGGGCGTTGGCGACCACGAGACGGAGGTTGGCGGTGAGGAAGGCGTCCTTGGCCTCGCGGCCTTTGCGCTCGGCGCGGCGCAGCTCGATCTCTTCCTTCTTGTCCTTGTAGTCGCCTCGTTCCAGTCTCGCAGCAGCCTCCTCGCCTGCTTCGATCTGTTGAGCCAGCTCGACCTCCTGCTCCGCCGTCAGCAGGTCGTACTCGCCGATGGCGGTCAGGTACTGGGAGACGAGGTCGGTGGTGAGGCGACCGCGCTCGTCGGTGAGCTTGCTCTGGAGGCGAGACCGCTTGGATTTGCGGTCCAGCTTCGCGTCGGCAGCAGGCATGAAAGACAATCCTCCCTGGGGATCGATTCGGTGGGCCGGGCTTCCACTATGCCAGAGAATCTTCTGCTTGTGAACCCCCCAAAATCACCAGATATTGCCTGTCCGGTGGGGGTCCGGCTCCCTGGTGGTAACCCGCAGACGACAGGTTCAACCACGAATCTCCTACCCGTATTCCGCCCTGCATGAACGTGTTCTTCCGGGGCCCGGCCGCCTTCCGCCTCCCCTGAGCGAAGCCTCTGCGTCCCACTAGGTTGGGCGGCATGCCCAATCGCCTGGCCGCGTCGGCCTCCCCTTACCTCCTCCAGCACGCCGACAACCCCGTCGACTGGTGGGAATGGGGAGAAGAGGCGTTCGAGGAGGCACGCCGGCGGGACGTCCCGGTGCTCATCTCCATCGGCTACTCCGCCTGCCACTGGTGCCACGTGATGGCACACGAGTCGTTCGAGGACCCGGAGACGGCCGAGCAGATGAACCGCGACTTCGTGAACATCAAGGTCGACCGGGAGGAACGCCCCGACGTCGACGCCGTCTACATGGAAGCCACCCAGGCGATGACCGGGCACGGTGGCTGGCCGATGACGGTCTTCGCCGACCACGACGGCTCCCCGTTCTTCACCGGCACCTACTTCCCGCCCACCCCTCGCCACGGGCTGCCGTCGTTCCGGTCGGTGCTGACGGCGGTCACCGAAGCGTGGAGGGACCGACGCGACGACGTGGCCCGGCAGGCGAGGAACGTCGCCGCTGCCATCGGCCAGCGGATCCCGCCTGCCGACGCCCTGCCGACAGAAGAGGCCCTCGCCTCGGCGGTGGCGTCCCTGGCGTCCCAATTCGACCAGAGGCACGGCGGCTTCGGGGGCGCCCCCAAGTTCCCCCAGCAGCCCGTGCTCGAGTTCCTGCTCAGGGTCCACGACCGGCCGTGGGCGGAGGGCGCCCGGGACATGCTGGTCAGGACGCTGGCGAGCATCGCCGGCGGGGGGATACGCGACCACCTCGGAGGCGGGTTCGCCCGCTACTCGGTGGACGCCCGGTGGCTGGTGCCCCACTTCGAGAAGATGCTCTACGACAACGCCCAGCTGGCGCGCCTGTACCTGTGGGCGGGAGTCGAGCTCCAGACCCCGGCGATGACCGAGGTGGCGATCGACACCATCGAGTACCTGCTCTCCCGCCTGGAGCATCCCGACGGAGGCTTCTACTCGGCCGAGGACGCCGACTCCGAGGGCGAAGAAGGCAAGTACTACACATGGACCGACGAGGAGTTCCGCCGCGTGACAGGCGACGACGCCGACGTGGCCGCCGCCTACTTCGGCGTCACTCCCGAGGGGAACTTCGAGGGAAAGAACGTCCTCCACCGCGCCCGGGCGATCCAGGACGTCGCCGACGAGCTCGGCCTCGGCGTGGAGGAAGCGGCCGAGGCGGTCAGGCGCGCGGCGGGGGCCCTGCTGGAACGACGCGAGTCCCGGGTGCGACCCGGCCTCGACGACAAGGTGGTCGCCGCCTGGAACGGCCTGGCGATCCGCGCCCTGGCCGAAGCCGGCGCCGTCCTCGGCGAACCCCGCTACACGGAGGCGGCCCGCCGGGCGGCTCGATTCGTGGTGGAGAACATGATCGACGACGGGGGCCGGCTCCACCGCTCCTGGGCGAAGGGCCGCCTGGGCCCGACCGGCGTCCTGGAGGACCACGGAGCGATGGCGGTGGGCCTGTTCGAGCTCTACGCCACCACCGGTGAGACCGAGTGGTTCGACCGGGCGATCGCCCTGGTCGACGCCATCGTCGAGCGGTTCGCCGATCCTTCCGGCGGGTTCTTCACCACGTCCGAGGACGGCGAGCGGCTGGTCGTGCGACCGAAGGACGTCTTCGACAACCCGGCGCCCTCCGGCAACTCCCTCGCCGCCGAGGCGCTGTTACTCGCCTCGTCCTACACCGGCGACCCTTCGTACTGGGAGCGAGCCGAAGCGACCGTCCGGGCGGCGGGGATGATCATCGAGCGGGCGCCCCACGCCGTCGGCCACCTGCTCTCGGTGCTCGTCTCCCTGCTCGACGGGCCGCGGGAGGTGGCGGTGATCGGTCCCGAGGCGGAGTCGCTGTCCCGGGTCGTCTGGGAGAGGTACCGCCCGGGTGTGGTCGTGGCCCACTCGACCGCGCCGGCGGCGCATCCGCCGCTCCTGGCCGGACGTGGCCGGCCGACCGAGACGCTGGCCTACGTGTGCCGCCGCTTCGTGTGCGACGCCCCGGTCTCGACCGCCGAGGCGCTGCGGGCGGCGCTCTAGGTGAGGTCGAAGAGGTCGAACAGCTCGCCGAGCCGCTCGATCACCGGATGGTCGCCGCCGGCGACGTCTTCGCCGAAGGAGTGGCCGCGGGCGATCCGGGCGGTGCGCATCCCCAGCCGACGGGCTCCGTCGAGGTAGTCGCCCCGGTCGTCGACGAACCACGAGCGCTGCGGATCGGCGCCGAGCCGCTCGAGGGCGAATCGGAATATCTCGGGGTCGGGCTTGGCCATGCCCGCTTCGCAGGAGAGGACCACGGCCCCGACCTCCGATTCGAGGCCGAGGTGGTCCACCACCGGGCGGGTGGACGGCGAGCAGTTCGAGACTACAGCGGTCTTCACCCCGTTGAAGGCAAGCCTGCGGATCACGTCGAAAGTGTCGTCGTAGACCTCGACGTTGCCCCTCAGGAACTCCGCTTCGGCGGCGGCGAGCTCGGAGGCCCCTTCCGGGGACAGGGACACGCCGCAGTGGGCGGCCACCTCGATCAGGAGGCCGGCGGCGTCGGTCGTCCGGCCCCGGTCGATGTTCTCCCGCCGGGCCCGGTAGGCCTCTGCCAGCGCCTCCGCAGACACGCCCAGGGCCCCGGCCACGAAGTCGGCGTGGCGGCGCCAATCGGAGACGACCAGCGTGTCGTAGAGGTCGAACAGGACGGCGTCGGGGAGCATGTCAGGTCGCGGCGATCTCGGCTGGCCGGGCCCGCGGGGCGGCGAGGAGGCGGGCAGCGGCGATCACGTAGGCGATCCACATCGCGTCAGCGGTGGCCAGGTGCGCTATCCGCAGCCACAGCGGAAGCTCCAGGGCGATCATGAGGATGCCGGTGAGGATCTGGAGGCCCACGAGGGCGGAGATGGCGCTGACCGTACGCCCGCCGATCCCCCTCCGCACGAGCGCCCATGCGGCGAAGAGGAGCACCACCACGGCGACGACGGGATGGAGGATCCGCAGGTCGGTCAGGAAGTGCTCGACCTCCGCCGAGCCGGTCCCGTCCTTGGGGAAGAGGGTGTCGGCGAGGGCGGTGATGCCCCCGGTCGCCGCGATCACCAAGAAGGCGCCGGCACCGGCATACAGCCAGCGACGCGTCCGGGGATGCCGGGACGAGGCGAGCGGATCTCCACCGCCGAGGAGGTGGGCGGTGAGGGTGAGGGCGGTGAGCAGCAGGAAGGTGTTGATCAAATGCAGCGGCACCGACACCGTCCGGGCCACCGAGGCGTCGTCGGCCACCCACTCGAAGAGCACGATTGCCGCCCCGATCAGGGCTTCGACGACGATCGCCACCCCGGACAGGACCGCCGCCCGCCGCGCCTGGTGAGGTCGGGGGACGCGGCGCAGAACCCAGACGACGAGGACGCCGACCATGACGAGGGCGATGCCGGACACCGCCCGATGCGTGTACTCGACGGCGGTGTCGCCGGAGAGGGCGGGGATCATCTGGCCGTGACAGGTCGGCCACGACGGCCCACAGCCCGCCCCCGACCCGGTGGCCCGGACGACCGCCCCGACGAGGATCACGACGACGTTGAACGCCAGTGTCGCCCAGGCGAAACGGCTGAGCCGCGAGTGCATGTGCCGAGTGTATGGGAGACGCCCCGGCGACACCGAAACGCAGCCGGACCGGTTCGGAAGCCGCCGTTCGCATCGCATAGTCTGAGCGGATGCAGATCTTCGACTCGATCCTCGACACCATCGGCCAGACCCCGCTGGTGCGCCTCAGTCGCCTCCATCCGCCGGGCAACCTGGTCGCCAAAGTCGAGTACTTCAACCCGGGGGGCTCCGTGAAGGAGCGGATCGCCGTGGCGATGATCGACGCCGCCGAGCGCGAGGGGAAGCTGCGGCCCGGGGGGACGATCATCGAGCCGACATCGGGAAACACCGGCGTGGGGCTGGCCCTGGTGGGGGCGGTGCGGGGATATCGAGTGATCTGCACGATCCCGGACAAGGTCTCCCAGGACAAGCGCGACCTGCTGCGTGCCTACGGGGTGGAGGTGATCGTCACCCCGACGGAGCTGCTGCCCGAGGATCCCGACTCGTACTACGGCGTGGCCCGAAAGCTGGCCGCCGAGATCCCGGGAGCGTTCCTTCCCGACCAGTACTCCAACCCCAACAACCCCCTCGCCCACTACTCGACGACCGGTCCGGAGGTGTGGGCCCAGACCGACGGCGCCATCGACGTCTTCGCCGCCGGCGTCGGCACCGGAGGGACGATCACCGGCACCGCCCGGTACCTGAAGGAGCAGAACCCCGACGTGACGATCGTGGGCGTGGATCCGGAGGGCTCGATCTACACCGCCGGCCCCGACGGCGACATCCACCAGTACTACACGGAGGGGGTCGGCGAAGACTTCTACCCGGAGACCGTCGACCTGGATCTGATCGACCGATGGGAGATGGTCGACGACCACGAGGCGTTCGGCATGGCCCGCAAGCTCGCCCGGGTGGAGGGCATCCTCACCGGCCCGTCGGGGGGCATGGCGGTGGCGGGCGCCCTGCGCGTCGCCCGGGAGGACCACGACGCGCTGGTGGTGGTGCTGATCCCCGACTCGGGCCGGGGCTACCTGTCCAAGACCTTCAACGACGACTGGCTCCGCCAGCACGGCTTCTCGACCGACATCCCCTGACCTCCCCGCACACGCAGGTGCCGGCGCGGGCGGAGGGCGCCCGAAGGCGCCCTCCGCGATCGACTTTGACCCGTGGGAATTGCTTCGGCTTCGATCTCGTGACGAGGTGTCGCTACGAGTCGTCGTCCGCTGCGGTGGGACCACTCCCGCAGTACCCAGAGCCGGTGGTCCGAGTTGGAGTCGCCACCGTCCTCACCCGAAGTGAGGGAGCGGCGCAAGAGGCTTCGCGCCACTCAGCGCTCGGCCACCTCCAGAGTCCCAAAGAAACAACTATGCAAGTAGGACCACCTCCTTTCTCTGGTGAGGTCATTGTGGCACGAAGGCGCCGGAACCGAAACCCTTTTCAGGCGTCGGGGAGGTCGAGCACCGTCCGGGAGGTGGGCCCGGGATCGTCGTCGGCGGGCTCGAGGGTCACCCAGATGCGGGGGAAGTCGGAGCGCCGCACCCCGGCGACCACCTCGAATCGGCCGGAGTCCCGGAACGTCCCCGCCGACACGTGGCGCCCGTCGGGCGCCGTCAGCCACAGCTCGTAGTAGCTGCCGTCGTCGGCGGGGTCGAGGCCCCACACCTCCAGCACCATGCGGGTCCCGTGGGGCTGGTTCCAGCCCTTGACCACTCCCCCCGCCTGCGGAGCGGAGGGACCGGGGGCCAGCTCGACCGTCCAGTCGGGGCGGTTGGCCCACGTCCACCCCCCGGCGACGAGGGCGCACAACACGGCGACGGCCCCCGCCAGCTTCCACCACCTCGGAGGCCGGTCTTTCCTCCCCGACTCGGTGTCGATGGCTGACAGGACCCGGTCCGCCAGGACGGGCGAGGGCTCTTCCCACATGACCGGGTCCGCCAGGTAGCGACCGAGCGCCCGGGCGGATTCCGCCCGCGCCCGGCAGTCGGGGCACACCGCCAGGTGGTTGGCGACGGAGGGGTCGTCGGCACGGCCCCGGGCCACGGCTTCGAGGATCTCCGCGCAGCTCATGCCGTCTCCGTTCCCAGATGGTCCAAGAACCCGGCGAGGCGCCGGAAGGCGCGGTGCGACCGCGACTTGACGGTGCCGAGCGGGATGCCCAGCTCGGCGGCAGCTTCGGAATGGGTGAGCTGTCGGTAGAACGTCGCCTCGATCACCTCTCGTTCGTCCTTCGGCAGACCATCGACGGCGGCCCGCACCTCCCACACCTCCCACAGGCCCTCGAAGGACGGCGGCAGCACCGCCATGTCGGTCTCCTCACGCCGTCCTTCCCGGTGCCGCCTCTCCCGGCGGTACACGTCGACCGCCACTCTGCGGGCGATGGCGTACAGCCAGGGGGCCGGGTCCAGATCCGGGTCGAAGCGGGATGCCGCCCGCCACGCGTTGACGAATGTCTGCTGCACCACCTCTTCGGCGAGGACGCGGTCGCCGAGGGAACGCAAGGCGATCGCGAACACCGGCCGACTGTAGAGGTCGTACAACTCCCGGACGGCCTCGTGATCGCCCCGGCGGAACCGGTCCATCAGCCGCCTGGTCATACCCCGACACTACGCACGGGGCGGGCGGGCGGTTCGGCGAGCTCAGAGGTCGAGCGAGCCGATGAAGTCGTTCCACATCGCCCCGAGGGCGTCGACGGCCCGGTCGAACGACCAGATGAGCACGATCAAGAGGAACACCATGAGCGCGGCGGTGGCCACGTACCGGGCGCGGTACCGCTGCCGCTCCTCGGGGTCTTCGATGTAGGACGGCTCTTCGGGCGGGGCGACCTCGAGCACGGTCGGCGGTGCCGCCCGGCCGAGGGTCTGCGATGGGCTCTTCGTCTCCGTGCTGCGCTCCGTGGCCCGCTCCGATGTCGACGTTACCGCCTCGGGACGTCGCGGCCGCAGATGTGAGGGGGACGGGCGGTCGCGGCGCCGGGAGGCGGCGCCGGCGGCAGTGGGTGCCTCCTCGGAGGCCTCCTCGAAGAAGGAGCGCAGGGGCCTGGCGGCGGCGACTGGCGGCTCTTGCCCATCGGGCTCCACGACCACGTCGGGCACCTCGGCGGCGGGGAGTGGGACGTCGGGCGCCACGTCCGACTTCGGGGCGGGTGCCGCTGGCTGGTCGGCGGGTACGGTCGGCTCGGCGGCCGGAGCCGGGGCGTCGGCCGGGGCGGAGGCGGGGGTGTCCGGCGGCGGGTCCTTCGGGGCCAGCGAGGCGTACGCTTCTTCGACCGTGGGACGGTCCTCCGATTCGACCGTGGGACGGTCCTCCGAACCGCCCACGTCGAAGCCCGCCGCCTGGAGCACCTCGGCTTCGTCGAGACCGAGGACGGCGGCGAGAGCGACAGCGTCTTCTCGGACCGCCGGCGAGGACTTGCCCCGTTCCCAGTTGCGGATGGTGCTGGCGGATCGCCCGACCAGCTCCCCGAGGCGCGCCTGGCTGAAGCCGAGGGCTTCGCGGCGTTTCCTGATCAAGCGACCGAGTGACTGATCCCCCATGTTCGGGGGAAAGGTTACCGGTGGCCCGTCAATGAACGGGATTCTCCGGGACCGAGTCCGGCTCCGCGCCGACGGTGAGCCGCACCTCCCCCAGGTCCTTCACGTTCCAGCACAGGGTGGCCCCGTCCTCCACCCGGAGGCGGATCGACCCGTCGGCCTGGAGGAAGAGCACCCCCTGGCGACGGGCGACGCCGAGGGGGATGGAGGCCCGATAGCCGTCGCGCGACGAGAAGGTGGCGTGGGTGGCCCGGGGATGATCGGCGACGACCTCGGAGACCCGCAGGCGCCCACCGCAGGCGAGTGACGCCAGCTCGTCTGCCGTCCACTCTCGGCGCTCACCGAAGGTGTCGACCGTGAGCTTTCCCGTCATCTCACCCACGGTATACGCTCGGATCGGAGGCGTGAGAGCACCTGGTGGGCTCCTCGGTCTTCAAAACCGATGAGGGGCATTCGAGTGTCCCTGGCGGGTTCGATTCCCGTCCGCCTCCGCCACCACGCCCTCGTCTGCGAAAGCCGCGGCGGCCGGTGGGCCTCAGCCCATCGTCGACTCGATGACGGCCGCCGCGGCTCCTAGCCCGTCCTCGTTCCTGACGAGGGTGCCGATCGCGGCGGCCGCGCCCCGGTAGGACGCGTCGCCCGTGACCTCTCGCAAGGCGAGCTCGAGCGTCTCCACCGACAGCCTCCGCTGGGGGATCGGCGAGGGGCCCGCCCCGACCGAAGCGACCCGGGACCCCCAGAACGCCTGGTCGGCGAGGAACGGCACCACCACCTGCGGGACCCCGGCCCGCAGCGCCGCCCCGGTCGTCCCCGCCCCGCCGTGGTGGACCACCGCAGACATCTTCGGGAACAGGAGGCCGTGGGGGGTCTCGTCGACGACGAACACCCGGTCGTCCAGCTCCCCGGGGCTCAGCCCTCCCCATCCCCTCGACATCACCGCCCGGAGACCGGCCCGCCGGGTCGCTTCCACGACGATCTCGGCGGTGCGCGACGCGTCGGCGGTGCTCATCGAGCCGAAGCCGACGTAGACGGGCGGCTCCCCCGAGGAGATGAAATCCTCCAGGTCGGCGGCGAGCCCCTCGGCCGGCTCCAGGAACCAGTAACCGGTGACGTGGTGGGCCGGCCCCCAATCGGCGGGCTTGGCGACCAAGTGACGGGAGTACCCGAACAGATGCGGCTCACCCTGGGCCCGCAGGTGCGGGCCGGAGCCCCGCCAGCCGAGCGGCGCCAGCCCCAGCGCTTCCACCCGCAGGCGCTCGACGGTTCGGCGCACCGACCACCACGCCAGCCCTTCGGCGACGTAGTGGGAGGCGAGGTTGAGCGTGCGCCCCAGGCTCCGCCCGCCGAGCACCACCGTCGGGAACTCCCTGGTGGGAGCGTAGGGCTGGAGGGCGGCGAGCACCGTCTCCGTGCCGGTCGCCGCGGCCGCATGCCACGCCAGGAAGGCGAGGGGCGAGTACACGACCAGGTCGGCGGCCTCGCAGAGGGGAAGGATCCGCTGGAGGAGGGTCTCGAGCCACGGCTCGATGAGCTCGGAGAGCTGCCTGACGAACCGCAGCGAGGCCCTCTGTGAGGCCACCAGCTGGCGCCCTCGCTCGGTCTGTATTTCCTGGCGGGGGTCGCCGGGGAGGCCGAAGAACTCCAGGCCGCGGGCCTCGGCCATCTGGCGGAACGGCTCATGGGTGGCGATGAGCACCTCGTGGCCGCGTCCGGCGAGGTGGTCGGCGAGGGCGACGTACGGTTGGACGTCGCCGCGGGTCCCACCGCACATGACCGCGATCCTCATGCGGCCACGACCCCGACGGGGGTCAAAGCGCCTTGGCTCGCCGGCGACGATGGGCGTCGGCCACCGCCACCGCCGTGAGGTTGACGACGTCGGTCACCTCGGCGTCCCGCTGCAGGACGTGGACCGACTTCGACAGGCCGGACAGGATCGGCCCGATCACCTCCGCCCCGGCGATGCGGTTGAGAAGCTGGTAAGAGGCGTTGGCGGCGGTCAGGTTGGGGAAGACGAGCACGTTGGGGGCCCGCTCCAGCGGGCCGTCGGGGCGGCGACGGCGGAGCAGCTCGTCGACGACGGCGGTGCCGGCCTGCATCTCCCCGTCGGCGGGGATGTCGGGGTGCCGCTGGCGGAACATCTCCACCGCCTTGCGGACACGGGCCGGCTCCTCGCCGCCCGCCGAGCCGAAGTCCGAGTAGCTGATGAAGCCGACCCGCGGCTCCCGGTCGAACTGGCGCTGGGCGATGTCGACGGCGGCCTCGGCGATCTCGACCAGCTGCTCGGCGGTCGGCTCGATGTTCACGGCGCAGTCGGTGAAGAAGTACGACTTCCCCCCGATCACCACCACGTAGAGGGAGGAGACGATCGTCCGCCCCTCCTCCACCCGCAGGACCTGCAGGGCCGGGCGGATGGTCTCGGCGTAGAAGGTGGTGAGGCCGCCGAGTACCGCGTCGACGGCGCCCTCGCGGGCCATCAGACACGAGTACATGTTGGGGTCGAGCACCCACCGCTGCGCCTCCTGCAGGGAGATGCCCTTGTGGCGACGCAGCTCCTCGAGGGTGGCCGCATACCGGCGCCGGGTCTCTTCCTGGGTGTTGGGGTCGACCATCTCGATCCCCTCGAGAGAGATGCCCGCCTCGCTCGCCAGCTCCTTCATCAGCCCGACGTCGCCGACGAGCACCGGGATGGCGATGCCTTCGTCGAGGACGCGCCGGGCGGCGCGGATGATGCGGAGGTCGTGCCCGTGGGGGTACGCCACCCGCATGGGCTGGGTCCGGGCCTTGGCGGTCACGGTGGTGATCAGGCTGTGCGACGCCTGGAAGCGGGCTCGCAGCGACTCCCGGTAGGCCTCGACGTCTTCGAGCGGGCTCCGGGCCACGCCCTCCTGGCTGGCGGCCAGGGCCACGGCGGGCGCCACCCTCACCAGGACCCGGGGGTCGAATGGCTTGGGGATGATGTAGTCGCGGCCGAACTGCAGCCGCTCCAGGCTGTACGCCCGCAGCACCGCGTCGGGAACCGGCTCCCTCGCCAGCTCGGCCAACGCCCGGGCCGCCGCCACCTTCATCCCCTCCGTCACCGCCTTGGCGCGCACGTCCAGGGCTCCCCGGAAGATGAACGGGAAGCCCAACACGTTGTTGACCTGATTGGGGTAGTCGGACCGCCCCGTGGCCACGATGGCGTCGGGGCGAGCCTCCCGGGCCTCGTCGTAGGGGATCTCCGGGTCGGGGTTGGCGAGGGCGAAGACGATCGGGTCGGGAGCCATCGTGCGGAGCATGTCGGGAGTCACGCACCCGCCGATCGACACACCCACGAAGGCGTCGGCTCCCACCAGGGCGTCGGCGAGGGTGCGGGCGTCGGTGTCCCGCACGAACTCGAGCTTGGTCTCGGTGAGGTCGGTGCGTCCGGAGTGGATCACGCCCTTCGAGTCGACCATGAGCGTGTTCTCGGGGCGGACGCCCAGCGAGACGAAGAAGCGGGCGGTGGCGATGCCGGCCGCCCCGGCCCCGCTGAACACGACCTTGACGTCCTCCGGCTTGCGGCCGGTGAGGTCCAGGGCGTTGAGGAACCCGGCGCCGGCGATGATCGCCGTCCCGTGCTGGTCGTCGTGGAAGACGGGGATGTCCAGCCGCTCCTGGAGGGTCTGCTCTATCTCGAAGCACATCGGTGCCTTGATGTCCTCGAGGTTGATGCCGCCGACGGTGGGGGCGAGCATCTCGCAGAAGCGGATGATGTCTTCGGGGTCTTTGGCGTCGACTTCGATGTCGTAGACGTCGATGTCGGCGAAGCGCTTGAACAGGACACCCTTGCCCTCCATCACCGGCTTGGAGGCGAGGGGGCCGATGTCGCCCAGGCCGAGCACGGCCGAGCCGTTGGAGACGACGGCGACGAGGTTGCCGCGGTTGGTGTAGCGGAACGCCGCCTCTGGGTCCTGGGCGATGACTCGGCACGGCTCGGCGACTCCGGGGGTGTAGGCGAGACTCAGGTCGGCCTGGGTGGCGGTGGCCTTGGTGGCCCGGACCTCGAGCTTGCCGGGTCGGGGACGCTCGTGGTATTCGAGAGCTTCCGAGAAGGGGTGGGTGTCGACCATCGCCTCCGATGCTACTGGTCGTGTCCCGTGGCGGCGGCGGCTCCCCGAATCGCCGTCGTGGCGCGGTCCTGCGAGAATCCTGATCGATGTCCCAGAAGAAGAACGGTTTCAAGGTCATGGGTGGCTGGCGGGTCGGCGTGCCACCCGAGGAGTCGGTCACCAAGTCCGGGCTGCTGGTGCCGGTCGGCACCCGGGACGGCAACGACGCGCTCACCCTGATCGACGTATCCACCGGCCAGCGCTTCTGGGCGGTGCCGACCGGAGCCTGGCGTTTCATTTGGCCTCCCACCGGCAAACCGGTCATCGCAGTGCGAGAATCGCAGATCATCGCCGAAGAGGAGTTGGACCACGTCGAGAGTGAAGGCCAGTACCTCTGACCGGTCGACCGATCCCGGGGGGCAGATATTCGGAAGCCCCCGCCGCCGCCCGGTGTTGAAATCGGGTGCACATGACTGAAGCGCACGTCGGCCGCTCCGGCCGCCGCCTCACCGCCACCGTCACCGACCTGGAGGTGGCGCGCCAGAAGGCGTTCCTCATCGGAGTGGTCCTGCCCGGAGACGATCGTGAAGAAGCGCGCCGTTCGCTCGACGAACTGGCCCGGCTGACCGACACCGCCGGTTCCGATCCAGTGGACTCGGAACTGGTCACACGCGCCCGCATCGACCCCGCCACCTACATCGGCTCGGGCAAGGCCGCCGAGCTGGCCGAGGTCACCCGGGCGCTGGACATCGACGTGGTGGTCTTCGACAACCCCCTCACCCCGGCCCAGCAGCGGAACCTCCAGAAGGTCTTCGAATGCGACGTGGTCGACCGCGAAGCGGTGATCCTCGACATCTTCGCCGCCAACGCCACCACCCGCCAGGGCGTACTCCAGGTGGAGCTGGCCCTGTACCGCTACAACCTGCCGAGGCTGCGCGGCAAGGGACGGGAGCTGAGCCAGCAGGCGGGCGGCATCGGCGCCAAGCGCGGCCCCGGTGAGACCAAGCTGGAGACGGACCGGCGCCGCATCCAGGCGCGGATCACCCGCCTCCAGCGGGAACTGGAGGAGCTCAACCGGCGGCTGGAGACGCAACGCAAGGCCCGCAAGCGCAACGCGGTGCCTCACGTCGCCCTGGTCGGCTACACGAACGCCGGCAAGTCCACGCTCCTCAACCGCCTCACCGACGCCGACGTGCTCACCCAGGACCGGCTGTTCTCGACTCTCGACGCCACGGTGCGGAAGCTCCCGCTGGAAGGGGGCCCGCAGGCGGTCATCTCCGACACCGTCGGTTTCGTCCGCCGCCTCCCCCATGATCTCGTCGAGGCGTTCCGCTCGACCCTCGTCGAGGTGAAGGAGGCCGACCTGCTGTTGCACGTGGTCGACGCCTCCGACACCGACCCCCAGGGACAGATCGCCGCGGTGCGGGAGGTGCTGGTCGAGATCGAGGCCCACGAGGTCCCCGAGCTCCTCGTGTTCAACAAGATCGACATCGCCGACGAAGTGGCGGTCCGCCGGCTCCGGGAGCTGTACCCGGATGCCCTTTTCATCTCCGCCCGGGAAGGCGAGGGGATCGAGGAGTTGCGGGCGGCGATCGCCGATGCCCTGTCCAACCGGACCACACTGGTCCACCTGCAGATCCCCTACGACCGGGGCGACGTCGTCGCCTCCGCCTACCGGCTGGGCGAGGTGGTGGCGGTCAAGCACGAGGACGAGGGGACGCTCATCGACGTGCGGCTCCCGCCTCAGTCGGTGGCGGCGTTCGCCGAGTTCGCCACTTCCTGATCGCGCCGGACGATCACGTAGGCCTCGTCCTCGAACCAGATGCGGGGCTCGCGCTCCATCACCCGGCGCACGGCGTCTTCCCAGGCGCCGCTGTGCATCGCCTCGCTGAGGCGCTTCTCGTCGATCTGGGCGACATAGGCGGCGGCGTTCCAGGTCGCCAGCACCGACGAGGTCCCGATGTGCTCGGAACCCTCCGACGGCAGGTAGTGCATCTCGAAGCGGAACTTGGCGTCTTCTCCGCCGAGAGGCACCACCTCCAGGCCGGGGTCGTCGACCTGGCGGCGGAGCTCGTCGGTGATCTCCTTCGCTCCGTGGATGAACGGGTTCTCGTCGGGCCAGACCTGGCGGATTATCTCGAGGGCGGGGTCGCGCCCGGTCGAGTGGATCCCGATCAGGCGGCCACCGGGCCGCAGCGACGCAGCCAGCGGGGCGACGACGTTGCGGACCTTCGACTCCAGCGGCGCCGCCGCCCGGTAGGGCTGGGCAGCGATCACGAGGTCGTACTCCGGAGGCGGGCCGTCGGGATCGGGGATCAGGGAGCGGAGGATGAACTCGTGGTCGGCCCGGTAGATGACCACCACCGCCGGGTGCACGTACATCGGGTTGCCCGTCTTGGCACTGGTCGTCACCTCCCAGTCGTCGGCCAGGACCTCCAGCAGGTCCTGGATCTGGGAGGCGAACTCGTGGGCAGTGCTTCCCACGAGCGGGATGTCCCGCCACCGGAGACGGGAGGCGTCGTCGGGGCACAGCCGGGTCGCTTCCCGGAAGCGCATGTTGGTGACCACGAACACCATCTCCGGGTGCTCGTAGAAGCGGTCTGGGAGCTTCACCAACGCCTGGCGGACGTCTTCGATGCTTATCTCCTTGCCGACCACCGTCCAGGGGATGTGGGGGAACACCGTGTGCATCTTCCGCAGCACTTGGGTGAGCACGGAGGCGTCGCCCATCCCGGCGTCGAAGACGCGCAGGCCTGGCGGCCGGGGATGGAGGTAGTCGACTTCCCGGCCCACCCGCTCGGCGACCACCGCCTTCTCGGTGGTGGCGTTGGCGAAGAGGATGTAGGCGGCGCGGGTGTCGAAAAAGCGCGGCCGGGGGGAGGTCATTTCGCCGCCGCAGCGGCCATCGCCGCCCCGACGATGCCCGCCTCGTTGCGCAGCTTGGCCGGCACCACCTCACAACGTGTGTGGATGTAGTCGGCGAACTGGTCGAAGCGCCGGCTGACACCGCCGCCGATGATCATGAGGTCGGGAGTGAAGATCCTCTCGAGGTACCGCAGGTACTCGTCGACCCGGCTCCCCCACTCCTCCCACGAGAGCTTCTCGCGGTCGCGGGCGCTGGCGGCCGCCCAGTCCTCGACCGACTCGAAGCCGCGGAAGTGGAGGTGCCCGAACTCGGTGTTGGGGACGAGGACCCCGTGGGTGAACAGGGCGCTGCCGATGCCGGTGCCGAAAGTCAGGCAGATGACCACCCCCTCCCGGCCCTTCCCCGCCCCGTACGACATCTCCGCCAGCCCGGCGGCGTCGGCGTCGTTCACCACGGTCACCGGGCGGCCGAGGGCCTCCCGGAACAGGGCGGCGGCGTCGGTGCCGATCCAGGACTCGTCGACGTTGGCGGCGGTCATCGTGACGCCGTCGAGGACCACGGCGGGGAAGGTGCATCCGATGGGGCCGTCGACGTCGAAGCGTTTCACCAGGTCGGCGACGGCCCCGGCCACCGCCTCGGGGGTGGAGGGCTGGGGCGTGGCGACCTTGAGTCTCTTTCCGACCGGCTCGCCCAGATCGAGATCGACGACGTTCGCCTTGATCCCCGAGCCGCCGATGTCGATTCCGAGAACAGGCATGGCCCGAGGATACGAGACTCCCTCGCCGATCGTGGCCGGCCGAGGGTCCCGATTCGGGCGGGGCCCGACGGCGGTACCGTACGGCCATGAGCTCAGACATCGGCCTGATCGGCCTGGGCGTGATGGGCCAGAACCTGGCTCTCAACTTCGCCGATCACGGAGCCACCGTTTCCGTCTACAACCGCACCACCTCCGTCACCGATGAGTTCGCGGCCGGGGAGGGCGACCGCCCCGACATCGTCCCCTTCCACTCGGTCGCCGACCTCGTCGCCTCGCTGGAGCGCCCCCGCCGCGTCGTGCTGATGGTGGCGGCGGGACGCCCCGTCGACGCCGTCATCGACCAGCTGCTCCCCCACCTGGATCCCGGTGACATCGTCATCGACGGCGGCAACTCCCTCTACACCGACACGATCGAGCGCACTCGCCGCCTCACCGAGGCCGGCATCCGCTTCGTCGGCTGTGGCATCTCCGGCGGGGAGGAGGGCGCGCGCCACGGCCCGTCGATGATGCCCGGGGGTGACGAGGAGGCGTGGCCCCACATCTCCGAGCTGTTCCAGGCGGTGGCGGCCAAGGCGCCGGACGGCACGCCGTGCTGTGACTGGCTGGGCCCCGACGGGTCGGGCCACTACGTGAAGATGGTCCACAACGGCATCGAGTACGGGGACATGCAGGTGATCGCCGAGGCGTACCACCTGATGAAGGTGGGCCTCGGCCTGTCTCCCGACGAGATGGCCGCCATATTCCGACGCTGGAACGAAGGGGTCCTGGACTCCTATCTGATCGAGATCACCGGTGACATCCTCGCCCTGGAGGTCGACGGCGAGCGCCGCCTGGAAGTGATCCTCGACGCCGCCGGCCAGAAGGGCACGGGCAAGTGGACGGTGATCTCCTCGATGGAGGTGGCCCAGCCCACGACCCTCGTCGCCGAGGCGGTGTACGCCCGGATCGTGTCGGCCTTGAAGGAGGCCCGGGTCCGCGCCGCCGGGGTGCTGGCCGGTCCCGGCGGACGCATCGAAGACGTCGACGGCTTCGTCGACGACATCGAGCAGGCCCTGTACGCCTCGAAGATCGTCTCCTACGCCCAGGGCTTCATGCTGATGAAGGCGGCCTCCGACGAGCACGGCTGGGACCTGGACCTGGGCCGGATCGCCAAGCTGTGGCGAGCCGGCTGCATCATCCGGGCCCGGTTCCTCGACGACATCACCGCCGCCTTCGAGCGCCGCCCCGACAACCTGATGGTCGACGAGTTCTTCGCCGACGCCCTGTCACGGGCCCAGGCGGGTTGGCGCCGGGTGGTGTCGGCGGCCGTGGAGGCGGGGATCCCGGTCCCGGCGTATGCCACCGCCCTCTCGTTCTACGACTCGTTCCGGTCGGCCGACCTCCCCGCCAACCTCATCCAGGCTCAGCGCGACTACTTCGGCGCCCACACCTACGAGCGGCGGGACCGCCCGCGGGGCGAGTTCTTCCACACCGACTGGCTGGGCGGCGGCACCGAGACGCCCGCCTGAGCTCAGAGCAGAAAGCGCGGGGTCTCGCCGGCGAGGAAGCGGCGGACGTTGTCGGCCACGTAGGGGGCGAGGTCGGCCGCTTCCGACGGCGCCGCCACGTGGGGGAACACCTTGACCCGGGGGTGCGCCCAGAACGGGTGGCCGGCGGGAAGCGGCTCCTCCTCGAACACGTCGAGGATCGCCTCGGACAGCCGGCCCTCGTCCAGAGCGTCGAGGAGGTCGGCCTCGACGACGTGGGCGCCCCGGCCGACGTTGACGAGGCCGGCGCCCTCCGGCATCACCTCGAAGGCGGACCCGTCGAGGATGTGGCGCGTGTGCGGAGTGAGCGGCAGCACGTTCACCAGGATGTCCGACCGTCCCAGCACCTCCCGGAAGCCGTCTTCGCCGCACAGCACCGGGATCGGGTCGATGCGGGGGGAACGAGCCCAGGCGGCCACGTCGAAGCCGACCCGCCGGAGCAGGCGGGCGACGGGCCGTCCCAGCTCGCCGTAGCCGAGCACCCCCACCCGGCGCCTCCGGGCCAGCTCCGCCTTCCTGGGCTGCCATGTGGATTCGGCCTGGGCACGGCGATAGGCGGGCGCCTCCCGGTGCAGCATCGACACCGCCATCAGCACGAACTCCGCCATGTACTCGGTGAGCTCGGGCGCCACCATCCGGGCCACCGGCACGCCGACAGTGCCCTCGGCGAGACGGTCGGGCCCGGCCCACACGCTCTGCACGAACCGCAGGCGGGGGAAGGCATCCAGCCGGGACGCCGGCGGGTTGCCGACCACGAGCACCTCGACGTCGGCGGCCCGGGAGTCGGCGTCGACGACCTCACAGCCCGCCAGACGGGAGGCGAGCTCCGAGACCCACCGGCGGCTGAGGCCTCCAGCGGAGACGTCGACGCCGACGACGCTCATACCGGCGGCAGCCCGGGCACGGGGACCGGGCCCACCTCCTCGCCCTCCACTTCCTTTCGGGGTATGCCGAGCAGGAACAAGAGAGCGTCGAGGTAGGGCACGTTGAGGGCCACGTCGGCCTTCTCGCGCACGGCCGAGCGGGCGTTGAAGGCGATGCCCAACCCGGCGACGGCCAACATGTCCAGGTCGTTCGCCCCGTCCCCCACCGCCACGACCTGCTCGAGGGGGATCCCCTCCCTGGTGGCGATCTCCTGGAGGATCCGGGCCTTTCCGGGGCGGTCGACGATGTCGCCGACCAGCCGGCCGGTGAGCTTGCCGTCGGCCACCTCGAGGGCGTTGGCTGCGGAATGGTCGACACCGAGCTCGGCGGCGAGGAAGTCGGTGACGTGGGTGAAGCCGCCGGAGACGATGGCGGTCCTCATCCCCATGCGCTTGAGGGTGCGCACCAGGGTCCGGGCGCCGGGGGTGAGACGCACCTCGCGGGCGATCCTCTCCACCTCGGCGACGTCCAGGCCCTCGAGGAGGGCGACGCGCCGCCGCAGCGCCTCGGCGAACTCGATCTCCCCTTCCATCGCCTGGTGGGTGATGGCCTTCACGTCCTCGGCGACCCCGGCGGCCTCGGCGAGCAGGTCGATGACCTCGTCCTGGATCAACGTGGAGTCCACGTCGATGACGATCAGCCGCTTGAGGCGTTTCTCGAGCCTCTCCTCTTGGACCGCCACGTCGAAGCGGTGCTCCTGGCCGGCCCGCATCAGGTTCTCGCGCAGCGTGGCGAGGTCGCCGGCGGAGACGATCAGCTCGTAGGCGACGACGGGGTAGCGGGCGATGCGGACGATCCGCTCGATGTTGCCCCCCGCCTCGGCGATGGCGCCGGCGGCGGCGCCGAACGCCGCCGGTCCGATGGTCGTGCCGACGATGGTGACGACGGAGGTGGGCTGGGGCGGACTGGGCGCGGTGTCGACCACCTCGAAGTCGATGTCCAGCCCGGACTCCCAACCGTAGAAGAGGAGGTCCTTGACCGTGGACCGGCCCTCGGGGGCGGAGAAGAGGATGTCGAGGGTGAGGCGACCCCGGACGACCACCTGCTGCACGTCGTACAGCTCGGCTCCCGACTCGGCCAGCACCCCCATCAGGTCGGCGGTGATCCCGGGGCGGTCGGTGCCGTGGACCCGGCACAGGATCGTCGAACTGTTGGTCACCCGATCAGTTTGGCTCCGCTCCGGCCGGGGCGGCAAAGCGCGAACCCGGCCCGTGGCCCATCCGGTTAGCCTGCCCACCATGCCCACCCTGACACCCGGAGCTCGCCACGCGCTCTCGGTCACGGTCGACGCCACCATGACCCCCGAGCACCTGCGGCCGATCGTCGTGCTGTCGACCCCCACCATGATCGGGCTCATGGAGGAGGCGGCCACCCGGTCCGTGCAGCCGCTCCTCGAAGAGAGCGACCAGACGACGGTCGGGACCCACGTCGACGTCTCCCACGAATCGGCGGCCCGCGAGGGCGAGGAGGTCACCGTCGAGGCGGAGTTGGTGGCCGTGGACGGGCCTCGTCTCACGTTCTCGGTGATGGCCCGCGTGGGCTCGAGGATCATCGGCCGGGGCACCCACCGCCGTCACGTGGTGGACCGGGCGCGGTTCAGCCGGAAGTGACTGTTCCGGGCCGTCGGTAGCATGTCCCAAACGTCGACGAGAGGCTTTCGACTTGTCTGAGAACCCCTATCGCCTTCCCCGCACCGTCGTCCCCCACAAGTACCGGATCCGCCTCGAGCCGCGCCTCGAGGAGGCCACCTTCAGCGGCTCCGAGACCATCGACGTGACGGTCGAGGCCCCCACCGACGAGATCGTCCTCAACTCCGCCGAGATCGAGATCGTCTCCGCCCAGCTCACCAACGGCTCGACCACGATCGGCGCCTCTCCCCGCTACGACGAGAAGATGGAGCGGGTCACGCTGGCTCTGGAGGACACCGTCGAGCCGGGGCCGTGGGAGCTGCAGATCGACTTCAACGGAACCCTCAACGACAAGCTGCGGGGCTTCTACCGGTCGAAGTTCACCGACGTCGACGGCAACGAGCAGTACATCGCCACCACCCAGTTCGAATCCACCGACGCCCGCCGGGCGTTCCCCTGCTGGGACGAGCCCGACTTCAAGGCCACCTTCGAGACGACTCTGGTGGTGCCTTCCGACCTGATGGCCATCACCAACACGGCCGAGGTCGCCCGCCAGGACCTCGGCGACGGGCGGACCGAGATCCGCTTCGCCGAGACCATGAAGATGTCGACCTACCTGGTGGCGTTCATCGTCGGCCCCTTCGAGGCCACCGAGCCGGTCGACGTGGATGGGGTGCCCACCCGGGTGGTGGCACCGCGGGGCAAGCTCCATCTCGCCGACTACGCGCTCGAATGCGCCCAGTTCTGTTTCCGTTACCTGCGCGACTACTACGGGATCCCCTATCCGGGCGACAAGCTGGACCACATCGCCATCCCCGACTTCGCCTTCGGGGCCATGGAGAACGTGGGCGCCATCACCTACCGGGAGACGGCCCTCCTGCTCGACCCCGCCAAGGCGTCACAGGCCGAGAAGCTGCGCGTCCTCGACGTGATCGGCCACGAGATCGCCCACCAGTGGTTCGGCAACCTGGTGACGATGCGCTGGTGGGAAGGCATCTGGCTCAACGAGGCCTTCGCCTCGTTCATGGAGATGAAAGCCACCGATGCCCGCCGACCCGAGTGGAAGCGGTGGCTCACCTTCAGCGCGGTGGAGCGGCCGTGGGCGATGGAGGTCGACCACCTGACCACGACCCGGCCGGTCGAGTTCGAGGTGCGGTCGCCGGAGGAGGCCGACCAGATGTTCGACGCCCTCACCTACGGGAAGGGCTCGTCGGTGCTGCGGATGATCGAGCAGTTCATCGGCGAGGACGCCTTCCGCCGGGGCGTCGGCAGCTACCTGAGGCGGCACGCCTACGGGAACACGGTCACCGCCGATCTGTGGGCGGGCCTCGACGAGGCTTCCGAGTGGCCGGTGAGCCAGATCATGGACACCTGGATCCTCCAGGGCGGCTACCCCCAGGTGGACGTCTCCCTCGCCGACGGCCGCCTGCGCCTCGGCCAGCGGCGGTTCCTGGCGATCCCCGACGAGACCGACACCACCCTGTGGAAGGTGCCGCTCAAGATCCGGGGGATGGCCGCCGACGGCCCCTTCGAGCTGTCGTACCTCCTCGAGGACGCGGAGGCCACAGTCGAGGTCCCCGGCGGCGTCGAGTGGGTGATCGCCAACGCCGGAGGCTCCGGCTTCTACCGGGTGAGCTACTCCGACCACCTCCTCGCCGCGCTGGTGGAGAACCTCGCCTCCCTGGACGCCACCGAGCGCTACGTGCTCCTCTACGACGTGTTCGCCTTCGCCCAGGCCGGCCAGACGGAGATGGCCAAGGTCTTGGAGCTCGTCCACGCCTTCTCGGAGGAGACGGAACAGGCGATCTGGCAGCTGGTCTTCCGCATCCTCGGCTGGGTGCACCACCATCTCGTAGCCGACGAGCACCTCGACCGCTACGCCGCCTGGGTGCGCAGTGTCGTCGGCCCCCTGGTCGACCGGCTGGGACGCCGGGCCCGCCCCGACGACACAGACCTGCAGCGGCGTCTCCGCGGACAGGCCATGGCCACCCTCGGCGCCCTCGGCGACGACGCCGAGACGATCGAATGGGCGCGCACGACCGTGTCCGCGTATCTCGAGGGCGGTGACGTCGACGATCCCGAGCTGCTCACCGCCGCCCTCGGGGTGGTGGCCGCCCACGGCGACGCCGACACCCACACCGCGTTCATGAAGCGGTACCAGGAGTCGATGGACCCCCAGGAGCAACAGCGCTTCCTGAGGGCGCTCACCGCCTTCGACGATGCGGAGCTGGGACGCGAGGTGATCGACGCCACGCTCGACGGGCGGATCCGCAACCAGGACGGCTCCTGGGTGTGCGGCTCGCTCTTCGGGAACCGCCGGGCGGGCGGTGACCTGTGGCGGGAGGTGCGCACCCGCTGGCAGGAGTGCGTCGACGTCTTCCCCCCGATGACGTTCCGACGGCTGATCGAAGGCATCTCGGCGCTGTCGCGTCCCGACGTCGCCGCCGATGTCAAGGCGTTCTTCGCCGAGACCCCGGTGCCCACCGCCGACAAGGCGGTCGCCCAGAACCTGGAGTTGCTCGACGCCAACCTGGCGGCCCGGGAACGGGAGACGGGACGGGTCGGCGAGTGGCTGGTCGCCAGGGCCTGACCGAAGAGGAGCAGACGCGCCGACGCCACCTGATGGTGGAGCGCCAGATACGCCGGCGCGGCATCACCGATCCCCGCATCCTCGCCGCGATGGAGGAGGTACCCCGCCACCGCTTCGTGGACGACCGCCTCCAGGACCGGGCCTACGACGACGGGCCGCTGCCGATCGGCGAGGGCCAGACCATCTCCCAGCCCTACATCGTGGCCCGGATGGCCGAGCTGGCCGAGATCGGCCCCGACGACCGGGTCCTGGACGTGGGAACCGGGTCGGGCTACGCCGCCGCCGTCTACTCGCGGCTCGCCCGCCAGGTGACGTCGATAGAGATCCGCCCCGAGCTCGCCGAAACGGCCCGGGCCCGGCTGGCCGACCTCGGCTACGACAACGTGACGGTGATCACCGGCGGCCTGGAGGCCGTCGCCGATTCTCCGCCGTTCGACGCCATACTCGCCGCGGCGGCGGCGCCGCGTGTCCCCCCGGCGCTGGAGGAGCTCCTGGCCGAAGGAGGCAGGCTCGTAATGCCGGTGGGGTCGTCGTTCCAGCAGCACCTGTGGACGGTGCGGCGCCGTGGCACAGAGCTCGAGCGTCGCCGGCACGAGGCCGTGGCGTTCGTCCCCCTCGTCGTCTGATCACCCCCGCACGACGAGCACGTCGCAAGGGGCGTGTTGGATGACACCGTGACTGGTCGACCCCAGCACCAGGGAGGCGAGGTTGCCGCGGCCGCGGCAGCCGATGACGATGAGGTCGGCTCCGATCTCCTCGGCGGCGGCGGTGATCTCCGCCACCGGATACCCGCGGCGGTCGATGCGCGTCCACGGCAGCCCCGACTCGTCGAGGAGGCCGGAGACCCGCTCCCAAACGCCTTCCCGCTCGGACTCCTCGAGGTCGTCGAGCTCCAGAGCCATCCCCATGTCGAGGGCGTAGAGGGTGACGGGAGGCTGGAAGACGTGGATCACGCTCAGGTCGGCGTCCCAGCGTCGGGCGTGGGTGATGGCGGTGTCTATGACCTTCGGCGACTGATCCGAACCGTCGATGCACGCCAGGATGACCATCGGCTCTTCCTTGCGGGGCGTCGCTCGCAGCCTAGGCGGATCGGGGCGCCGGTGTCGGGCAGACGCGAGCGAGGGGCCGACTGGGCGGCCCCTCGCTCGTCGGTGAGATGGCGGGTGGTTACTTGAGCTCGACGGTGGCGCCGACGGCTTCGAGGGCTTCCTTGGCCTTGTCGGCGGTCTCCTTGTCCACGCCCTCGAGCACGGGCTTGGGAGCGCTGTCCACGAGCTCCTTCGCCTCCTTGAGGCCGAGGTTGGTGAGCGCCCGCACTTCCTTGATGACCTGGATCTTCTGGTCACCGGCGGAGGCGAGGATCACGTCGAACTCGTCCTTCTCCTCCTCGGCGGCGGCGCCGCCGTCACCGGCCGCGGCCGCGGCGGGGGCGGCAGCGACTGCCACCGGAGCGGCGGCGGTCACGTCGAAACGCTCCTCGAAAGCGTCGAGGAACTCCTTCAGCTCGAGGACGGTCATCTCCTCGAATACCTTGAGCAGTTCTTCAGTGGTCATGCTGGCCATGGGTCATTCCTCCTCGGCCTGGTCGTCGTCTTGTGGTTCGTTGTCGTCTTGGGGTTCTTCGGTCTCGGCAGCAGCCTCGGCCGGTTCCTCGGCCTCGCCCTCGGCGGGCTCGCCCTCGGTGGCCGCCTCGGCGTCCCCGGCAGGAGCCTCGGCGTCCTCGTCGGGGCTGTCGGCCGAATCCGGGCTGTCGGGGCTGTCGGGGCTCTCAGGGCTGTCGGCTGAGTCCGGGCTGGCAGGGCTCTCCGACTCAGCGGCCGCCGAGGCGCTCACGTCGCCGGCCGCTTCCTTCTTCTCGATCAGGGCCGAGAAGAGCGAAGCGGCTTCACGCGTGAACGTGGCCAGCATCGAAGCCATCTGATAGAGGGGAGCCTTGGCGGCGCCGGCGATCTTGGCCAGCAGCACCTCGCGGGGTTCGATCTCGGCGAGCCGAACCACTTCCTCGGGTGCCAGCACCCGGTTGGCGAGGTAGCCCGACTTGATCACGAGCCGTTCGTTCTCCCGGGCGTAGTCCCGCAGAGCCTTGGCAGTGGACACCGGGTCCTCGAGAGCGAACGCCAGGGCCGTCGGCCCGGTCAGGTGCTCGCTCAGGCCCTCGATGCCCAGATCATCGGCCGCTCGACGGGCCAGGGTCATCTTCACGACCTTGTACTCGGCACCCGACTCGCGCAGGCGCCGGCGGAGGTTCCCCATCTCCTTGACGGGGATGCCCCGGTACTCGGTCAGGAAGACGGCCTGGGCCTCTTCGAACTTCTCTTTGATCTCGGCTACTGCCTGGACCTTCTCAGGTCTCGGCATGCTCTCTCCTTGTGGATCGAAAAACCCCCGGCACGCGACCGAGGGTTCCACTCAGAGAAGGGACCTACGCTGGCCGGACTGGACGTCCACTTAAGCCTTCGGGCACCAACGGTCTCGGGCCGGGTATTGGAGTTGCAGATGGAATGGTATCGGCGATCCGGCTCGCCGACAAACCGCGATCGACCGGAAATCGGGTTCCTTCCCACAATCTTCCTGGACATGGTTCGGCGGGCCTATGAAACTAGGGACCGTTGACATCAGGGGGCTTCGGACAAGGCGGATGGATTCCGACCGCCTCCATCCGCTGGTGTCGAGCTCAGCGAGCCATCGCCGAACGGACGATCGACGACCCTCTACGTCCGAGACCCGATGGGGAGCGCATTGGTGGACCTGGCACGCGCCCCCGAGCTCGCATCCCCGAGCCGACCGTTCGGAGCCCCCGCTTCTCGTTTCCCGCCTAGGTTTCGGGTGTGGGATCCGCAGCCCGGTTCTTCCTGCTCACCGCCGCCTGCGCCCTCCCCCTGTGGCTGCTGGGCGGACAACGGCGGCTCCTGGGCGATCTCGGCGTCGGCCTGCCTCTGTCGGCGCTGGTGTTCCTGGCCCCGCTCGTCTCCGCCCTGGTGCTGGTCGGCCGCCGGGAGGGCTGGCCCGGGATCCGGCGCCTGCTCGGGTCGACGCTGGAGGCGGGAGCCGTGCGGGGCCGCTGGCTCGCCGTCACGCTGGCGCTCCTTCCGGCGCTCTATGCCGCCTCGTTCCTGTTCCATCGCGCGGCCGGGCGCGTCCCCGACCCCACCGTGGACCCCGTCACGCTGGCGGTGTTGGCGGTGGTGTTCTGGACGACCGCCGCCGCCGAGGAGATCGGCTGGACCGCCTGTGCCACCGCCTCACTCCTCCGTCGCCAGACCGCCCTCGCCACCGCGGTGGCCGTCGGAGTGGTGTGGGCGGGCTTGCACGTGGTCCCCGACCTGCAGGGCGGCCACGACTGGGGATGGATACTGGGCCAACGCACCCACACGGTGGCGCTGCGGGTCCTGATCGTGTGGCTCTATGTGAACACGGGCCGCACGCTCGCCGCCCCGGTCGTCTTCCACGCCCTCGACAACCTGTGCGTGTTCGGGCTGTTCCCCGCAGGTGACGGCTACGTGCCCGTGGTCACCGCCACCGCCACGACGATCGCCGCCACCTGGGTCGTGGCGCGACACGGCCCGCGCACCCTCCGGCGCGCGGGCCGCTGAACGGTCCTCGAGGCGTCTCAGCTGGCGCGGGCGACGAGCTCGTCGACGCGGCCGATGTCGACTCTCACGCCGGGGCCCATCGTCGAGGAGACGCTGAGCTGGCGCAGGTAGCGCCCCTTGGCGCCGGCCGGCTTGGCCCGCAGCAACTCCGACGTGACCGCCGCCAGGTTGTCGAGCAGCTGATCCACGGAGAAGGAGGCCTTTCCGATCGGCACGTGGACGTTGCCGTAGCGGTCGTTGCGGTACTCGATGCGCCCGGCCTTGAACTCCGCCACGGCCTTGGCGACGTCGGGCGTCACGGTCCCCGACTTCGGGTTCGGCATCAGGCCGCGGGGGCCGAGGATCCGGCCGAGCTTTCCCACCTCGGCCATCATGTCCGGCGTGGCGATGGCGACGTCGAAGTCGAGGTCGCGGCCTTCCTGGAGCTCGGCGACGAGCTCGGCACCGCCGGCGACGTCGGCTCCGGCGGCCAGGGCCTCGGACACCTTGTCGGCGGGGGCGAACACGGCGATGCGGACCTCGGACCCGGTGCCGTGGGGAAGCGAGATCGTGCCTCGCACCACCTGGTCCGCTTTGCGGGGGTCGATGCCCAGGCGGTAGACCGCTTCGACCGTCTCGTCGAACTTGGCGGTGGCGAAGGTCTTGACCAGCTCCAGCGCCTGTGCCGCCGGGTAGGGGGTCAGACGGTCGTACCCCTTGGCGGCGTCCCTGTATCGCTTGCCTCGTCTCGGCATTTCATCTCCTCGTGGTCCAGGCGACGCTCACGCGTCTCCCACTGGTGTTTGCTTTCGATTCGCGGCTTCCCGTCGCCAGCGCGGGAAGTCAGTCCTTGACTTCGATGCCCATCGAGCGGGCGGTGCCCTCGACCATCTTCATCGCCGCTTCGATGTCGTTGGCGTTGAGGTCGGGCATCTTCGTCTCGGCGATCTCGCGCAGCTGCTGGCGGGAGATCGTGCCCACCTTCGACTTGTTGGGCTCCGACGAGCCCTTGTCGACCCGGGCGGCCTGGCGGATCAAAGCTGCCGCCGGCGGCGTCTTGGTGACGAAGGTGAACGAGCGGTCCTCGTAGATCGAGATCTCGACCGGGACGATCTGGCCCCGCTGATTGGCGGTGGCGTCGTTGTACGCCTTGACGAAGTCCATCAAGTTGATGCCGTGCGGGCCCAGGCCGGTGCCGACCGGCCCGGCCGGCGTGGCCTGCCCGGCGGGCAGCTGCATCTTGACAGTCGTAACGAGTCGTTTCCGTCCCATCTTCCAGTCCTAGTTCTTCTGGATGTCGTCGAAGCCCAGCTCGACGGGGGTGTCCCGGCCGAAGATGTTGACGAGCACGACGACCTTCTGCTGATCGATGTTGATGTCCTCGATGACGCCGTTGAAGTCGGCGAACGGGCCGGCGACGACCCGCACCTGCTCCCCCACCTCCCAGGCGGGCTTGAAGCGAGGCTTGACCTTCTCCTCTTCCTTCTGGACGCCGAGGAAACGCTCCACCTCGCGGCGGGAGAGCGGAGTCGGCTTCTGGTTGCCGCCGACGAACCCGGTGACGCCCGGGGTGTTGCGCACGGCGTACCAGGAGTCGTCGTCGAGCTTCATCCGGACCAGGATGTAGCCCGGGAAGACCTTGCGGGGGACCGTGACCTTCTTGCCGCCCTTGAACTCGACGACGTCCTCCATCGGGATGCGCACCTCGAAGATCCGGTCCTCCATGTGCATGGACTTGATCCGGGTCTCGAGGTTCGCCTTGACCTTGTTCTCGTACCCCGAGTAGGAGTGGATGACGTACCAGTCGCCCTCGAGGTCGTAGGGGCTGACCGGCGCCGGCGGCTCGGCCGGAGCCTCTTCTTCGCCGTCGGTGCCCGCGGTCGACTCCTCCGCAGGGGCGGGCTGGTCGGCCGAAGCGCTGGCCGCCTCTTCGGCGACCGCCTCTTCGGCGGGCTCTTCGTCGGGAGTCAACTCGTCGGCCACTGCCTGATCCATCTCCTCGTCCACGTGTTCGTCGGTACGCGTCTCTTCGCTCGTGCCAGCGATCTCAGCCATGGGTCAACTCCGCGAAACGACGAACAGGACGATCTCTTTCATGACGACGTCGAAGCCGAAGGTGACGATGGTGAGGACGAAGGTGGTGATCAGCGTGACGGTCGTGAACGCCACCATCTGGTCACGCGTCGGCCACGAGACGCGTCGCAGCTCCTGGCGCACCTCGTGGAAGTAGGTGCGGATGCGCTGCCACAGCGGCTTGCGCTCGGAGGAGGCCGGACGCGCCGAAGCCACCGGGGTGCGGCGGGCGGCGGCTCCCGACTTCTCTTGCTTCTTCTGTCGCCGCTCCTCCCTTTCCAGGAGGCGGCGCATCTCTCGGTTCATCTCATCCTCGGCGACTCGGCACGATTGGCCGGAGAACGTCGTCAAACACTCTCCAGCAGGGGTGGAGGGACTCGAACCCCCAACCTCCGGTTTTGGAGACCGGCGCTCTAACCAATTAGAGCTACACCCCTCAGGGGTTCGGCGGGACAGCCAAGTATAAGGCGCGCCCCCCGGGTAGGAAACTCCGGCGCGTCCGTGGATTCAGCCTTGCTGCTGGCGGAGACGTATCCAGAGAAGAGCTGCGATCACCGACGCTGCCGCGGCAGCGAACCACGGCACCTCCAGTCTAGCGGATGGAGCCACGGGGGGCATCGGCACGCTCATCCTCTCCAGCATCCGCCGCAGCCGCCGGGAATGGGCGACGGTCGCCTGGCAACGCAGGCACGTGGCGATGTGGCCTTCGAGGAGGCCGGGCGGGGAGCCGGTGTCGAGGACCCGGGCGATGAGCGTGGTGCGAGCCGCACGGCACACCAGCTCTCTCATCGATCCGCCTCCAACAGCTGGGCCAGCTTGCGGTGGGCGCGGTGGAGCCGGACCTTCGCCGCCGACTCGCTGATCCCGAGCCGGTCGGCGATCTCGGAGTGGCTCCAGCCTTCGATGTCCTTGAGGACGACGACGGCCTTGTGGCCGGGGGGCAGCTCGTCCAGCGCCGCCTCCAGCCGCGCCCGCAGGTCGAGCATCTCGCCGCGTCTCTCCGGGTCCGAGTAAGGGGTGGATTCGGCCGCGGTCTCGTCCATGGTGTCCAACGGGGTGTTGTCGTTGCGGGCCGCCCGGCGGCGGGCGGTGAGGGCCGTGTTGATGGCGATGCGATGCAGCCACGTGCTGACCTGGGACTCGCCCCGGAACCGGGCCAGCCCGCGCCAGGCCCGGAGGAACGTCTCTTGGACCACGTCGGCGGCGAGCTCGGGGTCGGACACGAGACGCATGGCGACGCCGTAGACGCGGCTGCGATGCTCGTTGACGAACTCGTCGAACTCTGGAACGGGCTGGGTCACCGAGCCACCTCGAAGCGGCCGGTGACGGTGGTGACGTCGCCGTCGCGGAGGCGCAGGTCGAAGGTCTCGCCACCGATGTCGCCTTCGACGATGGCGCCTCTGGCCGGGCGCAGCGGCGCCGTGTAGCGGAATCGGGCGCTACGGAGAGGACGGCCGTCGGGGCCGGCGGTGGCGGCGACTGCGGTCAGCCAGGCGGACTGCAACAGCCCGTGGACCACCACGCCGCCGAGCCCGGCGGCGACGGCGGCGGCGTGGTCCCAGTGGATCGGGTTCCAGTCACGGGTCGCGGCGGCGTAGCGGACCAGGTCGAGGCGGGAGGCAGAACGCGGGGAAGGCAACTCGGCGCCGACGGTAGCGGAATCGGCTCGCTGGGCGGCGGCAGGCTCTTCCACCTCGGGCATCGGCTCGCCGCTAGGCCCGACGAGGAACGTCGACCGCCCCTCCACCACGGGGGCGTCTCCTTCGGTGGCGACGAGCGAGAAGACCACGAAGGCGGTCTCGCCCCGAGTGCGGACACGCTCGACGGTGCCGGTCACGGCCAACCGTGACTCGATGCGGAGGGGGGAGTGCCACACGAAGCTCTGGTCGCCATGGACCACCGAGCCCGACACCCGGGGGTCCTCCAGCAGCTCGGGGGCGACGACGAACAGGAGCGCGGCGGCGAAACCGGGCGGAGCGGCGTCCGTCCACCGCTGAGGGTCGTCTCCGGTGACGTCGACGAACTCGGCGACCTTCTCGGCGCAGACCCGATAGGGCCGGTTCTCGAAGGTTGTGCCCTCGAGCGCCTCCAGCATGTCTGGGCGCCGGGGCTCAGCGGGTCTCGCGGTGTGCCGTGTGCTTACGGCACCACTTGCAGTACTTGGAGAGCTCGAGCCGGTCGCGGGTGTTGGCCTTGTTCTTGGTCGTCACGTAGTTGCGGCGCTTGCACACCTCGCAAGCCAACGTGATCGGCGGCCTCTTGTCGGATGGCATGGTTCTTGCTTTCTGATTCCTCGTGAGCCTGGGTGGCGAGCGCGCTGCCCGCCACCCGACTCTTCGATCTTCTGTGACTTCGGACTCGTGCCGTCTATGTCCGACTGCGGTCCTTCTGTCTTTCGGGTTGGGTTATTTGATGATCTTGGTGACCCGGCCGGCACCGACCGTGCGGCCACCCTCACGAATCGCGAACCGCAACCCCTCATCCATCGCGATCGGAGCGATCAACTGCACCGTCATCTCAGTGT
>PKRG01000012.1 GCA_017577575.1 Acidimicrobiia bacterium | reverse complement strand
GAACAGGAGGGAGTTCTGGTCCGAGACGATCGTGACCCTCGCCCGGTCGCCCAGGGCGGCCGCTGCAGTCAGGCCTCCGAATCCGCCACCGAGGATCACGACAGCCGGCGTCATACCGCCGATGCTAAACGCCGGCCGAGTGGTTGCTTTCAGGTGAGTGTGTAGCCGGCGTCGATCCAGGCGACGAGCGCCTCCGACCACAGCCCCTGCGCTCCCCGCTCCTCCGCCGCCTCCCGCACGCGCCGATCGGAGGTGACCACCACGTCGCCGGGGTGGGCGGCTTCGATGATCCAGTCGTCGGCGGACGCCTCGAACAGGACGCGCACCCTCCGGCTGGCGGGGATCTCGACCCGGTCGACGGAGGAGTCGAAGACCACCACCGCCACCGTTCCCGGCGGCGCCAACGTCACCAGCCGGCCGGCGGCCTCCACGACCCGGCGGCGGGCGTCCGGGCCGACGTCGGGGTTCAGGAGGTGGGCGAGGTTGTAGCCGTCGATGAGCCACCGGGCCCTCCTGTGGAGCAGCCAGTGGATCGCCTCCACCCGGTCGGGACGCAGATCCCCGGGCAGCCGCAGCGATGCGCCGTCGCCGGCCCCGCGTTCGTCGCCCACGCCGGGCGGCCGACGCAGCGCGGCGGCGATGCGATCGAGCTCCGTCGCCAGCGCCTCCGGCTCGGTGGGGACCCATCCCCGGGGCTCCGCCACCGGGGGCGGCCCTCCGCTGCGGCGCTCCTTCTCCAAGAGCTGGCGGAGGCCTTCTATCCGGGCTCGGAGGTCGGAGACCTCGTCGCGCATCCGATCCAGCTCGGCGGCCAGCCGGCTGGCCTGCCGGTCCGCCTCCCGGGCCCGCTGCTCCGCCTCCCGCCTGGCCCGCTCCGCCGCCGCCAACCGGCCGGAGAACCGCTCCTCGGCGCGTCGCTCGGCCCGGGAGGCCTCTTCGGCTTCCCTCCTCACGGCCGTCTCGAGCTCGGTGATCCGGCGGCGGGCCGTGGCGAGCTCTCTCTCCAGCGCTCCCCGGTCCCGGGCTTCGGCCACGGCGGAGGCGTCGGCCGCGGCTCGTTCGAGGCGCTCCTCCCAGCCTTCGGGACGGCGCACGAACAGTTCGGCGGGCGAGTCGGGCTCGAGCTCGGCTGCGGACAGCACCTCCTGGCGCAGCCACTCGGATGCGTCGAGCTCCTGCAGCGCCCGCTTCAGGATGGGTGGGGGCAGCCGCCGCTCGGAGCTATCGGCCAGCCGGCGCAGGGAGGCAGGCACGTCCTCGTCGTCCATCCGCCGGAGGACCCGCCGCAGCTCATCGGCGGCGGGCCGGAGGAGCTCCATCGTCCGGCGGTCCAGGTCCATGCCCCGACGCTACCCGGCTCGAGGCGAGTCCACTCCCCGCCGCGCCGTATCGGGCATATCCGGAGCGCGTATAGCGTTGCGCACCTCTATGGCATCGGTGTGGCGCACGCGCCCGTTCCCCACTATCTGGCTGGTCGGTCTCTTCCAGGAGATCGCCTTCTCCCTGATGGTCAACCTGCCCGGGCGCCTCTACGAGCTGGGGATCACCGAATCGGGGATCGGGGTGGCGTACTCGCTCTCGGCGCTGGCCGCCCTGTTGCTGCGACCCTGGTTCGGGCGGATCCTGGACGTCGTCCATCGCCGCACCGTGCTGCGGGTCGCCGGGGTGGGCAACATCGTCGCCATCGCCACCCTCGCCGTGGTCGACGAATCGGGGGCGATCCTGTGGGCGGCGTTCCTGCTCCAGCGGGTGGTCCAGGTCTTCCTGTACACGACGGCGCTGACCTATGCCGCCGACGCCGTCCCGGTGGGCTTGCGCACCCAGGGCCTGGCCCTGTTCGGGCTCTCGGGCCTCATGCCGATCGCCTTCGCCAACCTCATCGGCGATGCCCTGCTCCGCCTCGGCGGCTACCCCGGGGTGATCGCCGCCGCCGGCGCCTCCAGCCTCGTCGCCTGGGCGCTCGTGTGGAGGCTGCCGCTGCTGCCGGTCCTCGGTGAGCGGCCCCGGCGCAGCTTCTGGGCCGTCGCCGTCCAACGGGACATGCTCCCGCTGTGGTGGATCACGCTCACCTTCTCGATGGGGATGGAGACGGTGTTCACCTTCATCCGCACCTACATCGACACCGTCGGCATCTCCACCATGGGGACGTTCTTCGCCGTCTACGGGGGCACCGCCACGTTGACCCGCGCCTTCGGCGGCAGCCGCTACGACGCCCTCCCCCACCGCCCGATGGTCGTGTCGGGCGTCGCCGTCCAGGGGATCGGCCTCGGGCTCGTGGCGTTCGCCGACGGCGTCGCCATGGTGTTGGGCGGCGCCTTCCTCATGGGCCTCGCCCACGGCGCCGTCTTCCCGATCCTGTCGTCCGAGGTGGTGTCGCGGGCGCGGACCGCGGAGCGGGGGTCGGCGATGGCGATGTTCACCTCCCTCTTCGACGCCGCCCTGTTGATCGTGGCCCCCCTGGGCGGGTTCCTCATCGACTGGGCCGGCTACGCCCGGGGGTTCTCCACCGTGGCCGCCATCCTCGTGGCCGGGTCGGCGCTCTACGCGGTGTGGGATCGACGCCTCGTCGCCGCCCAGCGCCGCCAGGAGCCGTCGCCGGAAGTGGTTTGACCGCCGCGGCGGCTGTGGCATACTTCACCGCACACATGTCCTCGACACTGGTACTTCTTATCGGCTGACGCACACGCCCCAAGACCGGCGTGTGCGTCACCTTGCCCTCCCCGAACGGGAGGGTTTTTTGTACCCCGAGGACGACCCCCGAGAGCACACGAGAGACGGACACACCGAGGCAAGCCATGAGCAACACGACCGGCGCCCACATCCTCCTGCAATCGCTCGCCTACGAAGGCGTGGAGGTGGCGTTCGGTGTACCGGGCGGTGCCATCCTTCCGTTCTACGACACCCTCTACGGCGGCCCCATCCGTCACATCCTCGCCCGCCACGAGCAGGGCGCGGGCCACATGGCGGAGGGATACGCCTGGGCGACGGGGCGGGTCGGGGTGTGCATCGCCACGTCGGGACCGGGCGCGACCAACCTCGTCACCCCGCTCGCCGACGCCCTCGTCGACTCGGTGCCGATGGTGGCGATCACGGGTCAGGTCCCGACCACCGCGGTGGGAAACGACGCCTTCCAGGAGGCGTACACGACCGGCATCACCATGCCGGCCACCAAGCACAACTACTTCGTCACCGATCCCGACGAGATCCCCCAGATCGTCCACGAGGCCTTCCACATCGCCGCCACCGGCCGCCCCGGCCCGGTGCTGATCGACTTCCCCAAGGACATCCTCAACGCCCCGACGGGCTGGACTGAGCCGAACGGGATCAACCTGCCCGGCTACAAGCCGACGGTGGCCGGCCACGTCCCCCGGATCCGCGAGGCGGCGGAGTTGATCGCCGCCGCCCGCCGGCCGGTGCTGTACGTGGGTGGCGGAATCATCAAGGCCAACGCCGCCGGGCCGCTCCGCACACTGGCGGAGCGCACCGCCGTCCCGGTCACGACGACGCTGATGGGGCGCGGCGCATTCCCCGACGACCATCCGCTGGCGCTGGGCATGCCGGGCATGCACGGCACCTACGCCGCCATATCCGCACTGCAGCGGGCCGACCTGCTCATCGCCATCGGCGTCCGTTTCGACGACCGGGTCACCGGCGACCCCGCCACTTTCGCCCCCGAGGCGAAGGTGATCCACGTCGACGTCGACCCGGCGGAGATCGGCAAGGTGCGCCACGCCGACGTCCCGATCGTCGGCGACGCCCGCCGGGTGATCGAGCAGCTCATCGAGGCGTGGGGCGACCGCGAGGTGCCCAACCGGGAGCCGTGGATGGAGATGCTGCGGCGCTGGCAACGGGAGCACCCGCTCCGCTACACCCAGGACCCCGACGGGCCGGTGAAGCCGCAGTACGTGATCGAGGAGCTCCACCGCCTGACCGGCGGCGACGCCATCCTGGTGTCGGGGGTCGGCCAGCACCAGATGTGGGCCAGCCAGTACTGGAAGTTCGACAGCCCGCGCCGCTGGATCAACTCCGGCGGCCTGGGGACGATGGGCTTCGGCATCCCCGCCGCGGTCGGCGCCAAGGCGGGCATGCCCGACGAGCTCGTCATCGCCGTCGACGGCGACGGCTGCTTCCAGATGACCTCCCAGGAGCTGATCACCGCCGCCGTCGAAGGGCTGCCGATCAAGGTCGTGGTCTTCAACAACGGCGTCCACGGGATGGTCACCCAGTGGCAGCGGCTCTTCTACGAGGACCGCTTCTCCGCCTCGCGCCTGGGCGACGCCGTCGACTATGTGAAGCTCGCCGAGGCGATGGGCTGCCACGGGTTCCGGGCCACCACCCCCGACGAGGTCACGCCGACGCTGGAGAAGGCCCTGTCGACCAACGACCGCCCGGTGGTCATCGAGGTCGTGGTCGACCCCGAGGAGATGGTGTTCCCGATGGTGCCGGCGGGTGGCTCCTGCGACGAGGTGTTCATCGGCCGCAACGAGAAGGTGAAGCTCGAGCGATGAAGCACACACTCTCCGTCCTCGTCGAGAACAAGCCCGGCGTGCTGGCCCGCGTCAGCTCGCTTCTCGCCCGCCGCGGGTTCAACATCCACTCCCTCACCGTGGGCCCGAGCCACGAGCCGGGGCTGTCGCGGATGACGATCGTCGTCGACGCCCCCGAGCTGGAGCAGGTGAAGAAGCAGCTCCACAAGCTCGTCAACGTGGTGAAGATCTCCGAGCTCGACAAGAGCCAGTCGATCGAGCGGGAGATCCTCCTGGTGAGGGTGAACGCGCAACCGGCCCGCCGCCAGGAGCTACTGTCCCTGGCCTCCATATTCGACGCCAGGGCAGTCGATGTGGGGCCCAACTCCATCGCCTTCCAGGTCGTGGGCAAGCCGGACAAGATCAACGACTTCCTCGACCTGGTCAGACCGTATGGGGTCGTCGACCTGGCGAAGTCCGGCTGGGTGGCCATCGCCCGGGAGACGAAGGGGCGGGGCGCAGCGACGCTCCGGGCCGTCAACTGAAGCGAACAGGGAAAGCAGAGGAACCAGTGGCAACGATCTACTACGAGAAGGACGCCGACCCGGCTCTGATCAAGGAGCGGCGCGTGGCGATCATCGGCTACGGAAGCCAGGGTCACGCCCACGCCCTCAACCTGAAGGACTCGGGCGCCGACGTCGTGGTGGGCCTCCGCGAGGGGTCGTCCTCGTGGGAGCAGGCGGCCAACGACGGCCTGACGGTGAAGTCCGTCGCCGACGCCACCAAGTGGGCGAACGTCGTCATGCTGCTGGTGCCGGACGAGGTGATGGCCCAGCTCTACGAGGAGCAGGTCGCCCCCAACCTCGACAAGGGCGACGCGTTGATGTTCGCCCACGGGTTCAACATCCACTTCGGGGCGATCACCCCTCCCGAGGACGTCGACGTGCTGATGGTCGCCCCCAAGGGGCCGGGTCACCTGGTGCGGCGCACCTACACGCAGGGGTCGGGCGTGCCGTGCCTGATCGCCGTCCACCAGGACGCCACCGGCTCCGCCAAGGAGCTCGGCCTCTCCTATGCCCACGGCATCGGGGGCACCCGGGCGGGAGTGTTGGAGACGACCTTCAAGGAGGAGACCGAGACCGACCTGTTCGGCGAGCAGGTCATCCTCTGCGGCGGCCTCGCCGAGCTGATCAAGGCCAGCTTCGAGACGCTGGTCGAGGCCGGCTACCAGCCGGAGTCCGCCTACTTCGAGACGTTGCACGAGCTGAAGCTGATCGTCGACCTCCTCTACGAGGGTGGCCTGTCGTACATGCGGTATTCGGTGTCCAACACCGCCGAGTACGGCGACTACACCCGGGGCCGGCGGATCATCACCGACGAGACCCGCCAGGAGATGAAGAAGGTCCTCGAGGAGATCCAGTCGGGGGCGTTCGCCAACGAGTGGATGGCCCAGGCCCGCGAGGGCGCTCCGTTCCTCCTCGAGCAGCGCAAGGCCAACCGGGCGCACCAGATCGAGCAGGTCGGCGCCGCGCTGCGCGAGCTCATGCCGTTCATCGACGCCAAGCAGGCTCCCTGAACCAGATCGAGGCGCACATGTCAGTCACTGGGTGGAAGCTCCTGAGCGGCAGGTCCGGGATCTCGTGCGGGGGGCTCCTCGCGCTTCTGTGGCCGGGCGTCTGATCAGGACGACCCGGCCTCCCGAGATCGACCGACCATCACTCACCCACCACCTAGGACTGGAGAACTCATGAGCACCGACCGTCTGATCATCTTCGACACGACCCTGCGCGACGGGGAGCAGGCCCCGGGGATCGCCCTGACCCCGGACGAGAAGGTAGCCATCGCCCACCAGCTGGCGAAGCTGCGAGTAGACGTGCTGGAGGCGGGCTTCGCCGCCTCCTCGCCCGGCGACTTCGAGGCGGTGTCCCGCATCGCCTCCGACGTGCGGGGCCCCGTGATCGCCAGCCTCGCCCGCGCCCATCCCGACGACATCGACCAGGCCTACGAGGCCCTGAAGGCGGCGGATCGGTTCCGGATCCACGTGTTCATGTCGACGTCGCCGATCCACATGGAGAAGATGCTGCGCATGACCCCCGAGGAGGTGCTCAAGGCCTCCGTCGAGGGCGTCCGCCGGGCCCGCAAGTACACCGACGACGTCGAGTTCTCTCCCCAGGACGCCACCCGCTCCGACCCGGACTTCATGATCGAGGTGTGCCGTCAGGCGGTGGAGGCCGGCGCCACCACCATCAACATCCCCGACACGGTCGGCTACGCCACCCCGGCGGAGTTCACCGAGCTGCTGCGCCGGGTGTACGCGGAGGTCAAGGGCGACCGTGACGACGTCATCGTCTCCGTCCACTGCCACGACGACCTCGGCCTGGCGGTGGCGAACTCGCTGTCGGCCATCTCGGCGGGCGCCCGCCAGATCGAGGGGGCCATCAACGGCATCGGCGAGCGGGCCGGCAACACCTCCATCGAAGAGGTGATCATGGCCATCAAGACCCGCCAGGACGTCTTCGAGGTGGAGGTGGGCTGCGACACCACCCAGATCTACGAGACGTCCCGGCTCGTGTCCCAACTCACCGGCTACCCGGTGCAGTACAACAAGGCGATCGTGGGACGCAACGCCTTCGCCCACGAGTCCGGCATCCACCAGCACGGCGTCCTCCGAGCCCGGGAGACGTACGAGATCATGGACGCCGCCATGGTCGGCCAGCAGGGCGGCCAGATCGTCCTGGGCAAGCACTCCGGCCGGGCCGGGTTCGCCGACGCCCTGTCGCGGATGGGTATCGAGCTGGAAGACGAGGAGTTCAACCGGGCGTTCGCCCGCTTCAAGGAGATCGCCGACCGCAAGGTCGAGATCGGCGAGGCGGAGCTGCGGGCGATCATCGAGGACGAGACCCAGCCCCGCCCCGACGACATGGTGGAGCTCGTCAGCCTGCACGTCAGCGGAGGCAACGACGTGACCCCCACCGCCAGCGTCACGCTGCGGACGAACGGCTCCGAGCGCACCTACGAGGGCAAGGGCGACGGCATGGTCCACGCCTCCTTCGCCGCGATCAAGCAAGCCTTCGACATCGACGAGGCGCGCCTGGTCGACTACAGGGTCGTTCCGGTGACCTCCGGTGCCGACGCCATGGCCGAGATCAACGTCGTGATCCGGGTCGGCGACCAGACCTTCGCCGGACGGGCGGTGAACACCGACGTCGTGGAAGGCTCGGCGTTCGCGTTCGTCGAAGCCATGAACAAGGCGGCGCGAGTACGTTCCGCCCCGACTCGGTAACCTGCGCAACCCAGAGACGGAGGTAGCTGAATAGACCCCTGGCTAGGCCTGCTCGTCGTCGTAGTCCTGGTCGCCATCAACGGCCTCTACGTCGCCCAGGAGTTCGCCTACGTCGCCGTCAACCGCAGCCGGGTGGAATCCCTGGCTTCCTCCGGTGACCGCCGGGCCGCCCGCCTCCGGGAGCGCCTCCGCGACCTGTCGTTCGAGCTGTCCGGGGCCCAACTGGGGATAACGGCCACCTCCCTGGTCCTGGGCGCCGTCGCCGAGCCCACGGTGGCGCGGATGATCTCGCCTGTTCTCGCCCGGGTAGGCGTCGACTCGGCCAACGTGGCGATCGGCCTCGCCCTGGCGCTCGCCACCGTCTTCCAGATGATCGTCGGGGAGTTGTTCCCGAAGAACTTCGCGATAGCCCGGGCCTACCCGGTGGCGGTGACGGTCGGCTTGCCGATGTCGTGGCTGAACCGGCTCCTGCGGCCGGTCATCCAGTTCTTCAACCGGTCCGCCAACTGGGCGGTGCGGCGCCTGGGGATCGAGCCGCGCGACGAGCTCGCCGGGCTGCGCTCCCTCCAGGAGCTGGAGATGATCGTCCGCGCCTCCTCGGAGGAAGGCGAGCTCGACCCGACGGAGACCACCCTCCTCACCCGGGCGATCGCCTTCGTCGACCGCCACGCCGCCGACGTGATGATCCCCCGCGTCTCGGTCCACGGGGTGCCCCGCGACGCCACCATCGCCGAACTGCGGGACCTGGCCCGACGCACCGGTCACAGCCGGTTCCCCGTCTACGAGGGCGACCTCGACCAGGTCACCGGCATCGCCCACGTCAAGGACACCTTCAAGATCCCCCGCGACCGGCACGAAGAGGTGACCGTGGCGGCGATCACCACTCCGGTGGAGTTCGTGCCCGAGTCGATGCGGCTCGCCAGCCTCCTCCTCGCCCTGCAGCGGTCCCGCCGGAGCATCGCCGTCGTCGTCGACGAGTACGGCGGGACCGCCGGGATCGTGACCGTCGAGGACATCGTCGAGGAGATCCTCGGCGAGATCGAGGACGAGCACGACTTCGCCGTCACCTCCCGGGGAGGCCCGGGGATCGTCGCCGGCTCCCTCCATCGCCACGAGGTGGAGGAGCTGACCGGGTTCCAGTGGCCGGAAGGCGCCTACGAGACGCTGAGCGGGTACGTGACCGCCCGCCTCGACCGCTTCCCCCGCGTCGGAGACGTGCTGGAGGAGGGCCGGTACCGGATCGAGGTCCTCGGGGTCCGGGGCCGGGTGGCGACACGCCTGCGGATCGTCGAGATGGAAGAGGCCGAGGAATGACCTGGGGCGCGGCCATCGCCAGCGTGCTCCTGTTGGCGGCGAACGGATTCTTCGTCGCCGCCGAGTTCGCGTTCACCGCCGCCAGCCGCCCGCGGCTGGCGGCGCTCTCCACCCGCTCGGCCCGGGCGGCGGTGAAGGCGATCGACGAGTTGTCGTTCACGCTCGCCGGCGCCCAACTGGGCATCACCATGGCGTCCCTGGTGCTGGCGGCGGTCGCCGAGCCGGCGGTGGCGTCGGTGATCGAAGCCGGCCTGGGTGTGTTCGGCGAGATACCGCCACAGGTGCTGCACACGATCTCGTTCGTCGTGGCGCTGTCGATAGTCGTCTACCTGCACATGGTCGTCGGGGAGATGGCGCCCAAGAACATCGCCATCTCCGACCCGGAGCGGTCGGCGCTGGCCATGGCGATCCCGTTCCGCCTGTACGCCAACCTGGTGCGCCCGGTCGTCTGGGTCCTCAACGAGCTGGCGAACCTGCTGCTGCGTCTGGTCCGGGTGGATCCGACCGACATCGGCGAGGTGCACACCGCCGAGGACCTGTCGTCGATGATCGACGCCGGCCGCCGGGAAGGCGTCGTGGAGGACTTCGCCCACCGGCTCCTCACTGGCGCCCTCGATCTGATGACGCTCGAGGCCACCCAGGTGATGGTGCCCCGGCCGGACGTGGTGGCGCTGCCGGTCACCGCCACGCTGGAGGAGCTGCAGAAGACGTTCATCGAAGAGGGTCATTCCCGCATCCCTCTCTACCGCCGGGACCTCGACGACCTGGTCGGCTTCGTCCATGTCAAGGACCTGCTCGAAGCCGGCGACCTGCCGCCAACCGCGCCGATCCCCGCCTCGATGATCCGCCCCCTGCTCGTGGTCCCCGAGAGCGCCCGGGTGGGGAGGCTGCTGGAGGAGATGCGCCGGGAACGCAACCACCTCGCCGCGGTCGTCGACGAGCACGGGGGCACCGCCGGCATCGTGACGATGGAAGACATCGTCGAAGAGATCGTGGGCGAGATCCGCGACGAGCACGACCTGGAGCCGGTGGGGGTTCGCCGGCTGGGAGAGCGCCGGTGGCTCCTCGACGGGTCGCTGCGGCCCTCGGAGGTGCGGCGGGCGTGCTCGGTGGACGTGCCCGACGGGGACTACGACACGATCAGCGGTCTGATCATGGAACACTTGGGCCGCATCCCCTCCCCGGGCGACGTGGTCGAGACCGACGGCTGGGCCCTCCGGGTCAGGTCGATGGAGGGGCGGCGAGTGCACCAGGTCGAATTGATATCGAGACAGGAGAGGAACACCGATGAGTGAGCACCGGTTGGCGGTCATCCCCGGCGACGGAGTCGGGCCCGAGGTCGTGTCGGCGGCGTTGACGGCCCTGGAAGCCGCCGCCGACGCGCACGGATTCGCCGTCACCACCCAGCACTACGACCTCGGAGGGGAGCGTTACCTGCGCACCGGCGAGGTGCTGCCCTCCTCCGTCCAGGAGGAGCTCGCCACCTTCGACGCCATCCTGCTCGGGGCGGTGGGAATGCCCGGAGTGCCGCCCGGCGTGCTCGAACGGGGGTTGCTGCTGAAGCTCCGCTTCGACTTCGACCAGTACGTGAACCTGCGGCCCGTCAAGCTCTACGACGGGGTGCCGACGCCGGTCGAAGGCTTGACGCCCGACCGTTGTGACCTGGTCGTGGTGCGCGAGAACACGGAAGGGCTGTACGCCGGCGCCGGCGGGTTCCTCCGCAAGGGCACGCCCCACGAGGTGGCGACCCAGGAGTCGCTCAACACGCGCATGGGAGTGGAGCGGGTCGTCCGCTACGCCTTCGAGAAGGCGGCTTCCCGGCGGGGCCGCCTGACCCTGTGCCACAAGACCAACGTGTTGACCTACGCCGGCGACCTGTGGCAGCGCACGGTGGACGAGGTCGCCGCCGACTACCCGGGCGTCGACGTCGACTACGTGCACGTGGACGCCGCCTGCCTGTACCTGGTCACCGACCCGGGGCGGTTCGACGTGGTCGTCACCGACAACCTCTTCGGCGACATCATCACCGACCTGGGAGCGGCCGTGCAGGGCGGGATGGGCCTGGCGGCGTCGGGGAACATCGACCCGGAGCGCCGCTACCCGTCGATGTTCGAGCCGGTCCACGGCTCGGCGCCCGACATCGCCGGCAACGGGTGGGCGAACCCGGTGGCGGCGGTGCTGTCGGTGGCGATGTGCCTCGACCACCTGGGCGAGCCCGAGGCGGCGGCGGCTTTGGAGCGCGCCGCCGTGTCGGTGCTGCCCGAGCTGAAGGCGATGGGTGGACCGGACATGGGGATGTCGACGGCCCAGATCGGCGAGACGATCGCCGCCCGGGTGGCCGGGACGTGACCCCTGTCCGCGCCACCCGGACCCCACCCACCGTCCTATGCGGATGAACCGAACCTCTCCCGATAGTCCTCCATCGACGCCTCGACCACGGACCAGGCGTGCTCGCGTCCGTAGCGGGTCGGAATCGTCACGTCGGCGGCCGACCCCGGGAACAGCTTGTAAGTCTTGAAGTAGTGGTCGAGGCGGTCGATCAGCGCCGCCGGCAGCTCGGAGATGTCCTCGACCGCCCCCCACACCGGGTCGTTGGCCAACACGGCGACGATCTTGTCGTCGGCCTCTCCCCCGTCGATCATCTGCAAGCCGCCCACCACCCGGGCCGTCAACAGGATGTCGGCTCGCTCGATGGGCCGCTCGGAGATGACACACACGTCCATCGGGTCGCCGTCGCCGGCGACCGCGCCCGGGCACAGTTCCTTGACCCGCTCACCGGCGTAGGTGCGGGGGATGAACCCGTAGAGTGTGGGAGGCGACGACGACGTCTGCTGTGGCCGGTCCACCTTGAGGTAGCCGGTCGGCTTGTCGACCTCGTACTTGACGACGTCGAAGGGCGTCAGCTCGATGTAAGCGGTGACGACGGCCGGCGGCTCGGGCCCGGTCTCGAGCCCGTGCCACGGATGCGGCCGCCATTCGGTGAACTCCATCGGGCCGATTCTGCCACTCAGGGGGCCTGGAGCCGCGGCGGGGCCTGCGACACCCTGGACGTGAGGTCCGGCATCTCGGGCTGGTGGAGGGCCATCAGCTCGACCAGCTCGTCTATCGCCCGCTGCAGCTGGGGGTCGCGCCCGGCGGCGTAGTCCTGGGGCGCGATGTGCACCTCGATGTCGGGGTCGGTGCCGTAGTTCTCGACCGAGAAGCCGACGTCGCTGAACCAGTGGGCGAACTCGGGCTGGGTGGTGACGGTGCCGTCGACGAGCGACTGCTGCGGCCAGATCCCCACCACGCCGCCCCAGGTGCGGGTGCCGATGAGCGGCCCGAGCCCGGCCAGCTTGAAGGTGTGGCTGAAGATGTCGCCGTCGGAGCCGGCCAGCTCGTTGGTGAGGCACACCATGGGGCCGGCGGGGGCGTCGTAGGGGAACGGGACGGGCTCCCGCCACCGGGTCACCTCCCAGCCCAGACGGCGGCGCATCAGCTTCTGGAGGAGCAGCTGGCTCACGTTCCCGCCCCGGTTGTAGCGGACGTCGACGACGAGGCCGTCCTTGTCGACCTCGGACAGGAAGTAGCGGTGGAACTCGGCGAACCCGGCCGGCCCCACGTCGGGGATGTGGATGTACCCGGCCCCCCCGTCCGTCGCCTCGGCCACTGCCGCCCGGTTCGCCTCCACCCACTCCCGGTACCGCAGCGCCGTCTCGTCCGTGAGCGGCGTGATGGTCACGGTGTGGGGGCGGCGGCGGCCGCGCTTGAGGGTGAGCTGCACGGGGCGCCCTCCCCGGTCGACGAGGAGCGACCGCGGGTCCGTTCCCGGGCCGACTTCGACCCCGTCGATCGCCACCAGGCGGTCGCCTTCCTCGGCGTCGACGCCGGGAGCCCGAAGCGGCGAGGTCGCCTTCGGGTTCCAGGGGTCGCCCTTGGGGATGCGGGCGATCTTCCACCCGCTGCGGGTGGGCTCCAGGTCGGCGCCCAGCAGGCCCTGGGGGAAGGTGGGCACGGGCCGGTAGTCGCCGCCCAGCTCGTAGGCGTGGGAGGTGCCGAGCTCGCCCTGCATCTCCCACAGCAGGTCGCTGAACTCGGAGCGGCATCCGACCCGGTCGACAAGCGGCAGGTACCGGTCGTGCACCTCCCGCCAGTCCACCCCCGACATGTCCTCGTACCAGAAGTGGTCGCGTTGGAGGCGCCACGCCTCCGAGTACATCTGCCGCCACTCCTTGCCCGGGTCCACTTCCACCCGGATGCGATTCAGGTCGACCCAGCCGGTGGTGCGGTTCGCCTCCGAGTTGGCGGACTTGTCGTCCTTCCACCCCGAGGGGACGACGCGCACCTTGCGACCCGCCCGGATCAGGAGCACCGACCCGTCGGCGTTCACGGCGGCGGACGAAACCCCGTCGGTGATCTGCTCCACCTTCTCGGTGTTGAAGTCCCATGCTTCGAGGCGGCCAGTCGGGGCGTCGTTCTCGGCCAGCGCCCCCCGCACAGGGAACGACAGGACGAACGCCCGGTTCTTGGCGCCGAGCACCGGGCCGTACCGCCCCGGTGGCATCGGGAAGGCGACCACCCGGTCCTCGATGCCCTCCAGGTCGATCTCGGTCGGCTCCTGCTCCGGAGCGTCGCCGCCCTCGCTCTCGGGCCTCTGGCCGTTGTCCTTCGGCTGGCTCGGGGGCGGCGCCCCGGGAGCGCGTACCGGCCGCTGGGCCGGGTCGAACGGCGAGGGCACGTCGGCTCGCAGCGTGATGAGATGGGGCCGGGTGCCGGTGGGGAACCCGTAGTCGTGGAAATGGGTGTCGTAGACGGGGTCGAACACCCGGGCGGAGGTGAAGTACAGGTACCGGCCGGCAGGGTCGAAGCTCGGCCAGCGGTCGTCGAAGCCGGGGGCGGTCACCCGCACCGGCCGGCTCCTCGGCTTGGACGTGTCGAACAGGTGGATACTGTGGCTGGTACGGGACGTCGCCGCCGAGAAGGCGAGCCAGCGGCCGTCGGGCGACCAGGCGGTGCCGGCGATCCACGAGTGGGGGTTGCGGTGGACCTCGGTGACGCGGCCTGTGTCCAAGGCGACGATCAGGAGTTGGTGGCGATGGTTGGTGACCGCCACCCGCTCGGCGCCCGCCGGGGCGACGTCGAGGCTGCGGATCCGGCCCAGGTCCCCCTCGATGAGCTTCCGGTCGGATCCGTCGACCGCCTCCACGACGATGGCGTCCTCGCCGGTCTCGTCGGTGACCGCCACGATGGAGTTGCCGTCGGCGCTCCACGTGGTGAGCCGCCGGCGCACGTCCGACACCGTCCCGTGGCGGCGCACCGGCCCCTCCCACAGGCCCATGGTGAACGACCCTCCCCGCACCGTGGCGGCGAGGGAGTGGCCGGCCGGGTGGATCGAGACGTGCTCGAGGAACCGCCCGGGGCTGATGAACCTCCGGTTGCGGTGGGGACGGGCCGACGGGAGCTCGATGTCGAGACGAACCGGCCCGTCGTCGGACCTGGGGTCGAGGAGCCAGATGTCGGCCCCGCAGTGGTAGACGATGCGGCGCCCGTCGGTGGAGGCGTGGCGGGCGTAGAAGTCCTCGTGGTGGGTGTGGCGGCGCAGGCCGCGGCCCGTGGGCGTCACCGAGTAGACGTTGCCGTGGCCTTCGTGGTCGGCGATGAAGTAGATCCGCGACCCGATCCACATCGGCGACGTGATGTTCCCGTCGAGCCTGACGAGCGGCTCGAAGGTGCCGTCGCCGTCCCGGTCGATCCACAGCGTCCCGACCCGGCCTCCCCGGTAGCGTTTCCAGCGGGCCGGATCGGCGGTGTGGCGCCCCAGGACCTTGCCGGGGCCGTTGGGCTGGAAGGCCACGGAACGGGCCGATCCCCACGGCAGGAGCCGGGGAGGCCCTCCGTCGGCGGGCACCACCCACAGGCGGGAGTCGTTGGCGAAGGGCCACTCGGCGTTGGAGGCGTAGACCACGTCGTCGCCGTCCCATCCGACGACCTGGCTGAGGGCGCCGTGGAACGTGAGGCGCCGGGGGTGGCCGCCGTCGGCGTCCATGACGTGGACTTCGTTCACCCCCTCGTCGCGTCCGGTGTAGGCGATCCGCCTCCCGTCGGGAGAGTAGGCGGGGAAGGAGGACGGGCCCGGGTTGGCGGTGAGCCTCCGGGCGCGTCCTCCCTCGGTCGATACCTCCCACAGATCGTCTTCCGACACGAAGACGATCCGGTCACCGTGGATGGTGGGGTGCCGGTAGTAGCCCTTGATCACGGTCGGTCGGTCAACCCTCCACGAATCCCTCTTCTGCGAGCCAGTCGGCGGCGATGTCGTCGGGGTCCCGGGTCTCGATGTCGAACTGGCGGTTGAGCTCGGTGAGCTCCTCGGTCGAGATCGCCGCGCTGATCTCGTCGACCAGACTGCGGAACTCGTCGCCGTACGCCTGGTCCAGGTCGGCGGAGACGACGGGGACCACGTTGTCGGCGGCGAGCATACTCTGGTCGTCTTCCAGCAAGACCCATCCCTTGTCGGCGATGATGCCGCTGGTCGAGAACAGGATGGCGATGTCGATCTCCCCGCTCTCCAGGGCCTGGACGGTCACCGACCCGGCGTCGAGAGGGGTGAACGACCCGGAGAAGTCGATTCCGTAGACCCGCTGCAAGCCGGGGATGCAGAAGGGGTTGGTCTCGCAGTCGGGCGGCCCGCCCAGGGTCAGCTCGCCTTCCAGCCCGGCCAGGTCGGAGATCGCCTGCAACCCGTGGGCCTCGGCCGTCTCGGGCGTGACGACGAAGGCGTTGGTGTCGACCGCCGGCGAGGGGGTGTAGGCGACGAGGCCCAGGTCGTCCAGGTAGCCCTGGAGGGTCTCGGTCGTCTCGGCGGCGTCGCCCGTGGCCTCCCCCGCTTGCTCGTTCAGGTACTCGAGCATCGAGGCGGCGTACTCGGGCGTGAAGTTGATGTCGCCCGACTCGAAGGAGCCGAGGACGATGTCCCGGAACCCGCCCAGGGGCTGGACCGACACCTCGTAGCCGTTGGCGGCGAGGGCCTGGGCGTAGATCTCCGCCAGGATCGCGCTCTCGCCGAAGTTCTGGGCGCCGATCGAGATCGCCGGGCCCTCCTGTGCGGCGTCACCACCCGACCCGCAGGCAGCCAATGTCACGGCTGCCAGCAGGGTCGCCCCGATGACGCCCTTGCGGAACGTTCGCCGCATGGGTATCTCCCTTCCGTTCGTCGTGGGGGTGGCTCCCTCCCGGACAGCCACCGGAAGGGCAAGGTAGCGGGGTGCCGTCACCACGGCTAACCGATTCAGACCGGGGCCGTGCCCTGGCGCATCTCCCCCCGGTCCCGGTGGCTGGTTCCCGCCGGGAGCACCAGCCGCTCGGTCCACGAGAAGCCGAGGTCGACGAGGATGGCGAGGAGGGCCACCACCGCCCCGCCGACGAACACGAACACGTCGTTGCCCTGGGCGAAGCCGTCGATCACGTAGCGCCCCAGGCCTCCCCACCCGACGACCGCACCTAGCGTGGCGGTGGCGACCACCTGGACGGACGACACCCGCAGCGCCGTCCAGATCACCGGCATGGCCAGCGGGAGCTCGGTGCGGAAGAGGAGCTGGGCTCCGGTCATGCCCATGCCCAGGGCCGCCTCGCGGATGGCGGGATCCACCTCGGCGACGGCGGTGTAGGTGTTGGTGAAGATCGGGGGCATGGCGAGGGCGACCAAAGCGACGAAGGTGGGCCAGAAGCCGATCCCCAGGCCGAGCCACAGGCTGATCGGCAACATGATCGCCACGATCCCGAACGACGGGATCGCCCGGCCGATGTTCACGATGGCACTCACCGTCGCCCCGCCGCGGCGCCGGTGGCCCAGCCACAGGGCGGGCGGCAGGGCGATCGCCGCCGCCACCGCCACCGCGAACGCCGACAGGAGCAGGTGGTCGCGGGTGCGCACCGCCAGACCCCTGGGTCCCCACCAGTTGTCGGGAGAGGAGAGAAACGCGCCGACTTCGCCCAGGAACTCGATCATGCCGCCCTCGGCCGCCGACGCATCCAAGGTGCGACCAGCCGCTGCACGCCGAGGAGCCCGAAGTCGATGGCCACGGCGAGAGCGATGGAGAGGAACGTACCGACGAAGATCTCGGTGGCGAAGTTGCGGGACAGTCCCCGGAGGATCAGGGCGCCGTATCCGCCCTGGCCGATCAGGCTGGTGACCGTGACCAGGCCCACCACGGTGACGGCGGCGATGCGGATGCCCGCCATCACGACAGGGACGGCGAGCGGCAACTGGATCTCCCAGAACAGGCGCCGCTCGGTGTAGCCCATCGCCCGGGCGGCCTCCACCACCGACGCCGGCACCCCATCGATGCCGGCGACGATGTTGCGGATCAGGATCAGGAGCGTGTAGGAGACGAGGCCTATCTCGGCGGTCAACAGGCTGAGCCCGGTGAACGGGACGAGGAAGGCGAACAGGGCGATGCTGGGGATCGTGTAGAGCACCCCGGAGGTCCAGCTGATCGGGGCGTAGGTGCGGCGGAAGCGGAGCGCCACGACCGACAGGGCGACGGAGACGACGAGGCCGATGCCCACCGCGAGCCCGGTGAGGACCACGTGCTCGACCGTGCGGTCCCACATGTCGTCGAGGTGGTCGACGATCCACGCCCAGTCGATCAGCGGGGCGGCCTGGGCGACCACGCTCACCGGGTCAGCTCCACCGTCAGCAGGTCGAGCGTGAGGATGCCCCGATAGGCATCGCCCTCCACCACCACCCCGACGTTGTTGCGGGTGTTGACGATGGCGTCGAGAGCCTCGCGCAACGTGGCTCCGGCGTCGACGGTGACCCGGAACGGCCGGGGCGTCGCCTCCCCCACCTTGCTCACCCCTTCCAGCTCCGACCCCCACACCCAGCCGAGCAGCCGCTCACCGTCGAGCACGGTGACCCAGTCCCATCCCTGGGCGAGCATCGCCTCGCGGGCGGTCTCGGGAGTGTCGCTCACGTCACAGACCGCCCCGGTGGGCAGGTCGACGGACCGCAGCGGGATGAGCGAGAGGCGCTTGATGCCGCGGTCGGCCCCGAGGAAGCCGGCGACGAAGTCGTTGGCGGGCTCGGCCAGGATCCGGTCGGGGGTGTCGTATTGCTCCAGCACCCCGCCGATGTTGAGGATCGCCACCCGGTCCCCCATCTTGATCGCCTCGTCGATGTCGTGGGTGACGAACACGACCGTCTTCTTGAGCTCGCGCTGGAGGGCGAGGAACTCGTCCTGGAGGCGGCCGCGGACGATCGGGTCGACCGCCCCGAAAGGCTCGTCCATCAGGAGGACGGGCGGATCGGCAGCGAGTGCCCGGGCCACCCCGACCCGCTGCTGCTGGCCCCCCGACAGCTCCGACGGGTAGCGGTCGAGCATCTCGGGGGCAAGCCCGACCAGTTCGACGAGCTCGGCGACGCGGCGGCGGATCCGCGCCTCGTCCCAGCCGAGGAGCTCGGGGACGGTGGCGATGTTCTGGGCGATCGTCCGGTGCGGGAACAAGCCGATCTGTTGGATCACGTAGCCGATGGACCGGCGGAGCTCGAAAGCGGGCATGTCGGTGGCCTTGGCGCCGTCGACCCAGATCGTTCCCGACGTCGGCTCGATGATCCGGTTGATCATCTTCAGCGTGGTCGTCTTGCCGCAGCCCGACGGGCCGACCAGGGTGACGAACTCTCCCCTCCCCACTTCGAGGGAGAGACCGTCCACCGCCGGCCTGTCCGCCCCGGGGAACGTCTTGATCACTTCTTCGAGGCGGATCATGCTGTCGGCCACGGCGCCTCCATCGACTCAGGGCTCTCCCAGGACCAGTCCGCCGACGAGCCGCCCGTCGGAGTCGACCACCGGGATCGGGTCGGTCCCGAACAGGGGCCGAAGCGCAATGGCGGTCTCGATGGAGTCGGTCTGTTCGACGGCCACCGGCTCGTCCATCAACTGGCCTACCGGCGTCGACGGGTCCGTGTCCAAGAGCCGGGACCGCCGGACGATCCCCACCAGGCGACCGGCGTCGGCGACGGCCAGGACCCGCTCGTCACGCAGCTTGAGGGCGTCGCCCGCCTGCATCATGGGGGCGACGAACGCCGGCTCCCCCATGACCTGGAACACCCTCCGCGGAGCAGATTTCACCACCACCGCCCCGACGTCGGCCTGGGCGCGGAGGCGGGCGCCGGGACCGAACAGACGGCGATGGAACCAGGAGCCCCCGGGGGCGCCGAACACGAGGAGGCTCCTCTCGGGCAGGTCGGCGACCAGGTCGGCGACCGCCGACACCGCCAGCGTCCGGTACTCGAGGCCGGGCACCTCCGGGGATATCCCGTCGACCACCTGACGCGCCTGGCCGGGGTCCCCGCCTTCGGGGTAGGCGGCGACCATGGACGAGGGCACACCGAGGGCCTCCCCCAGCCGGTGGGCGACCTTCGCCGCCAGCATCGAGTGGGGGCCGCCCGCCACCGCCGCCACGACGTGGCCGACGGCTTCGGTGTCGACGTCGACCGGCACCGCCAGGTCGATCAGGTCGAAGGAGGTCTGGAGGCGGCGAGTGACGAGGATGTCGGCGCGCTCGGCCACACAGACACTGACGGGATCTCCTTGGACGCGGAGGGCGTCGGTGCCGGCGAGGAGCTCGGCGAGTTCGCGACAACCCCGGCCTCTCGTCCAGACCACCCGAAGAGTCGAGGCGTCGGCACGTGAGGTCATCGACCCAGAGTCTGCCACAGAAGCCGAGTTTGTTCCGGACGTACAGGGGCGGGTTCGGAGTCTGCAACCATGGGTGCATGCAGATACACGCCCTCGCCGCCACGACGGAGTGGGAGCGGCGGGTAGCGCTCACCCCCGATGGCGTCCGTCAGCTGGTCGGCAACGGCCACCGCGTCTCGATCGACCCCGGCGCCGGCAGTCGTTCGGGATTCGGTGACCGGGAGTACACGGAAGCCGGCGCCACCATCGGCGACGGCGCCGGAACGGACCTCCTCGTCTGTGTCGAACGGCCCGACCCTGCCCGGGTCGGTGGCGCCCGGGCCGTGCTCGGCCTGCTCGACCCTCTCGACCCGCTGGGCTCCCCCGACGCGCTCGCCTCTCTCGTCGCCACCGGCGCCACCTTGCTGGCATTCGAACTGGTCCCCCGCACGACCCGGGCCCAGGCGGTGGACGTCCTGTCCTCCCAGGCCTCGCTCGCCGGCTACCAGGCCGCGCTGGAAGCGGCCGCCCTGTGCGACCGGATCTTCCCGATGCTCACCACCGCCGCCGGCACGATCCGCCCGGCCAACGTGCTGGTCCTCGGCGCCGGTGTCGCCGGCCTCCAGGCCATCGCCACCGCCCGGCGCCTGGGTGCAGTGGTCTCCGGGTTCGACGTGCGGGCGGCCGCCGCCGAGCAAGTCGAGTCGCTCGGCGCCACGTTCGTCTCCGTCGACATCGAGCCCCAGGACGCCGAGGCCTCCGGCGGCTACGCCAAGGAGCTTGCCGACGAAGCCGAGAAGCGTCTGCTGGAGGGCCTGTTCGGGCCCGTCACCTCATCCGACGCCGTGATCACCACCGCCGCCATCCCCGGCCGTCCGGCGCCGCGGCTGGTCACCGCCGAGATGGTGTCGGAGATGCGCGCCGGCTCGGTGGTCGTCGACACCTCCGGCGCCACGGGAGGAAACTGCGAGGTGAGCCGGCCCGGCGAGACGGTGGTCGTCGACGGGGTCAAGGTCTCGGCTCCGCTGGATCTGCCCTCACGCAGCGCCAACCACGCCTCCCAGCTCTTCTCGCGCAACGTCGTCAACTACGTCGCGTTGGTCACGGACTCCGAAGGCGGGCTCGACGTGGGCGTCGACGACGAGATCGTCAGACTTTCGACCGTGGCGACCGGAGGCGAGATCACCCACGATCGGGTTCGGTCTATGTCGAGTGAGAGGAACTGACGTGGAAGACCTGCTGGTGCCGATCACGGTGTTCGTGCTGGCGTCGTTCGCCGGCTTCGAGGTCATCAGCAAGGTGCCCCCGACCCTCCACACGCCGCTGATGTCGGGATCGAACGCCATCTCGGGGATCACGATCATCGGCGCCCTCCTCGCCGCCGGGGTGGCCGAGGGGCCGGCGAGCCAGATCCTCGGTTTCCTGGCGGTCGTTTTCGCCACCGTCAACGTCGTCGGGGGCTTCCTGGTCACCGACCGGATGCTGGGCATGTTCCGCCAGAGGGACGGCCAGCGATGAGCCCCGTCCTCGGCGAGTACCTCTACCTCGTCGCCGTCGTCCTCTTCATCGTCGGCCTGAAGCGGATGTCGTCGCCGAAGACGGCCCGCTCGGGCAACCAGATGGCGGCGGTGGGGATGCTGATCGCGGTGGTGGTGACGCTGCTCGACCAGCGGATAGTCGGCTACACCACGATCGTCGCCGGCCTCGTCGTCGGTGCCGCCGTCGGGGCGGTGCTGGCCCGGCGAGTGGAGATGACGGCCATGCCCCAGCTGGTGGCGCTGTTCAACGGCCTCGGTGGCGGCGCCTCCGCCCTGGTGGCGTTGATCGAGGTCCACGCCGGAGCCGCTGACGTCCGCACCGGAGTCACGGCCGCTGCTTCCATCTTGATCGGGACGGTGACGCTGACCGGGAGCCTGGTGGCGTTCGCCAAGCTGCAGGAGCTCGTCTCCGGGGCCCCGATCACCTATCCCGGCCAGAAGGTCGGCGACTCACTCCTGGCGGTGGGGATGGTGGCGGCGTCGGTGATGATGATCGCCTCGGGTGGCGTGCCGGCCTGGGCTTGGGCGGCCACCGCCTTCGCCGCGGTCCTGGGCATCACCCGGGTGCTGCCCATCGGCGGGGCCGACATGCCGGTGGTCATCTCGTTCCTCAACTCCCTCTCCGGCCTGGCGGCGGCCGCGGCCGGGTTCGTCATCGACTCGAACGCCCTCATCGTGTCCGGGGCACTGGTGGGGGCGGCCGGCCTGATCCTGACGATGATCATGGTCAAGGCCATGAACCGGACGCTCGGCAACGTCCTCTTCGGGGCGTTCGGCGGGGCCCAGGAGGGCGCCTACGGCGTCGACTCGGGGAGGACGGCGCGACGGGCCACCCCCGAGGACGTCGCCATCTCCCTCGCCTACGCCCGCAGCGTCGTGGTGGTGCCCGGATACGGCCTGGCCGTGGCCCAGGCCCAGCACGCCCTGAAAGAGCTCGAGAACGAGCTCACGAAGCGGGGAGTCGAGGTCCGCTATGCCATCCATCCGGTGGCGGGCCGCATGCCGGGGCACATGAACGTGCTGCTGGCCGAGGCCGACGTCGACTACGACAAGCTCTTCGACCTGGAGGAGATCAACCGCGACTTCCCCCACACCGACGTGGCCCTGGTGGTGGGAGCCAACGACGTCGTCAACCCGCTGGCCCGCGACGATCCCGCCAGCCCCATCGCCGGCATGCCGATCCTCGACGTCGACAAGGCCAAGACGGTGGTGGTGATCAAACGCTCGCTGTCGCCCGGCTTCGCCGGCATCGACAACCCGCTCTTCTACCTGGACAACACGCTGATGTTGTTCGACGACGCCCGCAAGGGCCTGACCCAGATAGTCGACGCCATGAAGGACGTCTGAGTGGCCAGGTCGCTGGTCTTCGGGATCACCGCCTCGGCCGTGCTCATCTGGCTCACGTTCTTCGCCAACCCCGGCAGCGTGCACCTCGCCACGCTGGCGGCGATCGGGGTCTCGCTGTGGTGGTTCGCCACCGTCGACCCGGTGCGCCTGGTCGACGAGGGCCGCCGGCCGCACCTGATGCTCTTCACGCTGGCGGCGATCGGATGCGCGCTGCTGGTGACCGCGGCTGCCCGGTTGTCGTCGGGCGCCACTTTCCTGATGCTCGCCCTGGGGGTGACCGCGATCGTCGTCGGGATCGTCCGGGCGATCCGCTACGGCTTGCAGAACCCACCCGTGAGAGAGGAGTGAGGATGGATTTCGCCGAGGTGCTGGCCCGCCGCAGGATGGTCCGCAACTACCGTGACGAGCCCGTCGATCCAGCAGCCCTCACCCGGGTGGCGGAGGCGGCCCTCCGGGCTCCCTCGGCAGGGTTCAGCCAGGGCCAGGCGGTGATCGTCGTCACCGACGCGGAGATCCGGGCGCAGATCGCGGCCGCCGCCGACGAGGACGAGTACGTCGCCCGGGGCTTCGACCCGTGGATCTCCCGGGCCCCGGCTCACATCGTGCTGTGCGTGTCCGAGGAGGCGTACCACCGGCGTTACCGGATGCCCGACAAGCTCGACGCCGAGGGCAAGGAGATCGACTGGCCCATCCCCTACTGGTGGGTCGACATCGGGGCTTCACTGATGGCGGTGCTGTTGGCGGCGGTGAACGAAGGGTTGGCCGCCGGGTTCCTCGGCACCCACGCCATCTCGGACCTCCGGTCGATCCTGCAGATCCCCTCCGAGTACACGCCGATCGGGATCGTGACGGTGGGACACCCGGCCCCCGACCGCCGGTCGTCGTCGCTGGATCTGGGCCGAAAGCCCCTGGAATCGGTCCTCCATTGGCAGCGATGGGGCTCCTGACCGCTTGTAACGTCGGCTGACACGGCGAGACTGACTCCTCGAGCCTTCCGACCGACCCGCACCGCGACCCTGCCATGGCCGACCCCACCGACCATCTGAGACGCTACGCCGACGACATCGCCTCGGCCGTGTCGCCGGCTCGCAGCCGCGTGGCGGCGATGGCGGCGATCGGGAGGGCCGAAGAGGCCGGGCTAGCCCGTCGCCGGCGTCCGCTGGCGTGGAGGATCCAGGTGTCGGGGGCGCTGATGGCCGCTTTCTCGGTCCTCAACTTCGCCGCCGCAGCCATCGCCGACAACGCCGTTCCCGGCGACCGGCTCTACGTCCTCGACCGGGCCTACGAGCGCGTTGCCGCCCTGTTCGGCCGCGCCGACCACACGGCGGAGCGGGCGCGGGAAGCCGAGGTCCTGCTGGAGCGGGGCGACCCCACCGGCGCGTTGCAGGTGCTGGCCGAGGCCTCCGACGTGCCCGAGGTCGCACATGCGGCGGCGCTGGTGTTGTCGGCAGACCTCGACGGCGAGCTGCTCGGGGCCCACGCCCGCACTCTCGTCACCGGCTTCGGGATCCTGGCTTCGGCCGACGACCCCCGGAGCCGTGAAGAGGCGTTGGCGGCGGTGAGCCTGGTCGCATCCCAGGCCACAGAACAGGCTGCGGCGACGCCGCCTCGGGCTGTCGACCGCCCGGCGCATGCCACGGAGACCGGAAAGCCCGACCACGCCTCCGACACCGGAAGACCCGACCACGCCTCCGACACCGGAAGACCCGACCACGCCTCCGACACCGGAAGACCCGACCACGCCTCCGACACCGGAAGACCCGACCACGCCTCCGACACCGGAAAGCCCGACCACGCCGGCCAACCGGGAGCGGAGACCGGCACCAATGGCGGGACCGGGGAGGAGGCCGATCCGTCGGGCCAGGACGGGGCACCCGGGCAGAACCAGACCCCATCAGGGCAAGACGCGACCCCACCCGGACAAGACGAGACCCCGCCCGGACAGGACAAGACCCCGCCCGGACAGGACAAGACCCCGCCCGGACAGGACAAGACCCCGCCCGGACAGGACAAGACCCCGCCCGGACAGGACAAGGCCCCGCCCGGACAGGGCCAGACCCCACCGGGCCAGGGCGGGTCGAATCCGGGGAAGGGCAATTCGAAGCCCTGAGCCGCGGGGTTGACTTCGGGCACGCCGACGTATCCTGACCGGGTGATCCCGCACCCGGCCGATGCCCCCTCCCATTGGCCACCTCCCTCCGACGATGTCGTGGCCGCCCGCGATGGCGACCGCCACGCGATGGGGCGTGTCCTGGCGGCCGGGCACCCTCGGCTGGTCGCCTTCTATCACGGCGTGGGGATGCCGCCGGATCTCGTCCACGAGATCGTCTCCGACGCGCTCGAAGGCATGGTCCGAAACTTCACGAACCTGCGCGACCCCGAGGCGTTCGAGGCGTGGTTCTGGACGATCGCCCGCAACCGGATGCGCACGGCCCTGCGCCGGTACCGACGGCGCAAGGAGGCGAACGACGCCAACGTCTCCCCCCAGACGCCGGAGGAGCGGGCGATGGCGAGCCACGAACACGACCTGATACGCCTCGCCATGAGCGCCCTCAGCCTCAAGGACCGCGAACTGCTGTGGATGCGAGAGGTGGAGGGACTGGAGTACGAGGAGATCGGAACCCGGTTGGGGGCGACGGTCGGGACCGTGCGGGTGGCATGCCACCGGGCGCGAAAACGCCTGGAGGAGGCCTTCCGGCGCCTCGAGGACGGGAGATGATCACCTCCACGTCCAACCCGCTGGTCAAAGAGCTCGTCCGTCTCCGGGAGCGCCGCCATCGCGACGCCACCGGGACATTCGTGATCGAAGGCCGCAGGGAGGTGTCCTTGGCGGTGGCGGCCGGCGTGGACATCCAGCGCGTGGTCGTGTCGCCGCCCCTCGGCGGGGAGGCTCCGATCACCGAAGCCCCGGTGATCGAGATGGCGGAGGCGCCGTTTCGGCGAGCGTCCATTCGCCAGAACCCCGACGGGGTGCTCGCCGTGGCCCGCCATCTCGACACGGCGCTCGGATCCCACACCCTCCCACCCGACGGGCTGGTGCTGGTGGTGGAGGGGATCGAGAAGCCGGGCAACCTGGGAGCGATGCTGCGCACCGCCGACGCCGCCGGCGTGGACCTCGTGGTGGTGGCCGACCCCGCCACCGACGTCCACAACCCCAACGTGGTCCGGGCCAGCCAGGGGGCGCTCTTCACCGTGCCGGTGGCGGTCGCCTCCCACGACGAGGCCCTCGGCTGGCTCGAAGCCAGCCAGGTGCGCCTGGTGGCGACCACCCCCGATGCCGCCTCCGAGCTGTGGGCCACCGACCTCACCGGCGCCGTCGCCCTCGCCGTCGGGGCGGAGGCGACCGGGCTCAGCCAACGCATGCTCGATGCCGCCGCAATCCGTGTCAGGGTCCCGATGTACGGTCGGGTCGACAGCCTGAACGCCTCCGTCACCGCCGGCATCGTCCTCTACGAGGCGGTCCGCCAGCGCCGCCACTCCTGACCCGCCCCACCTGGAAAGACTTGCTATCGAACATGTGTTCGAGTAGAAGTCTGCGGCAGCATGTCGGTCGCCTACCAGCCCAGCTTCGACGACCTGGGTGTGCCGTTGTCCGACGTCACATTCTGCGTCCTCGACCTCGAGACGACCGGAGGTTCGGCGGCGTCCTGTGAGATAACCGAGGTCGGGGCCGCTCGCTACCGGATGGGCGAGGAGATCGCCACGTTCCAGACGCTGGTCGACCCGGGGGTGCCGATCCCGCCTTCCATCACGATCCTCACCGGTATCACCCAGGCCATGGTGGTGAACGCGCCCCCGATCGAGGCGGTGCTCCCCTCGCTCCTCGAGTTCATCGGCGACTCGGTGGTCGTGGGCCACAACCTCCGCTTCGACCTGTCGTTCCTCGACGCCGCCGCCCGCCGACTCGGGTACCCGAAGATCTCGAACCGCACCCTCGACACGGTCGCCCTGGCCCGGAGGCTCGTCCGCGACGAGGTCCGCAACCTGAAGCTGTCCACTCTCGCCGCCCACTTCCGCTCCCCCGTCGCCCCCACCCATCGGGCGCTGGACGACGCCCGCGCCGCCGCCTACGTGCTGTGGGGGCTGTTGGAACGGGCCGGATCGCTGGGTGTCACCGCTCTCGACGACCTCCTCCAGCTGCCGACCGCCCGGGGCTCGGCCCACTACCGCAAGATCTCACTCGCCGACGACCTGCCCCGCCGGCCCGGCGTGTACATGTTCAAGGACCGCGATGGGCGGACCTTCTACGTCGGCAAGGCCACGAACCTCCGCTCCCGCGTCCGCTCCTACTTCTACGGCGACGATCGCCGCTCGGTGGCCGACATGATGCGGGAGCTGCATTCGATCGACTACCGGGTCTGCGACACGGCCATCGAGGCGGAGGTGATCGAGTTGCGGATGATCCACTCCCACCGACCCCGCTACAACCGCCGGTCGCGCCCACCCAAGGCGTCCCATTTCGTGAAACTCACCCGGGAGGCGTTTCCCCGCCTCTCGCTGGTGCGCACGCTCAGAGAAGACGGTGACTGCTATCTGGGGCCGTTCCGCACCCGCCGCTCCGCCGAGACCGTCCTGTTGGCGTTGTGGGACGCGGTCCCGATCCGCCGCTGCACCGGCCGGCCCGGTTCCCGCTCCACGACCTGCGCCATGGCACAGCTCGGGGTGGCGCTGTGCCCGTGCGACGGGACCCTGACCCAGGACGAGTACGCCCCGGTGGTCGAGCTCGTCCAAGAGGGCATCTCGTCCCGTCCCGAGCTGCTGCTGGAGCCCCTCGCCGAGCGGATGGAGCGCCTCGCCGCCGAGCAGCGCTTCGAGGAGGCCGCCGTGGTCCGCGACCGCCACCGGGCCCTGGCGCGGGCACTGGAGCGCCGGCGGGCGTGGCAGGCGCTGCGCGAAGCCGGGACCATCGAGGTGCTGGGTGCCGACGGAGAGCGCGTGCTGATCCGCCGGGGACGCCTGGTCCATTCGTGGCGGGGGGCCAGCGGGCCTCCCCTCACGGTGGTGGACACGGACGACGAGGCGGACACCCCGGTGCCGCCCGACGCACTCGCCGCCGAGGAGGCCCACCTGTTGTGGCGCTGGCTGTGCTCGGAGGGCGTCCGCCTGCTCCACTCCGACGGGCCGCTCCGCCTCCCGGCCCGGCCGGTGCCGACGCTGGCGGGCACGGGCGCGTCTGCCTCCTAACCTTGCTCTCGATGCGTTTCATCGTCCGTCCCGGGGCCGACCCGGTGGCCACCGCCGACGCCACGCTGCTCAAGACGCTGGGCCTGCCCTACGGCGGCGTCGTGGCGGTGGGAAAGACCCACGTTCTGGTCAAGGCCGGCACCGTGCCCGAGCCCACCGCGCTGCTGTTGGGCCCGCAGGCCCAACGCAACGCCGGGGTGTCGGCCGGCTCCAGCGTCGACGTGACCCGGGCGGTGCTGGCCAACGCCGCCGTCGTCGTGCTCGACCAGGAGCAGACGCCCGACGACCCGGCCGGGTTGGTGGCGGCGTGGCAGGGCCGACCGGTCAGCACCGGAGACCACATCGACCTGCCGGGAGGCGGCGAGGCGCGTATCGCCGAGGTCATACCCGGCGGAGCAGGGACGGTGGGGCCGGCGACGCGGGTCGTGGGGCTGGCCGACCGGCCGGCGCCCGCCCCCGCCGAGGCCGCGCCACCCTCGCCGCCGACGGGTGTCGCCGAAGACCAGCCCGGCGAGCCCGCCACGCCGCCTGCGGCTCGCGGCCAGGAGAGGGTGACCAGCGACGCCGCCCTCCTCGCCGGCCTGGAGAGCCAGCGGGAGCTGCTCGCCGGTTGGCTCACGCTCCTCACCTCCCCGCGGGACCTCCCCGCCACCTGGGGGCTGCCCCGGGTCGCCGGTGTGTGGGTGGTCGGCCCGCCGGGGTGCGGCCGCCCCGAGCTCGTCCGCGCCGCCGCCTCCGACGTGGCCGTGGCCATCCACGAAGTGGAGCTGGACCGGATCTTCAAGCCCGAGCGCCTCCTGGACGTCCTCCAGGGGGCGCTGGCGAAGGCCGGCGACCAGGGCGTGATCTTCATCGACCGCGTCGAGCTGCTCACCGGCGACGACGCCCTGTCCAACTACCGCACCCAGTTCGGCGCCGTCTTCCGCTGGTTCCTGGACTCGGTGGCCGAGCGGCGCGGGCTCGCCGTGGTCCTGGGCGCTGCCTCTTTGGGCACGATCGACCCGGCATTGGCGTCGAACCCGCTCCTGCCCCGCTCGCTCTCCATTCCCCCGCCGGATCTGGAGCGTCGCCGCCTCCTATTCCAGGCCGCACTAGCCGACGTCCCGGTGAACGACGTCGACTACGCCACCCTCGCCGCCCGCTCGGCGGGGTTCTCGGGCACCGACATCGTGGGGGCGGTGCTCCACGCCTCCGCCGGCCTGGCCCGGCGAGGGGGTGCGCTCACCACCGCCGAGATCCTCGACGCCATCCGCGACACCACCCCTTCGCTCGGCTCGGTGTCGATCGGCGAGATCCCCTCCCACGGGTTCGATCGGGTCGCCGACCTCGTGGAGGTGAAGCAGCGGCTCACCGAGGCGGTGATCTGGCCGATCTCCCAGCCGGAGCGGTTCCGCGCCCTGGGCATCGACCCGCCCCGCGGCATCCTCCTCCATGGGCCGCCCGGGACCGGAAAGACGTTCATCGTCAAGGCCGTGGCCCACGAGGCCGGCGCAGCCTTCTTCCCCATCAAGGGGGCGGAGCTGCTCGACAAGTACGTGGGCGAGTCCGAGCGCGGCGTGCGCGACGTCTTCGCCCGGGCCCGCACCGCTGCACCGTCGATCATCTTCTTCGACGAGCTGGACGCCCTGGCCCCGGTGCGGGGCCGGTCGACGACGAGCGTCACCGACTCGGTCGTCGCCGCCCTCCTCACCGAGCTGGACGGCGTCACCGAGCGGGGCGACGTGGCGGTCATCGGCGCCACCAACCGCCCCGACCTGATCGACCCGGCGCTGCTGCGGAGCGGCCGGTTCGAGACGCACATCGAGCTGGGCCTGCCCGACGTCACCGCCCGTCGGGCGATGCTCGACATCACCGACGTCCCGTTCGCCGACGACGTCGACCTGGACGAGCTGGCGGAGATGACCGAAGGGCTGTCTTTCGCCGACCTGGAAGGGATGCTGCGGGAGGCGGCGCTGACCGCCCTCCGTCGCGACACCTCGGCCCGTGAGGTCACGCTCACCGACCTGATGCAGGCTCGGGAACGGTTCCTATGAGCCCGCCAGGAGCTCGACGACCGGGGCGAAGTCGCGCAGCGACTGCTGCTGGATCACCGGGTAGTTGAAACCCCATCGCCGGCGACGCTCGACCAGGTCGGCGGCGATCTCCTCGGGGGTGCCCGCCAGGAAGTGCGGCGAGGCGAGGATGGCCTCGGGCTCGGTGCGGTACGCCTCGGCCAGCTTCTCGGCACCCCGGCGGCGATCGCCCACCTCGGTTCCGAAGACGAGGACGTTCAGCTCGAGACGGGCGAACCGCTCCCCGGCCACTTGCCTGACCCGCTCGATCTTGGCGTCGATCAGCTCGCCCGAGCGGGCGAGGCGGTCTCGCAGCTCCTCGCGGTTGGTGATCTGCCCGGCGGAGACGCCGACGATGTCGGCGTGGCGGGCTGCGATCCCCAGCATCCGGCGCCCCCCGCCCCCTATGAGGAGGGTGGGCCGTCCCGGCCCGGGCTTGGGCAGGCCGGCATGGTGCACCCGGTAGTGGTCGCCGTCGAAGTCGACCGGGCCGTCCGCCCACGTCTCTTTCAGCACCACGACCGCCTCCTCGAAACGGTCGACCTGGACCCGGGGAGGGTCCTTTCGTATGCCGGAGGCGGCGTAGTCGGCCTCGTCCCAGCCGGTCCCGATGCCGAGCTCCAGCCGGCCGCCGGACAGCAGGTCGACGGTGGCCGCCTCCTTCGCCACGACGGCGGGGTGACGGAAGTCGTTGGCCAGCACCAGCGTGCCGATGTTCAGGGAGGTGTGCTCGGCGGCCATGGCCAACGCCGGCAGCGGGGCGAGCTTGTCCGAGAAGTGGTCGGAGATGAACAGGGTGGAGTAGCCGAGGTCTTCGGCCATGCGGATCTGGTCGAGCCACTCCTGGCGCGATCCGGCCCGGCCGACCATCGCTCCGAATCGGAAGGGTTGCACGGCAGAGAGGCTACCGGCGGTCAGCCGCGGAGATGGGCCCGTGCCTCGGCCAGCGTGAAACGGCGGTCGTAGAGGGCCCGCCCCACCACCACCGCCTCGCAGCCGAGGGCCGCCAGCGGGTCGAGGTCGCTGAGCGTGCCCACCCCTCCCGATGCGATCACCCGGAAACGGCCGTCTTCGACCACCCTGCGGGTCAGGTCGACGTCGGCTCCCTCCAGCGTGCCGTCCCGGCCGATGCCGGTGACCAGGAGGCGGATCACCCCGACCTGCGAGAGCCCGTCGAGAACCGAGTCGAGCGACCTGCCCTCGTCCATCCAGCCGGCACCGGTGGCCTTGTCGCCGCGCACGTCCACGGCCGCCACGCACCTCTCCCCCAGCCCGGCGAGCAGCTCCGGCTGCCACACGGCGGCCGTGCCCATCACCACTCTCTGCGCGCCGAGGTCCAGCACGCGTCGTGCGATCTCGGGGGTCCGAATGCCACCGCCCGCCTGGAAGGGCACGCCCGCCGCTCCCAGAGCATCCCACAGCGAGTAGTCGGGCTCGCCCGACCGGGCTCCCTCGAGGTCGACGACGTGGACCCGCTCGGCGCCCTCCTCCAGCCACGCCCGGGCGGTGGCCACCGGGTCGGACCCGTATTCGGTCACCCGCGTGTAGTCACCGCGGAACAGGCGCACGACCTTGCCCTCGAGCACGTCGACGGCGGGGATGACTTCCAAGGATTGACCTCCTGTATTTGCGCGCTAATGTTGTAGCACGTTAAAACATTACAACACGAAAACGGACCCGTGGAATGACCCTCCAGAACGAGGACTGGCGCAACGAGGACACCGCATCGCTCTTCGAGGCGGTGCTGTCGCTGCGGACACCCGACGAGGCCGCCGCCTTCTTCCGTGACCTGTGCACGTTACGCGAGCTGGCGGACCTGTCGCACCGCTGGAAGGTGGCGCGCCTCCTCGACGAAGGGCTCCCCTACCGGGAGATCGCCGAGCTGACGGGAGCCTCCACCGCCACGATCACGCGGATCAACCAGTGGCTCCAGCACGGCGCCGGCGGGTACCGGCTCGTCCTGGATCGCATGAAGGAACGCTCATGAGCGAAACAGTTCGCATCGCCGTCCCCAACAAGGGCCGGCTCCGCGCCCCGGCCATCGAGCTCCTGCAAGCGGCGGGCCTGTCGTTCGAGGCCACCGACCGGGCGCTCTCGGTCCGGGTCAACAACGCCGACATCGATCTGTTGTTCGTGCGCACCGAGGACGTCCCCGAGTTGGTGGCCGACGGCGTCGCCGACCTGGGCATCACCGGGGTCGACCTCCTCGCCGAGTCCGGGGCCGACCTCCCGGTGCTCCTCGAGCTGTCGTTCGGACGCTGCCGGCTCGCCGCCGCGGTCCCCAACGGCTCCGAGCTCGACTCGATCGAGGACTTCGCCGGCAAGCGGATAGCCACCGCCCATCCCCGGGTGACCAGCCGGTTCTTCGCCGACAAGGGCATCGACGTGACGGTGGTGCCCCTGCGGGGATCGGTGGAGGTCGCCACCAAGCTGGGCGTCGCCGACGGCATCGTCGACCTCGTCTCGACCGGCTCGACGCTGCGGGTCAACGGGCTGCGCGAGGTGGGGACGCTGCTCGAGTCGCAGGCGATCCTCGTCTCGGGCGGCCGGGGCAACGGGGCGGTCGACCGGATCGCCACCGCCATCGGCTCGGTCGTGGCCGCACGTCGCAAGCGCTACCTGCTCCTCAACGCCCCGCTCGAGGCGGTGGACACCATCGCCGCCCTCATCCCCGGTCTCACCGCCCCCACCGTCATGCCCCTGGCCGGCGGCGAGATGTGCGCCATCCATTCGGTGGTGGACGCCGACGACGTCTGGCATCTGCTCCCCCGCCTGGAGGAGGCGGGCGGACAGGGGATCCTCGTCCTCCCGATCGAGCAGTTGATCCCATGAGCCGCCTCACCCGCATCGATCTCGCCTCGCTGTCGCCGACCGAGCGCCGCCGCATCACCCGGCGCTCCGCCGTGCCCGACCCGGAGGTGCGGCTCCGAGCGGCGGAGATATGTCGGGCGGTCCGCGACGGCGGAGACGCCGAGATGGCGGCCATCGCCGCCCGTGTCGGAGGAGGGTTCCGACGCATCACCGACTCCGAGCTCGAATCCGCCGTCGCCTCCCTCGACCCCGGGGTGCGCAACGCCCTGGAAGCCGCCATCGCCGCCGTCGAGGAGTTCCACCGCTCCCAACTGCCCGCCGAGGTGCAGGTCACGACCGCCCCGGGCGTCGAGATCACCCGCGCCTGGGCGCCCTTGCGACGTGTCGGCGCCTACGTGCCGGGAGGCAAGGCGGCGTATCCGTCGACGGCGGTCATGACCGTCGTGCCCGCCCGCGTCGCCGGCGTCGCCGAGATCGTCGTCGCCTCCCCCGAGGCGCCCGACGGCACGGTCCCGGAGGTCATGCTGGCCGCCTGCCGGCTCGCCGGCGCCACCGAGGTGTGGGCCATGGGCGGCGCCCAGGCGATAGCCGCCCTGGCCTACGGCACCGAGTCGGTGGAGCCGGTGGACAAGATCGTCGGCCCCGGGAACGCCTGGGTAACCGCCGCCAAGCTGGAGGTGTTCGGCACCTGCGCCATCGACCTGCCCGCCGGTCCCTCCGAGGTGCTGGTGCTGGCCGACTCCACTTCCGACCCCGCGTTGGTGGCAGTGGACCTCCTGTGCCAGGCGGAACACGGCCCCGACTCCCCTGCCGTGCTGGTGACCACCGATCCGGACCTGGTCGAGGAGGTGGAAGCGGAGATCGAACGTCTCCTCCCCGGCCTGGAACGGGCGGACATCCTGTCCAAGGCCCTCTCCGACCACGGCCTGGCGGTCGTCGCCCCCGACCGGGAGACGGCGCTGGCGTTCGCCAACGAATACGCCTCCGAGCACGTAACGATCCTCACCGCCGACCCGGAGGCCGACGCCGCCGAGATCGTCGCCGCCGGCTCGGTGTACGTGGGCGCCTGGGCGCCGGAATCGGCCGGCGACTACGCCACGGGCGCCAACCACGTCCTGCCCACCGGCGGGCTCGCCGTCGCCTGCGGGCCGCTGTCGACCACGGATTTCGGGTCGTGGCGCCAGGTCCAGCGCCTCACCCGCGAGGGCCTCGAGGCCATCGCCCCCACCATCACGGAGCTGGCGACGGCCGAGGGCCTCACCGCCCACCGTCTCGCCGCGCAGATACGTCTGGAGGAACGATGAACCGCACCGCCAAGCTCGACCGTCGCACCGCCGAGACCACCGTGGAGGTCACCCTCGACCTCGACGGCACCGGCCAGGCTTCCATCGACACCGGGGTGGGGTTCTTCGACCACCTCCTCACCTCCCTGGCGACGCACTCCCTGTTCGACCTCGAGGTCGAGACCCGCGGCGACACCCACATCGACGACCACCACACCATAGAGGACACGGCCCTGGTCCTGGGCGCCGCCCTGGCCCAGGCGCTCGGCGACCGTTCGGGCATCACCCGCTTCGGCGACGCCCGGGTGCCGATGGACGAGGCCCTGGCCGAAGCTGCGGTGGACATCTCCGGCCGCCCTTACGCCGTCATCGACCTGGAGTTCGCCACCCCCTACCTCGGCAACCTGTCCACCCAGAACATCGCCCACGCCCTGGAGGCGTTCACCCGCACGGCCGGCATCACCCTCCACCTGCGTTCCCGCGGCGCCAACGACCACCACGTCGCCGAAGCGGCCATCAAGGCGCTGGCCCGGGCCTTACGTCGTGCCGTGGAGATCGACCCCCGCCGCCAGGGGATCCCGTCTTCGAAGGGGACGTTGTGACTCGCCCCCGGATCGCCGTCGTCGACCACGGCGCCGGCAACCTCGTGTCCATCTCCCAGGCGCTCGAGCGGGTCGGCGCCGGCGTCTCCGTCGTCGACACGCCCGACGGGCTGGCCGGAACCGACGGCGTGGTCCTTCCCGGGGTGGGATCGACCGGCGCCGTGATGGACGGGATCCGCCGCCACGGGTTCGCCGCGGTGCTCGGGGAGACCGACCGGCCGCTGCTGGGGATCTGTGTGGGCATGCAGGTCCTGTTCGAGACGTCCGAAGAGGACGGCGCCAGCTGCCTCGGCCTGCTCGAGGGAACGGTCCGCCGCCTCGAAGACGCTCCGAAGCTGCCCCACATCGGCTGGAACGACCTCCAGCTGACCGGCCGCTCCGACCTCTATGCGGGCATCGCCGACCCGGTGGTGTACTTCGTGCACTCGTACGCCCCGGTCCCGGCCGATCCCGACGTGGTGACGGCCTTCTGCGAGCACGGGTCCCGGTTCGTCGCCGGGGTGCGGTCGGGTCGGGTGGAGGGTATCCAGTTCCACCCCGAGCGATCCGGGCCCACGGGGCTGCGGATCCTGGCGCGTTTCGTCGACCGCTGCCGGGAGGCCGCCCGTGTTGCGTAGCCGCGTCATCCCCTGCCTCGACGTCTCCGGCGGTCGGGTGGTGAAGGGCGTGAACTTCGTCGACCTCGTCGACGAGGGCGATCCCACCGAGCTGGCCTCCCGCTATGCCGAGGAAGGCGCCGACGAGATCTGCTTCCTCGACATCTCCGCCACTCCCGAGGACCGGGGCACGACCCTCGACGTCGTGCGCCGCACCGCTTCCAACGTGTTCGTCCCTCTCACGGTGGGCGGCGGCGTGCGCAGTCCCGAGGACATGAAGGCGGTGCTGCGGGCCGGCGCCGACAAGGTGTCGGTGAACACCGCGGCGGTGAACGACCCGGGGCTGATCGCCGCCTGCGCCGAGCGGTTCGGGCGCCAGTGCGTGGTGTTGGCGATCGACGCCCGCCGCAACCAGGGCCGGTTCGAGGTCGTGGTGAACGGAGGGCGCACCCCCACCGGGCTCGACGCGGTCGAGTGGGCGAAGCGGGGCGCCGCCCTCGGAGCCGGGGAGATCCTCCTCACCTCGATGGACCGCGACGGCACCAAGGACGGCTTCGACCTGGAGCTGACCCGGGCGGTGTCGGAGGCGGTGGACATCCCCGTCATCGCCTCCGGCGGGGCCGGCAGCGCCCAGCACTGCGTGGACGCCGTCGCGGTGGGAGGGGCCTCTGCCGTGCTCGCCGCCTCCATCTTCCACCGCCGCGAGATCACGATCGCCGAGGTGAAGGCGGCGATGGCAGGAGCCGGGATCCCCGTGCGCGAGGTGGCGCAGTGAGGCAGCCCAACTGGGGCGAAGACGGCCTCGTGGCCGCCGTCGTCCAGGACGCCGAGACCGCCCAGGTGCTGATGCTGGGGTGGATGAACGCGGCGGCATACGAAGCCACGAAAGAGAGCGGGCGGGTGACGTTCTGGTCGCGGTCCCGCCAGGAGTTGTGGGAAAAGGGCGCCACGTCGGGCAACTGGCTGGAGCTGGTGTCGATGGAGCTCGACTGCGACGGGGACGCCGTTCTGGTGCGGGCCGTCCCCCACGGGCCCACCTGCCACCTCGGCACCATGACCTGTTGGGGAGACCGGGACGCGGCCGGCTTCGGAGCGCTGGACGTCCTGTGGCAGACGATCGAAGAACGGGCCAGGACGCGGCCCGAGGGAAGCTACACCGCCCGGCTGATCGCCGGAGGCCCCGACGCAACCGGGCGAAAGGTGACGGAAGAGGCGACGGAGGTCCTTTTGGCCGCCAAGGACCACGCCGCCGGAGCGGCCGACGACCGGCGCGTGGCCGAAGAGGCCGCCGACCTCATCTATCACCTGCTGGTGCTGTTGGCGGAGAGGCGGGTCCCTCCCGCCGAGGTCCTCGCCGTCCTCGCCGAGCGCCGGCGCTGACTTCTCAGGCCGCCCGGCGCTCGTCGTGGACGTGGCGGTCGGGATCGGACACGAGCCGCGCGCCGATGGCGATGAGGCCGTGACCCAGGGCATCGATCACGCTGGTGGACGGGGCGCGGCTGTCGGCCGTCCGCCTGCGGCGACTCTCGTGGCGGTCCCGCAGAGCGAGGCGTTCTCGCTGGATGGCTTCGGCGATGTGGTAATCGGGATGCATCTCACGTCCTCCTCGTGGTCGGCAGGCTGTCGGTGGGTTCCAATCCGAGGTACTCGTCGAGCGCCTGGCGGGCGCTCGGGATCACCGAAGGGCGCAGGCTGTAGGTCTTGATCCCCGCCGCCTTGTCGATGGCGATCCGCACCAGCCCGGCCCCTCGCAGCAGGCCCACGTGGTGATGGACCGTCGACTTGCTCAGCTCGAGCGTCTTGGCGAGCTCGTCGAGCGTCGACGGGCCTTCCGCCAGCCGGCGGAGGATCCGCAGACGCTTCGCGTCGGCGAGCGCCTTGTACACCTTCACCATCCACGGCGCCGGGGCGTCGGGGTCGAGGTCGATGTACTCGTCGGCCACCGGGAACACGACGACCAACGTGTCCTGGTGCTGGTCCATCACCGCCCACGGGCGCACGATCACCGACGGGACCAGGACCAGGCGGGCGACACCCGGCTGGATCCGGTAGTCGAGGCCGTTGGTGACGGCTTCGATCAGCCGCTCGGGGTCCGCTTCCTTGGCCAGCACCGTCACGCCCTTCGCCGCCCGCGTGATCGCCGACGTGAACTCGTCCTCGACCTTGCGGTAGACCTCGTCCCGGAAGCGACGGAGGGCGGCGACGATGCGGTCGCGCAACTGGCCGTGAGGTAGGGAGAAGAGCGCGCCATAGAAGGAGGCGGCCTCCTGGCGGTCTCCGAGCAACGACGCAAGAGCCTGGCGGTCGCCGTCGATGGCCTGGGCGACGAGGGCGGGGTCGTCGGGGAGATCGACGGTGTAGGCGAGGAGCCCCCGGCGGATCTCGGCCGGCTCGAGGCCTGCCAGCCACTCGAGGACCGAGTCGATGTCGTGGTCCCCGGGCGCCCGCGCCACCAGGCCCCGGAGCGCGCACCAGGTGCCGTAGTCGGTGGTGCCGAGGAACTCGATCTCCTGGCGGAGGTCGGCTGGTGTCGCCTCCACCATCCCCTGGAACCATTCGGCGCCGAGATCGTGGTCGGCCTGGTACCCGCCGGGGTCGAACACCAGCCACATGGCGAGCAGCAGCTCGTGCATGGAGCCGCCGTCGATCTCGGGGACGAGACGACGGGCCCGCTGGGTGAGGTCACGCACTCGAGGAGTGGCAGGTGTCATGGTGTTCGGCTTTCTCGGTGGATGCCGACGATCGTTCACGCATCGAACGGATCTCGGCTGGTTCGATCATTCTATCGATTTGTCTCCTCCATTCAACTTTTTTCGAACAGCTTCCATTCCTTCAAACTCGAGGCCACCGCCCTGGCTGGGAATCTCGGCCCGAAACGGGGAAACTCCCGTCGATGACGATCGTCCGGCTCGAGGACGTGCACCTGCGCTTCGGCTCCACTCCGGTGCTCACCGGGGTGGACCTCGACGTCGCCGCCGGGGAACGGGTGGGGATCGCCGGGCCCAACGGTGCCGGCAAGTCCACGCTCTTGTCGGTGATCGCCACGCTGCGCACCCCCACCACCGGCACGGCCACCGTCTTCGACGCCGAGGTCGGGTCACCACGCGCCTACGAAGTGCGGCGCCTCATCGGCTGGTCCGGCCACGAACCGGCCCTGTTCGAGGAGCTGACGCTGCGGGAGAACCTCCACCACTTCGCCCGTCTCGCCGGCCTGGACGTCTCCGACGCCGACCGCGCCCTCCGTCAGGTCGGGTTGGACGCAGCGGCGGACCGTCGGGCACAGGCCTGCTCCAACGGGATGCGCCGCCGCGCCGACCTCGCCCGGCTGCTCATGACCCGTCCCCGTCTCCTCCTCCTGGACGAGGCGCATGCCGGGCTGGACGCCGACGCCGCCGCCATCGTCGAGGTGCTGTGCCGCCGCACCGTCGCCGCCGGAGGGGCGGTGGTGATGGTCTCCCACGACCGGGAGGCGATGACGAGCCACGTCGATCGGGTGCTGACGCTGCGCGAAGGGAGGGTCGAGCGGTGAGTTTCGCCCGTCAGGTGGCCGAGTTCTGCCGCAGGGACCTGCTCACGGAGCGCCGCGCCGGCGAGGTCGTGTCCATCGTCACCCCGTTCGGGGCCGTGGCGCTGATGTCCTTCCCGTTGGCTTTCGGCATCGACTCGGCCCTCCTCTCCCGGGTGGGCCCGGCGGTGTTCTGGGTGGTCGTGTTCCTGTTCACCATGCAAATCGCCTTGCGCCACAGCGCCGCCGAACGGCCCCAGCAGCGTGCCGTCATCGCCCTCCTCGGTGTGGACCCCTTCGCCCGGCTCCTGGGACGCACCCTGGCCGCCGCCATCCTGATCCTGGTGTTCATGGCGATCCTGTTCCCGGCGATGCTCCTCTTCTACTCCCCCGACTTGCCCGACGGCTGGCCCGTGGCGCTGATCCCGGGGGCGCTCGCCGGGATCGGCCTCGCCCAGGTGGGGACGCTCGCCGCCGAGGTGACCGCCGGGCTGCGGACCCGCACCACGCTGGCGCCTCTCATCGTCGCTCCCCTGGCAGTCCCCCTCCTGCTCGCCGGCTCCCAGGCCTTGGAATCCTTGGCGTCCGGCGGCAGTATCCTTCCCTGGACAGTGCTGGTCGTGGCCACCGATCTCGCTCTGGCGGTGATCGGCGCCGCGATCGCCCGCCCCCTGGAGGAAGCATCCCTATGAGCAAACCCACGCCCTGGCTGCGGGTGCTGCAGTTGTTCGCCCTCGCCGCCGTCGCCGTCGGATTGGTGATGGCGCTGCGCGCCCCGGAGGACGCCTTCCAGGGGGAGTACGCCCGCATCATGCACGTGCACGTGCCGACGTCGTGGCTGGCTTTCCTGGCGTTCGGCGTCACCGCTCTCGGCTCGGTCATGTGGCGGATCCGCCGCACGCGACGGTGGGACCGACTGGCGGCGGCTTCGGCCGAGCTGGGGGTGGTCTTCACCGGCCTGTCGCTCGCCACCGGGTCGCTGTGGGGCGGCGCGGTGTGGGGCACCTACTGGGACTGGGCCGACCCCCGCATGGCCACCACCGCATTGATGTTCTTCGTGTACCTGGGGTACCTGGCGTTGCGGCGCACCACCGACGACCCGGAAGCGGCCGCCTCCCGTTCCTCTCTCCTCGGGATCATCGCCGTCGTCCAGGTCCCCCTCGTCTACTTCTCCGTCAACCTGTTCCGGAGCCTCCACCAGACCCAGTCGGTCCGCCCCGGAGGGGCCACGATGCCGACCGAGATGCTGGTGGCGATGCTCGTCAACCTCGCCGCTCTCACAGTCCTCTACGCGGCGCTGCTCGCCACCCGGATGTGGGTGATGAAGCGGGAGGAGGAGGTCGAGCTGGCACCGGCCGCCGGCGCCGGGGTGGCGCCACCCCGATTGGAGGAGGTGGGCGATGCCTGAGGCCAACGCCGTCCTCGCCTATGTCGTCACCTACGGGGCGATAGCGGCGTACGTCGTGTGGCTCGAGGTACGTCGTCGCCGTCTGACACGAAAGGGATGACCCGATGACCCACCGCCGCTTCGTCCTCTTCGGGGCCGTGGGGGTTGTGGCCCTGATCGTGGTCCTGATGGTGAACTCGCTCTCCTCCGGCGTGACCTACTACCTGTACCCCTCGGAGGCCGTCGCCCAGGCGGACCGGTTCGCCGACGCCGAGACCCGGTTCCGTTTGGCGGGGATGGTCGTCGAGGGATCGATCACGGAGGCGGGCTCGGTCACGTCGTTCGTGGTCTCCGACGGCGCGGCGGAGATCGCCGTCGATCTCAGCGGCCGGGTGCCGCCCCTGTTCGAAGACGGCGTGCCCGTGCTGGTCGAAGGGACCTGGGACGGCGAACGGTTCGCGGCCGACGAGGCCGTGATCCGCCACGACGAGAACTACGAGGTCCCCGACCACGGCGGAGCGTACGAGTCGTGATCGTCCGCCGCACACCGCGCCGGGGCCCGTGATGCTGGCTTTCGTCGGCCTGGCCGCCCTCGCCGCCGCTCTCGCCGGCGCCGCATGGCTGGTGCTCGCCGGAGCCGGCGCCGCCGTGGCCCTCAAGCGAGGCGAGGAGGCAGGCGTCGATCTCCGCACCCCCGCCCTGTTGATGCTGGTGGGTGCGGTCGCCTCGATGCTCGTGCTGGAAGCGGCCATCCTCTTCAACGACTTCTCGCTCGCCTACCTCGGCACCAACCACGCCCGGGCGACACCGTTCCCGTTCAACATCGCCACGGCCTGGGCGGCCCTGGAAGGCTCGATCGTCCTGTGGGGCCTGGTGCTGGCGACGTTCACATGGCTGGTGTGGCGCGATCACGAACGCCGCCGCGATCCCCTCTCGGCGGGCGCCTTGGCGGTGATGGGCTTGGTCGGGTTGTTCTTCTTCGGCCTGATGCTGACCGTCGCCAACCCGTTCGAGGTGTGCGTCGAGGCGGTGGCCGAGCGCTGCCTGGCCTCCAGCCCGTGGCCGTGGTCGGCGATCCAGGCGCCGGCCGACGGGCCGGGGCCCAACCCCCTGCTCCAGAACCACATCCTCATGGCCATCCATCCCCCGCTCCTCTACGTCGGCTACGTCGGGCTGACCGCCCCGTTCGCCTACGCCATCTCGGCGCTGGCGCTGACGCTGCCGGGACCGGAATGGTTGCGCCGGACCCGGCGGTGGACGCTCGTGGCATGGAGCTTCCTGACGCTGGGGATCCTCTTCGGCGGCTGGTGGGCCTACGAGGTGCTGTCGTGGGGCGGCTACTGGGCGTGGGACCCGGTGGAGAACGCCTCGCTGCTGCCGTGGCTCGTCGCCACCGCGTTCATCCACTCCTCACTGGTCCAGCAGCGCCGGGGGATGCTGCAGGCGTGGAACTTCGTCCTCGTGATATCTGCGTTCGCCCTGACGATCCTCGGCACCTTCCTCACGCGGTCGGGAACCATCACCTCGGTCCATTCGTTCACCCAGTCGGCGATCGGCCCCGTGCTGCTCGGCTTCCTGGTGCTGGTCCTGGCCGGCTCCTTCGCCCTGTTCGCCACCCGCTCCCACCTCGTGGCGTCCGCTCCCCGGCTCGACTCGTTCTGGTCGCGGGAGGGGTCGTTTTTGGCCAACAACCTGATCCTCACCGTGTTCGCGCTCGTGGTCCTGGTGGGGACCATCTACCCGCTGGTGCTGGAGGCTTTCACCGGCACGCAGGTGGGGGTGGGCAAGCCGTTCTACAACCGGCTGACCGTCCCGTTGTCGTTCGCCCTGCTCCTCACCATCGGGCTGGGGTCGGTTACACCCTGGAGGCACGCCGCCGGCCCGCTCGTGTGGAGCCGTATCCGCGGGCCGCTGCAGGCGGCCCTGGCCGCCGGGCTGGTGACCGCCCTGGTGGGCACCCGCATCGGATGGGTGGTGCTGTCGGTGTTCGCCTCGGTGTTCGTGATCGGCGTGATCGTCCGGCACCTGTTCGAGCTGGCCGGGCGCCGCAGCCGCGCCACCGGCCGGGGGTTCTTCGCCGAGGCCCGCCAGGTCGTCACCGGCGACCAGGGATATTGGGCTGGCCAGCTCTCCCACGTCGGCGTCGCCCTGGTGGCGCTGGGCCTCGCCTTCACCTCGAATCTGGCCACCCACGAGACGTTCGACCTCGCCCCCGGCGACACCTTCGACTTCGCCGGCTACGAGATGACCTACCGGGCCCCATTCCAGCGCTCCGAGCCGAACCGCACCGTCGTGGGAGCGAACATCGAGGTCTGGTCCGGACAACGCCTCGTCGCCGAGCTGCAGCCCCGGGCAAACCACTTCGGCTCCGACCCCACCGGCATCCCCACGCCGGCGGTCATGTCGGGATGGCGAGGCGACGTGTACCTGATGCTGATCAGCATCGACAACACCGGCATCCGCCTGGAAGCGAACACGTCGCCTTTGATCTGGGTCCTGTGGCTGGGCGGGCTGGTGACCGCCGCCGGGGGGTTCTGGGCCACCCAGGTGCGTCGGGCGGATCGCCGCGCCCGGGTCCTGGAGGCCGCCGATGCGTGAGCTCGCCGGACGCGCCCCTGCCGCCGTCCGCTCCGTGCCCTGGTCGGCGATCAGCGTGGTCGTGATGGCAGTGGCGCTGGTGGTGCTGATCGTGAGCTACCAGCCGCCGGCCGACACCGCCGAGGAGATCGGCTCGCTCATCCGCTGCCCGGTCTGCCAGGGGGTGCCGATCTCGGAGTCCCCGGCGCCGATGGCTCGGGACATGATGGAGATCCTCCGCCGCGAGCTGGCCGAGGGCGCTTCGCGGGAGGAGGCCATCGACGCCGTTTTGGGCGCCTACCCAGGGTCGCTCCTCCTCGAACCGGAGGTCTCGCCGACGACGGTGGCGCTGTGGGCGGTGCCGCTCGTCGCCCTGGTCGTGGGCGCCGGCCTCACGCTCACGCTGCGCCGCAGCCGTCTGGGCGCGGTGGCGGTCCTGGAGGAGACCGAGGCGCGCCACCGCCTCGACCAGATCCGGGCCGATTTGGACGAGCTGGCGGCCCAGCAGGCGGCGGGAGAGATCGACCCCGAAGCGGCCCGGCACCTGCGGGAGAGCTACGAGGCGGAGCTGGCCGAGACCCAGGCCGCCCTGCGTGAGATCTCCGCCGCGTCGGAGACACCCCTCCCCCGGTCCACCACGCGGGCGGTGGCGGGGACGGCGCTGGTGGTGGGGGCGCTGGTGGTGATCGTGCTCGCCGCCGGCGCCTTCATCGTGGACCGCCCCGGCCAGAGCTCGGGGGTGGCGGACGTCGCCGCCGACCCGGACTCGGTGTCCAACGAGACGTTGGCGGCGGTGATCGCCGCCAACGTGGATCATCCCCAGATCGACGGGATGCGGCTGGCCCTGGCCGAGCGCTACTACGAGGAAGGCGACTTCCAGTCGGCGTTCCCCTACTACTTCGACGTCGCCTCCTCCGACAAGGCGACGCCGGCGCAGGCGGCGACCGCCCTGACCCGGCTCGGATGGATGACCTACGCCGGCAACGGCGAGGTCGACACCGCCCTGGAGCTGCTGGCCCAGGCCCGGGAGCTGGTGCCCGACGACCCGTTCCCCCTGTACCTGGAAGGGCTGGTCGAATGGTGCGGCCGCGGGGACGCCGCCGCCGGAGCGGAGGCGTTCCGGCAGGTGCTGCGCAACGATCTGGGCGACGATGCCGTCCGCCGCCAGGTGGAGGCGGATCTCGCCGCCGCCGAGGCAGGTGAGGCATGCGGGAGCTGACCACCCCACGCCGGCGGGCGTCGGGGATGAAGATCGCGGCATGGGCGGTGGTGGCCCTCAGCGTCGTTTTGGCGGTCGTGTTCGCCAGCCGCTTCGGCTCGGATCCGGCGCTCTCGGAGTCGCCGCTGCTGGGTCGGCCGGCGCCGGAGGTGACACTGCCCCGCCTCCTCGGCTCCGGCGAGGTGTCGCTCTCGGACTACTCCGGGGAGATCGTGGTGGTGAACTTCTTCGCCTCCTGGTGCCTGGAGTGCCGGGTGGAGCACGACGCGCTGGTGGCGGCGTCCGATTCGTTCTCCGGCTCCGGGGTGAGGTTCGTGGGGATCTCCTACCAGGACGACCCGTCCGACTCCATCCGGTTCCTGGAGCAGGAAGGGATCAGCGAGACGACCGAGTACCTGGTCGACGAAGGAAGCCGCGCCGCGATCGCCTTCGGGGTGTTCGGCATCCCCGAGACGTTCTTCATCGACCCGGAGGGAACCGTCGTGGGCCGCATCATCGGGCCGACCGACGCCCTGACCCTGGGCGGCGCCATCGATGCCATCCGCCGGGGCGAGGATCCCGGCCAGCAGCGACTCGGCAACACGCGGTCGGCTCCCGGCGACACCTGATCAGCGCCGGTCGACCACCTCGACGTCGACCTCGGCGAAATCGACCGTGTCCAAGGCGGCGCTTCCCGTCCCCAACAGGAACCGGTCGAAGAAGCCGGTGACGAATCGGCGGTTGATGACGATCACCCGGTTGGCGTCGATCGGGCCGCGCATCCCGAGCTGAGGGGCGATGGGAGAGACCACCGGCGTGGTCAGGAAGTCGGTGCTGTCGGCGCCTCTCACGTCCACCCAGTAGGTGATGGTCTCCGAACGCGCCACCACGCCCCTCAGCACGGCGTCGTTGTCGTTGCCCCGCCAGGGGTCGGAGCGCATGAACAGCATCGGCTTGGTGGCGGTGTTGGCCAGCACCGGGTCGGGCAGGAACTCCACCTTGGGATCCTGGCCGGCGATGGCGTCGCAGCGGTCGTCGGTGAGGCACACCTGCAGGGCCGCCGCCCCGCCCATCCCGTGGCCCCACAGCCCCACGGACGTGGGGTCCATCGCCGCCGCCAGCTCCCCGAACGCCCCCTCGGCGCCGGCCTCCACCTCGTCCAGCACGAGCCTGATGTCCTGGGCCATGACGTCGATGATCTCGGCTTCTGCCTGCTGGCGGGTGGCGAGGTCGGCGTCGGGGTCGCCGAGGGCAGCGTCGTCGATGTACACCGGCTCGCCGTCGATGACGGTGGCCACCGCCACGTGGGTGTGGTCGATGGCGATGACCACGTAGCCCTGGCTGACGAGGTTCTCCACCTGGGCGATCGAGTTCGTCCTGAAGCCCTCCCAGCCGTGGCTGTAGACCACCAGCGGGAACCCGCCCTCGTCGACGGTGGCGCCCGGGTACGAGTGGGTGTCGGTGTAACGGGCCGAGTTGAAGAAGAACCCGGGAAGCCGGTGCCGGCGGGCCAGCGCCGGGCCCACGTGGTCGTCCTCCGGCTGCCATCGCAGCGGGACGGCGTCTTCCTCGACGTGGGCCGGGTACCAGATCTGCACGTTGATCTGCCGCCGCCGGCCGGGGTGCTCTCCCCATTCGTCGACGAGCTCGGGATGGCGGAGGGTCAGCGTCTCGGTGCCGATCTGGAGCGGCCCGGAAGGGACCGGCAGCTCCGGCACCGGAAACAGGAACGCCGGCGCGACCGCGAAGAGCAGGCCGAGCGGACCGAACAAGAACCTCCCCACCCGCCGGGCCCAAGGCAGCTCCCGCTCAACCGCCACCACGTCGCCGACCGCCATCCCCACCGCCACCACGTACAGGAGGAACAAAGGCCACCTGTAGCCCTCGACCTGCCATTGGAGGACGACCAACCCGACGAGGACCGCCGCCATCACCCCGCGTCGGGTCCGCACCCCGAACAGCGCCGGCCAGACGACGCCGACGGCGCAGGCGATGACCAGATACGTCTCGAGGGGTCTCACCGACCGGCGATTGTGCCAGGGTCGAAGCCGTACGGAAGCTCGAGCCGGTTGGCCGCCATCAGGGCGGCGTCGGAGAGGAGTTCGGCGGTGGGCCCATCGGCGGCGACGCGTCCCCCGTTGAGGACGATCGACCTCGGGCAGAGGCGGAGGGCGAGGGGCAGGTCGTGGGTCACGATGAGCTGAGTGGTGTCGAGGGTCTCCAACAGCTCGGCGAGCTCGCGTTGGCCGACCGGGTCGAGGTTGGAGGTCGGCTCGTCGAGGACCAGCACGTCGGGCCGCATCGACAGGACCGTGGCGATGGCGGCCCGACGGGCCTCGCCGCCGGACAGGTGGTGGGGGGCCCGATCCGCCTGCTCCTCCATTCCCACCGCCGCCAGGGCCTCCTTCGTGCGGGACTCCACCTCTTCGGCCGGCAGCCCGAGGTTGGCGGGCCCGAAGGCGACGTCCCGCCACACCGTCGGCATGAACAGCTGGTCGTCGGGGTCCTGGAAGACCACCCCGATGCGGCGGCGCACCTCGGGGTAGGTCTCCGGCTCGAGGGTCACGCCACCCACCCGGACCTCCCCGCTCTGCGCTTCCACGATCCCGATCAGCGCCAGCAGCAGCGTCGTCTTGCCGGCCCCGTTGGGGCCCAACAACGCCACCCGCTCCCCTTCGGCGACGGAGAAGCTGACGCCCATGAGCGCTCGGGTCCCGTCCGGGTACGTGTAGGCGAGGTCCTCGACCTCCAACAAGGCGGTCACGACGTCAGTATGGCGGCTGCCGCGACCACCCAACTCGCCGCGATCCAGGCGACCGTCCCCGCCCAGCGCGCCGGGAGGGCGGGGGTGGCGGCCGGGGGGATGGTGCCCCGGTAGCCGCGCGCCAGCATCGCCTGGTGGATCCGCTCTCCCCTCTCGTAGGCGCGGATGAACATCGTGCCCGCCACGGAAGCCAGGGTGGCCGCCTCCTGGCGGCGGGACAGATTCCCGAGCCGGGCGGCGATGGCGGTGCGCACCCGGCCCAGCTCGGACACGACGACCTCGAGGTAGCGGATCATGAACCCGGCGATTGCGGTGAGCAGCCGGGGGGCCCGGAGGCGGTCGAAGCCGGCGAGGATGTCGGGGACCTCGGTCGTCGCCGACAGGACCACCGAGGCCCCCACCGAGAGGGTCGCCTTGGCGAGCACGTTCCAGGCGCCCCACAGGCCGGGCACCGACAGCGACAGGCTCCCCACCTCCACGTAAGGGCCCACGCCGACGAAGGGCATCGCCAGAGCGAAGATCACGAACGGGAGCTCGATGGAGAGCCGCTTGAGGAAGAAGGCCGTCGGCAGCTCGGCCAGGCCGACGGCCACGGCCAGGATCGCCGCCAGGGCGCCGAACGCCCACACCTCCCGGGTGGGTGTGGCGATGACCGCCGCCACGAAGGCGAACATCGCCACGATCTTCACTTCGGAGGCCAGCCGATGGACGGGGCTGTGCCCGTGGTAGTGGAGGGCGTGGGCGTGGACGCCGCTCACGCGCTGCGGGCGCGCCTTCGGCTCACCGCCACGATGCCGAGCCCGATGGCGAAGGCGATGACCGTGCCGATGATCCCCGACACGATCGTCCCCACCGTCTCCGACTCGACCCCGGCGACCTGGTAGTCGGCGAGCGGCCCGCCGATCGGGTGCTCCTGGGCGGCGGACGCGAAGCCGGTCTGCTCGGCGACGGTCTCCAAGCCGTCGGGATGCGGAGAGGCGAACGGCGCCACGAACACGACCAGGGCGACGGCCACGGCCAGCCCGGTGAGGACGAAGGTGGTGACGGCCCGGCCCGTGGGGACCGTGTCGGTTCCGCTCAGTTCGACATCGGCCGCCCCTCGCACGAGGTCGGGCCGGACCGCCAAGACCGTCCCGAGTGCGGTGGCCGTGATCAGGCCCTCGCCGACGCCGATGAGGGCGTGGATCCCGGTCATCGCCCCGAGCACGGTGCCGATCGGCGCCCCGCCGACACCGCCGAGGGCGTACTCGAGGACGAAGGCGAACGAGCCGGCCAGGACCGACACGAACGCGGAGACCATGGCCGCGGCCATGGCCGACAGCCTGGTCTTGGGGAGGATCTTCAGCACCCCCCGGAACACCGGCCAGGCGACGAAGGCGGTGACGAGGGCGATGTTGGTCACGTTGACGCCGAGGGCGCTGATCCCGCCGTCGGCGAAGAACAGGGCCTGGACGATGACCACCACCGAGACGACGACGGCACCCATCCAGGGCCCCAGCAGGATGGCGGCGAGAGCGCCACCCATGAGGTGGCCCGACACCCCCGGCAGGACCGGGAAGTTGAGCATCTGCAGGGCGAAGATCAGCGCCGCGGTGACACCGGCGAGGGGGATGTGGAAGTCACGGAGCCCCCGAGCCGCGTTGCGCAGCGACACGCCCAGCCCTCCGGCGGCGACGACGCCGGTGCCGACGGAGGTGGCGGCGTTGATGAAACCATCGGGTACGTGCATCAGGACGACTCCTTGTTGCAAATGCCTTGCAACAAGGATAGTCAGTCCGCGGCCGACCCGGGGTCGTCTCGGTGGCTGAGGCAGCGGGAGACGATGGCGAAGTGGACCGTGCCCGGCTCGTACCCGTGCCTCTCCAGCAGCTCGGCGAGAGGCCCCAGCTCCTCCAGCGGGAGGTCGACGGTGCGCCCGCACAGGTCGCAGACCAGGTGGTGGTGCTCTTCCTCGCTGAGGTGGATGACGCTGGCCCCGTGCCCCAGGTGGACGTGGTGGACGATCCCCGCCTCCTGGAGGGCGTCCACGGTCCGGTAGACGGTCGACAGGTCGATGCCCCGACCGAGCACCTGCTCCGCCCGCTGCTGGAGCTCCGCCACGGACACGTGCCCGAGGTCGGGCTCGGCGAGGACGGCACATATCGCCTCCCGGGGGGCGGTGATGCGCATCCCCTCCCGGCGCAGTGCTTCGATCAACGACCGGCGTGTCACCACGAAGCGGAGGCTACCGGCGCTACCGTGCCACCGGTCCCCGCAGGAGGTGAGGCTTCTTGAAGCGGTTGCTCCAACTGGCTGCCACCGCCGCCGGCGTCTGGGTCGCGGTCCGATTGGTGCCCGGCCTCGACTTCGACGGCAGCGCCTGGGCATTCGTCGCCGTGGCGGTCCTCGTCGCCGTGGCCAACTCGATCGTCAAGCCCGTGCTCAGCTTCTTCAGCTTTCCGCTGATCCTGCTGACCCTCGGGCTGTTCCTCCTCGTGATCAACGCCCTGGTCCTGCAGCTGGTGGTGTGGCTGTCGGCGCCGGAGCGCCTCGATCTGGGGCTGACCTCGACGGGGTTCTTCTGGGCGACGTTCCTGGGCGCCCTCGTGATCTCGATCGTGCGCTGGGTGCTGGAAGCCGTCTTCGGCGACTGAGCCGCTAGCCGCCGGCCAGCTCCTGGCTGCGCTTCACCACCCGCTCGAGCACCTCCGCCGCCTTCCCCGAGTCGACCGACTCGACGGCCCGCTCGACGCCTTCCACGAAACCTTCGGCGATGCCCGCGGCGACGAGCCCGACGGCGGCGTTGACGATCGCCGCGTCCCGCCGCGGGCCCTTCTCCCCTTCCAGGATCCCTCTGAGGATGCGGACGTTGTGGGCAACGTCGCCACCGGCCAGGTCGGCGAGCTTCGAGCGCTCGATGCCGAAGTCCTCGGGCGTGAACTCGGCATGGGTGATCTCGCCGTCGCGCAGCCGGAAGATGTAGGTCGGGCCGGACGTGGTGACCTCGTCGATCCCGTCTTCGCCGTGGACCACGAACGCCGATTCGGCGCCCAACACGGCGAGGACGTGGATCATCCGCTCGGCCATCCTCTGGTCCGAGACGCCCAGGGCGTAACGCCGCACCCCGACGGGGTTGGCGAGGGGCCCGAGGAAGTTGAACACGGTGGGTATGCCCAGGGCCTTGCGGATCGGGCCGGCGTGGCGGAAACCCGGGTGGTAACGGGGCGCGAAGAAGAAGCCGAAGCCCTCCTCGGTGACGAGCTTAGCCATGTCGGCGGGATCGAGGTCGATCGACATCCCCAGTCCCTCGAGGACGTCGGCGGACCCGCACCTGCTCGAGGCGGCGCGGTTGCCGTGCTTGGCCACCTTCGCCCCGGCGCCGGCGGCGATGAACGCCGCCGTGGTGGAGATGTTGAACGTGAACGACCGGTCACCGCCCGTGCCGACGATGTCGACCAGATCGGCGGTGTCGTCGATCGGGACCGGGACCGCGGCGGCCTTCAGCGCTTCGACCATCCCGGCCATCTCCTCGTGGGTCTCGCCCTTCATCCTCAAGGCGACCACGAAAGCGGCGATGGCGGCGGGATCGGCGCGTCCCTCCACGATCTCGGTCATCGCCTCGCGCGCTTGCTGGCGGGTCAGGCCCCTCCCGCTGGTGAGCAGATCGAGGACGTGGCTCCAATCCATTGCGGAGGGAGTCTAGGGGCGCCCCCGGCTCGATCGACAGCCGCCGACGGCCGCCACCGAGGCGCAGACGTGGCCACGCGCGGCGCGGGCCGGCCAATCGGATACAGTCGACACCCCGCTCCCGGAGGTCTCGGTGTTCGGCTCGATCCGCGTGAGTGCAGTCCTGTTCGGAGTCGGCGTGGGGGTGCTCGGCCTCGCCGTCGCCTCGCTGGCGCTGTGGTTCGTCCTCTTCTCGCTGGGAGTGGCCGGCGCCGCCGGCGCCGCCACCACCTTCGGGACGCTGGCCGGGTTCGCCATCGCCGGATGGTTCGCCGGCCGCCGGGCCCTCTTCTCCCACTTCTTCCACGGCGCCACCGCCGCCATGGGCATCGCCCTCGCCGTAGTCGTCACCGCCGTGGTCAACGGCTCACCGGCGCCTACCCCCCAGGTCGTCCTGCTGGCGGCCCTGGCGATAGCCGTGGGCGGTCTCTCCGCCCATCTCGCCGCCCGCACCAAGGCCGCGTAGAAAAAAAATCCCGGTCTGGCCGACGCGCGGCGAAACGGCATGGCATATTTGTAAACGTTGTCGAAAACGATATCGACAACGGTATCGACAACGGTATCGAGAGCGTTGGGCCATGAGTGGAGCCAGAGACACCACGGAGGAGACGCCTCCCGACCGGGTGACCATCGAGCACGTCGCTCGAAAGGCGGGGGTGTCGATCGCCACCGTGTCCCGGGTGCTCAACGGCCGTTACGGCGTCGCTCCCGACACCATCGCCAAGGTCCAGGCGGTGATCGCCGACCTCGGCTACGAGTCGAGCCTCGTCGCCCGCAGCATGCGCAGCCGGCGGACCAACCTCATCGGGATCATCGTCGCCGACCTGGAGCCCTTCTCCGCCGAGCTGCTGAAGGGCGCGGCCCGGGCGCTCCACGACACCGACTACGAGCTGATCGTCTACTCGGGGACGGGGCGCCCCGAGCACAAGGCGGGGTGGGAGCGCCGCTTCCTCAGCCGCCTACACGGCACGCTGACCGACGGCACCATCCTCGTCACGCCGACGGTGGTCGACGTCCAAGGTGACGTGCCTGTCGTCGCCGTCGACCCGCACGCCGGGCCGTCCGATCTCCCGACGGTCGACTCACAGAACCTGGAGGGCGCGGCCACGGCGACCGAGTACCTGATCGGGTTGGGACACCGTCGGATCGGCTTCTTGGCCGGACGGCCCGACCTCGAGTCCGCCCGGCTGCGGGAGGAGGGCTATCGCCGGGCCCTCGCCGAGGCCGGCATCGACTTCGACCCCGAGCTCGTCAAGGTGGGTGGCTACGCCCCGGAAACGGCCCGGGAGGCGGCCCGACAGCTCCTCTCCCTGGAGGACAGGCCCACCGCCATATTCGCCGCCAACGACCTGTCGGCCATAACGACGATGGAGGTCGCCCAGTCGGCGGGCTTGAGGATTCCCCGGGACCTGTCGGTCATCGGCTTCGACAACATCCCCGAGTCCGCTCTCACCGATCCCCCGCTCACCACGATCGACCAATCGATCCAGGACATGGGCTGGGAAGCGGCGCGGCTGCTCATCTCGCTGATCGAGAAGCCCGACGAGGTGGACGAGGTCCACGTCCGCCTCCCCACCAAGCTCGTCGTCCGCCAGTCCTGCACCAACCCCGACTGAGGAGGCACGATCCGAGGAGAAGAAGGAATGACGCACATCGATTGAAAACGTTTACGAAAGCGGACGATTGGAGGAGGAAACGGATGAGAAGAACCAGACTCACACGACTCAGCGCCCTGCTGGCGGTGCTGGCCCTCGTGGCCGGGGCGTGTGGCGGCGGCGGAGCCGCCTCCGACACCAGCACGACCGCCGCTGCCGAGGACACTCCCTCGACCGAGGCGCCTCCCGCCACCGAAGCTCCCCCGGCCACAGAAGCCGACGGCGGCGGCGACGGGGAAGAACGTGAGCCGGTGACGATCGAGTGGTGGCACATCCAGAACCAGGGCGCCATGCTCGAGCTGTGGGAGACGCTGGCGAACGAGTTCACGGAGATGAACCCGCACGTGACGTTCGACATCGTCGTGAACGAGAACGAGGCGTTCAAGGACGCCATCCAGCCGCGTCTCCAGTCCAACGACCCGCCGGACCTGTTCCAGTCCTGGGGTGGCGGTGACCTCGCCGACCAGGTCGAGGCCGGCTTGGTCCGCGACATCAGCGACGAGGTCTCCGACTGGATCGGCGACCTGAGCGCCGGCGCGGTGAGCCTGTTCGAGGTGGACGGCGGGCTCTACGCGGTGCCCTTCGACCTCGGCATGGTGGGCTTCTGGTACAACAAGGAGCTGTTCGCCCAGGCCGGCATCGACGCTCCCCCGACGACGTGGGACGAGTTCCTCGACGTCGTGCAGCGCCTCAAGGACGCCGGCATCACCCCGATCGCCGTCGGTGGCCAGGACCGGTGGCCGGCCCACTTCTACCTCGCCTACCTGATCCTGCGCATCGGCGGACAGGAGGCCATCGAGGAGATCGCCGCCAACCGGAGCTTCGACCACCCGGCAGTCATCGAGGCCGGCAACCAGCTCCAGCGCCTCGTCGAGTTGGAGCCGTTCCAGGAGGGCTTCCTCGCCTCCACCTGGCCCGGGCCCGACGGTGAGGCGGGCTGGATCGGCACCGGCCGCGCCGCCATCTCGCTGATGGGCCAGTGGGGTCCCGGCGAGTACGCCAACTCCGGCGGCCACGGCGAGCCCGACCAACTGCCGTCGGAGCGGCTCCCCTTCGAGATGGGGTGGTTCCCCTTCCCGGAGGTGGAAGGCGGAGCCGGCGACCTCAACGACGGCATCGGCGGCGGCAACGGCTTCGCCGTCGGCCGTGACGCTCCGCCCGAGGCCGTGGAGTTCCTCCGGTACCTGACGTCGGTGGAGAACGCCCGCCGGGCCGGCGAGACCGGCGCCATCCTCCCCGTCACCAAGGGCGCCGAGAACTCGGTCACCGAGCCGCTGATGGTCCCACTGCTCGAGTCGCTGGCGCAGTCGGAGTTCGTCCAGCTCTATCTGGACCAGTACTTCCCGGCTGCCGTCGGCGAGGCGATCAACGACGAGACTGTCAAGATCTTCGCCGGGCAGACGACCATCGAAGACGCCATCCAGGCGATCGACGCCGCGTTCGCCTCGAGCTGATGACGAGACCGGGCTGTGGGGACCTCTTGGGCCCCACAGCCCCCACACATCGCCCATGCAGACCCAGAGCCAGCCGACCCGGGTGAGCCAGCCTTCTGCCCCGACACCGTCGCGGCGGCCTCTCAGAGGTGCGCCGGGCTACGCCTCGTGGCCCACCCTCGCCGTCCTGGTCCTCCCCGCCCTCGTCGTCTACGGGCTGTTCGTGATCTACCCGATCGTCCAGAGCCTCCGTTTCAGCGTCTACAACTGGAACGGGCTCGGCCCGCTGACCGACTGGGTCGGCCTCGGCAACTTCGTCGAGGCTCTCAACTCCCCCGACTTCCGGGCCGCCATCTTCCACTGCTTCGTCATCGCCGTCCTCTCCCTGACGCTGCAGCTGCCGTTCGCCCTCGCCCTGGCGGTCCTGCTCAACCAGAAGCTCGCCGGGAGGGGCCTGTTCCGCACGATGTTCTTCGCCCCCTACGTCCTCTCCGAGGTCGTCACGGGCGTCGTGTGGCGTCAGCTGCTGCGTCCCGACGGGATGGTGGACCGGGTCATCGAGACCGTCGGTCCTTTGATCCCCGGTGTGAGCGAGGCGGCCGTCCAGGAGTTCATGCGGCCCTGGTTGGGCGATCCGGGCGTCGCCCTCTACTCGCTGTTCTTCGTCCTCACGTGGAAGTACTTCGGCCTCCACATGGTCCTGCTGCTCGCCGGGCTGCAGGGCATCCCGTCCGAGCTGAAGGAGGCGGCGGCGATCGACGGCGCCGGCCCCTGGCAGGCGTTCCGCCACGTCACGCTTCCGCTGCTCGGCCCCACGATCCGCATCTCGATGTTCCTGATGATCATCGGGTCATTCCACGTGTTCGACCTGGTCTGGGTGACCACGAGGGGCGGCCCGGTGGGCGCCACCCAGACGATGGCCACCTACCTGATCGACTTCGGATTCGGCCGGAACCGCTTCGGGTACGGCGGGGCGGTATCGATCCTGATCTTCGCCATATCCATGGTTCTGGCGCTGTTCTACCAACGGTTCGTGTTGCGCCGTGACGTCGAAGGAGCTCTGACCTGATGGCTGTTGCCACGATCCCTGTCCGAAGAGTCCTCTCGAGGACCGTGTTGTACGTAGTCGCCCTGGCGGTGCTGGCGCTGATCCTGGTGCCGCTCGTCTACGCGGTGCTGGGCGGGTTCCGCACCACCGGCCAGATCGCCGAGCGGCCGGTCGGACTCCCCGACCCGTGGATCTTCACGAACTATCTCGGCACTCTGCGGTCGCCGGCGTTCTGGCGGCAGGTGTGGAACAGCACCTTCATCGCCCTGGCGACCACGCTGCTGATCCTCCCCCTCTCCTCCCTGGCGGCCTTCGCCCTCGCCCGCTACCGGTTCCGGGGACGGGAGGCGATATACACCTTCTTCACCATCGGGCTCCTGTACCCGGTGGTGGCGGCGACGCTGCCCCTGTGGCTCACCCTGCGGGACCTGGACCTGTTGGGCAACCCGTGGGGCGTGATACTCCCCCAGGTGGCGTTCGGGCTGCCGCTGTCGATCGTGATCCTGCGGCCGTTCTTCCGCAACATCCCCGACGACCTGGAGGACGCCGCCATCATCGACGGCTGCGGGCCCCTCCGGTTCTACTGGCACGTCATGCTCCCGCTGTCACGGCCGGCCCTGTCGACGATCTCGGTGCTGACGATCGTCGGCAGCTGGAACGCGTTCCTGCTGCCGCTGTTGGTGCTCACCCGCCAGGATCAGTGGACGCTGCCGCTGGGCGTCAACAACATCTCCACCCAGTACGGGACGGACACGGCGCTGGTGCTGGCCTACACGGTGCTGTCGATCGTGCCGGCACTGATCCTTTACGCCATCGCCGAGCGCCACATCGTCTCCGGCGTCACGAGCGGGGCGGTGAAGGGATGACCGTCGAGCCGAGCCCCCAGCACCGCTACCAGGACGCCTCCGCCCCGATCGAGGAGCGGGTGGCGAGCCTCCTCGAGCTGATGACGATCGAAGAGAAGATCGCCCAGCTCGGGAGCGCCTGGGTCTTCGAGGTGGTGAAGGACAACCACCTGTCCCCCGCCGACGCCGAGCGCATCCTCTCCAAGGGCATCGGCCACATCACCCGCGTCTCCGGCGCCAGCAACCTGCGCCCCGCCGAGGCCGCCCGGGTCGCCAACGAGATCCAGCGCTACCTGGTGGAAGAGACCCGTCTCGGCATCCCCGCCATCATCCACGAAGAGGTGTGCTCGGGGCTCATGGCCCGGGGCGCCACCGTCTTCCCCCAGGCGATCGGCGTGGCCAGCACCTGGGAGCCGGCCCTGGCCGAAGCGATGGGAGCGGCGATCCGGGCCGAGATGCTCGCCGTCGGGGCCCGCCAGGGCCTCGCCCCCGTGCTGGACGTCACCCGCGACCCCCGGTGGGGCCGCACCGAGGAGACCTTCGGCGAGGACCCCCACCTCGTCGCCTCGATGGGGGCGGCGTTCGTGCGCGGCCTGCAAGGGGCCGACCTCTCCTCCGGGGTGGTGGCCACTGCCAAGCACTTCGTCGGCTACGGCGCCTCGGAAGGCGGCCTCAACTGGGCGCCGGCCCACATCCCGCCCCGGGAGCTCCACGACGTCTACCTGCATCCGTTCCGGGCCGCGGTCGATGCCGGGCTCCGGTCGGTGATGCCCTCCTACCAGGAGCTCGACGGGGTGCCTGCCAGCGCCGACCGGGATCTGATACAGGGCCTGCTGCGGGACGAGTGGGGCTTCGAGGGCACGGTCGTGTCCGACTACTTCGCCGTCCGCCAGTTGGAGACCTACCACCGGGTCGCCCCCGATGGGCCGTCGGCGGCCGCCCTGGCGCTCGAGACCGGGATCGACGTCGAGCTGCCCGGGACCGACTGCTATGGCGAGCCGCTGCTCGAGGCCCTCTCCGCAGGCCTCGTCACGGAGGAGCTGGTCGACCGGGCCGTCGCCCGGGTGCTGCGCACCAAGTTCGAGCTGGGCCTGTTCGAGAAGCCCTACGTCGACGAGGGGGCCGACTTCACCTACCCCCGCCATTCGGAGCTGGCCAGGGACATCGCCCGCAAGAGCATCGTCCTGTTGAAGAACGACGGGATCCTCCCGCTGCGAGCCGCCAAGGTGGCGGTGATCGGGCCCAACGCCGACGCATCCCGGCACCTGTTCGGCGACTACACGCACCCTGCCCACGTGGAGTCGCTGCGGGAGATGAAGGCCGGCGAGAACGTCTTCCACATCCCCATCCCGCCGGACCTGGACCTGCCCACCGCCGACGCCGAGGCGGCGACGGTGTTCGAAGCTCTCGCATCCCGCCTCGACGGCCAGGTGGCGTTCGCCCGGGGCTGCGACGTCAACGGCGAGTCGCGGGAAGGGTTCGCCGAGGCCGTGGCCCTCGCTTCCCGCTCCGACGTGGCGGTGCTGGTGATGGGCGACAAGTCGGGGCTGACCGACGACTCGACGAGCGGCGAGAGCCGCGACCGCTCCTCGCTCGACCTGCCCGGAGTCCAGGAGGAGCTGGTGCGGGCGGTGATCGGCACCGGCACGCCGGTGGTGCTCGTCCTCGTCGGCGGCAGGCCGATGGGCAGCGAATGGATCCACGAGCACGCCGCCGCCGTCGTGATGGCATGGCTGCCCGGCGCCGAGGGAGGCGAGGCGATCGCCGAGGTGCTCACCGGCGCCTACAACCCGGGAGGCAAGCTTCCCATCTCCTATCCGCGCTCGGTGGGCCAGATCCCCGTCTACCACTCGCACAAGGTGTCCGGCGGGCGCTCCCACTGGAAGGGCGACTACGTCGACTCCCCCACCAGCCCGCTATACCCGTTCGGCCACGGCCTCAGCTACACGCAGTTCCGGATCGAAGGGGCGACCGTCGAACCGGACACCGTCGACATGGACGGGTCGGTGACCGTCTCGGCCCGGATCCGCAATGTCGGCGACCGCGACGGCGAAGAGGTCGTGCAGGTGTACGTCCGCGACGTGGAGGCCAGCCTCACGCGCCCGGTGTCGGAGCTGAAGGCGTTCGCTCGGGTGGCGGTGCCGGCCGGCGGGATCCGGGAGGTGGCCTTCACCTTGCCGACGGGCCAGTTGGGGTTCCACGACCGCCGTCTGGACTACGTCGTGGAGCCGGGCGTGTTCGAGGTGTACGTCGGCCGATCCGCCGCCGACCGGGAGCTGGCAGGAACGTTCACCATCGCCGATGGCGGCCGCTCGCCGGAGGTAGCGTTCGGCGGACGAGTGACCATCCGCTCGATCGAGGAAGAGGAGGACTGACGTGGATTTCTTCACCGAGGTGGAAGGCCGCATCCCCTACGAAGGCCCCGACACCGACAACGACCTGGCGTTCCGTGTCTACCAGCCCGACCGCATCGTGCTCGGCAAGCGCATGGAGGACCACCTCCGTTTCGCCGTCTGCTACTGGCACTCGTTCAGCTGGGCGGGAAACGACATCTTCGGCTTCGGCACCTTCGACCGGCCGTGGATCAGCGACGCCTCCGACCCGCTCCGGGCCGCCGAGCAGAAGATGGACGCCGCGTTCGAGTTCTTCGCGAAGCTGGGCGTTCCGTTCTTCTGCTTCCACGACGTCGACATCGCCCCGTACACGGACTCGCTGGTCGAGTCGGTGCGCAACCTCGAGCACATGGTGGACAGGGCGGAGAAGAAGATGGCCGAGACCGGCGTGAAGCTGCTGTGGGGCACCGCCAACCTGTTCTCCCACCCTCGCTACGCCGCCGGGGCGGCCACCAACCCCGACCCCGACGTGTTCGCTTTCGCAGCCGCCCAGGTCAAGCACGCCCTGGAGGCGACCCACCGTCTGGGAGGCGCCAACTACGTGCTGTGGGGCGGCCGTGAAGGCTACGAGACCCTCCTCAACACCGACCTGCGTCAGGAAGCGGACCAGCTGGCCCGCTTCCTGACCCTCGTAGCCGAGCACAAGCACAAGATCGGCTTCGAAGGAACGCTCCTCATCGAGCCCAAGCCGGCCGAGCCGACCAAGCACCAGTACGACTACGACGTGGCCACCGTGCACGGCTTCCTCGAGCGCTACGACCTGGTCGACGAGTACAAGGTCAACATCGAGGCCAACCACGCCACGCTGGCCGGGCACAGCTTCCACCACGAGGTGGCCTATGCCGTGGCGAACGGGATCTTCGGCTCCATCGACGCCAACCGGGGCGACTACCAGAACGGCTGGGACACCGACCAGTTCCCCAACTCGGTGGACGAGCTCACGCTCGCCCTGTACGAGATCCTGAAGGGCGGCGGCTTCACCACCGGCGGGTTCAACTTCGACGCCAAGCTGCGCCGCCAGTCGGTCGACCGGACCGACCTGTTCTACGGCCACATCGGCGGGATGGACACCATCGCCCGGGCGCTGCTGGCCGCCGCCGACTTGATCGAGAACGAGACGCTGGACCGGTTCAAGCGGGAACGGTACGCCGGCTGGTCGGCCGAACTCGGCGAGGCGATCATGTCGGGCCAGGAGTCCCTCGACTCGCTGTCGGAGCGGGTCCTCTCCTCGGACCTCCAGCCCAAGCCGGCCACGGGCCGCCAGGAGCTCCTGGAGAACCGCGTCAACAAGGCCATCTGGACGGTGGATCGGGCGGAGTGACCACAGAACCTGTTCGGGTGGAGCTGGGTGAGTACACCCTCGAAGCCCCCACGTCGTACGGGCCGCGGATCCTCGACCTGTCCTGGCAGGGACGGCCGAGCCTGTTCGCCCGGCTCGACGACTCGGTAGCGCTGGACGGGCCCGACGGCCCGTATCGGTTCCGAGGGGGCCACAGGTTGTGGGCCGCCCCCGAGGTGGCGGACGTCACCTACGTGTCCGACGACATCGCCTGCCAGGTCGAAGTGGGCGAGGGTGTCGTCTCGGTGTCCGCGCCCGCCGACGGCGCCGGCCTGCAGAAGACCGTGACCATCCGGGAGGATGACGGGCGCCTCGTGGTGGAGCACTCCCTCCTCAACGGAGGCGACACGGCCCGGCGAGTGGCGCCGTGGGCGATCACCCAGCTGCGCACAGGTGGGGTGGCCTTCTGTCCCCTCCCCCCGAACCCGACGCAGGCGCCCCAGGCCGACCGCAGCATGGTGCTGTGGCCGTACACGGACCCGACCGATCCCCGTCTGGAGTGGCGCCCCGCAGCCCTCCTCGTCCGCGCCGGGCCCGGCCCGCAGATCAAGGTGGGATCGGGCCCGGCGCCAGGGCGCCTGGGGTACATGGCCGACGGCCAGCTGTTCGTCAAGGAGATCCCGCCGGCGCGGGACGACGCCGACTACGCCGACCGCGGCGCGGTCGCCCAGGTGTACTGCAACGACGCCTTCTTGGAGCTCGAGTCGCTCGGCCCGCTCGTCGACCTGGAGCCCGGCGAGGAGACCGTCCACCGGGAGACGTGGCACGTGAGCACCTGCGAGGACCCCGAGGAGGCACTGGCCAGGATCGTCGAGGAGGGCACATGAGCTACGTGTTGGGCATGGACGTGTCGACCACGGCCACCAAGGCGCTGCTGGTCGACGAGACGGGGAAGGTCGTCGGAGTGGGAAGCGTCGAGTACCCCTACGACACGCCCCGGCCGTTGTGGAGCGAGCAGGACCCGAGATACTGGTGGGACGCGGCGGTCGGGGCCATCCGCAAGGCTCTCGACCAGACGGGTGTCTCCGCCGACGAGGTAGCCGCCATCGGGTTGACCGGCCAGATGCACGGCTCGGTGCTGCTCGACGATGCGGGCGAGGTGGTGCGCCCGGCGATCCTGTGGAACGACCAGCGCACCGAAGAGGAATGTGACGAGATCCGCCGCCGGATCGGAAAGGAGCGGCTGATCCAGATCACCGGCAACGACGCCCTCACCGGCTTCACCGCCCCGAAGCTGTTGTGGGTGCAGCGCCACGAGCCGGAGAACTGGGAACGGGTGCGCCACATCCTCCTCCCCAAGGACTACGTCCGCTACCGGCTGACCGGCGAGTTCGCCATCGACGTCGCCGACGGGTCCGGGACCATCCTCTTCGACCTGGCCCGCCGCACCTGGTCCGACGAGATCCTGGACGCCCTGGGCCTGGACAGGTCCTTGTTCCCCGACACCCACGAGGGGCCGGACGTGACCGGTGCCCTGAGCGCGGCCGCCGCCGAAGCCACCGGCCTGCGGGCCGGGACCCCGGTGGTCGCCGGGGGTGGCGACCAGTCGGCCAACGCCGTGGGCGTCGGGGCGATCAGGCCCGGCATCGTCGCCCTGTCCCTCGGCACCTCGGGTGTGGTGTTCGCCGCCACCGAGGAGCCGTTCACCCAGGCGGAGGGCCGCCTCCATGCCTTCTGCCACGCCGTTCCCGATCGCTGGCACCTGATGGGAGTGATGCTGTCGGCGGCGGGGAGCCTGCGCTGGCTGCGTGACGCCGTCGCTCCCGACAAATCGTTCGACGAGTTGGTGGCCGGGGCCGCCGAGGTGGAGCCGGGCGCGGAGGGCCTCATGTTCCTCCCCTACCTGTCGGGAGAACGGACGCCGCATCCCGACCCGCACGCCCGGGGGGCCTTCGTCGGCCTCACCGTCCGCCACGACCTGCGGCACATGACCCGGGCGGTGCTGGAGGGCGTCGCCTACGGCCTGCGGGATTCGCTGCAGCTCATGATGGAGACCGGCCTGGCCCGGCCCCATGAAATACGCGCCTCCGGCGGAGGGACCCGTTCGCAGCTGTGGTGCCAAATCCTCGCCGACGTGCTCGGCACCCAGATCGCCACGATCCCCGACGCCGAGGGTGCCGCCTACGGCGCCGCCCTGCTGGCTGCGGTGGGTGCCGGCTGGTTCCCGACGGCGGACGAGGCATGTGCCGCCACGGTCACCGTGCAGCCGGTGGCCGAGCCCGGCGACGCCGCCTCCCACTACGACTCGCACCACCCCATCTACCAGGAGCTGTACCCGGCGTTGCGCTTCTACGGTCGAAGACTCGACTGACGCCGGGCGGAGAGCCCGAATACTCGGGACCTATGTGGCGTTACAGTGATTGCGAGTCCGCTGGGTGACCGCGGCCCGCAAGGGCTGAGGAAAGTCCGGACTCCACAGGGCAGGATGCCGGCTAACAGCCGGGCGGGGCGACCCGACGGAAAGTGCCACAGAGAACAGACCGCCGATGGCCCCTTTCGGGGCACAGGCAAGGGTGAAACGGTGGGGTAAGAGCCCACCAGCACCCCGGGTAACCGGGGTGGCTAGGCAAACCCCATCCGGAGCAAGGCCGAGCAGGGGCGCCGGTGGCCCGCCGATCAAGCCCCGGGTAGGCCGCATGAGCCCACGGGCAACCGTGTGGCCCAGATGGATGGTCACCCAGGAGCCGCAAGGCTCTGGACAGAATCCGGCTTACAGGCGGACTCGATACGTGGAGGAGCCCCCGCAAGGGGGCTCCTCGTGTGTGCGGATCTCCGATCCTTCGCCATGCGGGTGACCCCAATCTGTCGGTACGTCCGATGCCGACGCCTCGGAGACGCCGGATTCATCGTCCGCCGGCACCTCTCCATCTGGCGGGCGCCGCGGAGGAACGACACATGCCGGCTTTACGTGAACGGCCGTCGGGCGATCTTAAATAACCGGCAAGACTGCACACGGTTGCAATCGACGATCCGCGATTGGGGGGACTGATGCATCTCAGCGACGGGCACGACTTGGGGGAGGTCGCCTTCGCGGTGGCGAGCTATCTGGAGAACGCCGACGGCGTGCTCGCAAAGGTGCTCGGCCGCCTCGGCCACGATTCCGCCCGAGACATCGTCGAGAAGTCGCGCCAGGCACTGCGGGACCTAGGCCAGGAGCTCGAGTTCCTGTCGCTCATGACCGAACCCGGCGAGTTGCGCGGCAGCTGGGTCCTGAACCCCCGCTGGCACACGGTGGCGTTCGACGTGGCGTCGTCGAACGACACGGTCCTGCTCACCGTCGCCATCAACGCGGTGCGCGTCATCCAACAGATCTGGGACCGGTTGCTGGACGATCGATGGCCGCCGGACGTGCGCGATCTCCTGAAGTCGCAGCGGAAGCGCATCTGCGAGGTCGAAGAGAGCCTGCTGGAGGCACGATCCCGAGTCGGCCGATCCCGCACATCCGTGCGTGACGGTTAGGACGGTACCCAGGAGGAACCGCCGAACCGCCCGAATTCGCATGGCCCGCCGAAGTCGGCCACCGCTAGGGTCGACGACGGATGACGACAGAAGCACAGCTGAGAAAGGCCGCTCTCGGCCTGCCCGAGGTCGAAGAGAGGACCCATTTCGGCGCGGTGGCGTACTACGTGCGGAACGAGGGATTCGCATCGGTCACTCCCGGCGGCGAAGTCCGACTCCGCCTCTCCCCCGAAGACGTCGAAGCCGCCCTCGCCGACCACCCGACGGCCGAGGAGGTGGTGCGCCAGGGCACGTCGATCGGCGTCGCGATCCCGCTCACCGACCTCAACGGCCAGGCACTCAACTACCTGGTGAAGCGGGCATGGCTCCACCGGGCGCCGAAGCGGCTGGCGGCAGCCCTGGCCGCGGCCGAAGAAGCGAAACCAGGCGAGGTGGGCGACCTGCCGGCGAGCCTCGGCGGCCCGGCGACTCGCGCACTGGCCGGCGCCGGCATCACATCGCTGGCCGACGTCGCCGCCCGCAGCGAGCAGGAGCTGCTCGCCCTCCACGGCGTGGGACCGCGGGCGATCCGCATCCTCTCCGAGGATCTCGCCGCCCGCGGAATGGCCTTCCGGTCCGACCCGTCCACGGGTTGACCCCCTCGGAGATCGTCGCAGTGGAGATCCGACGCGAAAGGGAGGCCCCGAAGGGCCTCCCTTTCACGATCCGAAGTCGGATCAGATGTCATCCACCAGCGGTGGTGTCGGTGGCCGCACTCGTGTCGGTCGCACCGGTGTCGGCCGCACCGGTGTCGGCCGGAGCGCTGGTGTCGGTCGCACCAGTGTCATCGGGGAGGCCGAGGGTGGTGTCGGTACCACCGTCGACGCCCGGCAGTGTCGTGCCCGGGTCGTCCTCGGTGCCTCCGCAAGCGGCCACGCTGACTGTCAAAGCGGCGGCGCTGAGCACCGCCAGTATCTTCCGCTTCATGATTGGTCCTCCTTTCAAGGGCCACGACCGGGTAATGACCCGGCTGAGGGCCGGGTATTCCCGATTGGGCGCGATGCTAAACACACCCGAGGGAAGAACTGGTAGGTGGGTCAGCTACGCCGTCGGGCCCCTGCCCCGCCGCCGCTGAGGATGATCCCGGCCCCGAGAACGAATCCGAAGTCGTACCAGTTGCCGTTGTTGTGGACCTCGTAGAGGCTCACGTCGTCCGTGAACAGGGAGATCACGAACGTCACCGGGCTGATGAAGCCGTGCCACAGCCCGAGCCAGAACCCCGCCCCGTCGGCGGAGACCTCCGGATTGGAGCCGGCGGCGCATGCGGCGAGCACCAGCGCCGCCACCGCGATCCAGATCAAATAGCTACGCCTCATCATTCCTCCGTCGATGCGCGAGACGACAGGCTACGCCGCACCGATCCTCCGATTTATTTGGTTGATGCAAACATCATTATCCTGACCGGGTGAACTCGACCCGGGTAGACATCGAAACCCTCGTCAACCGGCTCGCCGGCTCGATCTCCGTGCTCACCCGCAGCGCCGCCGTGCGGCGGCTCCACCAGCGGGTGGCCCGGGCGGCGGGCGTCGACATCGAACGCTCCGCCTATCTGGTGCTCAAGCGTCTCGTGCAGGACGGCCCGGCTCGGATCACCGAGCTAGCGCAGCACTTCGGAGTCGAGCCGTCGACGCTCAGTCGTCACGTCTCGGCCCTGGACCGCCAGGGCCTGGTGCAGAAGGAGGCCGACCCGGAAGACAGGAGGGCGTTCCTCGCCACCGCCACACCCCGAGGGGAGGCGCTGGTCGAGGCGGTCGAAGAGGAACGGCGGAAGCTGTTCGCCTCGATCCTCTCCGGGTGGGACCCCGACGATGCCGAACGCCTGGTCGAGCTCATCGAACGTTTCCACTCCGAGATCACCGAGCTCCTGGACCGCGAATGACCGACACTGCAGCACCTCTCCCCGCCGGGCAGCCGGCGACCTCGATGACGCGACGAGACATCCTGTTGGTCTTCGTCAGCTTGATGCTGGGCATGTTCCTCGCCTCCCTCGACCAGACGATCGTGGCCACCGCCCTGCCGACGATCGTCGGTGAGCTGGGCGGCCTGGAGCACCTGTCGTGGGTCGTCACCTCCTACCTGCTCACCTCCACCGCCAGCTCCCCTCTCTACGGGAAGCTCTCGGACCTCTATGGCCGGAAGCTGATGTTCCAGACCGCGATCACGGTCTTCCTGGCCGGTTCGGTGCTGTCAGGGATCGCCCAGTCGATGGGACAGCTCATCGCCTTCCGGGCCGTCCAGGGCATGGGTGCCGGCGGGCTGATCGTCATGTCCCAGACGATCATCGGCGACATCCTGTCGCCCCGCGAACGCGGCCGCTACCAGGGCTACATGGGCTCGGTGTTCGCCGTCTCGTCGATCTCCGGCCCGCTGCTCGGCGGCTTCTTCGTCGACAACCTGTCGTGGCGGTGGGTTTTCTACATCAACCTGCCCATCGGCCTGCTCGCCCTCCTGGCCACCGCCCGCTTCCTCCACTTGCCGGCGCGCCGCCGGGAGCACTCGGTCGACTACCTGGGCGCCGCCCTCCTCGTGTCCGGGGTCAGCGCCGCTCTGCTCGTCACGGTGTGGGGCGGCGAGCAGTACGCCTGGGGCTCGCCTCAGATCATCGGGCTGGCCGTGGCGGCAGTCGTCCTCCTCGGGCTCTTCCTCTTCCAGGAGAAGCGGGCGGAGGAGCCGATCCTGCCTCTCCGCCTGTTCCGCAACCGGGTGTTCACGATCACCTCGAGCGGCGGGTTCATCGTGGGCCTGGCGATGTTCGGGGGAATCGTCTTCCTGCCGCTGTTCCTGCAGGTGGTCATCGGCGTCAGCGCCACAAACTCGGGCCTGCTCCTCGTGCCCCTCATGGCGGGGATGCTCACCACGTCGATCGTCACCGGGAGGCGCATCTCGGCCCACGGTCGCTACAAGCGCTACCCGATCGCCGGGATGGCCACGGCCGCGATCGGCCTGTTCCTGTTCTCGACCATGGGCCCGGAGACGTCGCTCGTGACCGCGTCTGCGTTCATGCTCGTGTTCGGCGCGGGCCTCGGCCTCACGATGCAGGTGCTGGTGATCGCCGTCCAGAACGCGGTGTCACTCGAGGACCTCGGGACCGCCACCTCCACCACCACATTCTTCCGTTCCCTCGGAGGCTCGTTCGGCACTGCCCTGTTCGGTGCGGTCATGAGCTCCCGCCTCACCACCGAGATCGGCCGCCTGCTGCCGGGGGTGGAGGAATCGGTGCCGGTGGGCGACCTGACGGGAAGCCCTGCCCTGATCGCCCAGTTGCCGGACCAGATCCGGGAACCGCTGATCCAGGCCTTCGCCAACTCCATCACCGACGTGTTCTTGGTGGCGATCCCCTTCGCCGTGATCGCTCTCCTCCTCGTCTTGATCCTCCCCGAGCTGCCTCTGCGCGAGACCGCCCACGTCTCGGCTCCGACCGAGCTGTAGGTTCCGCCGGCGATTCCGTAGCTTGGGGCCATGGACCGCTATCTGGATCTGGCCGAAGAGCGAATCCGGCAAGCGATCGAACGGGGCGAGTTCGACGATCTGCCGGGAGCGGGCAAGCCCCTCGACCTCGGCGACGACGACCCCGGGTGGTGGGCCCTTCGCAAGCTGCGCGAGCTCGTCGAAGAGGAGCAGCTCGCCGAGATGGCCGAGGAGCTGCAGCGCGAGGTCGACGCACTGATGCTCGAGCCCGACGAGTCCGCCGTGAAGCAGCGGGCCCGTGAGCTCTACGCCCGCAACGTCGCCCTCAACGAGCTGCTCCCGCCCGGCAGGCGAATCCCCGCCCTGGACGAGACGAGCATCCTCCGCCAATGGCGGGCGATGTATCGCCTGCGCCGCCCGCGCCTCTGACCGTCATTTCGTGCGCCGAGGTGCCATCCTGGCCGGGATGGACACCTACGACGTCATCGTCATCGGCGCCGGTGCGGTGGGCGAGAACGCGGCGGCGATCCCCGCGCAGCGAGGGCTCCGCGTGGCGATAGTCGAATCGCACCTGGTCGGGGGCGAGTGCTCGTACTGGGCCTGCATCCCCTCCAAGACGCTCCTCAACCCCGGACGCATCCTCGAGTTCGCCCGCTCCAACCCCGCCACCCGCTCCGCGGTCACCGGCTCCCTCGAGCCGGGGTCCGTGTTCCGGCGGCGGGACGAGATGGTGTCCGAATGGGACGATTCCTCCCAGGCGGACTGGGTCGCCGACAACGGCATCGAGCTGATCCGCGGCCACGCCCGGCTGGCCGGGGAGAGGTCGGTGGCGGTCACCGGCGACGACGGCCGGACGAAGCCCTACCGCGCCGAACGCGCGGTGATCGTGGCGACGGGAAGCGAGCCCGTGTCGCCGGACATCGAAGGGATCGAGGACATCACCACATGGACGAGCCGCGATCTGACGGGCGCCACCGAGGTGCCGGCGCGTCTGGCGATCGTCGGAGGCGGCGCCGTCGGGGTGGAGATGGCTCAGGCCTGGGCGTGGCTGGGCTCGGAGGTCACCCTGATCCACAACTCGGAGCGGCTGTTGGCGGCAGAAGAGCCGTTCGTCGGAGAGGAGATCGCCCGCGCCCTGCGGGAGTCGGGCGTGCGGGTCGTCACCGGCGCCGACACCAAGCGGGTGCGGCCCGTCGAAGGCGGCGCCGCGCTCGAAGTCGACGTGGCGGGAGAGATCGAGGAGATCGTCGTCGACGAAGTGGCGGTGGCGGCCGGCCGCCGTCCTCGCACAGATGACCTCGGCGTCGAGAGCGTCGGCCTCTCCCCCGGCGACCCGCTCGAAGTCGACGACCACATGCTCGTCACCGGCGTCGGCGGGGATTGGCTGTACGCAGTGGGCGACGTCAACGGCCGGGCACTCCTCACCCACGCCGGCAAATACCAGGCGCGGATCGCCGGCGCCCACGCCTCCGGTGTCGCCGGCGCCGCCGTCGACGCGATTCCCGCCACTCCCCGGGTGATCTTCACCAACCCCGAGGTGGCGGCGGTCGGCCTCACCGAGCAGCAGGCGGCCGACGCCGGGATATCGGTCGACGTGGTCACCCACGACATCGGCGCCATCGCCGCCGCCGGAACCCTCGGAGAGGGCTACTCGGGCACCGCCGAGCTGGTGATCGACCGCTGCGGAGGCGTCGTGGTGGGGGCGACGTTCGTGGGCCCCCAGGTGGCCGAGCTCTTGCACTCGGCGACCGTGGCGATCGTCGGCCGCGTGCCGCTCCGGCGGCTGTGGCACGCCGTCCCCGCCTTCCCCACGTTCAGCGAGGTGTGGCTGCGCCTCCTGGAGTCCTACCGAGACGCCGGCTGGGACCCGTACGCTCCCTGATCAACCCTTCTCGGCGCCCTCGGCAGTGCTCATGATGTGGCGCTGGAAGATGAAGAACAGGATGGCGACCGGGATCGTCATCAGCACCGCGGCGGCGAGCTGGATCGGGTACTGGTTGCCGGAGCCGAGCTGACCCGACACCAGCGTGGCCACGCCGGTGGTCAGCGTGTGCAGGTCGGGGTCCTGCCGCGACACGATGAAGTGGGCGAACTCGTTCCACGAGCCCTGGAAGCTCAGGATGAACACCGTGATCAGGGCCGGCCGAGCCATGGGCAGCACCACCGACCAGAACGTCCGGAAGACGCCTGCGCCGTCGATACGGGCCGCCTCCTCGACGCTTTCGGGGATCGACTCGAAGAAGTTCTTCATGATGAAGATCGTGGTGGCGTCCACGATGATCGGGACGATCATCCCGATGTACGAGTCGTAGATCCCCAGCTGGTAGAGGATGAGGAACCTCGGGATCAGCAGCACCACCGACGGGACGGCCATCACCGCGATGATCCCGGCGAAGATGAACGCCCGACCGCGCCACTGCAGGCGCGACAGGGCGTACCCGGCGAGGGATCCCAGGAAGACCCGGCCGAGGGTGACGCAGATGGTCACCAGCGCCGAGTTGAACGTCCACTTCATGAGCGGGACGTCGGTGAACAGCCGCTCGTAGGCGGCGAAGGTGAGCGTCTCGGGTATGAGACGCAACGGCTGCTGGGTGGCTTCGGCGTTGGTCTTGAGGGACGAGGCGACCGAGACGACGAACGGGAAGATGTAGATCACCGCCAGCGCCAGCAGCATCACGTGGATGCCGATGCGCCCGATCAACACCTTCGGCGGCAGCCGCCGCTTCTGGCGCGCCGGGACCGCAGGGGCCTCCGCTTCCCGTACGGGGCTGACCGTGGTCATTCGCCTGCACCTCCTCCCGTGCCGTGGCCTCCTCCGGTGGTTATCGCCGCCATCGCCCCGACCTGGGCCATGCGAGCCCTCCTCCGCCGGTTACGCCGCGACCCCTCCCGGTCGCGCAACAACCAGCGCTGGAAGATGGTCAGAACGACGATGATCCCGAACAGGATGAACGAGATCGCCGCCCCTCTCCCCCACTTCAGGCTCTCGAACGACGCCGAGTAGGCCAGGAACGCCGGCGTCAGCGTGGTCTTGGCGGGTGCGCCGCCGCCGGTGAGGTAGATCTGGTCGAACACCTGCCACGTGGCGATCAAGCCGAGGGTGAGAACCGTGAACAGCGTCGGCTTGAGCATCGGAAGGGTGATCGAGAAGAACTTCCGGACCGGGCCGGCGCCGTCGACCAGCGCCGCCTCCTCGATGTCCTGGCCTATGGCCTGCAGGCCGGCGAGGAACAGGAGCATGAAAGTCCCCGACGTGGTGAACACGGCGAGGGCGATCAGTGCCGTCATCGCCACCGACGGGCCCGCGATCCATTCCCACCAAGTGACGCCGAGCGGCCCCTCACCGGCGAGGAACGAGGGCACCGAGTCCACCCCCAGCCAGCTCAGCACGATGTGGAACACCCCGCGAGGGTCGGCGAACCAGTTGGGGCCTCTGACCCTGAGCCAGTTGAGGACGCCGTTGACGACGCCCGAAGCCCCGAACAGGTACAGGAACACGACCGTGATCGCCACCGAGCTCGTCACCGACGGGAAGTAGAAGGCGGTCCGGAAGAACCCCCGCGCCTTCAGCACCTTCTGGTTGACCTGAACGGCGAGGAAGAGGGCGACCGCGGTCTGGATCGGCACGACGAACAGGACGTAGTAGAGGTTGTTGCGGATGGCGATGCCGAAGTCGCGGCGGGCGAGGCCCGGCTGAGTGAGGACTTCGGCGTAGTTGGCCGCCCCCACGAACTCCGCCTGGCCCCCCACGGGCGGGCCGAGGCCGTTCCAGTTCGAGAACGACACCCACACCGCCAGCAGGATCGGGATCACGAGGAAGGTCCCGAGGATCAGGATCGCCGGCAGCGTGAACAGCCAGCCGAAGGGGCCCTCGTTCCCGCGGAGGCCGCGGGAACGAGGGCGAGCCAGACTGGTCATCCGGCGTTGGCGGCGTCGAGCGCCGCCTGCAGGTTGGCCTGCAGCGTGGTCAGGATCGTCTGGGCGTCACCGCCGGTCGCGAAGCCCTCGAGCGAGGCGTTGAAGTCGGCGATGACCTCGGCCGCCCCGGCGAAGGCGATGGGGCTGACCGAGTAGTCGTTGCCGGCGACGAAGGCCTCGTTCTCGGGGAACTGCTCGGCATACACGGCGGCGGCGGACTCCGTCGACGGGATCACGCCGAATGCCTCGGAGAACGCCAGCTGCTGCTCGTCGGAGGTGAGGAACTCGACGAGGTCCACGGCCAGGTCACGGGTCTCGGACCCGGCGGGGATGCCCCAGCAGTTGGTGAACACGAAGGTCGAGGGGCCGGCGGGGCCCTCCGGCAGCTCGACGACCCGGTAGTTCACATCCGGGTAGTCGTTGGCCAGGGCGCCATTGATCCACGGGCCCTCGATGACCATCGCCGCGGTCTGCTGACCGAAGGCCTCACCGGCCCACCCGGCGCCGAGCTCGGAGGGGAACCGCAGCGAGCCGGCCTCGACCAGCGACTGCACGTACTCGAGCGCCTGGAGGTTCTCCGGGCTGTCGGCGGTGGCGGTGGTGCCGTCCTCGGACACCAGGCTGCCGCCCGCCTGGTTCATGAACACGCCGATGCGGGCGTACTCGAGTCCGAACGACAGACCGGCCCGGGAGTCAGTGGTGAGAGCCTCGGCGACCTGGGCGAGCTCGTCCCAGTTGGTCGGGATGTCGTCGTCGGTCAGGCCCGCCTCCTCCCAGGCGTCGGTGTTGATCACCAGGCCCAGGGTGGAGAAGTCCTTCGGGGCGCAATAGAACGTGCCGTCGTAGGTGAAGGTGTCACGCAGCGACTGGTAGTAGGCGTCCGCGTTCGACAGCTCCTCGGCGTAGGGCTCCAGGTAGCCGTTGGCGGCGTAGGTCTGGAACTGGTCCCACGACATGTAGAAGATGTCGGGGGGATTGCCGCCCGAGAAGCCCTGGCCCAGCTGCTGGGTCAGGTCGTTGGCTGCGATCACCTCGACCGACACCCCGGACTCCTCGCCCCACGCGTCGACGGCCGCCTGGACGGCGTTGGTCTCGGCGTCACCCGAGGAGCCGATCAGCATCGTCATGCTCCCACCTTCGGCGGAGCCGGTGTCGCCGTCTTCGCCTTCGGTGGAGTCGGTGTCCCCCGCGTCGCCGGTGTCGGCGGTGGTGGCGGGGGCCTCGTCACCAGAGGTGATCGGGATGGAGGTGTCCTCCGTGCCGTCCCCGCCGCAAGCGGCGGCGATGAGCGCTACGACCGCGAGGAGGAGCACCGCTCTCCAGTGTTTATGCGTCTTCATCGCACGTTTCCTTCCCTTCTTCTCGAGCCGAGGCGCCTTCGCCTCGGACGACTAGCTCCGGCTGCAGGAGCCGGTGTGTGGGCCCCGCCAAGCGGTCCGGGTCGTCGATGACGACCCCGCCGTCGGGACCCATCAACAGCTCGAGCACGGCCTCGGCGACATCGGACAGCGGCTGGGACACGCTCGAAAGGCCCATGGCAGCCGCCACCGGGGTGTCGTCGAATCCGACGACGGGCAGTTCCAGGCCCCGCTCCACGAGCGCCATGCGCGCCCCGAGGGCCAGGGAGTCGGAGGCGCAGACGAACGCATCGGGAGGCCGCGAGGAGTCGAGGAGCTCCGCCACCGCCCGGGCCGCCTCGGTCGCCTCGTCGGCCACGCCCACACTCAGCTCTGCCATCCGCTCCGGGGCGAGCCCGCAGGACTCGATCCAACCCTGACGACGCTCCTCGCCGATGCCCGATGGGCTGGGCCAGCCGACGAATGCCACCTCCCGGGCACCCAACGACTGCACGTGCTCCGTGGCCATCCGCACGCCAGCGGCACCGTCGACGTCCACCCACCTGTAGCGGCGGTCGGTCATGTCGGCGACGCCCCAGGGGCGGCCGAACGAGACGAAGGGGATCCGCTGTTCGACCAGCCACGAGATGCGACGGTCGCCGTAGGTGGTGGACGTCACCACGAAGCCGTCCACCTCGGACTCGTCGATCAGGCGCCGGAACTCGGCGAGCTCGGCGTCGATGCCGTTGGCGGCGTAGAGGAGGATCCGGATTCCCCTCTCTGCGGCCCGTTCGGTCAAGGCATGCAGGAAGCCGTCGAGGACCGAGCCGGAGATCCCGTTGGCCGACACCGGGTCCAGCCGGATGCCGATCGTCGACGAGCGGCGGGTGCGAAGGCGGCGGGCGGAGGCGTGGGGGCGATAGCGGAGGCGTTCTATCGCCCCCTCGACCCGCCGTCGGGTCTCCGGGCGGACGAGGTCGGGTCGGTTGATGACGTTGGAGACGGTCTGGCGGGAGACCCGTGCCGCCTTCGCTACGTCACTGATCGTCGGTGTCCCGGTCGATCGAGCCAACTGTCTCTCCAGATGTGATCCGTTCTTCGTGTGCCGGGCTTCGTGTGCCGGCCGGATTCTATTTGAACGATCAAATCCCGACTTGTACGTTAGATGATCGATCACGGAGGATGCCCCTGGAAGCAGGAAGTTTTTCCCCCGGACTCCAACCATTGGTCCATCGACAGACGTTGACCCTGCGTGCGCCGACCCAGGCCTGGTCGGCGTCGGACGGCTCGATGGGCTCGGCCCCCATCCACGGCATCTATCACGCCGACCGCCGCCTGGTGTCGGTCCTCGAGCTCACGATCGACGGGCAGTGCCTCGAGTTCGCCTCCGGCACGTCCCTCGAGGCGGACCGGCTGCGGGCGGTGGGGCTCTTGCGCCACATCGACCCCGGCGCCGACTCCACGCTTCGCGCCATCTTCGACCGCGCCGCCTACACCGCCGCGATCGAGGACCGCCTGACGATCGAGTCGCGCCGCAAGGAGCCCACCGACCTCACCGTCACGGTCAGGGTGGGGCCCGACTCGTCCCGCATCGACATCGTCAAGGCAGGACGACGCGCCTCGAGCACGCCCATCCCGAAGATGGTCGGCGACGCCGCCACGTGGGAAGCGGACGACACCGTCGCCACCCTCACCGCCCCGGAGGCGGAGATGGCCGTGGCCGACGACGTGACCCTGACCTGGAACGTGACGGTGCCGGCCCACGGCTCGGTGTCCGTTTCCTGGAGGTTCGATTTCGAGGACCGCCGCCCCGCGGTGACGGGCGTCGAAGGGCCGGTCCCGTGGAGCCTCCCCACCGTCACTGCCCCCGACTCCCGGCTCGCCCGCTGGGTCGAGGCGTCGCTGTCCGACCTCGATGCTCTGCGGCTGACGACTCCCAGCGATCCCGAGGCGGTGTTCGTCGGGGCCGGCGCCCCCTGGTACCTGACCCTGTTCGGCAGGGACTCGTTGTGGGCGGCCCGGATGTTGCTCCCCTTGGGCACCGGCCTGGCCCGGGGGACGCTGCACACCCTCGGAGAGCGCCAGGGGTCGGGCCACGACGTCGACCGCGCCGAGCAGCCCGGCAAGATCCTCCACGAGTTGCGACGCGACGACGTGCAGGGCGCCGACGGCATGCATCTGCCCCCGCTCTACTACGGGACGGTCGACGCCACGCCCCTGTGGATCATCCTCTTGGCCGACGCCTGGCGTTGGGGCCTGTCCGACGAGGAGGTGGTCCCGTTCCTGCCCCGTCTCGAGGCCGCCCTGCGATGGATCCGGGAACACGGTGACGCCGACGGGGATGGCCTGCTGGAGTACATCGACGAGTCCGGCCACGGGCTGTCCAACCAGGGTTGGAAGGACTCGGGCGATTCGGTGCAGTGGCGCGACGGCCGATTCGCCCAGGTGCCCATCGCCCTGGCCGAGGTGCAGGGCTACGCCTACGAGGCGGCGATGTCGGGGGCCGAGCTCCTCGACCACTTCGACCGGCCCGGCGGCGACGACATCCGGGAGTGGGCCGACCGTCTGCGCCGCCGGTTCCACGAGACGTTCTGGGTGGACGACGCCGACGGCCCCTACCCGGCCATTGCCCTGGACGCCGAGAAACGCCCCGTCGACAGCCTCACCTCCAACATCGGCCACCTCCTCGGGACCGGGATCCTCGACCGGGAGCAGGCCGGCTGGGTGGCGCGGAGGCTCGTCTCACCGGAGATGTCGAGCGGCTACGGCCTCCGGACGCTGTCCACCACCGCCGCCGGCTACTGGCCGCTCAGCTACCACGGCGGCTCCGTGTGGACCCACGACACGGCGATCGCCATCGACGGCCTCGTCACCGAGGGCTACCTCAGCGAGGCGACGGTGCTGATCGACGGTCTGTTGGCGGCGGCGGAGGGATTCGACTACCGCATGCCGGAGCTGCACTCGGGAGACCCCCGTGACGAGATCGGCCGGCCGATCCCCTATCCCGCCGCCTGCCGCCCGCAGGCGTGGTCGGCAGCCTCGGCGATCCTCGTCATGGCCGCGGTCTTCGGCCTCCAAGCCCGGACCGACGGGCTGTACGTCGATCCCGGGCCGAAGGCCCTGGGCGCCACCGTGTCGGGGATCAGGTTCCGGGGAGAGCAGATCACGATCAGCGTCGCACCCGACGGCACCATCACCTCGAATTCGCCCACGGTGAAGCCGCTCCGCGCCCCATCGGTGTGATGGCGGGCGCTCGGTACAGTGGCCTCAGCCACTGAACAGGAGCGCCGATTCGATGACGTCCATCTCCGACACCTCGCGCCGACCCCTGCTGGTGTTCGGCGACGACGGCGAAGGGCCGGCCGACACGGCATGGCGTTGGATCACCAACCAGAAGTGGCCGGGCTGGCACGTCGACGTGCTCACCGCCGACACGGAAGGCCTCGAGATCAAATGGGGCGAGCCGCCGGCGGTCGTGGAGTGGACACCCGACTGGCCCCGGGACGAGACCATCGAGGGCGCCGTCGACGTGCGGTTCCTCAAGGTCGCCACCGACCCGCGGGCCATGATGGCCGAGCTCGAGGTGGTCGACCTCCTGGTGCTCGGCCTTCGCACCCACAGCCTCTTCGAGGGGATGGTCACCGGATCGACCACCGAGTGGCTGCTCTACCACCCCCCGGCGCCGATGGTGGTGGCCAGCTCCTCGGAGACGGTCCGGGAGGTGACGGTGTGCACCGACGGGTCGGAGCACGCCATGGGCGCGATCCGCACCTTCATCAGCCTGCCGCTGGCGAAGTCCAGCCGGGTGACGGTCTTGGCCGTGGAAGACGGCCGCGCCGACGCCGAGAAGGGGGCATCCGAGGCAGCGGAGGCCCTCGACGGCAACGTGGAAGCGGTCGAAGTCGTGGTGACCGAGGGCAAGGCCACGCCGAAGATCCTCGAGCACCTCCAGGCGGCGCGGCCCCAGCTCGTCGTGCTGGGGACCAAGGGCCTCACCGGCTGGAAGAGGCTCCGGCTCGGCTCCACCGCCTCCGCCGTCGTGCGCAGCGCCCCCTGCTCGAGCCTGGTCTGCTCCCTCGAGTGAGCCGCACGCTAGGATGGCGCCCTTCGGAGGGGAGTAGCCCCCCACTGGGAGATCGCCAACCTCGGCGCCAGAGCGGCGTCCGGTCCCCAGGCCGGTTGAGCCAATCCACCGGTGGGCAAGACCTCCGGCACGGACCGTAAGCGAGTCCGGGTCGGGGTCGCCCCGGCCCGGGGAAGGAAGCCACAGACCGTATGGGACGCCTCCCTCTCACACCTCTCTTCGCCGCGCTGGAGCCGGACGGCACGAGGTACGTCTCTTTCGACGTGCCCGCCTGGGTATGGGTGGCGTTCGTCATCGGGATATCGGTCCTCCTCGTCGGGGACCTGCTCCTCGTCCACCGCAAGCCCCACGCCATCACGTTCCGTGAGGCGGCGATCGAGTCGTCGATCTGGATCGCCATCGGGCTCTCGTTCGCCCTGGTGATCCTGTTCTGGCAGGGCGGAGGCGCCGCCGGGGAGTACCTGGCGGGCTATCTGATCGAAAAGAGCCTGTCGGTCGACAACGTGTTCGTGTGGGCGGTGATCCTGTCCTATTTCGCCGTCCCCGCCGAATACCAGTTCCGGGTGCTCTTCTGGGGCGTGTTCGGGGCCCTCGTGCTCCGGGCGGCGTTCATCTTCGCCGGAGTCGCCCTGATCGAGGCGTTCGACTGGATCCTCTACGTGTTCGGGGCGTTCCTGATCTTCACCGCGTTCCGCATCGCCCGCCCCCACGAGGAGGAGGTCCACCCCGAGAACAACCCGGTCCTCAAGATCTTCCGTCGCCTGGTCCCCTCCACGACCGAATACGACGGCCAGAAGCTGTTCACCCGGCGGCACGGCAGGCTGCTCGCCACTCCCCTCTTCGCGGTCCTGGTCATGATCGAGAGCACCGACGTGGTCTTCGCCGTCGACTCGATCCCCGCCATCCTGGCCGTCAGCCGCGAGCCGTTCATCGTGTTCTCGTCGAACGCCTTCGCCATCCTGGGCCTGCGCGCCCTGTACTTCCTGCTGGCGGGGATGGCGGGACGCTTCCGCTACCTCAACCTGGGGCTCGGGGTGATCCTCGCCTTCGTCGGCGTGAAGATGATCATCGCCGAGTGGTACCACATGCCGATCTGGCTCAGCCTCTCGGTTATCGGTGTGGTGCTGACCATCACTATCCTGGCCTCGTTGAGAGCCGACCGGCGAGAACAGATGGGATCGCCCCGAGGCTCTTGACGGCGTCGCCGGATACGGCAGAATCTTCCGGATTTGCAATATCTAGCGACGTGCTATCATTTGATAGCAGCGGGGAGCCGGTTTCCCACCACACCGGTCAAGCCCGAGAGTGTCCAGGCGTACCCTCCTCCCCGATCTACGGATCGGTTCCTCTCCGCCTCTCTCCCGCTCTCGGGCTTCCCCGCTCCTCCTCCTCCAGTCAGACATCTGCCCAATCTGGCTTCCGTCACAGTCGGGTTAGTGTCAGGCGGCGGATGACTCGCTACCAGCCATGACCACCCGATCCTCCCGAGCCCGGTTGGTGGTCGCCGCCAACCGGCTTCCTGTTCGTTGGGATCCCGACGACCGTCGCTGGGTCAGCAGCCCCGGCGGTCTCGTCTCGGCGCTCGCACCGATCCTGCGGGAATCGGAGGGGGTGTGGATCGGATGGAACGGCACTGCCGGCGGCGAGGCGGAGCGTCTGGAGGTCGACGGCATCGACAACCTCGTGGTCCCGCTCGACGAGCAGGAGATCGAGGACCACTACGACGGCTTCTGCAACGGCACCATCTGGCCGCTCTACCACGACGCCATCCGCCCGCCCGAGTTCCACCGCCACTGGTGGCGCTCTCACGTCGCCGTGAACCAGCGGTTCGCCGACTCCGTCGCAGAGGTCGCCTCCGAGAAGGACATCGTCTGGATCCACGACTACCAACTGCAGCTGGTCCCGGCGATGGTGCGGGAGCACCTGCCCCGGGCCCGGATCGGCTTCTTCCTCCACATCCCGTTCCCGCCACCTGAGATCTTCGAGCGGATCCCCTGGCGCCGTCAGATCCTCCAGGGCCTGCTCGGCGCCGACTATCTCGGATTCCAGACCCGCCGGGCGGCGCTCAACTTCGCCGCCGCCGCCCGCGAGTTCGCCGGAGCCACCGGGCCTGCCAGCTCGCTCCGTCACGACGACCGGGAGATACGAGCCGAGCCGGTCCCGATCGCCATCGACACCGCCCACTACGCGACCACGGCCGCCGATCCCGAGGTGCGAAAGCTCGGCGCGGACCTGCGCCGGGACCTGGGCGATCCGGAGACCATCGTCCTCGGAGTAGACCGCCTCGACTACACGAAAGGCATCGACCTGCGGCTGCGGGCGCTCGAGCAGGTCCTCGACACGCATCCCCAGTTCCTGGGGAAAGTGTCGTTCGTCCAGATCGCCGTGCCCAGCCGGGAAGATGTCGACGAGTACCAGGAGATCCGCCGCCAGGTCGAGGAGATGGTGGGACGGGTGAACGGCCGTTTCGCCGAGGCAGGCTGGATCCCGGTCCACTACGTCTACCGGTCGGTACCGTTCGAGGAGTTGATCGGCGCCTACAGCACCGCCGACGTGATGCTGGTCACGCCGCTGCGCGACGGGATGAACCTCGTGGCCAAGGAGTACGTGGCTACCCGACTGGAAGACACGGGTGTCTTGGTGTTGAGCGAGTTCGCCGGCGCCGCCGAGCAGCTCCAGGAAGCCCTCATCGTCAACCCCTACGACCTCGATGCCCTTTCGGACGCCCTGGCCCGAGCCGTGACCATGCCGCCCGACGAGCAACGCGAGCGGATGCGCCGCCTGCGCCGCAAGGTCGCCCGCTGGGACGTCCACAAATGGGCGCAGCACAATCTGGATGCCATCGCCTCCAGGAGGGAAAGCTGATGTGTGGGCGGTTCGCCACCACCGGTGACGTCGACTTCTACGCCGACTACTACGCCGTCGACGAGGTGGCCACGGAGGCTCTCGACAAGAGCTGGAACGTCGCCCCGACCGACGAGACGTACGTGATCGCCGAGCACGACGGCAAGCGGCGGCTCGGCAAGATGGCCTGGGGCCTCATCCCCTACTACTCCGAGGACTCCCGGACAATCCACATCAATGCCCGGCTGGAGACGGTGACGGAGAAGCCGGCGTTCCGGCGGGCGTTCGCCAAGAATCGCTGCCTCGTCCCCGCCGACGGCTTCTACGAGTGGGAGCCCAAGGAGAAGGGACGGACTCCACATTGGGTGTACCGTGCCGACGGGCACCCGATGACCTTCGCCGGTTTCTGGAGCTCCTGGCGGGATCCCGCCACCGACTCGTGGGTGCGTCGCTTCACCATCATCACCACGAAGGCCGAAGGGGTGATAGCCCGCATCCACGACAGGATGCCCGTCGCCTTGCCGGAGGACGTGTGGGACGCCTGGTTGGACCGGGGCCTGGACGACGTCGAGGAAGTGCTCTCGCTCGTCCGCCCCATCGACCCGGACCTCATCATGGAGCACCCTGTCTCCTCGAAGGTGAACAGTGTCCGCAACAACGGCCCGGAGCTCGTCGAGCGCTTCGAGGAGACGCTGTTCTGAAAAGCGCTTCCGAAGGGCGCTTCTGAAGGGTCCCGACGCGGTCCGAGTAGGCTCCAAGCACCCATGGCTCGTCTACTCCTGATTCGCCACGCCCCGACTCCCGACACCGGCAAGAGGCTCACCGGCCGCCTCCCCGGCGTGTCGCTCGGCGGGGACGGCCGGCGCCTCGCCGAAGACCTGGCCGAGCGCCTGTCCGACGTGGAGTTGTCCGCGGTGTACGCCTCACCCATAGAACGGACCTGGGAGACCGCCGAGATCGTCGCCCGGCCCCACGGGCTGTCTCCCGTCCGAGAGGACGGCCTCATCGAGGTGGATTTCGGCGACTGGTCGGGCCGGACGTTCAAGCAGTTGACCCGTCTCAAACTGTGGCAGACCGTCAAGACGACACCGAGCCGCGTCACGTTTCCCGGCGGCGAGTCGATGGCCGACATGCAGCGCCGCGGAGTCGCCACCTGCGAGCGTCTCGCGGCCGCCGCCCCCAAGCGCACCCTCGCCCTGGTCAGCCACGCCGACGTCATCAAAGCGATCATCAGCCACTACCTCGGCCAGCCGTTCGACCTGTTCCAGCGGATCGTGATCTCCCCGGCCTCCGTCAGCGTGATCGACCTGCCCACCGACGGCCCCCCGGCGGTGGTGGCCGTCAACGCATCCGGAGCGGAGAGGTGGTGGCGATGAGGGACCTGGGCCCTGCCGAACGCTTCGTGGCCGGCGCCATCGGCGAACCGGGCCGTCGCCACTTCTACATCCAGGTCACCGCGGCGGGAGAAGAGCTGTGGCTGCACGCCGAGAAACAGCAGGTCGCCGCTCTCGGGTCACAGGTCATGACACTGCTCGCCGCGGCGGGTATCCAACCCGACCGCCAGGCCGTGGACGCCCTGAAGCCGAGCCTGGTGCTGGGCGAGCCCGGCGAAGAGCTCTTCGCGGTGGGCACGGTGCAACTCGCCGCGCTGGAGTCCGAGCTGGTGGCGGTGGTGATCACCTCGCTCGAAGACGACGACGAGGCGATCCGGTTCATCGTCGCTCCCGAACAGCTGTTGGCGATGGCAGAGGTCGCCCTGGAAGTGGTGGCGGCGGGGCGGCCGATCTGCCCCCATTGCCACCTCCCCGAAGACCCCGAGGGGCACCGCTGCCCCGCCTCCAACGGGCACTTCGCCGACTGAGCCTTTCGGGGGACGCCGAATAGGCTCGCATCGTGGAGAAAGCCGCCTCGCCTCCGCGTCTCGACCTGGTGTCGATCGATGGGCTGCTCCCCGGCGCCTCCAACGCCACCCTCCTCGCCCGCGACGGAGAGGGCCGGCCGTGGGTGTACAAGCCAGAGCGAGGCGAGCGGCCGCTGTGGGACTTCCCCCATGGGACACTGGCCCGCCGTGAAGTGGCCTGTTACCGGCTTTCGGAGAGCCTCGGCCTGGGCGTCGTCCCCGAGACGGTCCTCGCCGACGGCCCGTTCGGCCCCGGCTCCGCCCAGCGTTTCCTCGAAGAGGACCTGGAGTGGGATCCCCGTCCCCTCATCGTCGCCGCCGACCCCAGCCTGTGGCCGATAGCCCTCCTGGACGTCTTGGCCAACAACGCCGACCGCAAGATCGGCCACCTGCTCCGCCAGCCCAACGACACCCGGATCTGGGCCATCGACAACGGCCTGACGTTCCATGCCGACGACAAGCTGCGCACGGTGCTGTGGTCGTTCGCCGGGCAACGGATCCCCGACGACCTGGTGCGGCGGATCGACCCGGCGGCGATCGAAGCGGCGATCTCGGGTCTCCTCACGCCGGCCGAGGTGGCCAGGACGGTGCAACGCGCCCTGGCGCTGGTGGAGAACCCGGTGCACCCTCCCCCGCCCCACGACCGCCCGCCGATGCCGTGGCCGCTGTGGTGAACCGCACCGCCGGCTCTCGCCCGCATGCGCCCCGGAACCGAGGTTCCGTACTAAGCGCCCGCCACATGGTTACGCTTGTTGTCGATAGGAGAGATTCCGCGACCGAGCGGAAAGTGAGGAGGGAACATGGGAATCATCTGGACGATCGTCGTTGGGTTGATCGTCGGGGCCATCGCCAGGCTGCTGGTTCCGGGGAGGGACCCGATGGGATGGATCGCCACGATCCTCCTCGGAATCGGAGGCGCGATCCTCGGCAGCTTCGTGGCCAGCCTGTTCGACGACACCGAGGGCGTCTCCATCGACGTGGTGAACACGGGCCTGTGGGGATGGGTGCTGTCCATCCTCGGTGCCGTGGTGCTGGTG
>PKRG01000011.1 GCA_017577575.1 Acidimicrobiia bacterium | reverse complement strand
CACGACGCCAGGGCGAACGGGCATTCCGACTGGAAGACGCTCGGCAAGGCCGTGGCGCTGGGAGTCGCCGGCACCACCGTGGGAGGTGGGGTGCTGGCGGCCATCCGGCGGCGCACAGGCCACATCCTCGCACCCGTCGCCCTCCACATCGCCGCCAACGCCTTCGGCCTCCTGGCGGTTCGCCTGGCACACTCCCGAAGGTGAAACCGGCCTACCTGGGCCTCACCACCGCGACGCTCTTTCTCATAGCGTCACTGTCGCCGTCCTTGCTGCCGCGCCACTGGGTGTTCCAGGCGATCGTGAGCGGCATCGTCACCGCGGTCGCATACGGGCTGGGAACGCTCATCAGCCACCTGTGGCGGACCTTCGTGTCGTGGGAGCCGCCTTCGGAGGTCAAGGCCATCGCCTGGCGGCTGCTGGCCGTCGGCGGGCCGATCGCCGTGGTCGCGGCATGGATCTACGGGGTGGAGCGCCAGAGAGCACTCCACCAGCTGATGGGCATGACGATGCCGTCGTGGTGGGGCTACCTGTTGGGGCTCGCCGTCGGGCTGCTGTTGGCTGTCGCTCTGGTGCTGATCGCTCGGGGGATCCGCCTCGTCGCCCGACGGATCGCCGGGTTCCTCGACCGGTGGCTTCCGGCGCGTCTCGCCGGGATCCTCGCAGGAGTCATCGTCGGCCTGGTGGTGATCGGGTTGTTGGACGGTGTCGTCGTGGACCGCCTGTTCGAAGCCGCCGACGAGACGTTCCGAGTGACCGACCGCGCCATCCCCGACGACGCCGTCCAGCCGGACGACCCGCTCCGGTCGGGTTCGCCTGCGTCGCTGGTGGCGTGGGAGGACCTGGGCTCGAAAGGACGCACGTTCGTCGCCGGCGGGCCGACTGCAGAAGAGATCTCCGAGTTCACGAGCCGCCCCGCCAAGGATCCCATTCGCGTCTACGCCGGCCTCGCCTCGGCGGAGTCGGTGGAAGCACGGGCCGAACTGGTGGTGGCGGAGTTGGAGCGGACCGGGGCGTTCGAACGGCGCGTGCTGTGTGTGATCACCGCCACCGGAACCGGGTGGGTGGATCCCGAGGCCGCCGCCGCTCTCGAGTACATCTGGGGAGGCGACACCGCATTGGCTTCCATGCAGTACTCGTACTTGCCGAGCTGGATCTCGTTCCTGGTCGACTACACCCGCGCCCGTGAAGCCGGACGAGAGCTGTTCGAGCTCGTGTACGAGCGGTGGGTGTCGCTCCCTCCAGACGACCGGCCGTTGCTGCTGGTGATGGGGGAGAGCCTGGGCGCCGACGGGGCGGAGGCGGCGTTCAGCGGGCTGGCCGACATCCGCAACCGGACCGATGGGGTGCTGCTGATCGGCCCGCCCAACTTCAGCGAGCTGTGGTCGGAGTTCGTCTCCGACCGCGACCAGGGCAGCCCCCAGTGGAACCCCGTCTACGAGGGGGGCGAAACGGTTCGCTTCGCCGCCGATCCGTCCCACCTGGACCCCGACGACCCGGCTTGGACCCGCCCCCGGGTCCTGTATCTGCAGTACCCGTCGGACCCGGTCGTGTGGTGGACGCCCCGTCTCATCCTGCGCCGCCCCGACTGGCTCGCCGAGCCTCGGGGCCCGGACGTGCTTCCCGAGGTGGAATGGTTCCCATTCGTGACCTTCCTCCAGCTCACCGCCGACCTGGCCAACAGCATCCAGGTGCCTCCGGGACACGGCCACAACTACGCCGGGCTGGTGGCCGACGGCTGGGCGGCCGTGGCCGCCCCCGAGCATTGGACGAGAGAGGACACGGCGAGGCTGCGCGCCCGGTTGATCGCCCAGTCCTACGAGACGGGCAGTTCGCCTAGCAACTGACGTCCCGGCAGGAGACGTGGGAGGCCGGCTCCACCTGCAAGGTGGCGTGGCCGATGCCGTAGCCGGCCTTCATGATCTGCTGCGCCCTGTCGAGAACGGGGTGGGGCTCGCAGTCCTCGGAGACCATCAGGTGGGCGGACGCCACCTCCATGTTCGACGTCAGCGTCCACACGTGGAGGTCGTGGACGTCGACCACGCCGGGGATGCCCTCCAGGTCGGCCCGCAGACGCTGCAGGTCGACGTGGGGCGGCGCCGCCTGCACGAGGATGCGGAGGCTGCGGGCGGCGAGGCGCCAGCCACGGGGAAAGATGAAGATGCCGATGGCGACGGCCACGACCAGGTCGGCGTACGGCCAGCCGGTGGTGGCCATCACGGCCGCGGCGGCGACGACGCCCGCCGAGCCCCACAGGTCGGCCAGCACTTCCATCATCGCTGCCTCCACGTTGAGCGACGTCCTGGCTCCTCGACGCAGGATCGCCCAGGAGGCGACGTTGGCGGCCAGGCCCAGTGCGCCGACGATCAGCATCGGCCGCCAGTCGACTGCCGTTGGGTGGGAGACCCGCTCGATCGCCTCGACGATCACGTAGAGGGCGACGCCCAGCAGCACGACGGCGTTGCCCAGTGCGGCCAGGATCTCCAGGCGGTAGAGGCCGTAGGTGCGGTGACGCCCGGCCCGCACGCGATCCGCTGCCAGGGTGGCGGCGAAGGCCAGGCCCAGCCCGACGGCGTCGGTGACCATGTGGCCGGCATCCGACAGCAGCGCCAGGGACCCCGTGGCGACGGCGGCGACCGCCTCGACGACCATGACCGTGACGACGATCCCGAAAGCCCACGCCAGGCGCCGGGTGTTGAGGCGGCGTGTATCGGCGCTCACGCCGGGTGCCCCCCGAGGAAGTGGGCGGCGGCCACGTCCAACAAGGTGCGGACGTGGTCGTCGGCGATCCGGTAGTAGACGGTGCGACCGTCGCGGCGGGTGCGCACCAGGCCGGCCAGCCGCAGTTGGCGCAGCTGGTGGCTGGTCGCCGACTCCGACGACCCCACCACGGCGGCCAGGTCGCGCACGCACAGCTCGCCCGCCCCGAGGAGGGCGTAGATCATGCGCAGACGGCCCGGGTCGGCCAGGAGCTTGAACCGTTCCGCCAGCTCGGCGGTGGACTCGGCCGGCAGTAGACCGTCCCTGGTCTGGGCGACGGTGTCGGGATGGATGGGTGGGTGGACGGCTGCTGGGGCCACGAGCCCATCTTACTCCCATCTGAACACCTTCTCATATCTTCAGGTGTGACTAGTCCGGGAGTGTGGATCGGAAATGGGCCTCCTGGCGGCCGCCGTCTTCGTCGATCGATTGCACATGACGGCGCTGAGCCTCTTCGAGAGAACCCGGGTGCGCCCGCTCCCCAGCTGTGAGCGGTGCGGGGACCCGGCCTGGGCCGTCACGCCCGGCGGGCTGTTGTGCGAGACACACACCCGGGAGCGGCTGGCCGAGGACGCCCCCCGTCGAGACTGGGTGCCGCGCCTTCTCCGTCGGCGCCGGTTCTGATCGTCAGACCGCCAGGGCCCGGGGAGGCCCGAGATGGTCGCAGAGCAACCCCCATACCTGGGGAGCGGCGAGCTCCCGCCGCATCGCCCGCAGCGTGCTGACGAACGTGGGAACGGCCCGGTCGGCGGCCATAGGGTTGGGCCGCATCTGGTCCAAGACCCCCAGGGGTGGCCGCAGGACGAGGATGTCGGTGTCCGGCCACGCCTCGGCCACCGTCCTCATCTCCTCTTCGAGAGCCCGTCTTCCCAGCCGGTCGAGGACGAGCTCGTGGGGGAACGCCCGCCGCCGACGCTCGGTGGCCGCCATCGGTGCGATGACGATGATCAAATCGAGCTTGCGGGGAGAGGCGAGCACCAGGTCCAGATGGGTCCCCGAGGCGACTCCGCCGTCGACGTAGGCGCGCCCGTCGATCTGGTGGGGGTGGAAGAGAAGCGGGATCGCCGAGCTGGCCGCCACGGCGTGCGCCAGCGACACCCGGGGGGCCCCGTCGGCGCCGAACCCGACCCGTCGGCGTGCTTCGACGTCGTAGGCGGTGATCACCGTCGGTTCCGCGGGCCATCCATGGGCGGCAGGCCCGACCTGATCCTCCACCCAAGCCGCCAGCCCGTGGGGCGTGTAGCGAGCCGGCGAGCCCATCAACAGGCTCATGCCCGGGTTGCGCAGCCCGGGCAGGATCCCGCCGCGCAGCCACCGGCCCAACTCGAGGGAAGGGTTCTTGGTGAACACGTGGCGCCGGATCCGCTCGGCCACCGACTCGGTGTCCTCCTCGGGGCGGACGAGGGAGTCGAGGTCGAGCTTCCCGCTCCGCACCAGCGAGGCCACGTAGGCGCCTCCTGAGGTGCCGATGACGATCTCGGAGTCGTTGGCCTCCCACTCACACGCCAGCTCCAAGGACATGAGGGTGGCCAGTTGGAAAGCAGCACCGGTTATCCCGCCGCCGCCTAGGACCAGGCCAATGCTGCTCATCGTTTGCAGAGCATAGGGGAAAATCCGCTTCCGGCTACGGTTTCTCCGATGTCCATCCGGCCCCTTCAGTCGCCGTCCGATCGCGCCGCGGTCCTCGAGTTCCTCGCCGACCAGGCCCGCAAGGGTCTACCCGGTCTGAGCGAGAACAAGCACGCTCTCGTCGAATACGACGACGGCCGGCCGGGGGCTGGGCTGATCGCCCGATCCGCCGACGGCGGGATCGTCGCCTACGTCGGCCTCGCCCCGGCGGCCGGCGGGGACTGGGCGATGGAGATCGTGGCCGGTGAGATCGACCCGGGCGGTCTCGTGGCTGCCGCCACCGACGAAGCCCGCAGGCGTGGAGCCAAGCGCCTCCGCTGGTGGGTGTACGGAGGGCCGCTGTCGGAGTGGCCGGAGAAGCTCGGGTTCTCGCCCGAGCGGCGCCTGCTGATCATGGCGAGGCCGCTTCCCGCCGACGAGGCGCCCCAGCTCCCCGAGGGGATCGCCGTCGGCCCCTTCCGTCGGGGCGTGGACGAGGGGGCGTGGCTCGAGGTCAACAACGCCGCGTTCAGGGGCCACCCCGAGAACGGTGACCTGACCCGTGAGGACCTCGAGCGCCGGATGGCGATGGATTGGTTCGACCCCGAGGGGTTGCGCATGGCGTGGGCGGGGGAGAGGCTCGCCGGGTTCTGCTGGACCAAGATCCACCCCGGCGGCGACGGGGAGATCTACATCATCGGCCTCCACCCCGACTTCCAGGGCCGGGGGCTGGGACGGCCGCTGGTGCTGGAAGGGTTCCGCCACCTCCACGAGAGGGGCTGCGGGAGGGTGTTCCTCTACACGGAGGAGGACAACGGCGCCGCCGTGCGTCTCTACGAGAAGGTGGGGATGCAGGTCGTGGAGACGCACCGGAGCTATCTCCGGGCGCTCGGCTGACCTCAGCCGAACTTGCGGCCGCAGCCCGGGCAGCGCTCGTCCGTCTCCCGCGTCGACTTGCCGCACCAGGGACAGGGCAGGTCGCGATCGTCGGCGGAGAGGTCGACGATGAGCCGCGGGTCGACCACGAAAGGCTGCTCGCGGTTGTGGAAAGCCAACGCCAACAGACCGGTCGTTGCGGTCGCTGCCACCAGCACCTCGAACAAAGCGTCCTCCTGTAGTCGCCGACGAGACGTTAGGCAGGAGGGCTCCGAGATCCTGGGATTTCGCGATCTCAGGAGGCGCCGACGGCCTTGGCGAAGTCGGCGACGACGCGGTCGTGGTCGGGGAGGCGGGTGTCGCGGGACTCGGCGGCGTCGAGCAGCTGCATGGCGGCGTGGTAGCCGATCCAGCTCCCGAGGCGCTCCCGCGGCGCATCCGTGCCGTAGCCGGCGAGGAACGCGTCGACGGCATCCGTGTCGTGGATGCCCTCGAGGGACCACGTGGCGAGGCTCAGGTCCCACTCCGGCGGCGCCAGCGTCGCCCATTCCCAGTCGACGAGCATCACGTCGCCGTTCTCGGCGACGAGGAACTTGTCCGGGGTGGGGTGGGTGTGGGACGTGACCGGCTCGCTCGACGCCGGCGGCGGGGCTTCGGCCGCCGCCTCGAGGACCGACTGGGGGAGTTGGAGCTTGCGGCGGTACCGGGCGAGCCGCTCGATCGTCGAGGAATAGTGGGTGGCGATGTAGTCGCCGTCCATGCCGCCTTCGAGATTGGTGATCGGCCGCTTCGAATCGTGGACGCGGCGGAGGATCTCCCCGGCCCGGCGGATCACGTCGAGGTTCTTCGTGAGCGTCTGGAGGTTCCAGGCGCCCCCATCGGTCAGCTGGGCCCAGGCGGTGCCGTCGGGAGTCACTCCCCGGTCGATGAGGCGGGGGACCCCGTCGACCCCTTCGAGCGCCTCCAGGGCATGACGCTCGCGCCGTTCGCGGCCGGGTGTGGCGTATATCTTCACCACCGAGGCGCGCCCGCCTTCTTCCAGGAGCCGGAACACGCGGTTACGGTGCCCGCCGTCGGCCCGGGTCACCTCGCGAACGGTTGCCCGGGGAGCGATCCTTGCTACGAGTGTCAGTGCGTCCATGCGCCTCCCTCGGCAGCTCAGAGCGTCTGGTGCCGCTTGTTATCCTGCTTGGGACCCCGGCCAAGCACTGTACGCTTGCGCCGTCAGGCTAGTCGCCGACACCCCGGTTTCTACCTCTGGAAAGACGTGCCCATAGAACTCGAGTACCCCGACGGATCCCGACACACGTTCCCCGACGGCACGACCGGTTTCGAGGTGGCCCAATCCATCGGCCCCCGGCTGGCGGCGGCGGCCGTCGCCGTGGAGCTGGACGGCCAGCTGCTCGACCTGCATCGGCCCCTGCCCTCGGGCGGCAAGTTCTCGGTGGTCACCGACTCGAGCGAGCAGGGTCGGTCCATCCTCCGCCACTCCGCCGCCCATGTCCTCGCCCAGGCTGTGCTGTCGCTCTTCCCGGACGCGACGTTCGCCATCGGCCCGCCCATCGAGGACGGCTTCTACTACGACTTCGACATCGGGCGGCCATTCACGCCGGAGGACCTCGAGCGCATCGAGGCGAAGATGATGGAGATCATCGCCGCCGACCAGCCGTTCGTCCGCGAGGCGATCTCACGGGAAGAGGCGCTGGAGCTGTTCGCCGACCATCCGTTCAAGCTCGAGATCATCCGCTCCACCGAGCCCAGCGAGGTCGCTCCGGGCGAAGAGGTCACCGTCTACCGCAACAACGGCTTCGTCGACCTGTGCCGTGGCCCTCACGTCCCCTCCACGGGACGTCTGAAGGCGGTCAAGCTGCTCCGCACCGCCGGCGCCTACTGGCGGGGGGACGAGAAGAACCCCCAGCTGCAGCGCATCTACGGGACAGCCTGGGAGGACCGCCGAGCCCTGGAGGCGTACCTGCACCGGCTGGAGGAGGCGGAGAAGCGGGACCACCGCCGTCTCGGCCCCGAGCTGGATCTGTTCTCGTTCCCCTCGGAGCTCGGCGCCGGCCTGGCCGTGTGGCACGGCAAAGGCGGCATGCTGCGCAAGCTGATCGAGGACCACAGCCGTCGCCTCCACGAGCGTTTCGGGTTCGAGTTCGTGTTCACGCCCCATCTCGCCCGCAGCGAGTTGTGGAGGATCTCCGGCCACCTCGACTTCTACGCCGACGCCATGTACCCGGGCATCGAGCTGGACAACGATCAGGAGTACCGGGTCAAGCCGATGAACTGCCCGTTCCACATCCTGATCTACAAGTCGCGAGCACGCAGCTACCGGGACCTGCCGATGCGCCTCTCCGAGCTGGGCGGCGTCTATCGCTACGAGCGGTCGGGCGTGATCCACGGCCTGCTCCGGGCCCGGGGGTTCACCCAGGACGACAGCCACACTTTCACCACCCGCGAGGGCCTGCGGGCCGAGCTGGACATGCACCTGGAGTTCGTCACCCAGTGGCTCCACGACTTCGGCTTCGACCAGTTCGATGCCATGTTGTCCACCCGGGACCCGAGCAAGTCGATCGGCGACGAGGAGCTGTGGGACGAGGCGACCGAGTACCTGCGGCGGACCCTCGAGGCGGCCGGCATGGACTACCAGGTGGAGGAAGGCGAAGGCGCCTTCTACGGCCCCAAGATCGACATCAACGTCAGGGACGCCATCGGCCGCCGCTGGCAGGTGTCGACGATCCAGGTCGACTTCTTCCTGCCCGACCGGTTCGGGCTGGAGTACACGAGCGCCGACAACCGCGCCGAGCGCCCGGTGATGGTCCACTGCGCCAAGGCCGGCTCGATCGAGAGGTTCATCGGTGTGTTGACCGAGCACTACGCCGGCGCCTTCCCCATGTGGCTGGCGCCGGTGCAGGCGACGATCGTCCCCGTGGCGGATCGCCACCTCGACTACGCCGACACCGTCCAGAGGCGCCTCCGCGACGCCGGGCTGCGAGTCGAGGTGGACCGGAGCGGCGAGACGGTCGGAGAGAAGATCCGACGGGCGATCACTACCAAGCACCCGGTGGTGCTGGTGGTCGGCGACAAGGACGTCGAGGCCACAACGGTCGGCGTCCGCCGCTACGGCGAAGACAGCGAACGCCGGGGGGTTCCCCTCGACGAAGCCGTGGCGGAGCTGACCGAGGCGGCGCGGGGGCCGCGATGAGCGAAGAACGCCGCGTCACCCGCGAAGGGATCCACATCCCCAAGGAAGTCGCCGAGGCAGTCGCCATCGAAGAGGAGCTCGACTCCAACGTCGTCGGCCCCTATCGATTCCCGAACCCGGCCCGGCGCCGGGTGGCCGCCGCCATCTACGGCGTCCTCGCCGCACTGGTCGCCGTGGTCGTCGACCCGCTGGTGGCGCTCGTCCCCGTGGCGCTGGCCCTGTGGCACCTGGCTGCGGCTTGGCCCCTGAACGTCGAGCAGGAGGAGGCGCTGCCAAAGGCGGCAGCGGCGGTCGACTTCCCGATCGGCCACGCCTCGGCGGCACTCACGTTCCGGGGGCTCCGGGCCCGGCCGCAGTGGTCGGTGATCCTGTATTCGGCCGCCGAGCCGCCCGACCGCCGGGCGCTCGTCACCCTGGACGCGGTGACCGGCGAGGTGCTCGGCGAGCCCTACGTCGAGAGCGTCTGAGACTCAGCCGCGCTGGTCGATGGGCGTCACGTCGCGGGCGTTGGCGCCGACGTAGACCTGGCGGGGGCGGAAGATCATCGCCTTCGGGTCGGTGGCCTGCTCCCTCCACTGCGAGAGCCAGCCGGGCAGGCGGCCGATGGCGAAGAGGACGGTGAACATGTCCGTCGGGAACCCCATCGCCCGGTAGATGATCCCCGAGTAGAAGTCGACGTTGGGGTAGAGGCGGCGCTCGATGAAGTAGTCGTCGGAGAGTGCGACCTGCTCGAGCTCCATCGCCACGTCGAGGAGCGGGTCGTGGCGGCCGAGCTGGCCGAGGACGTCCTCGGCGATCTTCTTGATGAGCTGGGCGCGGGGGTCGAAGTTCTTGTACACCCGGTGCCCGAACCCCATCAGCCGGAACGGATCGTTCTTGTCCTTGGCGCGGGCGACCGTCTTGGAGACGTCCCCGCCGGAGGCGACGATGTCCTCCAGCATCTCCAGCACCGCCTGGTTGGCGCCTCCGTGGAGCGGCCCCGACAGGGCGTGGATCCCGGCGGCGATGGAGGAGAAGATGTTCGCCTGTCCCGAGCCGACGAGGCGCACCGCCGAGGCGGAGCAGTTCTGGCCGTGGTCGGCGTGGAGGATGAACAACACGTTCAGGGCCCGGGCGATCACCTCGTTGGGCACGTACTCCTCCGACGGCACGGAGAACATCATGTGGAGGAAGCGGCTGGAGTACTCGAGGTCGTTGCGGGGATAGACGTAGGGCTGGCCCATCCGGTACTTGTACGACCAGGCCACCATCGTCGGCACCTTGGCGATCAGCCGCCGCGAGGAGATGTCGATCGCCTCCTCGTCGAGGGGATCGAGAGCGTCCGGGTAGTAGGTGGCGAGAGCCGAGGTCGCCGAAGCGAGTATCTGCATCGGGTGGGCGTCGTGGGGGAACGCCTCGAAGAGGTGTTTCATGTCCTCCCGCAGCAGCGTGTGGCGGGTTATCGACTCCTCGTAGGCCTCCAGCTCCGCCTTGGTGGGGAGCTCGCCGTACTGGAGGAGGTAGGCCACCTCGAGGAAGCTGCATCGATCGGCGAGCTGCTCGATCGGATAGCCACGGTAACGGAGGATCCCTTTCTCGCCGTCGATGTAGCTGACGGCGGAGCGGGTCTCGGCGGTGTTGGCGAACCCGCGGTCGAGCGTGATCAGCCCGGTCTCGGCCCGCAGCCGTCCGATGTCTACGGCGATCTCACCTTCACTGCCGACCTCTGTCGGGAGAGCGATCTCCTTGTCTTCGAACCTGAGGACGGCTTCGGGCATCACAATCCTTTCCTGTCAACTGCTTTCGGCGCGGGCGGCCTCGATGATCCTCTCGGCCTCTTGGTGGGGGACCTCCTCGTAGTGATCGAACCGGACTTCGAACGTTCCGCGGCCCGAGGTCATGGACCGCAGATCGACCGCGTACCGCTGGACTTCGGCCATGGGTACGTGGGCCTCGATCACGCGGATGCCTCCGTCCGTGTCGATCCCGAGGACGCGCCCTCGTTTGGCGTTGATGTCGCCCATGATATCCCCCGTGTTCTCCTCCGGAACACGGACGGTCAGGTGCATGATCGGCTCGAGCAGGACCGGTTTCAGGTTGGGTGCCGCCGCCTTGACCGCCTGGATGCCGGCCATCCGGAACGAGAGCTCGTCGGAGTCGACCGAGTGGTACTTGCCGTCGATGAGCTCGGCGGCGACGTCGACCACCGGGTAGCCGGCGAGGATGCCCTGCTCGAGGGCCTCCTCGATGCCCTTCTGCACCGCGGGGATGAACTGGCGGGGGATGGCGCCGCCTTTGATGCTGTCGATGAACTCGAAACCGGACCCCCGGGGCAACGGCGAGAACTTGACGACGGCCACACCGAACTGACCCCGCCCGCCCGATTGCTTCTTGTGCTTGCCTTCGGCCTGGGCCGTGGCGGTGATCGTCTCCCGGTAGGGGATCTTCGGCAGTGAGGTCTCGACCTCCACCCCGTAGTTGCGGGCGATCCGGGCCAGCGTCACTTCGAGGTGGTTGTCGCCCAAGCCGGCGAGGATCGTCTCGCCGGTCTCAGCGCGGCGCTCGATACGCAGCGTCGGGTCGGCTTCGGCGGCGCGGGCGAGAGCGGTCGACAGCTTCTCCTCGTCCGCCTGGGACTTGGGCGCGACAGCGATCTCCATCACCGGGACGGGCTGTTCCATGGGGACGATCACCACGTCCGATCCGGGGGCCCGCAGCGTGTCGCCGGCCCGGGCGTTGTCGACCTTGGCGACGGCGGCGATCTCGCCCACCCCGACCGACTGGACGTCGCGGTGTTCCTTGCCCTGCATCTTGAAGAGGTTGTGCATCCTCACCTTGCCGTCGCCGGCCAGCTCCAGCTCGGCGTCGACGGGGATCGTCCCCGAGAAGACCCGGAACATGGATATGCGCCCCACGAACGGGTCGGCCATCGTCTTGAACACGTACGCCACCGGAGGGCCGTCGGGGGAGATCTCCAGTGAGCCGGAGGAGAGCGGGGGAACGGAGTGCTCCAACGGGTTGGGCCCGAAGTCGACGAGGAACTCGGCGAGCGTGTCGATCCCGACCAGCCGGTGGGCGGAGGTGACGAGCACGGGGAAGATCTCGCCTTTGAGCATCCCCTCGTGGACGGTCTTCACGATCACCTCGCGGTCGGGCTCCACGCCCTCGAAATACGCCTCCATCAAGGCGTCGTCGGTCTCGACGACGGACTCGACCAAGGCGGTGTGGGCGGAGTGCACGAGGTCGGCGACGGAGTCGGGGAGGTCGACCTGGGTGCCGGTCTTGGCGCCTTCCTCGTAGCGGTAGGCCCGCTCGGAGACGACCCGGACCAGGCCCTCCAGGGCGTGTTCTTCGCCGATCGGGACCTGGACGGGGGCGACCCGCTTGCCGAACACCTCCTTCATCTGGTCGAGGGTGCGGCTGAACGAGGCCCGCTCGCGGTCGAGCTTGGTCATCACGAGGGCGCGGGGGATCCCCTCCTCGGCGGCCACGCGCCACATCAGCTCGGTGGACACCTCCACACCGTCGACCGCGGAGACGACGAACAGCGCCAGGTCGGCGGCCCGCAGCGCTGCCCGGGCGTCCCCTGAGAAGTCGGCGTAGCCGGGGGCGTCCAGGATGTTGATCTGGTAGCCGTTCCAGTCGACGGTGGCCACGGCGAGGCTCAAGGAGATCTTGCGCTCCACCTCTTCGGGCTCGTAGTCGAGGATCGAGGTGCCCTGCTCGACGGAGCCGAGTCGCGTGGTGGCGCCTGCCACGTAGAGGAGTGCCTCGGCGAGTGAGGTCTTGCCGCTTCCCCCGTGGCCGATCAGTGCGACGTTTCGGATCTTCTCGGGAACCATATGCCCTCCTCTGACTCCGGCCCGCCGATCTTAGGGACGAGGCGATGGTTCGTGCCTGGGCACTAGGTCACATCCGCCCGGTCATCTTCTGTTACGTTTGACGTCCTCGTGATCGACACTCGAGTCCGTCCCCACCTGCAGGGGATACTCGGACCCATCGGGAAGTTTCTCGCCGGCCTCGGCGTCACCCCCGCCGCCATGACTGGCTTCGGGCTCGTGGTGACGATCGTGGGCGCGGTGCTGATCGGCATGGGCGACCTCGCCGTGGGCGGGGCGATCGCCCTCGTCGGCTCGGCGCTCGACGGTCTCGATGGCACGGTGGCCCGGGCTTCGGGGGCCGTGACCGACCGCGGGGCTTTCCTCGACTCGGCCAGCGACCGCATCGGCGAGATCGCCGCCTTCGCCGGCCTGGCCGTGGCGATGCAAGGCAACGGCCGGGCCCTCCTGTTGATAGTGCTCTCGGTGGGCGGCGCCATGCTCGTCCCGTATCTGCGGGCGCGGGCCGAGGCGTTGGGCGTCGACGGCCGGACCGGCCTCATGGGCCGGGCGGAGCGGGTCATCTTGTTCGCCGTCGGGCTGATCACGGGCTGGGTCGAGCCCATGCTGTGGGCGATGGTGATCAGCGTGTGGCTGACCGCCGTATACCGATTCGTGACGAGTTACCGCTCCATCCAGACGTGACAGCCCTCAAGCAGTGGCTCGCCTATTCGGCTCTCCGGGTCGGGCTGGCGGTGCTCGGCGTCCTTCCCGAGCCCGCGATCCGCTGGCTCGGCCGGCTCGGCGGCCGGCTGTGGTACCTGCTCGACGGCAAGAGGCGGAGGATGGCCTTGCGCCACATGCGGCGGGTGGGCGAGCCGCCCTCCGCGGCTGTGGCCGTCTTCGAGTCGTACGGCCGCTACTGGGCCGAGTCCCTGTGGGTGCGCCCGCGGCGGCTGCCGGCGATGTGGAAGCGCATGACCGTGGAGGGAATCGAGAACATCTGGGCGGCTCGGGAGGGCGGCCGCGGGGCGGTGGTGGTGCTGCCCCACGTCGGCAACTGGGAGGCGGCAGCCCTGATCGGCGTGCACGAACTTATCCCCGTCGTCGCCGTGGCCGAGCGGCTGGCGAACCGCCGCATCACGGAGTGGTTCACCAGGCAGAGGGCGATGTTCGGGATCGAGATCGTCCTCACCGGAAAGCGCCTCACCCCGGCCCTGTTGCAGGCGCTCGAGCAGGGCAAGTTCGTGTGCCTGCTCTCGGACAGGGACCTGTCGGGCCGGGGCCTCGAGGTCGAGTTCTTCGGCGAGACGACGACCCTGCCGGCCGGGCCGGTGGTTCTGGCCCGAAAAGCGCGGGTTCCGATCCTCCCCGTGGCCGTCTTCTTCCAGCAGGGAGCGGGCCATCGCGCCGTGATCCGTCCGCCCCTTCCTCCGCCCGACGATCTCGCAGAGGGGATCCAGGCGGTGGCGCGTGAGCTCGAGGAGCTGATCCGGCTGGACCCCACCCAATGGCACCTCGTCCAGCCGAACTGGCCGTCCGATCGGGCATCCGGCTAGGAGAGGCCCGTGCAGGTGACGATCGTCTGCCCCTACGACCTCGGCCTCGACGGGGGAGTCCAATCCCAGTGCCTGGGGCTGGCACGACACCTGAGCGGGCTCGGCGTCGAAGCGGCGGTGGCCGGCGCGGGAGACCCGCCGGAAGGGGTGGGCCGCACGGTCGCGGTGCGCGCCAACCGGTCCACCAACCCGATCACCTTGGACCCCCGCGCCTGGGGCGAGCTCCGCCGCCGGGTCGCCGACTCCGACGTTGTCCATGTCCACGAGCCGTTCATGCCGCTGGTCGGGTGGGCGGCGCTCGCGGCCGGGAAACCTACGGTGGCGACCTTCCACGCCGACCCGGCCCGCTGGACACGGCGCCTGTACCGCATCGGGGCGGGCCTGGGGCGCCGCCTGCTGGCCGGTGCGCCCCTGACCGCGGTGAGCGAGGTGGCGGCGTCGGCACTGCCGCCATCCTGGGGGACACCCGAGATCGTCCCCAACGGGATCGACGTCGCTGCGTACTCACCCGAGGGGGTCGAGCGCGTCGGCCGCCGGGTGGTCTTCCTGGGCCGGGACGACCCCCGCAAGGGCATGGACGTGCTGGCGGCGGCCTGGCCGGGGGTCCGCCGCGCCATCCCCGACGCCGAGCTGGTGGTCGTGGGCCGGGTGCGCCCCCGTGACCTCCCCGGCGCCACCTTCTGCGGCTGGGTGACCGAAGACGAAAAGCGCCGTCTCCTCGCCTCCGCGTCGGTGATGGTGGCGCCCAACCTGGGCGGGGAGAGCTTCGGGATCACCGTCGCCGAGGCGATGGCGGCCGGCTGCGCGGTCGTGGCATCCGACCTGCCCGCCTTCACGGCGGTCCTGGGCGGATGCGGCATCCAGGTGCCCCGGGGGGACCCGGAAGCCCTCCGACGCGCAGTGACCACGCTGTTGGCCGACCCGGCCCGGGCGCAACGGCTGGGAGGGGCGGCCCGAAGGATGGCCCAGCGATACGACTGGAGCGTCGTCGCCCGCCGCTACGCCGGCATATACGAATCGGTGCTGGCCCGGTAGCGAACTACCATTTCTGTTTGGAAGGAGTGACCGTGGAACGTGGAACCCAACTCGTCAAGCGAGGGCTGGCCGAGATGCTCAAAGGCGGCGTCATCATGGACGTCGTCAACGCCGAGCAGGCGAGGATCGCCGAGGAGGCCGGCGCCGTAGCGGTGATGGCGCTCGAGCGTGTCCCCGCCGACATCCGCCGTCATGGCGGCGTGGCCCGGATGGCCGACCCGGCCAAGATCCAAGAGATCCAGTCGGCCGTTTCGATCCCGGTGATGGCCAAGGCCCGCATCGGCCACTTCCTCGAGGCCCGAGTGCTGGAAGCCCTGGAGGTCGATTTCATCGACGAGTCCGAGGTGCTCACCCCCGCAGACGAGGAATACCACATCGACAAGTGGCAGTTCACGACACCCTTCGTGTGCGGCGCCCGCAACCTCGGTGAGGCGCTGCGGCGCATCGCGGAAGGGGCGGCGATGATCCGCACCAAAGGCGAGGCCGGAACCGGCAACGTCGTCGAGGCGGTGCGTCACATGCGCACGATGAACCGCGAGATCGCCGCCGTCACCCAGCTCAGCGACGAACAGCTCGTCTCGGCCGCCCGCGATCTGGGCGCCCCGGTGGAGCTGGTGAGGATCGTCCGCGACGAAGGCCGCTTGCCGGTCGTCAACTTCGCCGCCGGCGGTGTCGCCACCCCCGCCGACGCCGCCCTGATGATGGCGCTCGGATGCGACGGCGTGTTCGTCGGCTCCGGCATCTTCAAGAGCTCGGACCCCGAGGGTTACGCCCGGGCGATCGTGGAGGCGGTCACCTACTGGGAGGACGCCGCCAAGGTCGCCAAGGTCTCCACCGGCCTCGGAGAGGCCATGGCCGGCATCGAGCTCGAGCAGCTGAGCGAGGCGGAGCGGCTGGCGACGAGAGGTTGGTGAGCCGTGCCCCGGGTGGGCGTTCTCGCCCTGCAGGGCGATGTCCGTGAGCACGTCCGGGCACTGACCGCGCTCGGCGTCGAGGCCGGGCCGGTCAAGAGCCACGAGCAGATCGAATCGATCGACGGCCTCGTCGTCCCCGGAGGCGAATCCACCACCATCGGCCGGCTGGCCGAGCGGTTCGGGCTGATCGACCCCCTGCGCCGTCGGATCCAGGAGGGAATGGCGGTCTTCGGCACCTGCGCCGGGATGATCTTCCTCGCCGCCGGGGTGACGGAAGGCACCCAGCCCCAGCTCGGGGTGCTGGACATCGTCGTCCGACGCAACGCCTTCGGCCGCCAGAACGACTCGTTCGAAGCCGACATCCCCATCCGGGGGCTCGACGAGCCCTTCCACGCCGTGTTCATCCGCGCCCCGTGGGTGGAGAAGACGGGGTCGGGCGTCGAGGTGCTGGCCTCGGTGGACGAGCACCCGGTGATGGTGCGCCAGGGTCACATCTACGCTGCCTCCTTCCATCCCGAACTCACCGACGACGATCGGGTCCATCGGATGTTCCTCGATCGCGTCGCCACCGACTCGTAGAAGGAGCCGCATGGCCGGACATTCCAAATGGGCAAACATCAAACACCGCAAGGGCCGCCAGGACGCGGCCCGCGGCAAGCTGTTCGCCAAGCTGGCGAAGCGGATCGAGGTCGCCGCCCGCGAAGGCGGCGGTGATCCCAACTTCAACCCGACACTCGCCACCGCCGTCGAGAAGGCCAAGGCCGCCTCGATGCCCAACGACAACATCGAGCGCGCCATCAAGCGCGGGATCGGGGCGATCGAAGGCGCCGTCTACGAGGAGATCTGGTACGAGGGCTACGGGCCGGGGGGAGTGGCGCTGTACGTCCAGGTGCTGACCGACAACCGCAACCGGGCCGCGTCCGAGGTGCGCTCCACGTTCACCCGCAACGGGGGCAACCTCGGTGAGCCGGGGTCGGTGAGCTACCTCTTCAGCCAGAAGGGCACGATCCTCGCCCGCGGCTCCGAGGAGGAGATCATGCTCACCGCCCTCGACGCCGGAGCCGAGGACGTCCGTGACAACGGCGACGGCACCTTCGAGGTGATCACGGCGCCGTCGGACCTGGAGACCGTCCGCCAGGCGCTCGAGCAGGAGGGCGTGCAGATCGACAACGCCGACATCACCCATCTGCCGGCGGCGACGGTGCCCGTGGCCGAAGAGGAAGCCCGGAAGGTCCTGCGCCTCATCGACGCTCTCGACGACCTCGACGACGTCCAGGCGGTCTACGCCAACTACGACATCGACGACTCCGTGATGGAGACGGTCCTGGCCGAGGCGTGAGTCTCGGGTGATTGACCCGAATCCGTCCCCGCTTCGGCCTAGGGTGTAGAACACATGTTCGTGCTGGGTATCGACCCCGGTCTGACCGTGACCGGCTACGGCGTCGTCCGCGGCGGCCATCCGCCCGTTCCCGTCGCCGCCGGCGTGATCCGCACCCCCGTTGACCGGCCGATCGGGGAGCGTCTCGCCGTGCTCCACGCCAACCTGTCCGAGGTCATCGCCCAGCACCGTCCCGATGCCGTCGCCGTGGAGACGGTGTTCACCAACCGCAACCTCAACACCGCCATCTCGGTGGGCCGGGCCTCGGGAGTGGCGATCCTGGCGGCCGCCCAGGCCGGCATCCCCGTCACCGAGTACGCGCCGACCGCCGTCAAGGCGGCGGTGACCGGCGACGGGTCCGCCGACAAGAAGGGGGTGGCACAGATGGTCGCCCGGCTCCTGCGCCTCGACTCCCCGCCCGCTCCCGCCGACGCCGCCGACGCCTTGGCGGTGGCGCTGTGCCACCTGCGGACGTCACCTGTGGCCGCCCGGGCGACGGGAGGGGCCCGGTGATCGCCCGTCTGCGCGGCACGCTCGTCTCGGTCGCCCCCGTGGTGGTGGTCGACGTGGGGGGAGTGGGCTACCAGGTGACCCTCACCCCGCAGGCGGTGTCGGAGCTTCCCCCGGTCGGCGAGGAGGTGGTGATCCACACCCACCTGCACGTCCGCGAGGACGAGATGAGCCTGTACGGGTTCCTCAGCGCCGCCGAACGGGACCTGTTCCGGGTCCTCATATCGACGAGCGGGGTCGGGCCCAAGGTGGGGATGGCGCTGTTGTCGACGCTGCGGCCCGATCAGTTGCGCAGGGCGATCCTCAGCGAGGACGCGGGGGCGCTGGCGACCGCTCCCGGCGTGGGGAAGCGCTCCGCCCAGCGGATCATCCTCGAGTTGCGCCCCAAGCTCGCCGACGCCGAAGCCGACGTGGTCCAGGGAAGCGGGTCCGCCCAGGTGCGGATGGCACTGGAACAACTCGGCTACCGCCCCGAGGAGATCAACGAGGTGCTCGCCGAGGTGGACGAAGATGGCAGTGTGCAAGACCAGGTGAAGGCCGCACTCAAGCTGTTGGGGCAGGCACGCCGTGCGTGAGGAGAGCTTGCTCAGCCCGACCGCCGAGGACGAGATCGAGATCACCCTCCGTCCTCACCGCCTCGACGAGTTCATCGGCCAGGACCGGGTCAAAGAGAGGCTGTGGATCTCGATCGAGGCGGCCCGCGCCGAGGGGAGGTCGCTCGACCACATCCTCCTCTCCGGCCCGCCTGGCCTGGGGAAGACGACGCTGGCCGGGATCGTCGCCGCCGAGATGGGCACCACCCTGCGGGTGACCTCGGGCCCGGCCCTGGAGCGCCCCGGGGACCTGGCGGCCATCCTCTCCAACCTGGAGCCGGGCGACGTGTTCTTCATCGACGAGATCCACCGGCTGTCCCGGGTGGTGGAGGAAGTCCTGTACTCGGCGATGGAGGACTTCGTCATCGACATCGTGCTGGGCAAGGGCCCCACCGCCCAGTCGATCCGCCTCGACCTCCCGAGGTTCACCCTCATCGGCGCCACGACCCGCAAGGGCACGGTGACCGCCCCCCTCCGCGACCGCTTCGGAATCGAGGAGAAGCTCGACTACTACCGCGACGACGAGCTGGCTGCCATCGTGACGCGGTCGGCGGGGATCCTCGGCGTGGACATCACAGCGGACGCCGCGCTGGAGATCGCCCGCCGCAGCCGCTCGACCCCGCGCATCGCCAACCGCCTCCTCGCCCGCGTGCGGGACTACGCCGTCGCCCGGGCCGACGGCAGGGTGGACCGGGAGGTCGCCGACCAGGCGTTGCGGGTGTTCGAGGTGGACGAGATCGGCCTCGACAAGGTCGACCGGGCCATCCTCGAGGCCATCGTCCTCAAGTTCGGGGGCGGGCCCGTCGGCCTCGGAACCCTCGCCATCGCCGTGGGCGAGGAGCCGGAGACCGTCGAGGACGCCTATGAGCCGTTCCTGCTCCAGGTCGGGCTCATCCAGCGCACGCCGCGGGGACGCATCGCCACCGACCTCGCCTACCGTCACCTCGGTGTCGACAAGCCCGGGCAACCGACTCTCCTCTGAGACCCCACGCGTGCTGACCGCAGATTTCGACTACGAACTGCCCGAAAGCGCCATCGCCCAGTCACCGGCCGAGCCCCGGGACTCCTCGCGGCTGCTGGTGACCGCCGACATGTCCGACCACGTCTTCTCGGAGCTCCCCGACCTGCTCGGCCCCGACGACATCGTGGTGGTCAACGACACCCGGGTGCGCGCCGCCCGCATCCACCTGACCAAGGCGAAGACCGGGGGAGCGGTCGAGATGCTGCTCCTCGACCGCCTCGAGAACGGCAACTGGGAGGCCCTCGTCCGCCCCGCCCGGCGCCTCCGCCGGGGCACCCGCCTCGTCGGCGAGCACCTGGAGGCCCGACTCGAGTCGGATCCGGTCGACGGGATCGCCGAGGTGGCGCTCGAGGCGTCCGAGGACGTGGAGACGGCGATCGACAAGGCAGGAGAGGTCCCGCTTCCGCCGTACATCACCGCCTCGCTCGCCGATCCCTCCCGCTACCAGACCGTCTACGCCCGCACACCGGGCTCGGCCGCCGCCCCCACCGCCGGTCTCCACTTCACTGAGGAGCTCCTGGAGCGGCTGGAACGCAAGACCGCCGGGATCGCCCGCGTCGAGCTGCGGGTCGGCCTGGGGACGTTCCGCCCCATCCAGACCGAGAGGGTCTCGGACCACCGGATGCATCGAGAATGGGTGTCGGTGCCCGCAGAGACCGTCGACGCCATCGCCCGGGCCACCAGCCGGGGCGGCAGGGTGGTGGCCGTCGGCACCACGGTGGTGCGGGCGCTGGAGACGGCGGCCCGCGAAGGCGAGCTGCGGCCGTGGACCGGCCACACCGACCTCTTCATCACCCCGGGCTTCCGGTTCCGCGTCGTCGACCGGCTGGTGACCAACTTCCACATGCCGAGGTCGAGCCTCCTCGTCATGATCGCCGCCTTCATGGGCCCCGGCTGGAGGGAGGCATACTCGGTGGCCCTCCAGCGCGGGTACCGGTTCCTCAGCTTCGGAGACGCCATGCTCTGCGACCGGGAGCAGCCATGACCCACGCCGCCACATGGCGCCTCGAAACGGCCGACGGCCCCGCCCGGGCCGGGCACCTGGAGCTGACCCACGGGACGGTCGAGACGCCTGCCTTCATGCCGGTCGGCACCCGGGCGGCAGTCCGGGCTCTCGACACCCACGACCTCGGCGCGGTCGGAGCGCAGATGGTGCTCGCCAACACCTACCACCTCATGCTCCGCCCGGGGGCCGAGCTCGTGGCGAGGATGGGCGGCCTCCACGGCTTCATGGCCTGGAACGGCCCGATCCTCACCGACTCCGGGGGATATCAGATCCTCTCCCTCGAGCCCCGCATCACCGAGGACGGCGCCACCTTCCGGTCCGTCTACGACGGTTCGATGGTCCATCTCAGACCCGAGGACGCCGTCAAGGTCCAGGAGCTGCTGGGGCCCGACGTGGCGATGGTGCTGGACGTGTGCCTGGCCCTCCCCGCTCCGGCCGAGCGGGTGAGAGAGGCGATGGAGCTCACCCTGCGTTGGGCAGAGCGGGCGCTCGCCGCCCACCAGCGGCCCGACCAGGCGCTCTTCGGAATCGTGCAGGGCGGCACCGACCCCGAGCTGCGGCGGGAATCGGCCTCCCGGACGGCCGCGCTGGGCTTCGCCGGCTTCGGGATCGGGGGGTTGTCGGTGGGGGAGCCCCCGCAAGAGCGCAACCGGGCCCTGGAGGCGGTGATGCCGGAGCTGCCCGACGGCAAGGTCCGCTACGTGATGGGCCTCGGGGACGCGGAAGGGGTGCTCGACGCGGTGGCCCGGGGCGCGGACCTCTTCGACTGCGTGTGGCCCACGCGCCTGGCTCGCCACGGGCGGGTGCTGACCAGCTCGGGGGACTACAACCTGCGCCGGGCCGAATTCGCCGAGGACCCCGCTCCGCTCGCCCCCGATTGTGACTGCCTGACGTGCCGCACCTACAGCCGGGCCTACCTGCGGCATCTGCTGATCACCCGGGAGCTGTCCGTGCACCGGCTCGTCAGCCTCCACAACCTCACCTACACCCTCGGGTTGATGCGCGACGCCCGACGAGCGATCGTGGCGGGCACGTTCGAGGACTTCCACGCCGAGGTCGTCGAGAATCGTCGCCGAGGGGTTGGTAGCGAAACGCCGCTCTCCTAATCTTCGCCTCCCCAAGGACGAGAGGAATCCAACTTGCCCTTCGTTTTCGCTCAAGAAGCCCCTGCCGGTTCGGGAACCAGCTCGCTGATCTTCCTCGTGCTGATGGTGGCGGTCTTCTACTTCCTGATCATCCGCCCCCAGCGCAACCGCATGAAGAAGCAGCAGGAGCTGGCCGAGTCGCTGCAGCTCGGCGACGAGGTCCAGACCATCGGTGGGATCAAAGGCAAGGTGAAGCGCCTCGACGGCGACGACGTCGTGCTCCAGATCGAGCAAGGGGAGCTGCGGGTCAGCCGCCGGGCGGTCGCCAACCGCCTCGGCCCCGAACGCGAGGACACCGGCACCTGAGCAGCACCGGGTTCTGCGGGATCCGGCAGCGACGGGCATAGACTGGCCGCGTGGACGAGTTCGCCAGCCTCATTCGTGACATCCCGGATTTCCCCGAGCCGGGGGTGGTGTTCAAGGACATCACACCCATCCTCGGCCACGCAGACACGTTCGCCCGCCTCGTGTCGGCGATGGCGGACCCGTTCCGCGACAAGGGCGTGACCCAGGTCGCGGGGATCGAAGCCCGAGGGTTCACCCTCGCCGCCCCCATCGCGTTGGAGTTGAACGCCGGGTTCATCCCCATCCGCAAGCCCGGCAAGCTCCCTTTCAAGACGGTCGGCGAGGAATACACTCTGGAGTACGGAACCGACCGGCTGGAGATCCACGTCGACGCAGCCGGCCCGTCCGACCGTGTGCTCCTCGTCGATGACGTGATCGCCACCGGCGGGACGGCGGCGGCGGCTCTCCGGCTGGTCCAACAGACCGGCGCCGAGGTGGTCGGGTTCAGCGTGTTCATCGAGCTCGCCTTCCTCAACGGAAAGGGGACCCTGCCGGAGGTCCCATACCATGCCCTCCTCGTATACGACTGAAGTCGATCCGGCTCCGGCGACGTTCGAAGACGTCGTCGAAGCCTTCCTCGCCCACCATCCCGACGGGGATGTCGATCTGCTTCGTCGTGCCTACGAGCTCGCCGACCGGGCCCACGCCGGCCAGGTGCGCAAGACCGGCCACCCCTACATCACCCACCCGCTGGCGGTGGCGTGGCACCTGGCCCACTACGGCCTCGACGCGGCGACGATCGCCGCCGCCCTGCTCCACGACACCGTGGAGGACACCGATGTCACCCTGGAGCACCTCGCCGCCGAGTTCGGCTCCGAAATCGCCGCCCTCATCGACGGCGTCACCAAGCTCGACCGGATCGACTACTCCTCGGTTGAGGAGGCGCAGGCGGCCACCATCCGCAAGATGGTCGTGGCGATGGCCCAGGATGTCCGGGTCCTCCTGATCAAGCTCGTCGACCGCCTCCACAACATGCGGACGGTCTACGCCCTGCGCGAGGAGAAGCAACGTCGGGTGGCCCGCGAGACCCTCGACGTGTACGCGCCGCTGGCCCACCGGCTCGGCGTCCAGGAGATCAAACACGAGCTCGAGGACCGCTGCTTCGCCATCCTCCACCCCGGCCCGTTCGCCGAGATCGAGGAGAAGCTCACCGAGCGGGGAGTGGAACGCAGCGTCTTCATCGAGAAGATGATCGCCGAGGTCGAAGGCGTCCTGGCGGAGGCGGGCATCTCCGCCCAGGTCACCGGGCGTCCGAAGCACCACTACTCGATCTACCGCAAGATGGTCGAGCAGAACCGGCCGTTCGAGGAGATCCACGACCTCATCGGGATCCGAATCATCACCGGCAACGTCCGGGACTGCTACGCCGCCCTCGGCCTCATCCACAGCCACTGGGTGCCGATCCCGGGGCGGTTCAAGGACTACATCGCCATGCCCAAGCCCAACCTGTACCAGAGCCTGCACACCACCGTGGTGGGCCCCGACGGCAAGCCGCTCGAGGTGCAGCTGCGCACCGAGGAGATGCACCGGCGGGCGGAGTCGGGCATCGCCGCCCACTGGCGGTACAAGGAGGGCGGGGAGGCGACGGCCCAGCCGTGGATCGACATGGGGGCCCTGGAGTCCGACGATCCCGCCGAGTTCCTCAACAACCTGAAGCTCGACCTGTACCAGGACGAGGTGTTCGTGCTCACGCCCGCCGGCGACGTGAAGACCCTGCCCAAGGGAGCGACGGCGGTCGACTTCGCCTACGCCGTCCACACCGAGGTCGGCCACAACTGCGTGGGCGCCCGCATCAACGGGCGGCTGATGCCGCTGTCGACCAAGCTGGCGTCCGGCGACATCGTCGAGATCATCACGTCGCGCCGCGACAGCGGCCCCAGCCGGGACTGGCTGACGTTCGTGCGGACGTCTCGGGCGCGGTCGAAGATCAAGCAGTGGTTCCTCAAGGAGCGCCGCGACCAAGCCCTGACGGAGGGCAAGGATCAGGTGTTCGCCGCCCTGGACCGAGAGCTGCCCGACCTCGACCCGCACCATCGCGCCGAGCTGCTGGGTGAGGTGGCCGCCGAGCTCGGCTACCGGGACGTCGACACGATGTTCACCAAGGTCGGGGAGGGCACGATCTCGGCCGGAGCCGTGGCGTCGAAGGCGGGCCGGATCGCCCACCCGGAGCGCCCGGACCAGACCCTACCCCTGGTCGTCCCCCGCCGGCGCCCCCAGGAAGGGCCTCCGGTCATCGTGGAGGGCTTCGACGACCTGCTCGTGCGGCTCGCCAAGTGCTGCGACCCGGTTCCCGGCGACCCGATCGAGGGGTTCGTCACCGTCGGCCGGGGAGTGTCGGTGCACCGCTCGGACTGCACCAACATCGACGCCCTGCGCGAGAAGCACGAGCGGATGGTCGACGTCACCTGGGCGGCGGGGCAGATGTCGAGCTATTCGGTGTGGATCCAGGTCGAGGCCCTGGACCGCACGCTCCTGCTGCGCGACGTCACCTCGGTGATCTCGGAGACGGGGGGCAACATCACGGCGTCGTCCACCGTCACCGGCCCCGACCGGGTGGCGATCCTCCGCTACGAAGTGGAGCTGTCTGACGCCAGCCAGCTCCCGCGGATGCTGGCGGACATCCGGGGGGTCGACGGGGTCTACGCTGCCCGCCGAATCCCCCAACCCGCCTGAGACACCCCGTGATACTGCTCAGCCGGAGCCTGTGGCTCGCTCAGACCAACACGTACGTCGTGGCATCCGAACCGGGAGGCCCGGCCGTGGTGGTGGACGTCCCCCCGGACCCGTCGGCGGTGCTCGAGATGGTCCGCCGCCACGACCTGTCCGTGGCGGCGCTGCTCGTCACCCACGGCCACGTCGACCACGTCGGAGGTGCCGGCCCGGTGGCGGGGGCCACCGGCGCCTACGCCTACGTTCACCCCGACGACGACTTCCTCACCGACTCCCCCGAAGAGCAGCTGCGCCTCCTCTTCGGGATGGTTCCCCCGGGTGACTACCGGGCACCGGCCGAACGCGTCTACCTGGCCGATGGACAGCGCCACACCCTCGCCGGAGTCACCTTCGAGGTGCTCCACACCCCCGGCCACACCCCGGGGCACTGCTGCTTCCTCGTGGAAGAGGAGGGGATCCTGTTCTCCGGCGACCAGCTGTTCGCCGGCTCGATAGGCCGAACCGACCTTCCCGGGGGCGACCTGGGCGCTCTCGCCGAGTCGATGCGGACACGCGTCATGACGCTCCCCGACGACATCCGGGTGCTGCCTGGCCACGGGCCGGAGACCACGATCGGCGAGGAGCGGCGCAGCAACCCGTTCCGCCATCTCTGGTCCTGACCGCTTTCGTCGACGCCATCCACGGTGCCATCCTTAGGGGCCGCTCATGACCATCACACCGTCGACTCCCGCCGGCACACTCGAGCTGCTGCCCGCCGAGCAGGCGATCCACGACGCCATGCTCGACAAGATCCGGCGCGGCTTCCGCCGCTTCGGCTTTCCGGCCATCGAAACGCCCGTGTTCGAGCGGGCCGACGTCCTCCTCACCAAGACCGGCGGCGAAACCGAGCGCCAGGTGTACTTCGTCCAGTCGGCCGGGTCGCTGGAAGCGGGGGAGGCGCCCGACCTCGCCCTCCGCTTCGACCTGACCGTGCCGCTGGCCCGCTACGTCGCCGAGCACGAGCACGAGCTGGTCTTCCCCTTCCGCCGCTCCCAGATCCAGCGGGTCTACCGGGGAGAGCGCCCGCAGCGGGGCCGCTACCGCGAGTTCTACCAGTGCGACATCGACGTCATCGACCGCGACGAGCTCTCTCTGCGTCACGACGCCGAGGTGGCCGCGGCCGCCATCGCCATCCTCGAGGACCTGGGCATCGGGTCTGTCACCCTCCGTATCAACAACCGCCGCCTGATGAGGCGGCTGCTCGAAGAGGTGGGAATCGAGTCCGAGGACGCCCAGACCGAGGTGCTGCGAGAGGTCGACAAGATCGAGAAGAAGGGAGTCGACGCCGTCGGCCGCACCCTCGTCGACTCGGGCCTGAGCCCCGAGTCGGTAGGGAAGCTGCTCGAGTTCACCTCGGTTTCCGCCTCGGGAGTCGCCGCGATCGAATCGGCGCTCTCCACCCTCCCCGCCAGGGCCGAGTCGGAGGCCGCCGAGGTGGCGGAGGTGGCCCGCACGATGGCCGCTCTCGGGGTCGACGAGGACTCCTTCGCCCTCGACCTGGCCATCGCCCGCGGCCTCGACTACTACACCGGCACCGTGTACGAGACCCGCCTCGACGACCACCCGGAGCTGGGGAGCATCTGCTCCGGCGGCCGCTACGACGACCTCGCCGGCCAGTACACGACCACGCGCCTCCCCGGCGTCGGGATCTCGATCGGGTTCACCCGTCTGTTCTGGCAGCTGCGCGAAGCCGGGCTGCTCCCGGAGGGGAGCCCGGCGGTGCCCGTGAGCGTCGCCCTGATGTCCGACGACGACCTCGAGTACTCCCTCGGGGTCGCCGCCCGGCTGCGGGCCGCCGGCATCGACACCGAGACCCAGATGACCCCCTCCCGGCTCGGCAAGCAGCTGAAGGCGGCCGACCGCCGGGGATGCGTCCTCGTCGTCATCGCCGGCGAGTCGGAGCGGCAGCGCAGCACCGTCTCGGTACGCGACCTGACCCGCGGGGAGCAAGTCGAGGTCCCGCTCAGCGACCTCGTCGACCACGTCACCCGTCGCCTGTCCCAGGAGCCCTGAACCCCAATGAGCAGATACAGAACCCACTTCACGACCGAGCTCGGCCCGGACCTGGTCGGCCAGCGCGTGCGGGTGGCCGGATGGGTCGCCCGCCGCCGCGACCACGGCGGCATCGCCTTCCTCGACATCCGCGACGGCAAAGGCATCGTCCAGGTCGTCGTGGACCCGGCCCGGCTGCCCCAGGTCGACGACCTGCGGATGGAGTACACGGTGACGATCGAGGGGGAGGTCACCGCCCGTCCCGAGGGCACCGTCAACCCGGATCTGGTGACCGGCGAGATAGAGGTCCAGGCCTCCCACCTGGAGATCCTCTCCCCGTCGGAACCGCTCCCGTTCATGCTCGACGACCGCACCGACATCGACGAACGGCTCCGCCTCCAGTACCGCTACCTGGACCTGCGCCGGCCCCGCATGGCCGCCAACCTCAGGGCCCGCTCCCGGGCCACCGCCGCCATCCGCCGCGCCCTCGACGACCTGGGGTTCCTCGAAGTCGAGACCCCCACCTTGATCCGGTCCACGCCGGAGGGCGCCCGGGACATGCTCGTGCCTTCCCGGCTCCGCCAGGGCTCGTTCTATGCGCTGCCCCAATCCCCGCAGCTGTTCAAGCAGCTGCTGATGATCGCCGGCGTCGAGCGGTACTTCCAGATCGCCCGGTGCTATCGCGACGAGGACTTCAGGGCCGACCGCCAGGTGGAGTTCACCCAGCTCGACCTGGAAGGCTCGTTCTGGGAGGCCGAGGACGTCCAGGCGGCGATCGAAGCCGCCCTGGTCGCCGCCACGCGGGAGCTGAGGGGCGTGGAGATCCCCACCCCGTTCCCCCGGCTCTCCTGGCACGAGGCGATGGAACGCTACGGCACCGACAAGCCCGACATCCGCTTCGGGATGGAGATCGTCGACCTCTCCGATATCTTCGCCTCCACCGAGTTCGGCGTGTTCGCCTCCGCGCTGGCGAACGGCGGCACGATCCGGGGCATCAACGCCGGCCAGCGCACCCTGTCCCGGGCCGAGGCCGACGCGCTCGTGGAGCGGGCGAAACAGCTCGGCGGCAAGGGCCTCGTGTGGATGCAGGTGGAAGCCGACGGGAGCCTGCGGTCACCGGTGGCGAAGTTCCTCTCCGAGACCGAGGCGACCGGGTTGAAGGAGAGGCTGGGCGCCGTTGCCGGTGACGTGCTGCTCATCGCCGCCGACCGCTGGAAGACCGCGCTCGAGGTGCTGGGAGGGCTCCGTAACGACCTCGGACGTCCCAAGAACCACGACGAGCTCGCCTTTCTGTGGGTGACCGACTTCCCGATGTTCGAAGAGGACGACGACGGGACACTCACCTTCAGCCATCACCCGTTCACCATGCCCCAGGACGTCGAGGCCATGCAGCGCTCGCCCCAGACGGCGCTGGCCCACGCCTACGACGTCGTCCTCAACGGGGTGGAGCTAGGGTCCGGCTCGATCAGGATCCACGACCCCGAGACGCAACAGAAGGTGTTCGACATCCTCGGCATCGACCGGGAGAGCGCCGAGAGGCGGTTCGGATGGTTCCTCGAGGCCCTCAGGTACGGGACGCCTCCCCACGGCGGCTTCGCCTTCGGGATCGACCGTTTGGTGATGGTGCTGCAGAACGAGGCGTCGATCCGGGAGGTCATGCCGTTCCCGAAGACCCAGACGGGCGTGGACCCCCTCACCTCCGCCCCGGCGCCCGTGGACGAGGCACAACTAGTCGAGCTCGGCATCCAGCTGCGCCCCGAGGTGGCTGCCGCCCTCGCCCAAGCGGAGGCGCAGGCAGGGGAGTGACAGATTTCGACCGGGTCGAACAGGAGCTGATCGGCCACTACGCGGCCGGCGACTACCGAGCCGCCCTGGAAGTCCTCGACCGGGCCGGCCCCGACCTGTCGGGCCAATGGGAACGGGTCGCCTACTGGCGGGCCTGCCTGCTCGCCCGCTGCGGCCGGGTCGCCGACGCCGTCGACGTCCTCCGCCAGGCGTTCGAGGCGGGAGCGTGGTGGTCGCCCCGCCTGCTGGAGCTGGAATCCGACCTCGACCCGCTGTGGGAGCACCCCGGCTACCGGCCGCTCCTCGAGGCGATGGAAGAGCGCCGCCGCCGGTGGCGTCCCCGGGCCACGGGCCTGTACGTGGGAGGGGTGGAAGGCGGCTGGCCGTTCCTCGGGCTCCACGGGCGCAACCAGATCTTCGAGACCGACGCCGCCCGCATCACGGGGGCGCTGGGGGAAGGGTGGGAGGTGGCGATCCCCGAGTCGGGCCAGCGGATCGCCTCCGACGGCCCGGTGTGGGACGACGCCGACGCCTGCTGTGACCAGGTCCTCTCGGTCGCCGACTCGCTGTGGCCCGACCGGCCCTTCGTGCTGGGCGGCTTCTCCCAGGGCGGGCGACGGGCCCTCCAGATCGGGCTCCGGCACGGCGAACGAATCCCCGCCGTCCTGGCGGTGTCGCCGATGCTGCTGCGGAGCAGCGAGATCGCCGAGGTGATCGAATGGGTGGGCCACCCACCTTGGCCGCTGGTGGCCATAGTGGCGGGCAAGGACGACCCCGCCACCCGGGGCGTGGAGACCGTCGCCCGCCATCTCCAGGAGGAGGGCGTCGACTGCGTCGTCGAGCTCGTGGCCGACTCGGGTCACCGCTGGCTGGAGCCGCCGCGGCGGGTCCTCGCCGAGCTCGCCACCCGCATCGCCGGCCGGGCCGCCCAGTCGGATTGACGGCCCGCCCCGGTACCCTCGGCGCGGACATGGACGACCTGTTCGCGGCCCGGGCGGAAACGAGGCTCGAATCGGTGGCGCCGCTCGCCACCCGCATGCGCCCCCGCACCCTCGACGAGGTTGTCGGGCAGCCGTCGCTGCTCGCTCCGGGCGCGGCGTTCCGCCGGGTCGTCGAGTCGGGCAACCCGGTGTCGATGATCCTCTGGGGCCCGCCGGGGACGGGAAAGACCACCCTCGCCCGGCTGGTGGCCCACCACACCGCGGCGGCTTTCGAGACCCTGTCGGCGACGTCGGCGGGCGTCAAGGACGTGCGGGAGGTGCTGGCTCGGGCACGCCAGCGCCTCGAGATGGACGAGCAGCGCACCGTCCTCTTCCTGGACGAGATCCACCGCTTCTCGAAGAACCAGCAGGACGCGTTGCTGCCCGGGGTGGAGGACGGCACGATCGTCCTCATCGGCGCCACCACCGAGAACCCCTTCTTCGAGGTCAACAGCCCGCTGATCTCACGCTCGACCCTGTTCCGGCTCGAACCGCTGCAGCCGGAGCACCTCGCAGAGCTGATCGACCGGGCCGTCACCGACGCCGAGCGTGGCCTGGGAGCGAGTGGCCTCGCCATCGACCCCGACGCCCGGGAAGCGCTCGCCCTCCGCACCGGCGGCGACGCCCGCCTCACCCTCAACACGTTGGAGCTGGCCGCCACCCTGGCCGAGGGGAGGGGATCGGCGCTCATCGAGGTCGACGACGTCGAAGAGGCGCTGCAACGGCGGATCGTCCGCTACGACAAGGCGGGCGACGCCCACTACGACGTCATCTCCGCCTTCATCAAGAGCCTCCGCGGCTCGGACCCCGACGCCGCCGTCTACTGGCTGCACTTGATGCTCGAGGGAGGGGAAGACCCCGAGTTCATCGCCCGCCGGATGGTCATATTCGCCTCCGAGGACATCGGCCTCGCCGACAACCGGGCGCTCGAAGTGGCGGTGGCGGCGGCCCACGCCCTCTCGTTCGTGGGCCTGCCGGAAGCGGCGTTCGCCCTCACCCACGCCGCCCTGTATCTGGCGACCGCTCCCAAGTCCAACTCGGTGACCACGACGATGGCCGCCGCCCGCAAGGCGGTCCGCGAGGGGCCGGCGCCGATCGTCCCGCCCCACCTCAGGGACTCCCACTACGCCGGCGCCGGCGAGATAGGCCACGGGGCGGGATACCGCTACCCCCACGACTACCCGAACCACATCGTCGACCAGCAGTACTGGCCGGAGGGCCAGGAGCCGCTCACGCTGTACCGTCCCAGCGAACAGGGGGCGGAGAAGGCCCGGGCCGAGTGGTTCGCCGAGCTGGAGGCGTCGATCGGGCGGAAGCGGAACCGCAAGTGAGTCGGCTACCCTTGCCGCATGCTCGATCGGTTGTGGTGGTTCGCCACTGGGCTCCTGGCCGGGGGCCTCGTGACCGTTCGCGCGTTGCGCCGCAAGCCGTCCCCTGCTGACCTGAAGAGGGCCGCGGCGTACACCGGCGCCGATATCCTCGAGCTCGCCGCTCGAGCCGTTCGGCCGCCTCGCCGCCGCTGAGCACGCGGCACCCACCAGCGCACCGACCACCACTTGAACGAACTGATGGACTCCAACCAGATCCGCAAGACCTTCACCGACTTCTTCGTCGCCCGAGACCACGTCCTGCGCCCGTCGGCGTCGCTGATCCCCGCCGACCCGACGCTGCTTCTGACCAACGCCGGCATGGTGCCCTTCAAGCCGTATTTCCTCGGCGAGGAGGAGCCTCCGTACCGGCGCGCCACCTCCATCCAGAAGTGCGCCCGCACCGTCGACATCGACATCATCGGCACCACCACCCGCCACTTCTCGTTCTTCGAGATGCTGGGCAACTTCTCGTTCGGTGACTACTTCAAGGACGAGGCGATCCCGTGGGCCTACGAGCTGGTCACCGAAGGCTTCGGGCTCGATCCCGATCGCCTGTGGTTCACCGTCTACGAGGACGACGACGAAGCCGCCGAGATCTGGATCGAATCGGTCGGCGTGCCTGCCGAGAGGGTGCAGCGGGGTGGCAAGGACAACTTCTGGCAGATGGGCGTGCCCGGCCCCTGCGGCCCGTGCTCCGAGATCTTCTACGACAAGGGAGAGGAGTTCGGTGAGCCCGGCGGGCCCATCGGCGGCGGCGAGGAGCGGTTCGTCGAGATCTGGAACCTGGTGTTCATGCAGTTCATCCAGGACGAGCCGTACCACGTCGTGGGCGACCTTCCCGCCAAGAACATCGACACCGGCATGGGCCTGGAGCGGATCGCCGCCATCCTCCAGGACGTTCCCACCGTCTTCCAGGTGGACACGGTGTGGCCGATGCTGACGGCCGCCGCCGAGTACGCCGGCGTCGGCTACGGCGAGGACGAGCGGGCCGACGTCTCGCTGCGCCTGCTCGCCGACCACGGCCGTTTCGTCACCTTCCTCCTCTCCGACGGCGTCGTGCCCTCCAACGAGGGGAGGGGCTACGTCCTGCGGCGGATCCTGCGACGAGGGGTGCGCCACGCCTGGCAGCTGAAGCCGGACGCCGCCCGCGGTGACCTGGTCTTTCCCCGGCTGGTGGAGAAGACGATCGAGGTGATGGGCCAGGCCTATCCGGAGCTGGTCGAGCGCCGCGACGTGGTCCTCGAGGCGGTCGCCCGCGAGGAGAGCCGGTTCCGCCAGACCATCTCGTCGGGTGTCGAGTTGCTCGAACGGGAGCTCGAGAACCTGGAAGGCGACGAGCTGCCCGGCTCGGTGGCCTTCCGCCTCCACGACACCTACGGCTTCCCGATCGAGCTCACATCCGAGATCGCCGCCGAGCGGGGCGTCGAAGTCGACACCGAAGGCTTCGAACAGGAGATGGCCGCCCAGCGGCAACGTGCCCGGGCCGCCTGGAAGGGCGGTGACGCCGTCGCCGCCGCCGAGGTATACCGCAGCCTCGCCGACGACCTGGGCCTCACCTACTTCACCGGCTACGACCTCGAGCGCGACCGGGGGAAGGTCCTGGCGATCCTGGTCGATGGCGAGTCCCGCCAGAGCCTGGAAGCCGGCCAGCGCGGGGAGGTCTTCTTCGACCGCACGCCGTTCTACGCCGAGTCTGGCGGGCAGGTCGGCGACACCGGGGTGGTCCGCACCGAAACCGGCGTCGCTCGGGTCGACGACACCCGCCACGCCGTTCAGGGGCTCCATGCCCACCTAGTGACGATGGAATCCGGGGTGCTGTTCGTCGGCCAGGACGCCGAACTGGCCATCGACTCGCCCCGACGGGAGGGGATACGCAAGAGCCACACCGGCACGCACGTCCTCCACTGGGCGCTGCGCGACGTCCTAGGTGACCACGCCACCCAGGCCGGGTCGTTGGTCGAGGACGGCCGCCTCCGCTTCGACTTCTCGAACTTCTCGCCGGTGGCCGACGAGGAGCTCGCCGAGATCGAGTGGCAGGCCAACCGAAAGCTCATATCCAACGCCCCGGTCGACACCGTCGTCACGTCCCAGGACGAGGCGAAGAAGATGGGCGCTCTCGCCTTCTTCGGCGACAAGTACGGCGAGATCGTGAGGGTCGTGAAGATCGGCGACTTCTCGGTGGAGTTCTGCGGCGGGACCCACACCCACACGGCCGGACAGGTGGGCCCGCTCCTGATCACCTCGGAGTCCTCGATCGGCTCCAACATCCGCCGGGTCGAGGCTCTCACCGGAGAGGAGGCGTACCGTCGCCTGGCCCAGATGCGCGACGCCCTCCACAACACGGGCCGCCTCCTGCGGGTGCCGCCCCACGAGGTCCCCGAGCGCGTGGAGGCGTTGCTCGAGCGGGTCGGCCAACTGGAGGACCGCCTGGAAGACGTCGCCCGGGAACGACGCGCCAACCTGGCCGGCGACCTAGCCGCCTCGGCCCAGGCGATCGGGGGGCGCCGGCTCGTCGTGGCCGACGCCGGCGAGATGGCGCCCGGCGACCTCCGCCAGCTCGCCCTCGACATCCGCAACCGGCTGGGTGCGCCCAGCTTGGTGGTCGTCGGTGCCCGCAACAACGGCAAGGGGGCCCTGGTCGCCGCCGCCACCCCGGATCTGGTCGAAGCCGGCATCTCGGCCGGGGCCATCGCCGGGGAGGGGGCGGCCGCCCTCGGCGGAGGCGGAAGCCGCGACCCCGAGCTCGCCCAGGCGGGCGGGCCCCAGGGCGACCAGCTCGACCGCGCCCTCGACATCGTCCGGGAGGAAGCGTCGCGGAGGTTGCGGGGCTGATGGGACGAGTCCTGGCGGTCGACCCGGGAACCGCCCGTGTCGGCCTGGCGGTCAGCGACCCGCTGCGGCTGACGGCCCAGCCGCTCGAGGTGGTCCCCGCCGAAGAGGCGGTGGCCAGGGTCGCTCGCCTCTGTGAGGAGCTCGACGTCGAAGAGGTCATCGTCGGGCTGCCCGTCACCGAAAAGGGCGAGGAGAAGGAGTCGGCGGCCCACGCCCGGCAGATGGCGGCCGAGATCGAATCCGCCACCGGCCTCACGGTGACTACTGTCGACGAGCGCTACACCACCCGGATCGCGGATTCTGTGATGCTCGAAGCAGGCACGAGACGACGAAAGAGGCGGAACGCGGTCGACAAGGTCGCGGCCGCGGTCCTGCTCCGCGGCTACCTCGACCGCCCGGGAGAAGAAAGGTGAGCTTGGAGCCCGTGCCGCCCCCGCCCACGTTCTCCCGCCTCGGACGAGTCGGAGCGATCATCGCCCTGGTGGTGGTGGCCGGGGTGGCGATCGTGGGGGGAGCGTCGTACCTCGGCCGCCAGGTGGGAGGCCTCTTCGGCAACAACGGAAGCGGACGGGTGGACGTGGAGCCCGGGATCGAGGTGGAAGTCGTCATCCCCCAGGGAGCTAGCGCCGCCGACATCGCCGCCATCCTCGCTGGCAAGGGGGTGGTCGCCTCCGCGCCGGAGTTCGAGGGGCTGGTCCGCTCCGAAGGCGCTGCCGCCGAGCTCAAAGCCGGCACCTACCAGCTCGTCACCGGGATGGAGCCGTCGCAGGTGCTCGAGGCGCTCCGCACCGGCCCGCTGGTCGACGTCTACCGCATCACGATCCGGGAAGGCCTGAGGGTGGGGGAGATGCTGGAGATCCTCTCGGAGGGTTCCGGCATCCCCGTCGAGGAGTTCGAGGCCGCCCTCCAGAGCGGAGAGGTGACCACCACGCTCAAGGACATGCCGGATTCTCCCTTCCTGCAGGATTGGGAGGGCTTGCTGTTCCCCGACACCTACGAGTTCTCCCAGCGATCGACGGCGGTGACGATCCTGCAGCGCCTCGCCGACACGATGGTGCAGCGAGTGGAGAGTGTCGACTGGTCGGAGTTCGAAGCCGACGGCTACTCGATCTACGAAGGGATCATCATGGCGTCGCTGATCGAGGCCGAGGTGCGTGTCGCCGACGAGCGCCCGCTCGTATCGAGCGTTATCCACAACCGCCTCGACGAGGGAATGCCCCTCCAGATCGACGCCACGGTCCTGTACGCCCTCGGCACCCGGTCACCGTCGGACTTCGACCGGGAAGTCGACTCGCCGTACAACACCTATCAGAACACGGGGCTGCCGCCGACACCGATCGCCTCGCCGGGACGGGCGTCTCTGGAGGCGGCCGCCAACCCGGCCGACACCGACTACTTCTACTACGTGCTCTCCGCCGAGGACGGCAGCCACACGTTCTCGGAGACGCTCGAGGAGCACAACGAGGCCGTTCGCAAGGCCCGAGAGGACGGAGTGCTGCCGTAGTGACGCGCCCGCTCCGGCTGGCGGTGATCGGAGACCCGATATCCCACTCCCGGTCCCCGGCGATCCACACCGCGGCGCTCGACGCTCTCGGAATCGAAGGGACCTACATCGCCCGCCGCGTGCCGAGCCACGAGGTGGAGTCGGTCATCGAGGACCTGCGGGCCGGCCGTCTCGACGGCGTCAACGTGACCATGCCGCTCAAGGGTGTCGCCGCGGCGCTCGTCGACGAGATCACCGAGGAGGCGCGGCTGTCGGGCTCCGTGAACACGATCGTCCGCCTCCCCGACGGCAGGCTCAAGGGCTACAGCACCGACATCACCGCCCTGCAGCGCCTGTGGCCCTCCGACTCGGACCCCGTCCTGATCCTGGGGGCGGGAGGGGCGGCGGCAGCTGCGTGCCTGGCGGCCCGCGGACGCACCGTATACGTGTCGGCTCGCCGGGCCGGGACGGTGGCTGCCCTCGCCGACCGCCTCCAGTCCGTCGAGATCGTCGAGGTGCCCTGGGGAGCGGCGGTGGTCGAGGCGGTGGTGGTCAACGCCACGCCGCTGGGGATGGCCGGCGAACCGCTCCCGGACCGCATCGTCCCGCTGGCATCTGCCCTCATCGACCTCGCCTACGGGCCCGATGTCACGCCGGCCGTGTCCGAGGCACGGGCAGCGGGGATCCCCACGGTCGACGGGATCGAGTTCCTCGTCGCCCAGGCCGCCGACTCCTTCCGGCTGTGGACGGGCCGAGAGCCGCCGACGGAGGTGATGATGGAGGCAGCGCTAAATCCCTCAAGCCGGGCCGCTGAGCCACCGAATCAACACTGACGGCGAAGGGAAGCACAAGGAGAAGCCCATGTCGCTCAGCGGAAAACTGGATGTCTTCCCTCTCGAGGAGGTCCTCCGTCTCCTCGCGAGGTCACAACAGAACGGCTGTCTGCGGATCGACGGCGAGGCGACCGGCCGCATCTACATGGAGGCGGGCTACCTCACCTACGCCACCACCGAGAGCGACGAGGTCCTCCGGGACCGCCTGATCGCGGCCGGAGTCGTGACCGAAGAAGGCGTCAACCGCCTGGACATATCGCGGGGATCGCTGGCCGACGCGCTCGCCCCCTCTGTGCCTGCCTCCACACTCACCGAGTTGGTGCGGGAGCATTGCGTCGAGTCGCTGTACCGGATTCGCCGTCCCGGTGACGGCAGCTTCGAGTTCGTCGCCGATGCTCAGCCGCGCTATCCGACCGGCCAGACCTTCGACGTGGAATCCATGGTCGGCGACGCCGAGCGGCGGGCTGCGGAGTGGGCCGACATCGAGAGCGTGGTGCCCGATCTCTCCGCCCTCTGGCACATGGTCCCCGAGATCGAAGAGGAGTCGGTCAACCTCAGCGACACCGCCTGGCGCTTCCTGGCGGCCATGGACGGCTCCTGCTCCGTCGAGGCCCTCGCCGACCGTCTCGGCATGACGAAGTTCCAGACCGCCCGGCGCATGGCCGAGATGGCGCGCGCCCGCCTGGTCGAGCCGGTGGCCGCCCCGACGTACGAATCCTCGTATCAGACCTCCGACTACGAGGCACCGGCCGACACCTACGAGCCGGCCGCCCATGCCGCGTACACGACCGAGACGGAGGCGTCGGAGCCGACCGCGGACGTGGCCGAGACTCCCAGCGTCGACCCCGACCGCTCCTGGTGGTCCGAAGCCCAACAGAGCGACGGCTCGGCCGCCGGCACCTTCGAGTCTCCTGCCGACGAGGGCCTGGTGCCCGACGACGAGGTCCCGGCCCCCGAGCCGGCTCAGGGCGAAGAGTCCTTCCTCGAGACCGTCTTCAGCGAGCTGGAGAAGACCGAAGAGCCCGCCGACGAGGACGAATCCGAGGACACCGGATTCGGCCTGCTCCGGCGTCGGGGCCTCGGCGCCGCCTTCCGAGAGCTCGCCGACAGCTGAGCCTGTCGAGTCTCCGATGAGGGCGACGGCACAGGGCTAGCATCGCGGGCCCCGTGCACGTCGCCCTCTCCGCTGTCGCCGGCGCCCTGGCCGGCCCTCTCGTCCACCATCTCGCCGTTCAGGCGGGCGCCGATCTACCGTTCCGCTGGTCGGCCGCGGTCTGCCGCCGTTGCGGAGAGCCCAACGGCCCGTTGTCGCGCTGCCGTTCCTGCGGCTCGGGGATTCGCCGCCCCCTGATCACCTCCGCCGTCACCGGCGCCGTGGCCGCGTTGGTCGCCTCGTCGGTCGGGGCCCGGTGGGTGTTGATCGCCTACCTCTTCTTCGTGGCGATGACCATGGCGCTTTTCCTCACCGACGTGGACCACAAGCGGATCCCCAACCGCATCACCTACCCGGGGACCCCCATCGCCGCCGCCCTGCTGTTCGTCGGGTCTGCGCTCGACGGCACCACCGGAGCGTTCGCCCGGGCGGTGCTGGGGGCGCTCGCCTACGGCGCCTTCTTCCTCCTCGTCTTCGTCGTCGCCCGGGGCGGATTCGGCTTCGGCGACGTCAAGCTGGCCGTTCCTCTGGGCTTGTTCTGCTCCTACCTCAGCTGGGCGCACATGCTCCTCGCCGGATTCGCCACGGCGGCACTCGGCGGGGTCGCCGCTCTGGCGGCGCTCGTCGGCGGTGCCGGCACCAAATCGGAGCTGCCGTACGGGCCGCCGATGATCATCGGTGCGTGGGCATCGATCGTGTGGGGCTCGACCCTCGCAGGCGTGATCTTCTAGGTCGGTAGCATCTGGCCCGTGCTTCGCTTCCTCACCGCCGGTGAATCCCACGGCCCCGGCCTCGTGGCTGTCGTTGAAGGCCTGCCCGCCGGCCTGGAGGTGACCGTCGAGGGCCTCCGAGCCGAGCTGGCGCGGCGACGGCTGGGCTACGGGCGCAGCCCGCGCATGGGCATCGAGAAGGACCAACTCGAGATCCTCGGGGGCGTCCGTCACGGCCGGACCTTGGGCTCGCCGGTGGCGGTCCTGATCCGCAATACCGAGTTCGAGACGAAGTGGGCCGAAGAGATGAGCCCCGATCCGGGGGCGCCCAAACGTCCGATGACGACGCCGCGGCCGGGCCACGCCGACCTGCCCGGCATGCTCAAGTACGACACCCACGACGCCCGCGACATCCTCGAGCGGGCCTCGGCCCGGGAGACGGCTGCTCGCACCGTCGTCGGATACCTCTCGAAGCAGCTCCTCGGGCGGCTGGGGATGTCGGTGTTGAGCCACGTCGTCGCCATCGGCACCGTGCACGTCCCCGACGACATGCCCCTTCCCACCCCCGAGGACCTCAGGACGATCGACTCGTCGTCGGTGCGCTGCTTCGACCCCGCCAGCGCCGCCCAGATGGAAGCCGAGATCCGCGGTGCCCGCGAGAGCCGGGACACCCTCGGCGGGATCGTCGAGATCCTGGCGTACGGAGTTCCCCCGGGGCTGGGGAGCCACGTCCACTGGGACCGCAAGATCGACGGCCGTCTCGCCCAGGCGCTGATGTCGATCCAGGCCATCAAGGGGGTCGAGATCGGCGACGGCTTCACCCAGGCCCGCAACCGCGGCAGCGAAGCCCACGACGAGATCTATCACAACGGCACCGCGTTCACCCGCCACACGGTGCGATCCGGCGGTACGGAAGGCGGCATGACCATCGGGGGGATCCTGCGGATGCGGGCGGCGATGAAACCCATCTCCACCGTGATGCGGCCGCTCGACACGGTGGACGTGGAGACGAAAGAGCCCACGAAGGCGTTCTACGAGCGCTCCGACGTGTGCGCCGTGCCCCGTGCCGGTGTCGTCTGCGAGCAGATGGTCGCCTACGTGCTGGCCGACGAGGCGCTGCGCATGTTCGGAGGCGACACCGTCGACGACGTCGTGGCGTCCCTGGAACGCTACCGAGCCCGCCTGGCCGAGTTCTGATGCTCTGGCTCATCGGGATGATGGGCTCGGGCAAGACTTCCGTGGGCGTAGAAGTCGCAGCCCGCCGCGGCGTCGACTTCATCGACACCGACGAGCTGGTGACCGCGGTCACGGATCTCACCATCCCCGAGATCTGGGAGCACCGGGGCGAAGAGGAGTTCCGCCGACTGGAGCGGCAGATGATCGCCTCCGCCGCCTCCGGCGACGAGCCGGTGGTGATCGGCACCGGCGGCGGAGCGGTCCTCGCCGACGACAACGTCGAGGTCATGAGGCGCTCCGGCACCGTGGTCTGGCTGGCGGCGGCGCCGGAGACGCTCGCCCGGCGCATCGGGCGCGACTCCAACCGCCCCCTGCTGGCAGAAGCCGAAGACCCCGTGGAGGTGCTGCGCCGGGTCCTCGCCGAGCGGGAGGCGCGGTATCGGCGAGCGGCCCACGCGGTGGTGACCACCGACGACAAGACGATCGACGAGGTGGTGGAGGAGGTACTGGGGCTGTGGAACGGTTCTTGATCGGAGCCGAGAGCGAGATCCTCGTCGGCCGCGGGATACCGGACCCCCTGCTCCCGGCCAACGAGTCGCGCCGTCGCGTGGCCGTTCTCACCCAGCCCGGGGCCGTCGACGTCGCCGAACGGGTCGCCGCCCGGATCGCCGCCGAGGGCGCCGAGCCGTTCCTGCACGTCATGCCCGACGGTGACGACGCCAAGACCCTGCCCGCGGTGGAGTCCGCCTACACGTGGCTGGCCGACCGGCAGATCGGCCGGACCGACACCCTGGTCGCCGTCGGCGGGGGCGCGGTGACCGACGCCGGCGGGTTCGTCGCCGCCACGTGGATGCGGGGCATCGAAGCCGTGTACGTGCCGACCACCCTCCTCGGCGCCGTCGACGCCGCCGTGGGGGGAAAGACCGGGATCAACGTCGGGGGGAAGAACCTGGTGGGGGTGTTCCGCCACCCCCGCCGGGTCGTCGTCGACCTCGACGTGCTGGAGGCGCTGCCCTCCCACCTCAAACGGGAAGGAGCCGCAGAGATCGTCAAGGCCGGACTCCTCGCCGCCCCTGACGTGGTCACCACCTACCGGGAGCGGGGGATCGATGCGCCGCTGGAGGAGGTCGTGCCGGCCGCCATCGCGGTGAAGGTGGACATCGTCGGCCGCGACTTCACCGAGAAGGGAGACCGGGCCCTCCTCAACCTCGGCCACACGATCGGCCACGGGGTCGAGTTCGCGGCGGGGGTCTCCCACGGGCAGGCGGTGGCGATCGGCCTCGTCGCCGCCGCGGCGGTGTCGGAGCGCAGATGCGGGTTCGCCGACGGGAACCTGGTCCGCGACACGCTGGCCCGCGTCGGGCTGCCCGTCCAGGCGCCTCCCGTCGACCGCGCCGAGGTGATCCGCCTCATCGGCCTCGACAAGAAGCACCGGGCGGGGCGCCTCCACATGACGCTCCTCGAGGCGGTGGGCCGCCCGGTCGTCACCGAGGTCACCGACGAAGACGTCGGCTACGGCCTCGAGGCGATCGGGCTGTGAGCTGTCGTCCGACCCAGTGTCGGCTTCCTATCCTGAGAGCATGATCTCGACCAACGACGTCCGCCCGGGCATGGCTCTTGCCCTCGACGACGGCATCTTCACCATCCTCGAGTACCAGCACGTCAAGCCCGGGAAGGGCAAGGCGTTCGTCCGCATGAAGCTGAAGAACGCCGAGACCGGTCAAGTGCTCGACCGGACGTTCCGTGCCGACGAGGACGTCCCCCAGGCGATCATCGAGCGGGTGGACCACCAGTTCCTCTACTCCGACGACCTCGGGTTCCACTTCATGAACCTCGACGACTACGGGCAGATCGCCTTGTCCACGGAGGACGTCGGCGACGCCGCCGGATACCTCACCGACGGCTCGGTCGTGACCCTCGTCATGTACAAGGGCACGCCGATCGGGGTCGAGCTTCCCGCCGCGGTCGAGCTCGAAGTCACCTACGCCGAGCCCGGCGTCAAAGGCGACACCCGCACCGGCGCCACCAAGCCGGTGACGCTGGAGACGGGCCTGGTCGTCCAGGTGCCGCTGTTCGTCGAGCAGGGCGACCGCATCAAGGTCGACACCCGCACCGGCGAGTACCTCACGCGGGTGTGACAGCCGAGGCACCGCCCTCCGAGCCACGCGACCGGGCCCTCCAGGCCCTCTACCAGGCCGACCGAATCGGCGACCCCGGGAACCTCGACGAGCTCCCCGCCAAGGCGCGTCGGCTCGTCGAGGGCGTGCTCGACAAGCTCGACGAGCTCGACGCCACCATCGCCTCCGTGTCCGATCACTGGAGCATCGACCGCATGCCGGTCGTGGACCGGGCGATCCTGCGCCTGGGCCTGTACGAGCTCCGCTACGTGCCGTCGGTCCCCACGGCGGTGGTGGTGAACGAGGCGGTGCGCCTGGCCAAGACGTACTCCACCCAGCGCTCCGGTGTCTTCGTCAACGGGGTGCTGGCGTCGCTGGCGGAGAAGGAGCGCGGTGCCTGAGCCGCCTGGGCCCACGGGTACACTGCAGCCGACGACGCCCCCTTTAAGCCCGGTCCCGTGAGGCCGGAAAGGAGCAGGATGACGGCCACCAGCGCCGTGGTGATGGACGCCGACGACGTGCGGCGCGCCATCCACCGACTCGCCCACGAGATCATCGAGCGCCACCACGGCGCCGACCGGGTCGTTCTCGTAGGGATCCACACCCGGGGGGTGCCCCTGGCGGAGGCGATCGCCGCCGCCATCGGGGAGTTCGAAGGCGTCGCCGTGCCCGTCGGCGAGCTGGACATCGGCCTCTACCGCGACGACCTGTCCCGCCGCCGTGCCACCAGCCTGGCCCGCACCTCCCTGCCCGTCGACATCACCGACCGCCCCGTCGTCCTGGTCGACGACGTGCTCTTCACCGGCCGCACCATCCGCGCCGCTCTGGACGCCCTCTCCGACCTGGGGCGCGCCGAGAGGATCGAGCTGGCCGTGATGGTCGACCGTGGCCACCGTCAGCTCCCGATCCGTCCCGACTACGTCGGAAAGAACATCCCCACGTCGCTCGACCAGCGGGTCGTCGTGTCGGTCGCCGGCGTCGACGGGGAATGGGGCGTGTTCGTCCGCGACGGGGAGGAGCCGTGAGGCATCTCCTGACCATCGAGGGCATGTCCCGGGAGGAGCTCGAGGACTTCCTGGACCTGGCCGACGAGTTCCTGGAGGTCCTGGACCGCCCCATCCCCAAGGTGCCGACGCTGCGGGGCGCCACCGTCGCCACGATGTTCTTCGAGCCGTCGACCCGCACCCGCCTGTCGTTCGAGCGGGCCGCCCGGGCGCTGTCGGCCGACGTGCTCACGTTCGCCCCGGCGACCTCGTCGGTGACGAAGGGAGAGAGCCTCAAGGACACGGCGCTCACCCTGCGAGCGATGGGAGCCGACCTCATGGTGGTGCGGCACTCCGCCACCGGCGCCGCTCACCGTGTCGCCCAGTGGGTGGACGTCCCGGTGGTGAACGCCGGCGACGGCGCCCACCAGCACCCGACGCAGGCCATCCTCGACTCCCTCACGTTGCGGCGCCACTTCGGGAAGTTGGACGGCCTCCACGTGGGGATCGTCGGCGACATCCGGCACTCGCGGGTGGCGCGCTCGGGGCTGCAAGCATTCTCCACGCTGGGCGCCAGGGTGACGCTCATCGCCCCGCCCACGCTCCTCCCGCTCGACATGACCGGCTGGCCGGTCGAGGTCGCCCACGACTTCGACGACGTGCTGGCGGACCTCGACGTCGTCTACCTGCTGCGGATCCAACAGGAACGGGGCGGCGCTACCGGGTTCACGTCGCTGCCCGAGTACGTCCGGCGCTTCGGCCTCGACGACGCCCGGTTCGCCCGCCTCCGCCCCGAGGCCGTGGTCATGCACCCGGGACCGATGAACCGGGGAGTGGAGATCTCCCCCCACGTGGCCGACTCGTCCCGCACCCTGATCCTCGACCAGGTGCGAAACGGCGTCGCCGCCCGCATGGCCGTGCTGTTCCGGCTCCTCGCCTCACCGGGGGAGGGGACATGATCGTCATCCGCGGCGGCTCGGTCCTGACCCCCGACGGCATCGTCGTCGCCGATGTGGTCGTCGACGGGGAGGAGGTGATCGCGGTCGACGAGGCGCCGGCGCAGCCGCGGCAGTCGCCGTCCGCCCAGGTGCTGGACGCCAGCGGCTGCTGGGTCGGGCCCGGCCTGGTCGACCTCCACACCCATCTGCGCGAGCCGGGCCAGGAATGGAAAGAGGACATCGCCTCGGGAAGCCGGGCAGCCGCAGCCGGGGGCTTCACCGCGGTGGTGGCGATGCCCAACACGGTGCCGGCGATCGACGAGGGCCACCGCGCCCGCTTCGTCGCCGAACGGGGCGCCAAGGTGGGCCTGTGCGACGTGGTCCCGGCGGGGGCCCTCAGCCTGGGCAGGGAAGGCGAGCACCTCGCCCGGTTCGACGAGCTGATCGAAGCGGGCGTCCGCCTGTTCACCGACGACGGCGACACCCTCGTCGACGCCGGCCTGCTGCGGAGAGCGATGGAGTACCTGGCCGACCGGGACTGCGTGATCGCCCAGCACGCCGAAGACCCCGGGCTGGCCGGGGGCGGCCACATGCACGAGGGGTCCGTCTCCTCGCGGCTCGGCATGCGCGGGCTTCCCGCCCTGGCCGAGGAGACGGTCGTCGCCCGCGACCTGGCGCTCGTGGAGCTCACCGGTGCCACCTACCACGTGCAGCACGTTTCGACCGCCGGAACGGTGGAATTGATCCGCCGCGCCAAGGCGGCCGGGCTCCCGGTCACCGCCGAGGTCGCACCGCACCACCTCGTGTTCGACCACCATGAAGTGGAATCCATGGACCCGAACTTCAAGATGTACCCGCCGCTCCGCACACCCGACGACGTGGCCGAGTTGCGCCGAGCCCTGCTCGACGGGACCATCGATGCCGTGGCCACCGATCACGCTCCGCATGCCGACCACGAACAAGAAGTGACGTTCGAGGAGGCCCCGCGGGGCGTCATCGGGCTCGAGACGGCCGCCGCCGCCACCATCACCGCCACCGGCATCGACCAGCAGCGCTTCTTCGAGGCCCTGTCGATCTCCCCGGCCCGGATCGCCCGCCTCGAAGAGCACGGCCGGCCGGTCGCTCCCGGCTCGCCCGCCAACCTGGTGGTGGTCGACCCGACGGCCACCTGGACGCCGCGGCGTTTCCACTCCCGCAGCCAGAACAGCCCGTTCTTGGGCCGCCAGCTCACCGGCAAGGTCCGTGCCACGCTGCTTCGGGGCCGGCTGACACACCAGGAGACGGCATGAGCGACGGGATATTGGTCACGGCCGACGGCGCCGTCTTCCGCGGCCGCTCCGTGGGCGCAGAGGGCATCGCCACCGGCGAAGCGGTCTTCAACACCTCGATGACCGGCTACCAGGAGATCCTCACCGACCCGTCATACGCCGGGCAGGTCGTCGTGATGACCGCCCCCCATCAGGGGAACTACGGCGTCACCGACGCCGACGCCCAGCGGCCGACCTCGGCGGTGGCGGGTTTCGTGGTCCGCTCCCTGTCCCGCCGCCACTCGAACTGGCGGGCGGAAGGGTCGCTCGCCGCCTACCTGCGCCACCAGGGGGTGGTGGCTCTCGCCGACGTGGACACCCGCCGCCTCACCCGCCACATACGGGAGCGAGGGGCGATGCCGGTGGCCCTGGGCGTGGGCACCACCGAAGCCGAGGTGACGGAGGCGGCCGCGTCGGCGCCGGGGATGGAGGGCCAGGACCTGGCCACCGGAGTGGCGACCCGGGAGCCGTACCGGGTGGCGGCCACCACCGACCGCATCGGGTCGGTGGTGGCGATCGACCTGGGCATGAAGCGCGACATCGTCGACCGTCTCACCGAGCGGGGCCTCGACGTCACGGTGGTCCCGCCCAGCTACACCGCCGACGACATCCTCGCCCTGTCACCGGACGGGGTGTTCGTGTCCAACGGCCCCGGAGACCCCGAACCGCTCGTCGGCGCCACCGCCGCCCTCGCCGGAGTACTCGGGAAGGTGCCCGTGTTCGGGATCTGCCTGGGCCACCAGGTGCTGGGCCGGGCCCTGGGCGCCGCCACCTACAAGCTTCCGTTCGGCCACCACGGCGGCAACCACCCGGTGCGCCGCCTCGGCGACGGCAAGGTGGAGATCACCGCCCACAACCACGGGTTCGCCGTCGACCTGTGGAGCCTGACCGAAGGCGGCCCTCCGCCCCGGGAGGGCCTGGTCACCGCCGACCTGCTCCCCGGCGAGGTGGAGACCCGCTTCGGACGGGCGATCCCCACCCACCAGAACCTGAACGACGGGACGCTCGAGGGCCTCCGCTGCCTCGACGTTCCCGCGTTCTCGGTGCAGTACCACCCGGAGGCCGCTCCCGGTCCCCGGGACTCGGTCCACCTGTTCGATGTGTTCGTGTCACTGATGGGACTGGCAGATGCCCGCCAGAGATGACATCCGTTCGATCCTCCTGATCGGCTCGGGCCCGATCGTGATCGGCCAGGCGTGCGAGTTCGACTACTCGGGCACCCAGGCCGCCAAGGTCCTGCGGGCCGAGGGCTACCGGGTGATCCTCCTGAACTCCAACCCGGCCACGATCATGACCGACCCGGAGTTCGCCGACGCCACCTACATCGAGCCGATCACCCCCGAGGTGGTCAAAGAGATCATCGCCAAGGAGCGTCCCGACGCGCTCCTCGCCACCCTGGGCGGCCAGACCGCCCTCAACGTCGCCACCCAGGTCGCCCGCAGCGGCGTCCTCGACAAGTACGGGGTCGAGATGATCGGTGCCGGGCTGGAGGCGATCGAGAAGGCCGAGGACAGGGGCCGTTTCAAGGAGACGATGGAAGCCGCCGGGCTCGAGGTGCCCCGGGCCGGCTACGCCCGCTCCATGGCCGAGGCGATGCGCATCGCCGAGGAGATCGGCTACCCGCTCATGGTCCGCCCCTCCTACATCCTCGGGGGCGGCGGCACCGGCATCGCCCACGACGAAGCCGAGTTCATCGAGGTCGCCCGCCGGGGGCTGGAGGCCTCGCCGGTGGACGAGATCCTCGTCGAGGAGTCCGTGTTCGGCTGGAAAGAGTTCGAGATGGAGGTGATGCGCGACCACGCCGACAACGCGGTGATCGTCTGCTCCATCGAGAACTTCGACCCGATGGGCGTCCACACCGGCGACTCGATCACGGTGGCGCCGATCCAGACGCTGTCCGACCGCGAGTACCAGGAGATGCGCAACGACGCCATCCAGGTGCTGCGGGCGATCGGCGTCGAGACCGGCGGGTCGAACGTCCAGTTCGCCGTCGACCCGGCGACGGGGCGCCGCCTCGTGATCGAGATGAACCCCCGCGTGTCACGGTCGTCGGCGCTGGCGTCCAAGGCGACGGGCTTCCCGATCGCCAAGATCGCCGCCCTCCTGGCGGTGGGCTACACCCTCGACGAGATCGCCAACGACATCACCGGCGCCACCCCTGCCTCCTTCGAGCCGGCGCTCGACTATGTGGTGGTGAAGGTGCCTCGCTTCGACTTCGCCAAATTCCCTGCCGCGCCCAACACCCTCACCACCTCGATGCGCTCCGTGGGAGAGGCGATGGCGATCGGGCGCACCTTCCCCGAAGCGCTCCAGAAGGCGCTCCGCAGCCTGGAGAACGGCCACGCCGGCCTCGGCGCCGGCCCCGCCGAGGCGTCGCTGCAGGCCCTCGACGACGCCTCCCTGGAAGGCGCCGTCACCCGCCCCACCCCGGAGCGGGTCTTCGCCATGGCCGAGGCGCTGCGCCGCGGCTGGGACGTCGACCGAGTCAGCCGGCTGTCGTCGGTCGACCCGTGGTTCGTCGACCAGATCGCCGAGATCGTCGAGATGCGCAAAGAGTTGGAGGCCGCCCCCGGCGACGACTCCCTCCTCCGCCCCGCCAAGCGGATGGGCTTCTCCGACCGCCAGATCGCCTACCTGTGGGGCGAGCCCGAGGACGCCGTCCGGCGCCGCCGTCTCGACCAGGGGGTCAGGGTCACCTACAAGACGGTGGACACCTGCGCCGCCGAGTTCGAGGCCCGGACCCCCTACATGTACGGCACCTTCGAGGACGAGAGCGAGGTGCCGCCGGCCGACAAGCCCCGCGTGATCGTCCTCGGGTCCGGCCCCAACCGCATCGGCCAGGGCATCGAGTTCGACTACTGCTGCGTCCACGCCAGCTTCGCCCTCCGGGAGGCGGGCTACGAGACCGTGATGGTCAACTGCAATCCAGAGACGGTCTCCACCGACTACGACACCTCCGACCGCCTCTACTTCGAGCCGCTCACGGTCGAGGACGTCCTGTCCATCGTCGAGGTGGAGAAGCCGGAGGCGGTGATCGTCCAGCTCGGCGGCCAGACCCCCCTCAACCTGGCCCGCAAGCTGTCGGAGATGGGCGTCCCCATCGCGGGGACGTCTCCTGCCTCGATCGACGCCGCCGAGGACCGGGAGCAGTTCTCGGCGCTGTGCGACCGCCTCGGCATCCGCCAGCCGCCCGCCGGGACGGCGACGTCGGTGATCGAAGCCGAGGAGGTGGTGGACCGCATCGGGCTGCCGGTGCTGGTGCGCCCCTCCTACGTGCTCGGAGGCAGGAAGATGCGGGTGGTCTACTCGTTCGACGAGCTCAGCGACTACGTCCGCGAGCTCTACGGCGAGAAGGCAGAGACCGATCCCGAGCTCTCCGGCGCCCCGATCCTCATCGACAGGTTCCTGGAGGGCGCCACCGAGGTCGACGTCGACGCCGTCTACGACGGGGTCGAGCTGCTGGTCGGGGGAGTGATGGAACACGTCGAGGAGGCCGGCGTCCACTCGGGGGACTCGGCCTGTGTGACCCCTCCGCCCACCCTGTCGGAGGAGGCCCACAAGGAGATCCTCAAGATCACGGAGGACCTGGCCCGGGCGCTCGAGGTGCGCGGGTTGATCAACATCCAGTTCGCAGTGAAGGGAGACGACGTCTACGTCCTCGAGGCGAACCCCCGCGGCTCGAGGACCGTGCCGTTCATCTCCAAGGCCTCGGGGCTGCCGCTCGCCAAGATCGCCGCTCGGGTGATGGTGGGGGCGACCATCCAACAGCTCCGGGAGGAGGGCATCGTCCCCCAGCGCCGCGCCGACGGGTTCGTGGCGGTCAAGGAGGCGGTGCTGCCGTGGGACCGCTTCCCGGAAGAGGACGTGGTCCTCGGCCCGGAGATGCGCTCCACCGGAGAGGTGATGGGCATCGCCCCCGACGTGGGGGTGGCCTACGCCAAGGCCCTGCTCGCTGCCGGCCACGTCCTCCCCACCCGAGGACGGGTGTTCCTGTCGTTCGCCGACCGGGACAAGCCCATGGGGCTGGCGGTCGCCCAGGCGTTCACGATGCTCGGGTTCGAGATCATCGCCACTCCCGGCACCGCCCGCTATCTGGAGCACCACGCCATCCCCGCCGAGCCGGTCAACAAGGTGGGAGAGGGCCCCCGCGACACCCGTGACCGCATCCTCGCCGGCGAGGTCCAGCTGGTGATCAACACCCCTCGCGGTGGCCGGGCCCGCTCCGACGGCCGGGTGATCCGCCACGCCGCCCGCAGTGTCGGGGTGCCCTGTGTCACCACGATCCAGGGCGGCCTGGCCGTGGCGCGCAGCCTCCGGGCCGGCACGGTCGCCATCTCCAACCCCCGGAGCCTCCAGGAGTGGCACTCCGCCAACGGGCGGCCATGACGGTCGCCACTGCCGTAGACCTCGGATCCCAGCGTCTCGCCACGCCCCTCGTCGCCGCCTCGGGGACGGTGGGCTCGGTGTGGGAGTTCGCCCGGGTCGCCGACGTGTCGGCCTACGGGGCCATGACCGCCAAGTCGGTGTCGGAGGAGCCCTGGCCGGGGAGGCGCCCGCCGCGGCTCGCTCCCGCCGGCGAGGGGATGCTGAATGCGATCGGCATCCAGAACCCCGGCATCGACGCCTGGGTGCGCGAGACCGCCCCGCGGCTGGCGAACCTGAGCTGTCGGGTGTGGGGGTCGGCCGTGGGTCGCACGCCCGGCGAGTTCGCCCGGGTGGCGTCCAGGATGGAAGCGGCGGGTGTGGCGGCGGTCGAGATCAACCTCTCCTGCCCGAATCTGGAGGACGGGCGGATGTTCGCGCTCGACCCCGAGCGCTCCGCCGAGGTGGTCGCCGCCGTGCGGGAACAGACGGCGGGCCCGATCGGGGCGAAGCTGTCTCCCAACGCCGACGACATCGTCGCCGTCGCGGAGGCGTGTGCCGCCGCCGGCGCCGATTGGGTCACCCTCACCAACACCATCTCCGGGGCCGCCATCGACGTGGAGGGGCGGAGACCGGTCCTCTCCAGCGGCGCCGGAGGCTATTCGGGCCCGCCCCTCAAACCCATCGCCCTGCGTTGCGTGATGGAGGTGGCTTCCCGGCTGCCCGGGCTGCCGATCGTCGGCTGTGGGGGCGTGGTCACCGGCCGCGACGTCGTCGAGTACCTGATGGCGGGGGCGACGGCGGTGGGTCTGGGGACCGTCCACTTCGCCGAGCCCCGAGCGGCGGCGCGCATCCTGGGCGAGCTCGTCTCGTGGTGCAGGCGCCATGGCGTGACGTCCGTCGCCGATCTGATCGGATCGGCCATCCTCGAGGAGGACCGTTGAGCGAGCACAACCCTGTGATCGTCGCCCTCGACTACCCCGAAGCCCGCGCCGCGGTGGAGACGGCGCGTCTGCTGGCCCCCCATGTCGGCGGGTTCAAGGTCGGCCTGGAGCTGCTCACAGGCCCGGGCCCGGCGACGGTGGCGGCGATCAGGGAGATCGGCCTCCCCGTGTTCGTCGACGCCAAGCTCCACGACATCCCCAACACGGTGCGGCGAGCCGCCCGCAACCTCGGGGCGATCGGCGCCCGCTGGGTCACGGCCCACGCCGCCGGGGGAGCGGCCATGCTGGAGGCGGCCAGAGAGGGCCTGGAGGAAGGCGCCGCCGGCCACACCGCCGGGATCCTCGCCATCACCGTCCTGACCAGCCTCACCGGCGCCGACCTCGCCGCCACCGGCGTCTCCGGCTCGCCGGGGAGGCAGGTGGCGAGGCTGTCGAGGCTCGCCGCCGGTGCCGGAGTCGAAGGGGTGGTCTGCTCGGTCAAAGAGCTCGGCGACGTCGCCCAGGTGGCGCCCGGCCTGACCCGGGTGACCCCCGGCATCCGGCCCTCCGGAGCCGACACCCACGATCAGGCCCGGGTGGAGTCACCGGCCGAGGCGATACGCCGCGGTGCCGACTGGTTGGTGATCGGCCGCGCCATCACCCGAGCCTCCGACCCGGTGACCGCCGCCGTCGCCATCGCCGACGAGATCCGACGGGCCCGCCGCGGCGGCTGAGCTCACATGAACCGGCGGATCAGAGCTGCCGGTGCCGCCCGCAGCAGCCACCCGAGAGGCCGCCACGGCCACGCCGGCACCACCACGTCACCGGCGCGCCGGTCGATCGCCGCGATCATCGCCTCCACTCCCCGTTCCAGCGGGCTGAGGTAGGGAAAGCGGGTCTTGGCCGACAGGTCGGTGCGGATGTAGCCAGGACGCAGCGTGGTGACCGAGATGCCGGTGCCGGCGAGCTCGGTGCGGAGCGACTCGCCGAGCAGGGCGAGAGCCGCTTTGGTGGCCGAATAGACGGCGGAGGTGCCGGGCAGGCCCCGTACGGAGGCGAGGGAGGACACCAGCACCAGATGCCCCCGGCCCCGGCCGCGGAACAGCTCCATCGCCGCCTCGATCTGGGCCAGCGCCCCCGTGAAGTTGGTCTCGACCAGGTCTCGGTTGCGGGCGAACCCGCCGGTTCCCAGCCGCGCCCCTCCGGCGATCCCCGCATTGACCACCACCACGTCCAGCCCTCCGAGCTGGATGTCAGCCATCCGCATCGCCGCCATCACCGCCGCGGCGTCGGTCACGTCGAGGGCGTGGACGCTCACTTTCCCCGGGAGCGGGGCCAGTTCTTCCTGCAGGGCTTCCAAGAGCTCGAGGCGCCGGGCGGCGATGGCGACCGAGTCGCCGCGGGCGACGAGCTGGCGGGCCATCTCGGCACCGAGGCCGGAGCTGGCTCCGGAGATGAAGTAGGCAGTCACGTCTGATCGAACCGGATCGGCGAGCGGCTAGGGTCCGAAGCGTACGCCATGACCGTAATCTCCCCTGATACAGTCGCGCCGTCCACTCGTGGGAGGATCGATGAAGCCGCCGGAACTGACTGACGAGCAGCGGGCCGCCGCCCTCGCCAAGGCTGCCGAGGCGCGCCGGGTACGGGCCGAGCTGAAGGAGTTGCTCAAGACCGGCACCATCACCTTGGCAGAGGTCCTCGAACGCGCCGAGGAAGACGACATCGTCGGGGGGATCAAAGTCGAGGCTCTGCTCGCCGCCATGCCGGGCACCGGCAAGGTCAAGGCGAAGCGGATCATGGAGAAGTACGAGATCGCCGACAACCGCCGTCTCCGCGGTCTGGGTGAACGGCAACGTGCCGGACTCCTCTCCGAGTTCTCCTGAAAGCCCCGCGGCTCGCCGGCGCGGTCGGCTTCTCGTCATCTCCGGCCCCGGTGGGGTGGGGAAGTCGACGATCGTCGCCGAGTTACGCCGCCGGATCCCGGTGCACTTCTCGGTGTCGGCCACGACGCGGCCGCCGCGCCCCGGCGAGGTCGACGGGTTCCACTACCGGTTCGTGACCCCCGAGGAGTTCCGGGACCTCATCGACCGGGGCGAGCTCCTCGAGTGGGCGGTGTTCAACGGGAACTACTACGGCACGCCCAAAAGCGCCGTGGAAGCGGCCCTCGACGACGGCCGTGACGTCCTCTTGGAGATCGAGGTGCAAGGCGCCCGCCAGATCCGCCAGGTGATGCCCGACGCCCTGATGATCTTCATCGCGCCCCCGTCGATGGAGGACCTGCGGCGGCGGCTGGAGAAGCGGGCCGACACATCCGCCGAGGACATCGAAGCCAAGCTGCGGATCGCAGAGGAAGAGCTGGCGGCGGCTCCCGGGCTGTTCGACCACATCGTCGTCAACGACGAGATGGAGCGGGCGGTCGACGAGATCCTCCGGATCCTCGACGCCCCCGGCCGATAGGACTGCGGTACGCCGTCGACTACCCTTTCGGGCGACAGGTTTCCCCTACCGAGGTTCTCCATGGAGATCGAAGACGTCATCAACGCTGTCGGCAACCGCTTTGCGGCGGTAGTCGTGGCGGCCCGGCGTGCCCGCCAGATCAACGCCTACTTCAGCCAGCTGGGAGGCGGCATCGGCGAGTACGTCCCGCCGCAGGTCCATTCGCTGTCCCGTAAGCCGCTCACCATCGCCATGGAAGAGATCGCCGAAGGCAAGGTGACGGTGGAGAAGCAAGAGGACTGATGCTCTCCGGCCGCCGGGTCGTCCTCGGCGTCTCCGGTGGCGTGGCGGCCTACAAATCCGCCTACCTCGCCCGGCGCCTCCTCGAGGCCGGGGCCGAGGTGAGGGTGGTGATGACCCCGGCGGCCCAGCGCTTCATCGGCGCCCAGACTTTCGCCTCGCTCACCGGCAGCCATCCCCTGACCGACCTCTTCGAAGACCCGTCGGTCAGCCCTCACACGGAGCTCGCGCGCTGGGCGGAGTTGGTGATCGTAGCGCCCGCCACCGCCGCCACCATCGCCCGGCTCGCCCACGGCATCGCCGACAACGCGCTGGCCGCCACCCTCCTCGCCACCCGGGCGCCGGTCGTCCTGGCGCCGGCGATGCACACGGAGATGTGGGAGCATCCGGCTACCCGCCGCAACATCTCCCTGATCGAAGCCGACGGCCACCGGATCATCGGCCCCTTCTCCGGCGAGCTAGCCGGCGGTGACGTGGGGATCGGCCGGGTCGCCGAGCCCGAGGAGATCGTCGAGTTCGCCAAGACGGTGCTCCACCGCCCGTTGGAGGGCCTCACCGTGCTCGTCACGGCCGGGGGCACCCGGGAGGCGCTCGACCCGGTCCGTTACCTCGGCAACCGGTCGTCGGGGAAGATGGGCCACGCCATCGCCGCCGCCGCCGCCCAGCGGGGCGCCCATGTGGAGCTGGTGACCACCTCCTCGCTTCCCGCCCCGCCCGGAGCCAACGTCCACCGGGTGGAGTCCGCCCAGGAGATGCTGGAGGCGGTCGAGAAGATCCATCCCGACATCGCCGTCTTCGCCGCCGCCGTCGCCGACTTCCGCCCCGCCCAGGCCGCCCAGGACAAGCTGAGCCGAAGCGACGGCCCGCCGACCCTCGTGCTCGAGCCGACCCCCGACATACTCGCCTCGGTGGTCGCCCGCGGCGACGACATCTTCGTGGTCGGCTTCGCCGCCGAGACCGGGGGAGTGGAGCGGGCGATCGAGAAGGCGAAGCGCAAGGGCGTGGACCTGATGGTCTACAACGACGTCACCGCCCCCGGCTCGGGGTTCGGAACCGACACCAACCAGGTCACTCTGATCGAGCCGGACGGGACGGTGGACCGCTGGCCGCAGCTGTCCAAGGCCGAGGTGGCGTCACGCCTGATGGAGATCGTTGCAAACCGCCTCGGGCGATAAGCTGAGGAGCCTCATGTCCTCCCGCTGGTACTTCTCGTCTGAATCCGTCACGGAGGGCCACCCCGACAAAGTGGCCGACGCCATCAGCGACGCCGTCCTCGACGCCGTCCTCGACGCCGACCCTCTGGGCAAGGTGGCCTGTGAGACTCTCGTGACCACCGGCCGGGCGGTGATCGCCGGCGAGCTCAACACCCACCATCGCCCCGACTTCGAAGCCATAGCCCGCCGGACGATACGGGAGCTCGGCTACACCGACGACGAGTTCTTCAACGCCGACGACGTGGAGATCATGGTCTTCGCTCACACCCAGTCGCCCGACATCCACCAGGGTGTCCATCGGGAGGACATCGAAGCGTGGGGGGCCGGCGACCAGGGGATCATGTTCGGGTTCGCCGTCGACGAGACGCCCGAGCTGATGCCGTTCCCGATCCAGATCGCCCACCGGCTGGCAGAACGCCTGGCAGAGGTCAGGAAGCAGGGGATCCTCGACTTCCTCAAGCCCGACGGCAAAACCCAGATCACCGTCGAGTACGAGGGCGGGAAGCCGAAGCGGGTCACCTCGGTCCTCGTGTCCGCCCATCACAAGAAGGACATGGACGGCGACACGATGAAGAAGGCGGTGTGGGACGAGGTGGTCGTCCCGACCATCCCCGAGGACATGCTCGGGGACGACGCCCGCTACTACTTCAACCCCACCGGCAAGTTCGAGATCGGCGGCCCCCACGCCGACACCGGGCTGACGGGCCGCAAGATCATCGTCGACACCTACGGCGGTTACGCCCGTCACGGCGGAGGAGCGTTCTCGGGCAAGGACCCATCGAAGGTGGACCGCACCGCCGCCTACGGCGCCCGCTGGGCCGCCAAGAACATCGTCGCCGCCGGGCTGGCCAGCCGCTGCGAGCTCCAGCTCGCCTACGCCATCGGGACGCCCGAGCCGTTCTCCGTGCACGTCGACACGTTCGGCACCTCCGTCATCGACCCGGACAAGCTCACCAAGCTCGTCCAGGACTACTTCGACTTCCGTCCCGGGGCCATCATCAAGCGCCTGGACCTCCTGCGGCCCATCTACCGACCGACCGCCGCCTACGGCCACTTCGGGCGCCCGGGGAGCGCCGACCAGTTCCCCTGGGAGAGCACCGACGTCGCCGACGAGTTGCGGCGCGCCGCCGAGAGCCTCTGACCACAGCAGCCCGAGTCGTCCCCGCGGTACCGACCTTCGCCGTCGACGAAGGCTTCTGGTACGCCGTACCCGAGTCGCACCGCCCCCGGGTCGACGTCGGCCGCATCGTGCGGGTCCCCCTCGGGGGCCGGCGGGTGCGCGGATACGTGGTAGAGGTCGCCGAGCGGGACCCTTCCGGGCTCAAGCCGATCGCCGGTGTCTCCGGGGAGCTGCCGATCTTCGGTCCGAAGCTGCGCGACGCCCTGATCTGGGCCGCCCACTACTACGTCGCCCCGGTGTCGGTGATGCTCGAACGAGCCGGCCCGCCCAACCTCCCGGGACGCCCGCCCCGCTCCAGCCCGCCACACCCCGCCGTGTCGCGGCGGGCTCCCCACCCGTTGGACGAGCTGGCCGCGGCCGTCGCTGCCGGGGGGAAGAGACCTCCCACCGCCCTCCTCGCCTCGTGGGAGGACATGAGCTGGCTCGAGGCCCTCGCCCCGGTGCTCGCCGCCGGGCGCTCCGTGATGGTGGTGGCAGCCACCGCCGCCGAGACGCGGCTCATCGCCGAGACCGCACGGCGCCTGCTCGGTGTGGAGGTGAACGAAGTCGACGGCGAGTTAGACGACGCCGCCATCACATCCCGGTGGGTCCGAGCTGCCACGTCCCCCGGCGTTCTGGTGGGCACCCCCCGTGTCGCCGAATGGCCCGTCGCCGACCTGGCGGTGGGGGTCGTGATCGAAGAGGGCCGCCGGGCGATGAAGGACCGCCAGACCCCGACGGTGGCGGTGAGGCGGATGCTGATGACCCGGGCGCGCCTGGAGGGGTTCACGCAGGTGTACGTGGGGCCGACCCCGTCGCTCGAGCTGTTGGCCACCGGCGCCGAGGTGGTCCGCTCGGCGCCCCGGGCGTGGCCTCTGGTGGAGGTCGTCGACCGCAATGAGGAGCCACCCGGCGGCGGCCTCGTCACCGCACGGGCCCGGGCCGCCATCCGCGCCACCGTCCGGGCCGGCGGACGGGTGTTCGTGTTCACCCATCGCCGCGGTTACGCCCCCGCCTACCGGTGTCACGGCTGCAAGGAGCTGCGCCGCTGCCCGACGTGCGGGTCGCGGCCCGACCCGGGGGAGGCGTGCAGCCGATGCGGCACCCCGTCGCAGCCGTGCCTCCACTGCGGCGGGCAGTCGTTCGAGCCGCTCGGGGCGGGAGTGGGGCGGGTCCTCCACGAGCTGCGTGGCCAGTTCGGCGATCGGGCCGGGGAGGCCGGGACGGACGCCCCGATCTGGGTGGGGACCGAGCGCGCCCTGGCCGCGGTGCGAGCCGTCGACCTGGCGGTCGCCGTCGACGTCGACGGGCTCGTCCTCGGCACCCACTTCCGGGCGGCCGAGGAGGCGCTGCGGGTGCTCGCCCGCCTGGCCGGGAGGGTGAGGCGGGGGAGCGGCCGGCGGCTGATGCTGCAGACGGCCATGCCCGACCAACCCGTCGTGGCTGCCCTCCGCCGCGGCGATCCGCTCGAGTTCCTGCACCAGGAGATGGACGTGCGCCGCCAGATGGGCTACCCACCGGCCGCCGAGCTCCTGGTGGTCGAGGTGCGGGGCGAAGCCGAGACCGCCGATGCCGACCTCCGGTCGGTGGCCGGGGACGCCGCCGTCATGGGCCCCGCCGAGAGGGCCGACGGACGTCGCTGGCTGGTCCAGGGCTCCGACCTCGGCCCGTTCAAGAACCGCCTCCGGCCGCTGGTGCAACGCTGGCGTGACGCCGGCGCCACGGTCCGCATCGACGTCGACCCGCTCGATCTCTGAAACCGCTCCCCAGAAATCCGGACGCCCCTGGTGGCGGTTCGGTATCGTCACCGCCTCATCGGGAAAGGAGGAGCGGTGACGGCCCGTGCGGAGAGTCAATTCGAACTCAACTACGGACTGGACGACGTCCCCCGGCCATTCGCCAAAGCCCTCGGCCTCGGCGTCCAGCACGTACTGACGATGTTCGGCGCCACCGTCCTGGTTCCCCTGTTGTTGGGGCCGGCGATGGGGATGTCCACCAGCCAGATCGCCATCCTGGTCAGCTCGGTCTTCGTCTGCTCCGGCCTGGCGACTTTCGTTCAGGTCCAGTTCGGATCCCGACTCCCGATCATCCAGGGCGTGTCGTTCGCATTCTTGCCCGCGTTCTTCGGGATAATCGCCGCCCATCCCGGCGAAGACGCCATGCGCTACATCGCCGGCGGCGTCCTGATCGGGGCCGTGTTCGAGATCGCCATCGGTTTCGGAGGAGTCATCGGATTCCTGCGCCGGTTCGTGACCCCGGTCACCATCGCACCGGTCATCGCCCACATCGGCCTCTCCCTGTTCGGCGCCGCCGCCGACACGGCTTCCACCCACTGGCCGATGGCGCTCCTGATGCTCGCGCTGGTGTTCCTGTTCTCCCTGATCCTCGCCCCGAAGTACCGGTTCTTCTCCCTCTTCCCGGTCCTCCTGGCGATCGTCACCTCGTATGTGATCGCCCTCGTCCTGACCTGGGCGGGCGTGTTCGATCCCGACTCGCCGGCCGGCGTGAGCTTCGCCGGCGTGGGAGAGGCGGCCTGGATCCGGGGCTTCGACATCGGAGGCGGTGGGCTCGTCTTCCCGTGGGGCACGCCGCTGTTCGATCCGGCGTTCCTCATCGCCATCCTCGCCGCCTACCTCGCCTCGATGATCGAGTCGTTCGGCGACTACCACGCCGTCGCCAGGCTCTCGGGCGCCGGAGATCCCGACGCCAAGACGATCAACCGCGGCCTCGGCGCCGAGGGAATCGGCTGCGCGATCACGGGGCTGCTGGGCGGATTCGCCTCCACCTCTTACTCGGAGAACATCGGCCTCGTGGGCCTCACCAAGGTCGCGTCGCGGTACGTGGTGGTCGTAGGCGCCGGTGTCCTCGTCGTGCTCGGCTTCGTCGCCAAGTTCGGGGCGGTGGTCGCCACGATCCCGTCGCCCATCGTCGGCGGCGCCTACCTGGCTCTGTTCGGCCTGATCGCCGCCGTGGGACTCTCGCTCCTGCGGCGGATCGACCTCGACTCCCAGCGCAACCTGATGATCGTCGGGTTCGTGCTGTTCGCCGGCTTCGTGTTCCCGTACTACTTCGGCTCGGTCGAAGAGTTCAGCTTCTTCGGCATCGGCTGGCTGACGAACATCATCCAGTCGATCGGGTCGTCGGGGATCGCCACCGCCGCAGTGCTCGGGCTCCTTCTCGACAACCTCGTTCCCGGCACACCCGAGGAGCGCGGCGTGATCGAGGACACCCCCTGAGCTGACGACCTGACGTCACCCGATCGCCGTGCCGCCGGCCCATCCGGCTCGCACGGCGATCCCTCTCACGAGGTCGTCGACACGGCCAGGTCGGTAGTCTCGGAACCCCGCGGGGACACAAAAGCGAAGAAGGGAGCGTCATGGCGAACGTGGTGAGAGCAGCGATTCTCCAGGCGGAATGGACCGGCGACAAGGAGTCGATGATCGACAAGCACGTCAAGTACGCCGAGCAGGCCGCCAACGAAGGCGCCCAGGTGATGTGCTTCCAGGAGATCTTCAACACGCCCTACTTCTGTCAGGTCCAGGAGAACGAGCACTTCGACTCGGCCGAGCCCATCCCCGACGGGCCCACCATGCAGCGGATGATCCGCCTCGCCAAGGACACCGGGATGGTGCTGGTCGTGCCGATGTTCGAGAAGGCCGACGAGGGCTTCTACTACAACACCGCCGCCGTCATAGATGCCGACGGGACATACCTCGGCAAGTACCGCAAGACCCACATACCCCACGTGAACGGGTTCTGGGAGAAGTTCTACTTCCGCCCCGGCAACCTCGGATACCCGGTCTTCGACACCAAGGTCGGCCGCATCGGCGTCTACATCTGCTACGACCGCCACTTCCCCGAGGGATGGCGGGCCCTGGGCCTGGCCGGCGCCAAGATCGTGTTCAACCCGTCGGCGACCAGCCGGGGCCTGTCGATGTACCTGTGGAAGCTGGAGCAGCCGGCGGCCGCCGTCGCCAACGAGTACTTCGTCGGCGCCATCAACCGGGTGGGGAAGGAGCCGTACGGGGACAACGACTTCTACGGTTCGTCGTACTTCGTCGACCCCCGCGGCCAGATCGTCGGCGACGCCGCATCCGACACCGACGAGGAACTGGTCGTGCGCGACCTCGAGATGGACATGATCGAGGAGGTGCGCCGCATCTGGGCGTTCTACCGCGACCGTCGTCCCGACGCCTACCAGCCACTGGTGGAGCCATGAGATCCGTGCGGGAATTCGGAAGTCGGAAGGCAGAGACCGAATGAGTGTCCACTCCGAGCTCCTCGCCCGCCACCAGCGGGTGATGCCCGACTGGCTGGCGCTGTACTACGAGCAGCCGATCTCCCTCGTCGACGGCAAGGGGAGGAGGGTCACCGACGCAGAAGGCGTCACGTACCTCGACTTCTTCGGCGGGATCCTGACCACGATGACCGGATACAACGTCCCCGAGATCGTCGAGGCGATCAAGGCGCAGGCCGAGAAGATGGTCCACACCTCGACCCTGTACCTCATCGAGCCGCAGATCGAGCTCGCCGAGAAGATCGCCGAGTTGTCGGGCATACCCGACGCCAAGGTGTTCTTCACCAACTCGGGCACCGAGGCCAACGACACCGCCCTCATGCTGGCGACGCAGTACCGTCGCTCCAACCAGGTCCTGGCGATCCGGGGCAGCTACCACGGCAAGTCCCATTCCACGGTGGCGATAACCGGTCAGCGATCCTGGTCGGCGACCTCCCTTTCGCCCTTCGACGTCATCTACGTACACGGCGGCTACAAGCTGCGCTCGCCGTTCGGGCACCTGCCGGACGACGAGTTCACCGCCGCTTGCGTGGCGGATCTGGAGAACCTGTTGGAGGTGGCCACGGCGGGCGACGTGGCGGCGATGATCGCCGAACCCATCCAAGGGGTGGGCGGCTTCGTCACACCTCCCGACGGGTTCTTCGGGGCGATGAAAGAGGTGCTCGACCGCCACGGGATCCTCTTCATCTCCGACGAGGTGCAGACGGGCTGGGGCCGTACCGGCGAGCACTTCTGGGGCTACCAGGCCCACGGCATCACCCCCGACATCCTCACTTTCGCCAAAGGGCTCGGCAACGGCCTGGCGATCGCCGGAGTGGTGGCCCGCGCCGAGATCATGGACTGTCTCGGCGCCAACTCCATCTCCACCTTCGGGGGCAACCCGCTGTCCACCGCCGGGGCCCTCGCCAACTTGGACTACGTCCTCCGCCACGACCTCCAGTCGAACGCCTTCAAGATGGGCGGCCAGCTCAAGGAGGGCCTCGACTCGATCGCCGCCGAGGTCCCCGAGATCCTGGAGGTGAGGGGCAAGGGCCTCATGCTCGGCGTGGAGCTGGGCCGGCCCGACAGCGCCCCCGACCCGGCGCTCACCGCAAAGGTCATGGAGGAGGCGAAAGCGGGCCGGCTGCTGATAGGCAAGGGCGGGCTGTACGGCAACACGTTGCGCATCGCCCCGCCCCTCACCGTCACCGCCGACGAGATCGCAGAGGGTCTGGACATCCTCGAAACCGCCGTGAAGCGAGCCACAGGAGGCTGAGCCGATGGCACGCACCATCATCGCCAACGGAACCGTCGTCACCGCCACCGACCGGGTGCCCGCCGATGTCCTCGTCGAGGACGAGAAGATCGTCGCCCTGGCCGCGCCCGGAAGCCACGACTGGACGGCCGACGAGACGATCGACGCCGCCGGCAAGTACGTCATCCCCGGCGGCATCGACGTCCACACCCACATGGAGCTGCCGTTCGGGGGCACCTTCGCCTCCGACACCTTCGAGACCGGCTCCCGGGCGGCCGCCTGGGGTGGCACCACCACGATCGTCGACTTCGCCGTCCAGTCCCGAGGCAGGGGCCTCATGGAGGGATACGAGGCGTGGCGGGAGAAGGCCGACGGCAACTGTGCGATCGACTACGGGTTCCACCTGATCATCTCCGACGTCAACGAGCAGACGCTCAAGGAGATGGACACCGCCGTCGAGGAGGGTGTGACTTCGTTCAAGATGTTCATGGCCTACCCCGGCGTCTTCTACTCCGACGACGGGCAGATCTTCCGGGCCATGCAGAAGGCGGCGGAGAACGGCTCGACGATCATGATGCACGCCGAGAACGGCATCGCCATCGACGTGCTCGTCGAACAGGCCCTCCAGCGGGGCGAGACGGACCCGATCTACCACGGCATCGTCCGCAAGTCGATCCTCGAGGGAGAGGCGACCCACCGGGCGATCAAGCTGGCCGAGCTGGCCGGGGCCCCGCTGTACATCGTCCACCTCTCCGCCCTGGAGGCCTTGGAAGAGGTGACGATCGCCCGCGACCAGGACCTGAACGTGTTCGCCGAGACCTGCCCCCAGTACCTGCTGCTGGGCCTCGACGACCTCGGCAACGGGTTCGAAGGCGCCAAGTACGTCTGCTCGCCCCCGCTGCGCGATTGGGAGGCCGGCCACCAGGAGGAGCTGTGGCGGGGCCTGCGGGGCAACGACCTCCAGGTCATCTCCACCGACCATTGCCCGTTCTGCATGGACGAGTTCGACGGCCTCATCGCCCAGAAGCGTCTGGGGGAGGGCGACTTCTCGAAGATCCCCAACGGCATGCCCGGCGTGGAGCCCCGCATGGAGCTCATCTACCAGGCGGGGGTGGCAGAGGGCCGGATCTCGCTCAACCGGTGGGTGGAGCTGTGCTCCACTGCCCCGGCGAAGATGTTCGGGCTGTACCCGCAGAAGGGCACCATCGCGGTGGGATCCGACGCCGACATCGTGATCTTCGACCCGAACAAGGCGAAGACGATCTCGGTGGAGAACCAGCACATGCGGGTCGACTACTCGGCCTACGAGGGCTGGGAGGTGTCGGGCACCGTCGACACTGTCTTGAGCCGGGGAAGGAAGATCGTCGCCGACGGCGAATACCTCGGCGACAAGAGCCACGGCCGCTACCTCGCCCGTGGCACGAACCAATACGTCCATTGAGCGGGCACCGCTCGACGGCGTTCACAGGGAGTCAACGATGAAGCGCATCACACATTGGATCGACGGCGAGGAGTGGAGCGCCGACCCGGAGCGGACCGGCCCCGTCTACGACCCGGCGACGGGACAGGTTGCGGGTGAGGTGGCGATGGCCAGCGTCGCCGAGGTGGACGCGGCGGTGGAGGCGGCCCGCAAGGCGTTCGAGGAGTGGCGGGACGTGCCGGTGACGCGCCGCCAGAACGTGATGTTCGAGTTCCGCCGGATCGTGTCGGACCGACGCCGTCAGCTGGCGGAGGTGATCACCTCCGAGCACGGCAAGACCGTCCCCGACGCCCTGGGCGAGGTGCAGCGGGGCCTGGAGGTGATCGAGTTCGCCTGCAACATCGCTCACCTGGTCAAGGGCGAGTACTCCGAGCAGGTGTCCACCGGCGTGGACACCTACACGATCCGCCAGCCGCTGGGAGTGGTGGCGGGCATCACCCCGTTCAACTTCCCGGCGATGGTGCCCATGTGGATGTACCCGCTGGCGATCGCGGCGGGCAACACGTTCGTCCTCAAGCCGTCGGAGAAGGACCCGTCGGCATCGCTGTTGGCAGCCCAATGGCTGGCCGAGGCGGGGTTGCCGCCAGGAGTGTTCAACGTGGTCCACGGCGACAAGGTGGCGGTGGACAGGATCCTGGAGCACCCCGACATCTCGGCGGTGTCGTTCGTGGGGTCGACACCGATCGCCCGCTACATCTACGAGAACGGCACCAAGCACGGAAAGCGGGTGCAGGCACTCGGCGGAGCCAAGAACCACATGGTGGTGCTGCCCGACGCCGACATGGAGCTGGCCGCCGACGCCGCGGTGTCGGCCGGCTTCGGGTCGGCGGGTGAGCGCTGCATGGCCATCTCGGTGGTGGTGACGGTCGGTGATGCCGCCGACCGGCTGCTGCCGAAGATGCTGGAGCGGATCGCAAAGCTCCGCACCGGCCCCGGCACCGACCCCGACTCGGAGATGGGCCCGCTCGTGACCCCCGAGCACCGCGACCGGGTCGTCGGCTACATCGACAAGGGCGTCGAGGAAGGCGCCGAGCTGGTCGTCGACGGCCGCGGCTACGCCCCCGAGGGCTACGAGAACGGGTTCTACGTCGGGCCGACCCTCTTCGACCGGGTCACCCCCGACATGACCATCTACAAGGACGAGATCTTCGGGCCGGTCCTCTCGACCGTCCGGGTCGACACGTACCAGGAAGCCATCGACCTGATCAACGCCAACCCCTACGGCAACGGCACCGCCGTGTTCACCAACGACGGCGGCGCCGCCCGGCTGTTCCAGAACCAGATCCAGGTCGGCATGGTCGGCATCAACCTGCCGATCCCCGTCCCCCTCGCCTTCTACAGCTTCGGGGGATGGAAAGACTCCCTGTTCGGCACCCACCCGATCTACGGGCCCCACGGGGTCGACTTCTACACCCGCCAGAAAGTGGTCATCAGCCGCTGGCCCGACCCCATGCACCGCGGCGTCGACCTGGGTTTCCCCCAGCACGGATCATGAATCGGACGGCGGGGCGGGGGATCGTCCCCGCGCATGGTCATGAGAGAGAGGGGAGGAGGGCATGGACTTCGGCGTGGTGATCCAGACCGACCCGCCGGCTTCGAAGGTGATCGAGCTCACCGAGCTGGCCGAGGCGAACGGCTTCACGTACGGCTGGACGTTCGACTCCCACGTCCTGTGGCAGGAGCCGTTCGTCATCTACTCGCAGATGCTGGCGAGGACCCAGCGCATGATCGTCGGCCCGATGGTGACCAATCCCGGCACGCGGGATTGGACGGTGCTGGCATCGCTGTTCGCCACGCTGAACGAGATGTTCGACGGGCGGACCATCTGCGGCATGGGGCGGGGCGACTCGGCGCTCCGCTACATCAACCAGAAGCCCACCACCCTCCAGACGATGGTCGAGTCGATGAAGGTCATCAAGGCGCTGGTGGCGGGCGAGTCGGTGACCTACAACGGGAAAGAGCTGCGGATCCCCTGGATACCCGAAGGTGGCGGGTGGGACCTGCCCATGTGGGGAGCCGGGTACGGCCCGAAAGCGCTCGCCACGATCGGGGAGCATTGCGACGGGTTCATCCTCCAGCTCGCCGACCCCCAGATCCTGGAGTGGACCATGGGCACCGTGCGCCAGGCGGCGGAGCGGGCCGGACGCGACCCCGACGAGATCGCCATCTGCGTCGTGGCCCCGGCGTACGTGGGCGACGACATCGCCCATCAACGCGACCAGGTCCGCTGGTTCGGCGGGATGGTCGGCAACCACGTCGCCGATCTGGTGGAGCGCTACGGGAAGGACGGACCCATCCCGAAGGTGCTGACCGACTACATCGATGCCCGCAAGGGCTACGACTACGACCGCCACGGCCGGTCCGGCAACCCCACCACGGACTTCGTGCCCGACGAGATCGTCGACCGGTTCTGTGTCCTCGGCACCGTCGAGGACCACATCCGCAAGCTCTCGGAGCTGCGGGACATGGGGGTCGACCAGTTCGGCATCTACCTGATGCACGACAACAAGGAAGGCACCCTGGAGGCCTACGGCCGCCACGTCATCCCGGCGATCAACTCCGGTGTGACGGCCGAGTCCGCCTAGCCGAGACGACGAAGCAGACGTAGAGAGGGGCGGCCTTCGGGCCGCCCCTCTCTGGCTCTCCGCCTCCTCGCCGGGCTCAGGGAGCCGGCGTGTATGGGTTGATCACGTTCTGGGTCGAGTACTCCTCGACGGGCAGCTTCGAGATGACCCCGCCCAGGTCCTCGACCACGTAGTCGATGAACGACTGGGTGTAGAACAGCCCGATGTTGCTGTAGCGCCCCTCGGCGTACGCCTCGGCGAACGCCTGGTAGCCGTCGCCACCGGTGGCCACGAAGTCGTTGGTCACGACTATGTAGGTGGCGTTGTCATCGAGCGGCGACCAGTCCGTCTCGCCCTTGCGACGCACCTCGATGTTCGTGATCTTCTGACCAGCGGGTGCATCGAAGTCGACGTCCCAGCGGATGCCGGCACCGTACGGGTAGGCGCCGGTGGAGCCATCGGGCTGGACGGCGAAGTCGACGGCCTGGTTCAGCACCTCGCGGATCTCCGCCCCGGTCACCTCCAGGTCCACCATCGTGTTGCTGAACGGCAGGAGCCGGTAGGCGTCGGCGACGGTGAAGTCGCCTGGGAAGATGATCTCGCGCACGCCACCCGAGTTCTGGATGGCGATGTCGGCGTTGAGGCTCCGCACCCGGAACGCCTCGGTGACGAGCTGCTGGGCGTCACCGCCGTGCTCCGCCCCATAGCCCTCGGGGCAGTCCGGCGGGGAGACCCGGTAGTTCTGGCCGGGGATCCGCTCCAGGCACAGCGTCTCGGTGACCGTGGCGATCACCTGCTGCTCGAGCTCGGACGCCCGTTCGCTGTAGGTGTCGATCACCGCCTGGGTGGCGGGATCGGGATCGACGATCTCCACGAGCGGCGTCGCCTCGACAGCTGCGAGCACCTGGTCGAGGTCGGCGCCCGACAGCTCCTCGCCCTCCACCGTGAAGGTGTCGCCGATGAGCAGCGTCGGGTGGCCGCCGCAGCGGGTGACCTCGCCGTCGTCGTCCCAACGGACATCCAGCTGGCCGACGATGTTGGAGTACTGCCAGGCCTGCACGATGCAGACCGTGCTGCCGCCGGCGTCCTGGGTGACCGTCGGGTAGGGGCCCTCGGGCCCGAGACCGAACGGCTCGTAGGCGCCCAGCAGCGAATGCGAATCGCCGCCGACGATCACGTCGATGCCGTCGACCGCCGCCGCCAGGGCCAGGTCGTTCTGGTACTGGTAGTGCGTCACGCCGATGATGCGGTCGACGCCCATGGCCTCGAGCCGGTCGACGTACCGCTGCAGGGTCTGGACCTCGTCGAGGAACTGCGTGCTCTCGAACGGCCGCGACGAGACCTTCGTCTTCGTGGCGATGTCGATGCCGATCACGCCGACGGGCTTGCCGCCGAAGCGCACGATCGTGTAGGGCTCGATGTAGCCGTCCTTCAGCGGCGAGTCGTCGCCGGGCACGACGTTGGCGCCGAGCGTGACCGTGCCGCAGTCGCCTTCGTTGAGCCAGTCGAGGAACTGGGCGAGGCCGTCGTCCCCGTCGTCGAACTCGTGGTTGCCCAGCTCGAAGACGTCGAAGCAGACCTCGTTCATCGCCGCGGCGTCGGCTTCGCCCTGGAACAGCGTGTAGTGCAGCGTCCCGGTGATGGCGTCGCCGGCGTGGACCTTCAGGACGTTGTCCGCCTCGGCCTCGACGGCCTTGATCTTGGCCGCCACCCGGGCGAAGCCGCCCATCTCCACGTCGACTTCGAGCCCACCCAGGGTCAGGCTGCCTTCGTTGGGCGCCAGGTGCGAGTGGTGGTCGTTGATGTGCAGGATCGTCAGATCCAGCGGGCCGCCGAGCGCCCGCTTGAAGAACGCCGCCATCTGCTCGCGGGTGACGAAGTCGTCGGGGCAGTACCGGTCGTTGTCGGGCGGGTTGCAGCCCCGGGTGATGCCAGCCGCCGACAGCAGGGCGATGTCGCCTTCGAACAGGTGGCCGTCGGTGTCGGTGAAATCGGTGGCCCCGTCCAACGACGACAGGCCCAAGGCCCGGACGAAGAACGCCGCCATCTGCCCACGGGTCACGAACCGGTTGGGGCAGAACTCGTCGTTGGCCGGCGGGTTGCAGCCCCGGGTGATACCGGCCGCCGACAACGCCAGGATGTCGTCCTTGAAGACGCTGTCGTCTATGTCGGTGAACTGGATGGCGCCCTCCGTGTCGCTCAGCTTCAGCGCCCGCACGAAGAACGCCGCCATCTGCCCGCGGGTGACGAAGTCGTCGGGGCAGAACAGGGTGTTGTCGGGCGGGTTACACCCCCGGGTGATGTCCTTTTCCTTCAGCCACTCGATATCGCCGTGGAAGATGTTGCTGTCCGGCACGTCCTCGAAGTCGTGGGAAGCCCCGACCGGCAACGCTCCCAGGACAGTCAACACTCCGACGATGAGAGCGACCACCAACGGTGTTCGTGCTCTCACTCTTCTCTCCCTCCTTCTCGTCCTCACAGCGGGCGAGAAGCCCGCCCTCGCACCCAACGTAGCGACGCCGGGTGTCCCGAACCCAACCTAGCGACTACCGCGACGCCGCGCCTCGGTGACGGGCGTTCATCCGCGCCGCGGCCGCCGGTACCCTGTGGTCGCTATGGCCATCTTTCCGATCCGGACATTCGGCGACCCGGTGCTGCGCACCCCGGCGAAGCCCGTCGAGGAGATCGACGACAAGATCCGCACCCTGATCGAGGACATGATCGAGACCATGTACGACGCACCCGGGGTGGGGCTCGCCGCTCCGCAGATCGGGGTGAGCCTGCGCATCGCCGTCTTCGACGCCAACGACGGCCTCGGGGCCCGGGCGATGATCAACCCCGTGCTGGTCGAGACGGCCGGCGAGTGGGAGTTCGAGGAAGGCTGCTTGTCGGTTCCGGGCTATTGGTGGAACATCAAGCGCCCCGCCTACGCCAAGATCGAAGCGCTCAACGAGGACGGGGAAGAGGTCGTCTACGAGGGCGAGGAGCTGATGGGCCGGGTGCTGCAACACGAGTACCAGCATCTCGAAGGCACGCTGATCATCGACCAGCTCCCTCGCCGGGAACGCAAGAAGGTCCTGAAGGAGCTGAGCGAGCAGGCCCTGGGGCTGTGAGAGCCGTCTTCTGCGGCACCCCCGGAGCGGCCGTACCCTCTCTCCACGCCCTCTCCCGGATCGCCGAGGTCGATCTGGTCGTGACGCGCCCCGACGCCCCCCGGGGCCGCCACCGCCGCCTCCAGCCGCCCCCAGTAAAGGAGGCCGCGCTCGAGCTGGGGCTGCCCGTCGCCCAGCCCTCCACCAAATCGGAGCTGGCACAGCTCCTCGTCGGTCGGACGTTCGACGTCGGCGTGGTGGTCGCCTTCGGGATGATCCTCCCGCCGGAAGTCCTCGCCGCGCCCGGATCCGGCTTCGTCAACGTCCACTTCTCGCTGTTGCCGCGCTGGCGGGGGGCGGCGCCGGTGGAGCGTGCCCTGATGGCGGGCGACAACCAAACGGGGGTGACGATCATGCTCATGGACGAAGGGCTCGACACCGGGCCCGTCCTGGCCCAGCGCCGCACCCGCATCGAGGACACCGACACCGGGGGGACGCTGCGGGAGCGACTGGCGGAGATGGGAGCGGCCCTGCTCGAAGAGACCCTGCCCGCCTGGGTGGCCGGCGAGATCCAGCCGGTTCCCCAGCCCGACGAGGGCGTGACCTACGCCGCCCGGCTGGAGGCGGATGACCGCCTGCTTTCCACCGACATGGGCGTCGTCGAAGCGTGGAACCGGATCCGCGCCCTGGCGCCCGATATCGGCGCCCGACTCGACGTCGACGGCGTCACCCACAAGGTCTTGGGGGCATCGCCCACCGACGCCGACCTGGAGCCGGGGGAGTGGGCCGACGTCGACGGCGTGCCCGTGGTCGGCTTCGCCGACGGCGCCCTGGCCATCACCATCATCCAGCCGCCCGGGAAGAGGGCCATGGGTGGGGCGGAGTGGCTGCGGGGGCGGTCCCTCCCCGGCTAGCCGCTCCCGGATTCGAGCCGACATGGGTCGGTAGACTCACCCCGATGACACCGGTGCGGATCGCCCCGTCGCTGTTGGCCGCCGACTTCGGCCACCTGGCCGAGCAGGTCGCCAAGGTGGAGCCCCATGTCGAGTGGCTGCACCTCGACGTGATGGACGGGCATTTCGTGCCGAACATCAGCTTCGGGATGCCGGTGATCGCCTCTCTGCGGCCCGAGTCGGACCTCTACTTCGACTGTCACCTGATGATCACCAACCCGGCCGCCTACCTCGACGACCTCGCCGAAGCCGGCGCCAACCTCGTCACCGTGCACATCGAAGCGGTCCCCGACCCCACCGCCACCGCCGAGAAGGCCCGGGGCCTGGGCCTCGACTTCGGCCTCGTGATCAACCCGGCGACTCCTCTGCGGGCGGTGACCCCGTTCCTGGAGCTGTGCGACGTCCTCGTGGTCATGTCGGTGGAGCCGGGGTTCGGCGGCCAGTCGTTCATGACCGAGGCGTTGCCCAAGTTGATGGCCGCCAGGGAATTCGTTGAGTCGAACGGCCTGTCGGTCGATATACAGGTCGACGGCGGCATCACCACCGAGACGGCACCCAAGGCACGGGCGGCCGGCGCCAACGTGTTCGTGGCCGGCACCGCCATCTTCGGAGCGTCGGACCCGGCAGCGGCCGCCGACGACCTGAGAAGAGCCATAGAGGAGATATGAGCGAACGGATTCTGGTCGCCGACGACGATCCCGACATCCTCCAGGTCGTCCGCGTCAACCTGGAGCTGGAGGGATACGAGGTCGAGACGGCGCTGGACGGTCAGGAAGCCCTGGACAAGGCGACCAGCCAACCGGTGGACCTGATCCTGTTGGACATCATGATGCCCCGGATGGACGGCCTCACCGCCCTCCACCGCATCCGCGGCCACGCCTCCACCGGCAACACCTCGATCATCCTCCTCACCGCCCGCGGCCTGCCCGAGGACCGGGTGCGGGGCCTCGAGTTGGGCGCCGACGACTACATCACCAAGCCGTTCGACGTCTCCGAGCTGGTGGCTCGGGTGAAGGCCGTGCTGCGCCGCACCCAGGCGGCCCGGGACCTGTCGCCGCTCACCGGCCTGCCCGGCAACTTCCGCATCTCCCAGGAGATCGAGGACAGGATCTCGTCGGGCAAGTCCTTCGCCCTCATCCACGGCGACCTCGACAACTTCAAGGCGTTCAACGACCACTACGGCTTCATGCGCGGCGACGAGGTGATCCGCTTCTGCGGGCGCTGCCTCCAGGACGCCGCCGCCGCCATCGGCCAGACCGGTGCGTTCATCGGCCACATCGGCGGCGACGACTTCGTCGCCATCGTCGACGCCGAGATGGCGGAGGCCTACTGCAAGGAAGTCATCGAGCGCTTCGACGACGGGATCCTCGACTACTACGACACCGCCGACGCACTCCGCGGCTACATAGAGGTCGTCGACCGCCGGGGCGAACGCTACGCGGTCCCGATCTGCTCCATCTCCCTGGGCGTCGCCAGCAACGCCAGCCGGGAGATCAAGACCCAGTGGGAGGCGTCGGCGATCGCCGTGGAGATGAAGGAGTTCGCCAAGAAGCGGGCGGGCTCCTCCTACGAGATCGACCGCCGCACCCGCTGACGTGAGCCCCCTGGAGGCGATGCGGCGGGCGATCGAGCTGTCCCGCCGGGCCCATCCCCATCCCAACCCGCGGGTGGGCGCGGTGATCCTCGACGCCGACGGCCGCCTCCTCGCCGAGGGGTTCCACCTCCATCCCGGCGAACCGCACGCCGAGCGAGCCGCTCTGGCCGCGCTCGACGGCCCGCCCCCGCCCGGCGCCACGATGGTCGTCACCCTCGAGCCCTGCTCCCACCACGGCCGCACGCCGCCGTGCACGGAGGCGATACTCGAGTCCCGGATCGAGAAGGTGATAGTGGGAGCCGTCGATCCCGATCCCCGCAACCGCGGGGTCGGCATCGACATCCTCCGCTCGGCCGGGGTGGAGGTGGTGACCGGCGTGGCCGCCGACGAGGTCGAAGCCGCCGACCCGGCGTACTTCCACCATCGCCGCACCGGGCGCCCGCTCGTCACCCTCAAGACGGCGATGACCCTCGACGGCCAGACCGCAGCCGTCGACGGCACTTCGCAGTGGATCACCGGCGAGGAGGCGCGGGCGGACGCCCACCGCCTCCGGGCCGAATCCGACGCCGTGCTCGTGGGAGCCGCCACGCTGCGGGCCGACGACCCGGCCCTCACCGTGCGCTTGCCCGGCTACGACGGCCCCCAGCCGGTCGGCGTCGTGATCGCCGGCCGCCAGCCCCTGCCGAGGGAGGCACGGCTGTGGTCGCGGCCCGACACACTCGTCCTGAGCAGCCGATCCCACGACGTCGGTGTGGAGGTGATACCCGTCCCCGAAGGCGACGACGGCCTGCCGGAGCCGGAGGCGGCTCTGAGGGCCCTCGCCGACCGCGGCCTCCTCGCCGTGCTCGTGGAGGGGGGCGCCACCATCGCCGCCGCCCTGTGGCGAAGCGGCCTCGTGGACCGGGGAGTCACCTACGTGGGCTCGCTCGTCGCCGGAGGGTCCGGCCGGGGCGTCATGGCGGGGGAGTGGAGGACGTTTGCGGATGCCCGGCGCGCCGAGATCACCGACATCCGCCGGGTGGGGGAGGACGTGCGGCTCGATTGGCGCCCTGTGCGGGAATCCGCCGACCATGACTAGCGTTGTCAGCGGAATGTTCACCGGAATCGTCGAGCACCTGGGCAAGGTCGCGTCGCTCGACGACCTGGATCGCGGCCGCAATCTCTCGATCGACGCCGGCCCCCTGGCCGCCGACGCGTCCGTCGGCGACTCCGTCGCCGTCAACGGGGTGTGCCTGACCGTCGTTTCCACGGACGGGGACCGCCTCTCCTTCCAGGCGGTCGGCGAGACCCTCGACCGCACCAACCTGGGAGCTCTCCAGCCGGGCGACTCCGTCAACCTCGAGCGGCCCGTCGCCGCCTCGGGACGGTTCGACGGCCACATCGTCCAGGGCCACGTCGACGGAGTCGGCACCGTCGAGTCGGTGGTCGCCGACGGCGACGGCCGGCGCATGACGATCTCCGTGCCGGCGCCCCTCCGCCGCTACATCGCCGAGAAGGGATCGGTGGCCGTCGACGGGGTGAGCCTCACCGTCGCCGGCGTCACCGAGACGGGATTCGAGGTCGCCCTGATCCCCCACACGCTCGCCGTGACGACGCTAGGCGCCCGGAAACCCGGCGATCGCGTCAACATCGAGGTGGACGTGATCGCCAAGTACGTCGAGCGCATGCTCGGAGCCGGCCTGTGAGCGAATTCGCCTCCGTCGAACAGCTCGCCGAGGCCATCGGGCGGGGGGAGATGGTCATCATCGTCGACGACGCCGACCGCGAGAACGAAGGCGACCTGATCCTCGCCGCCGAGAAGGTCACCCCCGAGAAGATCGGGTTCATGCTGCGGCACACCTCGGGGATCATCTGCGTGCCGATGCTCGGGGAGCGTCTCGACGAGCTGAAGCTGCCGATGATGGTCAGCCGCAACACCGCCGAGTTCCGCACCGCCTTCACGGTGTCGGTGGACGCCGCCGAGGGAGTCACCACCGGGATCTCGGCCGCCGACCGGGCCCGCACCATCCAGGTCCTGGTGGATCCCGAGGCCACGCCGGCCGACCTGGCCCGCCCCGGGCACGTCTACCCGCTGCGCTACGAGCCGGGAGGGGTGCTGAAGCGAGCCGGCCACACCGAAGCCGCCGTCGACCTGGCGAAGCTCGCCGGGCTCTACCCGGCCGCGGTCCTCGCCGAGATCATGAACGACGACGGCACCGTCGCCCGCCTGCCCGAGCTGATGCGCTTCGCCGATGAGCACGGCCTGCTCATCGGCACCATCGCCGACCTCATCGCCTACCGGCGCCAGAAGGAACGGATCGTCGAGCGGGTGGTGGAAGCGAGGATCCCCACGGTCCACGGCGAGTTCCGGGCCGTCGGGTACAGGTCGCTCGTCGACGACCGCCACCACGTGGCGTTGGTGATGGGCGACATCGGCGACGGCGAGAACGTGCTGGTCCGGGTCCACTCCGAGTGTCTCACCGGCGACGTGTTCGGCTCCCAGCGCTGCGACTGCGGAGAACAGCTGGAGCAGGCCCTCGCCAAGATCGGCCAGGAGGGCCGGGGCGTGCTCCTCTACATCCGGGGTCACGAAGGACGCGGCATCGGGCTGCTCAACAAGCTCGCCGCCTACCAGCTCCAGGACGAGGGCCGCGACACCGTCGACGCCAACCTGGACCTGGGCCTTCCCGTCGACGCCCGCGACTACGGAGTCGGCTCCCAGATCCTCTACGACCTGGGCGTGCGCACCATGCGGTTGATGACCAACAACCCCACCAAGCGGGCCGGGATCACCGGCTACGGGCTGGAGATCGTCGAACGCATCCCCCTGGTCACCAAGGCCAACCCGCACAACGTCCGGTACCTGGACACCAAGGCGACCCGGCTGGGCCACCTTCTCGCCGAAGACGAGGACGAGACGGAGTGACGGAGATCCGCACGATCGAGCCGCTCGCCGACGCCTCCCGTCTCCACATCGGGGTGGTGGCGGCCAAATGGAACCAGTCGATCACCGACCGCCTCGTGGATGGCGCCCTCAGCCGCCTCCAGCACCTCGGAGTCGGCCGGGTCACGGTGATGCGCGTGCCGGGGTCGCTGGAGCTCCCCATCGGCGCCAGGGCGCTCGCCGATGCCGGCTGCGACGCCGTGGTGGCGCTGGGGGTGATCATCAAAGGGGACACCGACCACTACACGATCGTCGCCACCGAGTCCGCCCGCGGGCTCACGCTGGTGAGCCGCGACAAGGGAATACCCGTGACGAACGGCGTGTTGGCGGTACACGAGGTGTCCCACGCGGTGGAACGAGCCCAGCCCGGGCCCAACAACAAGGGCGACGAGGCGGCTACCGCCGCGGTGGAGACGGCTTTGACGCTGGCGTCGCTCACCCAGCCCGCCTCGACGTGACCGATCGGCACCGCTCTGGTACCCTGATGGGCGACAGGCGAGATAGCCGTAAGCGGAGGCTGCTGCTTCCCACCCGGCCGCCGTTCGAGGCGAGCCGTGGTACCGGCCACCTCCCCACGCGCTCGAGCGGTAGCGGCATGCGTGCTGTGCAGTTCCGATCGGCCGCGAGGGGAACGATGACCGTGAGCAGCAAGCGTTCGTTTGCTGCTCTTTTCTTGTCCGGTGGGCGGAGACGCCAACGAGCACGTAGGAATAGGAACTACCAGGAGGTACTCACATCGCTGACCTGCGCGTGAACGGATACATCCGTGCCCCCGAGGTACGGGTGGTTGCCCCCGACGGTGAACAGATCGGGGTGAAGAAGCTGGCCGAAGCCCTGTGGCTCGCCGAACAACTCGGCTTGGACCTCGTCGAGGTGGCGCCCAACGCCAACCCCCCGGTCTGTCGCTTGATGGACTACGGCAAGTACAAGTACGAGCAGTCCGTACGAGACCGCGAAGCGCGCAAGAAGCAGTCGCGGACCCAGGTGAAGGAGATCCGGATGAAGGTCCGGATCGGACAGCACGACTTCGACATCAGCCGCCGCCGGGCCGAGGAGTTCCTCGCCGACGGCGACAAGGTCAAGGTCACCATCCGCTTCCGGGGACGCGAACAGGAGAGGCCCGAGTTCGGGCTCGAATTGCTGGAGCGCCTGGTCGAGGCGCTCGGCGACAAGGCGGTCGTGGAGCAGGCTCCGGCGATGGAGGGCCGCAACATGACGATGGTGCTCGCCCCGGCGAAGAAGCCGGCGTCTGGACGGGAAGAGCGGCAGGAGACCCCAAGCCCCGAAGAAGGGGAGTGAGGAGCACCCATGCCCAAGATGAAGACACACAGCGGCGCCAAGAAGCGCATCAAGATCACAGGCTCAGGCAAGTACATGCGCCGGCAGGCCGGGCGCGGCCACCTGAAGCTCGCCAAGGGCAAGCACGTCTTCCGGCGGCGCGCCGGCGACGTCCCCTTGGCGGCGGGCGACAGGCGCACCGCCAAGAAGCTGATGGCCAAGTGACTGATCGGAGGTAGATATGGCACGCGCCAGGAACCCAGTCGCCGCCCGCAAGGCACACAAGAAGGTCCTCGCCAAGGCCAAGGGCTACAAGGGGGCCCGCAGCCGCCGGTTCCGCACCGCCAACGAACAGGTCATGCACGCGGGAGCGGATTCTTACCGCGACCGCCGGGCCCGCAAGGGCGAGTTCCGCCGGCTGTGGATCACCCGCATCAACGCCGCGGCCCGTCAGAACGGGACCACCTACTCCCAGCTGATCGCCGGCCTCAAGGCCGCCGAGATCGAGATCGACCGCAAGATGCTGGCCGATCTCGCCGTCAACGACCCCGCTGCCTTCTCGGCTCTGGTCGAGGCCGCCGGCATCAAGCGCGACTGACCGTCGTTCGATGGAGCCGATACGCTCGCCCCGCAACCCTGCGGTGGTGGCAGCGTGTCGGCTCCACCGCTCCCGGGAGAGACTCGAGACCGGTCTCTCCCTGATCGAAGGTCCCCATGTCCTCGAAGAGGCGATCGCCGCCGGCGCCGAGATCGAACGGACCTTCGCTCTCCCCGAAGACCCTCGCCGCGACGAGTGGCCGAATGTCGTCGTCGTCGACCATCGGGTCATGCTGCGGCTCGCAGCCACCGAGACCCCGCGCGGGCCGGTGGCGATCGTCGTCATCCCCGACTGGGTGGAGCCTCCGGCGGACCGGAACCTCCTCGTGCTGATGGGAGTGAGCGACCCGGGAAACGTCGGCACGATCATCCGCTCGGCCGCCGCTTTCGGCTGCGGGGTGGTCATAGGCCCCGGCACCGCCGACCCGTGGTCGCCCAAGGTGCTCCGGGCGGGGGCCGGAGCACACTTCCGGCTGGGCGGCCTCAGCCGCATCCACGAGGTGTCCGAGCTGACAGGGCATCGACTCGCCGCCACCGTCGTCCGCGGGGGCGAAGACCCCGCCCGCCTCGGCCCCGGGCCATGGGCGTTCCTGATCGGCAGCGAAGCCCACGGCCTCGACCCCGAGACGGTGGCCGCCGCCGATGTCCGGGTGACGATCCCCATGCGCGGCGACACGGAGAGCCTCAACGCCGCCGTTGCCGCCTCGATCCTCGCCTACGTCGCCGCAACCGGTTCCGAACCCGATCCCGGCGACCACTAACCTGCCCCCTCCATGGATCTCCTGGAGCGTCTCGACGAGGCTCGCGACACCGCCCTCGAAGCCGTGTCGAAAGCCGCTTCCCTCGCCGAGCTGGCGTCGGTCGAGACCGCCGTGCTCGGAAAGGATTCCGACATCGGAGCGGTCCGCCGCTCGATGGGCTCGATCGATCCCGATCTGCGGCCCCGGGTCGGCGCCAAGCTGAACGAGGTCACCAAAGCGGTGACCGCACTGCTCGAGGAGCGCCGTGCCGAGCTCGAACGCCAGGAGGCGGAGGAGCGGCTGCAGGCGGAGCGGGTGGACATGACGCTTCCCGCCGTCGAGTACCCGCTGGGCGTCCTCCACGTCCTCCAGCAGACGATCGACGAGATCACCGACATCTTCACTTCGATCGGCTACGCCGTGGCCGACGGGCCCGAGGCGGAGCTGGCCTGGTACAACTTCGACGCCCTCAACACCCCTCCGACCCACCCCGCCCGGTTCGAGTCCGACACCATGTACCTCGACTACGGCGACCCGGCAGACGAGATGCTGCTCCGCACCCAGACCTCGCCCGTCCAGGTGCGCTGGATGGAATCCCACGAGCCGCCCGTGTACATCATCGCCCCGGGCAAGACCTACCGCACCGACGCCATCGACGCCACCCACCTCCCCGTCTTCCACCAGATCGAGGGGCTGGCGGTAGACGAGGACATCACTTTCGCCGACCTGAAAGGCACGCTCCACTACTTCGCCAAGGAGTTCTTCGGGCCTGGCACGAAGATCCGTCTCCGACCGCACTTCTTCCCGTTCACCGAGCCGTCGGCCGAGCTGGACGTGTCGTGCTTCAACTGCGACGGGGGCGAGCCCGACTGCCGGGTGTGCAAGGGCGCCGGATGGCTGGAGATGCTCGGCTGTGGCATGGTCGACCCCGCCGTGTTCGCCGCCGCCGGCTACGACCCCGAGAAGGTCACCGGCTTCGCCTTCGGCATCGGTGTCGAGCGGCCGGCGATGGTCCGCTACGGGATCAACGACATCCGCAACTTCACCGACAACGACCTGCGCTTCCTGCACCAGTTCCCGTCATGAGCGTTCCCGCATGAAGGTCTCACTCAACTGGCTCCTCGAGTTCGTCGACCTGCCCACCCGGGACGTGGCCGAGCTGACCCGGGCACTCGCCTTCCTCGGCCACGAGGTCGAGGGGGTGGAGACGGTCGAGGTCGGCTGGACCGACGTGGTCGTCGCCCACGTCGACGAGGTGGCCCCCCATCCCAACGCCGACAAGGTGCGCCTGTGCGCGGTGTCGATCGGCGGCGAGCCCATCGACGTCGTGTGTGGCGCCTGGAACTTCGAGGCGGGAGCGAAGGTGGCGTTCGCCAAGCCCGGCGCCGTCCTGCCCGGGGACTTCCGCATCGGGGTCCGCACCATCCGCGGCGTCGAATCCCACGGCATGATCTGCTCCGAAAAGGAGCTCGGCCTGGGAGAGGACGCCGACGGGATCCTCGTCCTCGAGCCCGATGCTCCCGTCGGCGAGCCGCTGGAGAGCCTCCTGACGCTGCCCGACGTGGTCTTCGACCTGACGATCACCACCAACCGCCCCGACGCCATGTCGGTGTACGGCATCGCCCGCGACCTCGCCGCCTGGTACGACGTCGAGCTCCGGGTGCCGGATCCCGCCCCGCCGACGGTGCCTGGCGCCCCCGACCTGTCGGTGCGCATCGAGGATCCCGAAGGCAACCCCCGTTTCCACGCCCGCCAGGTCGACGGCGTGGAGGTCCGTCCCTCGCCGCTGTGGATGCGCCACCGGCTCCGGCTCGCCGGGGTGCGTCCCATCTCGAACCTCGTCGACGTCACGAACTACGTGATGCTGGAGCTCGGCCAGCCGCTCCACGTCTTCGACATGGACCGCCTCTCGGGTGACGAGCTGGTGGTGCGGAGGGCCACCGAAGGCGAGAGGCTCGTGACCCTCGACGGTGTCGAGCGCACGCTGTCGGAAGCCGACATCGTCATCTGCGACGCCGACGGGCCCACATCACTCGCCGGCACGATGGGTGGCGAAGACTCCGAGGTCCACGACGGCACCACGCGGGCCCTGATCGAGGCCGCCAGCTGGGATCCGCCCTCGATCATGCACACCTCCCGCCGTCACGGGCTCCGCTCGGAAGCCTCCGCCCGCTTCGAACGCGGCGTCGACCCCCAGCTGCCGCCCTTGGCCGCCCGGCGCGCCGCGGAGTTGATACTCGAGACCGCCGGCGGCGCCCTCCGGGAGGAGGCGGTCGACGTCGTCGCCCGCCCATTCGCGCCGACCGTCATCCGTCTCACCACCCGCGACGTGACCCGGATCCTCGGGGACGGATTCGACAGCGAGCGCATCGCCGGACTGCTGCGTCGCCTCGGCTTCGGAGTGGAAGGCGCCGACCCGTTGTCGGTGACGGTGCCGAGCTACCGGCCCGACGTGACCCGGCCGATCGATCTCGTGGAGGAGGTCGCCCGGCTCGCCGACTACGACACCTTCGGCGAACGGCTCCGTCCGGGAGTCGGCGGCGGGCTCACCCCCGAGCAACGGCTGGAGCGACGCATCCGCGAGCTCCTGGTGGGACTCGGCTACACCCAGGCGATCACCCTCCCGTTCGTCACCACGGCGGACCTGGCCGCATTCGATGCTCCGCCCGACCACGAGATCAACCACACCGTGAGGGTGAAGAACCCGTTGAGTGACGAGGAGGCGGTCCTGCGCCCGTCGCTCCTGCCCGGTCTGTTGCGGGTGATCCGCCACAACCGGGGCCGGGGAGCCGAGGCCGTCGCCGTCTTCGAGCAGGGCCGGGTGTTCCACGACTGGCCCTGGAATCGGGACAAGCGCGTGCCCGACCAGCCGGTGCGGATCGCCTTCGCGTCCGTCGGCGTGGTGGGCCCGGCCGACCTGAGCGGGCGAGGGTTGACCGCCGACGGCCTGGTCGCCGCCGCTCTCGTGCGGCGCCTCGCCGCCGGGCTGGGGCTGCGCCTCGAGCTCCACCAGGACGCCGCGCCCGGATTCCATCCGACCCGCACCGCCCGCATCACGGCCGACGGCGAGCTCGTCGGCTACGTCGGGGAGCTCCATCCCTACACGGCGAGGGCATTCGACATCGAAGATCGCGTGGCGGCTGGCGAGCTCGACCTGGAGCGGCTCCTCGCGGCCCGACGCGATCCCGAGTTCCGCCCCATCAGCCCGTACCCGCCCGCCGACTTCGACCTCTCCTTCGAGGTCGCCGCCGACCTGCCGGCCGCCGCGCTCGCCGCCGCGATCCGCACCGGCGGGGGAGAGCTGGTGGAACGGGTCGACGTCTTCGACGAGTTCCGGGGCGGCAACCTGGCGCTGGACCGCAAGTCCCTCGCCTTCAGCGTCCGACTGCGGGCCCCGGACCGGACCCTCACCGCCGACGAGATCGGCGAGGTTCGGGAGGCGATGATCCGGGCGGCGGCGGCCCACGACGCCGTTCTGCGGGGTAGCGCATGAACTTCCTGTCCGTGGCCGACCTCACGCCCGATGCGCTGGCGGAGGTGCTGAGGCTGGCCGCCGAGGTCAAGGCGGCGCCCGAGCGCTACTCGAACGCCCTCGCCGGCCGCTCCATCGGCCTGTTCTTCGCCAAACAGAGCCTGCGGACGTGGGTGTCGTGCGACGTGGCCGCCATCCAACTCGGCGCCCACCCGCTGTCGATCCGGGACGACACCGCCGGCCTCGGCACCCGGGAGACGCCCGCCGACGTGGCCCGGGTGCTCGACCGTTACCTGGACCTGCTGGCCCTGCGGGTCCACCGGCACGAGGACCTGGTCGAGATCGCCGCCCACGCCGACATGCCGATCGTCAACCTGCTGTCCGACCGGGAGCACCCCTGCCAGGCGCTCGCCGACCTCCAGACGGTGGCGGAGCACCGCCCGCTGGCCGAAGCGACGATCACGTTCGTCGGCGACGGCAACAACGTGTGCCATTCCCTCATCCTGGGCGCCGTCATGGCGGGAGCGAGGATGCGCCTCGTGGGGCCGCCCGGCTACGAGCCGGATCCCGCCGTCGTCGCCCTGGCCCGCGAGCACGGCGAGGTGACGTTGTTCGAAGACCCGTACGAGGCTGTCGCCGGCAGCGACGTCGTGTACACCGACGTGTGGGCGTCGATGGGCCAGGAGGCGGAGGCCGAGCTCCGCCGCCGCCACTTCGAGCCCTACCGGGTGACACTCGAGCTGTTCGAGCGGGCGAACCCGGACGCGATCTTCATGCACTGCCTCCCCGCCCATCGGGGAGAGGAAGTCGTCGACGAGGTGATCGACCATCCCCGGTCGGTGGTGTTCGACCAGGCCGAGAACCGTCTCCACTCCTTCAAGGCGCTGCTCCTCCACCTGCTGTGAAACCGATCGATCTGGCCGAGTTCCTCGCCGGACCTTCCTGGGAAGTCGCCCCGCAGCTGATCGGATGGCGACTGGAGACACGGTTCCAGGGGGTGACCACCGCGGTGATGCTCACCGAGGTGGAGGCCTACGACCAGACCGACCCGGCGTCGCATTCGTACCGCGGGCCCACGAATCGGGCGAAGGTCATGTTCGGGCCGCCGGGGCGGCTGTACGTGTACCGCTCCTACGGCCTCCACTGGTGCGCCAACGTAGTCACCGGCCCGGAGGGCCACGGCGCCGCGGTGCTGTTGCGCGCCGGCGTCCCCCTGGAGGGCGTCGAGCAGATGGTGCGGCGCCGGGGCCGGGCCACCAACCTGTGTGACGGGCCCGGCAAGCTCACCGAGGCGCTCGGAATAACCGGCGACCACAACGGGTTGGACCTGACTGACGACGATTCCGTCCGGCTTCTGCCGACGGGGGAGTCTCTCACCGTCCTCGCTACGCCTAGAATCGGTATCACCAAAGCGGTCGAAAAGCCGTGGAGGTTCGTGGCGGTGACCGACGGCAAGGGATTTTGAAACGCCGGTAGCCGCTACTACCATGTTGTTTCCGTCTGGGAATGCGCCTGGCGCTTCTCCCGGACGGCCCACCACCAGGGGGGCCGGCGATCGGGAGCGATCCGCTCACCGATCAGCTACGCGCCCCGGTTTGGCATCAGTCTCATGAGCAGGCTACTGTGCCTGCTCCACCGAGGCGCCGAGCGCGCCTGGTGGGAGTCGAGGGCTCCTTGACAACTGAACAGCGTGACCAAAAGTCAGCAATGCACGCGCAGGTGAGGCCCCAGGCTGAACCTCGCAACATGCATCGCTGGGTTGCTTGCCTTAACGGCAAGCGATCCAGGACTCGAATAGAGCAGATGCAAACTCGAAGATGACATGTAGGGCGTCCCCTCGGGGATGCTCAGGATGTTCGTTGGAGAGTTTGATCCTGGCTCAGGACGAACGCTGGCGGCGTGCCTAATGCATGCAAGTCGAGCGACGCATACTGGAGGGGTAACCCACCGGTATGACGGAGCGGCGAACGGGTGAGTAACACGTGAGTAACCTACCCCGAAGACCGGGATAACCCAGGGAAACCTGGGCTAATACCGGATACTCTCGGACCTTCGCATGGAGGACCGAGGAAAGCTTTAGCGCTTCGGGATGGGCTCGCGGCCTATCAGCTAGTTGGTGGGGTAACGGCCCACCAAGGCTTTGACGGGTAGCTGGTCTGAGAGGACGATCAGCCACACTGGGACTGAGACACGGCCCAGACTCCTACGGGAGGCAGCAGCAGGGAATCTTGCGCAATGGGCGAAAGCCTGACGCAGCAACGCCGCGTGGGGGATGAAGGCCTTCGGGTTGTAAACCCCTTTCAGGAGGGAAGAAAATGACGGTACCTCCAGAAGAAGCCCCGGCCAACTACGTGCCAGCAGCCGCGGTAATACGTAGGGGGCGAGCGTTGTCCGGAATTATTGGGCGTAAAGAGCTCGTAGGCGGCTCAGCAAGTCGGCTGTGAAATCCCGAGGCTCAACCTCGGAACTGCAGTCGATACTGCTGTGGCTAGAGTCTGGTAGAGGAGAGTGGAATTCCCGGTGTAGCGGTGAAATGCGCAGATATCGGGAGGAACACCAGTAGCGAAGGCGGCTCTCTGGGCCAGTACTGACGCTGAGGAGCGAAAGCGTGGGGAGCAAACAGGATTAGATACCCTGGTAGTCCACGCCGTAAACGTTGGGTACTAGGTGTGGCGTCTCGATCAACGGATGCCGTGCCGAAGCTAACGCATTAAGTACCCCGCCTGGGGAGTACGGCCGCAAGGCTAAAACTCAAAGGAATTGACGGGTCCCCGCACAAGCGGCGGAGCATGCGGCTTAATTCGATGCAACCCGAAGAACCTTACCTGGGCTTGACATCACGGGAAAAGCCGTAGAAATACGGTGTCCGTAAGGGCCCGTGACAGGTGGTGCATGGCTGTCGTCAGCTCGTGTCGTGAGATGTTGGGTTAAGTCCCGCAACGAGCGCAACCCTCGTCCCATGTTGCCAGCACGTAATGGTGGGGACTCATGGGAGACTGCCGGGGACAACTCGGAGGAAGGTGAGGACGACGTCAAGTCATCATGCCCCTTATGCCC
>PKRG01000010.1 GCA_017577575.1 Acidimicrobiia bacterium | reverse complement strand
GCCCCGCCTCTGCTCGTGTACGACCCCTCCGTTTGCGTGGCAGGGCCGAACGCGGAGCGGACGCCCGCCCTCGCCGACTTCTTCGTCGGCCCCGGGCGGACCGCCCTCGGTCCCGGGGAGATCGTGACACGGCTGGTGTTGCCCCCGCCCGTCCGGGCTGCCGCCTTCGCCCGGATGACCCGACGGCGAGGCGTAGACCTGGCCACGGTCAGCGTGTGCTGTGGGGTGGGACCTGGCGGCGAGGTCCGCTTGGCGCTCGGTGCCGCCGGGCCGACGCCGCTCGTGGTGGAGGACACGACGGGGGTCCTCGCCGACCCCGACGCCGGCGAGGCGGAGGTGACGGCGCGCATCGCCGAGCTCGTGTCGGCCGCCAGCCCCATCACCGACGTGCGGGCCGGGGCCGACTACCGACGGGCGATGCTCGAGGTGCTCGCCGCCCGCACCCGGCAGGCGGCGCTCTCCCGGAGGGAGGCGAGGTGAGCCCGCAACGCCGGGCCGTGTCGCTGGTGGTCAACGGGCAACGCCACGCCCTCGAGGTCGTGGTGCACCACACGCTCCTCGACGTGCTCCGCAACGACCTCGACCTGACGGGGACCAAGGAGTGCTGCGCCGAGGGTGAGTGCGGCGCCTGCACGGTGTGGATGGACGGCGTGGCCGTGAACTCGTGCCTGGTCCTCGCCGTCGAAGCCGACGGGCGGCAGATCACCACCATCGAAGGGCTGTCGAGGGAAGGCAGCCTGAGCCCGGTCCAGCAGGCCTTCCTCGAGGAGGGGGCGGTCCAGTGCGGCTTCTGCATCCCCGGCATGGTCATGTCGGCCGCCTATCTACTCCAGAACAACCCCGCTCCCTCCGAGGAGGAGATCCGCGAGGGCCTGTCCGGCAACCTGTGCCGCTGCGCCGGCTACAAGCGGATCATCGCCGCGGTGCAACGAGCGGCCGAGGAGGGGCGGCGATGACCAACGTCGGCGCCTCCGCCGGGAGGGTCGGCGGCCTCGACCGGGTCACCGGGCGGCAGCGGTACATGGCCGACATCCGGCTCGAGGACGCCCTCCACGTCAAGCTCGTGACGCTGCCCTGCGCTCGCGCCCGCATCGTGGGCGTGGACACCTCCCGCGCCTGGCAGGTGCCCGGAGTCCGGGCGGTCTTCACCGCCGCCGACCTGCCCGACCCGATGCCCCGATACGGGGTCCACTACGACGACCGTCCCGTGCTGGCGGTGGGCGAGACGAAGTTCCACGGCGAGCCGGTGGCGGCGGTGGCGGCCGACACCCTCGACGCCGCCCAAAAAGCCGCCGCCCTGGTCGGCGTCGACTACGAGGAGCTGCCTGCCGTCCTCGACGTGCGGACCGCCCTCGATCCGGCCGCGCCGCTCGTCGTCGACCCCGAGCTGCGGCCCGACGACCCCCTCGCCCACACCAACGTGCGCCGCGAGTTCCGCTACACCTGGGGCGATCCGGACTCGGCCGCCGCCGACCTGGTCATCGAGAACACCTACACGTTCCCGATGGTCACGCACTTCGCCATCGAGCCCCACGCCTTCGCCGTCGCGGTCGACGAGACAGGCGTCACCGTGTGGAGCGCCATCCAGCACCCCTACATCCTCCAGCGGGTCATGGCCCGCGTCCTCGGGCTTCCCTGGTCGAAGGTGAGGGTCATCGCCCCGGACCCGGGAGGGGCCTTCGGCGGCAAGGGGTACCCGAAGTTCGAACCGTTGCTGGCCTACATGGCCATGGCCACCGGGCGGCCCTGCCGTCTCGTCCTCACCCTGGAGGAGACGTTCCAGGCCGTCCGCCGCAACAACGCCGAAGTCCGGATCCGCACCGGCTTCGCCGCCGACGGGAGCCTCCGCTTCCAGGACATCGAAGCCGATTTCCTCATGGGGGCCTACGTCGACATCTCCGCCCGCGTCATCTCGAAGAGCAGCCACCTGGCGGCCGGACCGTACCGCACCCCCCACGCCCGCATCCTCGCCCGGGCCATCCACTCCCACACTCCGCCGAGCACGGCGATGCGGGGATTCGGCACGCCGCAGTTCACGTGGGCGCTCGAACAGCAGATGGACGAGGCGGCCCGCCGGCTCGGCATCGACCGGCTGGAGATCCGGCTTCGCAACCTGGCCCGCAAGGGTGAGGAGGTGGTGCCCGGCGACACTCCCGCCGATGGCGACTGGGTGGAGTCGGTGCAGAAGGCCGCCGCCGCCATCGGCTGGGGCGAGCCCCTGCCCGAGGGCCGCGGCAGAGGGCTGGCCGTCGGGATCAAGTCGTCGGCCACCGCCGGGGCGGCGTACTCCATCCTCCGCTTCCTGTACGACGGGAGCGTGTTCGTGCTCGTCGGCACCTCCGACATGGGCCAGGGGGCGCGCACGATCCTCACCCAGATCGTCGCCGACGAGCTGGGGGTGCCGCCGGAGTCGGTGAACGTGGTTATGGGCGACACGGCGGCGGCGCCGTTCGACTACTCCACGTCGGCGAGCCGGTCGACCGTGTTCATGGGGGGCTCGGTGCTGCGGGGATGCGCCGACCTGAAGGACCAGGTCCGCCGGATCGGCGCCCGCCTGCAGGGCTGCGAGCCCGACCAGATCGAGATCGAGCGGGGCATCGTGAGGTTCCCGGGCGGGGAGGAGAGGAGCATCGTCGAAGTCGTCCAGGAGGGATTGGGCCCGGTGGGAGGGGAGCTCATCGCCGTCGGGACGATGCGAGGCGAGGCGGACCCGACCCACCCGATCGGCGGGCGCCCCTGGTTCTACGAGTTCAACTGCACGGCGGTCGAGTTGGAGGTGGACCGCAAGACCGGCGAGGTGCTGATCCACAAGCACGTCACCGTGGCCGACGTCGGCAAGGCCATCAACCCGCTCCAGGTCGAGAGCCAGGACGAGGGGGCGGCGGTCATGGGGCTCGGCCACACTCTGATGGAGCACCTGGTGCTCGACGAGCACGGCCGCATCGTCAATCTCGGCGCTCTCGACTACCGCATCCCGACGACCAAGGACGTCCCGCTCCAACTGGAGTCGATCATCGTGGAGAACGGCGACGGGCCCGGGCCCTACGGCGCCAAGGGGGTCGGCGAAGGCGGGCTCCTGTGCGTGGCCGCCGCCGTCGCCTCCGCCGTCAACGAAGCCACAGGAGCGGTGGTGCGCGACCTGCCGCTCACGCCCGAGCGGATCTGGCGGGCGATGCGGGAGGTCACACCGTCCGGGGCCTCTCCTCGCTGACCTCCTCGGGGGGATCCTCCAGGGGGACCAGGGTGCGCTCCCGGTTCTCGAAGCGGAGGCGGTGGGTGTAGCCCGCTTCCCTCGCCGCCGCCACCACCTCGGCATGGCCCCACCCGGCGTCGGCGGGCACGTGGGCGTCGGAGGCGAGGGTTATCGGCACCCCGGCGTCGTGGAACATCTTCAGGAACCTCGGCCCGGGGTACACCTCGGCGGCGGCCCGGCTCAACCCGGCGCTCGAGACCTCGACGGCGGTTCCGGTGGCCACCGCACCCTGCACGACCGGCTCGTAGAGGTCGTCGATCGGCCCGTCGGGCCGGTAGCCGTTGCGTTTGATGATGTCGGCATGGGCCAGCACGTCCACCATCCCCGACGCCGCCAGCTGCGCTTCCAGGGCGAAGTACTGCTCGTAGACGGTGCGCACCCCGCGGCGGGCGAACTCCTCGGCGACGAGGAAGCGGTCGAAAGACCATGCCCCGATCCAGTGGACCGAGCCGATCAGGAAGTCCCACGGGTAGCCGGCGATCAGGTCGAGGACGGCCTCCTCGGTCCCGGGCTGGAAGTCCACCTCGAGCCCCAACTTGACCGGCAGGCCCCGGTCCTTGGCATCCAGGACCACCTCCACGTATCGCTCGAGGGACAGGTTGCGCTCCTGGCGGACCAGCTCGATCGCCCCCGCCCGCAGTTCCGGGTTGGGATCGGGTTCCCACCACTCGCCCAGCGCCGGCGCCGACTCCACGCACCGGTAGAAGTGCTCGGTGAACCCCAGCTCGGTCACTCCCCGCTCCAAGGCGGCCTCGACATAGCGGTCGATGTACCCGGGCGGGTACTCGCCGGGCGGGGGAGCGTCGGATGCGGGGCGATGGGTGTGGGGATGGAGGTGGAGGTGGTAGTCGCTCATGGCGATGCCACGCCCCTCACCCCTGGGTGAGCTTGTCGTAGAGGGAGGCGGCGTTGAGAGTCTGGATGTGGTCCATCATGTACTCCTGGCCGATGTCGACCGGGTAGCGGTCCCGGAAGTGGACCCGCTCGATCGTCTCCTCCCGGCTCCACCCCTTGGCCACCGCCGCCGCCACCGCCGCCTTCCACTCGAGGAGGACCGCCCGCTGCACCGCCAGGTACGACAGGTCGGTCACCTCCCCGTGCCCGGGCACCAGGTAGTCGACGTCCAACTGGCGGATGCGCTCCAGGGCGTCGAGCCACTGGTCCACGTCGGAGGTCATCAGCCAGGTCTGGCAGTCCTTGAACACCGTGTCGCCGGTGAAGACGACCCGCTCCTCGGGCACGTACACGGCCACCTGGCCGGGGGTGTGCCCGGGGGTGTGGAGGAGGTGGAACGTGCGATCGCCGACATGGAGCGTCAGATCCCCGGTGAACACGATGTCCCCCTTGTTGGGGTCGGCGTAGTACGCGTCCCGATCGGGAAAGATCGCCTCGCCTTCCGGGTCGTCGGTGGGGATGGCCTCGAGGGCGTAGGCGTAGGGATCGAGGTCGGGGGTGGGGACCATGAAGTTGTCGTACACGCCCTGGTGGTGGACGACCTGGCCGGCGCCCTTGAAGAAGTAGTTCCCGAAGATGTGGTCGACGTGGTGCTCGGTGTTGATCACGTAGCGGATCGGGGCGTGCGATTCCGCCTCTTCCCGCATGGCGACAGCCTTGGTGGGGAGCTGAGGCGTGTCGATCACGACCACCCCGTCGGAGGTCACGACGAAGCTGGGGTTGCAGCCGCGCAGCGAGGTGTTGGTGTAGACCCGGTCGGTGAGTCGTTGCATCTGGGGCTCCTGTCGGATCACTGGGTGGCCGTGAGACCGCCGTCGATGGTCAGGATCTGGCCGGTGATGAACGACGAGGCGTCGGAGCAGAACAGCAGGGTCGCCCCGATCAGGTCCTCCGTCTGGCCCACTCGACGAAGCGGGATCCGGCCGACGAGACGGGCCTTGAACTCCGGATCGTCGAGCAGCATCGCCACCTGGGGGGTGTCGACGAAGGTGGGGGAGATGGCGTTGACGGTGATGCCGTACCTGGCCCATTCGGTCGCCCACTGGCGGGTGAGCGAGTCGATCGCCCCCTTCGCCGCCACGTACGCCGAGTATCCGGCGTCGATGCCGAGTTGGCCCCGGACCGACGAGATGTTGAGCACCCGCCCGCCGCGTCCGGCGTCGATCATCGCCTGGACGGCCGCCTGGGTGGGCAGGATGGTGCTGCGGACGTTCAGCTCGAAGATCCAATCCCAGGCGTCGCGGGGGTATTCGTGGGCGGAGTAGAGCACCTTGCCGGCGCCGCCGCCGATGGCGTTGACGACGATGTCGACGCGTCCGAATTGCTCGAGGGTCTCGTCGATCGCCCGCTGGGCCTCCTCCTCGGAGGTCATGTCGCCGACCACGCCGTGGGCGCGGGCGCCGTCGGAGACGAGCCCCCTCGTCACCTCCTCGACGGTCTCGGCCGTGCGGCCGATGATCGTCACCGCCGCTCCCGCCTCGGCGAGCCCGGCGGCCAGGGCGGCGCCGATGGCGCCGTTGCCTCCGGGAATCACCGCCACGCGGCCGGTCAGGTCGAACCGATCCAGGTGCCCCATCCGCTCCTCCGTGAAAATGATCGATTATCGAGAATGACCCTACCCGGCGGACGTGACGCCGGTCAAGGGGGTCAGCTCTCGTTCGTCACCCGGGCGTAGGCGGCGGCTACGAAGACGATCATCGAGCCGAAGAGGATCTGGCGGACGGCCTCCGGGTAGCCCAGCGAGCTCAGCAGCGACGAGATGACCGTGAGGATCAGGGCGCCGATGATCGTGCCCCCGTATCCTCCCCGGCCACCGAGGATCGAGGTGCCTCCGATCACCGCCGCCGCCACCGACGGGAGGAGGGCGGAGTCGACCAGCGTCACGCTCGCCACGTTGGTGAGGCCCGAGTACAGGAACCCGGCGATCCCGGCCAGAACGGCCGAGATGACGTAGAGGACGATCAGCACCTGCCACGCCTTCACCCCGGCCAGGCGGGCGGCGACGGGGTTGTCGCCGATGGCGTAGAGCAGGCGCCCGTAGCCGGTGCGGTTGAGGGTGACCAGCACCCATGCGGCGACCGGGACGAACACCACCAGGCTGTAGGGGATCACGCCTGCCACCATTCCCGCTCCGACCCGGCGAAACAGGTCGGGCACGCCGGCGCCGGTCTGCACCATCGCCAGCTGCCAAACGTTGGCGAGGCCCAGTACGACGAGGCTCATGCCGAGGGTCATGATCAGGGGGTGGACCCGGAAGACGCCCACTCCGATCCCGTTTATGAGCCCGGCGACCGCCGCCGCCGCCAACGCCACCGCGATGCCCGTCCACAGCCCGGGGCCGTTGACGAGGGTGGCCACCACGAACCCCGTCATGGAGGCAACGGCGCCGACCGACAGGTCGATGCCGCCGGTGAGCATGGTCATCGTCTGGCAGGCGGCGAGGATGGCGAGGGGGATGGCGGCTCGCACCATCACTCCCGCCCAGTTGAGGCTGACGATCCCCGGGCGGATCACCTCGCTCAGCACGACCAGGACGACGAGGATCACGAGGAGCGGGACGATCGGCCGTTCCCGGAACAAGTTGGCCCAGGCGGCCGGGCGGAACCAGGCGGGGCGGGTCTCGGGGGTGGTCTCGGCCACGCTCATCCTCGTTTCCTCCGCAGCTGGATGAGACTTCCCACCATGACCACCCCGACCAGGATGCCGCCCTGGACGACGGTGGCCAGGTTCGTGTTGACGTTCAGGAAGGTCATGATCGTTCGCAAAAGAGACAGGATCACCACCGCGACGATCGGGCCGAACACCCCGCCGCGGCCGCCGCTGAGGCTCACGCCGCCGAGCACCACGGCGGCGACGCTCATCAAGGTGTAGGGCCCTGGCACCGGAGTGGCGATGCCGGTCGTGGCGGTGAGGCTCAGCCCGCCGAAGGCCGAGAACAACCCGGTCAAGGCGTAGGCGAGGATCTTCGTCCTCCCCACCGAGACTCCGCTGCGGAAAGCGGCGAGCGGGTCGCTGCCGATGGCGTACATCGACAGCCCGAGGCGGGAACGCCGGATCGGGATCCACACGATGGCGACGACCAGCAGCATCACCACCGCCGCCTTGGGGATCCACTCGTTCACCAGGGGCCCGAGGGTCAGCCCCCGCAGCCACTGGGCGGAGGCGCCGCCCGGGGTCTCCATCACCAGGAGGGCGCAGCCCGCCCACACGAACAACATGGCCAGCGTCACGACGATGTCGGGGACGCGGGTGACGACGATCAACGTGCCGTTGATCGCCCCCAGCACCAACCCCAGGACGAGCACCCCGATCACGACGGCTACGGCGAAGCCCTCGCCACGATCTTCCATCAGGGAGGCGGACACGACGCTGGTCAAAGCCATCATCGAGCCGACCGAGAGGTCGATGCCCCGGGAGATCACGGCGATGGCCTGGGCGACCGACGCCAGGGCCAACGGCATCACCGAGATGGCCAGACCCTGGATCCCCGCCGCCCCGAACGTGGGCTGTATCGCCTTGGTGATGGCGACCAGCACCGCCAGGATGCCGAGGAGGCTGAGGGTCCAGCCGCTCCGGCGCAGAGCCGAGACGATCGAAGCCGTCCGGCCCGAGGCGGCGCGGGCGGGAGTCGTCACCGCCGCGCTCACTGCGATGCCTCCTCCCCGTCGGCCTCTTCGCCGACGGGCACCGTGGACGTCTCGGTGACGACCTCCGCTGCCTCCTTCTCGGTGCCGATGTTGTGGGCCGCCTTGAGCAGCGTGGGCTCGTCGGCGTGGCGGGCGTCGACTTCGCCGACCACCTCACCGCCGAAGATGACTACGGCCCGGTCACAGACGAGGGGGATCTCGCTCAGTTCCGACGTGTAGAGCAGGATCGCGGCGCCGGAGTCGGCCAACTCCCGCAGCAGCACGTAGATCTGGTTCTTGGTGCGGATGTCGATGCCGCGGGTGGGGTCGAAACAGAGCAGTGTCTCCACGCCCGAGGCGACCCACCGGGCGATGGTCACTTTCTGCTGGTTGCCGCCGGAGAGGCGGCGCACCTCGCCCTGGGCGCGGGTGTCGATCTGGAGCTTTTCGATCGAGTTGGTGACCGTCTCGTGTTCCTTGCGCTTGCGGATCCAGCCCCACCTGGGGACCCGGCTCGAGAACGGGAGGGCGATGTTCTCCTTCACCGACCGCTGCATGAGGAGCGCCTCGGCCCGGTCGGCGGGCACGTACACCAGGCCGGCTCGGATGGCGTCCGCCGGGTGGCGGAACGCCACCGGCTGGCCGTTGACGTAGATCTCGCCTGCTTCCGGCCGCTCCCACCCGGACAGCACGTCGAACAGCTCGTCCTGTCCTTGACCTTCCAAGGCGACGACGCCGAGGACCTCGCCTTCGTAGAGGTCGAAGGACACGTCCCGCAGCCGGGGGTGGAGGGCCACGCCCCTCACCGACACTCGGGGGGCGTGCTTCCTCTGCTCGGGAGCGACCACGTGGCGCTCGGCGAGAGCCTCCTGTTGGTCTACGGCCTCGCCCAGCATCAACTCGACGATCCGTTCGGCCGAGTGCTCGTCGACGTCGACGACACCGACCGTCTCGCCTTCCCGCAGGACCGTAGCCCGGTCACACACCGAGCCGATCTCGGTCATCCGGTGGGAGATGAAGATCACGCTCTTGTCGCCGCCCCGCATCCCGTTGAGCACCTCGAGCACCCGCTCGGTGAGGTTGGCGGGGAGGGCGGCGGTCATCTCGTCGAGCATCAGCACGTCGGGCTCGATCGCCAGGGCTCGCGCCAGGTCGATGACGCGAAGCGACGCAAGCGGCAGCGTGCGTGCCATGGCCGAGAGGTCCAGGCCGGGCAGGCCCAGCTCCTCCAGCCAATGGCGGAAAGGTTCGATGGGCGTCTCGGTCAGACGCAGATTGGAGAGGATGTCGAGGTCGGGGATCAGGGCCGGTTCCTGGTACACGGAGACCAGCCCTCCGCGCCGGGCTTCGGCGGGGGAGTGGGCGGTCCGTTCCTTTCCCCGCACCGTGATGGTGCCGCCGTCGGGGCGAACCGCTCCGGTGAGGATCTTGACGAGTGTGCTCTTGCCGGCGCCGTTGGCCCCCATCAGGGCATGGACTTCGCCGGGACGCACCGCCAGCGATGCGGACCGGAGCGCGACGACCGCGCCGTAGTGCTTGGAGATGTCTCGAGCGTGGAGCAGGTAGTCGGTGGTGGTCGCAGTCATCTAGGACGAAAGGTGGTGGTGGGAGGGGGAGGGCTGCCGGGGGAAGTCGGCAGCCCTCCCGTGTGTCAGCGTCTGATCAGGCGCCGGGGCCCTGGCAGGCGATGGCCTGCTCGGGCGTGTAGGTCGTCCAGCCTTCGATCTGGAGGCCGAGCGGCCACAGCGGGTCGAGGCCGTCGACCAGCCACGACTCCAGCGTGGCGAGGCCCTCGTCGGAGACGTTGTCGGCCAGCACGGGGTCGAGCAGCACCGTGTTGGGCTGGCTGGCGTCCTCGGCGGTCTCCACCGTCTCGCCGTTCAGGAGCTTGAGGGCGAGGTTCACGCCGGCACCACCGACGGCGGCGGTGTTGGTCACTGCCGCCCCGACGAGACCCGGGTAGTTCTCCTCGTCCAGGAGCTGCTGCACGAATGCGCCGAGGTCGGCGCCGACGATCGGCACGAAGTCGAGCCCGGCGTCGGCGATCGCATCCACCACCTGCGAGTCCATGCCCGAGGTCCAGATGCCGTCGATGCCCTCGTACTGGCCCGAGGCGATGAAGTCGTTGATCAGCTGCGTGGTCGTCGCCGGATCCCAGCCGGTGTGCACGCCGTCGATGGAGGGAACGACCTCGATGTTCGGGTACTCCTCGAGGGCCTGCTGGAAGCCGATGTGGCGGTCCGAGTCGGCCGGGTGGCCGGCGAGGCCTCTCATGTAGTAGACGACACCTTCGCCGCCCAACTGCTCGAACAGCCACTTGGCGCCGAGGTAGGCGTACTGGACCTGGTTGTTGTACAGGTTGTAGGTGCCTTCGTGGGTGACGTAGGCGTCGACCGACACGGTCACGATGCCGGCGGCAGCCGCCTCCTCGAGCGCCGGGTTGAGCGCCTCGGGGTCGTTCGGGTTGAACACGATGGCATCCACGCCGGCGGCGATCAGGTCACGGATGTCGGACAGCTGGCCGGCAGCGTCGGTGTTGCGATGGATCGTGATCAACTCGGTCACCTGGCCGGAGGCGAGGGCCTCGGCCTGGGCGGTGCACACCTGCTCCTCACGGAAGCCGTTGCCGACGCCACCGCCGTTCGAGTACCCGATCCGGAAACCCTCGCCGGTCGCCTCCCCGCCCGAGGTGGTGTCGGGAGCGGCAGTGGTGTCCGGTGTCTCGGCCTCTGTCGCCGGTGGTGCTTCCGTCGATTCGCTCCCGGCTGTTGTGGTGCTCGCGCCGCCCCCACCACATGCGGCCACCAACAGAGCCAGGACCAGCGTCAGAGCGAGCCGCCCTGACCACGTTCGTGTTCTCGGCATGTCTTTCTCCTCCGTCTCACCGACCTGCCGGGCGGTAGTGTCACAGCCGCCCGCCGGTTTGTCGAGTGCAATGTGTAACCGTTTGCCGTGCGGCTGTCCATCGATACCGGGGGATTTTTCTGTGCCCCCGTCGTCGAGGCGGATCGGTTGACCGCAGGCGCACAGGTGGTTAGCCTCCGCCGCGGAAAACGCTTGCCAAGCGGCTCGCCGAGGGGAGAGCCTGGTGGCTGGCTGGAAACCACGGCAAGGAAGGTCGTATGGAAAACGTTGAGCGGTTCGGTGTGTTCCTTCCCTCGTTCATCTGGGCGGGAGATGGCCCGGAGCGGGCCCGGGGGATCAAGGACTTCGCCCGCCAGGTCGAAGACCTCGGCTTCGACTCGATCTTCGTCACGGATCACCTCCTGGCGGCGAAGCAGTTCTACTCGGTGAACTTCCTCGAGCCGATCTCGGCGTTGTCGGTCGCCGCCGGCGTGACGTCCCGGGTGAAGCTGGGCACGTCGGTGATGGTGCTGCCCATCCGCGAGCCAGTGTTGCTGGCCAAGCAGCTGGCGACGCTGCACTTCCTCTCCGAGGGGAGGGCGATCCTCGGTGCCGGCATCGGGTGGTATCCCCCCGAGTACGCCGCCACCGGCGTCAAGAAGTCCGAGCGCGGGGCGCGCACCGACGAGATCCTCGACATCATCATCCCCGCCCTCGAAGGCAAGTCCGTGACCTACGAGGGCCGCTTCTATCAGATCCAGGACGTCGAGATCGAGCCCCGGCTCCCCGAGCGGCCCGAGATCTGGATCGGCGGCGGATCCCAGCTCGCCGACCCGGGCTCGCCCGACCTGCCCCGCTTCGTGGACGCGGTGAAGCAGCGCATCCTGCGGACCGAAGGGTGGATCCCGCGTCCCACCTGCCCGCCCGAGGACATCGCCCGGGACTGGGAGGAGCTCCAGGCCTATCTGCGGGAGAACGGGCGGGACCCCTCCACCCTCACCGTGGCGCACGAGAACTTCATGCACCTCGTTCTCACCCAGGATCGCAACAAGGCGTTGGCGGAACAGCACGAGGCGTTCCTGCGGGTCATGAGCGAGGCGCGGGGCCGCGAGTACCTCGAGCGGGTGTACCTGTTCGGCACCCCCGACGACATCGTCGAGTCCCTGCAGAAGCGCATCGACGCCGGCGTCCAGCGCTTCATGCTCCACACGATGACCCCCGACCCCGGCCAGCTCGAGCACTGGATCACCGAGGTCATCGCCCACGTCCGGTTCCCCGACGAGAACTGAGAGCCAGGACCGATGCGTGTACCGGCCGCACCACCTGACAGAGCGAGGGGGTGCGGCCGGTGGCGTACGAGGGGGCGAGCGAGCCCCGGCCGGAAGGAGGCGGTGAGTGAGTGATCCGGTGCTCGGGTCGACGGTGATGTCCGAGGCGATCGCGCTCCGGGGAGTGTCGAAGGTCTTCGGCGTCGGGGATCGAGCCGTCACCGCTCTCCAGCCCCTGGATCTCGACATCGCCGCAGGCAGCTTCGTGTCCCTGCTCGGCCCGTCGGGCTGCGGCAAGACGACCCTCTTGCGAATGATCGGGGGGCTCGAGGCCCCGACGACCGGGTCCATCACGGTGGGCTCCGATTCGGTCGAGACCGCTCTGCGGAAGCGGCTCTTCGGGTTCGTGTTCCAGGACGCCACGTTGCTGCCGTGGCGAACGGTGGAGGCGAACGCGTCCCTGCTGCTCGACGTGACGGGCCAGGGGCCGGCACGGGAGCGGGTCTCAGAGCTGCTGCGGCTGGTGGGATTGGCCGGATTCGAGCACGCCTACCCGGACCAACTCTCGGGCGGGATGCGCCAACGGGTGGCGATCGCCCGCGCCCTGGCGCTGGAGCCGAGGGTCCTGCTCATGGACGAGCCGTTCGCCGCCCTCGACTCGATCACCCGTGACCGCATGGGCGAAGAGCTGCTGCGGATCTGGGATCGATCGCGCACCGTGGTGTTCGTCACCCACTCGATCCCGGAGGCGGCGTTGCTCTCCGACCGCGTGCTGGTGCTCTCGGCGCGTCCGGGGAGGATCATCGCCGACGTCGCCATCGACCTTCCCCATCCCCGCACCGGAGCGGTGCGGCTGACGCCGGAGTTCTCCGAGTACGTGGGGATGCTCCGCTCCTACATCGAGGAGGCGTCCGCATGACAGACGCATCGGAATTGCGGGTGTCGACCGTCGACACCGAGGCTTCGGTCGTCCAAGCCGCCCGCCGCCCGGGGCCCTCCAGTTGGCGGGTGTGGATCTATCCCAGCGCGTTCCTCGTCGCGCTCGTCGGGGTGTGGGAGCTGCTCGCCCGTCTGGAGGTGGTCGAGCCCTACATCCTCCCGGCTCCCACCGCCGTCCTCGATCGCTTGATGGCGGACTGGCCGGTCCTGTGGGGCCACACGGTCACCACGCTGGCCGAGATCGGAGCCGGCTTCGGCCTGGGCGCCGTGGTGGGCGTCGTCCTGGCGTTGCCCATCGCCTACTCGGCGGTCTTCCGCAACACCGTGTACCCGTTGATCGTCGCCTCCCAGGCGGTGCCCAAGATCGCCGTCGCCCCGCTGCTCGTCCTGTGGCTGGGGTTCGGTATGTGGCCCAAGATCGTCATCACCGCGCTCATGGTCTTCTTCCCGGTCGTGGTCACCGCCGCCGAAGGGTTCGCCTCGGTGGATCGCTCGCTCCTGGAGCTGCTGAGGTCGGTCTCGGCGCCCCGGCACCAGATCTTCACGCGGGTCACGTTGCCTCATTCGCTGCCCCGCATCATGGCCGGCCTCAAGATCGGCATCACGCTGGCCGTGGTCGGGGCGATAGTCGGCGAATGGGTGGGCGCCGACTCCGGGCTCGGCTACCTGTTGGTCTACGCCAACACCTTCCTCGACTCGACACTCCTGTTCGCCGCCCTGGTGCTGCTCGTCGTCATCGGCGTGGCCCTGTTCATGCTCATCGGAGGCTTCGAGCGTCTCCTCATGCCCTGGCAGTACCGAACCCGCAGGTGAGCACCCATGCCCGACCGTCCGTCCCTCGCTCCATCCAAGACCAACAGATGCTTGCCGTCACGGTGGGCCCGAACGACAGGGAGACACACATGAGAAGGAAGACATCGACACTCGCGATCGCGTTGGCGCTGCTGGTCGCAGCGTGTGGCGGAAGCGGGGGCGAGTCCACGACCACCCCCCAGGAGACGACCCCGCCGGCGACCGAGGCCCCGCCGGCGACCGAAGCGACGACGGAGACCAGCTCCCCGGACGGAGCGGCGGTCGAGGTCATCCCGGTCCGCTTCCGCTTGAACTGGGTCATCGCCGGCAATCACGCTCCCTACTTCTTGGCGAAGAAGGAGGGATTCTGGGAAGCCTGCGGCCTCGACGTCACGTTGAACGCCGGGCAGGGCTCGGGTGACACGGCCCAGCTCGTCGGCACCGGGGCCGAGGAGTTCGGCCTGACCGACGCCGTGTCCATCTCCGCGGGACGTTCGCAGGGCCTGCCGGTGAAGTCGATCGGGGTCGTGTACCAGGACAACCCGTCGTCGCTCGTCTCCTACGCCGACGCCGGCATCGAGGAGTTGGCGGACGTCGAAGGCAAGACCTTCGGCGCCGTCCCCGGCGGCTCCCCCTATCTGCTCCTCCATGCCCTGTGGGAGGAGAACGGCATCGACGTCGACAGCATCCGAGAGGTGAGCGTCCCCGCGCCGGGAATCGCCCAGCTCAAGACGCGCCAGGTCGACTTCATCACGTTCTTCGGCAACGAGGTCTCCAACATCGAGGCGGACACCAGCCTCCTCAGCGTCCTCTTCTTCCGCGACTTCGGCCTCGAGAGCTATGGCCTGGCACTGGCCGCCTCCGACGACTACATCGCCGAGAACCCCGACGCCGTGCGGTGCTTCGTGGACGGCGTTCGCCAGGGCTTCGAAGCGGCCCAGGCCGATCCCGAGGCGGCACTCCAGGCGCTGTACGAGGCGGCTCCCGAGACCGAGCAGGCGCCGGAGGTGCACGAGGCCATGCTCCAGGGCGCCTTCGACTTCATCGGCGACGAGATGCTGAGCCAGAACCTGGACAAGTGGACCGCCACCCACGACTTCCTCTTCGAGGCGGGCGTGATCTCGGAGGCCGTGGATCCCGCCGAACTGTTCGTCGACGTGCTCGGCCAGTGACATCCGCCATGTTCGAGAACGCGTTGGACGGAAAGATCGTGCTCGTGACCGGCGCCAGCCGCGGCATCGGCGCCGCCATCGCCGTGGCTTGCGCCCGGGCGGGCGCCGACGTGGCCGTCGGCTACGTGCAGAACCGGGAAGGAGCGGAGCGCACGGTCGCATCCATCCTGGGCCTGGGGAGGCAGGCGGCGGCGTTCGAGGCCGACGTCAGCGACCCCGACCAGGTCGCCCGGATGGTGAGGGCGGTGGTGGAGCATTTCGGGCGGATCGATGCCCTCGTGAACAACGCCGGCATCATGCCCGAGTCTCCGCTCCTCGAGATGTCCGTGGAGGAATGGAAGCGCGTGATCGACGTCGACCTGACCGGCGCCTTCCTCTGCACCCGCGAGGTGGTGCCGGCGATGGTCGAGAGGGGAGAAGGGGCGATCATCAACATCGCCTCCCGGCTCGGCCAGATCGGCTTCCCCGGCGTGGCCCACTACTCGGCGGCCAAGGCGGGGGTCATAGGGCTCACCAAGGCGCTCGCCAAGGAGCTCGGTCCCAAGGGCGTGCGCGTCAACGCCGTCGCTCCCGGCGTGACCGTGACCGACATGGCGGCGGAGGTGATGCAAGGCGAGGTCGGCCGGCGTCGATTGGCGGAGCTGCCCGCCGGGAGGTTCGCCGTCCCCGAGGACGTCGCCGCCAGCGTGGTGTTCCTGCTCTCGGAGGCGGCGTCCATGTACTACGGCCAGACCTTGGCCCCCAACGGAGGGGGGTACATGGCATGAGCGGCGAACTGGTGGAGATCGAGCCGGGGGAGGTCACCGTCCTCCGGCTCAACAACCCACCCCTGAACCTCATCAGCGTCGAGGTCACCCGTGCCCTCGACGCCGCCCTCGCCCGCCTGGAGTCGGACCCCGAGGTCCGGGCCGTGGTCGTGACCGGAGCCGGTGACCGGGCCTTTTGCGTCGGCTCGGACGTGAAGGAGTTCGAGGCGCTCAGAGGCCGGGTCGGTGAGGGGAAGCTGCTGTTGGAGAAGGCGGTCTACCGCCGGCTCGCCCGGCTGCCGATGCCGACGGTCGCCGCCATCGGCGGGGATGCCCTGGGCGGCGGCCTCGAGCTCGCCCTGTGCTGTGACATCCTGGTGGCCGACGAGAACGCCCGCCTCGGCCTGCCCGAGGTGCGTCTCGGAGTGATGCCGGGGTCGGGGGGCACCCAGCGCCTCCCGCGGCTGGTAGGTCTCGCCCGGGCGAAGGAGATGATCCTCACCGGCGAGATCTACGACGCTCACCAGGCGGAGCGGATGGGCCTCGTCAACCGGGTGGCGCCGGCGGGAACCGCGATGGACGTGGCCCTCTCGATCGCCCGGACCATCGCCGAGCGCGGCCCCGTGGCGGTGCGCGAGGCGAAGCGGGCGATCGACCTGGCACTGGACGTCCCCCTCGACCAAGGCCTGGCGGCGGAGCTCGACGCCTCCGAGAGGGTCTTTCGGACCGAGGACATGCTCGAAGGGGCCCGCGCCTTTTTCGAGAAGCGGCCGCCGAGGTTCCAGAACCGATGAGGCGGGTCGCGCTGATCGGCCGGCCGCTGCGTCGGCGCCATTCCCAGATCATGCACGACGCCGCCTTCCGCCACTTCGGCATCGACGCCCACTACGAGCTGGCCGAGATCGAGCCCGGGGAGGTGGCCGGTTTCGTCGCCGCGACCCGGGCGCCCGAGTGGTTCGGGTTCCAGATCACGGCTCCCTACAAGCAGGACGTGGTCGCCCACCTCGACGAGGTGGAGGGCCCGGCGCGGGCGATCGGAGCGGTGAACTCGGTCGTGCGCCGGGACGACGGAGCCCTGGTGGGGTTCAACACCGACGCCCCCGGGTTCATCGCCGCCGTGCGCGGGGCGGGAGTCGGCACCGCCGGGATCCGCGCCGTGGTCGCCGGGGCCGGTGGTGCCGCCCGGGCCGTCGTGTGGGGGCTCCTCGACGCCGGGGCCGCCGAGGTCGTGGTGGTCAACCGCACTCGCGAGCGCGCCGAGGCCCTGGCCGAGGCGATGGCGGACCTCGGCAGGGTGACGGCCCTCGCTGCCGGGGATCCGGCGGTGGCCCAGGCGCTGTCGGAGTGCGGCATGGCGGTCAACGCCACCACCGTGGGCATGACCACGCCCGGGACGGCGTTCGACGTGAGCCTGCTGCCGGAGGACGCCGCGGTCTTCGACCTGGTCTACGTTCCGCCCGTCACCGAGCTGGTGGAAGCGGCGACTCGCCGAGGCCTGGTGACCCGCAACGGCCTCGACATGCTGGTCGCCCAGGCCGAGATCGCCTTCGCCCGCTGGACCGGCATCGCCGACGCCGGCCCGGTCATGCGGCAGGCGCTCGAGGCCTGGGACGGGCTGGAGAGCGGACAGGCCTGATATGCGGCCCATCGAACGGGCCCTGGCCGCCGCCGGCCTCCCGCCACTGAGCCGCACCGCCTGGGTGGCGGTCGACACCGACCAGCTCACCCGCAACGCACAGGCCCTCGCCGATCTCGTCGCTCCGCTCCAGCTCGGAGTGGTGGTCAAGGCCGACGGCTACGGTCACGGCCTCGAGGTGGCGGCGCGATGCGCCGTGCGGGGCGGAGCCACCTGGCTCTGCGTCGCCACGCTGCAGGAGGCGGTGCGCCTGCGGGCCGACGGGTACCCCGGCCGGGTGTTCGTGCTGTACCCGATCCCGGAGTCCCAGGCGGCGACCGCCGGCCGGCTGGACGTCGACGTCTCGTTGGGCTCGTTGGCCGACTTCGAGAGGGTGGCGGCGGTCTCCGGGCTGGCGGTCCACATCGAGATCGACACGGGCATGACCCGGGGAGGCTGCCGGCCCGAGGAATTCGCTTCCCTGGTCGGCGCCGTCCGCCGGTCGTCACTCCGTCTCGTCGGGGTGTGGACCCACCTCGCCGCTCCCGAGGACCCGGCGGCGACGGAGCGGCAGCTCGAGGTCTTCCACCAGGTCACCGACCCGCTCCCCGCCGACATAGTCCGGCACACGGCCGCGTCCGGTGGCATCCTCGCCGCCGACTTGGCGGGCCAGCACCTGGTGCGGGCTGGGCTCGTCTACTACGGATACCACCCCGGAACCGAGCCCGGCCTCCCCGAGGGAGTCGGCCCGGCTCTGAGCATCGCCGCCCACCCGGTGCGCCTGGCTGAAGTGGAGGAGGGAACCGGAGTCGGCTATGCGTCGACGTGGCGGGCGCCGCGCCGGTCCCGCATCGCCACGCTTCCCCTGGGATACGCCGACGGCTGGCCGCGGCTCTTGTCCCCCGGGTCGGAAGTCCTCGTCGGCGGCCACCGCCTGCCGGTGGTGGGACGGATCTCCTCGGATGCCATCACCGTCGACGTCACCGAGGCGTCCGAGGTGGACTACGACACCGAGGTCTGCCTTCTCGGGCGCCAGGGAGAGGAGTCGATCGACGCCGACGAGATCGCCGGCCGGCGCGGCTCCATCTCCTGGGAGGTGCTCCAGCAGCTGAGCCCGCGTCTCCCCCGCGTCTACTACTCGGGGGGAGAGGTGGTCGCCGTCCGGGGAGAGTCGACCGTCGAGGTGACCTACGCCGACGCGGCGAAGCTCTCCTACTGAGCGCTTGCCCGTGTGGTGCTCCGCCCTTATCCTGCGGCGTGGATAACGGTTTCCACGGAAAGGGCAGACCATGGCGCCTCGGGTCAGGATTCCAACCGAAGACGGTTCGACGATCGTCTACGAACTGGGCGACCCCGTCGAGTTCCCCCGGCCGTCCGGGCCCCTCACGAGCCGCCGCGCCTTCTCGGCAGTCCACGTAGTGGCCGACCCTCTCGCCGAGAACAACCCCGTTTCGGGCGCCAACATCGACTGGGACGCCACTCTGGCGTTCCGGCGCCACATCTGGTCGTGGGGCCTGTCCGTCGCCGACGCCATGGACACCGCCCAGCGGGGCATGGGCCTCGACTGGCCGGCCATCCAGGAGCTGTGCCGTCGCTCGATCGCCGAGGCCCGGGCGGAAGGCGGCGACATCGCCTGCGGGATCAACACCGACCAGCTCACCGAGAAGGAGCCGACGCTCGAGCGGATCGTCGAGGCCTACCAGGAACAGCTCGACCTGGTCGAGGGGGAGGGCGGGCAGGCGGTGATGATGGCCAGCCGCCATCTCGCCGCCGTGGCTCGGTCTCGCGAGGACTACGAGAGGGTCTACGCCGAGGTGCTGAGCCAGGCGCGCCGACCGGTCATCATCCACTGGCTCGGCGACATGTTCGACCCCGCCCTGGCCGGATACTGGGGGTCGACCGATCTCGACGTCGCCGCCGAAGCCTTCCTCGCCATCCTCGCCGCCAACGAGGACAAGGTCGACGGGGTGAAGATCTCCCTCCTCGACAAGGACCGGGAAGTGGAGCTGCGGCGGCGGATGCCCGAGGGGCTGCGGATGTACACCGGCGACGACTACAGCTACCCGGAGCTGATCAGAGGCGACGGCACCCACCACAGCGACGCCCTCCTCGGGGCGTTCGACGTCATCGCCCCCGCGGCCTCGGCCGCCATCCAGGCCCTCGACGCCGGTGAGGTGGAGCAGTTCGAGAAGATCCTGGCGCCGACCGTGCCGCTGTCACGTCACGTCTTCTCGAAGCCGACCTTCTACTACAAGACCGGGGTGGTGTTCCAGGCCTACCTCAACGGCCACCAGGACCACTTCAAGATGATCCACGGCCTGGAGAGCGCCCGCTCGGTGGTCCATCTCGCCCGCCAGTTCGTGCTCGCCGACCAGGCGGGGCTGCTCTCCGACCCCGAGCTGGCCGCCCACCGGATGGCGCTGGTTCTGGAGCTCGCCGGGATCACCCAGGACTGACCAGCCGCAGGTAGCGGTCGATCATCGTCGCCAGCACCTCTTCGCCCGGCGTGTTCCACACGTCGTGGTTGAAGATCTCCACCTCGATGGGCCCGTCGTAGCCGGCGGCGATCACGGCGTCGGTGAAGCGCCGGAAGTCGATGACGCCGTCGCCCATCATCCCCCGCCCCATCAGCACGTCGGGCAGGGGATCGAGCCAATCGCACACCTGGTAGCTGAAGATGCGGGGCCCGGCGCGGCCCAACAGGTCCCAGATCTCGGGATCCCACCAGAGGTGGAAGGTGTCGATCGTCACTCCGACCACGCCGGCCGGGAACCGCTCGGCGATCTCGAGGGCCTGCCTCAGGGTGACGATCACGGAGCGGTCGGCGCAGTACATCGGGTGGAGCGGCTCGATCGCCAGCCGGACGCCGAGCTCTCGGGCCCGGGGCACGATGGCTTCGATGCCCGCCGCCACCTGGTCCCGGGACCGCTCGAGGTCGCCGCCGGCGATCCCCCCGCACACCAGCACCACGGTGTCGGTTCCGAGGGCGGCTGCCTCCTCGAGCACCCTGTGGTTCTCCTCCACGTTGGCCTTCCACCCGGCGTCGGTGTCGGCGGGGAAGAACCCGCCCCGGCACAGCGTCGAGACCCGGAGCCCGGCAGCCCGGACCATCTCCGCCACCCGTTCGACCCCGAACGGCGCCACGTGCTCCCGCCACAGACCCACCCATCGCAGGCCGGCGGCGGCACATCCCTCCAGGGTCTCGGGCAGGGGCCAGAGCTCGGTGGTCTTCTGGTTGAGGCTCAGTCGGTCGATCACGGCGTCCTCTCAGATCAGGGCGCGAACGGCGTCGTACAGCATCTTCACGGCCGAGAAAGCCAGCACTCCCATCACCAGCCGGTTGAACAGCGCCGGCGAGACCCGCACCGCCAGCCGCCGGGTGCCGAACACGAGCACGGCGGTGGCGGCGGCGGCCGCCACCAGGCTGGCGGCGATCACGTCGGGGGTGTACATCCCGGCCACCACGAAGCCGGCGGCTTGGACCACGGCGAACACCTGGAACAGGGTCGAGATCATGAAGACGAACGCCCGCGGCGACAGGCCGAGAGCGTGGATGTAGGAGGCGAGGATCACCGACGAGAGGCCGGTGGCCCCCTGGAGCACCCCTCCCGCGAACCCCACCGGCGCCGCCGCCCAGCGGGCGGTGCTCTCCGACAGCTTCAGGTCCGGCCGGCGCCAGGTGACGAGGATGTAGGCGATGACCGTGACGGCGATGATCACCCCCACCGTGTTGGCGTCGACGTTGGCGAGGGCGTAGACGCCGATCGGTGCTCCGATGCTGCCGGCGACGAGCATCGTCGGCAGGTGGGGGACCTCCTTGGCGGCGTCCCGGTAGGTCCACGCCAGGTAGGTGTTGGTGACGATGGTCGACAACGTGATGATCACCACCGCGTCCTGGGGGCCGACGAACAGCGCCAGCACGGGGATGGCGATGGGCGGGAGGCCCATCCCCGTGATCGACTTGACCAGCGCGCCGACCAGGACGGCGACCCCGACGGCGATGATCTCGACTGCCATCTCTCAGGCGGACACTTCGGACAGGTCGACCCAGCGCCGTTCCTGCCACGATCTCCAGGCGGCGTCGACCAGCTCGAGGCCGCGCACTCCCGCCGAGAAATCCCAGGCGAACGGGGTCCCAGCGGTGACGTGGCGGATGAACTCCTCCCACTGCAACTGGAAGGCGTTCTTCGCCTCCCCGACCTGAGGGACTTCCAGCCATCCGGCCCGGAAGTCGATCGGGTTGGGGATGTCGGGGTTCCACACCGGCCGGGGAGTGGCGGAGCGATGCTGCTGGCGGCATCCACGCAGCCCTGCCACCGCCGAGCCGTGGGTCCCGTCGACCTGGAACACCAACAGCTCGTCGCGGTACACCCGGGTCGCCCACGATGAGTTCATCTGCACGACGGTCCCGTCCTCCAGCTCCATGATGGCGTAGGCAGCGTCGTCGGCGGTCGCCTCGTAGGGCTCGCCTCCGTCCCACCGGGTCGGGATGTGGGTCTTGCCGAGGGCGACGACCGAGCGGATCCTCCCGAAGAGGCCCTCGATCACGTACTGCCAATGGGGGAACATGTCGAGGATGATCCCGCCGCCCTCCTCCCGCTTGTAGTTCCAGGCGGGGCGCTGGGGCGACTCCACGTCGCCTTCGAACACCCAGTAGCCGAAGTCGCCCTTCACCGCTAGGATGCGGCCGAAGAACCCGCTGTCGATCAGGCGGCGCAGGCTGAGCAGGCCGGGGAGGAACAGCTTGTCCTGGACGATCCCGTGGGCGATGGCGGCCTCCTGGGCGCGGCGGGCCAGGTCCCGGGCCGTGGCCGAGTCCTCGGCGAGTGGTTTCTCGCAATAGACGGCCTTGCCGGCGTCGATCGCCGCCCTCACCGCCGCGGCCCGCAGCGAGGTGAGCTGGGCGTCGAAGTAGACGTCGATGTCGGGGTCGGCGAGCACACCGTCCAGGTCCGTGGTCCATTCGTCGACCCCGAACTCGGCAGCTAGCGCCTCCAGTTTCTCGGGGTTGCGGCCGACGAGGACGGGCTCGGGCACCACCCGATCCCCGTTGGGCAGTTCAACGCCGCCTTGGCGGCGAATCGCCATGATCGAGCGCTCCAGGTGCTGGTTGCGGCCCATGCGGCCCGTGACTCCGTTCATCGCGATGCGGATGGATCGCTCGGCCACCGAAGGAACCTCCGTGAGAAGCAACAGGGGATGGTCTGTAACCGGTTTCGAAACCGGTTACAGAACCCTAAGATGCCGACGCAACCGATGCAAACTCGTCGAACCACGCTGGCAGACGTCGCCCGGGCCGCCGGGGTCTCCAAAGCCACCGCTTCCCGGGTGCTGGGGGGATCCGCCGACCGGGTCTCCGACGAGCTGCGGGAGCGGGTGCTTCGGGCCGCCGCCGACCTCGACTACGTCCCCAACCCCCACGCCCAGGCGCTGGCCAGGGCCGTTTCGCCGCTCGTCGCCCTGATCGTCCACGACGTCGCCGACCCGTACTTCTCCGAGATCGCCCGCGGGGTCTTCCATGCCGCCGCCGAATCCGATCGGCTGGTGATGATCTGCAACACGTTCCGCGATCCCGACCGCGAGCTCGCCTACCTGCGCACGTTGCGGGCGCAGCGGGTGCAGGCGGTGTTGGTCGCCGGCACCGCCCGATCGGGATTCGAGCTCGGCTCGGAGGTCGCCGCCGAGCTCGACCTCTACCGGGCCGAAGGCGGTCAGGTGGCGGTGATGGTCGCCGGCCACGGCTACCCGGCGGCCGTGCCCGACGACCGGGGAGGAGGCAGACAGGTGGGAGAGCACCTGCTGGCGTTGGGTCATCGCCAGACGGCGGTGATCGCCGGGCCGTCGGGTGTGGGCTCGGTCGACGAGCGCCTGGCTGGTTTCCTCGACGCTCTCGTCGGCTCGGGGGCACCCGAGCCGGTGGTGGTGCACTCCGACTTCACCCGGCGGGGCGGGGCCGATGCCGTGGACGAGATCCTCGCCGCCCGCCCGGGGACCACGGCGATCTTCGCCCACAACGATCTCATGGCCGTCGGCGCCATCCGCCGGCTCGCCGCGGCCGGCCGTCGTGTGCCCGACGACGTCTCGGTGGCGGGATTCGACGACATGCCCCTCGCCGAGGATCTCCAGCCGCCCCTCACCACGGTCAGGGTCCCGCTCGCCGAGCTGGGGGCGGAAGCGTTGCGCATGGCGCTCGACGGCGCCCCCGGGGACGAGACGCGCCTGTTCGAGACCACTCTCGTCGCCCGAGGCTCCACCGCCCCCGTCGATGGCCGTTGAGGTGGCCCTGTTCCCCGACTCGCCGGCCGACGGCGGGCTAGGGTCCTCACCGTGAGCCACGCAACCGGTGTCGTGGGCGAAGAAGGCGTGAAGATCCCGTCTCTCCGCGACGTCGCCCGCGCCGCCGGGGTGTCGGTGTCGACCGCCTCCCGGGTCCTCTCCGGATCGTCGCATCCTGTCAGCGAGCCCACTCGTCGCCGGGTGCTGGAAGCGGCCGAGCGGCTCGGCTTCGAGCCCAATCGGCTGGCCCGGGCGCTGGCCACGGCGCGCTCCCGCACGATCGGCGTCGTGGTCCACGACGTCTCCGACCCGTACTACGCCGAGATCGTCCGGGGCCTCGAGGATGCGGCCGGCAGCCGGGACCACGCCCTGTTCGTGTCGAGCTCGGACCGGGACGTGGACAAGGAGTTGGCGGTGTTGCGAGCGTTCGTCGCCAACCAGGTGGATGCCATCGTCTTGGTCGCCTCCGCCATCGACGACCCCCGCTACCTCGCCGAGGCATCGGCGATCCTCGACCGGTTCCGGGCGCTGGGAGGCGTGGTGATGACCATGTCCGAGCACGGTTACGCCGCGCCGAGGCTGGGCTACGAGAACCGCGCCGGGACCCGCCTCGTGGTCACCCATCTCCTCGACCTGGGCCACAGGCGCATCGGGTACATCGCCGGCCCGCCCGACTTGTTGGTGACCAGGGTTCGACAGCGCGGCTACGAGGAGGCGATGACCGAACTAGGGCTGGGCGTGGATCCCGAGTTGGTCGTCACCGGGGACTTCACGATCGAAGGAGGAGCGAGGGCGGCCGAGAGGCTGCTCCGCGCCGAGCCGACGGCGATCGTCGCCGCCAACGACATGATGGCGATCGGAGCCATTCGTCATCTCCTCGACGTCGGCAAGCGGGTTCCCGGAGACGTGTCGGTGGCCGGTTTCGACGACATCGAGTTCGCCGCCTACGCCGCCGTGCCGCTCACTACCGTCCACGTGCCGCTCGGTGAGCTCGGCCAGCTCGGAGGCCGCCTGGTGCTCGACCTCCTCGACGGAAACCCGCCCGAGGAGTGGCCGCGTATCGACGCCCGGCTGGTGGTGAGGGAGTCGACCTCCGCCCCTCCCACCTGAGCCGGAGGGGTCAGTCCCAGTCGAGCCAGGCGGGGAGCCGGTTGCGCTCCCGTAGCGTCCCGACGATCCCCTGGGGGAAGAACAGCAGCGTGACCACCAGCAGCAGGCCGGTGACGGCCAGGTTGAGCTCGCTGGCGCCGAGGAACGACACCGACGCCTCGTCGATGGCGATGATCAGGATGGCGCCGATCACCGGGCCGGCCACGGTGCCGCGGCCGCCGACGATCGACATCAGCACCATCCGGGCGGCGACGGAGATGATCAAGAAGATCACCGGGCGCAGGTACGACAGGTTGTAACCCCACAACGCTCCAACCACTCCCGGGAAGAAGGCGCTGATCGAGAACGCCATGACCTTGTACAGGCGGGTGTTGATCCCCGCCATCTCCGCCTTCACTTCGTCCGAGGCGATGGCGCGCAGGGCCAGGCCGAACTTCGAGTGCTGGACCCGGTAGCCGAGGATCACCGCCCCGATCGCCGCCGCCAGCATGGCGTAGTAGAACGGCACCTTCAGCCAGCCGGGGTCGAAGCCGGGGAGGGGGAGGCTCATGCCGTTGGAGCCGCCGAGGTAGCTCCAGTTGTCCATCAGCAGCGACACGACGAGCAGGAGCGCCACCGTGGAGATGATGAACGACGTGCCATGCGCCCGATAGGTGATGAGCCCCGCCACGATTCCGAGGGCCATCGCCACCAGCCCCGCCAGCGGGGCGGTGAGAAACGGTGACCAGCCGAGCTCGATGAGGAGCATGCCGGCCACGTAGCCGCCCACGCCGAAGAACACGTTGTGCCCTAGGGAGATGTAGCCCGTGTAGCCGCCGAGGATGTTCCAGCTGGAGGCCAGGGCGATCCACATCAGCACGATCATCCCGAGCTGGAGCACGTAGTTGTACGAGCCCAGGAACCGGGCGAACGGCAAGGCGATGGCGACGAGCAGGACGGCCGCCAGCACCCACCACCGGCTGGAGCTGGGGGCTCGCTCCTCCGTGCCGGCGGGGGCGGGGGCTTCGTCGACAGTGCGGGCGTCGGTCATCACGCTCTCGCTTTCTTGCCGAACAGGCCTTCGGGCTTGATCATCAACATCAGGAACAGGGCTCCGAAGAACGTGATCGGTGCCCACACCGCACCCACATGGGTGCTGATGAAAGAGGAGATCACCGCCAAGCCGAGGGCGCCGACCACGGCGCCCTTGAGGCTGCCCATCCCTCCCAGGACCACGAGGGCCAACAGGATGGCGATCCACTGCCAGTGGCGGGACGGATAGAAGGGGAACACGAAGCTGATCAGCGCCCCGGCGGCGCCGGCGAGCGCCATTCCGATCCCGAACGCGACCGTCGACACCCTGCGCACGTCGACCCCCACGAGCTGGGCGGCGTCACGGTTCTGCATCGTGGCCCGAACCCCGTAGCCGGTCCGCGTGTACTTGAGGAACGCCCACAGGGCCACCAGCAACACGATCGACGTGATGGCGGCGTAGAGCTGGCCCGTGGGGACGTAGAGCGGGCCCAACAGGATGGCGTCCTGGGCATAGGGCGGCTTGGTCTGGCGGAAGATCCCGGTGAAGAAGTAGGACATGAGGCCTTCGGCGATGAAGGCGAAGCCGAACGTCATCAACACCGTCATCTCGGTGAATCGTGGCGACCCTTCGATCCGGGGGAAGACCAGCCGGTAGATCGCCATGCCGAACACGAAGAACACCGGCACCGTGACGACGAGAGAGACCAGCGGGTCGATCCCCAGGCCTTCCCACAGAAAGAAGCTCAGGAATGCGGCCAGGACGATGAAGGCGGCGTGCGCCAGGTTGACGACCCGCATCACGCCGAACAGAAGCGTCAGCCCCGACGCCATCAGGGCGTAGACGCCTCCGAGGAGGAGGCCCAGGATGAGGACCTGAACGGACGCCGTCATTTGGTCTCCTCCGTGTCCTTGGCGGCATCGGCCAGCTGGCCGAGATAGAGGTCGCGGATCCGGGGATCGTCGACTATCTCGTCGGCGGGCCCTTCGAACCGGCAGGTGCCCAGGTCGAGGACGAACGCCCAGTCGGCGACCTCGAGGCCCTTTTTGACGTTCTGTTCGATCAGCAGGACGGTGATCCCCATCTCGGAGGTCAGCGACCGGATGATCCCGAAGATCTGGCTGGTGATCTGAGGAGCCAACCCGAGGCTCGGCTCGTCGATGAGCATCAGCCGGGGCCGGATCATCAAGGCCCGGGCCATGACGAGCATCTGCTGCTCGCCACCGGACATGGTCTGGGCGAGCTGGGAGGAGCGCTCGGCGAGGCGGGGGAAGCGATCCATGAGCTCGTCGACGCGCTGTTCGACGAGCTTCTTGTCCCGCAGGAGGAAGCCGCCCATCACCAGGTTCTCGCGCACGGTCATCTCCGGGAAGATCGTGCGGTCCTGGGGGACGAAGCACACTCCGGCGGCCAGCACCTGGTCGGGCCGGCGGCCGGCGATGCTCTGGCCGTCGAAGACGATGTCTCCGTCGCGGGGCGAGAGCAAGCCGGCGATGGTCTTCAGCAGCGTCGACTTCCCGGCGCCGTTGGGGCCGATGATGCAGTAGGAGCGACCCTCCTCGACGTCGATCGAGATGTCGGTGAGGATGTCGGGCCCGCTCCCGTAACCGGCGCGGACGTTGCGGACTTCGAGCAGCGCCATCAGACGTCTCCCAGGTAGGCGTCGAGGACCCGCTGGTCCTCCCGCACCTCGGCGGGGGTCCCCTGGAGGATGACCTGGCCGTGCGCCATCACGATGATGGAGTGGGAGAGGCGCATGACCACGTCCATGTTGTGCTCGACGATCAAGAACGTGGTGCCCTGGCGGTTGATCTCCTCGATGCGGTCCATGATGCGGTCGAGGAGGGCGGGGTTGACGCCTCCGGCGGGCTCGTCGAGCAGCACCAGCCGCGGGTCGGTCATCAGGACCGAGGCGAACTCCAGGAGCTTGCGCTGGCCATAGGAGAGGCGCTTGGCGGGCTGGTGGGCGAGGCGGTCGATCCCGACGAAGCGGAGGAGGTCCATCGCCTTCTCCCGCTCATCGGGCTTGATCCGCCCTCCGATCAGGGCCTTGGGGCTGTTGGGGACCTTGGAGATGACCATGTTCTCGAGGACGGTCATGTCCCCGAGCTCCCGGGTGATCTGGAACGTGCGTCCGATCCCGGCCTTGTTGATGACGTGGGACATCAACCCGGTGATGTCCTGGCCGTCGAACGTGATACGGCCGCTGTCGGGCACGACCACGCCGCAGATGGTGTCGAAGGCGGTGGTCTTGCCGGCGCCGTTGGGGCCGATGAGGGCGGTGATCGAGCCTTCCTCCACGTCGAAGGAGGCGTGGTTGACGGCGATGATGCCGCCATAGGACTTGACGACGTCGCGGACTTCGAGCAGGGCCATCAGGTGGGGATCTTCGGGGGTCGGGCCATCTTATGGGAGGTGGGGGGACCCGGTCGCCGGGTCCCCCCACCCATGTGGGTCTCTACCACTCGGGCTTGGGGTGGATGAGATCCACCGTGCCTTCGAACTCGCCGACCGGGTAGACGAACTCCAACTCGCCGTTCTGCCACTGGTTGACGAGGAAGCTCTTGCCCTCGGCGAGGCCCTTCTCGTTCCACACGAAGTCGCCGAGGATCGTGCGCACCGGCTCCTCCGGCGTGCGGGAGTGCAGCCACTCGCTCAGCTGGAGGTTGTCGGTGGTGCCGGTGGCCCGGATCGCCTGCTCGACGCCCTGGCACACGGCGAACGGAATCGCCTCGTCCTCGTCGGGCGGGGTGCCGTGGGCCTCGGTGTAGTTGTTCACGAAGTCGGCGTTGGTGTAGGGCTCGCCGCCGAGCTCGCCCTCGAAGTTGGCGAGCGGGCTCCACACCGAGTGGATGAGGATGCCCTCGGCGGCGTCACCCAGCGCCGCCTGGAACTCGGACTGGGCACCCTGGGCGGTGTAGAGGACGTCGGGGCTGTAGCCGACGGTCTGCAGCGCCTGGACCAGGGCGATCACCTCGTCCACCGAGGCGCTCGACACGATCAGCATGTCGGCGTCGGCGGTGCGGATCGAGTTCGCCATGGTGATCCAGTCGGTGTAGCCGACGGGCCACACCTCCTCGAGCACCAACTCGATGTCGTTCTCGGCGAGGAAGCCGGGCGCCAGCGAGATGACCTCGCCGGTGTCGGGGATCTCCACCTCGCCGCCGACGAGGCCGGTGGCGATGGAGGCGGCGAAGAAGTCGTCGGCGTAGACGACCGCCGCCGTCTGCGGCATCTCTTCGACGATGCCCTGCTCGTTGTAGTGGGCGAGGGTGTCGAGGATCGCCTTGCCGGTGTACTCGCCGGGGAGCGCCTGGAAGTAGAAGATGTGCTGGTACCCGCGCTCCCACACCCGCAGGGCGGCCGACGACGGCATCGGGTAGATCATGTTGTTCTGCTCCGCCACCGTCGAGGCGGGGAAGCCGAGGAGGCTGGAGAAGGTCCCCAACAGCACATCGGCCTGGTCGACGTTGATGAACCGCTCCATCTGCGTGACGATCACCTCGGTGTCGGAGCGGTTGTCCTCCACCAGCAGCTCCACCGGCCGGCCGAGGAGGCCGCCGCGGGCGTTTATCTCGTCCACGCAGAACTGGTAGCCGTCGCGGTGCTTGGCGCCGGTGATCGAGAACTCGCCGGTGAGAGGCAGCGACGAAGCGAACACGATCGGGTCGCCTTCCGGCGCCTCGTCACCGCCCGTGTCGGTGGTCTCGCCGCCGGTGGTCGGGGTCGTATCGGCGCCGCCCTCGGTGGTGGGGGTGGCTCCGTCGCCCGCAGTGGTAGTGGCGGAACCGCCGCCACCGCAGGCCGCGAGCACCATGGCGAGAACCGCCACCAGTGCTGTCCATCGGAGTTTCCTCATTGGGGTCTCCTCACGTCGGTGTCCTCCTCGTCGGTTGCGTCGGGCCGGGTCTGGCCCGATCTACGTCAACCGGTTTCCATGCTACGCCCCGAAATCGCAGCCGACCGTCACAATCGATTGCGATGAGGCGTCGCCAGTTTCGCACGTCGGTGGCGATCGCGCCAATGGATCAGGAGGCCGTCCGGGGAGGGGCGGTAGAGCCCCGGACCACCAGGGTGGGAGTCAGGCGCTTGGTGCCTCGGGTGTGTTCGGTCCCGGCGATCATGGCCAGCAGCGTGGCGGCCGCCTCCGCCCCCATCTGGCGGTGAGGGACCCGCACCGCCGTCATCGGCGGCTGCATCAGGTCGAGGAGGGGGATGTCGTTGTAGCCGGTCACCGAGATGTCGGAGCCGACCTCCTTGCCCAGGGACCGGATCGCCCGATAGCAGCCGAGGGCGAGGAGGTCGTTGGCGGCGACGATGGCGGTCGTGTCCGGGTGGCGCTCGAGCAGGGCGCTGGCGGCGGCGGCGCCGGGCTCCACCTGGTACCACTCCGCCTCTTCGATCACGTCGGGGCCGGCGTAGAGGCCATGGCGCTCCATGGCGGCGACGAAGCCCTGGCGGCGATCGTGTCCGGTCGAGACCCACGACGGCCCGGCGACGTGGCCGATCCGGCGATGTCCCAACGAGACCAGGTGGTCCACGGCGAGGGTGATGCCGGCGTGGTCGTCGCCGATGATCGCCGGCACGTCGCCGCGGTCGGTCGTCCGGTTGACCAGCACGACCGGGACCCCCTGTGAGGTGGCGGCGGCGAGCTGGCCGTCGTCGCGGGTGGCGGTGGCGAGGACGAGACCATCGACGTGACGCTCGATCATGTCTTGGATCACGGCCTCGGCATGCTCGATCCCGCGATCGGCGTTGCCGATCAGGAGCGAGTAGCCCTCCTCGACGAGGACCGACTCGGCGCCGGCGACGATCGGCCCGAAGAGCGGGTTCTCGACGTCGGGGATGACCATGCCGATCGACATCGTCTGGTTGGTGCGGAGACCGCGGGCCAGGGGATGGGGGCGGTAGCCGAGCCTCTCGGCGGCTTCGACGACGCGCTTGAGCGTCTCGGGGTTGACCACGGACTGGGTGGCGGGATTGAGGGCCCGCGAGGCAGTCGACACGTGGACTCCCGCTTCCCGGGCGACGTCTTTGAGGGTGGGTCGGCCACTCACGATGCCCACAAAATAGATGCTCCGCGGCCCGGGGACGGGGTCGTCGTCACCCGGTGCCGGCGAGAACCACCACGACGGAGCCGCAGAGGACGGCCGCCATACCCAGGATCACCGAGGGAGTCGGCCGCTCGGTGTCGGACTTCACGATCAGCGGGGCGACGGTGACCACTGTCGGAGCCGACAGCTGCATCACCGTGATCGCCACGGCCACGGCGGTGCGGTCGAAGGCGATCCACTGGAGGGCGATGCAGGCGGCGACCAGGACGCCGGCGGCGGTCACCCACGCCAGGCCCTCGCGTGAGATCGGCTCGGCGGGACGCCGCCGTCGCCACAAGGCCAGGGCGACGGCGTAGACGGCCGTGGCGGCGAGCAACCCGAACGTGACGCCCACGATCGGATCGTCGAGATCCGCCAAGCCCCAGCGGATGAACAGCGGGCTGGACCCCCACGAGGCGGCGGCGCCGAGGGCGAACCACGGCACCTTCCGCTGCGTGGACGCAGTGCGGCGCAGAGACAGGAGGGTGACGCCGACGGCCGCCAACAGGATGCCGACGGCGGTCAGCGGTCGCAGCGGCTCGGCGAGGACGATGGCCGCCAGGAGCGAGCCGATCAGCGGAGTGGATCCCAAGACGGCGCCGGTCGTCGCCGCGCCGACCTGCTGCTGGCTGAGGCTCAGGAAGGTCCAGCCGAGGAAGAAGTGCACGATCCCGGCACCGGCGAAGAAGAGGTAGGCGCGAGGGGAGCCGGACCAGAGCGCCGAGAGATCCCGGGTGGCGGCCGAGAACAGGGCGAGCGACGCCGAGCCGATGACGAGGAGGAGGAAGGTCGCCCGGAACGCGTCCATCGTCTGGTTGGCGCGGCGGTTGACCGCCTGGAAAACCCCGAATCCGATGCCCGCGCCCGCTGCGAAGAGGACTCCGCTCACCACCCTCCGTCTCCCTCGTGAACCTGGCCGTTTGTCTCCCCGCGAGAAAAGAACGATACTACAAACGATTGCGGGCTGGCCCAGCCTTGGTTGTTCGACGAGACGAGAGAAGAGAGGAGTGAGGTCGAGATGACCGACGAGAAGTTCCCGCACGAGGTGGGATGGATCGGAACCGGCCGCATGGGCTTCGCGCTGGCCAGCCGGCTCCTGGACGCTGGAGTCGACCTGTGGGTGTGGAACCGGACCCGCTCCAAGGCCGAGCCTCTCGCCGAGAAGGGAGCCACGGTCGTCGACTCTCCGGCCGACCTCGCCGGACGTGACATCGTGTTCACGATGGTCGCCGGCCCCGAAGACGTCCTCGAGGTGACGTTCGGGGAGAACGGCGTGCTCGCCGGCGACGTCCGGCCCTCGATCCTCGTCGACTCGACCACGATCGACCCCACCACCTCCCAGGAGCTGACCCGGCGGGCGGCGGAAGTGGGCACCTCCGTGCTGGCGGCGCCGGTCTCCGGCAACCCCAAGGTGGTCAAGTCCGGCAAGCTGACCGCGGTGGTGTCCGGCCCGAAGGACGCCTGGGAGACTGCCCGCCCCTACATCGAGCTGTTCGGCCGCCGCGCCACCTACGTGGGCCCCGGCGACGAGGCCCGTCTGGTCAAGATCTGCCACAACCTCATGCTGGGCGTGGTCGCCCAGTCGATGGCCGAGATCACGCTCCTCGCCGAGGCCGCCGGCGTGTCCCGCTACGACTTCCTCGAGTTCCTCAACGACAGCGTCATGGGCTCCACGTTCACGCGGTACAAGACCCCGGCCTACGTGAACCTCGAGTACGAGCCGCCCACGTTCACCTGGCACCTCCTCCGCAAGGACCTGGAGTTGGGCCTCGCCGCCGGCCGGGAGCTCAACGTCCCCCTCCCGACCACGGCTCTCGTCCATCAGATCGTGATCGACGGCATCGGCCAGGGCTACGGAGACCTGGACTTCGCGGCGCTGCTCTCGCGTCTCGCCGAGGGAGCGGGCCGTAAGATCGAGCCCGAGAACCGAGAAGTCTCCGACGGATTGAGCTGAGCATGAGCGACAACCCCCTCCTCGAACGGATGAAGAAGGAAGGCCACGATCGCCTTCTGATCGGTGGCGAGTGGCGCGAGGCCTCGGACGGCGCCGAGATCGACGTGCTCGATCCGTCCACGGGCGAGCCGGTGGCGTCGGTCCCCAGCGCCTCGAGGGATGACGTGATCGCCGCCGTCGACGCGGCGGAGGCAGCTTCCGAAGCATGGGCTTCGACTCCACCTCGCCAGCGGGGCGAGATCCTGCGGCGGGCGTTCGAGATGATGATCGAGCGCTCCGACGAGCTCGCCTCGCTGATCGTGCTCGAGATGGGCAAGACCTTCGCCGAGTCGAAGGCGGAGATCGCCTACGCCGCCGAGTTCTACCGCTGGTTCTCCGAGGAGGCGGTTCGCAACGACGGCTCGATCACACTGGCCCCGGCAGGGGACAAGCGGATCATCGCCATCGGCCAGCCGATCGGGATCTCGGTGCTGATCACCCCGTGGAACTTCCCGGCGGCCATGGCCACCCGCAAGATCGGGCCGGCCCTGGCGGCCGGGTGCACGGTGATCCTCAAGCCGGCGTCGGACACCCCGCTGACGGCGCTGGCGATCGCCGCGCTCATGGAGGAGGCCGGGGTGCCTGCCGGAGTGGTCAACGTCGTGCCGTCCCGGCGGTCCTCGGAGGTGGTTCCGGCGATGCTCGACGACCCGCGGGTGCGCAAGCTCTCGTTCACCGGATCCACCGAGGTGGGGCGTACCCTGCTCGAACAGGCGTCGAAGCGGATCATCTCCACCTCGATGGAGCTCGGCGGCAACGCCCCGTTCCTGGTGTTCGAGGACGCCGACATCGACGCCGCCGTGGACGGGGCGATGGTCGCCAAGATGCGCAACGGCGGCCAGTCCTGCATCGCCGCCAACCGGTTCCTCGTCCACGAGGCGGTGGCCGACTCGTTCGCGGAGAAGTTCGCCGCCCGCATGCGGGCGGTGAAGGTCGGGCCGGGCATGGACCCCGGCGTGGACCTGGGCCCGCTGATCAACGAGAGCGCCCAAGAGGACATGGCCGAGTCGGTGGAGCTCGCCACCGGCGCCGGCGGTGACGTGCTCGCCGGCGGCAAGGCGCCCGACCGTCCCGGGTTCTTCTTCGAGCCGACCGTGCTGGCCGGGGTGCCGGCCGATGCGGAGGTGCTCGGCCGGGAGATCTTCGGGCCGGTGGCGCCCATCGTCACCTTCGGCTCCGAGGAGGAGGCGGTGGCGATGGCCAACGACACCATCCACGGTCTCGCCGCCTACCTGTACACGGGCGACCTCAGCCGCGGGCTGCGGGTGGCCGAGGCCCTGGAGTCGGGAATGGTGGGGATCAACCGCGGCCTGATCTCGGACCCCGCCGCCCCGTTCGGTGGTGTCAAGCAGTCCGGGATCGGCCGTGAAGGCGGTCACGAGGGCATGAAGGAGTTCCTCGAGATCAAGTACATCGCCGCGTCCTGGTAGGAGAAGCGGCATGTCCAAGACGTTCTCCAATCCCGAGACGGTCCACCGTCCCAACAACGACGCCTACAGCCACGTGGTCGTCGTCGAGGGCGGAAAGCTCCTGTTCGTCGCCGGCCAGGTCGCCTTCGACGAGGACAGCAACATCGTGGGCGACGACGTCTACACCCAGGCCTGCCAGGCCCTCCGCAACCTGCGGGCGGTGCTCGAGGCGCACGGTGCCTCGCCGGCCGACATCGTCAAGCTGAACACGTACGTCGTGGGCGACGCCCACGCCCATGCCGCCGAGCTGGGACGGGCCCGGGCCGAGGTCCTACAACTGGAGGTGCCACCCGCCTCCACCCTGGTCGGCATCGCCTCGCTCGCCGTCGAGGGGCTCCTCGTCGAGATCGAGGCGATCGCCGTCGTCGACTGATCCCCGCGGGCGTCTGCCGAGCTCACCTCTACAAGCGTTTGCCGAAACCACGACACGGGCAGACGCCGTGTGGAACAATGCCGGCCACCACGGCCGGAGGAGGTCCAGTCAACGTGAGCATGCCGACGCTCGACGACGTCGCCCGGGAGGTGGGCGTCCACCCCTCCACGGTGTCGCGCGCTCTCAACCCGAATCGGGCTCAACTCGTCAACCCCGAGACCCGCAAGGCGGTCGAGGAAGCGGCCCGACGGCTCGGCTACAGGCCGCACATGATCGCCCGCGGCCTCCAGAGCGGGCGCACCGCCACCATCGGCGTCATCGCCGCCGATCTCGGCAACCCCTTCGTCACCCCGATCATCCACGGCATCACCGCCTCGCTCGAGGTGGGTGAGATCATGCCGGTGATCGCCGAGACCCAAGACGAGCACGAGCGCTTCGCCCGGATCCTCGACCACATGTTGTCCCGGCGGGTCGACGCGGTCATCTCTCTCGCCACCCGGGCCGGCGACCGCCAGATCCTCGAGGACGCCGCCCGGATCGCTCCGGTCGTGGTGGCCGCCCGCCCGCTGCCGGGAAGCGACCTGCCCCAGGTCGTCCACGACGACGCCGCCGGGGCGACGCTGGCGGCGGAGCATCTCCACGAGCTCGGTCACCGCCGGGTCGCCCAGTTGCGAGGCCCGCTCGACGTGGCCAATTTCTCCCACCGCGCCGAGGCGTTCTCCGCCGCCTGCGAGCAGCTGGGCATGACCGAGATCGAGGTGGCCGAGGTGGCCGCCGTGCCCACCATCGCCGAGGGACGCCGTCTCACCGAGGCGTTGCTGGAGCTGGGAGAGGAGCAGCCCCCCACGGCGATCTTCGCCCACAACGACCTGATGGCGATGGGGGCCCTCGCCGCCCTGCGCGACGCCGGCCTCCGCGTCCCCGAGGACGTGTCGTTGATCGGCTACAACGACCTGCCGCTGATGGACGTCGTCACCCCGGCCTTGACCACGATCTACTACCCGAGCCGGGAGATCGGCCTCGCCGCCGGGGAGCTGGTGATCGAGATCCTCGCCGGGGAAGAGCCGGAGAACATCTGCCTGCAGCCCTCTCTGGTGGTGAGGGACTCCACGCGGCCCATCTGAGCCCGTCTTGGTAGTCTCTCGCGCACGCTCGCCTGCAAACGTTTGACACGAGCGGCAGGACCGAAACAGAGGAGGCGCAATGAGCGGAAGTGTGGTGGTGATCGGTGGGTCTTCCGGGCTGGGCAAGGCGGTGGCCGCCCACTACGCCGCCCAGGGACGTGAGGTCTACGTGACGAGCCGCGACCAGCAGAGGGCGGAGGCGACGGCCGAGGAGATCGGAGGCAACACCAAGGGCATCGCCGTCGACATCAGCCGTCCGGCAGAGATCGCCCCGGCCCTGGCGAGCATCGGCCCGGTCCAGTACCTGGTGATCGCCGCCATCGAGCGCGACGAGAACACCATCCGCGACTACTCCGTCGACCGGGCCGTGAACCTGGCGACGCTCAAGCTCGTCGGCTATCCCGAGGTGATCCACGCCCTGTGTGACCGCTTCACCGAGGACGCCGCCGTCGTGTTGTTCGGTGGGCTCGCCAAGGACCGGCCGTATCCCGGATCCACGATGGTGAGCACGGTCAACGGCGGCATCTCGACGCTCATCCACACGCTGGCGCTGGAGCTGGCCCCGATCCGGTTCAACGCCATCCACCCGGCGATCGTGGGCGACACCCCCTACTGGGAGGCGAAGCCGGCCGAAGTGCTCGAGGGCATCCGGGCGCGCACCCCCACCGGACGGCTGGTCACCACCGCCGACGTGGTGCACGCGGTGTCGTTCCTGCTCGAGAACCAGGGCGTGAACGCCGTGAACCTGGTCGTCGACGGCGGCTCGCTGCTCAAGTAGCGCCGTCAGCCATCGACGGCCGCCAGGAGGATCTCGAGGTTGTCGGGGCGGGGGCTCAGTTCCCCCGCCTCGATGCGATGGGCGACTTCCACCACGGCGCGGTTGACCGGCGTGGGGATGCCGTGGGCGGCCCCGAGCCGGACGACGTTGCCGTTGATGTCGTCGACCTCCGAGCGGCGACCCTTCATCCAGTCCTGGAGGACGGTGGTCTTGGTCTCGGGGAGCACGAATCCCTCGAGGAGCGTGTCCAGGAGGAACTCGGCGAGGCAGGGGGCGGCGGACATCTGCTCGGGGGTCAGCCCGAAGATCGGCAGCACCGGGAACCCGGCGGCCTGGCCGACCCGAAGCGCCTCGTCGCTGGAGCGGATCATCAGCCGGCGCATCTCGGGGATGGCCGCCGCCTCCAGCATCGGCAGGCCGAGTATTGCGGTGGTGACGAGGGTCCCCGAGTTGCTGACGAGCTTCATCCACTTGGCGGCGAGGATCTCGTCGGTGATCTCGACCGCCCCGGAGTGGCGGAGGAGTGAGGCCACCTCCTCTTCCCGTCCCCGGGTGCTGTCGTGGAAGCTGCCGACGGCGAACCAGGAGCGGTCGGGCGGCGAGTTGCGCTCGACGATCCCCGGCTCCCACATCATCGACGAGATCTCGATGACACAGCCGAGGGTCCGGTGCGGTCCCACGACCTCGGCGATCGTCTCGGCGGTCATGCCGTTCTGCACCCCCACGAGCAAGCCGTCCGGCTGCAGGTAGGGCTCGATGAGGTGGGCGGCCCATCGCGAGTCGTAGGCCTTCATCAGCATCAGGACCACGTCGAACCTCTGGCGGAGAGTCGCCACCTCGCACAGGTGGAGGACGCGGACCTCCTGCACGAGGGTGCGGTCGGGCATCTCGATGCGGATCCCGTCACGGCGCATCGCCTCGACGTGCTCGGGCCACTGCTCGATCAGCGTGACGTCGAGCCCGGCGGCGGTGAGATCCGCCCCCACCGATGCCCCATTCGCCCCGGCACCCAGCACCGCGATCTTCGGTTCGCCCACTTCTCCTCCTCGCTCCAGGACGCACGGCCGCTGGTTCCAGCGGCACTCGACAACCGGCGGATACGTTGCCGCCGTGTGGGTGTTGTGTATAGCGTCACTGAACACCCCGTGGGACGACTCGAGGAGGCACAGTGGGAAAGAAGATCGCGGTGCTGGGAACCGGAGCCAACGGCGCAGGGATTGGGGCCGACCTGGCGAGGGCGGGGCTGGACGTCCTCTTCATCGAGCAGTGGCCGGCCCACGTGGAGGCGATGCGGGCCGACGGCATCCGGGTGGTGATGCCCGAAGAGACGGTCGTGACTCCCGTCCGGGCCATTCACCTGTGTGAGGTGGCGACTCTCCGGGAGAAGTTCGACCTCGTGTTCGTGGTGTTGAAGGCCTACGACACCCGCTGGGGCTGCGAGCTCATCAAGTCGGTGCTGGCCGACGATGGCCTCGTCGTCGGCCTCCAGAACGGCATGTCGATCGACGACATCGCCGCCGCCGTCGGGCCCGAGCGGACGATCGGCGCCGTGATCGAGATGGCCTCGAACATGTTCGACCCGGGCACCGTGGTGCGGGAGACGCCGCCGTCGGCTTCGTGGTTCACGGTGGGCGCCATCCATCCCGACGCCGCCGGCCGGGAGGCCGAGGTGACAGAGGTGCTGTCCCACGCCGGGACGGTCGAGGTGTCGGACGACATCCGCTCCTCGAAGTGGATGAAGCTGGTCGCCAACGCCGCCGAGCTCGTGCCCTCGGCGATCCTGAACCTCCCGCTGGCGGAGGCCGTGGAGGTGCCGGGAATGCGAGAGTTCATGGATCGGAACGGGGCGGAGGCGATCGAGACGGCCATCGCCCTCGGGAACCGGCCGGTGCCCATCTTCGGGCTCACCGAGGTCTCGCTGCCCCCCGCCGAGTACGCCGCCCAGCTCCTCGACATCGTCCTCGAGAAGTTCTCCACTCCCTCCACCAGGACCACGGTGCTGCAGGATTGGCTGAAGGGACGGCGGTCCGAAGTCCACGAGATCAACGGCCTGGTCGCCCGCGAGGCAAAGCGGCTGGGCCTCGAGGCCCCGGCCAACGCCCGCACGGTGGAGGTGGCGAGGCGCATCGAAGCCGGCGAGATCGAGGCTCGCCCCGACAACATCTCGTTGCTGCTCGCCGAGGATCTCGCCCGCGCTTGAAACCCCGGTCCGCTTGACGGCGCTTCGGTCCGTGTGCGAACATCGTTTGCAAGCGCCTGCAATGTGGCGGGCGCGGCCGGCGACGAGCGGACCCGGTATCGGGGCGCGGAGGCGTCGGGTTCTCTTTGGACAGGTTCGCCGTCGGGCGAATGGACAGAGGAGGCACCTGATGAGAGGCAGTACCGGAGCGTTCGGTGCGACCGGTAATCGTTTACTGACGCGCTGGTCGCGACTGCTCGCAGCCGTGACAGCCCTGATGCTCGTCCTGACCGCATGCGGGGGGTCGAGCAGTGGTGACACCACCGCGGCCACGACCGCCGAGACCACGGCCGACACCACCGCGGACACCACGGCGGACACGACCGCCGACACCACGGCCGACACCACCGCCGATACCGAGGCGCCTGCCGACGAGCCCTCGGGAGAGCCGATCAAGATCGGCGGCACCCTGGGCCTGACCGGCATCTATTCCGGCCCATCCGCCGGGTACGAGATCGCCTACAGGTACTGGGCCGACCAGGTCAACGCCAACGGAGGGCTCCTGGGTCGCCCCGTCGAGCTGATCATCTACGACGACGAGAGCACCCCGCAGGTGGCCCAGCAGCTCTACCAGCGTCTGATCAACGAAGACCAGGTGGACCTGCTGTTCGCGCCGTACACCACCGCCGTCGGCGGCGCGGTGATCCCGATCACCGAGCGGGCCGGCAAGCTGGTGGTCAACGCCGGGTTCGTCGGCAAGGAGATCCACCAGCAGTCCGAGCTCCTCGTCAGCACCTGGCCCTACCAGGACAACGAGTATCCCCGGCCGCTGTTCGAGTTCATCAAGAGCCTGCCGGAGGACCAGAAGCCGCAGACGCTGGCCATCGCCACCGCCCAGAACCCGTTCACGATCGTCGCCCGTGACGGCGTCAACGGGGAAGGCGGCGTGGTCAACTACGCCGAGGAAGCGGGTCTGGAGATCGTGGTCAACGAGGAGTACGACCAGACCGCGACCGACCTGTCGAGCCTGATCCAGCGGGTCCAGCAGTCGGATGCCGACGTGTTCGTGGCGCTCAGCCTCCCCAACGACGCCGCGCTGATCGCCAACACCGTCTACCAGGCCGGATACAACCCGCAGATCTACTGCCAGTGCGGCTCCCAGGTCACCACCCTGCCCAACTGGCCGGACATGGGTGAGGCCGGCATCAACGTGTTCTCGACCACGACCGCCTGGCCGACCCTGGACTACACCGGGCTCGCCGAGTTGACCGAGTACATGCTCGACGAGCTCGGAGTGCCGATGCTCCCCGCCTACGCCGCCGCCGGCTACGCCGCCGGCCAGGTCATTCAGCAGGCGGTGGAAGGCACGGGCAGCCTCGACTCCCGGGAGCTGCGCGAGTACATCGCCAACAACACCTTCGATACCGCCGTCGGCCAGATCAGCTACAACGAGGACGGCACGGTGGCGTTCAACGCCCTGCTGCTCCAGTACCAGGAAGACGGCAACCAGGTGATCTGGCCGCAGGACGAGGCGACCGACGAAGCGGTGATGCCGCTGCGTCCGTGAGCGCTGGGAAGTAGGCAGCCGATGGGCCCGGTGATCGAAGCCGAGAAGCTGGTCAAACGGTTCGGCGGGATGACGGCCGTCGACGAGGCGTCGTTCTCCGTCGAAGCCGGTGCCCTGCTCGGCGTCATCGGGCCCAACGGCTCCGGCAAGACCACGACGCTCAACATCCTCAACGGCGCCATCCGCCCCGATTCAGGGGTGATACGCGTCAACGGAAAGGAGATGCAGGGCAAGCCGAGCACGGCGTTCGTCGAGGCCGGGGTGAGCCGGACCTTCCAGAACCCCCGGGTCTTCACGACGATCACCGCCCTCGAGAACATGCTCGTGCCGGTCCTGCACTCAAAGGGGTCGAACTGGCGTGAGAAGGCCCTCGACCTTCTCGCCTTCGTCGGGCTCGAGGACCATCGAGACACCCCGGCCAGCGAGCTGTCGGGTGGCCAGCAGAAGCTGCTCGAGTTCGTCCGGGCGTTGATGACCGACCCGAGCGTGGTCCTCATGGACGAGCCCTTCGCCGGGGTGCACCCGAGCGTCAAGGAGCTGATGCGCCAGCGCATCCTCGAGCGGAACCGGGAGGGGACGGCGTTCGTGATCGTGAGCCACGAGATCCCCGACCTGACCCGTCTCTGTCCCCAGATCCTGTGCATGTCGAGCGGAAGGGTCGTCGCCTACGGCCCGCCGGCGGAGGTCACCTCCGACCCCCTGGTGATCGAGGCGTACCTGGGCCACGGCCCGTCCGGGAAGGCGGCATCGTGACCACCACCGCCACCACCGCCCCCGAGCTCGTCCTCGACAACGTGACCGCGGGCTACTTCACACACGACATCGTCCTCGACGGTGTGTCGATGCGGGTCACCCCCGGCAAGGTGACGGCGGTGCTCGGCCCCAACGGCTCGGGGAAGTCGACGTCGCTGCGCGTCATGTCGGGGTTCCTGATCCCCCGCCAGGGCAGGGTGACGCTGGGCGGAGAGGACATCACGACGCTCACGCCGGGAGAGCGTCTCGCCCGGGGGGTGGCGGTGCTGCCGCAGGGGCGGTCGGTCTTTCCCCAGCTCACCATCGACGAGAACCTTCGCCTCGGGGCCTGGCAGCTGCGAAAGGACAAGGCGCGCCTGGAGGAGGCCGTCGACAAGATGCTCGACCGCTACCCGACGCTGCGCCCCATCCGCAACAAGCCGGCGGGGGCGCTGAGCGGCGGCCAGGCGCGGCTGCTCGAGTTCGCCCGGACCCTGATCCTCGACCCGAAGGTGCTCCTGATCGACGAACCATCGGTCGGGCTGGCCCCGGTGCTCGTCGACGAGGTCTACGAGGAGCTGGCCCGCCTCAAGGAGGAGGGCCGCACGATCCTCCTCGTCGACCAGAACGTACAGGCCGCCGTCGATCTCGCCGACTACGTGTATACCCTCGCCTACGGGCGCAATCATCTCGAAGGGGCGCGTGACCAGTTCGAAGGCGAGCTCGACAATCTGATCAAGCAGTGGTTGAGCTTGTGAGTGTGAGCGGATGAGCTTCAGAGAACTGGCCCAGGCGCTTGTCAACGGATCGCTGCTCGGCGGCGTCTACGGCGGCGTGGCGATGGGGCTCAGCCTGGTGCTGGGCGTGCTGCGGATCGTCAACCTGGCCCACAGCGCGGTGTTGATCTTCGGCGCGCTCGTCTACTGGGAGCTCGTCAACGGCCTCGGCCTGGACCCCCTGTTGATGATCGTCCCTATCGCCGTCGGCGGGTATCTGCTCGGCCTCGGCGTCCACCGTGGACTCACCCAGTACCTGGCACGAGAGAGCGACTCCACCGTGCTTCTCGGCTTCTTCGGTCTGATGGTGGTGATCGAGAGCATCGCCATCATGGTGTGGACCACCGACACCCGGACCGTCAACGCCGGCTATCTGTCCAGCGTCCTGCGCTTCGGCGGCATCAGCGTGCCGGTGACGCGCATCGTCGCTGCCGCCATCACGGTGGCGGTGCTGGTCGCCCTCCACCTGTTCCTCACCCGGACCCTCACCGGGGCGGCGATAAGGGGCATGGCGGAGAACCCCGACGTGGCGGCGCTGGTGGGGATCGAGGTCGGCACCCTGTCGCGGCGCATCTTCGCCGTCGGCATCGCCCTCGCCGCATTCGGAGGCACCGTGCTGTCGCTCGTCCAATCGTTCAACCCCCAAGAGCACGTCCGCTGGCTGGCGTGGGCTTTCCTGGTCGTGATCCTCGGCGGTCTCGGCTCGGCGATGCGCACGCTGCTGGCCGGGGTGTTCGTCGGGATATTCGAGACCGTGGTGGGTCTGCTGGTCCCCTTCCAGTACACCTACCTGGCGTTGTACGCCCTGCTCGCCATCGCCCTCCTCGTCCGCAACGAAGGGCTGGGAGCCGTCCGAGCGAGGACGATCTGATGTCTGCCGAGATCGAACCGACAGCCACCGAGACACCGGTCGAGGACATCGCCCTCGCCGGCGCCCGCGCCACCTACCGGGGCAAGAAGCTGCCGCCGTGGGTGATGCCGGTGATCGCCGTCGTCATCCTCGGGGGGCTGGGCGTGCTCGGCTTGGTCACCGAGATGGGCATGCTCACCACCCTCACCTCCGTCCTCTACTACATGGTGATCGCCCAGGGCTGGAACCTGCTCGGCGGGTACGGCGGCTACCTCAACTTCGGGGCCGCCATCTTCGCCGGGAGCGGGGCGTATGCCGCCGCCTGGTTCGCCAACGAGCTCGGGTGGACGATGTGGCAGACGTTCCTGCCGGCGGCGCTCGCCGCGGTGGCGGTCTCCCTGGTCCTGGGGTACGCCACCCTGCGTCTCCGCAGCCACTACTTCGCCATCTTCACCATCGTCTTCACGTTCCTGGCCATGGTCGTGGTCAAGAACACTCCCGCCCTCGGCGGGTCGATGGGCCTCTACGCCTTCCTCGACACCCAGCTCGATTCCCGGGGGCTGGCGCTCCTCTTCTACTACTCGCTGTTCGGCTTCGCCGTGTTGGCCACCGTCATCGCCTACCTGGTCGACCACTCGAACTTCGGCTACGCCCTGCGGGCGATCAGCGAGGACGAGCCGGCGGCGCAGGTGCTGGGCGTCAAGACCGTGTCGGTGAAGCTGTGGGCGCTGGTGATCGGGGCGGCCCTGGGTGGCGCCGCCGGCAGCGTCTATGCCTTCCAGACCGGTTACATCGAGCCGGCGGGGACTTTCAGCCTCGACCTGGCCCTCGACATCGTCCTCGTCTGTGTCGTCGGCGGCCTCGCCACCTGGGTGGGCCCGCTCATCGGCGCGGTGATCGTCGTCGTGCTCGAGCAGTGGCTGCGGGTGTTCGTGCCCCGCCTCGAGTTCTTCGGGGTGGGAGTGCCCGCCGAGACGAACCGCCTGGTGCTGGGGATCCTCCTGATCGTGTTCGCCTTGTTCATCCGGCGCGGCATCGTCGGCCTGTTCACGGAGCGCCGCGGCCGGCGCATCACGGTCTGATCCCGCTCAGAGGCGGGGATCGATCAGCACCTTTCCTGCCACCTTTCCCGCGGCCATCTCGTCGAGCGTGGCGGGGATGGCATCCAGCGGACGCACCGAGTCGACCAGCTCGTCGGCGAGGTTCGTCGCCTGGAGCAGCTCGAGCGCGGCAGGGAGATCCTCGGTGATCGTCAGGGCGACGGTCGTGTCGAGGGTGATCTCGTTGAACACCAGGTGGTGGACGTCGATCTCGGCACGGCGTGCCGGCATCCCCACCGCCAGGACCCGCCCGCCGGGGCGGACCAACTCGGTGGCCCGGGTCAGGAGCTCCGGGACCCCGGCCGCTTCGATCACCAGGTCGGCTCCCTCCAGGTGACTCAGGTCGGAGCGGCCGTCGACGGTGACGTCGGCGCCGAGACGGGCCGCCCTCTCCAGCTTGGAGGCGTCGACGTCGACCACGGTGACGTGGAGCCCCGAGACGAGGTGGCGGAGGCCGGAGAGGACGAAGCTGCCGATCGCTCCCGCACCGAACAGGACCACGCAGTCGCCGGGGCGGGCGCCGGCGCGGCGCGCGGCGTGGACGCCCACCGCCAGCGGCTGGGCTATGCCGGCGGCATCGATCGAGAGCCCTTCGGGCAGAGGGACGAACGACCGCGCCGGGCCTGCCACGTACTCGGCGTGGCTGCCGGGGGCGTTCAGGCCGAGGCTATACAGGCGCTGGCAGATGTTCGTGCGGCCCTCGCGGCAGCGGTCGCAGTCCCAGCACGGGACACTGGCGGCTCCGGCGACGAGGGTCCCCGGCGGCAGGTCAGGTGAATCGCTCTCGACGACCCGGCCCACCATCTCGTGGCCGGGGATCATCGGTCCCTGGTGCCCGGAGTGGGGGTGGCGCCGATGCAGCGGGATCAGCTTCGGCCCCGCCACCCACTCGGTCACGTCGGTGCCGCACAGGCCCGATCGGAGCACTTCGACGAGGACCTCGCCGGTGCCCGGGACGGGCACCGGCGCTTCCTCCAGACGGATGTCGCGGGGTCCGTAGTAGACCGCCGCCCGCATGGTGTTCCGGGTCAACCCTGCTTCTCCGCCAGGCGATCGGTGAGGTAGTTCCAGTCGCGGGCGAACCGGTACGAGTGGCGCGGGGGAGGGGCAGGAGTGGCGGTCTCCAGCCACCGCACCCGCTCGGTGCCCGGGTTGGCGAACTCGTGGACGCAACCGACCCCGGCCAGGGCGAAGTCGCCTGCTTCCAGGCGGTACTCGTGGCCGTCGAAGCGGGCGTCGACGCCCCCCTCGAGGATCAGATACGACTCCTCGAGCGGATGGTCGTGTGCCCCGGCGTAGCCGTTCGGCTCGTACTGGACCATGAACATGGTGTGGAGCTGGGCGCCCAGGTCGGAGTCCACCATCATCTTCACGGTGATCCCGCTGTACACGAGCAGCGCGGTGCGCATGCTGGCGGAGACCGCCAGGCGGTCCTGGGTCTGCTTGTCCACGTCCATGTTCTCGGGGTCGATGTGCCCGTAGTTGCGGGTGCGCGGGTCGCGCACGTCGACGGGGACGGGCTCTGCCGCCTCGAAGTCGGGCACGAAGTACGTGTCTCCGGCGTGGCTCGTGCGCGGCTGCGGCGCCTGCATCTCCGCCCACCGGGCCGCCACGGAACCGGCGTTGCGGAAACGGTGCTCCACGCCCACCGGCACGAACCCGTAGTCGCCTTCCCTGAGGGTGACGGCGCCTCCCGGCGTCTCACAGACGACCTCGCCTTCGAGCACGAGGAAGCTCTCCTCGAAGGAGTGCACGTGGGAGCCGATGGTCCCGCCGGACTCGAGCCGGCAGATGCCGAAGCCGGTGTGCACCGCCGCCGGGTGGCTGTCGTCGGCCAGGGTCCAGCGGGTGAACCCCTCGCTGTGGCCGCGGTAGATCTCGGGCTCCTCATAGGCGGCGTCGGCCGCCCGGGCGATGATGTGTCGTGACTGCATGTGCTCCTATCCGATCGGTAGCCACTCGGGCTTGCGGTTCTGGTTCTGGCTGACGAGGTAGTCCCGGGACCGGGTGACGAGCTCCAGGGCCCGGGCCACATCGGCCACCAACTTGCCGTTTCGCTTGTGGATCTCCCCGTCGATGATGACCGTGTCGACGTTGGACACGTCGGCGGCCAGGACGACGGCGGCGACCGGGTCGATCACCGGGGCGGTGTTGATGTCGTCGCCGCGGATCACGACGACGTCGGCCTGCTTCCCGGGCGTCAGCGAGCCCACTCTGTCCTCGAGGCCGACGGTGTAGGCGCCGTTGATGGTGGCCATCTCCAGGCACTCACGCGCCGTGATCGTGTCGTCGGGGATCTCACAGTCGGCCTTCCACGCCTCGGCATTGACCAGGACCCGCTCCGAGCCGAAGACGGCGCGCATCTGGGTGAACATGTCTCCCGGCACCGTCGTCACCACGTCGATCGACAGGCTGGGGCGGAGCTGGTGGAGGCGGCACGGTGCGATCGGCGGCTGGCCGTGGCCCATCTGCAGCTCCACCTGGGCGGCGATGGAGATGGTCCCTCCGGTGTCTCTCACCATCTGCCACTCCTCGTCGCTCAGGTAGCAGGAGTGGATATAGGTGATGTCGGGGCCGAGGAGGCCCATGTCGGACAATTGCTCGACCATCCCGAACCGGCCGGCGAGCCGTCCCATGCCCACGTGCACGGTGATCGGCAGGCCGAGCTCCCTGGCGAGCCTCCATTCGGCCTCCACCACCTCGGGCTTGCAGAAGCCCGGGCCGCGGGTCGCCAGCTGCATCGTCATCTTCCCGTCGTCCGACGGGAAGTAGGTCTCCCGCACCCGGCGCACGTCGTCGGCCGGGATGGCGATCGAGCTCTCGAACCAGTAGTCCTGCAGCGAGGTGTTGGCGCTGCCGTAGGCGTACACCGCCCGGATCCCGCTGTCCTTCAGGCCCTGGATGGCGGCGTCCGGGTGCTCGGGAGTGTTGTTGATGTGGGACCAGTCGAGCAGGGTCGTGATCCCGGCGTTGATGCACTCGAGGGCGCCGGCCAGGTTCGAGGCGTAGACGTCCTCGGGGCGATACAGCGGCGCGAACGAATCGAGGATCTCGACGAAGTAGTCGTCGAGGGTGGCGTTGGGCGCCGAGCCCCTGATCGCCGTCTCCCACGTGTGGCGGTGGGTGTCGATGAAGCCGGGGATGACGATGTCGCCGGTGACGTCGATGATCTCGGCGTCGTCTGCTTCGAGATCGGGGCCCACCGCGGCGATCTTCGAGCCTTCGATGAGGACGTCGCCCCGAGCCAGGTCGCCCAGCTCCGGGTCCATGGTGATGACGTGTCCACCCTTGAGCAGCGTGCGGGAAGCCATCGCTCCTCCTTCCTCCTCTGATGCGGGGGATCGTATCTTTGCAAGCGCTTGCTGGCAAGGGGTGGGGATCCATGTCCCGACGGCGTGGATTGCTTCCCCATGGTGGTGGTTGGATCGTTTTCGAAATCGTTTGTAGGATCGATTGCAGGTCGGAGCCGAGCAAGGAGGAGGCAGCTTGAGCCACATCGAGACGATCCATCACGAAGGCTTCGATCCCGAGATGAAGCAGGTGTACGTCCCTGCCATCCGGGTGGTCGAGGGGCGACTCGTGTTCATCTCGGGGATCACCGCCGCCCCGCCCTATCACCACCATCCGCACCGGCCGGAGGAGTTCGATTCCATCCCGACCGACATCGAGGGCCAGGTGGAGCGGTTGTTCCGGCACCTGGACCTGGCGCTGGAGGCGGCCGGGTGCCGGCGCAGCGACATCGTCGTCCTCAACCGGTTCTTCACCAACGTGCGCGCGGACCAGGACGTGGTCAACGCCTACCAGGGCCGCTGGTTCGGCGGTCACATCCCCACCAGCACCTCCGTCGAGGTGAAGTCGCTGGCCACCGACCCGCGGCTGCGTCTGGAGATATCCGCCATCGCCGTCGCCCCGCCCGCCTGAGGGGAGAGGAGAGAGGGGAGGCCGGGAACATGACGAGGTCTTGTCTGTGAAACCCTGACGCGTTTCAAGCGATTGCGGTAATGTGCCCCGGCATCACAAACGGTTGCAACCGGTGGTGCTGAGAAAGCGAGGAGGAGACAGATGAAGCGAGTGATCGCACTCTTGGCCGCCCTGGCCATGATCCTCGCCGCCTGCGGTGGCGGGGGAGGGTCGGCTACCACGGCGGCTCCTGACACGACAGCCGGAGGGCCGGCCACCACGGCGGGCGAGGACACCACCCCGGCGACCGGGGCCGGCGACGACGAAGAGGCGGAGGCGCCTTCGGGCGACCCCATCGTCATCGGCAGCACGCTGGCGCTCACCGGCCCGCTGGCGCCGACCGCGGCGATCCACAAGGTCGCCGGCGACCTGTTCGTCGAGCGGCTCAACGCCAGCGGCGGCCTCCTGGGCCGGCCGGTCGAGTGGCGTGTCCTGGACGACGAGTCCGTGGCCGACCAGGCGGCCGCTCTCTACGAGCGGCTCATCACCGAGGACGGCGTCGACCTCATCATGGGCCCCTACGGGACGGGTGCCATCGCCGCCGCCATCCAGGTGGCGGAGCGTTACGGCTACGTGTACCCGCAGCACACCGGGAGCCTGACCTACGCCTTCGGTTACGAGTGCCACTTCCCGTCGTGGCCGACCGGGCGCTACCCGAACATCACCAACCCCGAGCTCGTCTTCGATGCTCTGGAGTCGACCGGGAACCCGCCGGAGACCATCGCCTTCGTGATCAACCAGTTCCCCGGCTCGATGTTCGTGGCCTATGGCAACCCCGACACGGGTGATCCCAACGACGCCAAGGGCGCCAAGCAGATCGCCGAGGAACGGGGCTACGAGGTGGTGCTCGACGTCCAGTACCCGCTGGACATCAGCGACTGGGGCCCGATCGCCGCACAGGTGCGCGACGCCGACCCCGACTTCGTCTACCTCGGCGCCCTGGGCGTGGACGGCCCCAACCTGATCGCGGCGCTCGATGCCCTCAACTACCAGCCGGCCGGCATGTTCATGCAGTGGCCCGCCCCGGGCCCGGTGCTCGGCGCCGGCGAGAGCGCAGAAGGCGTCCTGTCGGTGACGGCGTTCGAGTCGCATCCCCCGTTCACCGACGATCCGGTCTACGCCGAGGTCGCCGACGCCTTCCGCGAAGCGGCGACCGAGGCCGGCATCCCCTATCCGGAGATGGAGACCCAGGCCAGCGCCTCCTGGGCGGCCTGGGAGACCCTGGTGCAGGGTGTCGAAGGCGCCGGCTCGCTCGATCACCAGGAGATCTGCGACTACTTGCGGAACAACCCGGTCAAGACGATCTTCGGCGAGTACACCTACGGCACCGAGTCGAACAACTACTACGGCGACCTGTCGTACGTGAAGCAGGTCCAGGACGGAGACTGGTGGGTCGTGTACCCGGAGGAGAAGGCTGCTCCGGACCGCACCATCCAGTATTCGCCGGACAACTAGTCGATGACGTCGGAGGAGGTGCCGCGGCGACGGCCCGGCGCCTCCTCCCCGACCGAGGAGAGAGTCCGCCGCAGTGTCACTCTGGACACAGTCCATCGTGTCGGGCCTCCTGTCCGGAGGCATCTACGCGATGATGTCACTCGGCATGTCCCTGTCGTGGGGCGTGCTGAAGATCATCAACCTGGCCCACTTTTCGTTCATCCTGCTCTCGGGGTACTTCACCTATCAGCTGGCCTTCTCGTACGGGTGGGATCCCTTCGCGGCCATCCTCGTGTGTGTCCCCGTGTTCGCCCTGGCGGGGATGGCGTTGCAGTGGGCGTTCGACAAGCTGCGGGTCTCCGAGTTCGAGTCGCTCCTGCTCACCTTCGGGCTCTTCATCATCTTCGAGAGCATCGCCTCGACGGTGTGGACGGCCGACTTCCGCCGCATGGACACCGTCCAGAACCCCTACCAGTCCCAGTCGGTGTGGCTGGGTGACATCGCCTTGCCGGTCCCCCAGCTCGCCGCCTTCGTGGTGGCGGTGATCGTGGCGTTCGGCACCCGGTACCTGATGGAGAAGACGGATTTCGGCCGGGCGGTGCGCGCCCTCTCCCAGGACCGCGACGTGGCCCGCGCCTTCGGCATCGACCCCCACCGCGTGGCGATGAGGCTCGCCGGCCTGGCGGCCGCCTTCGCCGCCATCGCCGGGGTGTTCATCGCCATGAGCCGGGCGCTGTGGCCGGGCCTGGCGGTCGAGTGGTTCGGCATCGTGTTCTCCGTGGTGATCCTCGGCGGTCTCGGCAGCACGCTCGGCACCCTCATCGCCGCCGTGATCATCGGCTTCGTGGGCGGCGTCGCCACCGTCGTCGGGGGCCCGCCGATGGCGCCGCTGGCGATCTTCCTGGTGCTGATCGCCACCCTCCTGTTCCGCCCCCAGGGGATCATGGGGAGGTCCTCGATATGAGACAGCGGCCTTGGCTCGGGCCCGCCGTGACCCTCGTGGTGGCGGTGGCCCTGTGGTTCTACCCGAACCTCGTGGACGCCGCCGGGTGGCCGATCTTCTACCTCCTCTTCGCCTACACGGTGTTCTTCTGGGTGACCCAGGCGTCGTCGTGGAACCTGTTCACCGGCTTCTCCGGGTACTTCAGCTTCGGTCAGGGCGCCTTCTACGGCGTCGGCGTCTACGCCCTGGGTGTCCTGGTCGTCAAACGCGGCTGGCCGCTCCTCCCCACGTTCGTGGTCGGCGGGTTGCTGGCCTCGGTGCTCGGGCTGTTCATCGGCCTGGTCGTGTTCCGCCTCCGGCGCCTGCGCGGCGAGATCTTCGCCCTGATGACGCTGGCCGTGGCGTTCGTGCTGGGGGCGGTCGCCCGGATCAGCCCCACCATCGACGGCGGCCAGGGGATCCCGCTGTCCTCGGTGCCCACCCCCGACGCCCTGGGCACCCATCCCCAGATGATCTTCCGGCTGGGCCTCATCACCGCGGTGCTGGCGGTCGTCGTGGTCCAGGTCGTGCAGAACTCGCGGCTGGGCTGGGGATTGTTCTCCATCCGCGACGACGAGGACGTGGCCGAGACGCTGGGAGTGCCCACCTTCCGCTTCAAGATGATCGCTCTCGGCCTCACCTCGTTCCTGGCGGGCCTGTCGGGGGCGGTCCACGCCCTCCAGGTGAGCTACGTCACCATCGAAGAGGTCTTCAACATCAGGGTGCCGCTGATGGTGATCCTGATGAGCATCCTGGGCGGGACCCGCCACTGGATGGGCCCGGTGCTGGGGGCGCTCGTGGTGCACACGATGAGCGACCGGCTCAACCGGGCCGGCCTCGAGGCGGTCAGCGACATCATCGTCGGAGCCCTCCTCATCCTGATGATCGTGGCGATCAAGGAGGGCCTGTACCTGCGGATGCGGGAGCGTCCGCTGGTCACGGCGATCGGGGCGGCGGTGGGCGTGGCCGCCGGCTTCGTGCTGGGGCCCCTCGACTCGGCCGTCACCCATCTGGCCTACACGCTGTTGGGGGCGGTCCTCGGGGCCATGGTCCCCGTGGGCAGACGCCGCCGTCCCCAGTCGGGTGCGCCCGCGACCCAAACGATCGAGGAGGTGGTGGGTGGCTGATCTCCGCTTCGAGGACCTCGTCAAGCACTTCGGGGGCGTCCACGCCCTGGACGGTGTGTCGGGCCACGTCGACGACGGCGAGATCCTGGGGTTGGTCGGTCCCAACGGGTCGGGCAAGTCGACCCTGATCAACGTCCTCAGCGGCCACTACGAGGCGGACAGCGGCCGCGTGGTGCTCGACGGGGAGGACATCACCGACCGACCCGCCCATCGGATCATCGAGATGGGCCTGGCCCGCACCTATCAGATCCCCCGTCCGTTCTCGACGATGACGGCGTTGGAGAACGTGTCGGTCCCGTTGATGTTCGGGGCCGAGCCCAAGAGCCCGGGAGAGGCCCGGGAGGCGGCTCGGGAGTGGCTGGAGTTCGTCGGGCTGGAGGCGTATGCCGATGAGCCCATCACCAGCCTCAACCTCCACCAGCTCAAGTACCTGGAGCTGGCGCGGGCGCTGGCGGCACGGCCCCGCATCCTGTTCCTCGACGAGGTGCTGTCGGGGCTCAACCCCGCCGAGGTGAACGAGTCGATCGAGATGGTGAGGCGGATCCACGACTCGGGGATCACGATCGTGATCGTCGAGCACCTCGTCCGGGTGGTGACCTCCCTCGCCACCCGGATCATGGTGCTGGACAGGGGCAAGGTCATCGCCGACGGCGACCCGGGGGAGGTCATGCGGCTGCCCGAGGTCGTCACGGCGTATCTGGGAAAGCGAGCGCAGAGTGCTTGAGGTCGAATCGGTACGGGCGGGCTACGGCCAGGCCCAGGCGCTGTGGGACGTGTCCCTGCGCGTCGGCGACGGGGAGATCGTCACGATCATCGGGCCCAACGGCGCCGGCAAGAGCACCCTGGTCAACGTCATCGCCGGCATCCACCCGGCGTGGGGAGGCCGCATCGTCTTCGACGGGAGGGAGATCACCGCCCTCCCGCCCCATCGGGTGTGCACGGCCGGGGTGGCGGTGGTGCCCGAGGGCCGGCAGGTCTTCGCCGACATGACGGTCACCGACAACCTCCTGATCGGCGGCTACCACCGGGCGGCACGCGCCCGGCGCAAGGAGAACTACGAGCGGGTCTGTGAGATCTTCCCCCGCCTCGCCGAGCGGGCCAACCAGCTGGCCGGCAGCCTCAGCGGTGGTGAACAACAGATGCTCGCCATCGGGCGGGCGTTGATGGCTGAACCGAGGCTCCTCTTGTTGGACGAGCCTTCCCTCGGGCTGGCTCCGGTGATCGTCGACACGATCTTCGAGATCCTCCAGCGGATCAACGCCGAGGGCGTGTCGGTGCTGGTCGTCGAACAAAACGTGGTCGAGGCGCTGGAGCTGGCATCGCGGGGCTACGTCCTCGAGCAGGGGAGGATCGTCAAGGAAGCAGCCGCCGCCGACCTCCTCGACGACCCCGACGTGCGCACCGCCTATCTCGGCGTCTAGATCCCACCCGTTGCGTGCGTTGGCTCGCAGCAGGGAAGGTAGTTAGAATTCTAACTACTATGCGAGATCGTGCACTGAAGTCGCGGGCTGGGCGCTCCTGGTCCTGGCCGCGGGGTTCTTCGTCCAGAACGGGATCCAGAAGGTGGCCGGCACCTCCCAGATGCTCGAGATGTTCGCCGCGCTCGGCTACCCGGGCTGGTTGCGGGTCATGGTTGGGGGTGGCCGAGATCGCCGGGGGTATCGGCCTGCTCGTCCCTCGTCTCACCACCTGGGCGGCGGCGGCACTCGGTGGGCTCATGGTCGGAGCCGCCGCGAGCGAGTTGCGGGTGGGCCACACGTTCGAGGCGCTCATCCCGCTCCAGTGGCTGGTCTTCTTCGTGGCGGTGGTGTGGCTCCGCAGCCGCCGTCGTCCCAGGAGCCGCCCGGCGTGACGCTCTCCGCCCGGCCGGTGGCGTGGGACTGGGAACGGGGCCCCACCGGCCGCCTGCTCAAGATCGTCTACACCGCTCTGCGGCGGGAACTGGAGAGGCTGGCGCGCGACGCCGGGCTCACCGCCGCGCAGTGGAGCGCGCTCGGCGTTCTCCTCCACTTCCCTGGCGCCACCAACTCCGACCTCGAACAGATCCTCCTCGTGGAGCGCCCGAGCGTGACGAGCCTCATCAAAGGGATGGAGCGCCGGGGCTGGGTGATGCGTGCCGACGATCCCGACGACGGCCGCTCCAAGCGCTTCTTCCTCACCGAGACAGGAAGGCAGCTGGCGGAGCGGACCCGCTCGTTCGCCGAGGAGGCGGACCGGCGAGTGCTGGGCGTTCTCTCCGACCAGCAGACGGCCCAACTGCGGGCTCTCCTGGCCGAGGTGGTGCGGGTGTCGGGCGCCTACCTGCCCTGACACCAAACATCTGCAACCGATTGCAGATGTTTGGTAGGCTCGCCGCATGCTGGATCCCAAGGCCATCGAATTGTTGCAAGGTCCCAACTACGCCGCTCTCACCACCCTCATGCCCGACGGGCACCCCCAGACCCAGATCGTGTGGGTGGACACCGACGGCGAGCACGTCCTCGTCAACACCGAGCGCCACCGCCAGAAGGCCCGCAACGTCCAACGCGATCCCCGGGTCACGGTCCTGGTCTGGGATCGAAACGACATGTGGCATCGCGCCGAGATCCGGGGTGAGGTCGTCGAGATCGTCGGCGGAGAAGAGGGGAGGGAGATGATCGACCGCCTCTCCAACAAGTACCTCGGCCACGACTACCGCAACCCGATCCAGTCGGAGCGGGTCACCCTCAAGATCGCCCCTCGCCGCGTGCTGGTGCAGTGAGCCGGGACGTACTGGTCGCAGGCGGTCCGATCTGGACCGGTCATCGCACGGTCGAAGCCATCGGGATCAGCGCCGGCCGGGTGGTCGCCGCCGGATCACGGGCCGAGGTGGCATCGGCGCTGCGCCGCGGACACCACGAGATCGACCTCGAGGGGCGCCGGGCGATCCCCGGCCTGATCGATTCCCACGTGCACGTCATGCGGGCGGGGCTGACTTGGAACGACGTGGTCCGCTGGGACGACGTCACCTCCCTCGAGGCCGGCTTGGAGCGGATCCGGGAGGCCGCCTCCGCCCGGCCGGGCGGCTCCTGGCTCCGGGTCCTGGGCGGATGGCACCCCGGCCGCTTCCGCGAGAAGCGAGGCCCCACCCGCGACGAGCTCGACTCGGTCGGAGGCGACCACCCGGTCTACGTGCAGCTCCTCTACGAGGAAGGGCTCCTCAACTCGAAGGGCCTCGAGCTGGTGCTGGCCGACGGAGACGTCCCCGGCGTCGAGCGGGACGCGGACGGCCGGCCGACCGGAAAGGTCGGCCCGCCGGCCTTCGGGCGGGTGCTGTCGCTCTTCGAGCGGCCCACCCTCTCCGAGCAGAAGGCCTCCACGAGGGCGCTCGTGGCCGACTTCCTGTCGCGGGGAGTCACCGGCGCCATCGACCCCGGGGGGATAGGCGTCACCCCCGAGTCCTACGAGGCCATGTTCGATCTGTGGCGGAGCCGGCAGCTCGACATGCGCATCCGGCTGTACCTGGTGCCAGGGAGCCGTGGCAACGAGCTGGAGGACGTCCGCAACTGGATCCGCTACGTCCAGCCCGGCTTCGGGGACGAGCTCCTCCGCTACGTCGGCATGGGCGAGATCGTCCACTTCGGCTGCCACGACATGGAGGGAGTCCGCCCGTTCGAGGTGACCGAGGAGGCCAAGCGGGAGCTGGCGGAGGCCGTCGACCTGCTGGCGGCGAACGGCTGGCCGGTGCACATCCACGCCATCCTCGACTCCACCATCTCGGCGGTGCTCGACGTCTTCGAGGAGGTCGACCGCAAGCACGGCATCGCCGGCCGCCGCTTCTCGCTCGCCCACGCCGAGGCGATCGGCCGCCAGAACCTCGAGCGGGTCCGCCGCCTCGGGGTGGGGCTCGCCATCCAGAACCGTCTCATCTACCGCAGCGCCGACTCGGCGGCCGTTTGGGGCGAGGAGGTGGCCCACAACGCCCCGCCCCTGGGCGACATCCTGGCGATGGGGATCCCGCTGGGCGCCGGCACCGACGCCACGGTCGTCACCCCCCACGATCCGTGGCTGGCGATCTGGTGGCTGGTCACCGGCGAGTCCTTCGACGGCGCCCCTCCCCGGGCCCCGAGGCACCGGCTGACGATCGAGCAGGCCCTCGTGGCCTACACGCGGGGAAGTGCCTGGTTCAGCTTCGAGGAGGAGGAGCGGGGCCATCTCGAGCCGGGGGCGATGGCCGACGTGGCGGTGCTCACCGCCGACCCGTTCGAGGTGGACCCGGCCGAGCTGCCCTCCATCCGCTCGGAGCTGACGCTCGTGGGAGGGCGGCCGGTCCACGCCGGCCCGGCCTACGCCGGGCTCTGATCCCGCAGCATCACCGCCAGGGCGCTCATGTCGTCGGCGCCCATGCCGGCGTCGACGGCGCGGGCGGTGACTTCGGCGGTGGCGTCCAGCTGCTCCATGGGAGCCCCGACGCGTCGGGCAAGGCCGAGGATCAGGTCGAGGTCCTTCCGCACCAGGTCGAGGCTGAAGGCCACCGGCACCTCTCCCGGCCGCTCGAACGCCTGCCGCTTGTACTGGAGGAACGGCGACGACGCGGCGCTGGCCGCGAACACCTCGTAGGTCTTCAGCCGGTCCACGCCCGCCTTCTCCGCCAGCACCAGGGCCTCGGCGATGGCGAGGTTGGTGGCATGGACCAGCGAGTTGACGGCGAGCTTCATGGTGGCTCCCGTGCCGTTGCCGCCGAGGTGGAACACCGTCTTCGAGTAGCTCTCGATCACCGGTCGGGCCTTCTCCAGCGCCTCGGCGTCGCCGCCGACCATGGACGTCAAGGCGCCCTGTTCGACCAGGGCGACGCTTCCCGAGACGGGAGCGTCGAGCAGCCAGGCCCCGGCGTGGCGGTAGCGCCCGGCGACGGAGTGGATCGTCTCCGGATCGACAGTGCTCGTCTCCACCACCACCGTCCCGGCGCCGATCCCCTCGAGGATCCCGCCGGGGCCCGTGTGGGCGGCCATCAGGGCGGCGTCGTCCGCCAGGCTGCACACCACCACCTCCGAAGAAGCGGCAGCATCAGCCGCGCTGTTCGCCACCTCGGCCCCGATCTCTCCGGCCACCGCCTCGGCCTTCTCCGTCGTGCGGTTCCAGACCACCGTGCGGAAACCGGCCCCGGCGATGCGCCGGGCCATCGCCGCGCCCATGCGCCCCATGCCGATGACGCTCACTGTCATGTCGCTCATCTCGACCCTCCTCGGTCGTCCGGCTCGGTCGGCAGCTCCGATCCCGCAAGCGATTGCAGCATCGGTCTATCCTCAGGCGGGTGCACCCACCGGAGAGAACCACATTTCTCCTGTTCCGGGGAACAGCAAACGTTTGAAGTCATTAGAGTGCAACCTTAGAGAGAAGGAGAAGAACCATGTCTGAGTTCCCCGTTGCAACGACTCCCGCTCCCGGCGTCATGGCGGTGGACTGGGAGCAGCGGGTCGACTTCGAACGCCTTCGCCAGTACCGGCTGGAGCGGACCCGTCGCCAGATGGAGGAAGACGACATCGGGGCCCTGCTCCTCTTCGAGACCTCGAACATCCGCTACGTCACCTCCACCCAGATCGGGTACTGGGCGTTCAACAAGGGTGAGCGCTGGGCTTTGCTGACCCGCAACGGGCGGCCTCGGATCTGGGACTTCGGCTCCGCCGCCAAGGCCCATCGCCTCCAGCTCCCCCACATGTACGACACCGAGAACTCGGTGGGGGGCAACACCGGCCTCCAGGGCGCCATCGGCCCCGAGGCCGGGTTGCACGCCCGGGCCGCCAAGGAGATCGCTGCCGTCCTGCGCGACGAGGGCCTCGAGAACGAGAGGCTCGGAGTCGACATGGCCGAGACCGCCGTTTTCCTCGCCCTGCAGAAGGAAGGGCTCAACGTCGTCGACGGCCAGCAGACCATGATGAAGGCCAGGGAGATCAAGAACCAGGACGAGATCGTCCTGCTCACCCAGGCGTCGGCGATGGTCGACGGCGTCTACCAGGACATCTTCGAGGCTCTGAAGCCCGGGGTGCGCGAGTCGGACATCGTCGCCCTGGCCCACGCCCGCCTGTTCGAGATGGGCTCGGAGTTCGTGGAGGCGATCAACTCGATCGCCGGCGAGCGCTGCTCGCCCCACCCGCACGTCTTCTCCGACCGGATCATCCGTCCCGGCGACCAGGCGTACTTCGACATCATCCACGCCTACAACGGCTACCGCACCTGCTACTACCGCACCTTCGTGGTGGGCCGCGCCACCCAGGCCCAGCGCGACGCCTTCAAGCAGGCCCGGGAGTGGATGGACGCCGCCATCGAGCTGGTGAAGCCCGGCAACACGACCGACATGATCGCCAAGGTGTGGCCGCGGGCCGAGGAGTTCGGTTTCGAGGACGAGATGGACGCCTTCGGCCTCCAGTTCGGCCACGGTGTCGGCGTCGGCCTCCACGAGAGGCCGATAATCAGCCGCCTGAACTCGCTCGACGACCCGATCGAGATCAAGGAAGGGATGTACTTCGCCCTCGAGACGTACGCCCCCGCCAAGGACGGGCGGTCGGCGGCGCGGATCGAGGAGATGATGGTGGTGACGAAGGACGGACCGCAGGTCACCACCCTCTTCCCGTGCGAGGAACTGATGGTGGCCAATGAGTACTGAGACTTTCGACCCGCAGCTGCTGGACTACTCCAACCGTCCGCCGCGGCTGCCGTCGCCGCCGAACGAGGCCAACGACCGCATCGACATCCCGCTCGACCAGCGGATGCGCATGTACGAGCTCCAACAGGAGCTCCGCCAGTTCGAGAAGCGGGCCTACGACCTGTTCATGCAGAACCTGGTCAAGGGCACCAGCCACCTGTCCCTCGGCATGGAGGCGGTGGCTACGGGCTTCGCCATGGCGATGCGCCGCGACGACTACACCTTCGCCACCTACCGGGGCCACGCCCACACCCTGGCCCGCGGCGTCCCCATGGGGCCGGTGATGGCCGAGTTGTTGGGACGCGGCACCGGCCTGTTGGGCGGCAAGGGCGGGTCGATGCACCTGACCTCGGTGGAGCACGGGATGATGGGCTCCTACGCCATCATCGGCGCCCACCTGTGCATCGCCAACGGCGCCGCCTGGTCGGCGCAGATGCGGGGCAGCGACCAGGTGACCGTGGCCTTCTTCGGTGACGGGACCACCAACATCGGGGCGTTCCACGAGGCGATCAACTTCGCCGCCATCTGGAAGCTCCCGATCGTGTTCGTGTGCGAGAACAACCTCTACATGGAGTACACGCCGATCGACCTGGTGACCCCCGTCGAGCACCCGGCCGCCGACCGGGCCGCCGCTTACGGGCTCGAGCGGATCGTCGTCGACGGCAACGATGCCGACGAGGTCTACGACACCGCCCGGCGCCTCATCGAGAAGGCGCGCTCCGGTGGCGGTCCGTCCCTGGTCGAGGCGGTCACGTACCGCCACGGCGGCCACTCGCGGGCCGACCCCGGCAAGTACCGTCCCAAAGAGGAGGTCGACGCCTGGCTGCAGCGCGACCCCCTCACCCTGTACCACCAGCGGCTGCTCCGGCTCGGCGTGCCCGAGATCGAGCTGACCAAGATCGCCCAGGACGTCGCCCGGCGCGTCGACGAGGCGACCGAGTTCGCCAAGTCGAGCCCGCCGCCCGACCCGGAGAGCCTCATGACCGATGTGTGGGCCGATGGAGGATCCTCATGGCGGAGATGAGCTACCGCGACGCGATCGCGTACGGGATCGCCCAGGAGATGCGGCGGGACCCCCGCCTGGTGATGCTGGGCGAAGACATCGCCGCCGCCGGGGGCGTGTTCAAGACCACCGTGGGGCTGTTGGAGCAGTTCGGGCCCGACCGGGTGCGGGACACCCCGATCTCCGAGCAGGCCATCCTGGGCGCGGCGATGGGGGCGGCCATGACCGGCATCCCGGTGATCGCCGAGATCATGTTCTCGGACTTCATCGCCGTTTGCTTCGACATCCTCGCCAACCAGATGGCCAAGACCCGGTACATGACCGGTGGCCAGGTGACCGTCCCGGTGGTGATCCGCACCCACAACGGCGGCGGGGCCCGCTTCGGCGCCCAGCACTCCCAGTCGGTGGAGAACTGGTGCATGATGATCCCCGGCCTCAAGGTGGTCGCCCCGTCGACGCCGCGTGACGTGGTGGGGCTGATGGCCGCGGCGGTGCGTGATCCCGACCCGGTCGTCTTCTTGGAGCACAAGTCGCTCCTCGCCACCAAGGGCGAGGTCCCCGAAGGCGAGATCGTCGACGAGCTGGGTGTGGCCAAGGTCGTCCGGGAGGGCACCGACTGCACGATCGTGGCCCTGGCGCTGATGGTGCCGCGAGCCCTGCAGGCCGCCGAGCGCCTCGCCGCCGAGGGCATCTCGGCGGAGGTGATCGACCTGCGCAGCCTCGTGCCCCTCGATACCCAGACGATCCTGTCGTCGGTGGCCAAGACCGGCCGGCTGTTCACCGTCGAGGAGAACCCCCGGCTGTGCGGGTGGGGCGCCGAGATCGCCTCGATCGTCGGCCACGAGGCGTTCTGGGACCTGGACGGGCCGGTGGTGCGGATCACCACTCCGCACATCCCCTTGCCGGCCGCCGAGACGCTCGAGGACATGGCGATCCCCAGCGTGGACCGCATCTACAAGGAGATCGTCGAAGTCATGGACTGACGGCGGGGTCGCCCCTCGCCGTTCTGTGGGTCGGAAATGCGGGCTGCGCCCGCATTTCCGACCCACAAAACCGTCTAGCCGCCGCCGTTGTCGTTGGGGAGGGTGTTGCGGGTGCGGCGGAACTCGCCTTCCAGCATCGAATAGAGGGTGTGGTCCACCCAGTTGCCGCGGATCAGCAGCTCTTCGCGCAGCACGCCCTCGCGGGTGAACCCGAGCTTTTCGGCCACCCGCTCCGAGCCCCGGTTTCCGACCGCGATGCGGAGGGTGAGCTTGTGCAGCCCGAGATGGTCGTAGCCGACCGCCATCAACGCCCGGGTCGCTTCGGTGGCGTAGCCGCGGCCGCTCATGTCCGTGCGGATCCAGTACCCGATCTCGCCGATGCGGCCCGAGCGGGACGTCTGCCAGATCGAGATGTTGCCGACGTGGGTCTCGGGGTCGTCGCGGCGGCGGATGGCGTAGTCGAACGCCTTCCCCTCCCTCCAGGCCTGGATCGAGTCACGCACGAAGGCGATGGCGTCCTCGCGGGTGTAGTCCATGTGCGCCCACGGGAGCCACTCGTGCAGCTCCGACAGAGACGACCGCACGCCCTCCTCCAGTGCCGCTACGTCTCGGCGGGTGAACCGGCGGAGGATCAGCCGCTCGGTGCGGATCATCTCGGGCGGCACGCGTGCCATCGTCCTCAGCGTATCCAAGCCCACGGGCACCGAAGCTCCATGGCGACAGGTTTAGTCTCGCCGCGGTGTCAACGCCTCTGAGGATCGACCGCTCTGTCGGGCCGGTGGCGATCGTCTGGGCCGTGGCCTACGTCTACCTCGGGGTGGCTGCGATCCCGGCGACCGTCTCCCCTCCGGGCCGCTGGGACCTCGCCGCCCACGCCGTGGCCACGGCGCTGTTGGCGGCGCTGCTCCTCGAATGGCGCCGTCGCCCCGCTCCCCGGTCGGCGGGCACGTTCGCTTTCGTCGCCGCCTGCCTCCTGGGCCTGGCCGTGGAGATCGTCCAGGCGATGGTGCCCCACCGTGGCTTCGAGCTGGCCGATCTGGCCGCCGATGCCGTCGGCGCGGCGGTGGCGGTGCTGGTCGTTCCCCGGCTCGCCGCGGTGGCCCCGAGGGTCACGACGGCGATGCTGGTCGTGGCCGGGGGAGCCGCTTCGGTGGCGGCGCTGGTCCTGACTACGGCGGGCTGAGCCTACGATCGGGCAGGTGTGGGACCGTTTCGAGCTGGCGCCCGATCCGCCTCCTTCGGGTGGGCTGGACGTCGCCGCGGTGCTGATCCCCATCTACGAAGACGGCCACGGCGTCACGCGGCTCGTGCTCACCAAGCGCCCCGACACGATGCCCACCCACGCCGGCCACATCGCCTTCCCGGGGGGACGGCCCGATCCGGGTGACGACGGGCCCGCCGGAACCGCCTTGCGGGAGGCGTACGAAGAGGTGGGGATCCCGCCCGAGGACGTCGAGATCCTGGGGTACCTGCCGCCGATCCACACCGTCGAGTTCAAGCTCATGGTCGTCCCCGTCGTCGGGCGGCTGCCCGGCCCTCCCGACCTGGTGCCGTCGCCGCGGGAGGTCGTCAGGGTCTACCAGCCGTCGCTCGAGGACCTGGCCGACGAGAGCCGCTGGCGGTACGAGGATTGGAACGGGCACCGGGTGTGGTTCTACGACCTCGAAGGCGACGTGCTTTGGGGGGCGACGGCCCTCATGACCCGCAGGCTGCTCGGCCTCAGCGCCTACTGAGGCGCCGCCGATTTCTGCGAGGGGCGAGCTCCCGGGCATCCTTCGACGGTGCTGCGAGGGCTCCGCCGACGTGTGATGGCCCACGAGCGGGTGGTGATGATCTCCATCGCCACGGCGCTGGTGATGACGGGCCAGGGAATCCTCGGGCCGGTGCTGCCGGTGTTCGCCCGCCGGTTCGGAGTGAGTGTCGCCGCGGTCGGGGTCGTGGTCGCTGCCTTCGGTCTCGCCCGCCTGATCCTCAACGTGCCGCTCGGATGGCTCTCGGACCGGTGGGGCCGGCGATTCCTGCTCGTCGGAGGGCCGCTGGTGGTGTCGGTGGCGATGGTGTTCTCCGGCTTGGCCGGGAGCATCGGCTCGCTCACCTGGTGGCGTTTCGTGGCCGGGGCGGGGTCGTCGATGTACATGGTGGGGGCGCTCGTCTACATCACCGACATCTCCACCGCCGCCAACCGTGCCCGGCTGATCGGGATCAATCAGGGAGCTCTGCTGTTCGGCCAGTCCATCGGCCCGGGCCTGGGCGGCCTCATCGCCGAGTGGCTCGGTATCCGGGCGCCGTTCTTCTTCATCGCCGCCCTGACGTTCGCCGCCTCGGTCTACGGCCTGTTCCGGCTCCCGGAGACGCGGCCCGACGGCTCGGCAGGCCATGGTCCGGACCGGGCGACGCCGACCTGGAGGCGGGTGCTGGTCGGCCGCGTCTTCGCCGCTGCCGCCCTCGTCAACTTCGCCATCTTCTTCAGCCGGGCGAGCACCCGCACCACCCTCATGCCGCTCTACGGGGTCGACGAACTGGGCATGAGTGTCGGCGAGGTCGGTCTGGTGCTGACGGCGATGGCGGTGGTCAACCTGGTGTTGCTGCCCGCCGCGGCCACTCTCGCCGACCGATTCGGGCGGGTCCGGGCGATCGTCCCCGCCACGTTGGGCCTGACGGCCGGCCTCGTCGTGCTCGCCCGAGCCGACACGATCTCGGGGTTCCTCGCCGGGGCGGCGGTGATGGCTCTCGCCACGTCAGTCGCCGGTCCTGCCCCCGCCGCGTTGGCCGCCGACGCGGTGCCCGCCGCTGACAGGGGAGTGGCGCTGGGGGCGTTCCGGACCTTGGGGGATCTAGGGTTGCTCGTCGGCCCGCCGATCCTGGGTAGGGTCGCCGACGTCGGCGGTTTCGGAGCGGCGTTCTCGGTGAACGCCGCGGTCGTCGCCGCCGTGACAGCCGTATTCGTCTTGGCGGTGAGCGGGAAACGTGACAGGACCGAACACTGACGCAGCAGAGAGCCCGGCGGCTTCGTTGTGGTCGCTCGCCCTGACCGGGATCCTGGCAGGGCTGCTGAGCGGCACCCTCGGGGTCGGAGGGGGCATCGTGATGGTGCCCCTGATGACCGGGCTGCTGAGGTTCAGCCAGCACCGGGCCCACGCCACGTCGCTGGCTGCCATCGTGCTCATCGCCGTCTCGGGAGTCGTCCGTTTCGCCATCGGCGGGGAGGTGGACTGGGCGGTGGGCCTGGCGCTGGGGCTCGGGGGGATGCTCGGGTCGACGGTCGGCGCCCACCTGATGCATCGCCTCTCGCCCCAGGCCCTTCGCATCGTGTTCGGCGTCATCGTCGTGGCGGCGGGCATCCGCATGGTCCTCGCCGGAGACCCCCAAGCCGGGGCCCAGCCGCCGGCCCTGATCGGAGTGCTCGTCGGTGTCGCCATCGGCCTGGTCGCCGGCGTGGCGTCGGGGGTCGGGGGCATCGGCGGCGGCATCGTCATGGTCCCGGCGATGGTGTTCTTCCTCGGCCTGTCACAGCACACGGCCGAGGGGACGTCCCTTTTGGCGATCATCTTCACCGCCGTCGCCGGCACCCGGGTCAACCTGAAGCACGGCCGCGTCGACCTCCGTCATGCCGCGGTGGTCGGGGCGGCCGGTATCGTGTTCGCCCAGCTGGGCGCTTCCCTGGCTCTGGCCATGTCCGCCCAGCGGCTTTCCCAGGTGTTCGGCGCCTTCGTGGTGCTGGTCGGCATCCGCATGGTCGTCGTCACTTACCGCCAGCGGCGGAGAACAGGAGTGTGAGGTGCGACTCGTCACGTATTCGACATCCGAAGGCGCCCGGGTGGGCATGGTGGACGACGATCGGGTAGTGGACCTGACCGCCGCCGGCTTCGGCGACATGGTCGAGCTGATCGCCGCCGGACGGGATGCCTCGAGCGGACTCTCGGTCGGGTCTCTGCCCAGCCTCCCGCTCGGCGAAGTGCAGCTCCTCGCCCCCCTCCGGCCCAGAAAGAACGTGTTCGCCATCGGCCGCAACTACGCCGAGCATCTCGGGGAGGTCTCCGGGCTGAAGGCCGACGCCGAATCCATCCCGGAGAACCCGATCGTCTTCACCAAGCCACCCACCGCCATCATCGGGCCGGGCGCCCCGATCGAGTCGTCCAACGATCCTCTCGACACCACCGACTACGAAGGCGAGCTCGCCGTCGTCATCGGGCCGGGCGGAAAGGGGATCCCCGCCGAGGAGGCCTGGGATCACGTGTTCGGCTACACCCTGGTGAACGACGTCACCTCCCGCGGCCTGCAGCGCAAGCACATCCAGTGGTTCATCGGCAAGGCCGTCGACACGTTCTGTCCCATGGGCCCCTGGATCGTCACCGCCGACGAGATCGACGACGTCACCCGGCTCGAGCTGCGGACCGAGGTCAATGGGGAGCTCCGCCAGCGCGGGAGCGTCGCCGACCTGATCTTCGACATCCCCACCCTGATCGCCACCCTGTCCGAGGTGATCACCCTCGAGCCCGGTGACGTGATCGCCACCGGCACGCCCGCCGGGGTCGGCGCCGGTTTCGACCCGCCCCGCTACCTGCGGCCGGGCGACACGGTGTCGATCACCGTCGACGAGATCGGCACGCTCACCAACCCCGTCGCCTGAAAGTCCGGAACGCAGCCTGGCGCTGACGCCCGCCCACGACCCCGGCACGCTCGAAAGGCTGGCCGCCGCTCGCGCCGGGCTGACGTGGAGGCGGCGGCGATGATCTGACCATCGCCGCCCAGTTCGGGACCTCTGGACACTCCCGGCCGGAGACGCAGGCCGGACACTGGTGGCGATGACGCGGTTGCGTTTCGTCCTCGCTGTCGTGGCCGCGGCCCTCCTCGCCGCCCCCGTCGCCGTCCCCGCCGCCGCTGACGAGGCGGTGACCGTCGAGGTCTTCTGGGCCGAGGGATGCCCGTACTGCGCCGCCGAGCTCGAGTTCCTCGCCGGCCTCACCGAGCGGTACCCCGAGGTCGAGGTGGTGGACCACGAAGTGAGCAGGTATCCGGCCGACGCCGCCCTGTTCGAGGAGACGATGGCCTCCCGGGGCATGGAGGCGGTGGCCATCCCCACCACGCTGATCGGCGAGCACGTCTGGGTCGGCTTCGACGCGTCGGTGGCCGAAGAGATCGAAGCCGTCGTCGCCGACTCGCTCGCCGCGGTCGAGCCGGTCACACCCGCCGGGGGAGAGGAGCTGGTCGACCTGCCGGTGATCGGACCGGTCGACGTCGGGTCGGCCTCGCTGGTCGTCGCCACCCTGGTCATCGGGCTGGTCGACGGCGTCAACCCGTGCTCGCTCTGGGTCCTCTCCGTGCTCCTGGCGCTGGTCCTGCGCAGCGGATCACGCAAGCGGGTGCTGGCGATCGGAGGGACGTTCCTCGCCATCACCGCCGCTCTCTACGCGCTCTACCTCGCCGGGATGTACGGGGTGCTCTCGCTCCTCGCCCACCAACGGTGGGTGCGGATGGCGATGGCGCTGGTGGCCCTCGCCTTCGGGCTCGTCAACCTGAAGGACTTCTTCGCCTTCCGGCGGGGCGTCTCCCTGACGATCCCCGAGGACCGCAAGCCGAACCTGTATCGCCGCATGCGGCGAGTGGCGGTCGAGCACGAGTCCCTCCTGCCCGCCCTGGGCGGCACCGCCGCGCTGGCCGTCGGCGTGTCGATCCTCGAGACGCCCTGCACCGCCGGGTACCCGCTCCTGTGGGCCGATCTGCTCGCCTATCACGGCGTCGGCCTGGGAGGCGCTGCCGCCCTGTTCGCCCTCTACATGGCCGTGTTCGTCCTCGACGAGCTGGCCGTGTTCGCCGCCGCCACGTTCGCCATGCGCGCCTTCAAGCTGGAGGAGAAGGCGGGCCGCACCCTCAAGCTGATCGCCGGCCTCGTCATGGTGGCTCTCGCCGGGACGCTGGTCCTCGCCCCGGAGGCGATGAGCACCGTCGCCGGAGCGGCGGCGGTCTTCGGCGTGGCGGTGGCGGCTGCGGCCCTGGTCTTCGTCGTCGACCGGCTCAGGTCCCGCCACCAGCCGTCGGCGCGCTGAGCGGGCTCACCCGGCGGTTGCCGCCGCCTGGATCTTCTCCCACAGCGCCCGGACGTGGTCGATCGTCGTGGTCGGCGCCCCGATCGCCACACGGAGGGTGTAGGCGCCGTCGAGGACCGTGTGGGTGATGAACGCCTCGCCGGAGGCGTTCACCGCCTCGAGGATCCGCTTGTTGACGGCGTCGCCTCCCCGGTGACGGAGACACACCAGGCTGAACGGATGCGGGGCGGCGATCTCGAAGTCCGGGTGGGCCTCCACCCAGCCCGCCAGCTCCTGGGCCATGTCGATGCTGCGCCGCACGTGGGCCCGGATCCCCTCCACCCCGAACGAGCGGATCACGAACCACAGCTTCAGCGCCCGGAACCGGCGCCCGAGGGGGATCTGCCAATCCCGGTAGTCGATGACCGCCCCCGATTCCGTCGCCTTGTTGCGCAGGTACTCGGGCTGGATCGAGAGGGTGTCGATCAGGTGGGCCCGGTCGGCGACGAAGAAGGCCGAGCAGTCGAAGTTGGTGAGCATCCACTTGTGGGGGTTGAACACGTACGAGTCGGCTCGGTCCAGCCCGTCGAGGATCCACCGCATCTCCGGCAGGACCGCGGCGGTCCCGGCGTAGGCGGCGTCGACGTGGAGCCACAGGCCGTGGTTCGAGGCGACCTCGGCGATCTCTGCGATGGGGTCGATGGCGGTCGACGACGTGGTGCCGATGGTGGCCACCACCGCCGCCGGAGTGAAGCCCTCCGCCTCGTCGGCGATGATCGCCTCCTCCAAGGCGTCGGGGTCCATCGACTGGTCCGGGCGTACCGCCACGTGGCGGAGGCGCTCGGCGCCGTAGCCGGCGATCCGGACCGCCTTGTCGATGGAGGAATGGCCGTGGACGGAGGTGTAGACGGTGAGGTCGCCGCCGGCCCCGTGGCGGTTCGCCTGGCCGTGGGTGGCGCGCTCGCGCGCGGCGAGCAGGGCGACGAGAGTGGCCGACGAAGCCGAGTCGTGGATCACCCCACCGCCCGCGGAACGGGACGAGAACTTCTCCGGGAGGCCGCACATGTCGACGAGCCAGTCGAGCACGTGGGTCTCCAGCTCCGTGGCGGCGGGCGAAGTCGCCCAGAGCATCCCCTGCACGCCGAGACCCGAAGACAGGAGATCACCCAGCACCGCCGGCCCGGACGAGTTGGCGGGGAAATAGGCGAAGAAGCCGGGGGATTGCCAATGGGTGATGCCGGGGAGGATCACCTCGTCGAGATCGGCGAGAACGGCTTCCCATGGCTCGCCGACTTCCGGGGGAGATGAAGGCAATCTGTCTCGGATCTCGCCGGGCTCGACCTTGGAAAGGACTGGAAATTCCCCGACCGTTTTCATGTAGTCGGCGATCCAGTCGATCGCAGCATGTCCGGCCTGGCGGAACTCTTCGGGGGTCATGGAGGAAGCCTACTGGGATGGAATGCACCTCCGATCGGGTAGGATTCGGTCCGGCCGCGAGCGCTGGAGCGGCTGTCGTTTCTTACTCGGGCGAAGGAGAGGGGTGAGTCGCTTTTCCCTTTCGGATAGCCGAACGCGGTGGGTGCTCTTCGTGGTGGCCATCGGGCTGTTCGGGGTGTTGGGGTGGTTCGCCGCCTCCGCTTTTCGCGCCTGGAGCGGGCTCGGACGGATGGACATCGAGCGGATGACGACCATCGTGGCCGAGGAGACCGAGGACGAGCCCAGCCCCGACGACACCGCGGTTCCCGAGTTCCGGCTGCCCCCGATTCCGTCGGCCAAGGACGGCATCGACACGTTCCTGATGGTGGGAACCGACTCGCGGGACAACCTCGACGACCTCGAAGGGTTCGGCCACTTCGAGGGTGCCCGCGCCGACGTCATCCTCCTCCTCATCCGGCCGCGTAACCACCAGGAGAACACCGCCATCGTCTCGCTGCCCCGTGACCTGTGGGTGGCGACTCCCTGCGGCCAGATGCGGATCAACGACACCCTGCAGGGTTGTCAGGACATGAACGGCGAGTCGACCCTGCTCGCCACGGTCGAGTCGCTCACCGGGCTCGGCGTCGACCACGTGGCGATCGTCGACATGGCCGGTTTCCAGGAGGTCGTCGACCGGCTCGGCGGGTACGAGATCTGTGTCGAGAACCCGGTTCGCGACCCGAAGGCGAAGCTCGACCTGCCCGCCGGCTGCCACCTCGCCGATGGCGCCGACACCCTGGCCTGGCTGCGCAGCCGCAACACCCAGGAGCAGATGGAAGACGGGCGTTGGGTGCGCATGGACGGCGTCAACGACCTCACCCGCAACGAGCGCCAGCGGAAGTTCCTGATCGACATGCTGGGGCGTCTCGGCAACTTCCGCGACCCGAGCGAGGCGCTGGAGACCGCCCAGGCCATCGCCCCCTTCGTCACCGTCGACCAGGACCTGGGCATCGCCCAGGCGGTGTCGCTGGCGTGGTCGATGCGGGGCCTCGAGGACGACATCACCGAGATCGACATCCCGGTCCAGGACTACCGCACGCAGGCGGGGGCGCAGGTGCTGATCGCCGCCGTGGACATCGAGTCGGTGATCGCCGACGTCATCGCCGTGGAGACCGTGGGGCAGTCGGAGCGCCAGGCCGCCGGGTGAACCAGCCGAGGGTGTAGAACGTTATCCTCCGTTCCGAGGCGCACTCCAAGGAGAGAGATGAACATCGTCGTCGGCTACATCAACACTCCCGAAGGGGAGGCCGCGGTCGAGTGGGGGATCCGCGAAGCGAAACTGCGTGGGGGCAAGTTGGTGGTCGTCCACTCCATGGTCGGCGGTGACCACGAGGACATCGAGGAGTACCGGGAGAGCGCCGAGGCGATGGAGCGGATCCGCCAGCGCCTCCACGACGAGAACATCGACCACTGCACCCACGAGTACGTGCGGGGCCAGCGCCCCGTCGACGACCTGCTGGAAGCGGTGAAGAGCCACGATGCCGGGATGATCGTCATCGGCATCCGCTCCCGTTCGACGACCGGCAAGCTGCTCCTCGGCTCCAACGCCCTGGAGATCCTCCACGACTCCAAGGTGCCGGTCCTGTGCGTCAAGGCGAACTCGTCCGACTGACCCGACGGATCGCCACCACACCGCCGACGCCGGCCACGAGCACGCTCCCCAGCATCACCAGGTAGGCGATCCCGCCCACCGATCCCCAGGCGAAGTCCGCCGGGAACCGGGCGAGGGCCCACGCCTGCAGCGACCCCAGCGCGACGTAGGCCCAGACCGCCGGGCGGAGGCGCATGAGGCAGTTCTCGGCCAGCGAGTGGAAGGCGGCGAGGCCGAAGCTCACCAGCCAGGCGCCGATGGCCCGGCCCGTCAGGGCGGTCAGGTCCCAGGGCCACCAGGAAGCGGCCTCCGGCGCGGCCAGCAAGGCGGTGCCCGCCACGGCGAACACCATCCCCTGCGCTGCCACCACGAGTCGCAGCGGCCCCGGAAGGGGCGCCCGGCGGGGCGGGTCGCCGCCGGGCTGGCGGGACTGCAGCCACCACAGCAGCGCCATCGCCACCGGCACGGCGGCGTAGATCACGATCCACGCGTAGGTCACTGCCCGGGTGCCCGCCTCGAAGTCCGGGCCCAGGTGGAAACGGTCCATGTGGAGCACGGTCACCCCGAACGTCAGGACCGTGAACAGGAACACCGTGGGCACCGCCACCCGGGCGTTCGCCCAGAGCCGCTGGCGGGCGGCGGAGAACTCGAACACGGCGCTCGACCAGTAGGAGGCCCCCAGGAAGGCGGCGGTGAGCGGCGGGTCGATGGTCCAGGCGAAGAATCGTTCCGTCCGCTCCGAGAAGACGAACAGCTGGATCCCGGCCAGTGCCACCAGCACCCCCGCCAAGATCAGCAGCCGGCGCATCGCCGGGGTGACGACCCGCCACCCGGCGGTCTGGGATCCGGTGGTCATGGCTACCTCGGGGGTCGAGAGCCTGGTTTGCCGCCCCTCGTCTCACCGGCGCACTCGGCGCCGTCCCCGCGAGACACACCGATGCTAGGTGCGGGCGATGATCTCGGGCGGGTGGATCGTCCTCCGCTCCGGCAGCGGGCCCACCCACTTCTCGACCCGCACCAGGCAGGTCATCGCCGACGGGCCCTGCGCCAGCCCCGACGTGCCGCGGTCGTAGGTGAGCACGTTCGGGTTGCCGGCGACGTCCAAGGAGCGGGGGTCCGCCGGGTCGACCGGGTCGTACCAGGCGCCGGTGGGCAACTCCACCACGCCGGGCATCACCCCGTCGTCGACCCGCACCCCCGCCAGAGTGGCGCCCCGGTCGTTCCACACCCGGACGATGTCGCCGTCGGCCAGCCCGCGGGCGGCGGCGTCGTCGGGGTGGATGCGCATGACCTCCCGGCCGGCGATCTTGTGCTCGGCGCTGGCACGGCCGTGGTCGAACTGGGAGTGCAGCCTGGTGCGGGGCTGGTTGGAGATCAGGTGGAGCTGGTCGGGCTCGGCGTTGCCCAGCCACTCGGCTGGCTCGAGCCAGGCGGGGTGCGGCGGGCACCCTTCCGGCTCGGCGTCGGCGATGTACTGCGACCACAGCTCGATCCGCCCCGACGGCGTGGGCAGCGGGTTCGCCACCGGGTCGGCCCGGAAGTCGGCGAACAGGACTTTCTCCGCCTCCGGGCTGGGGGGCTGGCGGTGCACGCCCCTCTCCCAGAACACCTCGAACGGGGGAGCGGCCGGGTCGCGCTGGCGGACCCGCTCGTAGAGCCAGCGGATCCACTCGTCGGCGCTGCGGCCCTCCGTGTACTCCTCGTGGACGCCGAGGCGCTGGGCCAGCCCGGAGAAGATCTCGTAGTCGGAGCGGGCCTCGCCGTAGGGCGGGACGACCTGGCGCATGGCGATCAGGTAGTCGTCGGGTGGGGCACCACCGATGTCGTCGCGTTCCAGCGGCAGCGTCACCGGGAACACGATGTCCGCCCTTCGGGCGGTGGCGGTCCACCACGGCTCGTGGACGATGATCGTGTCGGGTCGGCGCCACGCCTCCACCAGCCTCCCGAGGTCCTGGTGGTGGTGGAAGGGGTTGCCCCCCGCCCAGTAGACGAGGTGGATCTCGGGGTAGACACGCTCTTCGCCGTCGTAGGTGTACTTGCCGCCGGGGTCGAGGAGCATGTCGGCGACCCGGGCGACGGGGATGGACTCGGACACCGGGTTCGGCCGACGCGGGACCGACGGCAGCGGGATGCGGGTGACGCCGTTGCCCACGGAGCCGACCGTGCCGTAGCCGAGGCCGAAACCTCCCCCCGGAAGGCCGACCTGGCCGAGGGCACAGCCGAGAGCGACGATCGCCCAGAACGGCTGCTCCCCGTGGTCGGAGCGCTGCAGCGACCACGAGCCGTTGACCATGGTCCGGTGGCTCGCCATGTCGGCGGCCAGCGAAGAGACCACGTCCGGCTCGACGCCACAGATCGCGCCGGCCCATTCCGGGTCCTTGGGCGTGCCGTCGGCTTCGCCGAGGACGTAGGCGGCGAGCCGGTCCCAGCCGACCGTGTAGCGGGCGAGGAACTCCTCGTCCACCAGGTCCTGGCGGATCGACTCGTGGATCAGGGCGAGGATGAGCGCAGTGTCGGTGTTGGGACGGATCGGCACCCACTCCGCCTCCGGGAGGTCGTCGCGCACCGGGCTCACGTTGACGAACCGCACCCCCGCCTCGACGCACTGCTCCAGGTAGGTGGAGAGGAGATGACGGCCCTGGCCGCCGGCCTGCACCTGGCTGTTCTTGCGGGGGACGCCGCCGAAGGAGACGAAGAGCTCGGTGTGGCGGACGATGACCGGCCACGACGTGTGGTTGTCCTGCACCCACTCGTAGGAGTGGCCGAGGACGTGAGGGATGATCACCTCGGCGGCGGCGTGGCTATAGGTGTCGCGCTTGACCGTGGCGCCCCCGATGAGACCGAAGAAGCGGCGGACGTGGCTCTGGGCGTGGTGGAACCGCCCCGCCGACGCCCATCCGTAGGAACCGGCGTAGATCGCCTGGTTGCCGTAGGTCCGCCGCACGCGGTCGATCTCGGCCGCGGCCAGGTCCAGGGCGGTGTCCCAGTCGACTTCGACGAACGGGTCCACCCCCCGCAGGTGGGGGTCGGCGCCCGGTCCGTGCTCCAGCCACGACTTGCGAACAGACGGCCGGCGGACCCGCAGCGGGTGGTCGTGGTCCCGCAGCGACTGGCCGATCGGCGACGGGTCCGGGTCTTCGCCGAACGGGTGGACGGCGACGATGCGTCGGCCGTCGGTCTCCAGCTCGTAGGCGCCCCAGTGGGTGAGGGTCAGTGTGCGCGCCACGTCGGAGAATCTACCGACCGCGGGCGGGCCCGCCCACCGACTATCGCGCCAGGGGGTCTTCGGTGGCGGCGCTGCGCAGCAAGCCCACGACGATCCCGTCCGAGAGGGCCTCCCAAGAGGCGTCGATGATGTTCTGGTGGACGCCGATAGTGCCCCACGAGTCGGTGTGGTTGGAGGTCTCGAGCAGCACCCGGACGGTGGCTCCGGTGCCGTCGGCGGCGTCCAGCACCCGCACCCGATAGTCGGTGAGCCGGAGGTCGGCCACCTGGGGGAAGACGGGCCGGAGGGCCTGGCGCAAGGCGGTGTCCAAGGCGTTGACCGGGCCGTCGCCCTCCCCGGTCGTGATGCGGCGCTCTCCGCCCACCACCACCTTCACGGTCGCCTCGGCGGACACCTCCTCACCGGCGCGGCGTTCGATGTTGACCCGGTAGGACTCGACGTGGAACAGGTCCTGCTTCCAGCCCAGGGCCTTCCGGATCAACAGCTCGAAGGACCCGTCGGCCGCCTCGAAGTGGTAGCCGCGGTGCTCGAGCTCTTTCACCTCCTCCAGCACCTTGCGGGCGGCGGCGTCGTCGATCTCGAATCCGAGCTCCTTGGCCTTGTTGAGGATGGAGGCCCTGCCCGCCTGCTCCGACACCACCATCCGGGTGCGGTTGCCGACCTTCTCGGGGTCGATGTGCTCGTAGGCGTCGGGGCGGCGCGCCAGGGCGGAAGTGTGGAGGCCCGCCTTGTGGGTGAACGCCGAGGTGCCGACGTAGGGGCGATGGGGGTCGAGGCTGATGTTCACGAGCTCGGCGATGTGGTGGCTGATCGGTGCCAGCATCCGCAGCTGCTCTTGGGTCACCACGGGCTGGCCCATCTTCAGCACCAGGTCGGGGATGATGCTGCACAGGTCGGCGTTGCCGGTGCGCTCGCCGTAGCCGTTGATGCATCCCTGGATCTGCACCGCCCCCGCTTCCACCGCCGCCAGCGAGGACGCCACCGCACAGCCGGCGTCGTTGTGGAAGTGGACGCCGAGGGGCACGTCGATCTCGGCTTCGACCTTGCCCAGCACCTCGACGATCTGGTGGGGGAGTGTGCCGCCGTTCGTGTCGCAGAGGACGATCCTCTCGGCGCCGGCTTCGGCGGCGGTGCGGGCGGCCGCCAGGGCGAACTCGGGGGTGCTGCGGAACCCGTCGAAGAAGTGCTCGGCGTCGAAGAACACCCGTCGACCGTGGGAGCGGAGGAACTCGATCGACTCGCCGATCATGGCCAGGCCCTCGTCGAGATCCGTGCGGAGGGCTTCCCGGACGTGGTAGTCCCACGACTTGCCGACGATGCAGATCGTCTCGGTCCCCGACTCGAGGAGGGCGCGGAGCTGGGGGTCCTTGTCGGCGGTCGTGCCCGGACGGCGGGTCGACCCGAAAGCCACCAGCTCGGCGTTTCGCAGGTTCAGGCGGCTCTGTGCCAGGCGGAAGAACTCGTCGTCTTTGGGCAGGGCGCCGGGCCATCCCCCCTCGATGTAGGCGACGCCGAGGTCGTCGAGCAGCTGGGCGATGCGCAGCTTGTCGCTCACGGTGAGCGAGATGCCTTCCTGCTGGCTTCCGTCTCTCAGCGTCGTGTCGTAGATCTCGAGCGTCGTCTCCATGGGGGTCTCCGTGCCGTCCAGGTATGAAAAAACCCCCTGCGATCGCAGAGGGCGAAAGGCGCGGGCCGGGCTGTGGCCTGCGCCTCAGTCGATAATGATGATGCCGTCGAAAAAGTGGTGCATCTGAGCCAGACAGTATGCCGCCGGCCTCCGCCGGGGTCAACCCGACGGACGCCGGCGGCGTCCCCTCAGCTGACGGCCTGTTCGATCAGGCTCGCCACCTGCTTTTCCACCTCGGGAGTCCACTCGGTGATGGCGTAGGTGACCGGCCACATCGGCCCATCGTCGAGGTTGGCGACGTCGTTGAACCCGAAGGTGGCGTAGCGGGAGTCGAACTTCGACTTCGCCTGGAAGAAGCACACCACCTTTCCGTCACCGTTGGCGTAGGCCGGCATCCCGTACCAGGTGCGGGCCGTCAGATCGGGCGCCCGCTCGAGGACGAGGGCGTGGATCCGCTCGGCGATCAGCCGGTCCTCGTCGGGCATGGCGGCGATCGCGTCCAGGGCGGCCTTTTCCATCTCCGCCTTCTTCTTGCCGCCCTTCTCGGCCTTGAGCTCGGCGGCCCGTTCCCGCATCGCCTGCTTCTCGGCCTCCGAGAACCCGCCGGTCTTGTTCGTGGCGCTCATCGCTCGCTCCTTTCGTCTCGTCTTCGGTCGCCCTGCGGTGCTACCCACAGAGGCGATCGTGAAGCTACGCGATGGCACAGAGCCGGCGCTTCTCGATTCCTGATCGATCACAGGTCACTCGGCGAGGGCCTGGCTCAACGCCAGGTTCCGCACCGCCCGCTCGCGATCGCGGCGGCCGAGGCCGCAGGCGGCGGCGACGTCCACGGGCCTGCCCACCAGGGTCTCGATTCGGTTCCGCAGGCGCCTGAGCTCGTCGAGCTCCCGGCCCTCGTGGACGATCCCGGCGGCGAACCGCACTTCCGGCGGGAGGCGTAGCTCGGCGAGCGCGGCATAGAAGCTGCCGTCGAGAGGCGGCGGTTCGATCCCGCGCCCGAACGGCATGTGGATGAACTCGAGCTCCTGTGCCTGCGGCCACTGCTTGACCAGGGCGTTGGCCAACAGCACGGCCGGGCGAGTGTCCTCGGGCTCGGCCATCGACCGGTGGTTCATGTCGCCGTAGCAGAGGTGGATGCCGAACCGGGTCCCCCGGCGGGTGCGCCGCACCACCTTCAGGATCTCGGCGGCCAGGCGGGCGGCGGCGAGGGCCTGTCCCCGTGACGGCACCCGCGTGAGCAAGATCAGCGGGATCGGGACCTCCAGCTGGAAGACGACGTCGTCACCTCCGGCCGCCTGGATCAGCGTGATCTCGCGGACCGTGGCATCCCGGAACGGGGCGACGTTGCGGAAGGCGGCGCCGGGTTTGAAGCCGAACGCGCACAGCGCCAGGTCCAGGTGGCCGGGGATGCCGACCTGGAGGCTGACCGGGCGGTCGAGCGAGTCCCGGAACTCCTGGAACGCCGGCCACGACTCCTGGAAGTACTCGTAGTAGTCGAGGTCCAGGGTCGTGAAAGAACGGTTCGGTGCCACCTCGAAGCAGGGGGTCTTCCCGTAGTCGCTCCAGTCGCCGTCCCGGGCGAGGCGCAGGTCGGGGTGGCTGCGCAGGCTCTCGATGATGCGCTGGATCCAGTTCAGCCGGTCGCCGGTCTCGCCGTCGGGAACCCAGGGCGGGAGCCGGTCGCCGAGCTCGGTGGCGAACAACTCGAACGCGGCCTTGGCGTCGTCGGCGGGCACGGTGCCCACCAGGTGGACGTGGCGGTCCGTCATGCGGTCTCCTTTCGCTCTTCCCCAAACGCGCTCGGAGCGCCGCACGACACCGTGCGAGCAGCTCATCGATCAGGCATTGGCACCGAATCGGGTCCGGTTGCCGCGGCTTCGCAGGGCCTGTCCCTCCACCGCTCTGGATGAGCGCGTCGGCGTCAGGATGTCGGCGGCCGCGACGTCGTCAAATCATTCAGTTGCTATTTAATTAAACAAGTACTTAAATAGCCGTCGTGAACGCACTCGACGTGCTCGGTGACCCGGTCCGCAGGAGGATCCTCGACCTGCTCGCCCGGGGCGAGACCTCCGCCGGGGAACTGGCAGCGGCCGTCCAGGAGGAGTTCGGGATCTCCCATCCGGCGGTTTCCCACCACCTGCGGGTCCTGCGGGAGGCCGGGTTCGTCGCCGTGCGCGTCGACGGCCCCAGGCGGATCTACCGATTGCGCCCCGACGGATTCGACGACGTCGACGAGTGGCTCGACCGGTTCCGTCGCATCTGGGCCGGACCTTTGGAGGCCCTCGCCACCGAAGTGGCGCGTGGCAAACGAGAGAGGAAGAAGACATGACGCTCGACGTCGCCCACCACATCTCGGAAGTGACCCGCACCGTCGGCACCCGGACATTGGAGTCTGGTGAGGCTAGGGTGCTGACCGCCAGCCGGGTGTACCCGACCGACGCCGCCGACCTGTGGGACGCGGTCACGAACCCGGAGCGGATCCCCCGCTGGTTCCTGCCCATCAGCGGTGACCTCCGCCCGGGGGGCCACTACAGCCTGGAAGGCAACGCCTCGGGCACCATCGAAGAGTGCGACCCGCCGCACCGTTTCGCCGCCACCTGGGAGTTCGGCGGACAGGTGTCGTGGATCGAGGTCCGCATCACCGAAGAAGGCGACGGCCAGGCCCGTTTCACCCTGGAACACGTCGCCCACGTCGACGACGACATGTGGGCCCAGTACGGGCCGGGAGCGACCGGCGTCGGCTGGGACGGCGCCCTCCTCGGGTTGGCCCTGCACGTGGCCGACGAAGCGGCGGCGATGCCCGACGACCTCGGGGCGTGGGCGGCCTCGGAAGAGGGCCGGGCGTTCTACGGGGCGAGCAGCGCCGCCTGGCGGGACGCCAGCATCGCCGCCGGCACCGACCCGGCCGAGGCGGAGGCCGCCGCCCAGCGGACGACTGCCTTCTACACGGGGGTCGAGGCCGGCTGATCGAAGACCACCCGGGTCCCCGACGCGACCTCGTGGGCCCCTCGCCTCCCGAGCAGGGGAGGGAGGGCGACGGCGGCGAGCAGGACCATCGAGACGACGAAGAAGAGAGTCGCCGACGCGGTCGCTTCGGGGGCCGTGGCGAATCGGGTCGCCGCCAGGTGCCCGAACTGCCAGGGCAACAGCTTGATCGCATTGCGGCCCAGCACCCGGCCGAAGGACGGTTCGTCGGCGAGTCGCAGGCCGCTGCGGCGCTTGCCCCACGTGGCGTGGTCCCTTCCCGCTTCGGTGATCGTGAGGTAGCCGAGAGTCGGGACCACGGTGAGCACGGTTATGGCGACATCCGAGCCGATCCGGCTCTCCCACACACCGCTCGCGTCGATCCACCCGAGCAGGGTCGGGACACCGACGACCACGAAGACGCCCGCGACCCCGGCGAGTATCACGAGGTAGTCCCACAGCCAGGACCGGAGCCTTCTCGCTGCCATCGGCACCAGCCACGGTATCGGCGAGCGCGGCTCGTGTCGCCGTGATTTCGCCCCGGCACGACCCCCTAGGCGCGCCCGGCGGGCACCTGTACGGTCGGCGACATGGCCCACTTCAGCCCGCGCCTGTTCACCTTCCTCCGGGACCTCGCCGCCAACAACGACCGCGAATGGTTCTCCGCCCATCGCTCAGAGTACGAGCGATACGCCCGGGAGCCAGCCCTCCGCTTCATCGCCGACCTGGCCGCTCCCTTCTCCGGTATCTCGGCAGAGTTCATCGTCGAGCCCGCGATCGCCGGGGGATCGCTCGTCCGGATGGCCCGCGACACCCGCTTCTCCGCCGACAAGTCCCCGTACCGCACGTACCTCGGAATCGGCATCCGCCATCGGATGCACCGGGAGCGTCCCACGCCCCGCTTCTACCTCGCCATCCAGCCGGGCCGCTCCTACCTGGGTGTGGGGTGCTGGCGACCCGACGCCGCCACGGCCGGCAGGATCCGCCGGGCGATCGCCGAACGCCCCGGCGAGTGGGAGGCGGCCATCGGTGCCGGCGCCTTCGAGGAGCACTTCACGCTCCAGGGGGAGCGCCTCGCCCGCCCGCCCCGCGGCTTCGATCCCGGCCATCCGCTCATCGACGATCTGCGGCGCAAGGACTTCGCCGCTTCCACCCGCTTCACGAACAAGGCGGTGACCTCTGGCGAGTTCATCGACCTGTTCCTCGCCCGTTGCCAGGCGGCGACGCCGTTCGTGTCGTTTCTCTGCTCGGCGCTAGGGGTCCCCTTCTCGTGACGAGTCGGTGGTCCATCTCCGTGTCTCGCCGGCCCGGCGCCAGCGGCGAAGGCGTTAGGATCATCCCGAAGATGTCGTGCAGACGGAACTGGTGGTGGCGGAGCGAACCCAGCTAGCTCCGCGCGCCAGTCTCGATTTCCGAGCCGCCGGAGCGATCCGGCGGCTTTTCTGTAGAGCACCTTTGGAGAACCGACATGACGACAGAAGTGAAGAGAGTCTTCTCCGGGATCCAGCCGACCGGTGAGCTGCATCTGGGCAACTACGTGGGGGCCCTCTCCAACTGGGTGAAGATGCAGGACGAATACGACGAGACGATCTACTGCGTCGTCGACCTGCACGCGATGACGGTCCCCTACGACGTGGAAGAGTTCCACGCCGCCCGGCTGCAGACGGCCAAGCTCCTCCTGGCGGTGGGCATCGACCCCGACCGCTCGCTCCTCTACTACCAGTCCCAGGTCCCCCAGCACGCCGAGCTGGCGTGGATCCTCGGCACGATCACCGGCATCGGCCAGCTCGAGCGGATGACGCAGTACAAGGAGAAGGCCGACAAGGCGGGCCAGAACCTCGGCCTGTTCTCCTACCCGGTGCTGATGGCGGCCGACATCCTCGTCCACCGGGCCCACGCCGTCCCGGTCGGCGACGACCAGACCCAGCACCTGGAGCTGACCCGCGACCTGGTGGAGAGGTTCAATCACCGGTTCGGGGAGATCTTCCCGCTCCCCGAGCGGATCACCCCCGAGATCGGCGCCCGGGTCATGTCGCTGCAGGACCCGACGTCGAAGATGTCGAAATCGGACCCCAACCCGAACTCGCGGATCCTCCTCGTCGACGACCCCGACGTGATCCGCAAACGGATCAAGTCGGCGGTGACCGACTCTGAGACCACCGTCGCCTACGACTGGGACCGCAAGCCCGGCATCTCCAACCTGCTCGAGATCTTCTCGTTCTTCTCGGGCCGCAAGATCGACGACCTGGTCGACGAGTACGCCGAAGGCGGGTACGGCCGCTTCAAGGAGGCGGTCGCCGAGGCCGTGATCGACGGGCTGACCCCCATCCGCACCCGGTACAAGCAGCTCGACGACGCCGAGGTGGCCCACATCATGGAGCGGGGCGCCCTCGACGCTCGGGCCCGGGCCGAGCGGTCGATGGTGGAGATACGCAAGGCCGTCGGCCTGGCCGGCTACTGAGCCTGGCCGAGCTGCTCGAGGACCTCCTGGGGCAGCAGGAGGATCACCGCCGCCACCAGGTTGAACCCGGAGTGCACGAACATCGCCGGGCCGATGCGCCCGTGGCGAAGGGTCACGTGCGCCAGCACCAACCCGACGAGGAATATCTGGACGAACACCAGCACTCCGGCGCCGACCGAGGTCACGCCGAGCAGGTGGAAGGCGGCGAACACGAGCGACGTCACCACCATCACCGTGCGCCGCGACTTGCTCTCCAGCGCCCGCAGCAGCACCCCGCGGAACATCAGCTCCTCAGACAGGGGAGCCAGCAGCGTGGACACGGCCACCATCGCCAGGCGAGGCCCGAAACCCTGCAGGGCGGCGAAGATCTCGGCCACCTCCTGGCTCGGGCCCTGGTCGGGGAGAAGCAGCTGCTGGAGCGGGGCGAAGAGGATGGCGATGGCTATCTGGAGGGCCACGCCCAGGCCCAGGTAGGTCACGTCGGCCGGGTGGATGTCGAAGCCGAGGCTCTCGGGGCCGAGACGCCGGGTCCGGGCGATGACCCACATGACACCGAGCGTGCCCACGTACTGGCCACCGAAAGTGGCCAGCAGCACGGTTTCGGCGGGGGCGTCGGCCAGCGACGCCGCCGCCCCGGCGAGCAGCGACCCGCCGAGGGCGCCGAGGACTATCAGCACGAGGTCCATCACTGTCCAGCGGGGAGCCATGGCGGCTGAGCGTAACGGTCCGGCCGGAGGGAGCGCACTGGTACCCTTCTCGGGGCACGACGTTCGGCGGAGGAATCCTCGTGGAAATCGACATCGGTATCGGCAAATCTGGTCGGCAGGCGTTCGGATTCGACGACATAGCCATCGTCCCCAGCCGCAGGACACGAGACCCCGACGACGTCGACATCAGCTGGCAGCTGGACGCGTTCCGCTTCGAGCTCCCCATGTTGGGAGCGGCGATGGACGGCGCCATCAGCCCCGCCACCGCCGTCGAGATCGGAAAGCTCGGCGGGCTCGGAGTGCTCAACCTCGAGGGCCTGTGGACCCGCTACGAGGATCCGAACCCCTACTACGAGGAGATCGCCGAACTCGAGCCCGACAAGGCGACCCGGCGGATGCAGGAGATCTACCTCGAGCCGATCAAGCCCGAGCTGATCGGGCGGCGGGTCGAGCAGATGAAGGCCGAAGGCATCGTGACCGCCGCCAGCCTCACCCCGCAGCGGGTGAAGGAGCTGTCTCCCTACGCACTCGAAGCCGGCCTCGACATCCTCGTCATCCAGGGAACCGTCGTCTCCGCCGAGCACGTGTCATCGAAAGGCGAGCCGCTCAACCTCAAGGAGTTCATCGCCGAATGTGAGGTGCCCGTGATCGTCGGCGGCTGCGCTTCCTACTCGACGGCGCTCCATCTGATGCGCACCGGCGCCGTCGGCGTGCTCGTCGGCGTCGGTCCCGGTGCCGCGTGCACGACACGCGGCGTGCTCGGCGTGGGCGTGCCCCAGGCGACCGCCATCGCCGACGCCGCCGGCGCCCGGATGCGTTACCTAGACGAGACGGGCCGCTACGTGCACGTGATCGCCGACGGCGGCATGCGCACCGGAGGTGACATCGCCAAGGCCATCGCCTGCGGAGCCGACGCCGTGATGATCGGCTCGCCCCTGGCCGCCGCCGCCGAGGCGCCCGGCAAGGGCTACCACTGGGGCATGGCCACGTTCCACCCCACCCTCCCCCGGGGTGCGCGCGTCCACGTCGGCTGCCTCGGTTCCCTCAAGGAGATCCTGGTCGGGCCCGCCTACGAGAACGACGGGCGCCGCAACCTGTTCGGGGCGCTGCGGGTGGCGATGGCCACCACCGGCTACTCCGACGTAAAGGAGTTCCAGAAGGCGGAGGTGATGATCGCCCCGTCCATCCAGACCGAGGGCAAGGCCCTGCAGCGCAGTCAGCGGGTGGGGATGGGGTGAGCGACCCCGGCGCCGACACGGTCCTCGTAGTCGACTTCGGAGCCCAGTACGCCCAGCTGATCGCCCGGCGGGTGCGGGAAGCGCACGTCCGCTCCGAGATCGTCTCCCGCGACATCACCGCCGAGGAGGTCAGGCGGCGGCGCCCGGTGGGCATCGTTCTCTCCGGCGGCCCCGCCTCGGTGTACGCCGACGACGCCTACCGCATCGACCCGGCGATCCTCGACCTCGGCGTGCCCGTGCTCGGCATCTGCTACGGCCACCAGCTCCTCGCCGACCTGGCGGGAGGGGTCGTCGAGAACACGGGCACCGCCGAGTACGGCAAGACACCCCTGGAGGTGACGGGAGACTCCGTCCTCTTCTCCGACCTGCCCCGCCAGCAGGAGGTGTGGATGAGCCACCGCGACCTTGTGGCCGAAGCGCCTCCGGGTTTCGAGGTGGTCGCCTCCTCGCCGGGAGCGCCCGTCGCGGCGATGGAGAACCGCCAACGCGGCCTCTTCGGGGTCCAGTTCCACCCCGAAGTCGCTCACACCCCCCGCGGCAACGAGATCCTCCGCAACTTCCTCTACGACGTGTGCGGCGCCCGCCCCACCTGGACGTCGCATTCGATCATCGAGTCGCAGGTGGAGAAGATCCGCGCCCAGGTCGGCGACGCCCGGGTCATCTGCGGCCTGTCGGGCGGCGTCGACTCGGCCGTGGCCGCCGCCCTGGTCCACGAGGCGGTGGGTGACCAGCTGACCTGCATCTTCGTCGACCACGGCCTCCTCCGGGCCGACGAGGCAGAACAGGTCGAGGAGACGTTCCGGGGGCACTTCGACGTCGACCTCATTCACGTCAAGGCCGCCGACCGGTTCCTCGAGAAGCTGGCCGGGGTGACCGACCCCGAGCAGAAGCGGAAGATCATCGGGGAGACCTTCATCCGGGTGTTCGAGGAGACCGCCAGGGAGGTCGGCGACGCCCGATTCCTCGTCCAGGGCACCCTGTACCCGGACGTGATCGAGTCGGGCAGCGGCACCGCCGCCACCATCAAGACCCACCACAACGTCGGCGGGCTCCCCGAGGACATGGAGCTGGAGCTGGTGGAGCCCCTCCGGGACCTGTTCAAGGACGAGGTGAGGGTGATCGGCGAAGAGCTCGGCCTCCCACCCGAGATCGTGTGGAGGCAGCCCTTCCCCGGTCCCGGCCTGGCGGTGCGGATCATCGGAGAGGTCACCCGCGAGCGACTCGACGTCCTCCGGGCCGCCGACAAGATCGTCGTCGAGGAGATCCGCCGCGCCGGCCTCTACCGCGACATCTGGCAGGCATTCGCCGTCCTCCCGGCGGTGCGCACCGTGGGTGTCCAGGGCGACGGGCGGACCTACGCCTACCCGATCGTCGTGCGAGCCGTGACCAGCGAAGACGCCATGACCGCCGATTGGGCTCGCCTCCCATACGAGGTGCTGGAGGCGATGTCGTCGAGGATCATCAACGAGGTCCCGCAGGTGAACCGGGTGGCCTACGACATCTCCTCGAAGCCTCCCGCCACCATCGAGTGGGAATGACCGGGTTTTCCGATCCGCAAAGCGATCGGTTCCGGTAGCGTTGGCTCGCCGAACAACCGAGATCTCCTCGGTATTCACCGTGTCATGCGGACGACCCCGGCGCTCAAGAGGCCCCGGGGTCCGCCCGATACTCTCAGTGTGCCCACCGAGTCGAAGGTGCCAGTGGATCCGCGGCAGTCACCCGAGCTGACGGAGCTGTTTCGTCAGGAACTCGAAGAGCGTTCCGACGCTCTGCTCCAAGCCGCCCGGGCACTCCTGATCGGTGATCTCGATCCCGCCGACTTCGAAGAAGCGGTTCGTCACGCCCACACCATCAAGGGCAACGCCCGCCTGATGGGGGAGGAGGCGATCGCCTCGGCCGCGGCAATGCTGGAACAGACCTGGCGGGCACTCCACGAGCAGCGACTCGAGGCTTCCACCGAGCTGGCGTCTTCGCTCATCGAGCTCTCGGAGAGGATCGGCGAGTCACCGGACGGCGACAACACCGCGGCGTTGGCCCGGGCCGTCAACCGCGTGGAGAAGGCCCAGGAGCCCGAGGTGAAGCCGTCTGCTGCCAAACCCGCCCAGCCCGACCCGGGGGCCCTCGGCGGGCTGCTGTCGTCGGTGACCACCTCGCTGCTCGAAGGCGTCACCCGCGTCGACACCGGGGAGCTGTACCGCCTGATCAACCGCCTGGTCGAGGTCTCGCTCGACACGGCCGTGCTCGCCGACCTGTCGCTGGTGAACCTGGAAGGCGCCGACCCCAAGAAGGTGTTGACGGCGTGGCGGACCCACATGCAGCGTCTCACCAAGTCCATGGAGGAGCTGCAGGACCAGGCGGTGGCGCTGGCCAACGTCCCGTTCCGGGAGGCGGCGGAGACGTTCCCCCAGTTCATCCGCTATCTCGGCCGCAAGCTCGGAAAGGACGTGCGGTTCGAGATCACCGGCGAAGACGTCGAGATGGACCGCCAAATCGTCGAGCAGCTGCGGGAGCCGCTGCGGCACCTGCTGGTCAACGCCGTCGACCACGGCCTCGAGCCGCCCGACGCCCGCACCGCCAAAGGGAAGTCGCCCACCGGCACGGTCTCCATCCACGTGCAGCGGCGCGACGACAAGGTCCAGATCTCGGTCGCCGACGACGGCGCCGGGATCAAGTGGAAGCTCGTCGAGGAGCGGGCCGCCGAGCTCGGCCTGGTGATCCCCGACGACCCCACGCCGCTTCTCATGCGCCCCGACTTCTCGACCCGCCTCATCAAAGACGACTTCAGCGGCACCGGGGAGGGCTTGAGCGTCGTGGCCGACGTGATCGAGCGGCTCCACGGCGGGATCCAGATCGAGAGCGTCCCCGACGAGGGGACGACGGTGGTCCTCACCCTGCCGATCTCGCTGGTCATCCAGAACATGGTCGTGGTCGCCGTCGGAGACCAGTTCTGGGGCCTGCCGGAGGCGTCGGTGGTGGGCACGATGGTCCTCAACGACGAAGACATCGAGGTGACCGACGCCGGCCGGGAGATCCGCTTCGACGGCACCAGCGTGCCGGTCGTGTCGCTGGCGCAGGCGGTGGGGATGTCGGCGATCGAGCCGGAGCGGGAGGTGGTGGTCCTCACCGGGCGCTCCGGGCTCGTGGCCGTGACCGTCCCCGAGATCATCGACCGCCGCCGCGTCGCCGTGAAGGACCTGGGCCCGATCCTGGAAGGGGCGACCCACATCACCGCCGCCGCCTTCCTGGGCGGGGGAGAGGTGCTGGTCGTCATCGACCCCCACTACCTGTCCGAGTTCGCCCGGAACCAGCCGTCGCTCGACGGGAAGCGGCCGAGCGTGCTGATCGTCGACGACTCCGCCGGGGTCCGCCAGCTGATCGCCGCCACCCTGGCCGGGGCCGGCTTCGACGTCTCCGTGGCGGCCGGTGCCAGGGAGGCGGTCCAGCGCCTGGCCGAATCCCCCACCGACGCCCTCGTCGTGGACTACTCGATGCCCCGCTCCTCGGGCGTCGACCTGGTCCGGGCGCTGCGGGCGGCCGGGGTCGAGATCCCGATCGTGATGGTGTCGGGCGTCGCCACACCGGAGGAGCAGAAGGCGGCTTGGGAGGCGGGGGTCGACGCCTACATGGACAAGTTCGACCTGCGCAAGGGAGTGCTCACCACAACCCTGCGCCGTCTCCTCGCCGAGCATGTGTCTGCCGACTGAGGGCGTTACGCTGCGGGGTTCCCTGACCGAGGGCGGAGCCGATGCCTGAGTGGGTCAATCTCGCCTTGTTCGTCGCCGGCCTCGCGGCGTTGGGCGCCGCGATCTGGCTGGTGGTCAGGGCCAACCTGCGGGTGAGGCGGGCCGAGCAGGCCGCCGAGGAGGCGCACTCGATCAAGAACGATTTCGTGGCGATGGTCAGCCACGAGCTGCGGACGCCGCTGACGTCGATCGCCGGGTTCGCCGACACACTGATCAGCGGCTGGAGGGACCTGCCCGAGAGCGAGGTCGACGAGTTCCTCCACTACATCCACAAGCAGTCGCTCTATCTGGGTGACCTGGTCGAGGACGTGCTCGTCATCCCCCGCCTCGAGGCGGGCCGGATGCGGTTCCGCCCCGAGATGTTCGACCTCGGCAAGGTCGTCCACGAGGTGACCGAGCTGTTGGTCGCCACCGACTCGAGCCGCGACGTGGTCGTGTCGATGCCGACCGGCGTCATGGTCGAAGCCGACCCCAAGCGGGTGCAGCAGGTGATCCGCAACCTGCTGGAGAACGCCCGCAAGTACGGCGGTGAGCAGATCCTGGTCGAGGGGTTCGGCTACGGCGACCACTACGTCATCGTGGTCGCCGACAACGGCCCGGGGGTTCCCGACGACGCCGTCGAGAAGATCTTCGAGCACTTCGAGCAGCTATCCAAGGGAGACGCCCGGTCTTCATCGGGTATCGGCCTCGGCCTGCCCATCGCCCGCCGGCTCGCCCGGGCCATGGGCGGGGAGGTGTGGTACGAGCGCCGGTTCCCCACCGGCAGCCGCTTCTGTTTCTCGCTTCCCCTGTCGGCGGGCGAGAAGGACATCGACGGCAGCGTCGCCCCCGTCCCCGAATCCGCCGAGCCGCGCCGTCCTCCCGGCCTGGGCCTGGCCACCGAATAGCCCACCCGGGAGTGGGGAGCGGGGATACCCGTTTTGTGGGTCGGAAACGGCGCCACAGGCGCCGTTTCCGACCCACAAAACGGCGAGATCGCCCGCCGCCGATTTACACGCGTGTGATTCTCTCCTGGTGGGCCTGTACCATCCCCCTAGATGCAGACCCACTGGTTCGCCCAGGACGAAGACCTGGAGGTCGGGGGGTGGGTAGGGCCAGACGCCGACGCCCCCACGGATTCCCCGCTCTTCGAAGGCCTCAACCCTGCCCAGCGCGAGGCGGTCGCCGCCACCGAAGGCCCGCTCCTCGTGGTCGCCGGGGCGGGGTCGGGCAAGACGCGTGTCCTCACCCATCGCATCGCCCATCTGATCCGTGACCGGCGGGTGCCCCCGGAGCAGATCCTCGCCATCACGTTCACCAACAAGGCCGCCAACGAGATGAAAGAGCGCGTCGCCCAGCTCGTCGGGGGGCTGCGGCGCTCGATGTGGGTCTCCACCTTCCACTCCGCCTGCGTGCGCATCCTCCGGGCGGAAGGGCATCGCCTGGGCTACCGGAGCGGCTTCTCCATCTACGACGAGGCCGACTCGGTCCGCCTCCTCACCCAGGTCATCAAGGACCTCGACCTCGACACCAAGCGGTTCCCGCCGAAAGGCGTCAAGGCGACCATCTCCAACGCCAAGAACGAGCTGATCGACTTCGAGACCTTCGCCTCCCGGGGCGACGGCTTCTACCACGAGCAGGTCGCCGACATCTACCGCCTCTACCAGCAGCGGCTCCTGGAGGCGTCGGCGATGGACTTCGACGACCTGCTGATGGTCACGGTCGAGCTGCTGGCTGCCTTCGACGACGTCGCCGAGCAATACCAGAACCGGTTCCGCTACGTCCACGTCGACGAGTACCAGGACACCAACCACGCCCAGTACGTGCTGGTGAAGCAACTCGTGGCGTCCCACCGCAACCTGTGTGTCGTCGGGGACGCCGACCAGTCGATCTACGGGTGGCGGGGCGCCGACATCCGCAACATCCGCAACTTCGAGCAGGACTTCCCCGAGGCCCGGGTCGTGGTCCTCGACCAGAACTACCGCTCGACCGAGACGATCCTCAAGGCCGCCAACGCCGTCATCGCCAACAACACGGGCCGCACCCCCAAGAACCTGTGGTCCGACAAAGGCGAAGGCCAGCCCATCGTCCGCTACGAAGCCGAGGACGAGCACGACGAAGCCGGATTCGTCGCCGACCAGATCGACGCCCTCATCGACGAGGGCTACAACCCCTCCGACATCGCCGTCTTCTACCGCACCAACGCCCAATCCCGGGTGGTGGAAGACGTCTTCGTCCGCCGCGGCATCCCCTACACGGTCGTCGGGTCGGTGAAGTTCTACGAGCGCAAGGAGATCAAGGACGCCCTCGCCTACCTCCGCACCCTGGTGAACCCGGCCGACCAGGTGGCGGTGAAGCGCATCATCAACGAGCCGAAACGGGGGATCGGCAGCACCACCATCGCCCACGTCGACCGGTTCGCCGACGCCAACCGCATCCCGTTCCTGGATGCCCTGCGCCGCGCCGACGAGATAGGTGCCCTAAACAGCCGGGCGAAGGCCAGCCTCGCCGAGTTCGTGGCTCTGATCGACCACCTCGGCCAGACCCTCGACGAAGGGGGCGTGCCCGCCGCCGTCGACGCCGTCCTCAACGACACCGGCTATCTCGCTGCCCTGGAGGCGGAGCGCACCATCGAGGCGATGGGCCGGGTCGAGAACCTGAAGGAGCTCCGTTCGGTGGCGGCCGAGTTCGTCGAGTCCAACGAGGGCGCGGTGATCGGCGACGAGCCATGGGACGAGATGCCGCCTCGCCGCCAGCTCGAGGTGTTCCTCGAGACGACCGCGCTGGTCGCCGACGTCGACGAGTGGGAGGAAGGCGGGGGAGCGGTCACCCTGATGACACTCCACACCGCCAAAGGCCTCGAGTTCCCCGTGGTCTTCATGATCGGGATGGAAGAGGGGGTGTTCCCCCACATGCGCACCCTCGGCGAGCCCCACGAGCTCGAAGAGGAGCGCCGGCTCGCCTACGTCGGGATCACCCGGGCCCAGGAGCGGCTGTTCTTCACCTCCGCCGCCAGCCGCATGCTGTATGGCGGCACCAACTACAACCGCCGCTCGCGGTTCCTCGACGAGGTGCCCGACGAGCTGATGCAGCGGGCCTCGAAGCGCCGCCGCCAGCCACGCTCCGAGCAGGTCACCGGGCCGCGCACCACCGTGGGCCCCGACGAGATCGCCGCCGGCGACCGGGTCCGCCACGACAAGTGGGGGCTGGGCACGGTCCGCGAGGTGAGCGGCAGCGGCGACCGGGCAGAGGCAGAGGTCGTCTTCGACGTCGGCGGCAAGAAACGGCTGCTCCTGGCGTGGGCGCCGCTCCAGAAGGTGTGACCCCCGCCGAGATGGCCTGACCGCCCGTGGCTCCGATCCCCCGCATCGCCGCCCGAGTGATCCTCATCGGCCCAGGAGCCCGGACCCTCCTCTTCCGGGGCGGGGACCCCCACCGGCCCCACGACGGAACCTGGTGGTTCACGCCGGGAGGCGCCCTGGAACCCGACGAGACCTCCGAGGAGGCGGCCCGGAGGGAGTTGTGGGAGGAGACCGGTCAGTCGAACGTGGAGTGGGGAGGCCTCGTCGCCGAGCGGGAAGCCGTGTTCGACTTCCTCGGGGCAACCTACCGCTCGATCGAGCGCTACTACGTCGCCCACACCGCCGACCTGTCGGTGCGTCCCGCCGGTCTCACCGAAATAGAGGTGGAGTCCGTGGAGGAGCACCGGTGGATGGACGCCACCGACCTGCGCCGCCTGGCCGAGCCGGTGTACCCGGCGGAGCTGCCGACGGTCCTCCCCAGGCTCGCCGCCCGCGATTATCCGGCAGACCCGTGGTCGTGGAAAGGATGACAGGGACATGAACGACGAGCGCCCGGCGCTGGGCTCCGTGGAGGGACGGGTGCTGGGGGTGCTGATCGAAAAGCAGATGACCACCCCCGACAACTACCCGCTGACCCTCTCCGCCGTGGTCGCCGGCTGCAACCAGGCCACCAACCGCAACCCGGTGATGTCGCTCGACGAACGCGAAGTCGAGCAAGCGCTGGTCCGGCTCCACGACGCCGGGCTCGCCACGCCGGTCCGCCGGCAGGGAGACAGGGTCACCAAGTACCGGCACAAGGCCGCAGAGTTCTTCGAGGTCGGCCCTCCGGAACAGGCGATCCTCGCCGTGCTGCTCCTGCGCGGCCCACAGACGGCGGCGGAGCTGCGCTCACGCACCGAGCGGTACGTGACGTTCTCCTCTGCCGAAGAGGTTGAGACGACCATCGACGCGCTGTGCCAGGCCGGTCTGGCCGTCCGCCTTCCCCGCAGCCCCGGCCAGAGCCAGCGCCGCATCGCCCAGACCCTCGTGGACGGGGACGCCCCGGCCGCCCCCGCCGAGGCGGTGGCCCCCGCCGCGTCCCTGGAGGCGCGGGTCGCCGAATTGGAGCGGCGGCTCGAGGCTCTCCTCGATAGGTTGGGGGTCGACGACATCTGAAACCATGCAGCTCGCCCCCAACCTCCACCGCATCGGCTCCGACCACGTCAACGTCTACCTGGTCGCCGACGACACCGGCGTCACGGTCATCGACGCCGGGATCTCGGGGCTGTGGCAGGAGTTCCTGGCCGAGCTGCTCGCCATGAAACGCACCCTGGACGAGGTGCGCGCCGTCCTCCTCACCCACGGCGACACCGACCACATCGGCTTCGCCGAGCGCCTCCGCCGCGATCACGGCGTCCCGGTCTACGTCCACCGCGGTGACGCCGCCCGCGCCCGGGGAGAGGAGAAGACGAGCCCGTCGTGGGGCGAGGTGAAGGTGGTCCCCCTGCTCCGTTTCCTCACCTATGCGGGCCTGCGCGGCGGCCTGCGCACCCGTCACCTGACCGAGGTCCGCGAGCTCGAGGGAGGAGAGGAGCTCGACCTCCCCGGCCGCCCCCGGGTCGTGCCGATGCCGGGGCACTCGCCCGGAAGCGTCGCCTACTACGTGCCGGCGGTCGAGGCGGTGTTCGTCGGCGACGCCCTCACCACGAAGAACGTCCTCACCGGCGTGCCGGGGCCCCAGCCGGCGCCGTTCACCGACGACCCCGCGCTGGCGATCGAGTCACTGCGCAACATCGAGGGCCTCGACGCCGTATGGGTGCTCCCCGGCCACGGCCCGCCCTGGAGCGGCGGCGTCGCCGAGGCGGTGCGACGCATCCGGGAGGTGGCGGCGGCTCAGGGAACGTAGCGCCGCGCCGCTTCCAGCCAGGCCGGTTCGGCGTCCGGCCACCGATCCGTGGCGGCGAGGACTTCTGCCGCCGGGGATCCGGCCAGGGACCGCCCTGCGCCGGGCACCTGGACGGCGGCAGCTCCCAGCGCGGCGGCGAGCACCGCCGCCACCGGCGTGTCCAGCCCCCACGAGTGGGAGGCCACCAGCCCGGCGATGAACGAGTCCCCGGCACCCGTGGTGTCCTCCACCGGCACCGACGGCGGGGTGAGACGGAACACATCGCCTGCCCGGCGGATCTCCACCGACCGGTCGCCGTCAGTGACCGCGACCACCTCGCAGCGCGCCGCCAGCGCTGCCGCGTCGCGGCCGATCGGGTCGAGGGAGCGGCGGCCCACCGTGAGGACGGTGACCCCGTCGAAGGCGGGGACCAGCTGCGGGCCGAGGGCCCGTGCCACCCCCGACGGGACGTCCATCGATATCGGGACGCCTTCTCGTCTCGCCTGCTCGAGGATGGCGAGGGCGGCCTTCCGCTGGTCTCCTTCGAGCAGGGCGTAGGCGGAGACGTGGAGCCATTCGCCCTGGTGGGCCCAGGTCCCGCCGAAGGAGCGGTTGGCGCCGCGCAGGCCGATCATCGTCCGCTCCCCGTCGGGGTCGATGACCACCACGTTCATGCCCGTGATGTCGGCGGGGGTGCGGGCCACCCACTCGGTGCCGACTCCCGCCGCGGCAAGCTCGGCCAGGGCCCGTGACCCGAACTCGTCGTCACCGACCTGGGCCAGCATGGTCGGGCGCAGGCCGAGCCGGGCGAGGACCACGGCCGTGTTCACCGCCGAGCCGCCGAGGCGGATGAGGGCATTCTCGGCGAACGACTCCTCACCTCGGGCCGGGAACCGGTCCACATCCACCAGCAGGTCGATGTCGATGTCACCCAGACAGGCGATCGTGGTCATCGTTCGGGACGCTACCCGGCCGCCATACCCTTCCTGTCATGCTGGTTCAGATCTACACGGCCCAGAGCCCCGAGGAGGCCGAGGCTCTGGCCGCCCTCGGCGTCGACCACGTCGGTGTCACCATCTCGGAGCGGGGATTGCCCGGGGAGGTCGACCTGGACACCGGAAAGGAGATCGTCGAGCGCCTCCGCGGCAAGGCGAAGAGCGTCGCTCTCACGGTGGAGACCGACATGATCGCCATCCAGGCCTTCGTCGCCGCCGTCCGTCCCGACATCCTCCACCTGTGTGGCGACACCGTCGCCTTCCCCCCTGCCGCGGTGGCCGACCTGCGTGCCTGGATGCGTCGGCGCGACATCTTCTCCGAGATCATGCAGGCGATCCCGATCACCGGAGCCGAGGCCGTCGGCGAGGCGCGGAGGTTCGCCCATCACGTCGATTGGCTGATCCTCGACTCGGTCACCGACGAGGTCGAAGGCATCGGTGCCGCCGGCAAGACCCACGACTGGACGATCAGCCGGGCGATCGTGGAGCAGAGCCCGGTGCCGGTCGTGCTCGCCGGAGGGCTCGGACGCGACAACGGCGCCGAGGCGATCCGGACCGTGCGGCCCGCCGGGGTCGA